>CABHNZ010000022.1 GCA_902167985.1 Shinella sp. UYSO24
GAGATGGAAGAACTGGACGAAGGGAGAAGGACGGGCAACTCACGAAGCGTAAGCCTCTCAGCAGCGAGTTGAACGAACTGTGACACTATTCCCTTGATGTCTGCCCCATTTATTCCCACATTGATGTTCGAAAGGACGTCAAACCATGAAACAGCGCAACGCCAAATTTACCATCGGAGAAGTGGTTCGCCACAAGGTGTTTCCGTTCCGCGGCGTCGTGTTCGATGTGGACGCGGAGTTTTCGAATACCGAGGAATGGTGGAACTCCATTCCCGCCGAAATCCGCCCCAGCAAGGACCAGCCGTTCTACCATCTGCTCGCTGAAAACGACGACACGGAATATGTCGCCTATGTCTCCGAGCAGAACCTGGAACATGACGAGAGCGAGCAGCCGCTCCGCAATCCGCAGGTTTACCAGATCTTCGACATGGCTCCGACAGGCGAGTTCAAGCCCAAGACGATGCTCGCCAACTGATGAACGCCACCGGCAGCCTTAGGGCCGCCCATGAGTGGCTGCACAAAAAGAGTGATCGCACAAAAAGAAAACGCCGACCCTCGGGCCGGCGTTTTCTTTTGGACTATGTCGGGAGAACCCGGCTTACCGCCGGGTCCGTCACCGTTGAGACTTACTGGCCCTGCTTTGCAGCGGACTGTGCGTCTTCGAGCTTCTTGCGGGCTTCTTCAGCCTTCTTCTGCATGCCTTCTTCCAGCGAACGCTGCTTTCGGCAAGCTGCGACTGCGAGATCGCCGGGCCGTCGAAGGCGCCGGTGAAGCCGTTGAGCGAGATCTTGATCGGGTTCGGCGCGCGGCGGAAGTTGATCGAGGTGAAGATCACGTCGGTGCCCTTCTTGAGGGCTGCGATCATCGGGTCGGTCAGCGGAACTTCGGCCGTGCACTTGTCGGGCAGGCAGACGGCGTAGTCGAGCTTCTGGCCCTTGCCGTTGTCGATCTGCATGATGACGCCCGGAGGCACGAGACGTGCGGTCGGAACCGAAACCTGCAGGATCTTGCGGTTGACCTTGCCTTCAACGGTGATGAGGCCGACAGCGGTGATCAGCTGGCCATTCTGGGCAAGCGTAACGTTCTGCACGACGCAGAGATCGCTGTCATCCTGCTTGGTGCAGGTCTTGAACCAGCCGAGCGGCGGAGCACCCGGAGCGCCCTGCTGCGGCGCTGCGTCCTGCGCGAAGCTTGTGACCGGCAGCGCGCTCGCGCCGAAAGAAAGTGCGAGAGCGGACATGGCGGTCCGCAGAACTTTGGTTGCCTTCAACGTCATAACGTAATCCGTCTCCTGAAATCCTGTCGGGCGTGACCGTCGGCCATCCATCCCTCGGGGTGTCATACTGCCCTGTCACCTGTCGGCCAAATGAGGCAATTGAATGACCCCTCCGTCCGCGCCATCTGTTACATGGCCAATGGTCCGATATCCAGCCTTTCTTTCGCTTTTTTTACCGATAGGCTGGGCATGCATGCTGCACGAAAGACGGCCACTCTGTTGGTCGGATGGCCCGTATGCGGTATTTTTCCACCGAATCAGCGGTAATGACCAGGGATGACTTCATGCGGCGCTTCGCTATTGCTTTGTTCTTTGCGCTGGCAGGCAGTTTTCAGGCGCTGGCGGCTCCCGTTCACGGTATTGCGATGCATGGCGCCCCTGCCCTGCCTGCCGATTACACGCACTTCCCTTACGTCAATCCGGCCGTCAAGAAGGGCGGCAGCATCACCTATGGCGTCGTCGGCACATTCGACAGCCTGAACGCCTTCATCCTGAAGTCGATGCGCACCACGGCGCGCGGCATATGGGATCCTGGCTTCGGCAATCTCGTCTACGAATCGCTGATGACGCGCTCCTCGGATGAGCCCTTCACGCTCTACGGCCTGCTTGCCGAAAGCGTCGAGATGGACGATCAGCGCAAATGGATCCAGTTCAACCTGAACCCCAAGGCGAAATGGTCGGACGGCCAGCCTGTGACCCCGGATGACGTGATCTTCTCCTTCGAACTCTTGCGCGACAAGGGCCGCATCCCGTTTTCGACACGGCTCGATGCGGTCGCCAAGATGGAGAAGGTCGGGGAGCACGGCGTCCGCTTCACCTTCAATGACAAGGCGGATCGCGAGTTCCCCCTGATCCTCGCCTATGGCACGCCGATCCTGCCGAAACACGCCATCGATCCGGCAACCTTCGATCAGACGACGCTCAAGCCGCCGGTCGGTTCCGGCCCCTATCTGGTGAAATCGGTCTCTCCCGGCGACCGGATCGTCTACCAGCGGGATCCCAACTACTGGGGCAAGGACATTCCCTCCAAGGTCGGCTTCGACAATTACGACCGGATCACCATCGAATATTTTCTGCAGGATAACTCGCTGTTCGAGGCCTTCAAAAAGGGCGAGGTCGATATCTATCCGGATGGCAGCCCGACCCATTGGGCAACGGCCTATGATTTCCGGCAGTCAGCAATGGCGATGTGCTGAAGGACACATTCACGCCGAAACTGCCGACCGGCATGCTCGGCTTCGTCTTCAACACCCGTCGACCGATCTTCAAGGACGTCAATGTCCGCACCGGCCTGTCACTGGCCTTCGATTTCGAATGGGCCAATCGCAACCTCTTTGAAAATGCCTATACGCGCACGCAAAGCTTCTGGCAGAATTCCGACCTGAGTTCGCTTGGCCGCCCGGCCGATGATCGCGAGCTTGCACTGCTTGGCCCGATGAAGGCGGATGTCGAGCCGGACGTCCTCAATGGCACCTATCGGGTGCCGGTCACGGATGCATCGGGCGCCGACCGCAAGGTCCTGCGCAAGGCCGTGGATCTTCTGAAAAAGGGCGGCTACACCATTCGCAACGGCAAGATGCTCGATGCTCGCGGCCGCCAGCTTGCCTTCGAAGTGATGACCCAGAGCCAGGACCAGGAAAAGCTCGCGATCGCCTATCAGCGCACCCTGCGCCTGATCGGCGTCGAGATGGCGATCCGCACCGTCGACGATGCGCAGTATCAGGCGCGCTCGGGCAATTTCGACTATGACATGATCGTCAAATCCTTCCCCTCGTCGCTGTCGCCCGGCATCGAACAGGTGGGGCGCTGGGGCTCTTCGTCACGGGATCGGCAAGGTAGCTTCAACTTCGCCGGCGCCGCCAGCCCGGATCTCGACAAGATGATCGAGACGATGATGACCGTCCGAGGCGCGGAGGATTTCACCGCGGCGGTGCGCGCCTATGACCGACTTCTCATCTCTGGCCATTACCTCGTGCCGCTCTATCATGTCGCAGATCAGTGGGTGGCGCAGCGCAGCTATATCGGTTATCCCGAAAAGCTGCCGCTTTACGGCTATCAGCTCAACACATGGTGGGATAAGCGCGCCCAGTAATTCCTGCGGGATGACCATCCGGCGCGCGGCCTGCCATTTGCCCAACGAAAGGTTATTGCCATGGAGCGTCTCACCATCGATGTCGTTTCGGATGTCGTCTGCCCCTGGTGCTATCTGGGCAAGGCACGCCTCGAACTTGCCATTGCAGACGTGCAGGACGAAGTCGGCGTCGACGTCAATTGGCATCCCTACCGCCTGAACCCCGATCATCCGCCGGAAGGCGTCGATCACCACGCACATCTGGCGGCCAAGCTCGGCGGTGCGGAAAAGGTCGAGAAGGCACATGAAGTGCTGACCACACTCGGCAAGGAAGTCGGCATCAATTACGATTTCGCCGCCATCAAGATCGGCCCCAACACGCTCGACGCCCACCGCCTGCTTCACTGGGCGCTGACGGAAGGTCGTGACATGCAGGATCGCGTCGTGACCGGCCTGTTCAAGGCCTATTTCGAAGAAGGCCGCAATGTCGGCGACAAGGCCGTGCTTCTCGACGTCGCAAAGGCTGCCGGCCTTGACGGCAAACTCATCGAGAACCTGCTGGCCGGCGATGCCGACAAGGATACCGTCATTGCCGAGATCGACGCAGCCCAGCAGATGGGCGTTTCCGGCGTGCCCTTCTTCATCATCGACGGCCAATATGCCGTTTCCGGCGCCCAGACGCCCGACGTTCTTGCCAACGGCTTTCGCGATATCGCGAAGATGAAGGCCGAAGCCCGCAAAAGCATGATTTGACCCCTATTCCTTTCACAGGACCCCTAAAGTGCGTACCGATAATACGATGAAAGGCCTCATTCTGGCCTTCGCCTCCTTCGCTGCCTATTCCTGGAGCGACGCGAGTGTAAAACTCCTGCATGGCACGATGAGCGCCTATCAGGCCGCCTGTCTTGGCGCCATATTCGGCCTCATCGGCCTGCCCTTCCTGATGAAGCGCGGCGATCGCTGGACGGATGTCTTCGCAACCACCAACCGGCCGCTTTGGCTGCTGCGCTTCGCCTCGCAGGCCTTCGGCACGATCGGCAGCGTCACGGCCTTCACCCACCTGTCGATGGCCGAAGCTTTCGCACTGATCTTCCTCCTGCCCTCCTTCGTCACCATCATGTCGGTGATCTTTTGAAGGAGAAGGTCGGCATCAACCGCTGGGCAGCCGTCATCATCGGCTTTGTCGGCGTGCTGGTCGTGCTGCGTCCCGGCTTTCGTGAATTGTCGATCGGCCATCTCGGCGCGGTCTTCGGTGGCCTGAGCGGCGCGATCTCCATCGTCGTCTTCCGCGCCATGGGACCGTCGGAAAAGAACATCTCGCTCTATGGCGCCGGCATGCTCGGCACCGTCGTCGTCTGTGGCCTGCTCGCCATTCCGCAACTGACAATGCCCGACGCCGTGCAATGGGCCTATGTCGCCGGCTACGGCATATTTGCAGCCGTTGCGGCCATCCTTCTCATGTATGCGGCAGCCTATGTGCCGGCGACGGCGATCGGTCCGATCCAGTACAGCCAGATGCTCTGGGCGGTCTTCTTCGGCTACCTGATCTTCGGTGATGGCATCGACCTTCCGATGGTGATCGGCATCATTCTGATCTGCGGTTCCGGCCTTCTGACGCTGCGGCGTGAAAAGGTGCGCGGTACCCCATTGCCGCCGGCAGTCGCGCCTAACGCTCAGGCAGCGGCCATGATTGCGCCGGAGACCGAAGACGGGCGCTGAGGCGGTTCGCCAGTACGTATTCGACGCACATCAAAGGCCGGGAGCAATCCCGGCCTTTTTGCGTAGATGAAAGCCTCCGCTCTATCGCCTCCGTCATGCTCGGGCCTGTCCCGAGCATCTGTCCACGGCCGATCTCGCTGGCCTGGTTAGATCCCCGGGACAAGCCCGAGGAAGACGGCGTCGAAGCATAGAGGAAAGATGCCGGACAGGGACAGCTATCGGGACAAACTTATAGGGTGAGGCGGAGAGTACGGCCCTCTTCCCTGACAAAAAAGGCCGGGAGCGATCCCGGCCTTTCGTCTGTAGAAGTCCAGCGCTGCTGCTAGGCGCCTTACCCCTTCGCCAACTCGGCAAACTGCGTCATGATCTGGGCTGCGGCCGTCAGGCGCTTGGTCGGCGTCGGCAGGTCGCGGGTAAGGAAGATGCTCTGGTCCGGGCGGATCTTCGCCATCGTGCCCTGCTTGGCGATATAGCCGACGAGATTGGCCGGGTTGGGGAACTGCTTGTCGCGGAAGGCGATGACGACGCCCTTCGGACCCGCATCGACCTTCTCGACATTCGCCTTGCGGCAGAGCGTCTTGATGTAGACGACCTTCAGAAGGTTCTGCACTTCCGACGGCATCGGTCCGAAACGGTCGACCATCTCTGCACCGAAACCGTCAATTTCCGCCAGATCCTGCACCTCGCCGAGACGGCGATAGAGGCCCATGCGCAGATGAAGATCCGGCACATAGTTTTCCGGGATCATCGTCGTGATGCCGACCGAGATCTGCGGCGACCAGCCGGTATCGACAATCTCGTCCTCGCCCTTCACCTCGGCCACGGCCTCCTCCAGCATCTGCTGGTAGAGTTCGAAGCCGACTTCCTTGATATGCCCCGACTGTTCCTCGCCCAAGAGATTGCCCGCACCACGAATGTCGAGATCGTGGCTTGCCAGCTGGAAGCCGGCGCCGAGCGTATCGAGCGACTGAAGCACCTTCAGGCGCCGTTCGGCCATCTGCGTCAGCGGCTTGTTGACCGGCAGCGTGAAAAGCGCAAAGGCGCGCACCTTGGAGCGTCCCACACGGCCGCGCAGCTGATAGAGCTGGGCGAGACCGAACATGTCGGCGCGGTGGACGATCAGCGTGTTGGCAGTCGGAACATCGAGGCCGGATTCGACGATCGTCGTCGACAGAAGCACGTCATACTTGCCGTCATAGAAGGCATTCATGATGTCTTCGAGCTCGCCCGCCGCCATCTGGCCATGGGCAACGGCGACCTTCAATTCCGACACGTCCGATTGCAGAAACGCCTGGATATCGGCGAGATCGGCAAGCCGCGGGCAGACATAAAACTCTGGCCGCCGCGATAATGCTCGCGCATCAGCGTCTCGCGGATGACCAGCGGATCGAAGGGCGAAATGAAGGTCCTGACGGCCATGCGGTCGACCGGCGGCGTGGTGATCAGCGAAAGCTCGCGCACGCCCGTCATCGCCAACTGCAGCGTGCGCGGGATCGGTGTTGCCGAGAGCGTCAGCACATGCACGTCGCTCTTCAGCTCCTTCAGCCGTTCCTTGTGCTTCACGCCAAAATGCTGCTCTTCATCGATGATGAGCAGGTTCAGGTTGGCAAACTGGATGCCGGCACCGAGCAGCGCATGGGTACCGACGACGATATCGACCTTGCCATCTGCCACTTCCTTCTTCGTCTGCGCCAACTCCTTGGCGGTGACGAGGCGCGAGGCCTGCGCGATCCTGATCGGCAACCCGCGAAAACGTTCCTTGAACGTCTTGAAATGCTGGCGGGCCAGAAGCGTCGTCGGCACGACGACGGCCACCTGCGCGCCGTTCATCGCGGCGAAGAAGGCGGCGCGCAGCGCCACTTCCGTCTTGCCGAAGCCGACATCGCCGCAGACGAGACGGTCCATCGGGCGGCCTGCGCCGAGATCGTCGCGCACCGCATCGATAGCGTTGGCCTGATCCTCGGTCTCGTCATAGGGGAAGCGCGCGGCAAACTCGTCATAGAGCCCTTCCGGCGTCGTCAGGACAGGCGCACGGCGGGTGATGCGGGCGGCAGCAACCGCAATCAGCGCACCGGCCATGTCGAGCAGCCGCTTCTTTAGTTTCGCCTTGCGTGCCTGCCATGCACCGCCGCCGAGCTTGTCGAGCTGCGCTTCCGCGGCATCCGAGCCGTAGCGGGAGAGAAGATCGATGTTTTCGACCGGCAGGAAGAGCTTTGCCTGATCGGCATAATGCAGTTCGAGGCAGGCGCGCGGCGCACCGGCGGCCTCGATGGTAATCAGCCCGACGAAACGGCCGATCCCGTGTTCCGCATGGACGACGAGCGAGCCTTCGTCGAGACCGGCGACTTCGGTGAGGAAATCCGCACCGCGCTTGCGCCGCTTGCCGCGCCGGACCATGCGGTCGCCGAGAATATCCTGCTCGCCGATAATGGCGACATTGCCCATCTCGAAACCGGCTTCGAGGCTGAGCACGGCAGACGCCGCCTCGCCCTTGTCGAGCGTGTCGAGATCGGCAAGCTTTTCGATGAACTTGATGCGCTTCAGCCCGCGCTCGTCCAGCACCTGCAACAGGCGGTCGAGCGAACCGGCAGACCAGCCGGTGATCAGAACCTTGGCGCCTTCGGCCCGCTTGTCGGCGATATGCTTGACGACGAGATCGAAGATGTTGACGCGCTCGTCCGCCTCACCCTCACCGTCGCCCTTTTCGCCGCGGCTTTCCGCCGCCGCGTTGACCTCTGCCTGGCTCTTCGCCCAGCGCGGTCCGGTATGGGCGTCGAGCGTCACCACCCGGCGACCGTCTGCATCCATCTCGTTGAACGGTGTCAGCCGCAGGGCAGAGACGGCATCCAGCGCCTGCGAAAAGGCCTTGCCGTCGAGATAGAGCTGCCCCGGCGAGATCGGCTTGTAGGGCGTCGCCTGTGCCGCCACGCCCTTGCCCTGGCTCCCCTGCTCGCGGCGCGCCTCGAAATAGTCGATGACGAGCTTGGAGCGTTCGTTGGCCGCCTCGCGCGCCGTATGGTCGGTGACGATGCGGAAGCCCGAGAGATAGTCGAAGGCCGTATCCAGCCGTTCGTAGAACAGCGGCAACCAATGTTCCATGCCCGCATAGCGGCGGCCTTCGGAAACGGCCTGATAGAGCGCGTCGTCGCGGGTGGCGGCACCGAAGAGCGACAGGTAGTTCTTGCGGAAGCGGCTGATCGTATCGGGCGTCAGCGTCACTTCGCTCATCGGGTTCAGGTCAAGCGAGCGGGCCTGCCCCGTCGTGCGCTGGCTTGCCGGATCGAAGGAACGGATGCTTTCCAGCGTATCGCCGAAGAAATCGAGCCGCACCGGCTCTTCCGTGCCGGGCACGAAGACATCGAGAATGCCGCCGCGCACGGCAAATTCGCCGACTTCGCGCACGGTCGAGACGCGGTCGAAACCATTGCGCTCGAGCCTTGCGGCGATGTCGTCCATGCGGATCTGGTTGCCGGGCTTGGCCGAGAAGGCGAGGCTCTCGATCACGTCTGCCGGCGCGATCTTCTGCAGCATGGCATTGACGGTGACGAGCACGATCGCCGCATGCGGCTTCTTTGCATGCGAGATCAGGCCGGACAGCGCAGACAGTCTCCGTGCGGAGACATCGGCACTCGGCGAAACGCGGTCATAGGGCAAACAGTCCCAGGCCGGCAGGGTCATGACCGGAATATCGGGCGCGATGAAGGACAGCATCTGCTCGATATCGGGCATCCGCTGGCCATCGGAAAGCACATAGCAACCGGCTGACGGCGCGCGCCAGCTGCGCCAGCAGGAATGCTTCCATGCCCGGCGGCACATTGCCGATAGTGAGCGGCTGCGTGGCCGCCGCGATCTTCTTCGCGTCGAAACCGGCAATCATCATGTGGCGGGTCCGAGCCTTGCTTCGAGCGTCGCCTTCGTCACCACGTCGAAATCCGGCCGGTAGGCGGCGACGCGGGCAAAGAGCGGCGTACGCATCTCGTCGGGCACCGGCTGGGCCCCGGTGATCCAGGCATGCAGGTCGTGATCGTCCTTGCCCATGATCATTTCGAACTCATCGAGATCGGCATCGGAAAGGCCGGCGATCTGCTCTTCGGCGAACTGGCCGAAGACGAGATCCATCTCGCGTATGCCGCGATGCCAGCAACGATAGAGAATGCGCCGGCGGCGCGGGTCGAGATCGGCGCTGGTGCGCGCAAGTCCGGTCATGTCGTCATCCCTGTTTGCCGTTCATATAGGATTGTTTTCGTCGCGCGTCACCTTGCCAAATGGGCAAAACTCATCCCATTTAGCCGCCATGCGCCCGACAGTTCTCGATCCGCTCTTTGCATCCGTTTCCTCGCTTCCCGGCGTCGGCCCCAAGATCGCCGAGTTCATCGCGCGTGTCACCAATCGCGAGGATGTCGAGGATTGCCGTGTCGTCGATCTTCTCTTCCATGCGCCCTATTCGCTGATCGACCGCCGCAACCGCCCCGGCATCGCCTTTGCTCAGGAAGGCCAGATCGTCACCATCGAGGGACGCGTCGATCGCCACATGCCGCCACCGCCCGGCCGCTCCAGCCAGCCCTACCGCGTCATGCTGCGCGATCCGACCGGCGAACTGGCACTGACCTTCTTTCGCGCCAAGGGCAACTGGCTGGAAAAGTCGCTGCCGATCGACGAGACGGTACTGGTGAGCGGCAAGGTCGACTGGTTCAACGGCCGCGCCTCGATGGTCCATCCGGACTTCATCGTAAAGGCGTCGGAGGCGGAAAACATGCCGCTGGTCGAGCCTATCTATCCGCTGACGGCAGGCCTTTCGCCCAAATCGCTCCGAAAGGCGATCGAAGGCGCGGTCGCGCGCATGCCGGATCTGCCGGAATGGGCCGATCTGCCCCTCACGCAACGTCAGGGCTTCCCTACCGTAAAGGAAGCCTTCGAGCGCCTGCATGACCCGCGCGATGCCGCTGATATCGATCCGCAGTCACCCGCCCGCCGCCGCCTCGCCTATGACGAGTTGCTCGCCGGTCAGGTGTCGCTGGCGCTGGTGCGCCAGAAGGTGCGAAAGGTGCCGGGCCAGCCGATAAGGGTGAAGGGCGATCTTGCCGCCCGCATCATCGCCAACCTTCCCTTCTCACCGACCAACAGCCAGCGGCAGGCGGTCGAGGATATCATGAAGGATATGGCCGGCGAGGACCGTATGCTCCGCCTGTTGCAGGGCGATGTCGGCGCCGGCAAGACGCTGGTGGCACTCCTCTCCATGGCGGCAGCCGTCGAGGCCGGCGGACAGGCCGTCCTGATGGCGCCGACCGAAATTCTCGCCCGCCAGCACTTTGCCACCATTTCGAAGCTCGCGAGCGCCGTCGGCATCACAGTCGATGTCCTGACCGGCCGCACCAAGGGCAAGGAACGCACCGAGATCGTCGAGCGGATCGCCTCCGGCGAGGCGCAGATCGTCATCGGCACCCATGCGCTGTTTCAGGATGCGGTGAACTATAACAATCTCCTTCTCGCCGTCGTCGACGAGCAGCATCGTTTCGGCGTCCACCAGCGTCTGCGGCTCACCGCCAAGGGCATCTCGCCGCATATGCTGGTGATGACCGCGACACCGATCCCGCGCACGCTGGTCCTCGCCGCCTTCGGCGATATGGACGTTTCCAAGCTCACGGAGAAGCCGGCCGGCCGCAAGCCGATCCAGACCGTCACCATCCCGACCGAGCGGATCGGCGATGTCGTCGGACGGCTGAGAAGTGCGGTCTCGGAGGGCAAGAAGGCCTATTGGATCTGCCCGCTGGTGGAAGAGAGCGATCAATCAGAGCTGATGTCGGCTGAAGAACGCCATGCCGTTCTGGCGCGCGAACTCGGCGAGCGGAATGTCGGTCTCGTGCATGGAAGAATGACGGGACCGGAAAAGGATGCCGTCATGTCCGCCTTCAAGAATGGCGAGATCCGGCTTCTGGTGGCCACCACCGTCGTCGAGGTGGGCGTCGACGTGCCGGATGCGACGATCATGGTGATCGAGCATGCGGAACGCTTCGGCTTGGCCCAGCTGCATCAGCTGCGCGGCCGCGTCGGGCGTGGGGCGGAGGCCTCCACCTGTATCCTTCTCTACAAGGGGCCGCTGAGTGAAACGGGCCATGCCCGCCTCTCCATCCTGCGCGACAGCGAGGACGGCTTTCTGATTGCCGAGGAAGACCTGAAACTGCGTGGCGAAGGTGAGCTTCTCGGCACCCGCCAGTCCGGCACGCCGGGCTTCAGGATCGCCAGTCTCGAAGCCCATGCCGACCTGCTGGAAGTCGCCCGCAAGGACGCCGCCTACCTGCTGGAACGCGATCAGGATCTGACGACGGAGCGCGGTGAAGCGATCCGTGCGCTCCTCTATCTCCACCGCCGCGACGAGGCGATCCGCTTCCTGCGGGCAGGATAGGACTTTCACGACAGGGCGTGGGCGACAGGAACTGATCGACGAGCTCGGGCTACGGCATCTCGGTGCCCGGCCCTAGGTGCACGCACTTGGGTGATCGGACTTGGACGACCGGACTCGGATGGCCGGCCTATTTGACGCTTGTCGTCGCCGGCTCTTTCGCAGCAGGCGCCGGCAGGACGGGAATTTCCGGCACCTTTGGCTTATAGTCCGGTGCGATCAGGCCGCCGGAGATCAGCAGTTTGGCACCCTCTTCCGGTGTCATGTCGAGCATGACGATCTTGCTTTTCGGCACGAACATCAGGAAGCCGGCCGTCGGCACTGGCGTCGGCGGCATGAAGACCGCGACCATTTCCTCGCCATCGGTATTGAGCTTTTCGGCAATCTCGCCCTGTGCGTCGCCGGCAATGAAGACCAGTGCCCAGGTGCCGGGCGTCGGAAACTCAACGAGCCCGCATTTCTTGAACGAGGTGGACTGTTCCTTCAGCACCGTTTCGAGGATCTGCTTGACGCTCTTGTAGACGGTGCGGATCAGCGGCATCCGGTGCAGGATGGATTCACCGAAATTGACGATCGACCGGCCGATCAGGTTCTTGCCGAGAAAACCGATAATGGTGATGAACAGCACCGCGATGACGAGACCGGTGCCGGGGATCGTCACGTCGAAATAATATTGCGGATCGTAACGCTGCGGGATGTAGGGCGTCACCCAGCTGTCAGCCCAGTCGATGAAGGTGAAGGTCAGCCAGACGGTGATGGCGAGCGGCGCGCAGATGATCAGCCCCGTCAGGAAATTGTTCCTGAGGCGCCCGGCCATCGACAGTCTCTCGGGAGTTTCGCTCATCGGCAACCTGACATTTCTTGGCGATCTGGCTTGGTGGGCTTCATGTCGAGCCTGCACCGGGATCGAATCTAAAGGAAAACAATGACGGATGGGCGAAGTCGCCGCAAGAGCCGCCCGCCCCGCCCGCCCATCACATATCGATGCGTCCAACCGCAGATCTGGTCGCGACAATGCTCAGCCGTCTGGAGGGCGAACGCCATGGACGCCAGTTCGTTCCGGCGGCTTTATAGCGGGCTTGCGATCACGCCCCGCCGGTATCGGCGGCGGGGACTTCGCAGTTGATGAAAAGAGGGCCAGAGGCCCCTGTCACTCGACGGTGACGGACTTTGCCAGATTGCGCGGCTGGTCGACGTCCGTGCCCATGAAGACTGCCGTGTGATAGGCCAGAAGCTGGATCGGCAGGGCAAAGATCATCGGCGAGATGATCTCGTCGACATTCGGCAGAACGATCGTCGCCATGGTCTCGAGCTTGGAGGCAGCTGCGCCACGCTCGTCGGTGATGAAGATGATCTTGCCGCCGCGAGCCGCCACTTCCTGCATGTTCGACACGGTCTTTTCGAAGAACCGATCATGCGGCGCAATGACGATGACCGGCATGTTCTCGTCGATCAGCGCGATCGGCCCATGCTTCAGCTCGCCGGCAGCATAGCCTTCGGCGTGAATATAGGAGATCTCCTTCAGCTTCAGCGCGCCTTCCATGGCAAGCGGGAAGCTCGTTCCGCGGCCGAGATAGAGGACATCCTTGAAGCGGGCGATCTCGCGTGACAGCGCCTCGATCTGCGGCTGCACCTCGTTCAGCACGCGGCTCATGATCCGCGGCATTTCGACGAGATGCTTCACCATCGCCCTCTCGCCCTCGGCCGTAATCGTGCCGCGGGCGCGGCCGGCTGCGATCGACAATGCAGCGAGAACGGCGAGCTGGCAGGTGAATGCCTTGGTCGAGGCGACACCGATTTCAGGGCCGGCAAGGATCGGGAAGATCGCATCGGATTCGCGCGCGATGGTCGATTCCTTGACATTCACGATGGCGCCGATCTTCAGGCCCTCGTCCTTACAGTAACGCAGCGAGGCGAGCGTATCGGCCGTCTCGCCGGACTGCGAGATGAACAGCGCCGCTTGGCTCTTCGACAGCGGGATTTCGCGGTAACGGAATTCCGAGGCGACGTCGATTTCGACCGGCAGGCGCGCGTAACGCTCGAACCAGTATTTGCCGACGAGGCCGGAGAGATAGGCCGTGCCGCAGGCGGAGATCGCCAGACCGGAGACCGAACCGAAATCGATCGCCGCATCCGGCTGTTTCACGACGTTTTCGGCGAAATCGACGTAATGGCTGAGCGCGTGGGAAATGATTTCCGGCTGCTCGTAGATTTCCTTCTCCATGAAATGGCGATGGTTGCCCTTGTCGACGAGGAAGGTGGCGGCCTGCGAGATCTGGCTCTTGCGCGTCACCGGTCGGCCGGAGAAGTCCATGATCTTCGCACCCTTTGCGGTCAGCACCGCACAGTCGCCATCGACGAGATAGGTGATCTCGTTGGTGAAGGGCGACAGCGCGATCGCGTCAGACCCTAGGAACATCTCGCCCTTGCCGTGGCCGACGGCAAGCGGCGGGCCGGAACGGGCGGCCATGATCGTGCCGGCATCATCGGCAAACATGACGACGAGCGCGTAGGCGCCGTGAACCCGGTTCAGCATGGCGAGCATCGCCGCCTGGTGATCGAGGCCCTCGCGCGTATATTTGGCGAGAAGATGCGCGACGACTTCCGTGTCCGTCTGGCTTTCGAAGACGGCGCCCTCTGCGATCAGCTCTTCCTTCAGTTCGGAAAAGTTCTCGATGATGCCGTTATGGACAACCGCGACGCCCTCGACGAAATGCGGATGGGCATTGGTGACATTCGGCACGCCATGGGTGGCCCAACGGGTATGCGCAATGCCGATCGTCCCCGGCAGGGGCTCGCCGTCGAGAACCTTTTCGAGATTGAACAGCTTGCCCTCGGCGCGGCGGCGTTCCATCGTCCCGTCATGGATGGTCGCGACACCGGCAGAATCATAGCCGCGATATTCGAGCCGCCGCAAGGCATCGACGAGACGCTCCGCAACCGGTTCTTTTCCGACGATCCCGACAATTCCGCACATGGACGATTCCTGCTTTGTTTGTTCCAGCCGACTACCTAGCCGATCGCTTTCGAGACGCAATGCGGCGCGCAGTCACTTTGAGTATCTGATGGTAACGCGAGAAATTTAGCGTTTCGTTTCGCCAGCCGTTTAAGGCTTTTCTGCGTCTTGGGCCGCCTTCTTCGCAGCCTTGAAGGCCAGAGCCCGTTCGCGCAGGGCAGGCGCCCTGCCCGGCTTCATCTCCTGCCGTGCCCGACCGAAGGCCAGCGCATCCGCCGGCACATTTTCGGTGATCACGCTGCCCGATGCCACATAGGCACCGTCACCGATGGAAACCGGCGCGACGAGCGAGGAATTGGAGCCGATGAACGTATTGGCGCCGATCTCGGTCAGGTGCTTGTTCACCCCGTCGTAATTGCAGGTGATAGTCCCCGCGCCGAGGTTCGCATTGGCGCCGACCGTCGCATCGCCGACATAGGTGAGATGGTTGACCTTGGCGCCCTCGCCGATCCTGCCGTTCTTCACCTCGCAGAAATTGCCGACCTTCGAACCGGTTGCCAGATCCGCACCCGGCCGCAGCCGCGCAAACGGCCCGACGGTCGCGCCACCGGAAACCCGCGCACCTTCGATATGCGAGAAGGCATGGATGACAGCGCCCGCCTCGATCGAAACGCCCGGACCGAAAACCACGTTCGGCTCGATGACGGCATCCTGGCCGATCTGCGTATCAAAGGCCAGAAACACGGTTTCCGGCGCAATCATCGTGACGCCCGAGAGCATCAGCTCGTGGCGACGGCGCTCCTGCCAGAAACGCTCCAGAACGGCGAGCTCGGCGCGCGTATTGCAGCCGGCCAGTTCCTCCTCGGGCGCATTGACGGCAACGACCTTGCCGCCCGCCGCTCGTGCGATTTCGACGAGATCGGTGAGGTAATATTCGCCCTTGGCATTCTTGTTGCCGATCTTGCCGAGCAGATCCAGCGCCTTCGCACCATTGATCGCCATCAGGCCGCTATTGCACCATGTAATCTTTCGCTCCTCGTCGGTGGCGTCCTTCTCCTCGCGGATCGCTACGAGTTCGCCATTTTCGACGATCAGGCGGCCGTAGCCCGTCGGCTTATCGGTGTTAAAACCGATGACGACGACATCGGCGCCTTCGGCAAGCTTTTCCCGCGCCTCGGTGAAAGGCTGCGGCGTGATCAGCGGCACATCGCCATAGGCGACCAGAATATCATCGAACCCCTTGGCGATCGCCTCGCGGGCGGCCAGAACCGCATGGCCGGTGCCGAGACGCTCTGTCTGCAGATAGGCACTGACGGCGACGCCTTCGACGCTGCCGGCCTTCGCCACCTTTTCCGCATCACGCCCGACGACAAGCGCCGCATCCGTCATCCCCGCCTCGGCAACCGCTGCCATGACATGCGCAATCATCGGCTGCCCGGCAATCGGATGCAGGACTTTCGACATCGAGGACTTCATCCTCGTGCTGTCTCCGGCGGCAAGAATGACGGCGAGGCACGAACGGTTCATGAGGGATTCTCCTTGGCAGTTGCCGGCTTCATATCAGCAAGAAACCTTAAGTGCGATAAACGCCTTGTGTGCGACGGAAACAAAAAAGGCGGCCCGAGGAATACCCTTCAAGGATAACCCACGGACCGCCCTTTAATGGATGCCAAATGCAGGGCTTACGCCCGGCAAAAGCCTTACTGCGGCAGCTTGTCGTCTACGCCTTCGACGTAGAAGTTCATGCCGAGCAGCGTCGCGTCATCGGCCTTTTCGCCGGCCTTGAGCCACGGCGTGCCGTCCTGCTTGTTGATCGGGCCGGTGAACGGATGCAGTTCGCCGGACTTGATCTTGGCTTCGGTCGCTTCCGCCATTGCCTTCACGTCGTCGGGCATATTGGTATAGGGCGCCATGGTGAGAATGCCGTCCTTCAGGCCGTCCCAGCTCTGCTCGGACTTCCAGGTGCCATCGAGAAGCGCCTTGGTGCGCTTGATGAAATAGGAGCCCCAGGTGTCTTCGATGGCGGTCAGCTGCGTCTTCGGGCCGGCAGCGATCATGTCGGAAGCCTGGCCGAAAGCATAAATGCCGCGTTCGGCTGCAACCTGCATCGGAGCGGTCGTGTCGGTGTGCTGCGTCAGGATATCGACGCCCTGGTCGATCAGTGCCTTGGCGGCATCTGCTTCCTTGCCCGGATCGAACCACGTATTGGCCCAGACGACCTTCATCTTGAAGTTCGGGTTGACCGACTTGGCGCCCTGTTCGAAGGCATTGATGCCCATGACCACTTCCGGGATCGGGAAGGAGGCGATGTAACCCGCAACGCCCTTCTTCGACATCTTGGCGGCGATCTGGCCGGAAATGTAACGGCCTTCATAGAAACGCGAATTGTAGGTCGCAACGTTCGGCGCGGTCTTGAAGCCGGTTGCATGCTCGAACTTCACGTCGGGGAACTTGGCGGCAACCTTGAGCGTCGCGTCCATGAAGCCGAACGAGGTGGTGAAGATCAGCGAGCAGCCGGAACGGGCCATGCGCTCGATGGCGCGCTCGGCATCCGGGCCTTCCGGAACGTTTCGAGGAACGGCGCCTCGATCTTGTCGCCGAGCGCCTTGAGAAGCTGCTGGCGGCCGAGTTCGTTGGCCTGGGTCCAGCCGCCATCGGTACGCGAACCGACATAGACGAAGCAGACCTTCTTCTTTTCCTGCGCCTGTGCGCCGCTGGAAAAGCCGCTGATAAGCGCGGCCGTCGCAGCAAGGGCAATCACGAGTTTCTTCATTTCCTAACCTCTATTGGCTTGAAGACGGATTATTGTTTTAACGGCAGTCACCGGTCGGGGACAAAGGGCTTCCCGAGCGAGGCCGGCGTATTGATGAGCGTTGTGCGGCGATTATGCGAAATGATGATCAGCACCACAATAGTTGCAGCGTAAGGAAGTGCGGACAGCAGCTGCGAAGGGACGGCAATGCCGAAAGCCTGCGCATGCAATTGCCCGATCGTCACCGCGCCGAAGAGATAGCCGCCGGCCAGAACCCGCCATGGACGCCATGAGGCGAAGACGACGAGTGCCAGCGCAATCCAGCCGCGCCCGGCAGACATGTTCTCCACCCATTGCGGCGTATAGACGAGCGACAGCTGCGCACCGGCAAGACCGGCGCAGGCGCCACCAAACATCACCGCCAGATAACGGGTGCGGATGACGCTGATGCCGAGCGCATGGGCCGAGGCGTGATTATCGCCGATGGCGCGCATTTTCAGCCCGGTGCGGCTCCTGAACAGGAACCAGTTGACGCCGATGACCAGCGCTACCGACAGATAGAAGGTGAGGTCCTGCGAGAACAGAACCCTGCCGAAGAACGGGATCTGCGACAGGCCGGGAATGACGATCTCCGGTAGCGGCAGGCCGGGCTGGCCGGCAAAGGGCTCACCGAGCTGGCCCGACAGGCCAAGGCCCAGAATGGTGAGCGCAAGTCCGGTCGCGACCTGATTGGCAACCAGCGTCAGCGTCAGGAAGCCGAAGAGCAGCGAGAAGAGCGCGCCCCCGGCAATGCCGCCTAAAAGCCCGATATAGGGAGAACCGGTCATCTTGGCGGCAGCAAACGCCGCGACCGCCCCCATGATCATCATGCCCTCGACCCCGAGGTTCAGCACGCCGGAGCGTTGGGTGACGAGTTCACCCAGCGCGGCGATGACCAGCGGCGTCGATGCGGTGATGACGGTCAGCAGGATAGCTTCGAACATCAGCGTGTCACCTCCGCCGGTTTGCTGGTTGTGCTTGTCGTCGTGGTCGTGGTCGCTGCGGCCGTTGTCAGGGCCGTTGGCTTGGCAACCGGCGCACCGGAACCGAACACGAGCCGGATGCGGTAATGGATCAGCGTGTCGCAGGACAATACGAAGAACAGGAGAAGCCCCTGGAAGACGCGGCTCGCCTTGTCGGAAATCCCGATCGAAAGCTGCGCCGCCTCGCCGCCGAGATAAGTCAGCGCCAGAACGAGACCCGAGGCGATGATGCCAAGCGGATTGAGGCGACCGAGAAAGGCGACGATGATCGCCGTAAAGCCGTAGCCCGGCGAAATCGACGGCTGCAGATGGCCGATCGAACCGGAGACTTCCGAAATCCCTGCAAGGCCCGCAAGCCCTCCTGAGACGAGCAGCGAGAACCACACCATGCCCCGCGCCGAAAAGCCGGCAAATCGCCCTGCCCGCTCCGACTGGCCGAGCACGGAAACCTCGAACCCCTTCAGCATGAAGCGCATCATGAACCAGATGCCGACAGCCGCCACGATGGCAAAGACGAAGCCCCAATGGGCGCGGCCCGAATCGAGCAGTGGCGGCAGCACGGCTTCCGCCTGAAAGCTCTTTGTCTGCGGGAAATTATAACCCTGCGGATCTTTCCACGGCCCACGCACCAGCCAGTCGAGGAAAAGCTGGGCGATATAGACGAGCATCAGGCTCGTCAGGATCTCGTTCGTGTTGAACCGCGTCTTCAGGAGCGCGGGGATCCCCGCATAAGCGCGCCGCCGGCAATACCCATCAACAGCATCAGCGGCAGAATGACCGGCGAATGCCATGTCGGATAAAGTACCGGCAGGATGGAACCGGTGATGGCGCCGATGGTGAACTGTCCCTCCGCGCCGATATTCCAGTTGTTGGAGCGATAACAGATCGACAGGCCGACGGCGATCAGGATCAGCGGCCCGGCCTTCACGGCCAGCTCGTGAATGGACCAGACATCGAGCAGCGGCTCGATGAAGAAGCTGTAGAGCGCCCCGAGCGGCGCCTTGCCGAGCATCCAGAACATCACGGCGCCGAAGACGAGCGTCAGCAGCAGCGCCAGAAGCGGCGAGACGATCGAAAACAGCGCCGAGGCGCGGCCGCGCTTTTCAAGTTCAATGCGCACTGGCGGCCTCCGGAACTGAATGGCTGTCGTGAATGCCGCCCATCATCAGGCCGATACGTTCAAGGCTGAGCTCACCCGCGGGATGCGGCTCCGAGAGCTTGCCTTCGGAGATCACGGCGATATTCGTCGCAACCTCAAAGATCTCATCCAGATCCTGGCTGATGACGACGACGGCAGATCCCGCCTTGGCAAGATCGATCAGCGCCTGCCGGATGCGGCTTGCAGCGCCTGCATCGACGCCCCAGGTCGGCTGGTTGACGACGAGCACGGCCGGCTGCCGGTCGAGCTCGCGGCCGACGATGAATTTCTGCAGGTTTCCGCCGGAAAGAGAGCCGGCAAGCGGATCTTCACCGCTCTTGCGCACATCCATGGCGTCGCAGATGCGCTTGGTGGCAGAGGAGACGGCACCTTTGCGGATCAGCGACAGGAAGCCGCCCGAGAGAAACGCCTTGCGATCGGAACGGCTGCGGGCAAGCAGAAGATTGTCGGAAAGCGGCAGGCCGGAGACGGCCGCATGACCATGGCGTTCTTCCGGCACGAAACCGGCGCCGAGCAGCCTGCGGCCATTGATGCCGGTGCGCCCGACCGACTTGCCACGGATGCGGATCGCATCGTCCTGCGGCACGGTGAACTCGCCGGAAAGCGCATCGAAAAGCTCGCCCTGCCCGTTGCCGGCAACGCCTGCAATCGCCAGGATCTCGCCGGTGCGCACTTTCATCGCGACATTCTTCAGCGTCACCGCAAAAGGCGTCTTTGCCGGAACGGTCAGATTGGCAACCTCGAGCCTGAGATCACCAAGCGCTGCTCCGGCGTCCCGGTGAATCTCGGCCACCTCGGCGCCAACCATCATGCGCGCCAGCGAGGCCGCGTCTCCTGCTTCGGATCGCAGGCGCAGTGACTTTGCCGTGGCGAAGCACCGTCGCGCGATCACAGATCCGCCGCACCTCTTCCAGCCGGTGGCTGATATAAAGAACCGAACGGCCTTCCGCCCGAAGCTTGAACAGCGTTTCGAACAGCCGGTCGGCTTCCTGCGGCGTCAGAACCGAGGTCGGTTCGTCGAGAATGATGAGTTTCGGGTTCTGCAACAGCGCCCGCACGATCTCGATCCGCTGACGCTCGCCGACAGACAGATCAGCCACATGCGCATTCGGGTCGAGCGGCAGGCCGTAGGCCTTCGACAGCGACGCGGCCTCGTCGGCGATCTTCGCAAGCGGGATCTTCGGGTCAAGCGACAGCGCGATGTTTTCCGCAACCGTCAGCGCCTCGAACAGCGAGAAATGCTGGAAGACCATACCGACGCCGAGTGTCCGAGCCTCTCCGGGAGACGTGATCGTCACCGGCCGACCTTCGAACGAGATCTGCCCCTCGCTCGGCTGCAGCACGCCGAACAGCATTTTGACGAGCGTCGATTTGCCTGCACCGTTTTCGCCGAGCAGCGCATGGATTTCGCCGGGCGCAATCTCGAGATCGATGCCGTTGCACGCGGCAAAGCTGCCGAAGAGCTTTGTCAGCTTGGAAACTGACAGAAGCGGCACGGCTTGCTGGGCTTTTGACAAGGCCAATTCATCCCCTCACCGGCCCCGCACCGCTTTCTTCATTCGAGCGGCGTCGCGACCTTCAAGCATTCAACCGACACCGTGAAGTCATTCACGGATATTCACCTGATATTGATAGCGTTTTTGCTGCCTTGCACAATAGCTAAGCATGCCTCGGATAGAAAAGTTCAATCACTTTCCGAGAGAGGGGAAAAGCTGCAACACACCGCCGATGCAATAGAGATAGATACCGCTGGCAACGACGCCCCAGACGACCCATGGCGGCGACTGGAAATGCAGAAGCAGCGAATAGCCGCCAAGCGCGCACCAGATCAGGCACACAGCCAGATTGAGCCCTCGAAGTCGCTTGACGCGCACCGGATGCAGGAAGTTGATCGGCAGGAAAGTCAGGACAACCGAGACGGAAACGACGATCATCGCCGTCGTCGCGCTGGCATCGATGACGAACAGCGTAAAGACGACCATGTTCCAGACGACGGGAAATCCGGAGAAGAAATACTCGTCCGTCTTCATACCCATATCGGCATAATAGATGGCGCTGGAGACGACGATGGCGCCCGCCGCAACGAAGGACCACGGCTCGCCGATCATGCCGCTCTGATAGAGCGCGAAGGCCGGCAGAAGCACATAGGTCACATAGTCGATGATATTGTCGAGCGTATCGCCGGACCAGTTGGGCAGCACTTCCTTGACGCGCACCTTGCGGGCGATCGGTCCATCGATACCGTCGACGAGGAGCGCAAGCCCCAGCCACCAGAACATGTCGATGAAGCGATGCTCGGCTGCGGCAACCACGCCGAGAAAGGCCAAGAACGAACCGGAAGCCGTCAGAAGATGGACGCTGAACGCGCGCATCTCCGCATAGGGAACTTTCTTGTAATTGAAGATTCGCCTGATCACGCGCCGGTCCCGCCTTTCCCGCTGTCGGCGAGGTATGCGTTGAAACGCCGGTGTTTGCAACGGTGAAAGCCGCTATGCTTTGATTATGACATGGAAATACAATGATTTCGTGTCGGCGCGCCGGATGTCCCATGGATAAGCGGATGATAGCGCTATAGATACGGATGAAACTGCATCGCTTGGAGTGCCTGATATGCTTAAGTTCGAGATCGGCGTCGTCGGTGGCGGCCTTGCTGGGTCTGTAGCAGCCCTTTCGCTGGCGCGGGCCGGGCGCAAGGTGGCACTGATCGCCCCGAAACCGGATCGCGATGACGAGCGCACCACCGCGTTGATGGATCACTCGATCCGCTTCGTCGAACGGCTCGGCCTCTGGGACGAGATCGCGCAGAAGGCGGCGCCGCTCTCGGTCATGCAGATCATCGACGGCACCGAAAGGCTGTTGAGAGCGCCGACCGCCCAGTTCCGCGCCTCCGATGTCGGCCTTTATGCCTTCGGCTACAACATCCCGAACCGGGTTCTGACGACGGTGCTGGAGGCGGCTCTCGCGGCCGAGCCGAACCTCACCCGCGTCGAGGGCGAGGTCGAAAGCTACGATTTCGGCACGGAACGCGTCATTGCCCTGATGAAGGATACGAGCGCGCTGGATCTCGATTTCGTCGTCGGTGCCGATGGTCGCAAATCGAAGGCACGTGAGATGATGGGCATCGGCGTTCGCCGCTGGGCCTATCCGCAGGCGGCCGTCGTCTTGAATTTCTCGCACACCATTCCGCATGGCAATGTCTCGACCGAATTCCACACCGAGACAGGCCCCTTCACCCAGGTGCCCCTGCCAGGCATGCGTTCGAGCCTCGTCTGGGTGGTGAAGCCGCAGGATGCCGAACGTCTTCTGGCGCTGTCGACGGAAGACCTGTCGCGGCAGGTGGAAACACGCATGCAGTCCATGCTCGGCAAGGTCACGGTTGAAGGCACGCCCCAGGCTTGGCCGCTGTCGAGCCTGATGGCGGATCGATTCGGCAAGGATCGTCTGGCCCTGATCGGCGAGGCAGCCCACGCCTTCCCGCCCATTGGCGCCCAGGGCCTCAACCTGTCGCTGCGCGATGTCATCGCGCTGACCGAGATTGTCGGCGCCATTCCGGCAAAGACGATCGGCTCCGACATGGGGGATCGCTTCAACCGCAAGCGCCGTCCGGATGTGATGACCCGCACTTTCGGCGTCGATCTTCTCAACCGATCGCTTCTGTCTGATTTCCTGCCGGCCCAGATGCTGCGCGCCGGTGGCTTGCACATGCTGACCGGCGCCCCGCCGCTGCGCAATCTCCTGATGCGCGAAGGCGTCGAACCCGGCCGCGGCATCCGTGCCGCGCTTGAAACGCTGAAGCCGGATTTCCGGCTCTTCCGCAAGAAAGGCTGATCGTCACCGACTGGTGAAAATCGGTCAGCCGATCTGCGACAGGATCGGGAAAGTCTGCTGGAACCAGATGGCGGCGGATGAGACGAAGCCGAAGATGAAGGCAAGCCCGGTCAGGATGAGGAAGGCGCCCATCGCCTTCTCGACCAGACCGAGATGCCGGCGGAAACGCCCGAGAAACCGCATGAACGCCCCGGAAAACCCGGCGGCGATCCAGAACGGCACGGCAAGCCCGAGCGAATAAATCGCCAACAGCGCAGCCCCATCGCCGACCGTGTCGCGCGAGGCCGCAACGCCGAGAATGGCGCCAAGCACCGGGCCGATACAGGGTGTCCAGCCGAAGGCAAATGCCAGCCCCATGACATAGGCACCAGATAATGTCGCCGGCTGGCCGCTCCCCTGGAAGCGTGCCTCGCGGGCAAGCAGCCCGATGCGGAAGACGCCAAGGAAATTCAGCCCCATCACGATGATGATCAGGCCGCCGATCTTCGACAGAAGGTCGAGATGCTGGCGCAGCAGCACGCCGATCGTCGATGCACCGGCCCCGAGTGCAACAAAGACTGTGCCGAATCCGAGCGTGAAGAACAGTGCGGCGAGAATCACCGCGCGGCGCGTCCCGGCCGTCTGTCCGCTTGCCGCAATTACGCTACCCGAAGAAGATGCTCCTGCAACGGCCGCTCCTCCCCGGAACTGATCGACCGAAATGCCCGCCATATAACAGAGATAGGGCGGCACGAGCGGCAGGACGCAAGGGGAGAGAAACGACAAAGCGCCGGCGAAAAGCGCGCTCAGCAGGGATATTTCGGCAATCGACACGGGTCAGGCTCCGGATCGCGGCCTTGAGGGCGCGCGTTTGCCCTCAACTAGCGATCATGAAGGGCGTTTGCCAATCACCTTTTCGCGTCACTATGGAAAACCGGTTGAACTGCACAATTTTGCTGTTTTTCGGGTTGACCGCGCGAAGGCTCGTGAATATGTTCCGCGCACTTTCGAAGGGCAGCGCCAGACGCACCGCGAAAGAATGTGTGAGAGCGTAGCTCAGTCGGTAGAGCAACTGACTTTTAATCAGTAGGTCCAGGGTTCGAATCCCTGCGCTCTCACCATTTCCCTCCCCACCTACATCCATCGCAAGACACCCGGACGCTCCCGTCTATCGCGAACCTGCGACATGTCATCGACGCAGATTGCGTCTTTGACCCTTCCAGACCTCCGCCACTGCTGCGACAGGCGGTCCTTACCAATATTTTTTACGTGATTCGCGGAACCTGAACGGTGTACAACGGTTTATTCATCTGACGTTCATCTTCATCGGGAGTATGGTCATGTTCCTCAGCAGTCTTCAGCCAACCATGTCCGATTTCGATTTCACAAGCGAACACAGTGTCTCAGGCGAGCGTACGGCAATCCAGGCCGAGCTCAGCTATCTCCCGGATTTCGACGCCAGCGATATCTTCGTCGACGTGACCGGTCCCTACATCGTGCTCGAAGGCACGGTGCGCTCTGCGGCAGAAGCCGCCAAGGCGCTGCAGGTGGCCCAGGATCTTGCCGGACGTGACCGCGTCATCTCCCGTCTCATCGCGCTGGTCCCGAGCAAGCCCCTCATCCGCTCCTGATCCTGCGGGCGACACCCTTCTTCCTCCTTTCGCCCGTCTTGGCCTCGCCCAAAGAAAAAGCCGCTTCCGTAGTCAACGGAAACGGCTTTCGTCGTCTGGACAGGACTGAATGGTAATCAGGACGGACTGCCGAGATAGTCGGCATCGCTGACCTTCTCCAGCCACGTCACGGCCGAACCATCGATCTTTTCGGCGATTGCCATATGGCTCATCGCAGTTTCCGGCGAGGCGCCATGCCAGTGCTTTTCACCGGGCTCGAACCAGACGATATCGCCCGGACGGATCTCCTCGATCGGGCCACCCTCGCGCTGGACGCGGCCAAGGCCGGTCATGACGATCAGCGTCTGCCCGGCCGGATGCGTATGCCAGGCAGTGCGGGCGCCCGGCTCGAATGTGACGGTAACACCGCTCAGGTTGCCGCTACCGGCAAACGGCGCATCGATCCTGACCGTGCCGGTGAAATAGTCTGCCGGCCCCTTGGCCGAAGCGGCAAAACCGCTGCGTTTGATCTCCATGATCTGACCTTCCATTATCGCAGAATGACGCTCGCCGCGGATGCGGCCGGCGTAGCGCCGATACTTAGCGCCCGCCACGCATCAGCATAAGACGGTCAGCGGAGATTGCACCTATATCGACGCTTCATCAATCGGATGTCAGCCAACCCGTGGCACTGCGCAGACTTCCTCGCCGCCGAACAGACGGGACCGCGTCAGGAACCGCTTCTCGCGGCCGTTATCGAGCGAAAACATGCCGCCCCGGCCCGGCACGACATCGATGATGAGCTGGGTATGCTGCCACACCGCAAACTGGCTGCCGCTGATATAGACCGGCACGCCGCCGATCTCGCCAAGCTTCACGTCGTTCTCGCCGACGCGATATTCGTTTGCCGGGTAGCACATCGGCGAAGAGCCGTCGCAGCAGCCGCCGGACTGGTGAAAGAGAATATCGGGATAATCGACCTGAATTTCCCGGATGAGTTCGAGAGCCTTGTCGGTCGCCGTGACGCGCGGCTCACCGTTGACGACGGTCTCCATGGTGGACGTCTCCATAGCCTGATGCAGGAAGCGCTCAGCGAGCCTGCCAAAACGGGAACTCCCTCCCCCCGCAAAATGGCAGGGAGAGGGTCAGGGTGGGGGGGACACCCTTCGTGAACCGGAGGCGGCATTGCCTGACGCCCTGTTGACCCGATCAGAAGAAGCCGAGCTTCTTCGGGCTGTAGCTCACCAGCATGTTCTTGGTCTGCTGGTAGTGATCGAGCATCATCTTGTGGGTTTCACGTCCGATGCCCGACTGTTTGTAACCGCCGAAGGCCGCATGCGCCGGATAGGCATGGTAGCAATTGGTCCAGACCCGACCCGCCTGGATCTCACGGCCGAACCGGTAGGCGCGATTGCCGTCGCGGGTCCACACGCCGGCCCCGAGCCCGTAGAGCGTGTCATTGGCGATTTCGAGCGCCTCTGCCTCGTTCTTGAAGGTGGTGACGGAAACGACGGGGCCAAAGATTTCCTCCTGGAAGACCCGCATCTTGTTATGGCCTTTGAACACCGTCGGCTTAACGTAATAGCCGCTCGCCAGTTCACCGCCGAGATCGTTGCGCGCCCCGCCCGTCAGCACTTCGGCGCCTTCCTGACGACCGATGTCGAGATAGGAGAGGATCTTTTCGAGCTGTTCGGAAGAAGCCTGCGCGCCGATCATCGTTTCTGCGTCGAGCGGGTTGCCCTGCTTGATCGCTTCGACGCGCTTGATGGCCTTTTCCATGAACCGGTCATAGATCTTTTCATGCACCAGCGCGCGGCTTGGGCATGTGCAGACCTCGCCCTGATTGAGCGCGAACATGGTGAAACCTTCGAGCGCCTTGTCGAGGAAATCGTCATCCTCGGCCGCGACGTCGTCGAAGAAGATGTTCGGCGACTTGCCGCCGAGTTCCAGCGTCACCGGAATGAGGTTCTGGCTGGCATATTGCATGATCAGCCGGCCTGTCGTCGTCTCGCCGGTAAAGGCGATCTTGGCGATGCGGTTGGAAGTGGCAAGCGGCTTGCCCGCTTCAAGCCCAAAGCCGTTGACGATGTTGAGCACGCCGGGCGGCAGGAGATCACCGACGATCTCGATCCAGACGAGGATGGAGGCCGGTGTCTGTTCGGCAGGCTTCAGCACGACGCAATTGCCGGCAGCAAGCGCCGGCGCCAGCTTCCATGCCGCCATCAGGATCGGAAAGTTCCATGGAATGATCTGGCCGACAACGCCGAGCGGCTCATGGAAGTGATAGGCGACCGTGTCATGGTCTATCTCGCCGATCGAGCCTTCCTGGGCGCGAATGCAGGAGGCGAAATAGCGGAAATGGTCGATGGCGAGCGGAATGTCGGCGGCCATCGTCTCACGGATCGGCTTGCCATTGTCCCAGGTTTCCGCCTGAGCCAGCACTTCCAGCTTGTCCTCCATGCGCTGGGCGATCTTCATCAGGATATTGGAGCGCTCGGCCGGCGAGGTGCGGCCCCATTGTTCCCGCGCAGCATGGGCCGCATCAAGCGCGGCATTGACGTCCTTTTCATCGGAGCGCGGAATTTCGCAAAGCTTGCCGCCTGTCACAGGCGTGATGTTGTCGAAATAGCGCCCGCCGATCGGGTCCTTCCACTCGCCGCCGATATAGTTGCCGTATTTGAGCTTGAACGGCGATTCGACGATCTTCTGGTGCAGCATGTCATCCTCCCTAGATGGCTGTCCTCTGCCCGGCGCCTCCCTGCCCTTCCACATTGGTGGAAAGGCATTGCACCGGCATGGGAAGAGATTGGCGCGCCACGTTGCGAGGTGACAGAGGCTTATTCCGATACCGCAGCGCACTGTGTCGCAAAGCTGCGACAGGCGCGTCGCACGAGTGGGAGTAGCGGCACCGCAGGCGTGATTTCGGCCGGTTGATCGCTGGCGAATTTGAAAAGCATCACGATGGAGGATGCCAACGCGACCGGTATTCGCCCTGCCCACGCCCCACATTCTCCCGAATCACGTTAGGGAGATGTCGATGCAGATCGAGGTATTCTTCAATGCAGCCGGAGTTTCTTCATCTTCCGGTGCAGGGTCGCGCGGCTTATCCCGAGTGCTGCGGCAGCCTGTGAGACATTCCCTTGCGTGCGCGACAATGCCCGCTTCAGGCAGAACGCTCCGCATCGATCAGGTCCTCGGCACCCTCGCCGCGCGTTTCCTGCAGAAGATCGACGGCCGGAATGCCGTCGGCGATCCGCCGGTCATCGATCTTGAGCGCCAGCCTTGCAGCCCGCGTCGCCCCGATCACCATGTCGTTGCGATCGACCGCGATAAGCGCCGAGGTGGAATTGTTCTCGTTCGGCACCATCACGAATCGCGCGGCGGAAAATGCGCCACGAAACAGGTTGAGTTCGATCCGCAGTGCTGCCTCGCGTACCGCATGCGACAGCATGGAGAGGGTCAGCTCGTTGATGTCGTCGCGGCAGGTCGAGATGTCGAGCGCGCCGGCAAGCTCTCCCCGGTGATCGCGGATCGGCGCCGTCGTGCAGCTGAGATTGATATTGGCTGACAGGAAATGCTGGTCGCGGATGATCGACACGGCCCGCTCGTCGGCAAGCGCCGTCCCGATGCCGTTGGTGCCGACGCTCGCCTCGGTCCAGACGGTGCCCGTCCAAAGCCCGACCGTGTGAAAATCCTTGTCGTCGCCGGCGGCACCGCGCCTTTCAAGCGCGATCCCATGGCGGTCCGTCAACAGCAGGCAGCAACCCGCCTTGCCGACCGAATGAAACAGCCGGTCGATCTCTTCACCGGCGCCTGCGATCAGCGCGCGGATGTTTCCCGTGCATTGGCAAACTCCCGCTCGCTCAACCGGAGCGGCGAACGCGCCTCTTCCGGCGCCAGCTGATACATGGTCATGCACCGCCTCCACGACGCCACGACGGGCGACGATGCGGCAATGGACTTGGCCGACTGGTAGACCTGGTCGGCATGGGCGATAGGATCTCGCATTGGCTCCTCCAACCGAATGCATGGCCGATTTTCGCGAAAAAATCGCACTTGGCAATATCCAACCGAAAGCCCTGCCAATGCGGCACTTCCGGCGATGATCGGTTAACGCATTCTTGCTGCCGGATGCCGCACTGCATCATTCTGGCACGGAACCCGTTTGGCCTCGTCACCGTTCCATGCTAGAGCCGCCGGGCTCCGGGCGGCATCTGATTTGCGTCGCCCGGGCCACACCAGTTCGGCGCAAGCATGGCGTCATAATCTCATCTGGCATGGATGAACCGTGACGACAGGGGACAATGATATGTCGAACGAAATCGAGACCACCTTTACCGAGCCTTCCGAGCACAACATCGCGTTGTTCCTGCAGGATAACGAGATCGACAAGCTGACCGATATTCTGGTCGAATCGCTCTACGAAGCGCTGCGCATCGTGCGCGAAGACGCGCCGGCAACGACTTTCCACTGAGACTGATCAGGCTGCCCCAAGCGGCCGCAACGATGCTGAATGATGCGGTGGGGGCTTGCTCTCGCCGCATCTTTCGTTTGGGCCATGGCGGGGCATGACGGACGCCGGTCCGCCCTATTGGACCTCATTTCACATCACGCTCCGGCGAGCTTGTTCGCTTTTCCTTTACGACAGCTTCATTTCCGCTGCGGATTGTTCTAGAGACATTCGCAAAATCAGCCTCTCCGGCTGGCATGACTGATCGCTAGGTATGTTGAACGATGCTTGATTCACTGAGAAACGCTGCCCGCTCATGGGTTGTGAAGGCCCTGATGCTGCTTCTGGTCGTATCCTTCGGGGTATGGGGCATTGAGCGCTCGCTGGTAGCACCCGGTTCCGATACGGTGATGACCGTCGGTGACCAGCAGATTTCCTCGGAAGAATTCCGCCTCGCCTATCAGCGGCAGCTGGCCAATATCGGCCGTCAGTTCGGTCAGCCGCTGACGCCGGATCAGGCGCGCGCTTCGGCGTCGAGAACGAGGTTTTCGCCCAGCTCGCAGCCGGTGCGGCCCTCGATCAGCTCTCGGCCGACATGAAACTCTCGGTTTCCGAAGACAAGCTTGCTTCGCTGATCGCGGCAGACCCGGCTTTCAAGAACACCAGCGGCCAGTTCGATCGCAATCTCTTCACCTCGCGCCTGCGCAATGCCGGCCTGCGTGAAGACGATTACATCAAGGAACGCAGCAAGGTTGCCGTGCGCAGCCAGATCGTCGAATCCGTGTCTGACGGCTTCCAGCCGCCCAAGGTTCTCGTCGATGCGCTGAAGCAGTATCGCGACGAAAGCCGCACCGTGGATTACCTCCTGCTTTCCAACGCCAATATCGACCCTGTGAAGGCTCCGGCAGAAGATGTCCTGTCGAAGTGGTTCGATGGCGTGAAGGCCCGCTACCGCGCACCGGAATACCGCACCTTCGCCTATGTGAAGCTGCAGCCGGCCGATATCGCCGATGCCGGCGCGATCACCGATGATCAGGTTCGCGCCCAGTACGACAAGAACAAGGACAGCTACAAGACGCGCGAAACCCGCACGATCGAGCAGCTGACATTCCCGAACAAGGAAATGGCGGAAGCAGCCTCCGCCCAGCTGAAGGCCGGCACGACGACCTTCGACCAGATCATTGCCGATCAGGCAAGAAGCCGGAAGACGTCAAGCTCGGCGACTTCTCCAAGTCCGACATGCCGGATCAGACACTCGCCGAGGCCGCCTTCAAGGTCGGCCCGAATGGTGGTGTGACGCCGGTCATCCAGGGCACGTTCGGCCCGGTCATCCTGCGCGTGAGCAACATCCACCCGGAAACCACCCGTTCCTTCGACGAGGTCAAGGATCAGCTTCGCCAGCAGATGGCCGTAGCGGCCGCCTCGCAGGAACTGACGAGCGTCCACGACAAGTTCGAAGACCTTCGTTCCGGCGGCACCTCGCTGGAAGATGCTGCCAAGCAGCTGAACCTCAAGGTCGTCACCGTCACCTCCGATCGCTCGGGCAATGACGAAAAGGGCCAGAAGGTTCAGAACCTGCCTGCCTCCAACGTCCTTCTCAATCAGGTCTTCTCGGCAGATGTCGGCGGCAATCCGCTGGCCGTCAATGTCGGCAACGATGGTTACGCCTGGTATGACGTTCGCAACGTCATTGCCGAACGCGACCGTCCGCTTTCGGAAGTCCATGACAAGGCCGTTGCCGACTGGACTGCCGACCAGCAGCGCCAGGCACTCAACGCCAAGGCCGACGAGCTGAAGGCCAAGGTCGAAAAGGGTGAGACGCTGGCGGCGATCGCCACCGATCTCGGTCTTTCGGTCGAGACCAAGGACGGCCTGCGCCGCGCCGGCGATGACGCGATCTTCGGCAACGAGGCGATCGGCGCAGCCTTCTCCGGCCCGGTCGGCCTGACCGCCAACGCGCTTGCCGCCGATGGTGAAAGCCGTATCCTGATGAAGGTGACGAATGTCAGCCAGGTGGCCGGCGACGCGCTTTCCGGCGACCAGCAGCTGCAGCAGATGGCAAATGCCGCCGGCGACGACATGCTGGACCAGATGGTCAACAGCCTGAAGGACAGCTATGGCGTGACGGTCAACCAGGCCGTGGTCAACCAGGCGACCAACCTTCAGTAATCAGAAAGCCAGCGCGCCAGACGGCGTACCGAAGACGGTGGATTGAAAATGCCCGAACTGAAACCCCTCCTTGCCAAGGTCGCCGATGGCGAAAGCCTGACCCGTGACGAGGCGCGTGACGCATTCGAGATCCTGATGTCCGGTTCGGCCACCCCGTCGCAGATCGGCGGTTTCCTGATGGCGCTGCGCGTTCGCGGCGAAACCGTGCCGGAAATCATCGGCGCCGTCACCACCATGCGCAGCAAGATGCTGCGCGTGGAAGCACCGGATGATGCCGTCGATATCGTCGGAACCGGTGGCGATGGCCACGGCACCTACAACATCTCGACGCTTGCCGCGATCATCACGGCAGGCACCGGCGTTCCCGTTGCCAAGCATGGCAACCGGGCGCTCAGCTCCAAGTCCGGCACGGCGGATGCGCTTTCCTCGCTCGGCGTCAATCTGGAGATTGGCCCGAAACAGATCGCCCGCTGTATCGCGGAAGCCGGTATCGGCTTCATGTTCGCCTCGCAGCACCATTCGGCCATGCGCCATGTCGGCCCGAGCCGGGTCGAACTTGGCACCCGTACCATCTTCAATATTCTCGGCCCCCTTTCCAATCCGGCAGGCGTCAAGCGCCAGTTGCTCGGGGTCTTCTCGCCGCGCTGGCTGATGCCGGTCGCCGAGACGCTCCGCGACATGGGCTCCGAAACAGTCTGGGTCGTCCACGGCCAGGGCCTCGACGAGATCACCACGACCGGCGCGACCAATGTCGTGGCGCTGGAAGACGGCAAGATCCACAGCTTCGAACTGACGCCTGCGGATTTCGGTGTGGACGCGACGACGCTCGACACGCTGAAGGGCGGCGATGGCCCGGCAAACGCCAAAGCCTTGCGCGCCGTTCTCTCCGGTGCGAAAAATCCCTATCGCGACATTTCGCTCTGCAACGCCGCTGCCGCTCTAGTCGTTTCAGGCAAGGCAGAGACGCTGAAGGATGGTATGCGGATTGCAACCCAGTCGCTGGAAAGCGGCAATGCCGCCGCAGCGCTCGACCGTCTGGTTGCCGTTTCCAACGAGCCGGCCTGAACCGGACCCGGTAACGGCAGGCCGATGGCCGGCATGACATAGCATATCGGGAAGCGCCGTGGCGCTTTCGACAAGAGATACGGAAGACGAGGACAGCAGACCATGGCCGATATCCTGCAGAAGATCGAAGCCTATAAGCGCGAGGAAATCGCCGCCGCCAAGGCTGCCATCTCCTTTGCCGATATCAAGGCAATGGCCTCCGATCAGCCCCCGGCGCGTGGCTTCCATCGGGCATTGAAGGCCAAGGTCGATGCCGGCCAGTTCGCCCTGATTGCCGAGATCAAGAAGGCAAGCCCGTCCAAGGGTCTGATCCGCCCGGATTTCGATCCGCCGTCGCTGGCCGCTGCCTATGAGGCGGGCGGTGCTGCCTGCCTTTCCGTTCTCACCGACAAACCGAGCTTTCAGGCGCGCCGGAATTCCTTATCGCTGCCCGCAACGCCTGCGCGCTGCCCGCCCTGCGCAAAGACTTCATGTTCGACGCCTATCAGGTCCATGAAGCGCGCGCCTGGGGTGCCGACTGCATCCTCATCATCATGGCCTCGCTTTCGGACGCAGAGGCTGCCGATCTCGGCGGTATCGCCAGCGATCTCGGCATGGATGTGCTGATCGAGGTCCATGATGAGGAAGAGATGGAAAGGGCGCTGAAACTGCCCTCGCCGCTCGTCGGCATCAACAACCGCAATCTGCGCACTTTCGAAGTGACGCTCGACAACAGCGAACGCCTCGCACCCATGGTGCCGGCCGACCGTCTTCTCGTTGGCGAAAGCGGCATCTTCACCCATGACGATTGCCTGCGTCTGAAGAAGGTCGGCATCGAAACCTTCCTCGTTGGCGAAAGCCTGATGCGCAAGGACGATGTTGCCGCCGCCACCCGGCAGTTGCTGACCGGCGAGAGCGCAACGCTGGCTGCCGAATAATGACCGCGCTCAGCCATATCGGCGCCTCCGGTGAAGCCAACATGGTGGATGTCGGCGACAAGGCCGAGACGGTGCGCAGCGCGACCGCCGAAGGCTTCGTCCGCATGCTGCCGGAAACGCTGGCGCTGATCCGCGAAGGCAATGCCAGGAAGGGCGACGTGATCGGCACCGCAAGGCTTGCCGGCATCATGGCCGCCAAGAAGACCTCCGATCTTATCCCGCTCTGCCATCCGCTGATGCTGAGCAAGGTCTCGGTCGAAATCACCGAGGACGAGGCCCTGCCCGGTCTGCGTATCAGCGCCACGGCAAAGCTCACCGGCAAGACCGGTGTCGAAATGGAAGCGCTGACCGCCGTGTCCGTCGCCTGCCTCACCGTCTACGACATGGCCAAGGCTGCCGACAAGGCGATGGAGATCGGCGGCATAAGGCTGATCGAAAAGACGGGCGGAAAATCCGGGACCTACCTCGCGGAGGACTGATATGAAAACTCCCTTGCTCCCGGTCTCCGAAGCAAAATCACGCCTGCTTGACAGGGCACGGCCAGTCACGGCAACCGAGAGTGTCGCTCTCGATGCCGCCTCCGGCCGCGTCCTCGCAACCGACGTGATCGCCCGCCTGACCCAGCCACCCTTCGATGCCTCGGCCATGGACGGCTATGCGCTGCGCGCCGCCGACGCTCCGGAACTCGGCAGCGAGTTGACTGTCATCGGCGAGGCCGCCGCCGGCCATGCCTTCGGTGGCGCAATCGGCCCGGGCGAAGCCATCCGCATTTTCACCGGCGCCCCCCTGCCGGAAGGCGCCGATGCCATTCTCATTCAGGAGGATGCGGAAAGGCTCGACGGCAATCGCATCCGCACCACCTTTGCCGTCACCAGCGGGAGACATATCCGTCCGCGCGGCCAGGATTTCGCAGAGGGCGAGCCTGTCCTTCCCGCCGGCCTGAAGCTCGACTTCTCACATCTCACGGTCGCCGCCGCGATGAACCATCCGGCCCTCACCGTCTATCGCAAGCCGCTCGTGGCGCTGCTTGCGACCGGCGACGAACTCCTGCCCCCCGGCTCCACGCCCGGCCCGGCCCAGATCATCGCCTCCAATACTTTCGGCGTTGCAGCGCTTGTGCGTGACAATGGCGGCGAGGTTCTCGACCTCGGCATCGTCGCTGACCGGCCGGCGCTGATCGAGGCGGCCATCGAACGCGCCCGCGCGGCCGGCGCCGATGTTCTCGTCACGCTTGGCGGTGCCTCCGTCGGCGACCATGATCTCGTGCAGGCGGCCCTGAAGGCCTGCGGCATGGAACTGGATTTCTGGCGCATCGCCATGCGGCCCGGCAAGCCGCTGATGGTCGGTCAGCTCGGCGAGATGCAGGTTCTCGGCCTCCCCGGAAACCCGGTCGCAAGCCTCGTTACCTCCATGCTCTTCCTCGAACCGCTTCTGCGCCGTCTCGCGCATCTGCCGGAGCGTCAGCGCGAGGTGGATGGCGTCACTGCCCGGACATTGTCCGCCAACGACCAGCGGCAGGATTACCTTCGCGCAACGATCACCCGCGATGAGAAGGGCATCGCCATAGCGGACGCCAATCCGAAGCAGGATTCGTCGATGATGAAGATCTTCGCCAGGGCTGACGGCCTCATCATCCGCGCCCCCTTTGCGCCGGAACTACCGGCCGGCTCTCCCTGCCGTATCCTGCTCATCCGGCCCTGATTTCCCCGCGATTAAATTGCTCTGACAGAGTGATCCGAAGATCAGCAATATCCGTAGCTTGGGGCATATCATGCCCCAAAGGAGACGACCGTGGCCGATCAAAAGCCGAGCATTCTCTGGTTCCGCAAGGATCTGCGCCTCGATGACAATGCAGCGCTGCATGCGGCAATCGAGGCCGGTGGCGCCGTCATCCCGGTCTATATCCGCGAACCGGGTGATTTGAGAAATGTCGGCCCGCTCGGCGGCGCGCAGGTCTGGTGGCTCCACCATTCGCTTGTCGCGCTGAAGGCAGAGCTCACATCACTCGGCAGTGACCTCATTCTCGCAACCGGTCGCGCGCAGGATGTGCTCGCCGATCTCGCCGAACAGACGGGCGCCGCCACCGTCTATGTCAACCGCGCCTATGAGCGGACATTGACGGATCGCGAGATCGCCATTGCGCTGAAGGAAAAAGGCATCGCCATCCGCGCCTTCCACGGCCAGCTGCTGCATGAGCCGAAATCGATCCGCACCGGTTCCGGCAATCCGTTCAAGGTGTTCACCCCCTTCTGGAATGCCATGCAGCGCCTTGCAGAGCCACACCCGCCGATCGACCCGCCGGAGGCGATCCCTGCCCCCGACAGCTTCCCCGAATCCGAAGATCTCGATGGCTGGAACCTCCTGCCGACCAAACCCGATTGGGCGGCCGGTTTCTCCGATCACTGGCAGCCAGGCGAGGCCGGCGCTAGGGAAAGCCTCGAAGACTTCATCGACGGCGAGTTGCACGATTACAAGCGCGGCCGGGACCTGCCGGCCGTCGATGCCACCTCGCTCCTGTCGCCGCATTTGGCGCTCGGCGAAATCTCGCCGGCCCGTATCTGGCACGCGACAAGCGGCCAGCCGAAGAAAGCCGTCGAAGAGGTCGGACATTTCCGCCGGGAACTCGCCTGGCGCGACTTCTGCTACAGCCTGCTGATCGAGCAGCCGGATCTCGACGAAACCAACTGGAGCGACGGTTTCGAGGGCTTTCCGTGGGAGAGCGACGAGAAGGGATTTCACGCCTGGAGCAAGGGCCAGACGGGCTATCCGATCGTCGACGCCGGCATGCGCCAGCTCTGGCAGACCGGCTTCATGCACAATCGTGTGCGGATGATTGCCGCCTCCTTCCTCATCAAGGATCTGATGATCGACTGGCGCCGTGGCGAAAAATGGTTCCGCGACACGCTGGTCGATGCCGATCCCGCCAGCAATGCCGCCAACTGGCAATGGGTGGCCGGCTGCGGCGCCGATGCCTCGCCCTTCTTCCGCATCTTCAATCCCATCCTGCAGGGTGAGAAATTCGATCCCGACGGCGACTATGTGAAGACCTATGTCCCCGAACTTCAGAAACTGGAGCGGAAATATATCCACCGTCCCTTCGATGCACCGGCAGCCACGCTCCAGAAGGCGGGCATCACGCTCGGTACGACCTATCCCAAGCCGATCATCGATCACGGCTTCGCACGCGACCGTGCCCTTTCCGCCTACAAGGCGCTACGAAGCTAGGACGACCGATTTTAAGCCGAGGCGTACCGCAACGTCTCCCTCCGGCATTTCAAATCTCGCGCCGCACCCCTAATGTCGTCAGCAGCAGAACGGGAGGGTATGATGGCGAAACTGAAGGTAGCGGTCGTCGGGCTTGGCGGCATCGGTGGGGTCGCTGCGGCCTGTCTCGCATTGTCCGGTCGTCATGACGTCATCGCCTGCGCCCGGCGAAGCATCGACGCCCTCACCTTCGATCATCATGACGAGAGCACCCGTATCCCGCTGACCACGCTCGTCGACCCTGTTGATGCGACGCCCGTGGATTGGGTTCTGCTCTGCACCAAGGCGCAGGACACCGGCTCCGCGGCACCGTGGCTGGAGCGCCTCTGCGGCCCGCACACGCGCGTTGCCGTTCTCCAGAACGGAATAGGCCATCAGGAACGCGTCGCGCCTCACGCGGGCGAGGCAGCGATCCTGCCGGCGATCGTCTACTATAACGGCGAGCGCCTCGCGCCAGACCATATGCGCCTGCGCCATATCCGCGGTCATGATCTTCTCGTTCCGGCCTCGCCGCTGGCCAGCGATTTTGCCGCTCTCTTCAAAGACACGCCGATCGATGTCGGTGTGAGCGATGCCTTTGTCACCTTCCAGTGGCGCAAGCTGCTGATCAACGTCATCGCCAATCCGGTGACGGCACTCACCCGCCAGCGTCTCGGCGTCTTCCACCGTAGGGACCTGCATGACCTCTGCCTCGGTATCCTGCGCGAGACGGTTGCGGTCGGCCGTGCGGAAGGCGCGGAACTCGACGCGGATGAGGCGGAAAAGATCTTCGAGACATTGCTCGGCTATCCCGCCGAAGCCGGAACCTCGATGTATTTCGATTGCTTGGCAGGCCGCCCGCTGGAAATCGAGGCACTCAACGGTGCGGTGGTCGCCGCAGCACGCAAGCACGGTATCGCGACACCGCTCAACGGTGCCATGCTGGCCCTCCTGAAATCGGTCAGCGATGCCAATGCAGAGGCTTTTTCGGCGTAAATTTAGACACCCAAATACAGAAAACCCGGCCAAGGCCGGGTTCGCATCAATCTACTTTCGTCGATGAGCGCCTGAAAGCTCAGCCTGCGTGGGCTGCCGCTTCACGCTGCTTGGCAAGCGCCGCCAGATCCGCCGGCTTCAGCTCGACCGACTCACCGCAGCCACAGGCCGAGGTCTGGTTCGGATTGACGAAGGTAAAGCCCGACCGCATCTTGGTGGTCTCGAAATCCATCTGCGTGCCGAGAAGATAGAGAACGGCGGATGGCTCGATCCAGACGCTCGCGCCATTATGGGCGATCAGATCGTCCTTGGCATTCGGCTCGGTCACGAGATCGATCGTATATTCCATGCCGGCGCAACCGCCCTTCTTGATCCCGACGCGAATGCCCTTGGCATCCGGACCGGAATTGGAAACGATCTGCGTGACACGGCTTGCCGCCGCATCGGTCATGGTCATCACTGCAAAGCCCATCGGCTCATTCTCCTTCCACAACCGGGTTCAAGGCCCGGTGTTTCGCAAGACTGAATTTAGGCGGTTTTCAAAAACTGTTCAACGCCGTCGGACAGTTTTCGCACCAGGCCTCAATGCCAGTCCTCACTAACCAGTCCTCAATACCAGCCGACGGCGACCTGCGCCTCTTCCGACATGCGCTCCGGCGTCCACGGCGGATCGAACGTCATGGCAACGGTCACGCCAGAAACGCCTTCGACGGCGCCCACGGCATTTTCCACCCAGCCCGGCATTTCACCGGCAACCGGGCAACCCGGCGCGGTCAGCGTCATGTCGATCTTGACCATCCGGTCATCCTCGACGTCGATCTTGTAGATCAGGCCGAGTTCGAAAATATCCGCCGGAATTTCCGGGTCATAGACGGTCTTGAGGCGGCGATGATGTCATCGCTCAGCCGTTCCAGTTCGTCCTCAGGGATAGCGGACTGGATGATCCCTTCCCGCGCGTCCCACTTCGGTATCTGGTCGTCTTCCATCGCCATGGAAATTCCCCGGTCGCTTTCAAAAATCAGGCAAAGAAGTTGCGCGCATAGTCGAGGGCATCGGCCAGCGCATCCACTTCGTCTTTGGTATTATACATGCCGAACGATGCCCGGCATGTGGAGGTGACGCCGAAGCGTTTCAAGAGCGGCATAGCACAATGCGTCCCGGCCCGCACGCAACCCCGCGCCGGTCGATCACCATCGAGATATCATGCGCGTGAATGCCGGCAAGCTCAAAGGAGAAGATCCCGCCCTTGTCGGGCGCCGTACCGATGACGCGCAGCGAATTCACCGCCCGCAGACGCTCGGTCGCATAGGCCGTCAGTTCCGCCTCATGGCGGGCGATAGCCGCCCGTCCGACCTTCTCCATATAGTCGAGCGCGTAACCCAGCCCGATCGCCTGCACGATCGGCGGCGTACCGGCCTCGAAACGATGCGGCGGGTCGTTATAGGTGACGATGTCTTCCGAGACGTCGATAATCATCTCGCCGCCGCCCTGGAACGGACGCATCTCTTTCAGCCGGTCCGTCTTGCCGTAGAGAACGCCGATGCCCGACGGACCATAGAGCTTGTGACCGGTCATCACATACCAGTCGCAGTCGATATCCTTCACATCGACCGGCATGTGGACGGCGCCCTGGCTGCCATCGACGAGAACCGGAATGCCGCGCTCATGCGCGATCCGGCAGACGTCCTTGACCGGCACGATCGTGCGAGCGCATTCGACATATGGGTGACGGCGACCAGCTTGGTCTTCTCCGTCAGCGCCTTTTCGAAATCCTCGATATGAAACGCACCGTCGTCATCGACCGGCACCCAGACGATCTTGGCACCCTGGCGCTCGCGGATGAAATGCCACGGCACGATATTGGAGTGATGCTCCATGATCGTGATGACGATCTCGTCGCCCTCGCCGATATGCGGCATGCCGTAACCGTAGGCGACCGTGTTGATCGCCTCGGTCGAGTTCTTGGTGAAGACGATCTCGTCGACGGAACCGGCATTGAGGAAGCGCCGCACCTTCTCGCGCGCCGCCTCATAGGCATCGGTTGCCGCATTCGAGAGATAGTGCAGGCCGCGATGGACGTTTGCATACTCATTGGAATAGGCGTGGCTGATCGCATCGATCACCGATTGCGGCTTCTGCGAGGAGGCGCCGTTATCGAGATAGACCAGCGGCTTGTTGCCATGCACCAGCGTCGACAGGATCGGAAAATCCCGCCGGATGGCTTCGACATCATAAGGCACAATCGGTGTGGTCTGGTCCATGCTCTGGCCCTCTCCTATCCGTTCAGCGGCTTCACGGCGTCATCCTCGGGCTTGTCCCGAGGATCTAACCACATCAGACGTGGCAGATGCTCGGGACAAGCCCGAGCATGACGGAAGCGACGTTTATTGCCTTTCAGGCGTGCCCCTTAGGCGTGCCCATCAGGCGTGCTTGTCGAGCCAGTTCGAGATCAGCTCTTCGAGCGGCGCCACCAGCTTTTCGTCTTCCAGTTCCTCGACGATTTCGGCGACGAAGGCATTGACCAGCATGGCCCGCGCCTTGTTCTCCGGAACGCCGCGGGCCATCAGGTAGAAGAGATGGTTGCGGTCGATATCGGACACGGTGGCGCCATGGCCACAGATCACGTCGTCGGCAAAGATTTCGAGTTCCGGCTTCACCGAAAAATCGGCGTCGTCAGACATCAGCAGCGTGTTGCACGCCATCTTCGCATCGGTCTTCTGCGCGTCGGGCGCGACCTTGATCATGCCCTGGAACACGCCGCTTGCACGGTCGAACAGGACGTTGCGGAACGTCTCGGTCGAGTTCGTATGCGGCACGTTATGGCCGAGCACCAGCGTTACATCCGTATGGGTATCGCCGCCCAGCAGGTTGACGCCACGCAGCGTCAGCTCCGCACCCTCACCCTCGACCTCGATGCGCAATTCCTGGCGCACCAGCTTGCCGCCGGCATTGACGATGTAGAGGCGAAGCTTGGCATCCTTGCCGAGCGATACGCGGATCTGGCCAAGATGAGTATCGGCAGCACCCTGCTGCTGAACCAGGATCCAGGTGATGTCCGCGCCGTCTTCCAGCGCAATGTCACTGATCGAGGACACGAGAGCCGCAGCCTCGGTCTCCGCCTGGTGACGCTCGATGACCGTCGCCTTGGCGCCGGCACCGAAGACGGCCGGAAAACGCGTATGGATCTGGCCGCCGGCATGCAGCGCCTGGATCTCGATCGGATCGGCAAGGTCTGCACCGGCCGGCACCGAAAGCACGAAACCGTCGCGAACGAAGCTGCCGTTGATCCGGCCGATCGCATCATCCTTGTCGAGCGCGGTCAGGCCCTTGACGGCGCTGCCGTCGGACAGCGTGTCCTTGTAGACGGACACGGAAACACCTTCCGCCTGCGTCTTGGCATCCGCCGCGCCTGAAGCACGGACAGCACGGCCGAACCTTCGACGAGCGGTGCGACAGCGCTGATATTGGCGCTGCCATTGGCGTCCGGCACCTGACGGAACAGGTTCTTCAGGTCCGTGTAATGCCAGGATTCGATGCGGCGGGTCGGAAGACCGGATTTCTTCAGGTCGTCGAGCAACCGGTCACGCGTGCCGGTGACGGCACCATTGCCCGGAAGATCGCCGACCTGGGCACCGAAGGCCTCGACAAGCGCGGTCTCGGCCGCGGTCAGCCGGGTGGTTGTCTGCATGTTCATGACACCATCCTTCCCGGCCGATCAGGCCGCTTGCCCGATGACGTCGGCATAGCCGTTCGCCTCGAGTTCCAGCGCTAGATCCTTGTCGCCCGTGCGGATGATCTGGCCCTTGTAGAGAACATGGACCGTATCCGGCACGATATAGTCGAGCAGGCGCTGGTAGTGGGTGATGACGATCGTGGCCCGATCCGGCGACTTCAGCGCGTTGACGCCGTCAGCAACGATCTTCAGGCGTCGATGTCGAGGCCCGAATCCGTCTCGTCGAGAATGCAGAGCTGCGGCTCAAGCAGCGCCATCTGCAGGATCTCGGCGCGCTTCTTCTCGCCGCCGGAGAAACCGACATTGAGCGGACGCTTCAGCATGTCCATGTTGATCTTGAGTTCGGCGGCACGTTCCTTGACGCGGCGCAGGAAGTCAGGAGTCGTCAACTCGGCTTCGCCACGCGCCTTGCGCTGCTCGTTCATCGCCACCTTGAGGAACTGCATGGTCGCCACGCCCGGAATTTCGACCGGATACTGGAAGGCGAGGAAGACGCCCTTTGCGGCGCGCTCGGCCGGGTCGAGTTCAAGAATGTTCTCGCCGTTGAGCAGGATCTCGCCCTCGGTCACTTCATAGTCTTCGCGGCCCGACAGAATGTAGGAGAGCGTCGACTTGCCGGAACCGTTCGGCCCCATAATGGCCGCAACTTCGCCGGCCTTCACGGTGAGGTTCAGACCACGGATGATCTCGGTGCCGTCTTCGGCGATGCGGGCGTGCAGGTTCTTGATTTCGAGCATATCGTTTTCCAATCTTTGTTTGTCTTCCGGAATGGCGCGGCGCTTGAGCGCCGGCTGGCTCACTCCACGATGTCCAGTCGTTTGCCGATCCGCTCGAGCTGAAGCTTGACGGCAGCGATATCGCCGTCCTGCGCTGCTTCATGCGACATGAAGCCAGCCATATGCTGCTTCAGCGACCGCATTTCGGCTCGCATGCCCACCATCTCTTCCTTGACGGAAGCAAGATCGGCCCGCATGGCGCGCAGATGCTCCAGAATGAGGTTCTCGACCTTCTCGTTCATTACCCCACAGATCCCTCAAGCGAGATGCCGATCAGCTTCTGCGCTTCGACGGCAAATTCCATCGGCAGCTCCTGAATGACTTCCTTGACGAAGCCGTTGACGATCAGCGCGATCGCCTCTTCTTCCGGAATGCCGCGCTGCATGGCGTAGAACTTCTGGTCGTCGGAGATCTTCGAGGTGGTCGCCTCGTGCTCGATCTGACCGGAAGAATTCTTCACGTCGATATAGGGCACGGTATGCGCGCCGCACTTGTCGCCGATCAGCAGGCTGTCGCAATTGGTGAAGTTGCGGGCGTTTTCCGCGCGGCGGTGGATGGAGACCTGGCCGCGATAGGTATTCTGCGACACGCCGGCCGAGATACCCTTGGAGATGATGCGGCTCGACGTGTTCTTGCCGAGATGGATCATCTTGGTGCCGCTATCGATCTGCTGATGGCCGTTCGACACCGCGATCGAGTAGAACTCGCCGCGGCTGTCATCGCCACGCAGGATGCAGGACGGGTATTTCCAGGTGATCGCCGAACCGGTCTCGACCTGTGTCCAGGAGATCTTGGAGCGCGCACCACGGCAATCGCCACGCTTGGTGACGAAGTTGTAGATGCCGCCCTTGCCGTCCTTGTCGCCGGGGAACCAGTTCTGCACGGTCGAATACTTGATCTCGGCATCATCCAGCGCAACGAGCTCGACGACTGCCGCATGCAGCTGGTTTCGTCGCGCTGCGGCGCCGTGCAGCCTTCCAGATAGGAGACGTAGGCGCCTTCTTCCGCGATGATCAGTGTGCGCTCGAACTGGCCGGTATTCTTCTCGTTGATACGGAAATACGTCGACAATTCCATCGGGCAGCGAACGCCCTTCGGCACGAAGACGAAGGAGCCGTCGGTGAAGACGGCGGCGTTCAGCGTCGCGTAGTAATTGTCCGTCGTCGGCACGACCGAGCCGAGATACTGCTTGATCAGCTCCGGATATTCGCGGATCGCTTCCGAGATCGACATGAAGATCACGCCGGCCTTCTTCAGCTCTTCCTTGAACGTCGTGACGACCGAGACGCTGTCGAAGACGGCATCGACGGCAACGCGCGGGCGTTCGACACCGGCGAGGATTTCCTGTTCCTTCAGCGGAATGCCGAGCTTCTCATAGGTCTTCAGGAGTTCGGGATCGACTTCGTCCAGCGACTTCGGCCCGGTCACGTTCTTCGGCGCCGCATAATAGTAGACGTCGTTGAAATCGATCTTCGGATAGTCGACGCGCGCCCAAGTGGGCTCTTCCATCGTCAGCCAGCGCTTGTAGGCGTCGAGACGCCATTCCAGCATCCACTCCGGCTCCTGCTTCTTGGCCGAGATGAAGCGGATGATCTCTTCCGAGAGGCCCTTGGGCGCCTTGTCCACTTCGATAACGGTCTCGAAACCGTATTTGTACTGATCGATATCGATCCCGCGGACCTGATCGATTGTTTCCTGGACGGCAGGCATTGTCATTCTCCCAATTCTTGCCGGTTCAACTTCCGGCAATGCATCGTCTTGGTCGTCTTTATCGGCGAAAGTCTGAATTTCGCCCTCATGTAAGCGCCAGAAGGCGAGTTTAACACCTTTTGGCAAGCGGAAATTTGCGTTTCCGCAATTTTGACCGCAGCTTATGCCGCGGTATCGGCAGGCTTGCGGCGCGCGGCAATCTTGCCGAAGGCCGCGGCTGCCCGCTGAATGTCTTCCGTGGTCGTTTCCGGCCCCAGCGATATGCGCAGGGCACCCGTCTTCGGGTCCTGCCCCATCGCCGTCAGCACATAGCTCTCGCCCACCTTGCCCGACGAGCAGGCCGATCCGGCAGAGAGCGAAATTCCCTCGATATCGAAAGCGATCTGCCCGGTTTCCGCCTTCAGCCCCGGCAGGGTGAAGAAGGTCGTGTTCGGCACCCGCGCCACATCCGCGCCATGGATCACGACATCGGGGGCCGCGAGGCGCATTTCACGCTCCAGATCATCGCGCAGGGCCATGATCGCCTCATTGCGTTCGGCGACATCAGTTGCAGCCGCTTCTGCGGCAGCACCGAAGCCGACGACGCTGAAGAAATTCTCGGTTCCGGAACGATGCCCCTTTTCCTGACCGCCGCCGCGAATGAGCGGCGCCGGCATCAGAACCTCGCCCCGGCTGACAAGCGCGCCCACGCCTTTGGGCCCACCGATCTTGTGCGACGAGAAGAACAGAAAATCCGCATCGAGCAGATTGATATCGACCGGCATCCGGCCGACCGCCTGCGTCACGTCGCAGATCAGCAGTCCGCCATGCGCATGCGTCAGCTTCGCAGCCTCAACGACCGGCTGCACGATACCCGTCTCGTTGTTGACGAGCATCACCGCCACCATCGGCAGACCTTCGGCCCGATCATGCGCCTTCAAAGCCTCTTCAAGCGACGCAAGATCAAGCACGCCGGCGGATGTGACCGCAATCTCGCTCACCTGATCGGCGCCAAACCGGCCGCCTTCTCGAACAGCCGGATGCTCGATCGCCGAGACATGGAGATGCGACACGACGAGCGGCGCCTTGCCCATGCGGAAATTCGGCGTCAGCACATGGTTGGCCGCCTCGGTCGCACCGCTGGTGAATGTCGCATGCGCCGGATCGGCACCGACGAGCGCCGCCACCTGCCGTCTGGCGCGATCGATCGCCGAACGCGCGGCGCGTCCCTCGTTATGCACGGAGGACGCATTGCCGGGCAATTCCAGCGCCGTCATCATGGCTGCCCGCGCCACCGCAGAAAGCGGTGCCGTCGCGTTCCAGTCCAGATATGTTCGCGTCCGCGCCATTGCCTGCCGACATTCCCTTGCTAGATTACGAAGGATATCGCCAAGGGTCGGGTCGCAAGCGGTATTTTCTTGTAATTCCGCTCGGCCTTGTCCTAAGAGACATCGCATCGGGTGACGTCGCTGACGCACCCAAAGTTTCGAATGGTTCTAAACTGGGTTTTAGAAAAGCTGAGCGACTTCGTCAAGTCAAACCATCCCTGAGGTTTCCTCTTCAAGGCAGTTTGATCGGCGGCCCGTTTCGCACCTGACACCTTTGACCGGAGTACCGATGCCCGAAGTCATTTTCAACGGCCCTGCCGGCCGCCTTGAAGGTCGCTACCAGCCCTCCAAGGAGAAGAGCGCCCCGATCGCGATCATTCTTCATCCGCACCCGCAATTCGGCGGCACGATGAACAACCAGATCGTCTACCAGCTCTTCTACATGTTCCAGAAGCGCGGCTTCACCACGCTGCGCTTCAATTTCCGCGGCATCGGACGCAGCCAGGGCGAGTTCGACCACGGCGCCGGCGAATTGTCGGATGCCGCCTCGGCACTCGACTGGGTCCAGGGCCTGCATCCGGATTCCAAGAGCTGTTGGGTCGCCGGTTACTCCTTCGGCGCCTGGATCGGCATGCAGCTTCTGATGCGCCGCCCGGAAATCGAAGGCTTCATGTCGATTGCGCCGCAGCCGAACATCTACGACTTCTCCTTCCTCGCCCCCTGCCCGTCGTCGGGCCTGATCATCAATGGTGATTCGGACAAGGTCGCACCGGAGAAGGACGTCAACGGCCTCGTCGAGAAGCTGAAGACCCAGAAGGGCATCCTCATCACCCATCGCACGGTGGAAGGCGCCAACCACTTCTTCAACGGCCAGGTCGAGCCGCTGATGGCAGAATGCGAGGATTACCTCGACCGCCGCCTCAATGGCGAACTGGTTCCGGAACCGGCCGCCAAGCGCATTCGCTGATCGCAAAACGGATCAGGTGAAGACGAGATCGATGGCCGCGCGAGCGGCCATTGTCGTTTTCAGGGTCGTTTTCGGGCTCGTTTCAGGCTCGCTTCAGGCCCTACGGGACATACCACAATCGGCACTGGCTGGAGATTATTTCACCGGACGCAGATGCGCGGCTCTGCCACTCTGCTGTGTCACATCAGCGCCGCATTGACCCGGTTTCTCCCGCCACGCTTGGCGGCATAGAGAGCCACATCGGCGGCCTGGATTGCCTCCTCGAAATCCGCGAGGGAGCTGAACGGTGCAACGCCGAAACTCGCAGTGACGCGAAAGGTCGTCGGCATGCCAGCAACGACCATCCCGACCGTCGCGGCCCTGAGCGCCTGGGCAAAAAGCAGGGCCACTTCAAGCGGCGTATTGGCAAGACAGACCGCGAATTCCTCGCCGCCGATCCGGGCGACCACGCGCCCGGAAGTGCTGACTGGCTGATTGTCTCGGCGAAGGACCGGATGACCATATCTCCGGCGTGATGGCCGTAGGTATCGTTGATCACCTTGAAATGATCGAGATCGCACAGGATCAGCGAATGTCGGCCATCGGCAGTGGCAGACAGCGCCGCCCTGACCTGCCTGTCGAAGCCGCGGCGATTGGCAACGCCCGAAAGTGCATCCCTCTCCGACTCACTCCGTTCATCCGCCATGATTTCAAGCACGAGCACGGAAAGCAGCGTCAGGCCAACCGCAACCATCAGCACCGCCGTCAGGCTCTGCGAGATCAGCGCATAATGGGTGCCGACATAATCCTTGGCCACATGACCCGCGCCAAAAGCGACTGCGAGGCCGGCCTTGAAGAAGAAGTGCAGCCCCGTGACCAGCATGAGGAAGCCGAGCGCCCGATCGATCGCCAGCCGCCGCACCGACGAGAGAACCGCAAAGGCACTGACGAGCGTGATCCAGGCAAATGCGCCTGGTAGGAAAAGGCCTGTACCGGCGTTCCGCGCGGCAGATCGTAGATTGCAATGCTCAGGCCAATACTGACCAACAGGAAGATTGCGGCATGCAGCCATTTCATCCTGAAACCGTACATCTCCCCGAGCCCGACACGCAGCAGCATCATGCCGGACAGGACCGTGGCGAAAGCACCGAGCGCAAAAAACTTTGGTGCGGGAAGAAAGGCGACGGCAAGCTCGCAGAGCGCCGACAGCGACGCCACGCCAAATCCCGCAGCAAACCACAGAGCTGCCCGACGCGAGCGGCTGCGTGTGGAGACGACGGCAAAAACCGCACTGAAGGAGATGGCGACGACAAAGTTCACCGCCAGAAAGAAGACTGCGCCGAGCATCGACTTTTCAACGAATTAGAGAAAATGGTTGTAGTGGCGGAATGCTGCACATCGTAGTTTTACGTATGAAACAAAAGGTTAATTGGTATTACCGGGAAATCGCGCCGCGGGCTGAAAACGGCCATTCTTTCGGCCGCGCCCATGAAGCGGCGTCACTTTTGAAGTGATTATGGGCAAAAACAGTGTTAGAGCCCGCCTCGCATATAAAAACACATCCACAGAGATAAGAGATGTCCAGGTTCAAGTCCGATTTCCTTCACACGCTCGATGAGCGCGGCTTCATTCACCAGATCTCCGATGAGGCAGGTCTTGACGCACTGTTCGCCAAGGAAACCGTGACTGCCTATATCGGCTATGACCCGACGGCGCCAAGCTGCATGCGGGCAGCCTGATCCAGATCATGATGCTGCACTGGATGCAGCAGACCGGCCATCGCCCGATCTCGCTGATGGGCGGCGGCACCGGCATGGTCGGCGATCCGTCCTTCAAGGACGATGCCCGCCAGCTGATGACCATCGACACGATCGAAAGCAACATCGCCTCGATCAAGCGGGTCTTCTCCAGCTACCTCAATTACGGCGAAGGCCCGAAGGACGCGTTGATGATCAACAACGCCGACTGGCTGCGTGGTCTCAACTACCTCGAATTCCTGCGCGATGTCGGTCGTCACTTCTCGGTCAACCGCATGCTGTCCTTCGATAGCGTGAAGACGCGCCTCGATCGCGAACAGTCGCTGTCCTTCCTCGAATTCAACTACATGATCCTGCAGGCCTACGATTCGTCGAACTGAACAAGCGCTACGACGTGCGCCTTCAGATGGGCGGTTCGGACCAGTGGGGCAATATCGTCAACGGTATCGACCTCGGCCACCGCATGGGCACGCCGCAGCTCTATGCGCTGACCTCGCCGCTTCTGACCACCTCGTCCGGTGCCAAGATGGGCAAGTCGGCCAATGGTGCCGTCTGGCTGAACCCGGACATGCTGTCGGCCTATGACTTCTGGCAGTATTGGCGCAATACCGAGGATGCCGACGTGTCGCGCTTCCTGAAGCTGTACACGACGCTTCCGATGGACGAGATCGCTCGCCTCTCTGCGCTTGGCGGCGCCGAGATCAACGAGGTGAAGAAGATCCTCGCCACCGAAGTTACCGCCATGTTGCATGGCCGCGCCGCAGCAGAACAGGCCGCCGAAACGGCACGCAAGACCTTTGAGGAAGGCGCGCTTGCCGACAACCTGCCCTCGATCGAAATCCCGACCGCGGAAATCGAGGCGGGCCTTGGCCTTCTGTCCCTGATCGTCCGTGCCGGTCTTGCAGCCTCGAACGGTGAGGCCCGTCGCCACGTTCAGGGCGGCGCAGTCCGCATCAACGATGCCTCCATGTCGGATGAGCGTGCCGTGATCGGTTCCGCTGACGTCACCGCCGATGGTGTCATCAAGCTGTCGCTCGGCAAGAAGAAGCACATTCTGGTGCGGCCGGCATAAGCGGGCTTCCATCCAGCCAATGACACGGAAACAAAAAGGCCGCTTCATGCGGCCTTTTTGTTTCCGTGTCATTGGCTGAGGCCAAGTCTTACTGGAATTCGAAAATCTGCCGGAACACGCCGGGCGCAATGATCGACAGGGGATTGATCTGCAGCTTCGGCTTGTCGAACGGACCTTCCAGCTTGAAGGTGATGCCGAGAAGACCACGATCGCGTCCATTGCCGAGGATCGCCCCGATGATCGGCAATTCGCCGAACAGCCGGTTGAGGCCATAGGCCGGCATGAACGTGCCCGTCATCTCCATCTTGCCGCTTGCGTCGCGCACCATGCCCTGGAAGCTCGCACCGATCTGCTCGCCGCGCACGATGCCATTGTCGACGGAAAGCGCGCCGTCCTTGTAGGCAAGCGTTGCATAGGCGCGCTGGAACTTCGCCGACGTCACGTCGATTCCCTTCTTCGTCGCGCTGTTGATGCTCTCGCCATCCTTGCCGACGGGCGTGGAAACCAGCGTTTCCAGCTTCTGGTCGTTGACGAGGGAGAAGTTGCGCACATCGAGCGCGCCCGCCCAGCTGCTGCCCGTCGCCTTGAGGCGCAGGTTGAGAAGGCCGCTGCGCATCGAGCTGTAGAGATTGGTGAAGCGCACGATGGCACCGGCATCACCGGACGTCAGCGAAATCGTATCCCCCTGGATCATCTTGCTGACGACGGCCTGACCGCTGCCGGTCGAGGCGGTCAGATCGGCTCCAGACACGGTCCCGTTGCGCATCTGGAAGAGCAGGTTCACATTGTTCAGCGCTTCATCATTGTAGCCGATCATCCGGTCGAGCTTGGCGCGCAAGGTCAAGGTTCCTGCGTCGTCGCTGGAAGACGACCCGCCCTTCGCACTCCCCTTGCTGCCGATACCCGAGCGCAGCTTGGTAATGATCGGCCGTATATCGACGGTATTGCCGCCGACGGAAATGTCGTAGGCGCCCTTGGAATGCTTGATCGCAACGCTGTAATTATCCGCCGGCGTCAGCTGTACGCCGGAAAAATCCGCCGACGACAGGCTGCCGCCGGAGAGCGAAATATTGCCCTTGGCGCCGAACCCGTCTCCGCCCAGCGAGAAATTGCGGATATCCGTCTGCGAGCCACTGCTCGACAGTTCGAACTGTGCCTTGGCGCCAATGCCGCCGCCCTTGGTCCAGCCGATCCACGGCACGGATAGCGTCGCCCGCGTCAGGTCGAGCGAAATGCCCTGACGATTATCGTCGAGGCGCGTGAGTTCAAGGCCAACCGTGCCCTGCACCATGTCGGACAGGCCCGGAACCAGCTTTTCCCGCTGATCGTCGTTGAGGCTGGCCTTCACATCCAGCGCCCGCTTCACCGTCGAGGCGGAATCGACCGGCTGCACCAAGGCGATTTCCGCCGGCACGTCGTCGATGGTTCCCTTGGCATTGAGCTTTGCCGCCTGCGGATCGACGTCGAGCGTGCCGTTGAGATGGGCGATCTGGCGCCCTTCCATCTTCTTCGACAGGCTGACATCGGCAAGCTGTACATGCGCAGCCCAGACGGGTTTCGGCGGTTTCTGATCCGAAATCAGGCCCATATGGGCGGTAATTTCAGCCTGTGCCGTGCCCGAAAACTGGTCCGGCGTCATGTCCGTGCCGTTCAACGCCCGGATCGGCCGGAAATTCGCAAGCTCGGTCACGGCATCCGCATTGCCGGAGAGCTTGATCGAGAGATCCGCCATGAGCGGCTTGGTATAGGTCGATGGGATCGCAAACCGTGTCTGTCCGATCTGCACGGATCGGCCGGACGGGAAATAGCTGTCCGCCTTGCTGATATCCACCTGCAACTTCTCGCCCTTGAGGTCGAGATGGCCATAGATGTCACGCAGCGGTGGAACGTCGCCCGGCATGTTGAGCCGCGAATCGGCGACATCGAAGGACAGCCTCAGCTCGTTCGCATCGAGCTCCATGGGAATACCCGGCCCCTTCATGCGGCCGGCGGGGATAAAGACGGCAATCGATCCGTTGGTAATGGTGCCGCCGAACATGTTCTGCCCCACCCATTCGCGCGGCTTGCGCGCCATCCAGAAGGGCCAGAGCTGCTTGACGCCGGTGACGGCCATCTGCGGAATTTGCGCACCGAAACTGATCTCCGGCGACTGCTTGCCGAAGCGTACCTTCAGAGACCCCGCCATCTGCCCGAGCGGGCTCGAAACACTCATCTGGTCGAACTGCAATTCGCGGTCCGCCGCGAGATATCGACCGACAGCCTTCAGATCGAAATTGGCGGGCGGCTCGCCATCGGCCCCAACGGCTGTGCCGCCGCTGATCAGCAGATCGAGCCCGAAGCCCGGCCGTTTGTCATCCGGGTTCAGCCGGTTCAGATCGACGATCGCCCCCGTCAAGGGCAGGATGGTTGCGCCGAACTGCGCCTGCGACTTCAGGATCTCGATCGAGTCTTCGAAAATCATAGGCGACATGGATATCGGCGCCATTGAATGGCTGCTCGATCCCGTCGTTGTAATATTTGCCGGGCGAGTGGTGCACGGTCGCCGTCATCGTCGGCTGCACATTCTCTCGCGCCCTGACCGCCGAGAGTTCGAAGTCGATCGATCCGACGAGCCCCTCGCGCGGCGCGCCCTGATCATCCGTGCGCAACAGGAAAGGCGTGATCTCCAGCCCGGAAAGCTTGGCATGCAGTCCCGACGTCACGCCGCCGACCGTCTGCGATGCCGCGGTCAGCGTCGCCTTGCGTCCGTTGAGGCTGATAATGCCATCGACCCCGATCTCGCCATCGGCATTGCGGCCGAGCCGCAACGTGTCGACAGAAAGCGTCAGAGGCTGCTGCCCCGGCGCTGTCGGCAGCACGATATCGATCCCGGCGATCCGCACCGATCCGGTGCCCGTCCGGTTGATCAGGTCGCGCGCCTCATCGAGGCGCTGGAACGCCTCTTCGAGAAGCTTCGGCACGGCATCGACGCGCACTTCCGACATTGCCATCGGATCACCCTGAGGCAATTGCGCGGTCTCAAGCCGGATATCGTCTGCCTCGATGTGATTGATCGAAATCCGCCCGGCAAGAAGCGCCAGAGGATCGACGGCAAGCCGCATTGCGCCCGCCTTGCTCAGATGTTCGCCGCTCGCCTGTTCGATAATATCGACATTGCGGGCCTCGATCGCGATACGGAAATGCGAATCGAAGCGGATCAGCGTCGAGCCGACGGTCGCGACATAGCGGGGCCCGATCGCATTGTTGAGCGCTGCCTGCGCCCGCGAAGAGAGCGCGCCATCAACCGCGCCGCCCTCGATGGCAAGAATGGCGCTGCCGATCGCCATGACGACGAGCATCAGGAAAAGCACGATGGGCTTGCCGATTCGCCCCGCCCGCGAACGTGCCGGCGGGCAATGGACGATGATCGGATCCTCGACCTGGGCAGAAGGCATTTCATGCAGGGGAACGATGTCCCGCCGATTGAAACTGACCTTTTCTCCTCGAATTTCCGCCATCAGGCTCAGCACACCCTTTTCGAATCTGCGACCGCTCTGGACGTCGCCGCCGCCACTATATACCGATTGCGGCGACAATCATCCAACATACGGGCGAAAGAAAGGAAAACCATGGCTGACCTTGCAATTGGCGACCTCGCACCAGATTTCGAAATCCCGCGTGACGGCGGCGGCACCGTGTCCCTCAAGGACCATGCCGGAAAGCCTGTGGTTCTCTATTTCTACCCCAAGGACGATACCAGCGCCTGCACCACGGAAGCCGTGACCTTTTCCGGCCTTCTGCCGGAGTTCGAAAAGGCAGGCGCCGCCATTATCGGCGTCTCGCCGGATACGGTGAAAAAACACGATAAATTCGTCGCAAAACACGGCCTTTCCGTCATTCTCGGCTCCGACGAGGACACGTCTCTCGCCAACGCCTATGGCGTCTGGAAGGAGAAGAGCATGTATGGCCGCACCTATATGGGCATAGAGCGCACCACCTTCCTGATCGGCGCTGACGGCCGGATCGTGAAGATCTGGCCGAAGGTCAAGGTCGCGGGCCATGCAGAAGATGTTCTCAAGAGCCTGACAAGCGCATGACCACCTTCCGGCGCATCTGACAGCAAGAGCGCCGGACCTCCACCTCGAACCGCTTCATCTCCCGGATCCCCGCCATGCCCGATCACTTCACCATAACCTCTCTGCGCGGCGGTGCGACCGAAGCAATCGCCGCCGCTGATCTCGATGTGAAGACGAGGCTGGCACAGGAGACGGCAACACGCTGGTTCGAGCGGCGCCTCTCCCTGCGCTCGCCGCTCGATCCCGCCCTGCCCGATCGCCCCGGCCGGCCGGAAAAACCGGAGCTGGTGCCGCCAAAGGCCGTGGAAAAGCGGTCGCTCCACACGGTCAACGGCCGCATCGCGCTTCTCCACGCAATCGCCCATATCGAACTCAACGCCGTCGATCTGGCGCTCGATATCGTTGCCCGCTTCGCCTCAGAACCGGTGCCCAATTCCTTCTTCGACGGCTGGATGACGGTTGCCTTCGAGGAGGCAAAGCATTTCCGCATGGTGCGTGAACGGCTGAATGCCATGGGGGCCGATTACGGCGACATGCCGGCGCATGACGGTCTCTGGCAGGCCGCCCATTCGACCCGCAACGACCTGACGGCAAGGCTTGCCGTCGTACCGCTCATCCTCGAAGCCCGCGGTCTCGACGTCACGCCGTCGTTACAGGCCAAGATGCGCGAGACAGGCGATCTCGAAAGTGCAGCCGTCCTCGACGTCATCTACAATGACGAGAAGGGCCATGTGGCAATCGGCGCCAAATGGTTCCGCTTCCTCTGCGCCCGCGAGCGAAAGGATCCGGCAAGGACATTCCAGGAGCTTGTGCGCGCCAATTTCCGCGGTGCCCTGAAAGCGCCCTTCAATGACATAGCGCGCGCCGAAGCGGGTCTTACGCCCTCCTTTTATCGCTCGCTAACTGCCCGTAATTATGCCTGAAAACAGGCCGGAAAGCTTTTATTAACCATAGCCGTGTCTATTGGGTTCGAATGTATCGGACGATCGGGAGAGGATTCTCCCGCCAAGGGGCAAGACGTGGCGAAGGTAGGCGAACATCGCGTTTTCGGCAGGAAGTCGCAGAACCATGTTCTGATCCTGGCGAGTGGCGAGAAGATCCGTCACATGACCATCCGGCCATGGATGGGCGCCCTTGCCACCTGCGTCGTCGGTGTCGTCGTCATCGGCTATCTCGGCGCAACCTCCTATCTCGTCGTCCGCGATGACCTGATCGGCGCCACCATGGCCCGCCAGGCCCGTATGCAATACGATTACGAGGACCGGATTTCGGCCCTGCGCGCGCAGCTCGACCGCATCACCTCCCGCCAATTGCTCGACCAGCAGGTGGTCGAGCAGAAGGTCGACAAGCTGATGGCGCAGCAGAACGCCCTGTTCTCTCGCAACGGCAAGCTCGGCTCGCTTCTGGACCGCGCCCAGGAAAACGGCCTGATGGGCAAGGATAGCGCCGCACAGCCCTCGGCCGCCGACGGCAGCGCCAATGCCGGTGCAACCGGCAGCGAGCCCGCCGCCGACAGCGACCAGCATGCCTCTCTCGCGACACCGGACGGCAATTCCCTTCTCGCGCTGGCACCCTTGCGCGAAAACCTTGCCGACCGCGCCGATCGGGTCTTTTCCAAGGTGACACGTTCGCTGAAGACGATCGAACGCGCCCAGATGACCAAGATTGCCGCACTGACCAATGGCGCCTCCGACACGGCAGACGCGATCAGTGATATCCTCCGCAAGACCGGTGTCGACATTGCCTCCGCAGATGCTGACGACAATCCGCCCGGCATAGACAAGACGGCAACGAGCGGCATAGGCGGACCCTATGTCGAGCCGCAATTGTTCAGCAGCAGCTTCGACAATTCGCTCGGCCAGCTGGATGCGGCACTCGACCGGCTGGAAAAGGTGAAGGCGACGGCGCGCGAACTGCCTTTCGGCAATCCCGAACCGGGGCATGCCGTCACCAGCCCCTTCGGCAATCGCATGGACCCCTTCCTCGGGCGGATCGCGCTTCATGCCGGCATCGATTTCCAGGCGGCGATCGGCGACAACATCCGTGCAACCGGCGCCGGCAAGGTCATTTTCGCCGGCCCCGCCAATGGCTACGGCAATCTCGTCGAGATCGATCACGGTTACGGCATCACGACTCGCTACGGCCACATGTCGAAGATATTGGTCTCCGTCGGCGAAAAGGTCGCGGCCGGAGACGTCATCGCGCTTGCCGGCGCAGAGGGCCGCGCCACCGGTCCGCACGTCCATTACGAAGTGCGCCGTAACGGCGAGCCGATCAATCCGATCCACTTCCTCAATGCCGGTCTGAAACTCAACACTTATATAGAATAACCATATAAGGCGCCAAAAGGCCTGTTTTTGGCCATTTTTGAGCAGATAGATCAGCTGCGACACCGGCTTTCGGCAGTCTTTACCCATCGCTCGTCAAGACCCGCCGCGTCATCGTTTCAAAAATTCGGCCGGCGAGCCGAGGCAATGTCGGAAGTAAAAGCGACAATTGCCGTTATCTCTCCACATTCTCTGTTCACGTTGACTGCGCGGATTCCGCCGCTTTTGTTGACTTTCCCTCGATTTGGTCCTATGTCGCGGTCCTGCTGTCGGCCCACACCATCGCTGGCGGGCAATGTTCTTCCCATTTCTGCAACGGAAATAGAACTTCCTTTGACGACATTTGCTGATCTTGGCCTGAGCCAGAAAGTCCTATCCGCGGTCACAGACGCTGGTTACACGACCCCTACCCCGATCCAGGCGGGCGCGATTCCGGTTGCCTTGCAGCGCCGCGATATCTGCGGCATCGCCCAGACCGGCACGGGTAAGACCGCTTCTTTCGTCCTGCCCATGCTGACGCTTCTGGAAAAGGGCCGTGCCCGCGCTCGCATGCCGCGCACACTCATCCTGGAGCCCACCCGCGAACTGGCCGCCCAGGTTGCCGAGAATTTCGACAAATACGGCAAGAACCACAAGCTCAACGTGGCGCTGCTCATCGGCGGCGTCTCCTTCGAAGAGCAGGACCGCAAGCTTGAGCGCGGCGCCGACGTGCTGATCTGCACCCCCGGCCGCCTGCTTGACCATTGCGAACGCGGCAAGCTGCTGATGACGGGTGTGGAAATCCTCGTTATCGACGAAGCTGACCGCATGCTCGACATGGGCTTCATTCCGGATATCGAGCGGATCGCCAAGATGATCCCGTTCACCCGTCAGACCCTTTTCTTCTCGGCCACCATGCCGCCGGAAATTCAGAAACTGGCCGACCGCTTCCTTCAGAACCCTGAGCGTATCGAAGTGGCCAAGCCGTCTTCGACCGCCAAGACCGTGACGCAGCGCCTCGTCGCCGCCCACAACAAGGATTACGAGAAGCGTGCAGTCCTGCGTGACCTGATCAAGGTGCAGGACGATCTGAAGAACGCCATCATCTTCTGCAACCGCAAGAAGGACGTCTCTGAACTGTTCCGCTCGCTCGACCGCCACGGCTTCTCCGTCGGCGCTCTGCACGGTGACATGGATCAGCGTTCGCGCATGACGATGCTGGCCAACTTCAAGGACAACAATATCAAGCTGCTCGTCGCGTCCGACGTGGCTGCGCGCGGCCTTGATATTCCCGACGTTTCTCACGTCTTCAACTTCGATGTTCCGATCCACTCGGAAGATTATGTCCACCGTATCGGCCGCACCGGCCGCGCTGGCCGCTTCGGCCGCGCCTTCACGCTGGTGACCAAGGCCGACGCGAAATATGTCGATTCGATCGAAAAGCTCATCGGTGAAAGCATCGAGTGGGAAAACGGCGATCTGACATCCCTTCCCGCCCCGATGGAAAGCCACGACAAGGATCGTGGCCGCAAGGGACGTGGCGATCGCGACAAGGATCGTGGTGATCGCAGCGAACGTGGTGATCGCGACCGGCGCGGCCGGCGCGAACACGCCGGTCACAAGGGTGACATGAAAACCAGGATAATCGGATCGACGCCGAAGAGGCAGTGGTCGAAGCAAAGGTGGAAGACGTGAAAGCGGAACGCAAGGCCGACAGGAAGCCCCAGAACAATGGCGGCAACCGCAATAGCCGGCCCTATCCCGCCAATGACGACAATCGCGATCGTCGTCGCAACCGTGACAATGACGATGGCCCGACCCCGGTCGCTTCGGCGACGATATCCCGGCCTTCATGCTGATCGTTGCCAACGCCAAGGGCTGATGCCCTTTTACAGGCAAGACGCTTGAGACAAAGCCGGTGAGCCAGTCCAGCCCCGACATGAACACGCAGCCGCAACGCCCGGGTATCGATTTTCCCGGCGTCGGCTGCGGTCTTGTGATCCAGAGAGATGACGGCAAGATCCTCATGCTGCGCCGCATGAAGGCGCCCGAGGCCGGGTCTTGGAGCATTGCTGGCGGCAAGGTGGATCCGATGGAACCATCTCTGGAAGCGGCCCGCCGTGAAGCCGAGGAAGAAACCGGCCTGACGATCGGCCGCGTCACTTTCCTGACGGCCGCGGAAGCCATCCTCCCCGCCGACGGTCAACACTGGCTGTCGATGATATACGCCACCCGCGATTTCAGCGGTGAAGCGCGCCTGACCGAGCCGGACAAGCTCTCCGAATTCGGCTGGTTCGACCCGAAGAACCCACCGCGTCCGCTTTCCGTGTTTGCCGAACAGGCGCTCCTTTACCTCGACAGATTTCTCATGGACGAGACCGCCTGACAGCCGGGATGTTCTGTCCATTCAAGCGTGGCGCGCCTTCAGGCCCGCTCATACGCTGCAGGCTCTCGTTTCATCGCATGTCGTGATCGCAAAGCCGCCGCGCACCTTTGCGCGACACGTTTCAGCCGTGCCTTCGCTCCTGCGCCGCGAGAACACACCGCGCCCCGCGTTTCCCGCCCACAATCTCTCCGAATTCCGCACACCGGAACGCATACCAACGGCCCGTAACCGGCCCTGTAGAGCCTTTCCGCCTTTCTTCGAAACGCGAAACCGCTCTATCTCTTTGTTTTCACGTGATTCCGGACGCAAAACCGGTTCCCGCTTTTGCTGGAATTGCTCTAGCGCGACCTGATTGCTGAGCTGCGGCATGCTCGAAACGATGCTGGCCTGATCGGAAAACCGGCTCGCCGCAGCGCGCTCCAATCTGAGCAACATCTCCAACCAGAGACATGAAGCGAGAAACCGACAATGCAACGCTTCAAAAATCGACTTGCATTGAGGAAACCAGGCGCATGGCCGTCACCTTGCGCAACAATCAAAACGGTCCATGCCCCATTGGACCCGAATGATTCTACTGCGCTGATCGGCCCCATGATCAGCCCATGATCAAACGGTGAGATTGAACTGCAAGCCAAAATCTCACGCCCTCAAAAAACGAGAGCCCTACACCAATAGCCGCTTCGGCGAACCGAAGCGGCACTCTTGATCAAAAATATTGCAAATATGTTTGGATCACAGCCCACCGAAGTTGGCCTTATCCCCCATTACCTTTTCAGGATAGGCGCCAGATTGTTATTGAGCAATACGTAAAATCTTGCGGGTTTGAGAAAGATTCCACCTGTGGTTATTTTGTTTCTTTCGTTCGCATTGCGGCTGCATAGGCCAGTTCCGTCCAGCGGCGCATTTCATCGGGATCATCGAACGCATCCTCGGGCACGGACCAATAGGGCATCAGCACCGGCTTGCCCTTCTTTCCCTCGTAGGACCATTGCCGCGCACCGGCTTCGGCAAATTGCGGCGCGCTGATTGCATCCGCCTTCAGCATGATTTCGTCGCGCAGGTCGATCGCGACAATCAGCCCGCGGTGATAGATACCCTTGCCGCCGAACATCCGGCGGATGCTGACGGGACCGAGACCCGAAAACATTTCTTCGATAGCGTCATTGTCCATTACGTCCCCCGTTTTCAGTCTCGCAGAGTGCCGCCCGCGGCAATTACAGCCTCCGGCGTATCCACATCGATATGCGCAGCGTCTCCGATTTCGATGTCGATCACAGGCAGGCCGCTGTTTTCAATGATCGCTCTTGCCCCGACATCACCCTCCAGCCGCAGGACGGCATCGAAGACGGCGCGCGGCAGGATGACCGGATTGCCGCGCTTGCCGCCGGAGACGGACCGCACCACGCAACGCCCGCCTTCCTGCCTGAAGGCCCGCGCAAGGTCCATGAGGTTTTCCGTCGTCACAGCAGGCATGTCGGCCAGCATGATGAGCACACCATCGCAGAACAGCATGCCGGCGCCCTGCAGACCCGTCACGAGTGAGCCGGCCATTCCCGAGGCATAGTCCGCATTGAAGCGGCGCTCGATCTCAAGGCCCGCAACAGCGGCCTCGATCTCAGTCTGTCTATGACCGGTGACAAGAACCCTGGGTGCAAATCCAGCTGCCACAAGTCGCTCGGCCGAACGCCGCACGAGTGGCTGTCCATCGAACTCCGCAAGCAGCTTATGGGGTCCGTTCTGCCCCATGCGACGCGCCTGCCCGGCCGCAAGCAGCATCGCGCCGATCGTCAGGGTTTCCGGAGATGCCGCCTCGCGCGGCCTCGGCCGTGTTGGAATTTCCATCAGCAATCCTCCAACGCCCATCCCGCTAATCTCGAGGCCGTCGGCATCTCGCCTGCCATAAGCCGGTGCAATATCCAGTCGAAGCCATTGTCTTTGGGAGACCGGGCGCAACCCGGTGCGCCAATGACGGGACAGTTGCCAAGCCGACCGAGGACCATGAGATTACCGGGATCGACCGGCATCCCGACCTGCATCACCTCGCCGCCTGCCGCCCGGATCGCCGCCGGAATGACATCCTCCGCGTCAACCACTGCCGAAGCGCCGAACACGACAACCATAGCCGGCTCATCATTTTCGAGAAGATCAAGCCCTTGAAATGCCGAGACAAGCGCCTCCCGATCATGCGGAACGCGAACCTCATTCATTATCCGGCTACCGGAAATCGACAGCCGCTGCGCCAGGAGCCGGGCCGTCTTGTCCATGACCGACGCCTTCAGCGAGGGCAGCTCGGTGGCGATCAGCGTCACCGCATGGGCGCTGAACGGCTTTACCGCAAAAGGCGCCGATTCGCCCAGAAGCTCAACGACCCGCCGCACTTTCTCCCCTGCCACGCCGAGCGGAATGATCTTGATCGTCGCCACCATGTCACCGGCCCGAACCGGGACATGATCGGCAAGACAGGCAAGCGTGATCGCCGGCTCGATCCGGTTGATCGCATCGACCACCGTTCGGTCCGCCACGAAGAGGCCGTTGACTGCGGCATAGACATTGACGCGCCCGGTCGAGGCATCGGAGAGACGCATGTGATCGGCGGGAATGGCGCCGGCAATCGCAGCCGCAGCCTCGTCCTCGATCAGGTCATCGGCATCGAGCCGCATGCCCGTCACCTGACCGATATCGGCAGCAATCAGGGCAGCAATCTCTTCCTCCTGCAGCGATGTCCCTTTCGGCAAACGGCGCGCACCGGCCTGCACCGTGTGAGCAAGCACCACGCCTGTTGCCGAATGCGTTGGAAAATCGCCGAAAATCATACATCACCAGATGGGGACACAGATGCAGCAGCCGCTCTCGCCGCCACAGCCCGACGCCGGAAGGCCCGGACGATGTCGCCGAGTGTGGCAAGCGCGATCTCCGAGGGGCTGGCGGCACCGATATCGAGCCCGATCGGCGCGGATATACGCCCGATCTCCTCCGCGGAATGCCCAAAAGCGATCAATCGTTCAACACGCTTGGCATGCGTCTTCCGGCTTCCAAGCGCACCGACATAAAAGCAACCGGCCGTCAGCGCCGCCGAAAGCGCGAAATCATCGATCTTCGGATCATGCGTGACGGCGGCAACCGCCGTATAGGCATCGAGCGGCCGCGCCCTCAGCGCGTCTTCCGGCCATTCGGCCACCAGATCGACGCCGGCAAACGCTCGGGCGTCGCAAAGGCCGTGCGCGGATCGATGACCGTCAGATCATAACCTGTCACGGCCGCCATAGGCGCCAGCGCCTGGCTGATATGCACGGCACCGATGACGACGATCCGTGGCGGCGGCAGATAGGGATTGATGAAAAAATGGCGCCCGTCCACCTCGCAGGACGTCGCCTTGCCGCTCAGAAGACAGGCTCGACAAAGGGTTGAAGGTTAGCGGGCACCGGGTCGCCCTCGGCAATCGCCATATGCGTGGCGCTGTCGATATCGGTCACGAGCACGATCGCCCGCCGCTCCCGCTTTGCCGCATTCAACGCAGACAGGGTCGAGAGCTGCATCAGGAAACCCTTTCCACATAAACGCGAATTCGGCCGCCGCAGGAAAGCCCGACCCGCCATGCGGTTTCGTCCGCAACGCCGAAATCGAGCATTTTCGCTTCGCCGGACTGGATGACATCGATTGCCTCGGTGATGACCGCGCCCTCGACGCAACCGCCGGAAACGGATCCCTCGAAATTGCCGTCCGCATCGATGACCAGATGGCTGCCGGCCGGCCTCGGAGCGGAGCCCCAGGTTTCCATCACGGTCGCCAGCGCCACATCCCGGCCCTCGTGCTTCCAGCGTTCCGCCGTCTGCAGCGGATCCTGAATATCCAGTTGAGACATGCAGCCTCCCTCGATTTTTAAAAGCCCCAATCGGGAGCCGACATGAAAACACAGATTTTAAAAAGGGATACGCCGGCGATCACGCCCGACGCAATTTCAGAAATTCTAGAATGGACAGTCCGGCTTGCCCGGCCAGCGACACCCTTGCCACCATCTTTTGCCACCGCAACTCCTTCACCATATGGCGTCTGTGATGAGCAATTTCCACGCCGGCCGGCAGGCTTTTTGTCCGCCGCAAGCGAATTTCTTTGACCCCCGCGCCGGGAAGGCTAAAGGTATCGCATCGTTCATCAATTCAAGAAAAGGCATGACAGCGCGCCTCCTCCTCATCGCCGGCCTTATCGCGGCCCCGCTCGCCAGCCTTCTGTCTCCCGCTTCTGCCGGAGCAGCGGTCATTGGTGTCGTCGCGCCGCAGCGCGGACCCTTTGCGACGCTCGGAGCACAGATCCTGGCTGCGCCCGTGCTGCCGCAGCAGCCTCCGGCGACAAGCTGGTGGAGGTTGACGAAAGCTGTGACGACAGCGGTGGCCCGGCCGCGGCCAAAGCCTCATCGACGCAAGGTGAATGTCGCAATCGGCTTCCTCTGCGTCGAGACGCTCACCGGCTCGCTGCCGCAACTGAGAACCGCGCCATACCCGCCATCACCGTTTCCGTCCGCTCGCGCATCCTGATGGAAGACGCGCTGCGCAACGGCTGGCCGTTCTATCGCATGGCCCCAAGTGAGGACGCGGAAGCCGATCAGGTGGCGCACAGCATCATCGACCTCTGGAAGGCCCAGCCCATCGGCCTGATCGATGATGGCACGATCTATGGCCGCGAACTGGTCAATGCCGTGCGACAACGCCTCGACCCCGTCGGCATCCGCCCCGCCTTTACCGATACCTATCGCCCCGGCCAGGAGCAGCAGATCGCGCTCGTGCGCCGCCTTGCCAAGACCGGTGCAACCCATGTTCTCGTCGGCGGCGATCGCAGCGACATCGCCATCATCGCCCGTGACGCAGCGGCCGAAAACATCACGCTGTCACTGATCGGTGGCGACAGTCTCCGCGCGCCCAACCAGCCCGTCCCGCTGCGGCCGGGCATACTGGCCGTGACATTGCCGGACTATGCCGCAGATCCGCAGGCCGCAGAGGCCGTCAAGGCGCTGAAAGCCGGCTCGACCGAGCCCGATGGCTACGTGCTGCCCGCCTATGCCGCCGTGCAGGTCGCCCATCAAGCGCTCGCCTCCCCGACGGCAGGCAACGCCCTTGCAGACGCGATCGGTCGAGGGACGTTCAAGACAGCCATCGGCACGATTGCCTTCACCAGTGACCACGAATTGAAGACCAATCTTTACCGCCTGCAGGAATGGCAGGGCGCCGGTTTTGCACCCTTGCGCCCGGCAACCGAATAAACCCGCCTCGCCGCTCTCGACGCCTTGCCGCTCTGGACGCTTTGGCGGTACGGCTCAAGGTTGTCGGTCGCCCGCGAGAATGATAGGTCAGGCCAGATCAATCCGGAGCCTCACATTCATGACCCATCCGACCCTGCCGATCCGTATCGCCCCCTCCATTCTTGCGGCTGACTTTTCAAGGCTCGGCCAGGAAGTCAGCGATGTGGTGGAGGCCGGCGCCGACTGGGTTCACCTCGATGTCATGGACGGCCATTTCGTGCCCAACATCTCGTTCGGCCCCGATGTCATCAAGTCTCTGCGGAAATACACGACGGCCTTCTTCGATTGCCATCTGATGATCGCCCCTGCCGACCCCTATATCGAAGCTTTCGCCAAGGCCGGCTGCGACGGCATCACCGTCCATGCCGAGGCCGGCGCCCATCTGCACCGCTCGCTTCAGACCATCCGCGCGCTGGGCAAGAAGGTGGGCGTCACCCTCAACCCGGCCACGCCCGTCTCGGTTTTGGAAAACGTCATCGATGATGTGGACCTCATTCTGGTTATGAGCGTCAATCCCGGCTTCGGCGGCCAGAAATTCATCCCGGCCATGCTCGACAAGATCCGCGCCGTGAAGTCCCTGGTCGGTGACAGGCCGATCGAGATCGAGGTCGATGGCGGCATTACCGCCGACACGATCGGCGCTGCGACGGCTGCCGGCGCCAATGTCTTCGTTGCCGGCTCGGCCGTCTACAAGGGCGACGGCATCGACGCCTACCGCGCCAATGTCTCGGCATTGCGTCAGGCGGCGGAGACTGCCCGTCTCTGACCGGTGATAGGCCGCAGAGATACGGCTTTTATTAAGCTTGCATGTCGCGTATTGCCGCAAAAACCCCGCAGACATTGAGCTTCACCGCCGCTTTTGCTAAGGCGGCGGCAAATTCCTGAAAAGAACAAAGGCTAGAGCCCATGATCCCCCGCTATTCCCGGCCCGAAATGGTCGCCATCTGGTCCCCGGAAACGAAGTTCCGCATCTGGTTCGAGATCGAGGCACATGCCTGCGACGCGCTGGCTGCGATCGGCGTAATCCCGAAATCGGCGGCCGAGACGATCTGGGAAAAGGGCGGCAACGCCGTATTTGATGTCGCCCGCATCGACGAGATCGAGGCCGTCACCAAGCATGACGTCATCGCCTTCCTGACGCATCTGGCAGAATTTGTCGGCCCGGATAGCCGCTTCATCCACCAGGGCATGACCTCGTCCGACGTTCTCGACACGACGCTCAACGTCCAGCTCGTACGCGCCACCGACATCCTGCTTGCCGGCGTCGATCGCGTTCTGGCAGCCTTGAGACCCGCGCCTTCGAACACAAGGACACGGTCCGTATCGGCCGCAGCCACGGCATCCATGCCGAGCCGACGACGATGGGCCTCACCTTCGCCCGCTTCTATGCAGAGATGGACCGCAACAAGACCCGCCTTCTCGAAGCCCGTGAAGAAATCGCCACCTGCGCCATTTCCGGCGCCGTCGGCACCTTTGCCAATATCGACCCGCGCGTCGAAGAGCATGTTGCAGCAGCGCTCGGCCTGAAGCCGGAGCCGGTATCGACCCAGGTCATCCCGCGTGACCGTCATGCCATGTATTTCGCCACGCTCGGCGTCATCGCATCCTCGATCGAAACGTCGCGATCGAGATCCGCCACATGCAGCGCACCGAGGTTCTGGAAGCGGAAGAATTCTTCTCGCCGGGCCAGAAGGGCTCGTCGGCCATGCCGCACAAGCGCAACCCGGTCCTGACGGAAAACTTGACCGGCCTGTCGCGCCTCGTCCGCATGTCGGTCGTACCGGCCATGGAAAACGTGGCGCTGTGGCATGAGCGCGACATCAGCCATTCGAGCGTCGAGCGCGCGATCGGCCCGGATACCACGATCACCCTCGACTTCGCCCTGAACCGTCTGGCAGGCGTCATCGAGAAGCTCGTCATCTACCCGGAAAACATGTTGAAGAACATGAACAAGTTCAAGGGTCTGGTCATGAGCCAGCGCGTCCTGCTGGCACTCACCCAGGCAGGCGTTTCGCGCGAGGACAGCTACCGTCTCGTCCAGCGCAACGCCATGAAGGTCTGGGAACAGGGCAAGGACTTCCTCGAAGAGCTTCTCGCCGACGAAGAGGTTCGCGCCGCATTGCCGGAGGAAGAGATCCGCGAAAAATTCGATCTCGGCTACCACACCAAGCACGTAGACACGATCTTCACCCGTGTCTTCGGCGAAGCGTGATCCGAACGGCTTGAACTTGACAGCAATCGAACACAGATACGCGGCATGAAAGCATCAGAAGCCGATATCCTAATCGTCCCCGGTTACACCAATTCCGGCCCCGACCACTGGCAGACCCGTTGGGAGCAGAAGCTCGCAACGGCCCGCCGGGTGGAACAGGCGGAATGGTCAAAGCCGGTGAAGGAAGACTGGGTCAAGCGTCTCGTCGAGGAGGTCAATGCCTCGACGAAGCCGGTCGTGCTTGTCGCACACTCGCTCGGCGTGCCGACCGTGATCCACGCGATCCCGCATTTCGAAAAGAAAATCGCGGGCGCATTTCTGGTCGCGCCACCGGACGTGCAGAACCCGGAAATCAGGCCGAAACACCTGATGACCTTCGGGCCCTATCCGCGCGATCCTCTGCCCTTCCCGACATTGACGATCGCCAGTCGCAACGATCCGTTCGGCGCTTACGAGCATGCCGACGATATAGCGGCGGCCTGGGGCTCGCTCTTGATCGATGCGGGTGAATCCGGCCATATCAATGCCGAATCCGGCCATGGTCCTTGGCCGGAAGGCACGATGGTCTTCGCTCAGTTCCTGAGCCGCCTGAAGCCGTAAAGAACAGGGGCCGGGCAGTTCACGCTGCCCGTTCCATGCCCAAAAGTCAGGCCGCGTCGAGCTGTCTCAGGGCTGCGTTGAGAAGATCACGCATCTGGTCGGCCAGTTCGTCATCGGCCATCCGCACACCGGCGGTGTCGAAATCATGACGCAATTTCATGGCTATCTCGGTGACGGGAGCACCTTCGACACCGGCAAACATCAGATTGCGCGCATAGGCTTCAGCGTCGGCAAGGCCGAGCAGCGCTGCGGCCCAGAGGCCGACTGCCTTGGTACGGCGTGATTCTGCCAGGAAGCGGACATCCTGATCATGGGCAAAATTTATTTCGAGCGCAGCTGCGCGATCCTGAAGTGCATACATGAAAACCCCCTGCCTTTATTTGTTATGACTGACCTTTTCTTGGCCGACACAGCATTCATAGAGCCAAAGCTTTGCGAATCCGTGTAACGTTGTGATGAATAATTTCTGAGTGCTTCAACGTCGGCCAACGTCATCCACTCGGGGTTTGGAGGCCTGCATTGTGAATTCGTCCGTTTTCCGTTAAGGGACCGCCAAACACCATTCCAATGCGCCCGCAAGAGGCGCCAACTATACGAGACACGACATCATGAATCGTCGCCGCCGCATTTACGAAGCAAGGCCAAGATCCTGTATGAAGGCCCCGAGCCGGGCACGCTGATCCAGTTTTTCAAGGACGACGCGACGGCCTTCAACAAGAAGAAGCACGACGTCATCGACGGCAAGGGTGTGCTCAACAACCGCATTTCGGAATATATCTTCACGCACCTGAACAAGATCGGCATCCCGACGCATTTCATCCGCCGGATGAACATGCGCGAGCAGCTGATCAAGGAAGTGGAGATGATCCCGCTCGAGATCGTCGTGCGCAACGTCGCCGCCGGCTCGCTGTCGGAGCGCCTCGGCATCGAGGAAGGCGTGGTCCTGCCGCGTTCGATCATCGAATTCTATTACAAGTCCGACGCGCTGGCCGACCCGATGGTTTCCGAAGAGCACATCACCGCCTTCGGCTGGGCCAACCCTGCCGAACTCGATGACATCATGGCGCTCGCCATTCGCGTCAACGACTTCCTGTCCGGCCTTTTCCTCGGCGTCGGCATCCAGCTCGTCGATTTCAAGATCGAATGCGGCCGTCTTTTCGAAGGCGACATGATGCGGATCATCCTCGCGACGAGATTTCTCCGGATAGCTGCCGTCTCTGGGACATCGAGACGAAGGAAAAGATGGACAAGGACCGTTTTCGCCGCGATATGGGTGGGCTTCTGGAAGCCTATTCGGAAGTGGCACGTCGTCTCGGCATCATCAACGAAAACGAGCCGATCCGCGGTACGGGTCCGGTTCTCGTCAAGTAACTGCATTCAAGGGGTAGATCAGTGATCAAGGCACGTGTGACCGTCACGCTCAAGAACGGCGTTCTCGATCCGCAGGGCAAGGCAATCGAAGGCGCGCTCGGCAGCCTCGGTTTCGAAGGCGTCGGCCAGGTCCGTCAGGGCAAGGTTTTCGATCTCGAACTCGAAGGCACCGACAAGGCCAAGGCCGAAACCGAACTCAAGGCCATGTGCGAGAAGCTTCTGGCAAACACGGTCATCGAGAACTATACTGTCGCAATCGACTAAAGGTTGCGGAGCGTGTGATGGCTGAAGTCACCAGGGAAATGCTCTACGAAGAAATGCTCAAGCTTGACCGGCGCAGTCAGAAAACACTCGAAGATCTTGAGGATCTTGTCGCGTTCATGAAAGACATGAACAGAGAGTTGGCTGAAGGGCGCGGGCAGACCGAGGCACTGAAGAAAAAACTCTTCGGCGATCGGATTGATGCAAACGGAGTATTCCTTGGCTGAGGTGTCGCAAGATCTGCTGAACGAGCTTCTGAGAAGTCTTCATCAGCGAGCCGACAAGTCAGAATCGGCCATACGGAATTTGAGAGACGAGATGCACTCGATGCGTTTGAACATTCAGGCGCATCAGAGTGACATAAACAATCTCTACACCGTCGTGCATCAGTTGGATGCGCGCATGGAGAGAATAGAAAACCGGCTGGAACTGCGCGAGTTCCAGGAAGCCCAAGCAAGGTTTGAACAACACCCATGAAGTCCGCCGTCGTCCAGCTCCCAGGCCTCAACCGCGATCGTGACATGATCGCTGCCCTCACCAAGATTTCCGGTCAGGCGCCGGTCACGGTCTGGCAGACCGAGACGGAACTGCCGGATGTCGATCTGATCGTCATCCCCGGCGGCTTCTCCTACGGTGATTACCTGCGTTGCGGCGCAATCGCAGCCCGCATGCCCGTCATGCAGGCGATCAAGGCCAAGGCAGACCAGGCGTCAAGGTTCTCGGCGTCTGCAACGGCTTCCAGATCCTCGTCGAGGCAGGCCTCCTGCCCGGCGCCCTGATGATGAATGCCTCGCTGAAATTCGTCTGCAAGGAAGTGAAGCTCGAAGTCGTCAATGCCGACACGGACTTCACCCGCGCCTACGACAAGGGCCAGATCATCCGCTGCCCGGTCGCCCATCATGAGGGCAATTACTTCGTCGATCAGGACACCCTGAAGTCGATGAACGACAACGGCCAGGTCGTCTTCCGCTATGCCGAAGGCACCAACCCGAACGGCGCCGTCGAAGACATTGCCGGCATCATCAATGCCCGCGGCAACGTTCTCGGCATGATGCCGCACCCGGAAAACCTGATCGAAGCCGCCCATGGCGGCAGCGACGGCCGCGGCATTTTCGCCTCCGCTCTCGACGTCATCGCGGCTTAAGCTGCGATTTTCGAACCGGCTTCACGGCGCAGCGGCCAGACATGAGCCGCTCGCCGATGGCCGACCTCAAACGACAGAATTGCCGGTTAACGGCGGATCCCCCTTGCAGGAAATCAGACGATGCCCATGCCCTTCCGCCTCGCAGCAGCTCTTTCCCTGACCGCAGCCGCGATCGCCCTTTCCGCCTGCCAGTCCGGTCGCGGCTCCGCACCGTCGACTGTCGGCCGCGCGGCCTGCCGACCATGGAACGCGTCGCAATGGCGGCCAATGCCTGCTGGTTCAAATCCGGTGACAAGGCGTTTTCCACCTACAAGCTGGCGATGGAACTGACATCCTATTCCGGCCGTCCGCGTATTCTTGCGGTGCCGAAGCATGCGCCGGAAGGCCTGCCGCTTCTCGTCGTCCAGGCGGAAGGCAATCCGGCCCGCCTCGATGCTTTCGGCCCGATGATGCAGGGCCCGTCCGCCGAACGCATCAAGCATGACGTGACCCGCTGGGCAGCCGGCGACAAGGGCTGCTGATCAGCCCCGTCCGTGAGCTTGACGACCGGGCAGCATGTGCCGCGCCTCTTTCCAAATTGACGCAAGCTTCGGGCAAGCCCCGGTAGCGAACCTCGCCTGACGACAGGAAGACCGTTTTCGCAAGTCGCAAGCGGTTTTGGAGGGCTCGTCATCGTGAAAGCAGATCATCGACGCCATATGGCCGCAGATTGCGCAAGGAAGGTCTGCGCGGCACTCCTATGTCTTTTTCCGTCAGCCACCATCGCCCTATCGCAGGACAGGCTCTTTGATGAGACCCGCTTCGGCATTCTGACATCTGTCGATGGCGGCCATCGCGAAGACGGCTTCGTCCTGACCGGCATGGTCTTCTTTGATCCTTTCGACAGTCGGCAAGCACAGGGCTGGGACAAGCTCGTCCGTCCCCGCCTCCATGTCGGCGCGGACGTCAGCACATCCGGTGCAACCGACCAGATCTATGCGGGCTTCTCCTGGACGGCTAATCTCACCGACAGATTGTTTCTCGAAACCGGGTTCGGCGGCACGCTCCACGACGGCAATCTCGACACCCGAGACGATGATGGCCCGCGGCTCGGCTGCCGCGCACTCTTCCACGAATACGCAGCCCTTGGCCTCAACCTGACTGCCAACTGGACGGCGACGGCCCAGATCGAGCATTCGTCCCATGCCAATCTCTGCGACGGGCCCAATGAGGGCTTGACCCGCGCCGGGCTGATGATTGGCTACCGCTTCTAAAGCGGACCACGCAACCCCGTGCGGCGGCTGTGCAATCACGACATGCGCCGGAACGAGAGAGCGAGGCGCAGAAGCGGATCAGATGGAACGCAGCGCGCTTAATCGCCGCGGGAAAATCTCTCTCCTTGCAAGCCTTGCGGCATTTTCCTGTCGCGCCGCCTTCCTACATGGGGTAAAGAGCGCCAAAAGCCCTTGGCGCATCCCCATTTGGCCCCGCTAGACAGAGAAGATCATGACCATTCCGAACACGATCGCGATCACGCCCGAACTCGTCGCCTCCCACGGTCTCAAGCCTGACGAGTACCAGCGGATCCTCGACCTGATCGGCCGCGAGCCGACTTTCACGGAACTCGGCATCTTTTCCGCCATGTGGAACGAGCACTGCTCCTACAAGTCCTCGAAGAAGTGGCTGCGCACGCTGCCGACCAAGGGCCCGCGCGTCGTGCAGGGTCCGGGCGAAACGCCGGTGTCGTCGATATCGATGACGGCGATGTCGTCGTCTTCAAGATGGAGAGCCACAACCACCCTTCTTACATTGAGCCCTATCAGGGTGCGGCGACCGGCGTCGGCGGCATTCTGCGCGACGTCTTCACCATGGGCGCCCGCCCGATTGCGGCCATGAACGCGCTGCGCTTCGGCGCTCCGGATCACCCGAAGACCAAGCATCTCGTTTCGGGCGTCGTCTCGGGCGTCGGCGGCTACGGCAACTCCTTCGGCGTTCCGACGGTCGGCGGCGAAGTCGAGTTCGATCCGCGCTATAACGGCAACATCCTCGTCAACGCCTTTGCGGCCGCCTTGCCAAGGCTGACGGCATCTTCCTCTCGGAAGCCAAGGGCGTCGGCCTGCCGGTCGTCTATCTCGGCGCAAAGACCGGTCGCGACGGTGTTGGCGGCGCGACCATGGCTTCGGCCGAATTCGACGAGTCGATCGAAGAGAAGCGCCCGACTGTTCAGGTCGGCGACCCCTTCACCGAGAAGTGCCTTCTGGAAGCCTGCCTTGAGCTCATGCAGACAGGTGCCGTCATCGCCATCCAGGACATGGGTGCCGCCGGCCTCACCTGCTCGGCTGTCGAAATGGGCGCCAAGGGCGACCTCGGCATCGAACTCCTGCTCGACCATGTACCGGTCCGCGAAGAGCGCATGACCGCCTATGAAATGATGCTGTCGGAAAGCCAGGAGCGCATGCTCATGGTCCTTCAGCCGGAGAAGGAAGAAGAGGCCAAGGCCATCTTCGTCAAGTGGGGCCTCGATTTCGCCATCGTCGGCAAGACCACCGACGACCTGCGTTTCCGCGTTATTCACCAGGGCGAGGAAGTCGCCAACCTGCCGATCAAGGATCTCGGCGATCAGGCCCCGGAATATGATCGTCCTTGGGTCCAGTCGAACGGCCGCGCCCCCCTGCCAGCCTCGCAGGTCGCAGAGCCGGAAGATTATAACGTCGCGCTGCTGAAGCTCGTCGGCTCGCCAAACCAGGCCAGCCGTCGCTGGGTCTGGGAACAGTATGACACGCTGATCCAGGGCAATTCGCTGCAGCGTCCGGGCGGTGATGCCGGCGTCGTGCGCGTCGAAGGCCACCCGACCAAGGGTCTCGCATTCTCCTCCGACGTCACGCCGCGCTATGTCGAGGCCGATCCGTTCGAAGGTGGCAAGCAGGCGGTCGCCGAATGCTGGCGCAACATCGTCGCCACCGGCGGCGAGCCGCTGGCCGCGACCGACAACCTCAACTTCGGCAACCCGGAAAAGCCGGAAATCATGGGCCAGCTCGTCGGCGCCATCAAGGGCATCGGCGAGGCCTGCAAGGCGCTCGACTTCCCGATCGTCTCGGGCAATGTCTCGCTCTATAACGAGACCAATGGCATCGCCATCCTGCCGACCCCGACCATTGCCGGCGTTGGCCTTCTGCCGGACTGGAAGAAGATGGCAACCATCGGCGGCGCCAAGGATGGCGACGTGCTGATCATGATCGGCACCGATGGCAGCCACCTCGGCTCGTCCATCTATCTCCGCGATCTGCTCGACACGATCGACGGCCCTGCCCCGATCGTTGATCTGGCAGCAGAGCGCCGCAATGGCGACTTCGTTCTCTCCGTCATCCGCGGTGGTCAGGCGACGGCCTGCCACGACATTTCCTCGGGCGGCCTCCTGCTGGCTCTTGCCGAAATGGCGATGGCAAACGGCAAGGGCATGACCGTCTCGATTACTGACCAGCGCGGCCCGGCCCATGCGGTTCTCTTCGGTGAGGATCAGGCGCGCTACGTTCTGGCGGTCTCCCCGGATATCGCCAACTTCGTCCAGGCCAATGCCGAAGGTGCGGGCGTTCCCTTCCGCAAGCTCGGGACTGTCGGCGGCGACACGCTGAAGATCGACGCCATCGTCGACGTACCGGTGACGGATCTGACGGCCGCACATCAGGCCTGGTTCCCGGCCTTCATGAACTGATTGCCTGAGATCAAAACCATCGCAAACGGGTCGGCCCAGCCGGCCCGTTTTTCGTTTGCGATCATGCCCTGCCGACCTCACGTCTTTCCTGTTCGTGACCTTCACGCCGACTGCGCTATCTCTTTGACCATGCGACCCGTTTGAGGCACTCTGAAACGGAAAGTAAGCTGCGGCGAATCCGCGGCGGATCGAAAGGAAAACGACATGCCGATGAAACCCGGCGACATCGAAGACATGATCAAGGCCGGCATTCCCGGCGCCAAGGTAACGATCCGGGATCTCGCCGGCGACGGCGATCATTATGCGGCGGAAGTCGTGGCAGATGCGTTCCGCGGCAAGACCCGCGTCCAGCAGCACCAGATGGTCTATGAGGCCTTGAAGGGCAACATGGGCGGCGTACTTCACGCTCTCGCCCTGCAGACCTCTGCTCCGGCCGACTGATCAATGACCTCTCCGGTGGGCCGCGCCGATCACGGCCCGCCGCCTACCCCTGCCAAACTGCAACATCATCGCAAGAGACTGCGACAAACTGTGCCCGCTTTTTCCCGATTGCGCTGGAAATATGCGGTCGGGCTTGTTATCTACGCAGGAACGAACAAAGCGCAGCGGGCCCTTGAACCCGCTTGTGAAAGGATTTTGATATGAGCGGTATCCACGACCTGATCGACAGCGAAGTCAAGAGCAACGACGTCGTGCTCTTCATGAAGGGCACCCCGCAGTTCCCGCAATGTGGTTTCTCGGGCCAGGTAGTCCAGATCCTCGACTACCTCGGCCTCGACTACAAGGGCATCAACGTGCTCGCCGACGCCGACATCCGTCAGGGCATCAAGGACTATTCCAACTGGCCGACCATCCCGCAGCTCTACATCAAGGGCGAGTTCCTTGGTGGCTGTGACATCGTCCGCGAAATGTTCCAGTCCGGCGAACTTCAGTCGCATCTTCAGGAACAGGGTATCGCTGTCCGCGGCGCCGCCTGACATCGAATGCCGGGCCGGCCGGC
>CABHNZ010000023.1 GCA_902167985.1 Shinella sp. UYSO24
GGGCACGGGGGCAGACTGGGGGCACACGGGGGACACAGGCTCACCGGGGCGGCGCCGCCTTGCCGCGTACCGAACCGGCCCGTACCGGACCGGCCCCGTCCGGCCCGGACTGGACTGGACTGGATCGGAGCAAAGGCCAGTCTCGCCGCAAAGGCCGGGCTCGCCGCCGTCCCGTTCCGGCACGCTCTATCCACAGCCATGTGAGCAATATTTTGCCATTCTGCATCGAGAACCGTCGGCGAACATGGTTTTCCCGGCTGAAGCGCCCTACATTAGGTTAAAGCGATAGACCAGAGTTTCTGGGGAGATGTCATGATGGCATGCCTGCTTCAGTCTCGTACGCGTTCGATTTCACGTCATGTTTTCAAAGCCGCTGGCTTGGCCGGCGGGCTTTTCGCATTCGCCGTGGCTGCCGGCCAAGCCCGGGCGGCCGATGCGATAGCGGCACCGCCGCTGCCCCCGGCTGCCGCCGAAACGGTGCCGGTCTTCACCTGGAGCGGCCCCTATCTTGGTGCCCATACCGGCTATGGCTGGGGTGACGGCGATGCCTCGGCTGCCGGTGCCAGCGCATCGGACAATTTCGACGGTTGGCGGATCGGCGGCTTTGCCGGCTATAACTGGCAGTTTTCCAGCGGTTTCGTTGCCGGTATAGAAGGCGACGTCAATTACGACTGGAACAAGAACAGCTATCCGGGCGGCATCGATATCGACAGTGGCTTCAGCGGTTCGGTGCGGGCGCGCGCCGGCTTTGCCTTCGACCGCGCCCTTCTCTATGCCGCCGGCGGCTGGACCGCGACCACCGTCAGCATAGACGGTGCCGGGCTCGACGATGACGACATGCTGAATGGCTGGACGATCGGCGCCGGGCTGGATTACGCCTTTACCGACAACGTGTTCGGCCGGGTCGAATACCGCTACAACGATTTCGGCCACGGCACGCTCGATGGCGCGCGGACCGATTTCAACCAGAGCGTCGTCAATTTCGGCCTCGGGGTGAAGTTCTAGGCGGGCAATGTCACATTCGGGAATGCGACATCTGACCATGGGATCGATTAAGGGCCTTAACCTTCTATAGGGCAGTTCAGGCATCATGAGCAGCGAGGATCGACCCCGCGTTTCGCGCCGGCCTCACCCATGGCCTCCCCGATCGCCCGCAATGGCGGTGAATGGCCGCGCGAACCCGAAAGAGTGCCGATGCCATCCACGCCTACCCGCTTCAGCCCCGCAACGCTCGTTTTCGTGCTCGGTCTGTGCGGCTTTCTGGCCCTGATCGGCTGGACGGAATATTCGAACTGGTCAGCCCAGATCAACCGCGTCGAGACCAGCCTCGAAGGCACTGCGGAAGCGATTGCCCAGCATACGGATGACGTGGTGGAAATGTCGCGCCTACCGCTCGCCAGCCTGATCTCGGAAATCAATGACGAACAGGGCAATCCCGAGCAGATGCCGCAAAGCATCAAGGCGCTGATCAAGCGACTGATGAAGGCCTCGCCGACGCTCGACACGCTCTCCTATATCGATGCTTCGGGAAAGCTTGTCGCGACCTCGGCCCGCAACATTCCGGCCGGTATCAACTTTGCCGATCGCGATTATTTTCACCTGCATCAGACGAGCAACATGCCGCTTCCGGTGGTCGGCAAGCCGGTGAAGAGCCGGCTGTCGCTCGACTGGGTCATCCCCGTCACGCAGCGCGTGGTGATGGCTGACGGCAGTTTCGGCGGTGTCGTCGTATCGACCATCAGGGTCAATCATTTCATCAATTTCTTCAGCAATTTCAACGTCGGCAACGATGGTTCGCTGCTGATCGTGCGCGGCGACGGAGTGGTTCTGGCGCGCGCCCCGGTGGAAGAAGCATGCTCGGCGTCGATCTTTCGCAGCACGAATTGTTCACCCGCTACCTGAACAAAAGCACGACCGGCGCCTATCACTATGTCTCGCCGGTGGACAAGACGCGCCGCATCGGCGGCTATTACCAGAGCCCGCGCAGCGGCATCGTGGTGCTGGCCGCCGCATCGAAATCGGAAGTGCTGATGCGCTGGGCGCTGCAGGCGCGGGCGCGCTGGTCCTATGCGGTGATCCTGATGCTGGCCTGCCTTCTCGGAACGCTCTACCAGCGCCGGCAGATCCGGCTGCGACGGGCGGCGGAAGCGCTCGGGGCCGCGCGCGAGGCGGAATTCCGGCTTCTCGCGGAAGCCTCCAGCGACGTGATCTCGCGGTTCGACGAGGCCGGCATCCGCGAATATGTCTCGCCCTCCTCCGCCGTCATTCTCGCATCACGCCGGACAAGCTGATCGGCCGCAGCGTGTTTGCCGATATGGAAGAGGAGACCCAGACGATCATCCGCGAGGCGATCGACCGGCTGCGCGAAAGTGCGGCGGCAGAGAAATATGTGGTGAGGCATGTGAAGCCGACGGGCGAAACCGTGTGGCTGGAAACCGCGCTGAGCAAGCTGCCGGCCGCCGATCCGCATTCGGGCACGCAGGTGGTGGCGATCACCCGCGACGTGACCGTGCACAAGCATATGGAAGACGAGCTCGGCACGCTTGCCAATACCGACGAGCTGACGAAGCTCGCCAACCGGCGCTATTTCAATCTGCGTTTCGAGGATGCGGTTTCGCGCGCGGTGCGCTCGTCGGCGCCGGTTTCGCTGCTGATGATCGATGCGGACCGGTTCAAGCTGTTCAACGATAGCTATGGCCATGCCGCAGGCGACGACTGCCTGAAGAAGATTTCGGCAGTCTTGCGCGACTGCGTGCGCCAGCCGGAGGATCTTGCGGCGCGCTATGGCGGCGAGGAACTGGCCGTCATTCTGGCGCGGCGCGAGCGAGGCGGCAGGCATTGCCGAACGCATCCGCCGCGAGGTGGAAAGGCTCGGCCTGCCGCACACGGCAAACGAGCCGGCCGGTGTGGTGACAGTCAGTATCGGGGTCGCGACGCTGCTTCCCGATGGCACGGGCAGCACCTCCAGCCAGGCCTTGTTTGCGCAGGCGGACGGCGCGCTCTACCGGGCGAAATCGGCCGGGCGCAACCGTATCGTCAGTGCCGCAGACGAGGTGCCGGCGGAGTGAGGCCGCTGCAATGGCCGGCCAACACGAAACGTGATAGCAAGCCTGACAGACGGCAAAGCGGTATACCGACCTTGTCTTGCGGTGCAAAATATGCTTTCAGCGGGCTTGGAATTCTACCGCGTTTTCTCTCGCGACGCGCCCCAAGCGCCACCGCTTCGATCGCCTTTCCGGCACCCGCCTCAAAGTGCAATTTCGGTTCCGCTTCTCGCCGCGCCATGACCGCCTACGGAGCCGAGCCTTGAGCGATACCCCCGATGAAGACCGATCCTCCGCACGGATGCTGTGTGCGGAATGGTCGAGGCCGATGCGCTGGGGTGTGCTGATCGTCGCTTCCGTCGTCATTACCGCGCTTCTGGAACAGGTTCACCTGCCGGCGGCGCTCTTGCTCGGGCCGATGGCGGCAGCGATTGCCATGGCGGCCTTCGGCGGCCAGATCCGCATTCCCAAGCCCGGCTTTACCGCAGCCCAGGCGCTGGTCGGCATGATGATCGCCACCAGCATGCCGCTTTCGATTTTCGGCGAACTGGCCGCGGACTGGCCGATCTTTACCGTCGGCGTGCTCTCCGTCGTGGTTGCCGCCGGCTTTCTCGGCTGGCTGATGTCGCGCACAAACTCTTTCCCGGCACGACGGCGATCTGGGGATCTTCCCCCGGCGCTGCGGCGGCGATGACGCTGATGTCGGAAAGCTACGGCGCCGACATGCGGCTCGTCGCCTTCATGCAATATGTGCGTGTCGTCTGTTGTGCGCTGGTGGCCACCGCCGTTGCACGGTTCATGGGGGTCGATACGTCCGGCGTCGTCGTCGAGACCGTATGGTTTCCGCCGGTCGACTGGCTTGCGGTGATCGGCACGGCTGCGGTTTCGCTGATTGCCGCCTTTATCGGCCAGAAGCTGCGCATTCCGGGCGGTCCGCTGCTGATGCCGCTGTTTGCCGGGCTTGCCATCAAGATGACCGGCGTGATGCCGCTCGTTCTGCCGCCATGGCTTCTGGCCTTGAGCTATGCCGGGATCGGTTGGGGGATCGGCATGCGGTTTACGCCGGATGTGCTTTCCCATGCCGCGCATGCGCTGCCGCGCGTCTGCTTTCCACCATGTCGCTGATCGGCATATGCGGCTGTTTTGCCGTGGTTCTGGTGCATGTGACGGATATCGATCCGCTTTCCGCCTATCTGGCGACCAGCCCCGGTGGGGCGGATTCGGTTGCCATCATCGCCGCCTCCACCAAGGTGGACGTGCCTTTCGTGATGGCGATGCAGATTGCCCGCTTCCTCTTCGTGGTGATTACCGGGCCGGCGACGGCGCGGCTTCTGTCGCGCACATCGCCGAAGGATTGAGGGATCGGACGGCCGCGGTCTGCGGCCCTATCCTCATGAAATCGAAATGACTTCCAGCTCCTGACCATTGAGCGTGACGACATCGCCGACGCGCTTGCCGGAGAGAAGCCAGGCGACGGGCGAGACATAGGAAATCGAGCCGGCCTTCGGGTCCGCCTCGTCCTCGCCGACGATCCGGTAGGTCTGGACGCGGCCATCCTCGCGCTCGAAGGTCACGGTGGTGCCGAAGGCGACGATCGCGTTCGTCTCGGGCATCGGCATGAGGATGGCCGAGTGCAGCCGCTCGGAGAGATAGCGCAGGTCGCGCAAGGGGCCGGCCTGCTGGCGGCGTTTCTCGTTGACATCCTCGATGCCGTTGGCGGCCTCGAAGGCGATGCGCGCGCTGTCACGCTCGGCCTCAAGTGCGGCCAGACCTTCCTGTGTCACAAGGTTCGGATGCTCGGAAACCGGCCGATCCGGCAACAGCGTCTCGGCCGCCGTCTCAGCACTCTCTTCCTTGGTAAAGGCAACGCTCACGCCACAGAACTCCGGTCACGGGTCAAACCGGGTAGATAGGGTGCGGAGGGCGGAGATGGCAAGGGGGATGGCAAAGGGGGGATGGCAGGACGGGCAGTTGGGCATTTGCCGACCCGCCGGCGAAATCCGTGCCGGACTACCCGCGATCAGCCTGTTTCCGCCCTATGTGAAGCACCAATCACATGTCGCAGAAACTTAAGAAGCAGATAGCCAAGCTCGAAAGCGAGATAGGCCGCAACATATATCCCGATCTCGGCCATCACCGGCAAAAACATAATGCCATATCCGGGGTTGTTACCATCATCATCAGGCGGCAGCCCCAGATACCCGAGGAGGAAGAAGGAAGCGATAAGCCATAGGAAGGCAAGGAGATGCGGCATACGCTTGCGACGCTTTATGTAAAGCGACACGATAATTGCCGCGCCGACAACGCAAAGGTTGGCCAAAAGAACGAGGATCATCGCATGGACGGGATCCATGATGGAGAGATCCGAACTATCAGGCTGCATGCAATTCATTCTCTTTCAGGCCCGGCAGACAGCCGGTGAAATACAAAAATCAAATATCGATCAGCGATACAATCATTCGTCGCGCTCTGCCAGAAGATCATCCCTCACATCCCGCCCATGGGCAAAGACGCCGAGGATCAGAACGTCGGCTTCCCGAACACTGAATGCGACGCTGATGCTGCGACGATAGCCAATGATACGCAGGCCCGGCACCCGGCTCTGGCGCAGGGTGCCGCGTTCAGGATAGGGGGCGAGCCCTTCGATGAAGGTCAGCAGTCCGTCGATGAACCGTCCGGCAACAAGGCTTCCCACACGCTGCCCTATGTCACTGTAAAGCTTATCAAGCTCGGCCTCCGCATTCGGGTGATAAACAATGCGGTGAACCATCTGTGACCAGTTCCTAGCGGCTCTCGCTGTCTTGGCGGCGCTTCGCCTCGAAGCGGGCACGGACGGTTTCCGCCGGCACTCCAAGCGTCGGATCCTCGATCAAGGCGTCGTATCGGGCCGGGATTTCGCTTGCCAGCCAGCGTTCGCGCGCCGTTTCATGATCTTCCAGCAGACGCAGACCGGCGCGTACGACTTCACTGGCATTGCTGTAGCGGCCGGTCTCCAGCTGCTTTTGGACAAATTCCTCAAAATGGCGTCCGAGTGCGACATTCGGCATGGGCAATCCTCTCATCGGACCAAGGATGGAGCCGATGGCGAATAATAGCAATAGATGGCATTTCTTGCCATTCGCGTTCAGCCCACCACCCTCACCTTCCGCCCTTCCCCGTCAAAGCTTTGTTCACCGGCGGGACTAAGCAGGGGCATCATGCTTGCCAATGTCGTCGCCTCCTCCAGCATCGTCGTCATCTCGCTTCTGTTCGGCGTCGCGCTTCTGGCTGCCTGGCGGGAACTGGGGTTGAAGCGGCATGCGATGCTCTGGGCGCTGTCCTTCATGGCGGCGGCTGTCGGGCACGGGCTTCGCATTTCGGGCGGCATGTTTCCCTTTCTCGAAATCCCCTTCGCCTCCTATGCCTGCCATGCTTCGGTCGCCAGTTTCACGCTGCTGGCCTGGGGCTTTCGCCAGAGGGCCGAAAGGCCGGCGCGGTTCGTCTTCCTGTTCTGGGGGCTGACGACGATCTTCCTCGTGGCCGTCTACGAATTCGGCTGGAGCGAATGGCGGATGGCCTCGCGCATGGCAACCGCGATTGCCGATGCCGTCATGGTGGCCGTCATCGTGGTGACGCTGAAACCGCGCAACCGGGCGGCGGAGATCGTCCGCTGGCTGCTTGCCATCTATGGCATCTATGTCTTTGCTGTCGCGATCGTCGCGTGGCTGGCGCGGCCCGGCGGCGAGATTTCAGGGCCGCTCTTCATCGTCTTTTTGTCGATCGGCACGCCGACCGGCATGATCGGCACCGGCATCCTGACGATGCTGATCGTCGCTGCCGATCTGGCGCGTGATCTGAAGCAGCAGGCGATGCGCGACCCGCTGACCGGGCTCTACAATCGCCGCGGGCTCGAAGAGCAGCTGCAGGGCTTTGCCGGCCGCTTCGTCGTGGTCGCCGCCGATCTCGATCATTTCAAGGCGATCAACGACCGGCTCGGCCATGCCGCGGGCGACGAGGTGATTGCGGGCTTTGCCCGGCATCTGCGGCAGAAACTCCGGCGCGAGGATATTGCTGCGCGTATCGGCGGCGAGGAATTCGTGCTCGTTCTTTCCGATACCGAGCCGGCTGCGGCCGAGGCGCTGGTGGAGGATATCCGCCGCGGTGTGCCAGCCGCCCTTGCCGGTGCGGAGATCGGTAGCGGGACCGATATGTGGCCGATTGCTGGGGCAAGCACTGGTGCCGGCAATGGGCCAAATACCTTTCCGAGCATCGAAACGGGCGGCGTCACCGCCAGTTTCGGGCTGACGGTGCGGCGCGATGGCGAGGCCTTTGCCGTGACGCTTGCGCGTGCCGATGCCGCTCTCTACCGCTCCAAGGATGCCGGGCGAACCGGGTGAGCCTCGAACTGTAACAAGCGGCAAGCAGTCCGGCCCGGCGGAAGGCCGGCGCCACCCGCTGCCGTGTTTCAGGCGCGCTCGGGCGAATAGCCGGCCTCGCGCATGGCATGCTCGGCCTTTGCCGCATCGCCCTCGACGCTGACCTTGTGGGCGGCAAGATCGACCACGACGGCGGCGCCGGGAGTGCTTCGGCAAGCGCGCCGCGCACGGTCTTCTCGCAATGGCCGCAGGTCATGTCGGGAACGGTGAATGTGGCAGTCGATGTTGCAGTCGGGGTTGCAGTCATGGTCGTTTCCTTTTTGTCGTCTGTCTGATGGGGTGTTTCGCCGGCGAGGTCGTCGAGGATCGGGCAATCCGGCCGGTGGTCGCCACCGCAGCAATGGGCGAGATGTTTCAGCGTCTTCACCATTGTCTGCATTTCGGCGATGCGGCGTTCCAGATCCTCCACATGGCGGGTGGCGATCTCCTTGACGGCTGCACTTTCCCGGCCTCTGTCACGCCAGAGTTTCAACAGCGCCTCGGTCTCTTCCAGCGAGAAGCCCAGCGAGCGGGCGCGCTTGACGAAGCGCAGCACATGCACCTCGTCATCGCCATAGACCCGGTAATTGTTGCCGGTGCGGGAGGCGGGCTTTACCAGCCCGATCTCCTCGTAATAGCGGATCATCTTGGCCGAAACGCCCGAGGCCTGAGAGGCCTCGCCGATGTTCATTGTCGTCTGGATCACCGGATTGCCCATCATGCCGCATCCTCAAGTTTCATCGTCTTCAGCCTGAGCGCATTGCCGAGCACGAAACTGCTCGACAGCGCCATGCGGCCGCGCCGATCATCGGCGAAAGCGTCCAGCCGAAGAGCGGGTAGAAGACGCCTGCCGCAAGCGGGATCAGCGCCACGTTATAGCCGAGGCCCAGGCGAGGTTTTGTCTGATATTCACCATCGTCGCACGGCTGACGGCAATTGCCGCGGCAATGGCATTGAGATCGCCACCGACCAGAACCACGTCGGCGCTTTCGATTGCCACATCCGTGCCGGTGCCGATGGCGATGCCGATATCGGCCTCGGCCAGCGCCGGCGCATCATTGATGCCATCGCCGACGAAGGCGAGGATCGGGCGAGTTTTGCCGTGGCCGGTATCGCCGCTTTCGGCGCGGATCTGGCGGATCGCCTTCACCTTGCCTTCCGGCAGGACCTCGGCCACGACATGATCGATGCCGACGATGCGGGCGATGGCCTCGGCCGTGCCGCGATTATCGCCCGTCACCATGGCGACCGAAACGCCCAGCCGCTTAAGCCTTGCGATGGCCTCGGCGCTGGTTTCCTTGACCGGATCGGCAACCACGATCACGGCGGCGATCCTGCCATCGATCGCCGCATAGATCGGCGTCTTGCCTTCGGCGGAAAGCCTTTCGGCCGTCCTTGCAAAGATATCGACGGCAAGGCCGAGATCGCGCATCAGCCGGTCGGCGCCGATTTCCACCTTCCGGCCGGATACCCCAGCGCGCACGCCATGACCCGTCAGGCTTCGAAATCCTGCGCTTCGGGAAGCGTCAGGCCCTGTTCCACAGCGGCCTTGACGATGGCGGCGGCGATCGGATGTTCCGAGCGGTTTTCCACTGCTGCGACCAGCGTCAGGATTTCGCTTTCCGCTTCAGAAGGACCGGAGAGGATGAAATCTGTGAGCTGCGGCTCGCCCTTCGTCACCGTGCCGGTCTTGTCGAGGACGACGGTCTTCACGTCGCGCAGGGCCTGAAGCGCATCGCCCTTGCGGAAGAGCACGCCGAGGCCTGCCGCCCGGCCGCTGCCGGTGACGATCGAGACCGGGACCGCAAGCCCCATGGCGCAGGGGCAGGCGATGATCAGGACCGCAACGGCTGCGACCAGCGCATGCGCAAGCTGCGGCTCCGGCCCGGCGAAGAACCAGACGGCAAAGGTGAGGACGGCAAGGCCGATGACGGCCGGCACGAACCATGCCGTCACCCTGTCGACCAGTGTCTGGATGGGCAGTTTGGCGCCCTGCGCCTCTTCCACCATGCGGATGATGCCCGAGAGCATCGTATCGCGGCCGACCTTTTCCGCTCTGAAGCGGAATGTGCCATTGCCATTGACCGTGCCGCCGGTGACGGGGCTGCCCGCGCGCTTTTCCACCGGCAGCGGCTCGCCGGAAATCATCTTCTCATCGACATTGGAGCGGCCGTCGATGACCGTGCCATCGACGGCAATCCGCTCGCCGGGCCGGACGATGACGATATCGCCGACAACGACCTCGGCTGCGGCGATATCGACCGTGCCGCCATCACGCTCGACGCGGGCGGTGCGGGCCTGAAGATGGCCGAGTTTTTCGATCGCCTCGCCGGTGCGGCCGGTGGCGCGGGCTTCCAGAAGCCTGCCGAAGAGGATCAGGACGACGATGACAGTTGCCGCCTCATAATAGACGAAACGGGCTGATTGCGGCAGAAGACCGGGCGCGAACGTGGTAACGACCGAATAGAGATAGGCGGCCAGAACACCGATGGCGACCAGCGAATTCATCTCCGGATGGCCGCGCCAGAGGTTCGGCAGGCCGATCTTCAGGAAGCGGTAGCCGGGCCAGAAGATCACCGCCGTCGCCAGCGCGAAATAGACGTAATACAGCACCTGCGTATCGACGACGCCCATCAGCCAATGGTGGAATGGCGGGTAGAGATGGCCGGTCATTTCAGCGACGAACAGCGGCAGCGTCAGCACGAAGGCAGTCGCCAGATCCCGCTTCAAACGCTGCTCTTCGCCGGCATGCATATGCATATGGTCATGGCCGGAATGGGCGTGGGAAGCGGAGCCGACGGGGGGCGCCGAGGCGTTGGGGTGGATACTGGCGTCGACAGCGGCACTCGCGCCGACTTGCCCGGCCGTGTGGTCGTGGTGATGGTGCTCGCCATGGGGCCTGCTACCAGACGGGGCATGTGAGGGGCCATAAGGCTTGGAGGCCCGCTCGTGGGAGGGCCACCCATCAGAGGCCTGCTCGTGGGAGGTATGATCATGGGAAGGTTGATGGAGGGAAGGTTGATGGAGGGAGGTTTGCTTCTGTGAGGCTTGCTCCTGGGAGCTTGCAGCTCCCCTGCGTGCAAATTGTGGACCTGATGGTTGGAGAACTGCTGCGCGCGGGCCTGCAGCGTTGCGGGTTGCGGGATGGCGGGATGCGGCGCCACGCCCTCTCCAGCATCCGCCGGTATCAGGCCGGCATCGGCCAGCGCATGGTCCATGGCGCCCTGCGGAATTTCATAGCCGAGCTTGCGGATGGCCTTGTCGAGCGTCTCGGGCGAAAGCCTTCATCGGTCTCGATGGTCAGCTTTTTGGTTGCGAAGTTCACGGCGCTTTTCGTCACGCCCGCAACCTTCGCCGCACCCGTTTCGACACGCCGGACACAGGAGGCACAGGTCATGCCTTCGACCGGAACGGTCAGCGGCCGGCGCTTCGTGGCCGGTTGGGCAGAAGGATTTGTGGCGGAGGGGGTGATATCTGCGTGATCCATGGCAATGCGATCCTTTCGCATCTCCATGTAAGGCTTCCCATCATGGGAAGGTCAAGGGTGTGGGGGTGATAAATCCGCAAGACGCTTTTGCTTCAGGTAAAGGCCTCGTAAACCCGCCCCCACCTGCCTCGAGCAATCCGAAACATCGCGGTGCGCTTCAGCGATTGTAGATCTCGCGACGATGGCCGATCCGCACGACGAGGATGCGCACCAAGTCATCCTCGATATCGGCAATGATCCGATAATCGCCGACGCGGTATCTCCAGAAATCCTTGAAGCCCTTGCCTTTCAGCGCCTCACCAATCGAACGTGGATCATCGAGCTTCGCCAGTCTCTCGTGCAGGAAACGCAAGATGCGGTGGGCGTTATCGCGGCTGAGTTTGTCGAGATCGCGCTCGGCATCGCGCTGAAGCTCAACCCTCCATGCCATAACGCTTCATCACCTCGGCGAGGGGCACGCTATCGGTGTGGCCATTGCTCAGGCTCTCGCGGCGCTGTTCGGCAAGATAAAGGTCTTCGAGGTCATCAAGATGGGCGAGAATGGCCTCGCGCGCGTAGAAATCCTTGCTGCGGCCAGTCAGCCGAGCAAGGTCATCGAGGCGTGCCTCTATGTCTGGAGGAAGTTGCAGCGCAAGCATGTGTAGTCCTCACCGCGGATGAGCAAGCTATAGCACGTGCGCCAATGCCGCGCCACCGACCAATCCAACCACCGCAAGGCGGCGCGTGCCGGTCTTCACGCCCCCGCTCTTCTCCTCCCGCTTCCCGCTTCCCGCGTCCCCCTAGCCCCTGCCCGCGCCCTGAGGCCGGAGAGGAGCAGGACGAGTTCGGCCTGCCTCGTCGTGCCGGTTTTCAGCATGATGCGCTTGAGATGCGAGCGGGCGGTTTCGACGGAGATGCCGATCGACTGGGCGACTGCCTCCGGGGTCTGGGCCGCGGCAATGCCGCGAGCGACGCGGGCTTCCGCAGGGGTGAGGTCGAAGAGGCCGCAGAGAACCCGCATGTCCGGCGGGCCGACCTTGCCGACCTCGGTGACGGCAAGGATTGCCATGGAACGGGAGAAGATGTCGCGCGCGGCACGGCGGATCGGGATGAGGTGCAGGATGAGCGGCGCGGCACCCGGCCTGTCAGCATCGGCCGGGTTGCCGGCAGCGCCTGCCGAGGCCATCGGCAGCGACTGGACCGTGGGCGTGGCGCCGGAGGAAAAGCGGGCGAGCGCATCGGCAAGAAGCGCGTGCGCGCCCTTGCCTTCGAGCAGCAGCCTGTCGCCGGCACCAGTGCGGATGCGCGGCGCAAGCGCGCCGAAGGCCGTGTTCATGCTGATCGCCTGACCGGCATCGCCGATGACGGCGGCCGGCAGGCCGACGAGATCGAGCGCCTCGGTCATGGTGCGCGCCTCCTTGAAGCCGAGCCGCGACGACATGTAGGCGGCGCGGGCGAGATCGCTCTTCATGGCATTGAGCGCCTGCAGATCGCCGAGATCGAAATGGTCGCTCTCGATGGCGCGCATCAGGGTGATGACGACGACATGGCCGGTCGGCTCCTGAAAGGCCCAGCCGGCCTCCTTTTCCACGCCATGCGGGCGCAGGAATTCCCGGCGGATCGGATCGGCGGCCAGTTCCTGCGGGCTCATCAGGTCGATATCGCGGACAAGGAAAAGGGCGAATGGGCAAGGGCGCGTGACGGCCTGACATTGGTCAGCCGGTGCTCGCTTTCGATAAAGGCGGCAAAGGCCCCGGCGAAATTCGGCGTCGTCACATAGCGATGGCGACCGGCGGCATCGACCGTGAAGATGGAGGCCGTCGCCGCACCCGTCTTGCGGGCCAGAAGCTCGCAGGTATCGCTCCACAGTTCCGGCACGAGAGCTGCCTCGTACAAGCGGTCTGCCAGCGCTGGATCCATCATGTTTGCACTATCCGTCTACAATAAAAGCAAGTGTCATGAAAAGCATAGGCTCGCCTGCTCAACCCGGACACAAGTTCTTCCGGCGGATTTCTCTTGATGCGATGGATGTTTCAGCGTGCGTTAAAACAGCATGCCAGATCTACACTTGGTATGCCAACCCGGAATAGGTAAAAATACTGCATGGCGGCAGATAATATGCCGAGTTCGCGTCCCGGCTGCCGAGGCAGCGGGCATGAAGGTGCAGATATGAGGTCGCAGATGTGCGGCAGCCGTTGCGGCAAACCGCAGAGGAGCCTCCGGGCGACGGCGCCCGGAAGATGAGGACGGAGGCGGAAATCAGGAGGAACGGGCGTCAGGACGCTCCCGGGCTCACGCTCAGCGCTGCGCGGCGGTCTCGCCTACGGTCAGCGGCCAGTCGACGAGATAGTCTTCGAAATCATCGACATCGACGTCGGTTTCGCTCACCGTGCGGCCGCGGGCGGAAATGCCGGCCTGATGCACGGTTTCAGGATCGCCGGAAACGAGCGGGTGCCACCAGTAGAGATCCTCGCCGTCGCGTACCAGCCGGTAGCCGCAGGTGGGCGGCAGCCAGGAGATCTCGTCGACGCTTTCCGGCGTCAGCTGGATACATTCCGGCACAGTTTCCTGCCGGTTCGGATAGTCCTTGCACTGACAGCTCTCGCCATCAAGCAGGCGACAGGCAACCGAAGTGAAGGCCACCTCGCCGGTGTCCCAATCCTCCAGCTTGTTGAGACAACAGAGGCCACAGCCATCGCACAGGCTTTCCCATTCGCTCTGGCTCAAAGCATCCAGCGGCTTTGCCTTCCAGAACGGGATCTCGTCTGCCTGAATATCCATCGATGGGGTCTGTTGTGCGCTCATCATCTCGTCTTTGCCTGATAAGCCGCCCACATGCGCCCTGAACACGGCGCAATCAAGGGGATGGCGATGTTTTGGCGCCTTTGGCGACCTTCTGCCCCTGCCCGAGCGTTGACAACCACGCTAGAGCGTACATATTTACGTACATATCTCGCACTTCTGGAGAATGGATCATGGGCCATGTCCGGCTGACAGAGTTCCGGCAGAATATTGCAACACATTTCGACGAGGTTCTGTCGTCGCGCGCTCCCCTGCTCGTGACACGTCAGGGCTCCGAGGCCGTGGTGGTGATTGCCGAAGGTGAATATGAGAGCATGCAGGAAACGCTGCATCTCCTGTCCACGCCTGCCAATGCCACGCGCCTTCGCGAAAGCCTCGAACAGCTGCGCGCCGGCGAAGGCAACGAAACAGACCCGACGCTCTGAGATGAAGCTGCTCTGGACCCCGCATTCCTGGGCAGACTATGAGTTCTGGCAGAAGACCGATCAGCGCATGGTGGAGAAGATCAACGAACTGATCCGCGATACCAAGCGGGCACCGTTTACGGGCCTCGGCAAGCCGGAGCCGCTGAAGGGCGATCTTTCCGGCTTCTGGTCCAGACGCATTCTCGGTGAGCATCGTTTCGTCTATCGCGTGACGGGCAAGGATGCAGAACAGCGGCTGGAGATCATTCAGTGCCGGTTCCACTACGATAAGTAGTCCAGTGCCCGCTGGCAGCCACCGGTGCGCGCTCCCTCCCCCCTTCACCCGATCACTTTTGCAGCGGAATGGAACAAATCCCCGGGGGCGGCGCTTAACCTTGCGCGCATATTTAAATCGCCCGTCAACCATTTGTAAGCTAATGCTGATTAACGGTCTGGAGTTCATGACTCTGGTCCCGCCGCTCGGGTAAAATCGACCCGCAAGCGATGACGGGGCGATCAGGGGCAAGAGCGGTGGCGCGACCACACGCTTCTGACCGATGGGACGGAGAAGACAGGGCGGGTATCCCGGTGCAAGACGACCACGCGGATGACGACAAGACGAATTCCGGAGCCGGTGCTTCGGAAACGCCTTCGCGCGGCGCGGGCGGCAGAGCCGGTCGAGGCGCACCCGATGTGGCTGCCGGGGCAGCCGGACGGCCCTCGCGTCGTCGCCGGCATATTTTCCTGCGCATCGACAGCTGGATAGACTCGACCGTCTGGACACTCGGCTTCAAGCTGGTCGAACTCTGGGAAGAGATCACCATCTTCTTCCGGCGTTTCGCGTGCGCGGGTGGAAGAAGCTCGGCTTCGAGCTTGCGGGCGAAGCGATGACGCTCGGCACGGTCGGATTTCTCGGGCTTCTCGTGCTTGCACAGCCGGCCTTCGAGGAGACCAAGGAAGACTGGCGCAACCGCGGCGATTTCGCCGTCACGTTTCTCGATCGATACGGCAATGTCATCGGCCATCGCGGCATCATCCATCAGGATTCGGTGCCGATCGACCAGCTGCCCGACAATCTGATCAAGGCGGTTCTCGCCACCGAAGACCGGCGCTTCTTCGATCATTACGGCATTGATTTCATCGGCCTTGCGCGCGCCATGAGCGAGAATGCGCGGGCCGGCGGCGTGGTCCAAGGCGGTTCGACGCTGACCCAGCAGCTGGCGAAGAACCTGTTTCTCACCAACGAACGTTCGATCGAGCGCAAGATCAAGGAAGCCTTTCTCGCCACATGGCTGGAAGCCAATCTGTCGAAGAAAGAAATCCTGTCGCTCTATCTCGACCGCGCCTATATGGGCGGCGGCACTTTTGGGGCAGCTGCTGCGGCACAGTTCTATTTCGGCAAGAATATCAAGGATATCAATCTGGCCGAGGCGGCGATGCTGGCGGGGCTCTTCAAGGCGCCGGCCAAATATGCGCCGCATGTGAACCTGCCGGCGGCGCGTGCGCGTGCCAACGAAGTGCTCAGCAATCTCGTGCAGTCGGGCATGATGTCGGAAGGTCAGGTGATTGCCGCACGGCGCAATCCGGCGACCGCCATCGACCGGGCGGATGTGAAATCGCCCGACTATTTCCTCGACTGGGCGTTTGACGAGGTTCAGCGGCTGGCAGCGCAGGGCAAGTTCCACGATCATTCGGTCGTCGTGCGCACGACGATCGACATGGGGCTGCAGCAGGCCGCAGAACAGGCGATGGAAACGAGCCTTCGCGAATATGGCGATACCTACAAGGTCAAGCAGGGCGCCATGGTGATGATCGAAAACGGCGGGGGCGTGCGCGCCATGGTCGGCGGGCGGGACTATGGCGAGAGCCAGTTCAACCGCGCGACGCGGGCGCTGCGCCAGCCCGGCTCGTCGTTCAAGCTCTATACCTATTCGGCCGCGATGGAACACGGGTTCACGCCGGAAAGCGTGGTCTCGGATGCGCCGATCACCTGGCGGGGCTGGTCGCCGCAGAATTACGGCCGTTCCTACAAGGGCAAGGTGACGCTGCTGACCGCCATGGCGCAGTCGCTGAATACCGTGCCGGTGCGGCTTGCCAAGGATTATCTCGGCACCGACCTCATCGTCCAGACCGCCAAGGCCTCGGAGTGGAGACGCCGCTTCGCAATGACAAGACCATTCCGCTCGGCACATCGGAAGTGACCGTGCTCGATCAGGCGACGGCTTATGCGGTGATGCCGGCCGGCGGCGTGCAATCGCGCCGGCACGGGATCGACGAGGTTCTGGGCTATGGCGGGCAGGTTCTCTACGATTTCAACCGCGACGAGGCGCCGGCCAAACGCGTGCTTTCGGAAAAGGCGCTGTCTTCGATGAACCGCATCCTGACGCAGATCCCGGTGATCGGCAGCGCGCGACGCGCGGCGCTCGATGGCGGGATCGTCACCGGCGGCAAGACGGGAACGTCGCAGAACTACCGCGATGCCTGGTTCATCGGCTTTACCGGCAATTATACGACCGCCGTCTGGTTCGGTAATGACGATTATACGCCGATGAATAACATGACCGGCGGCTCGCTGCCGGCGATGACCTTCAAGACGCTGATGGACTATGCCCATCAGGGCATCGAGCTGCGGCCCATCCCCGGCATCGACAACCCGCTGCCGAGCGGCAAGCACGGCAAGGGCGAGGCCGTCGCGGCGAAACCGGGCGCGGCAAAACCGGGCGAGGCAAAACCGGGCGAGGTTAAAGCCGGCGAGATCGCTGGCCTTTCGGCACTGGTGCGCCCGCGTTCGCTCTCGTCGGAAACGACACGTATCCTCAAGGATATCGCCGCATCGCTGAAAAATGCCGGCCCGCTTGCGCCCGCAACGGCGAAAGTCGCCGACGGCACGACGACGGGATCGGTAACGGATGCCTCCGTCGCGCCGCGACCGGCCAAGCTGGTGCCGGTCGTCGGGCGGTGACGGGCGAAGGAGTTTTCCCCCGCCCCTCTTCCTCTCCCTCAGAGGCCGAAATTCCAGACTTCCTGCACCGTCTTGCCGAGGATCTGGCGGCGGTCTTCATCGGGCATGAAATCGAGGTGGTCGCGATAGAGTGCGATGATCTTCGGGTAGTCGATCTGCGGTTTCGAGATCGGCCAGTCGGTGCCCCACATCAGGCGCTTCGGACCGAAGGCATCGTAGAGTTTCTTGATCTGGTCCATCGCATCCGCATAGGGATAAGGCTGTTTGGAGACTTTCCATGGATGCGAGATCTTCATGAAGACCTTCGGATAGCGCGCCAGCGCCAGAAGATCGGCGACGCCCTTCTCGTTGGTCGGCTCGACATCGGCCATGTGGTCGATCACCACGGTCAGATCCGGGTTGGCCTCGATCAGGGGGAAGAGCTGCGGCAGGCGCGGCGCTTCGGTCAGCACCGTCATCGGCACTTTCAGCTCGGCGCAGCGCTTCCAGAGCGGTGGCATGAGCGGACCCTTGATCCAGTCATATTCGGGCGCCGTATAGGGGCTGATGCGGACACCGCGGAACCCCTGCTCCTCAGTCAGTTTCGAAAGCGTATCGGGCGCTGCCGGATCCTCGGGGTTGACGCGGCATACGCCGAGGAACTGCTGCGGATAGCGTTTCAGCACATCGGCGAGATAGCTGTTGTCCCACATGTAATGGATCATCTGGATCAGCACCGTGCGCGCAACGCCGTTGTCGCGCATCAGATCCAGCATCATCTCGGCCGAATTGTCCTCCGTCGGCGGCTTGCGGGCCGGCGAGAAGGGAAAGGCGGGATCACGCTTCCAGACATGGACGTGGGAATCGATGATGAGCGGTGCGGCAGCCTCCGCAGCGCGGGAAAACAAAGGGTCAGGCAGCAAGGGTGCGACGGCGCCCGCTGCGGCAAGCGACATGAAATTGCGGCGATCCATACAATTCTCCTCCAGAATGTTCGATCAATTTTTTCAGGCAGGTCGTGGTTCAGGCGGGGTAAAGGTGGGATGCAGATCCGTGGACGGCACTGGGCCTCCCAGCCAGAAAACACCACCTGTAGGATGATCTCCCATCATCCTGTATGATGAATATCGCAGAGATAAGGCAGGTGACAAGAGGATTTCGACGGAGGTTCGAGGAGGCATCAAGCGGCCTCTTCAGGGCGACCCGCCCCGCTCTGCATCCCCGCCTTTCTTGCGCCCTGCCGTTCCTTCCCCCTGGAAACAATGATAGTCCTGCAGCACCCGCTGATTTGCGGGCCGCCGGCAAGAGGAACAAGGGAAGCAGGGGGACAAAGGCCGATCGTGTTCCGTGTACCGTTTCTCATTGCCGTGGCGCTCGTCGTTGCCTTTGGCGGCGGCATCTGGTCGACGCTGAAGGCGCTTGACGCGACGACAGGCTTCGGGGCGATCAAGCTTGGCCCCTGGGAGGCCTTTCCGCGGGCGCAGACCGCCGAGGCCGATCCTTATGCCAAATCGCACCGGGCCAATGCCGGAAAGCTGCTCTATGCCAGCGCCGAAGGCCTGACCTTTACCGCCTCGACCGATGATCGCGGCCAGAGGCTGAATTCCGCCTGCCGTTATACGGTGAGCGGCCAGACGCCCGCAGCGCGGCTCTGGACGCTCTATGCCAGCGGCGATGACGGCCAGCCGCCGGCGGCCGACAGCGCCTGCCGCGGGCGCTGAATTCCCGCACCATTATCCGGCCCGCCGATGGCAGTCTCGAAATCGCCGTCTCGGCCGGCGCGCAGCCGGGCAACTGGCTTGCCGTGCCGACCGGCGCCTCGCCTTCCGGCCGGCCGTTTCTTCTGACGCTGACGCTTCTCGATACGCCGGCTGCCGGCAGTTCCGGCCTGCTCGATCTCTCGATGCCGAAGATCGACGCTCGGGGTGCGGCAATGGCTGAGTTGCACGATAAGCCGCATGGCGGAGCGGCCCGCGAAACCGGGCTTCTGGCGCGCATTCTGCCGGAAAGCCTGCGGGTGCGGTTTTCGGCCGCCTTCGGCCATCATGGTCGAAAGCGGTTCGGCGAGCGTTCCACCGGGCTCGTTCTCTTCCTGCGCTCTCTCAAACGGCGGCCTTCGGCGGCGCATGTCGGGCATTCGGGCCGCTCGGAGCGCGGGCGCCTGCTGCTCGGCCTTGCCTATGCGGTGCTGACGGGGCTGATCGGTGCGGCCATCCTGCATCTCGTCATCATCCTGTCCTTGCCGCAGTTCAGCGATCGCGACGCCTTTACCCGGGTTCTGGCCGAGGGCGAGATCAACCAGTTCCACCGGCTCGGCGCCGTGCCGGATGCGGCCGGGCTGTCGAAGGATGATCCCTTCCTTGATGTCGCCGTCTGCGGCTTTGATCTTTCCGAAAGCCCGATTCGGCTTTCCGGCGCCAATCCCGGCGTGCCCTTCTGGTCGCTCGGCATATTCGACGGGCGTTCGGACGAGGTATTCAGCATCAATGACCGGACATCCGCCGATCGCTCCCTCGATGTGGTGATCGGCACGCCGCAGCAGCTGACGCAGCTGCGCAAGGCGCTGCCGGAGGGGCTGTCGCAATCGATCCTGGTGGAAAGCGCCGATACGGACGGTTTCGTCGTGTTGCGCGCCATGGCGCCGCGGCCAAGCGTTGAGCCCTTCGTCTCGGACTTCTCGACAAGGCAAGCTGTGCGCCTTTCGAATGGCGCGGCCGCAAAGGGTTCTGAGACGAGCCACGAAAAAGGGCTCTGCGAGAGACGCCAGCCCTGGCGTCTCGTCATCTACCGTCAGTTCTGTTCGATGCGAACGGCGTGGTTTTCGGCCTTGCGATCCATCCGGTCATCGAAGCGCTCGTAGCGCACGCCGGTGAAGATCAGCACATCCGCTTCCAATGACAGCCGTTCTGCGCTCCTCCCGGAATGGTGGCCGGGACGGCCGATCTCGACGCGCGGGGATTTTGGCGGATGGCTTTTGCGCCATGTATTCAATGTCACGATCTCTGCCATGCTCGTCTCCGTTTGACGAATTCGAGACGGATGAAGACGGTTGCTATCTCACCCTGCCCCTCATGGGGCCGACGCTTGCCGCATCCTCACGCGGCCATCTGCGCCTTTCTCGTCAGCGTGCCCGGATTGCGGATACCACCTGATTTGCGTGGCAACGCCCGGTCAGGGCACATCGACATTTCAAAGCGGTCGATCCGTCCAGGCCGACCGTATTGCCGGCAAAAGTTGGCCGGTTCTTCGCTTCAATTCAGCCAGAGCAGGCTTAACAAGAAGTTAATGCTAATATTGCAACTTGTAACCTGTGCATGCTGGGCTTTGCCGGCGCCTTTGAAAGACAACCGTGACGTCGGCACGAGAACCACAACGCAGGCCGGATCGTTTGGTTCATATTTTTTCGACTGCGTCTGCTGCCTGACGGTTCCGGCCTTTCAGGCCGCCGCGGCAAATGCACTGCAAGCAATGATCCCGCCTCTATCCCACCTGTGGACAAACCTGTGCCAAAGCCCGCAATTGCAGCCTTTTGCGCGTGTCGAAACGAGGCGTTTTCACCGGGTGTTAACCCTTAAACGGTTAGCATCCGGTTAAACCAGCAGTCGGAGACAAGTACCACCTTCGGCGCCTCGGCTTTTGTATTGCGTAAGAACGAGTTTGCCCGTGACCAGCGAGTTTCGAGATCTTGAAAGGCCCGCGGCCATGCGTAACAAGGATGTGGTGCTGATGGCCACCGTGACGAGTTTCGAAAGCCTTCCGCATCCTTCGCGATCGGAGCTTCGACAATTCGCCGAACTGTTCTCGCCGCTGTTTCGCGCCTCCTCCGATGAAGCCCGCCGGCAGGCCGTGGCCGCACTTTCGCAGTCCCGACATGTGCCGCCGGCCGTCGCCTTCTTCATCGCCAGCCAGCCGATTGCCGTTTCCGCTCCCTTCCTGACTGCCTCCCCGTGCCTCACCAACGAGGCGCTGATCACGATTGCCAAGAGCCAGGGCGTCGACCATGCCCGCGCCATCGTCCGGCGTGAGAACCTTGCACCTGCCGTCATCGATGCGCTGGTGGCGCTGCGCTACGAGCGCACCGCATCGTCCCAGATGACCGCGGCCGAGACGACCCAACCGGCGCGCGAAGGCAATATGCCGGCCGATATCGAGCCTTCGGCGCTCGACATGCTGGCCGGACCGATGGCGGCGGATGTCGAAGTGACCGAAACCGTGGAGGCCGCGATCGCGGAAGCGCGCGAGGCTGAACGGATGCTGCGCGAGAACGAGTTACGCGACCGTCTCAAGCGGCTTGCCGGCCATAACGAGCGCAAGCCGGAGGACCGGCTCGGGCTGCGGACGCTTTCTTCAGTGCAGGCCGCACTTCTGGTTCGCTTTGCGCGGCTGCGCGATGCGGCGCATTTTGCCGGCGTGCTGGCCGATGCGCTTTCCTCCAGCCGGTGGCTGGCGGAACGGGTGCTGCTCGACGTTTCCGGCCTGCAGCTGGCGACCGTGCTGAAGGGCTTGCATACGGAGCGCGCCGACGCGACCTATATCCTGCAGCGCTTCTACGACCATCTTGCGGAGACGAAGGCCGGTATCAACCGCGTCGATGTCTTGTGGGACGGGCTCGATGAGGACCAGTGCGGACGCAGGCTCGAAAGCTGGCGCCGCGCCGACCGCTATACGCATGCACCGGCGCATGAGCAGATCCGGGTTTCGGAATTTGCGCTCGGCAATACGGATGCACCGGTCGAAGAGGCTGCGGAGAGCGCCGATACGGCGCCTGCGCAGATCCGGCCGCTGCGCACCACGGCCAGCCTGCGCCGCGCCTCAGGGCATCGCGGGCGCTAGTCTTCCTTCACCACCACAAGCAGATCGGCGGCATCGTCGATTTCCAGCTCGACCAGCCAGAGATCAGGATCGAAGCGCAATTCGCGGTCGATCAGCTCCTGCACCGCAGCCGCCTCGGCCCGCTCCAGCCTGATCTCGAAACGGCGCGAACCATCATCGCCGGCATCGAAGAAATTCTGCGGCGCCGGGGCATAGAGTGTTTCTGTGCCATCGCGAAACCGCTGGCGGATGAAGACCGCTCCTGCCTCATCGGCACCGCGATGTTCGATCGCCGCAAAGCCGCCCATGGAAAACACACGCCGGGTCAGGGCGGAAATGAAGAGTTCTGATTTCAGGCGCATGGGTTTCGTCTTGTAAATTGAGTGGGCCGAAGGACGTTGCCTTACTCCAGCACATGCGGCCCAAGCCCCCTGCCCCGCCTTACAGCGCGCCGATCGCTCTCAGCTTCTGGAGGACCATCGGGTTGGGCTCGCCGGTTTCCGGCAGGCGGTAGTGGCGTTCGAAGCGGCGGATGGCTTCCTTCGTGTCGCGGTCGGCATAGCCGCTGACGCGCACATCGGCATAGGCGATGTTGGAGAGGCCACGCTGGATCTGCAGCACGAGATCGGCGGCCGGTGCCGTGGCGGGAGCGGAAACCCGTGTCGCGGCGACCGCATGCAGCGGCGGCGCCGAGACGGCCTGACGGGCCGCATTCGGGCGCACGCTGCCGACCGGAATATCGGCGGGCGGCGTCACATTTGCACCGTGCGACTGGGCACGGATGGCGGCTGCGACCGGATCGTCGCTTCTCAGCGCCACGTTTTCGCGCGGACGGGTGGCGGGCATGGCCTGTCTCAGCGGCAGGCTTGCCGGCTGGAGCGTGGCTGGCTGGGCCGTCGCTGGCTGGGGTGCCGCACGCTGGTTGTTCTGGTTCTGGCTTTGGGCGCGGGTGTTGGCGCCAAGTTCAGCCGGTGCCGGACGCGGGGTCGGCAGGGCAACGGTGTTGCTCCGGGCCTGCGGCGACTGGGCAAAAGCTGCGGTTCCCGTCGATTGACCGGAGGCATCGGCAATCGCCTGTGCCACCGGATCGAGGCCGGCTGGTTGATTTTGTGCAGCGACGGGTGCAGTCAGGGCCGGCAGGCCCTGCGCGCGCGACTGCGACTGGAGCGCTGCCAGCAGTTCCGGCGTCGCCTCGCCGGTGCTGTCAAAACCCATTTTCTGCTGGTAGGTCAGGATCGCCTTCGAGGTGCGCGAGCCGGCAAGGCCATCGGTTGCCCCATCATAGAGGCCGCGACGGGCAAGCTCTGCCTGAACGGCGGCGACAAGCTCATGCGAGCCCGCCGCATAGACCGGATCACCGGCGGCAACCGGCTGGATCGGTGCGTAGGGGCCTGAATTGTGGGCACCGAGCTGAGAGGCAGCCTGCGCGCCAGACGATGTACCGGACGCGGTGCTCTGGGCAATGTTCGGCTGGCCCGCCGCTGCGCCTGGCTCACCTGTGTCTGGGCATTGGCAAGCTGCGGATTGTCGGAGGCGCGCTCGATGCGGAAGGTCGTCACGTCGGCTGCCACATCGTGGTGGATGCGACGGAAGCCGGGCATGGCGTTCGGGTCGTTCGGATCACGCGTTGCCCAGAAGGGCGCGGGATGGCCTTCCGGCTGATACCAGAGGGCATTGGCGGCGACGAAGGAGAAAAGCACGCCAAAGGCGGCTATGCCGAGCACCGGCTTCGGGTGCCGGCCAAGAATGGTACCGGCGGCGAGAAGCGCGCGCAGGGGAAGCCCCGGCGCGGCTGCCGGCTTCCTCCTGTCAGGCGATTTTCGCTTCCGAGCGGCCATCCGCAAATCCCTTTTCGTCCGTCATGGTCGTCTGCGACGTCGCATCCAGTCGTGCCCCAAGGCTCGCCCCGAGGCCTGCCTGGAGAACGGCCTGCGCCGTCGATACAGTCGCCGGCCGCGACCCTTGCGCCTGCCGGGCGCTCATCAGCCGCGGCGGGAATTCCACTCTTTCATAGCCCGTCCGGGCGGCAGTGTCTGCCCCGGCTGCGGCGTCACCCACGGTTTCCGTCATGCCGCCCGCCGCGTCTTCGGTTGCGGCGTCCATCACGCCGGAGCCATCGACCGGCAGCGTGATGGTGACAAGCGTGCCCTCGCCCGGCTTCGAAGCGATCTCGAAGCGGCCGCCATGCAGCGCCACGAGGCCCTTGACCAGCGACAGGCCGAGGCCCGTGCCCTCATAGGAGCGGTTGTAATCGTTCTGCACCTGCATGAAGGGCTGGCCGAGAAGCGCCAGCTTGTCCTCGGCAATGCCGATGCCGGTATCGCTGACGGAGATCACCAGATCCGCCCCGCGCACGGTTGCATCCAGAGAGACGACGCCGCCCTTGCCGGTGAACTTGATGGCATTGCCGGCAAGATTGATGAGGATCTGCTGTACCGCCCGGCGGTCTGCGACGGCCTCGCCGAGGCCGCGCGCAGTGCGGGCTGTCAGCGTCACGCCCTTGTCGCGGGCCGTCAGGTCCAGCATGGCGCGGCAGGTCTCGATCACCTCTTCGACAAGGAAGGGTTCCGTCACCAGTTCGTAACGGCCGGCCTCGATGCGCGACATGTCGAGCATGGTGTTGACGACCGAGAGCAGATGGGCGCCCGACTGGCGGATCAGCCCGACATATTCGCGCTGGCGATCGTTTTCGAGCTTGCCGAAATACTCGCCGGCCAGAACATCGGAGAAACCGAGAATGGCATTGAGCGGCGTACGCATCTCATGGCTGACGGCGGCAAGGAAGCGCGACTTGGTCTCATGCGCCGAGCGGGCTTCCGCATGGCTTGCAGCGGCCTCGGCACGCAGCATTTCCTCGCGGGCGAGATCGCTTGCCTGGGCAAAGATCTGCACGAGATTGCCTTCCGCATCGCGGATCGCCGTCAGATCGAAATTCAGGTGCTGGAACTGGCGGCCGTTGAGGGCCGACTGTGCCGCCGAATGGGAGAGCGCGACGCGGATCTCGACCAGAATGCTGTTTGCGCCCTGACGCAGGCTGTCGACCGCCTGGACGAGACCGATGCGATCCGACACATGGACGCGCTCGGCCAGAAGCTCGCCTTCCGCCTCGCGCAGGGTCTGCGGGAAGAGATTGCGGTCGCGGCCGCCGACGCGCAGCACGCGGCCCTGCGGATCGATGACCAGCGACAGGCCGGGGCAGGCATTGAAGGCGAAATCCTCGACCGGCCGGCGGGCGATGGCATTGCTCTCGGCACGCTCGCGGCGCGGAAGCGAAAAGGCAATCGCGGCGGCGATCAGCATGACGGAAAGGACAAGGGCAGCACCGACCGGCAGCGCCTGGCCCGTCGGCAGGAGAAAGGTCATGGCGGCAGGCACGACGACGAACGCGGCGGCACCGGACAGGATAAGGCCACGCAGGAAGGCGATATCCCGTTCGCGGGCAGCCTCTCCTTCTCCAAGGCGGGTCAACCAGCGAGCGGCGGCCTCATCGACCATTCCGACCGCCTTCCCGGCAATGTTACTCAATACGCGCACGCAAAACCCTGACGCAAAACTTTCAGAAACTCACGGCTGCACTCTAGGCGCCGGCCGCTTAAGGAAAGGATAAAAGCCGAGATTCGCACGGCTTCGGGAAGGCCCGTTTTGCCCTCCTGGAGCAAAATGGGACGGCCTTTTCCGGTCATGGTTAACGGGGCGTAAGCGACGGAATAGGTTTGATTTTTCCTGACACATTAATCTTTGTGGCAGCCGCTTGCGGCAAAAGTCCCGGTATCCTCGAAGGCCTGCCTCACTTATGCTTAACGGGTAAGCCTAGAGTTGTCGTCAAATGCCGGGGAAAGGCCGCAGGAGATGGACGATCGTTCAAATTTTACGCAAATTTTCTGAAAATTGCGACGCCGGCGTCAAACCGGCATTCGCTTCCGGGCGTAGAAGGGTGTTCAAGACCGGCACAGGCAAAACCAGAACCGGCAAACAAAAAGGCAGGCGGCACGAAGGGGCATAAAGATCCCGAGGCACGACCAGCCATAAAACAGGCGGACCGAAACGATGTGGTTTCTGATCAAGGCAAGCGTGTTCTTCACGGCGGTACTGGTGGTGCTTTCCTTCTTCAGCAACCAGCAGCCGACGGCCGCAGACAGCATGAACCAGACGCTGAAAGTGGGCGATGCCATCACCGCCGCAACCGGCGCCTATCAATATGTCTCGTCGCTCTGCGATGAAAAACCCGAGGTCTGCGAAAAGGGCGCCTCCACCTTCGCCTTTCTCGGCGAGCGGGCCCGCGAAGGCGCCAAAGTGGCCTATGAGCTGATCGACCAGCATTTGGCGATGGCTCGCACCCGACGAATGCGAGTGACAAGACGGGTGTAAACGACAAGCGCGCAAATGCTGCTGCTGTCGACCCCATCTCCGCCGCGATCAGGGCTTCTGATGTAAAGCCGGGCATCACGGTTGCCGCCACCGGTGCGGCTCCTCAGAAATCCGGCCTCTATATGCCGATCGTCGTCGACCCGACCTACCAGCCGCTGCCGGCCAAGGTGAATGCCGACGAACGCTTGCCTCGGCCGCGATCTTCACACCGGAACGATCCCGTCCAGCATTCCGCTCGCCAATATCCCGCTGCCGACGCGCCGCCCGGTCAACTGAACGAAATTGCAAAGGGCGATCCGTGCCCGATGCCAGACTGCCTGACTACTTACTGCCTGAACTTCAGCACATGCTGGCGCGTGGGGAGCGATCCTCACGGCGATTTTTTTTGCTTTCATCACCAGCGTCAGCGCCTATATGAAGCGGCAGAGACAAAACCGGAGCGCCCATGGCCAGCCTCGAACAGATCATCGACGATTTCGCCTTCCTGGACGACTGGGAAGACCGCTACCGCTATGTTATCGAGCTTGGAAAGCAGCTGCCGGACCTTGCCGACGACAAGAAGACGGCGGAAAACAAGGTGCAGGGCTGTGCCAGCCAGGTCTGGCTCGTCAGCCATGTCGAAGGCGGCGATGATCCTGTGATGACCTTCGAGGGTGATTCCGACGCGCATATCGTGCGCGGCCTCGTCGCCATCGTGCTGGCCACCTATTCCGGCAAGACGGCTTCCGAAATCGCCGAGACCGACGCGATCGAAATTTTCGACCGGATCGGGCTTGTCGAACATCTGTCATCGCAGCGCGCCAATGGCTTGCGCTCGATGATCAAGCGGATCCGCGAAGAGGCGATCCGGACGAAGGCCGCGGCTTAACGCCGCGCGCTCCTCACACTCCCTCCCCCCTCACCCCTCACCCGATTTTCGGCCGGTAATCCGTATCGCCCCAGCGATGGGTGCGACGGGTCGGTCTCTCGGGCGGCGGGGCATAGTGGCGGGCGAGCGACAGAAGTGCTGCCCGCAGCATGAGCTTGGCGGAACGGGCCGGCCATTGGCGCTCGCGCTCGATCAGTTCCAGCCCCTTGGCAAAACAGCAGACATCCATGGCGACGCCGGAAAGCTCCGGCCCGAGCGCGTCCACTGCCTCACCGAAGCGTTTGCGGGCGGCGATGGCGCTATCGGCAATATCGTGTCCGCCGGCGGGAATGCCGCCTGCGCCGCGGCTGCGGGCAGAAAGGCGCGGCTCCCATGAGGCGGTGATGCGCGGCTGGAGCTGGCCGCGGGTGAAATCCGCCGCCAGTCTTTCGCCGGCGCCGATCGCCTCGTCAGACATATAGGGCCGGCCGTCACGATCCTTCAGCCGCGCGACGCTCGACAGGGGTGAATCGTCGAGATTGCGGCGCACCGGATGCCGGGCGCCATCGATCTCGGCCACACCTGCCGCGATCTCGCCGTGCTGGGCGATGAAACCATCCTCCACCTCCGAGAGCGCGCGGCGCAGGAAGGACCGGGCCTCGGCGCTGGCGCGGATCATTCCGCCATCGATCTCGACCAGACCGAGCGACAGGGCCTCATCCACCAGCGCCTGCGGCCAGATACGCGTATCGGCGCCGGCAAGACGAAGGGCATCCTGCGCCTGCCCTTGCCCCTGTCCGCGCCCTTGCCCTTGCCCCTGCCCGGCAATCTGCCGCGGGGAGCCGAGGATAAGCCGGACGAAGGCGACGAGCTGGCGTTTCGACGATTTCTGCATGTTCGGGGATGTGGCGGGGGCGGGACGGACGGTTTTCCTGCGATCAGTCATGAAAACCAAGCTCCGCCAGACCGAAGACGGTGCGCGCCATGCGCTCCACCGCCGAGACGAAGGCATCGAAATCCGGATCGTCGCGCCGGTCCTCCACCACATGGCAGGCATGGCCGACCGTCGTCCGGTCACGGCCGAGCGCCTGGCCGATCTCGTGCTGCGGGATCTGAAGCGCCACATGGCAGACATACATGGAGATCTGCCGGACATGGCAGGCATGCCGGCGGCGGTCGGCGCGGCGCAGAACCCGATCACCGATGAGATAGAGCATTTCGCAGATCATCTGCCGGACGATGCGGCAGGCCGCGCGGACCTGAATGGCCGCGAGCCGAGCGGCTGACGGCTCCTGTACAGCCGTCAGCCACGGCAAGGCGGCGAGCGCGACGAATGGCGGGGCAGCTCCGGCAAGGCCGGGCAAGGCTGGAAGCGTATGCGGATGCGGCGGCAAGGCGCCTTGATCGATACTGGGCTCAACAGGCATGACAATCCCTCGGTGAATAGGAATTAATTCATACACCCAGAGCAGGCACGGGGACGAAGGGAAGCGGATTTTTTATGACTGTCCGACAGAGGCCATTGAGTGGGCTGGATTATTGCCGATGACGGCAAGGATCGCATGGGATTTTTTCTTATTTCGTCCTCATCCACCCTTGCCCTGCGGAAGCCTGAGCCGGCGCGAAAATGCAAAAGGCGTCGATTGCCGGATTGGCAATCAACGCCTTTTGAAATCATCATGGTCCGATAACGGGCTCAGATGACGGCCCGGACGACAGGGCCTGGATCACAGGGCCCGGATGAAGGGCCGCATGCTTCCTGACACGATCACACAATGCCGGTTGCGCCCCCGGGCCCTCGACGAGCCGGCGCATTGTGCGTGTGTGCCGAAATACCTGCCTGTCGCAATCGGATCCGCTGCGACCAGACTTTTACCGGATCGGGCCGATTGGCCCTTCACCGATGTGGAGGGGCCCCGTGTGGAAAGGCCCCGTCTTCACAAACCCGATCAATCAGGCCTTGGCGCGCTTGCGGCGCTGGCCGAGGCCCATTTCCTTGGCAAGGCGCGAACGGGCTTCCGCATAGGCCGGTGCGACCATCGGATAGTCAGCCGGCAGGCCCCACTTCTCGCGATATTCTTCCGGCGTCATGTTGTAATGCGTCATCAGATGGCGCTTCAGCGATTTGAACTTCATGCCGTCTTCGAGGCAGATCAGGTAATCATCCTCGATCGACTTCTTGATCGGAACCGGCGGCTTGGGCTTCTCAACGGCAACCGCAACCGGCGCCGGCGAGGAGGTGCTGCTCAGGGCCGAATGAACATCCGCGATCAGGCCAGAGAGATCCCCAACGGGAACCACATGGTTGCTCACATAGGCAGCCACGATGTCTGCGGTGAGTTCCACCAGCAGTTCCGGGGCCTTGCCCATTGCGACTTCGGTCATTTTCTTAGTCTCCTGTTCTTATCTGCTGGACAGGCGAGCGACCTCCGCAAAACCTGTCCGTCGCAAAGCAAACCGCCGCCTTTCATCCATCACGCATCGTCCGAAGACAGAAACCTACCCCTAAGTTTCCTGCGTGCAGAACAAACGGCATCGACAGATATTGTCCCGAATCACGCTTTCCCGCACGGTTTCTCGACATCCGGAAGTCCAGATCAAACGAGAAAAACTAAGGGAAATCGATAAAAACTAGATCAACATCACTGCTCTACTGTCCGTGAGATAACATCGGCACGGATAAAGTCAAAGTGCGAAATTTAGTAACGCGGCCCATTATCTGCGCTCTATAGGCTAAATTTTTCCGTCATTACTGCCATAACCGATAGATGTTCGCAATTTGCGCCGGCAATACCACATTTTTAGAAACTCCTATATTGACGCGCGAAAACTCCCCCATAAGTCGCAATAGACTTCGAAATACAATCATTCGCAAAAGATCAACGGGCTTTTCCTTGCGGGCGACCGTCACTATCTATGGGATTGAAATGGCGGCCTTACCAAGCAGGACAGAGACCGGAGAAGACAGGATCATTCCTCTCGGCCGAGCTGATCTTGCCGAATGATTACGACCGCCGCGTCAGAAGAAGGATCGACCCCATGAGCGACACGGTAAAGCCGAAAATCGAGAAGACGGATGCGGAATGGCGCGAACAGCTGACGCCCGAACAATATTACATCCTGCGTCAATCGGGCACGGAGCGCGCCTTTACCGGGCCGTTCTGGAACAGCAAGGAAAAGGGCATCTATTCCTGCGCCGCCTGCGGCGAGGATCTGTTCGTCTCGGATACGAAGTTCGATAGCGGCTGCGGCTGGCCGAGCTATTTCGAGCCGGTGAAGGAAGACGCTGTGACGGAGTTCCGCGATACCACGCATGGCATGGTGCGGACAGAAGTGCGCTGCAGCCAGTGCGGCGGCCATCTGGGCCATGTCTTCCCCGACGGCCCGCCGCCGACAGGGCTGCGCTACTGCATCAACGGCTATTCCATGCATTTCACGCCGGTGGCGTGACTTCCAACAGATGACGAAGCCCTCTCCTGCCAAGGCGGGAGAGGGCTTTTTTCATTCCGTATCCGGCTATTCTGCCGCGATCCGGCCCGCCGAGGCTGGCACGACATGCGGTACGCCGCGACCGGTGACGGCAACCGGCAGCGGCTGGCCCTCCTCGATCTGGGTGAAACGGCAGGCGACGCCGTCATAGATCAGCACTTCGCCCGTCTCGATATCGAAGAACCAGCCATGCAGGGTGATCCCGCCCTTGGCGAGGCCTGCGGCCACCGAGGGGTGGGTGCGCAGGTGATCGAGCTGCACCACGACATTTTCCATCGCGACCGCGCGGATCTTCTCCTTCTCCTCCAGCGTCGGCGGATAGGCTTCGCAGACGATGGAATAGGCGGCATGGCTGTGTTTCAGCCAGGCGGCGACATTCGGCATGGCGCCGAGCAGTTCCTGATGGCAGAGACCCTTCATCGCGCCGCAATCGGAATGACCGCAGACGATGATATCGCGCACGCCGAGCGCCACGACCGCATATTCGATGGCCGAGGACACACCACCATTCATCGTCTGGAAGGGCGGGACGATGTTGCCGGCATTGCGGCAGACGAAGAGTTCGCCCGGGCCGGATTGCGTGATGGTTTCGGGCATCACGCGGCTGTCGGCGCAGGAGATCATCAGCGCCTGCGGCTGCTGCCCTTCGCGTGCGAGTTTGCGATAAAGCGCTGAATTGTCCTTGAAGGCCGCGCCGCGAAAACTGGAAATGCCTTTCAGCAGGTCATCCATGTCGAGATCCTCATTGGTGGCCGGGCGTCGTTCGAGGCTTTTGGCCTCAGCCGGCGGTTGGCAGAAACGAAGGTCTTTCGCATCTGCGAGAGGAACACCGCGAATGGGACAGAATGTGGCAACGCACAATCATGCAATGCAATTTCGATCACATGGCTGCGATTTTACCCGATATTTTCACGTAATAAGGGAGTGACGCCGGCATCAGCCGCGTCGGCAAGCAGGGCCGCGATCAGCTGGCGGACATGCTTTTCGGCCTTGCCGTCAGTATCGTCGAGCGCGGCACAGCGAAGTCCGTACAGCGTTTCCTCGCCGGCCCAGAGCGCGACCGTGACGCGTGCCGGGCGCTTTCGCGTCTCCAGCCGGCCGGTCGCGACAATATAGGGATAGTTCGACTGCCGGTCTGCCCGATAGCCCATGCGCGGCGGCTGGCCCTTGATCTGGGCCGGATCGCCGAAAAGATCGCCGCGCTCCTTGGCGATCTTGCCGACCGACCAGAGACTGATATCCGGCAGCGGCAGGCCGCCGCCGAGCAGGGAAAGATCCATGCGCTTGTGCAGGTTCGGGCCCGGCCCATGGAAGGTGGTGCAGGACAGCGCCTCGCCGGCGCAATCCGGACCGTTGCAGACGAGTACGGCTTCCTCGACCACCGGCCTTGCGCGCCCTCGAAGCGTCTTGCTGTCCAGCCGGGATAGGATTTTGGCTGGGTTTGGGGCTGGGTCTGCGTTTGGGTCTGGGCCTGAGTTTGGGGCTGGCTCTGGGTCTGGGCCTCTGCCGGCACGGTTGCCGAGGCGCCGGCGAGAAGAAGAGCGGCGGCGATCAGCCTGCCCATCACTCCGCCCGTCACTTGGTCCGTCGCTTTGCCCGTCGCATGGCCCGTCACTCGGCCCTTCCTCCGGTTCTTCATCCCACCCGTCACGGCGGCTTCGGGTAAAACGCATCGCAGACATCATCCGAGGATCTCGACACTGAAGGAGAAGCGCATCGACTTGCCCGGCGCCAGAAGCACGCTATAGGGCGCGCGGCGATTTCCGCCGAGCCGCCGATTTCCGGGGCGGTGCCATGCCAGGGCTCGACGCAGAGGAAGGGCGCACCGGGCTTTTGCCAGAGTGCCAGATTGGGCAGGTTGTCGAAGGCGAATTTCAATGCCGGGCCGCCTTCGGCGCCGAATGTCAGCCCCTCGCCGGTGCCTTCCGGGAAAATCATCGCATCGGCTTCGAACATATGATGTTCCGGCACGAGACGGCCGGCGGTGAAGGGCGAGGCAAGCCGTTCGGGATCGACAAGCCCGTCTCTCAGACGCACCATGGCCGGTTCACCGCCATTATCGAGGGTGACGGAATGGAGCCTGCCATCCGCACCCGGCAGCGGCCAGAGGAAGGCCGAGTGGAAGCCGAGGCCGAAGGGCATGTCCCGCACATCGCGGTTTTCCACCGTAGCGCTGACCGTCAGCGTGCGGCCCTCGACGGAATGCGTGACCGAGAGCAGGAATTCGAACGGATAGACGACACGCGTCGCATCGGAGGGCATGAGGTCGAAGCGGCAGGACGTATCGGTTGCCGCGACCAGCGAAAAGGTGCTGCGGCGGGCAAAGCCGTGCTGGTTCATCTCAAATTCGGCGCCATCGACCAGAACCCGGTTGCCATCCGCCTTGCCGACAATGGGGAAGAGGATCGGCGAACGGCCGGTCCAGAAGGCGGCATCGCCGTTCCAGAGGAAATCCCGCCCGTCGGAGGCTTTCAGCGACTGCATTTCGGCGCCAAGGGCCGAGACCTCGACGCTGATATAGTCGTTTGCAATGCGCGATATGGCGGCGGATGAGGCGGGCACAGCGTTCACGAAAACTCCTTGCGGCAATGAACCGGCGTCAGATGAATCATCCTGCCATATTTGGTCGGACTGCGCTCAGGTTCAATGAAACAATGCAGCCGGGAAGATTTAACTCAGCCCGAGACCTTGAGTTCCATGCAGGTGAGATCCAGCCAGCGGCCGAATTTGGTGCCGACTTCGGAGAATTTTCCGGCAATGCGGAAGCCGAGCTTTTCATGCAGCGTGACAGAAGCCTCGTTGCCGCTTTCGATGGCGGCGATCATCACATGCACGCCGTTCGAAGCGGCCCGCTCGATCAGTTCCTGCATCAGCAGCCTGCCGAGGCCGGCGCCGCGAAAGTCGCGGTGGACATAGACCGAATGCTCGACCGTGTGGCGATAGCGTCGAAGGCCCGCCAGTCGCCATAGGAGGCGTAGCCGGCCACCGCGCCGTCGATCGTGGCGGTCAGAACCGGGAAGCCGCGAGCCTTGCGGGCGGCAAACCAGTCGCGGCGATTGTCCAGATCGACAAGCACGTCGTTCCAGATCGCCGTCGTGTTGACCACGGCATCGTTATAGATCTCCATGATGACGGGGAGATCCGTCTCGGTTGCGTCGCGCACCACTCTGTCCATGTCGCTCTCGTCCACTATATTTTACTTTCGTCCACTTTAGCAGACGACACCATCCGATTGAAGGGGCCGTGGGGGAGATAATCGCGGCAAGGCCGGGCGGTTTCAGATCGCGACCGGAAGGCTGAAACAGGTGATGACCGCACCGTAATGGACGGCGGCGGCGGCAACGACGAAACCGTGCCAGATGGCATTCTGGAAGCGCAGCCTTTCCCAGACATGGAAGATGACGCCGAGCGAATAGATCGCGCCACCGGCGATGATCAGCCAGACGGTGATGCCGGGCAGATAGGAGGAGATGGGCTCGATGACGAGCACGCCGCTCCAGCCCATGGCGAGATAGAGGATAATGGCGAGCCGGTCATAGCGGCCGGGGAAGACGCATTTGATGAAGATGCCAGACAGCGCCATCACCCAAAGGGCAATCAGCATGGCCAGAATGCCGGGTTCGTCTGCGCCGCGCTCCAGAAAAGGCGTGTAGGTGGCGGCGATCAGGATGAAGATCGCCGAATGATCGAGCCGCCGCAGCAGCCATTTGGTGCGCGACTGCGGCCACATATTATAGGTGAAGGACATGGAGAGGCAGAGCACGAGGCCGAGGCCATAGATCCATGCGGCAGCAATGCCGCCGTGATTGGACCAGACCGTCGCATAGAAGATCAGTGCCGTCGCGCCGATCAGCGCCAGAACGATGCCGAGGCCGCTGACGATGCCATCGGCGACGATCTCGGCCAGATCATAGCCACGCCCGAATTTGAAGCTTTCGCTCATTCCCGTCCTCTCGTCGCCCGTTGCGCAAGAATGCGCGAGGCAGGCGGCAATTTCAAGATCGCGGGAATTGCAGAGAGAGGTGCCGCACCCGCCTCAGCGGTCGATCAGAACCGAGCATTTCGCATGGCGCACGACGCGGTCGGCGGTGGCGCCGATCAGGTAATTGCTGAAATCGGGAACATGCGAGGCGACGATGACGAGATCGGCCTTCCAGTGGTCGCAGGCGGCGAGGATTTCGCGTGCCGGCGCGCCCTGGCGGATCTCGACCGAGGCCTTGACGCCGGTGCGTTCGATCAGGCTGGCGAGAGCGCTATCGGCATCCTGACGGGCGTTCACCACCATATCGACGGTGAGATCGGCAATCACATAGGCCGGCAGATCCTCGATGACATGGACGAGCAGGATACGGCCATCGACATCGAGCAAGTCCTTCGCCTTTTTCAGGATCCGCTCGGCCTTGGCCACTTCGGCCGTATCAACGGCCACGACAATCATTCTGTACACGACTTGCCTCCTCATTCGGCTGACACTGGCTGCATCCTAGCCCTTCCAGCGGAACCGCGTTTGATCGGCATCAAGCCCGCAGGAAACAGGCCGGCGCCGGGCGTCACGGCCGATCACGATATGGCACGGGCGCGCAGGCTGCGGCAGAAAGAATATGCATTACAAATTAGTGACTTGCCATCAATCATCAAATCGTGAGTGGCAAATCGTCGCAGGCAAGCATACATCAATCGGCAGGGAGGAAGTCCACCCCCCACCTTGGAAGGCACAAAAATGTCAGAAGATAGGAATGCACAGCTGATCGGTATCTTTAAGACGCTGATCCGCGATCATGGAATGCCCCGCACGCTGAACGACATCACAGACCCCGATTTCCTCGCTCTGGCGGAATCCCACATCGACGAGTTCGATGAAGCCCGCGACGAATGCGAAAGTGATCTGACGCTCATCTGATGTCCCGCACGGCCGACGTGTCCGTGTGCCACCGGCACAGAACGTCGGCCGGGATATAGTTTTCCGGACCTCCCCTTTCCTCTTCTCCCCTTACCGAACTTGCCGCCACCTTCGATCGGCCCGATCCGATCAGGTTTGCCGCGCCAGCTGCATCAGCGCCGCCACCGTCGGGTTCTGCGATGCGGCGAGAGCGCAGAGGATGACGTCGAATTCCGGCGCATCCGTCAAAGGCCGTGCAACGACACCCCCTGAGACCCCGCCTGAGACACCGCCGACAACGCCGCCCGCGACATGGCCCTTTGGGCCTCTCTCGAGATCATGGCACAGGGATTGCGGGATCAGCGCCACGCCGAGCCTTTCCGCGACCAGCCGGATGATCGTGTGCTGAAGGCGCGGTTCAAGCACGATCAGCGGCTTGACGCCGCCCGCGGCGCAGTAGCTGGTAATGGCAGCCCGCAAGACGGGCGCCACCGTTGCCGGTGCCGCGATCAGCCTTTCGCCATCGAGATCACCGGGGCCAATGTCATCGCGCGTCGCCAGCGGATGGTTGTCCGGCACGACGAGGCACAGGCAGTCACGCGCCAGGGGCACAGTCTGCAAATGCGGAAGAGTGCCGCCATGCAGCCGGCCAAGCCCACTTGGACCATGGGAAACGTTATGAGAGCCTGCGCCAAAGGTGACGGCGGCATCGAGCCTGCCTTCGATCAGCATGTCGTCAAGGTCGGTCGGGATACGCTCCTCCAGAACGAGCCGCACATCGGGGCGAAATTCGGCATAGCGCCTGACCAGTGCCGGCACGACGTTCTGGGCGGAATACATGGTGAAGCCGAGTTTCAGCTCGCCCTTCATGCCATCGGCCACCAGCCGGACATCGCGGCAGGCGGCGTCGAAACCGGCGAGAACGCGGCGGCAATCCTCGGCGAAATGCGACCCGCCGTGGTCAGCGATACGGCGCGGGAACTGCGCTCGAAAAGCCGGACGCCAAGTGATTGCTCGATGGCGGCGATCTGACGCGAGAAAGGCGGCTGGCTCATGTTCATGCGCGCCGCCGCATGGCCGAAATGCAGCGTATCGGCCAGCGCCACCACATGGCGCATGTGGCGGGTGTCGAGATGGGCGTCCGGGACAAGATCCATTCGATACTCCAGAGGTATCAATCCATGCTCAATTCGACATTGGATTATCTTGATCGGCCGGGATAGCAACGACATCCCTTCCCTCCCAGCCGTTTTGCGTTTCGTTTTCCGCCATGACAAACCTCCTCATCGTCCTTCCCATCTTCGCCCTCATCCTTGCCGGGTGGATTGCCCGCAAGAGCGGGGCTCTCGGGCCCAATGCGACCCGCGAGGTGAACCGCCTCGTCGTCTATCTGGCGCTGCCGGCGCTGCTCTTCGACATCATGGCGAATGCCTCGCTTGCCGAAATCTGGCAGCCGGGCTTCATCACCGCCTTTACCGGCGGCACGTTCATCATCTTTCTCGGCACGCTCTTCTGGCGACGCGCCAAGGGCCGGCCGCTGGCAGATGCGGCGATCGACGGGCTGAATGCCGGCTATGCCAATACCGGCTTCATCGGCTTTCCGCTGGTGCTGTCGCTTGTCGGCGCATCCGGCATGGGGCCGACGCTGATCGCGACGATCATCACCGTCTGCGTCGTCTTTGCGGTTGCCATCGTGCTGATCGAGGCCAGCCTGCAAACGCAGGCGAGAAGACGCGACATCGCGAAAAGACCTGCCTGTCGCTGGCGAAGAACCCGCTGCTGATCGCGCCGTGCTCGGCGCATCGTCATGGTCTCGGGCGTGCCTCTGCCGGCGCCGGTGCATGCCTTCCTGAAACTGCTGGGCGGGGCAGCCTCGCCCTGCGCGCTGATTGCGCTCGGCCTGTTTCTGGCCGGAACGCCCGCGGCGAGGCGCGCCAAAGGCTTTCCACCGCCGGCATTCTTGTCTTCCTGAAACTCGTGGCCCAGCCGGTCGTCACCTATGTGATCGCCGGGCCGATCCTCGGCCTGCCGCCGCTCGCCACCCATACGGCGGTGCTGCTTGCGGCGCTGCGACCGGCACCGGGCCGTTCATGCTGGCGGAATTCTATGGCCGCGAGGCAAGCCTGACCGGCCGGGTCGTGCTCTCCTCCACCATCCTGTCGCTTATCACCATCTCCGCCTATCTCTCGATTGCGGGCGCCTGAGACCGGCGGGCGGATGGGCGGGATCGGCGCAATCGTCAACGGATTGGAAACAATCAATTGCCGGTTTCATATCTATCGTGAACGCCGGGCCTCGGTCATAGTCGGGCAAAACAAAGCCGGTACTGCGTCCTTCGACGGGTGCCGGCGCATTCGACAAAGGCCGATCCGATGACCGAAGAAACGCTGAAGACAGATGCCGCCCTGCCCTTTGCTCTGACCCGCCCGGCGCATGTCGGCGGCGCGCATCTGGTGGTCAGCGATCTCGACCGGGTGTCCGACTACTATCAGAAAGTCATCGGTCTCTCCGTCATCGAGAAAAGCCCGAGCGGCCAGGTGCTCGGCGTTGCCGGCGTTCCGCTTCTCACACTTTCGACCGGCGGTTCCGTTTCGCGGGCGCCGCGCAATGCGGCCGGCCTGTTCCACACCGCCTTCCTCGTGCCGAACCGGGCCGAGCTTGCCCGCTGGCTGAAGCATGTGGCCGAGAACAACGTGCCGCTCGAAGGCGCATCCGACCATCTGGTGAGCGAGGCGATCTATCTGTCGGACCCGGAAGGCAACGGCATCGAGGTCTATCGCGACCGCGGACCGATGGAATGGACCTATCATGCGGACGGCACCGTCGAGATGGCAACCGACCGGCTGAACCTGCAGGAGCTCTATAACAGCGCGCCGAAGGACGGGTTTGGCGGCATGGCGGATGGAACCGCACTCGGCCATATCCACCTTCAGGTCGCGATATTGCCAAGGCCGACGCCTTCTACCGTGACGTTCTCGGTCTCAAGATCATGGCGCGCTATCCGGGCGCAGCTTCTTTGCCACCGGCCAGTATCACCACCATATCGCCGCCAATATCTGGAACAGCCGCGGTGCGCGGGCGCGCGAGGCCAATATGAGCGGGCTTTCCGACTATTCTGTCCGCTTCAACGACAAGGCCGCCCTCGACACGGCGCTTGCTGCACTGGACGCGCAGGAGATCGAGCGGACGAAGACCGCCGACGGCTGGGCGCTCAAGGATCCGTGGGGCATCGGGCTTAAGCTTTCGGCGTAAATCCCGCCTTCTGGCCCTTGCGTCGGCGACCCGCTGACACTCTTTCCGATTTTTTCATCTCGCAGCTGCAGCGTCCCGGAACCGGGGCGCTGTTTTTGCGTTCAATGCTCTCGAAGATTGCAGCCTCCGGATCGGGAGACGCGGCGGATACTCCAACCTCAGACGGATCAGCGAACGATGGCCAGCATGCGCAACCGCGGCGATGTACCGAAGAAGACACTTCTCAAACTCGCCGGTCACAGGCGCGAAGCGCTGATTGCCGAAGAGGAAGAGGGTTCGGACGAGCCTGCCGTGCTTGGCCGCGAGGCACTGAACGTCGCAAGCGCCTGGGCGGTGATCGGGCTCTTTGCCATCGTCTTTTTCGCCGTTCTGCACATGATGTCGCTGATCCTGATCCCGGTGACGCTTGCAATCGTCGTCGGGCTGATCCTCGGGCTTGTGGCAGACAAGCTCGGGCAGGCAGGATTGCCGCGCTTTGCGATTGCGTTTCTGCTTTCCGGCCTCGTCTTTGCCTTTCTCTTCCTGATCCTCAATTCGCTGGCCGAGCCGGTCGGCAAGCTGGTTCAGGAAGGCCCGAATTTCGTCGAGCGGACGGTCAATCGCGTGTTGCCTTTCCTCGAGCGCCAGCACTGGCTGAACATCTCGCCGGCCAGTTTCCAGACCGGGCCGATGTCGATGGAATCCGTGTTGCAGAATTCCAGCAACATTCTCGGCATCGTTACCTCGAGCCTGACGCCGGCGATCGTGCAGGGGCTGATCTTCTTTGCCGCACTTCTGCTCTTCGTCTACGGGCGACTGAAGCTGCGCAAGACACTGATCATGGCCTTTCCGCTGCGCCGCCAGCGGCTGATCGCCATCCGCGTTGCCCATGCCGTGGACCGGGTGCTCGGCTATTATTTCGCCACGGCCAGCGTGATCTATTTCGGGCTTGGCGTGGTGATGACGCTGATTGCCTATTTCGGCGGGCTCTCGGCGCCGGTTCTGTGGGGCGTCTTCGCCTTCCTGTCGAGCTTCATTCCGTTTCTCGGGATTACCGTGATGACGATCTCGGTGGCGATTGCCGGCATTCTCTCGCATGACGGGCTGCTGCTGGCGCTCTTGCCGGCGGTGATCTTCTTTTCCGTGCATCTTGTCATGGAAAATCTGATCTTTCCGGCGGTGATGGGCCGTCAGTGGGAGATCAATCCCTTCGTCGTCTTCATCGCCATCCTGTTCTGGACATGGATGTGGGGGGCGGTCGGCGCCATGCTGGCGCTGCCGATCTCGCTGATCATGATGACCGTCATCAACGAACTGATGCCGGAGAAGAAGGCACAACCGAAACTGCCCGGATAGGGATAGAGACAGGCCTGGACTGCCCCCGCTTTCCGCCCGGCTCAGCCGCGGGCAGCACTGCCCTTCGAAAAGGCGCGTTCCGCACTGAGATAGGCCGGAATTTCAGCAGCCCGCATCGGCCGACCGAAATGATAGCCCTGAATGCGCTTCACCCCGGCTTCCTCGACGAGCCGCAGTTCGCGCTCGGTCTCGACGCCTTCTGCAAGGCATTCAACGCCGAGGCTGGTGCAGAGATCGGCAATCGTCTTCAGGATGCCGCGGCCGATCTCTTCCTCGTCCTGCAGGCGCAGCACGAAACTCCTGTCGGTCTTGACCCGATGCAGCGGGAAACGGTGGATATAGGCGAAGCTCGAATAGCCGGAGCCGAAATCATCGAGCGCGATGCGGCAACCGAGGCCGGCAAGCCTGAAAAGCACATCGCGGACATGCAGGAAATCCCGCATCATCACCGTTTCGGTGATCTCGAAGATCAGCCGGTCGGCGGCAATCGTGCCGCTCTCCACGGCCCTGATGATATTCTCCATCGATGTGCGCGACATCAGGTCGAGCGCCGAGAGATTGACCGACAGGCCGATATGTTCGGGCCATGACGCGGCTTCGGTGAGCGCCTTGCGCAGAACAGCTGCCGTCAGCTGCTCCATCAGTCCGGCCCGCTCGGCGACGCTGACGAATTCCGCGGGGCTGACGGCGCCGAGAACCGGGCTCTGCCAGCGGGCAAGGGCCTCGAAGCCATCTGTTCGACCCGTCGCCAGATCATATTGCGGCTGGAAAACGACCGAAATTTCCCGGTCGAAATCGGCATTGCGGATTGCCTGTTCCAGCTCGACGATGCGCCGCCGCTCGCGCTCGTGTTCGGGTGAAAAGATGACCACGCCGCCGCGGGCCGAACGCTTGGCGCGGTAGAGCGCATGGCTTGCCTGCTCGTAGACACGGACCGGGTTTCCGGCATCCGCCGGATCGTGGGAAAAGCCGATCGATGCCGTGACCGAAACGCTGGTGCCCGACAGATCGAAGGGGGCATGCAGCGCTTCGCAGATGGAGCGGCCAAGTTCTTCCAGCGCCGCCGGATCGAGCGGCCGCGGGATGACGAGCGCGAATTCGGCGGTTGCCAGCCGCACCACCCGGTCGCCCGGCCGAGAGCAGGCGAGGATGCGGCGGGAGGCTTCCAGAACCAGCGCGTCGCCCAGGGTATAGCCGTAGAGATCCTTGACGAGGGCGAAGCGCTCAAGCCCGATCGCGGCGACATGGAGATCTGCGCCATGGCCTGCCGCCTCGGCGAGAACGGCGGCAAAACCATCCCGGTTCGGCAGTCCCGTCAGGGGATCGCGTATGGCGCGCTGCTCTGCCTCGTGGCGCAGGTGATCGGCCGTCATGCGGGCGCGAAGGACACCGAGCACCGAGCGGCGGGTCGAGATTGCCGTGCCGGCGGCCGCGACCGCGGCGGCGAGACTTGCGAAGGCGTAATAGGCAAATGTGTTGCCGGCCATCGCCCAGGCTGCCGCCAGCGTGGTGACGAGCGCCAGCGAGCATAGGGTGACGATCAGGCGAATGCTGATGGCGATCGCCGCCGTCAGGATGAAGAGGATGAGGAAATAGGTGAGGTTCGGCGGCGCGAAATCGACGGCCAGAAGCTTGCAGCAATTGGCATAGATCAGAAGAAGAATGAGCGCGCCGATTAGTTCGAGCTGGACAAAGCCGGCCTGACGGCGGCCAAGCAGGTGCCGGCAGAAGAGCGCCACCAGCGCGGTGCCGCAGGCTGAACCGACATCAGGCAGGCGATGGCAAAAGGGGACCAGAGAAAATCGGGCAGGATGACGGCGATGCAGAAGGCAGCAATCGGACGGAGGAAACTGCGCAGGACGGGCTGGAAGGCAATCGCCATCTCCTGCCGCGAGCGCTCGGGAGACAGATTGTCGGGCAGGCCTTTTGCGGCTTCGCCAAAATCGCCAAGGTCTCCCCTGGGAGGATTTTGCCCTGCAAGGCCGATGGCGGCACTGGCAAGCAGGCCCGTCGATGACGCGGGGGCACCGGCCACCTTGCCGGCCATGGATCCACCCGAGGCAGCATGACCTGTTGCGGCGGTTGCGATGGAACCCGCTACATTAAGGACATCGGACAAAAAGGACGTGGTGGAAACCGGATCGAGGACCGTGCGATTACCTATAGACGGCAAGGCCGCACCTGCCGGTGAATGCCCCGCTGCCACATGCCTCCTGCCATCGACCATGAACGGACTTCCGCTTGCGATAAGGCCCGTTTCAGACGACGGGCAAAGACATTATTCAAACGTCTTCTCGGTAGGCCCCGGTCATTGACAAAGGTCTAAAATCGCCATGCGAAATATGACAGTAAGTTACAGTTTTTGCAGTATTTAATCGCAATTTTACGGGAGGCGGCAGCGCACTGGCGCAATCGCGGTATTCCAATGCCACACCACGGTGACGGCGCGGATTGCCTGCGGCTCGCGCTGCCCGTCATCGCATCTGATCAGAAGGTGGCCGTCGATAAGTATCAGTCGTAGAGGTAGTAGCGTTCCCACTGGGTGCGCGGAACCTTGGTGCCGATCTTGAAGTCGAAGGACATGATGCTCAGGCCCTTGTCGCCGGTTTCGCATTTGTATTTCAGCCGGTACCATTCGCCGGCCGAGCGGAAGACGGCGCCGGGTGCACGGATGGAATCGCCATTCTCGACCGTGTCGGAGAAAGTGTAGGCAATCACCTTGTCGGGACGGAAGTCGCCGGATTTCTTGATGCGATCCATCGCTTCCATGTCGCAACGCTGTTCGCGGCGCTCTTCGGGCGTCAGCTTGTCGAGCTGGCTGGCTACGCGGGGATCGATGGCAAAAGCATGGGCCGGCAAGGCAGAATGCAGAGCCATCGCCACCAAAAGCAGACTTCTCTTCATGTCAGTTCCGTTACAGATCTCAAGGTCGGGCGGAAACTATGAGATGGAATTGCGATTGACCACCTACCAGAACGCGAAATAACAGGATGTGAACAGGCTTCAAGGACCGTTATCGCCCATGAACAGCCCAAATTTGACGGATGCCCAGAAAGAGCAGATCAAACTGCGCGCCACTTTCCTCAACAATATCGGCATTGGTGTGATGCTGATCGGGGTTTTCACGCCGATCGTGCGGGCCATGTACGAGCCGGCCGCACTATCCGGCAGCCTCGCCTCGATCATCACGACCATGGTCGTTTGCTTTTCCTTCGGCCTGGTATTACATTTTTCCGGTGGCCTGATCCTGAAGAGATTGAGCAGATGAGCTATGAACAAATCCTGTTGCTGCTGAGCGTCGGACTTGGCCTGGCTCTCGTCGTTGCCTTCGTTTGGTGGCAGAACGAGCGGGATCTGGCGCCGTTACGCAAGGAACAGGGCAAGAAGAAGTAGCAGCCAGGCGGCAAAAGGCGTGCGGCGCTTGCTTCGATGAGCCGCGCCGCCTATCTCTGGCACTCCCTGTTATCCAGCATTCGGAGTGCTTCCTTGGCACGTCCCAGAAACCGCCCTTCGCCGATCTCCCCTCCCCGCCGGTCGCCCGGAAGAAGCCGATGAGCGACACCCGCCACGGCATTACCCGCACAGACGATTACGCCTGGTTCCGGGCCGACAACTGGCAGGCGATGTTCAAGGATCCGTCGATCCTCGATCCGGAGATCCGCAGCCATCTGGAGGCGGAAAACGCCTATATGGAAGCGGCGATGGGCGACACGGCGGAGCTGCAGAAGGCGCTGTTTGCCGAAATGCGCGGCCGCATCAAGGAAGACGACAGTTCCGTGCCGGTGAAGGATGGCCCCTTTGCCTATGGCTCGCTGTTCGTTACCGGCGGCGAGCAGCCGCATTATTTCCGCACGCCGCGCGACGGCGGGGAAAAGCACACGCTGCTTAACGGCGACAAGGAGGCGGCCGGCAAGGACTATTTCCGTCTCGCCGGTATCGACAACACGACCGACCATCGTTTCGGCATCTGGGGCTATGACGACAAGGGGTCGGAATATTTCACCCTGCGCATCCGCAATCTCGAAACCGGCGAGGACCTCGACGACGTGATCGAGAACACGTCCGGCGGCGGTGTCTGGGCGCCGGATGGCAAGAGCTTCTTCTATACGCTGCAGGACGAGAACCACCGGCCGTCGAAAGTGTTTCACCACATCGTCGGTCAGAAACAGTCGGAAGACCGGCTGGTGTTCGAGGAGGAAGATCCGGGCTTCTTCATGGGCGTCGGCGGCTCGCTGCTCGACGATGTCATCTATATCGACATCCATGACCACGAGACCTCGGAATACCGCCTGATCCCGACCTCGGACCTGACGGCCGAACCGAAGCTGGTGGCCGAGCGCGAGGAAGGCATCGAATATTCGATGACGGAGGGCGGCGACGTCTTCTACATCCTCACCAATGACGGCGACGCCAAGGATTTCAAGATCATGGAAGCGCCGGTCGCGGCACCGGGCAAGGAAAACTGGGTGGAAGTCGTGCCGCATGAGCCCGGCCGGCTGATCATCAGCCACATGGCCTATGCGCGCCATCTCGTCTGGCTGCAGCGCAAGGACGGCCTGCCGCAGATCGTCGTGCGCGACCGCCGCACCGGCGAGGAACATGCGATCGCCTTTGCCGAAGAGGCCTATTCGCTCGGGCTTTCGGGCTCTGCCGAATATGACAGCGACATGATCCGCTTCTCCTATTCGTCGATGACGACGCCGAGCCAGCTGTTCGACTATGACATGGCAACCCGCGAGCGGGTGCTTTTGAAGACGCAGGAAGTGCCGTCCGGTCATGTCATCGAGGATTACGTCACCCGCCGGGTGATGGCGCCGGCGCATGACGGCGAAACCGTGCCGGTGACGCTGCTCTATCGCAAGGATACGCTGCTCGACGGCTCGGCACCCTGCCTTCTCTATGGCTATGGCGCCTATGGCATTACCATTCCGGCATCGTTTTCCACCAATGCGCTGTCGCTGGCGGATCGCGGTTTCGTCTATGCGATTGCGCATATCCGCGGCGGCAAGGACAAGGGCTTTGCCTGGTACGAAGACGGCAAGATGGAGAAGAAGGAAAACACCTTCAAGGACTTCATCGCCGCTGCCGACTATCTGGTGGCCGAGGGCTTTACCGCTTACGAAAACATCATCGCGGAAGGCGGCTCGGCGGCGGCATGCTGATGGGCGGTATCGCCAACATGGCGCCGGAAAAGTTCGCCGGTATCATCGCGGCCGTGCCCTTCGTCGATGTCTTGAACACGATGCTCGACGACACGCTGCCGCTCACCCCGCCGGAATGGCCGGAATGGGGCAACCCGATCGACAGTCTGGAAGAATACCAGTGGATCGCGGCCTATAGCCCTATGACAATGTGGAGGCAAAGCCCTATCCGCCGATCCTTGCCATATCGGGCCTGACGGATCCGCGCGTCACCTATTGGGAACCGACCAAATGGGTGGCGAAGCTGCGCGAGAAGACCACAGGCACGGCGCCGATCCTGCTCAAGACCAATATGTCGGCAGGCCATGGCGGCAAGTCCGGCCGCTTCCAGAGGCTGGAAGAGATCGCGTTTGAATATGCCTTCGCGATCAAAGTGGCTGGCAAAGTGGCTGGCAAGGCATAAGCGGGACAGAGGCCCCTCCTTCCGAGTGGAGGCAGGGGCCTTCCGGCATTGTTCAGCCACCCGGCATGCCGGGTGGTTTGCATCGCGTCCGCATCGGCCGTGCCGTCTTCTGCCGGCAGCGCCCTTGCGCTTATCACGATCGCAAAACCGCTCTGCGGCTTGCGAGGCGCGCTTCAGGCAGCGCTTCTCAGCGACTGCTGGCCACTGTAAATGTCTGCGAGCGTCGCCAGGATTTTCGCAACTGCTTCAGATCGGCACGAATAATAGAGCGTCTGGGCATCGCGGCGCACATCGACAACCCGCGCGTCGCGCAGCTTTTTCAGATGCTGCGAGAGGGCCGACTGGCTGAGATTGACCGCCGCGGCAAGCGAGGTCACGTCCCATTCGTTGCGGGTAATCAGCTCGAAAACGCGCAGACGGCCTTCATGGGCCATCAGCGACAAAAGTGCCGCCGCGTCATCCGTATCAATTGCAGATTCGGTATTCATGTCTTTCCCCCGACAGAATAACTAGGTTGATGATGTCTGGTTGTATAAAATATTCATTTCCCGCGGACATTGCGCAGAAACGGGTGCCGGCGGCATCTGTAATTACTTATTTTACTAATATCTATATTTCGTAAATATAATTTCGCAAGTGCGAGATGTAGCCGCTTTTGTCGAAAACCGCCTGTTTGCGGGCCCTTTCGGGCGCGAAGCACTTTGTCGCACCCCACCGCTGCCAAATCCCTCCTGCGGGGTCAAGCCCTGACAGGACGACCGCCCGCAGCGAGGCAAGCCTCGCGCAAGCTTGAAACCTTAACGTTAGTAAATCGTAATGGATGCGAGCACAGAGCCATGAAGATCGACAGCGGCCTCGGTGGCACCTATTATCAAAGCCGGGCACTCGACACCAGCAGATCCCTTGAGGATGCCACACAGGCGGACGCTTCCAGCCTCGGGCGCGGCGTCGGCGGCGTGACCTCCGGCGGGACGCCCATTTCCAACTCCTTTGCCAATGCCCTGTGGCAGATGGACAGCGCGTCCGGCGGCCAGGCAGCGATAGCACCGGCCCGGCAGGACTGGCTGAACAATCTCTACAGCGAATTCAACTGACGACCGCGAGGCGATCGGGCGAGAGTGGATGCACTCTCTTACCTGCCCTTACCCTGCCCTGCCTCTTCCCTTCAGGCCGCGTGCTGCGGGACGGCACCTGACGGCGTGACCTCGACGGTCACATGCGAAAGCTCACCGATAGCGCGCAGCTTTTCCTTGTAATAGCCCGGATCACGCGGGTTTTCAGAAACCAGCGCAACGATTGCAGCATGATGGCCGGGGCCGACCTGCCAGACATGCAGATCGGAAATCCGATCGCCATCCGTCTCCACCTGCTCGCGGATCTCGCCTGCCAGATGCCCCTCCTGCGACTGGACGTCGAGAAGCACGCCCGAGGTGACGCGGATCAGCGACCACGACCAGCGGACGATGACGATTGCGCCGACAATGCCCATGACCGGGTCCAGCGCGCTCCAGCCATAGGCCTTGCCGAGAATGAGGGCGGCGATGGCAAGCACCGAGGTCAGCGCATCGGCAATCACATGAATATAGGCCGAGCGCAGATTATTGTCCTGCACAGCACGGGTCGGCACCGCCTCATGAGCATGACTGTGGGGATGCGGATGATCGTGGCCGTGATGGTCATGATCTGTATGCTCGTGGGCATGGTCATGGTGGCCGGCATGCGAATGGCTGCGATTGTGGCTGTGGCCGTGATTATGGCCATGACCATGGGTATGACTGTGGCCATCGTGAAGGAGAAAGGCGCTGACGATATTGACCGCGAGACCGACGACGGCCACGAGAATGGCCTCGTTGAAATTGATCGTGACGGGATTGGCGAGCCGCACAAGGCTTTCCCAGGCGATGGCCAGCGCAATCAGCGCCAGAACGATGGCACTGGCGAAGCCTGCGAGATCGCCAAGCTTGCCGGTGCCGAAGGCGAAGCGCGGATTGCGGGCCTGCCGGCGGGCATAGAGATAGGCGAGCGCCGAGATCAGCATGGCGCCCGCATGGGTGGACATGTGCCAGCCATCAGCCGTCAGCGCCATCGATCCGAAGATAGAGCCGCCGACGATCTCGACCACCATCATCGAAGCGGTGAGCGCGATCACCCACCAGACCTTGCGGGCATTCCTGTCGTGGTCAGCACCGAGGAAGACATGCTCGTGCTGCATCGCATCCACCGAAATCGCCATTTCATTCTCCTGTCCGGATATTCCGGCCACTGCCGGAGCTTACTGCATTCGCCGCCGGGTCGTTGCCACGATGGCAGCCGTTCAGCGGATATAGGTCCGCAGGCTTCCGCCAGTTCGGCCGCCGCCTTTTCCCGTTCGGCGTCATCGGCCGCATGGACCACATGCTCATGCAGATGATCCTCCATGACTTCATGGGTGAGGCCCGCCAGTGCACCGCGGATGGAGGCCAGCAATTGCAGAACTTCGCCGCAGGGCGTTTCGGCCTCGAGCGCCCGCTCGACGGCTTCCATCTGCCTTTCAGCCGACGCACCCGCGCCGTCAGTTTTGCCTTTTCGCGGATCGTATGGCCCATGTTCAACGCTCTCTTAGTATAGGGGGGTACCCTATATGAGATGCTGGCCATCTGGCAAGGATGCAAAGTGCCGGGTGGGGTGCGGGGGTATTTGTGCGCGGGGGCATGTAGGCGCAACGGGCAGCCACCCGAGCCGGCCGGCCTTGCCATGGGTGCGGCCGGGCCTACATAAATCTCCAGAGACTAGAGGTTTTGAGGAAGACGATCGCCATGCTGTCCATCGGAGACCTGTCGAAGCGCACCGGCGTGAAGGTGCCGACGATCCGCTATTACGAGGAGATGGGGCTGATTGCGGCTGCCGAGCGCTCGGAGGGCAACCAGCGGCGGTACCGGCGCGAGGATCTCGAACGGCTGGCCTTCATCCGCCATGCGCGCGATCTCGGGCTGGAGATCGTCGCGATCCGCGAATTGATCTCGCTTGGCCAGCATCCGGAGCGCCCTGCGCCGATGCCGACCGGATCGCCACCGACCATCTTGCCGCCGTGCGCGAAAAGATCGCCAAGCTGCAACGGCTGGAACAGGAGCTGGAGCGGATCGTCTCCCATTGCGATGGCGGCCACTCGATCGGGGAATGCTACGTCATCCGCTCGCTCTCCGACCATGGACTGTGCGAGCACGAGCATTAGTGCGCGGCGTTCTGGCGTGACTGGCTAGCGGGCGCAAAACAGCCGATATGCGATGGCGCTTGACAAGCGGCATCAACGGGAGCAATGAAGCGCCCATGATCACGACGCGCACAACCATCGCTGCCACGTATTTTTGGGCCTACCTGTAAAGGGCGGCTCGACAGATCATCATGTCAACAAGCCGCCGTCAGGCGGCTTTGTTGTATCAACGGCACCTGACGGCATTAAAAGACCGGAAAAGGAATGCGACAATGACCGAAGATACCGATATCTCACTGGACGCCCGCCTGTGGTGACGATCCGCGCCGCCAAATCGCGTGACCTGCCGCAGCTGGCCGAGATGATCGCAGCACTTGCCGCCCATCACAACGATCCTTCCGCGATGACGATCGACACGCTGGAACGCGACCTCTTCGGCGATGTTCCTTGGATTACCGCACTTGTGGCGGATGCCGGCAACGAGCTGATCGGCTATGCCATTCTCGTACCGCTCTACAAGGCGCAGGAAGGCCAGCGCGGCATGGACCTGCATCACCTCTTCGTCCGTGACGGCCATCGCGGCCATGGCATCGGCCAGCATCTGGTTGCCCGCGCCCGCGAGATCGCGAAGAATGCCGGCTGCGGCTATCTCTCGGTCAGCGCCGCCACCGGCAATTTCACCGCCCACAAATTCTACGAGCACATGGATTTCAAGCCGCGGCCAGTGACCGGCATGCGCTTCACCCAGGCGCTCGCCTGAGGCTGGGGACTTGAGAGACTGTCGCGGCGCCTGAAAGGCCGCACCTCGATCTCCTGACCCAATCCGGCCAAGGCTCATCCGGCAGCCTTGGCCAGAACCTCTTCCGCCCATTGGTTGAGGCTCTTGCCCGAAAGTTCGGCTGCCAGCGCGGCGCGGCGGTGAACGTCCGGGCTGACGCGAAACATCATTTTGCCGGAATAGGGCTTTTGCGGCTCCTTGCCGATCTTGGCGCAGGTTTCGAGATAGTCATCGACCGCCTCGTGAAAGGCCTGACGCAGATCCTCCACGCTCTCTGCATGAAAGCCTACGCCATCAACGATACCGGCGATCTGGCCGAAGAGGATACCGTCTTCGTCATCATATTCGATGCGGGCCGAATAGCCCTTGTAGCTCATCACATCGCTCATGGCACAATTCCCAACCGCATCAGATAGGCGCGCGCGGCGCGGACCTGATAGCGCTTTGCTTCCTTTTCCGGATGCGGACGGTGAAAGGTCTCGACCTCGCCGTTCATGACGAAGCGAACCCGTGAGCCATTGCCCTCGATCATCCGGCACCCGGCAGCAAGCAACAGGCCCTCTATGGCCGCCCATTCGAGCGTCCCGGAAACGGGGTCACGAAAGACCGCTTCGAGCGTTTTGAGATGCTTGCTGTTCATACGGGCATCGTAAGTCACGCTTGCAATTTCTGCAAGCATGACAAGGCGACTACCGCGCCGGCACGGCCTTCAGATAGGCGGCGATCGCTTCGAGATCGGCCTGCGGCAGATGCGCCATGTTCTGCTGCACCTCGACCATGGAGCCACCGGCGGAATCATATTCCGGGGTAAAGCCGGTCTGCAGGTAGTTGACGATATCGGCCTCGCTCCAGGATTTGATATCGCCGCCGGAGGTGATGTCGGGGATCGACCCCTGCCCTTCCGGGTTCGGGCCGCCGGCCAGCCAGCGATCCTTGACGAAGCCGCCCAACGGATCGCGCGGCGTATGGCATTCGCCGCAATGGCCGGGGCCTTCGACGAGATACTGGCCGCGCTTCACCCTTTCATCGGCAGAGGCAAGCTCGACGCGCGGCTGATCGGTGAAATAGAGGAATTTCCAGCCGCCGACCGCCATTCGGATATTGAAGGGAAAGCCGAGCTCGTGCAGGGCTGCGACATTGTCGCTTTTCGGCAGGGTCTTCAGGTAGCCGAAAAGATCGTTGATATCCGCCTTCGTCATCCGGTCATAGGAGCCGTAGGGGAAGGACGGGTAGAGATGTTCGCCGGAGGGCGAGACGCCGCGGCTCATGGCATTGCCGAAATCGGCCAGTGTCCATGCGCCGATACCGGCCTTTTCATCGGGCGAGATGTTGGGAATATGGAATGTGCCGAAAGGGCTCGGCAGGGCGCGCCCGCCGGCAAGGGTCTTTACGGCATCGCCGCTCGCGCCATTGGCGGCATGACAGCTGGCGCAGCCGCCGGCCCAGAACAGTTTTTCGCCATTGGCGAGATCCGGCTGGCCAAGGCCCGCCCAATAGGCATTTGGATGCGGGTCCGGTTTCGTCACCACCCATGCACCGACCGCGGCTGCAGCGACGATCACGACGCCGGCACCCAGAATTTTAGACCACATCGCGCCCATCCTTCATGTTCCTCCCCGTGACGGCCGCACGGCAGCAGGTGGTCTCTGTCCGTCGACAAGCCGAAAAGGGCAGCCGACGGGCAGAGGCAGCTGTCATCACTTCTTGAGGCGATAGGTCTGGTGGCAGGCGCCGCAATTGGCGCCGAGCGTCTGGACGGCTTTCTGCACGCCTGCCTGATCGGCCGGCAGCGAGGCGAGAAGCGTGTCGGCCTCACCGGCAAGCTTGGCCGCATGGGCGCGGAAATCCGCATTGTTCGTCCAGATCGCCGTTGCCGCCTCGGAATTGGCTTCGGAGCGGCCGGGAACTGATCCGGGAAGGCCTTCATGTCGGTGCTGATCGTCGTCAGCGCCGTCTTTACCGCTTCCGCATCATAGGGCTTCTGGCCCTTGGCGATGGCACCCAGCGCGCCGACGGCGCCGCCGACCTGCTTCATCATCTGCTCGCGCTTGGCCTGCGGCGTTTCCTGCGCCATGGCGACCGTCGAGAGTGCGGCAGCGCCCACTGCCGCACCAAGACAGAGGGCAATAGTGGCGGTCGAAAGCTTGGCGGATATCATGACGTCTTCTCCTCGATTTTGCGCCGGCACTCCACCGGCGACGCATTTGCCTACCGATGATTGCAAGCCTAAGCGGCTGAAAGAAGTCACGTTTCCGTCAGGATGCGTGAATTGCAACGATTGCGAGAAAACACACTGTTCACAAATATCGAACGAATAATCTTCAATATGACAACAGTGCGACACGGGAAAACAATCGGACCCGCTTCACAGAGGCAGGAAGCGGCTTTCCTCGCGGCCGTGGCCGATGATCTCGATGCGATCCGCATGGATTTCGACGACAGCGAAGGTGTTTTCGCTCGGCGTATCGACCATGCCCTTGAAATTGACGTACCAGGTTGAGCCGTCGCGACCGAGATTGCCGACGTGGTTATGGCCGCAGAGATAGGCGATGACATTGCCTGAACCGGCGAACAGCGCCGTCAGCCTCTCGCCATTCCACATATTATGCTCGTTTTGCGGACAGAGCGGATAGTGGCCCATGACCACGACCTTTTCACCGTCATCGGCTGCCTGCGCCAGAACTGCTTCCAGCCATTGGAACTGAGCCTCGCCGATACCGCCATTCCAGCGCATGGCGTTGATCGCGCCTCCCGCTTCGAGTTCGGCAAGGCGCATCTTCGCCCGCTCGTGGCGCGGATCGCCCGGCGCAGTAGAGAAGAGGCTCTCCTCGCTGCCGTCGATGACGACGAAACGGATGCCGCCTTTGGCGAAATGATGAAAGGGTGCGGGCATGCCGAGGCGGGTGTGAACCGCTGCCAGATGTTCCGGCGCGACGGAAAAATCATGGTTGCCGGGAAGAAGCACGCTCTCATGGCGCAGTTTTTCGTAGGCGGCGAGGACGGGTCCGAAGCTCTCCCAGTCGCGATCGATGAGATCGCCGAGTGTCACGACAAATGACAGATCCTCGCCGTTCAGAACCTCGATGGCATCATCAAGCTTGGCGAGACTGTTGCGATAGTAGCGGAGATGCTCCGGCCGCGGATCGGCATCGGCATATTGCGGATCGGAGATCACGCCGAAACGGACGATGGGCCGCGTTTCTACGGGCGTGGCCGGGGCGCAAAGGAAGAGCCAAGGGGGGAGAGAGGTGAGGATGACATGCGTGGCGGATAGGCTCCCGAGATGACAGGGGTGTGACAAATGCCCCGATGTCAGAAAGGCGATTACAAGGTGAGATCGTCAGGAGAAAGAACAGCCAGGCCGAAAGGCTCGAAATGGCGCCGGTTCTTCGTGACGATCGTCAGACCGTGAACCTCGGCCGTGCCGGCAATGATCGCATCCACCGCACCGGAATTGTAGCCCGATGCGACTGCCTCTGCTTCCATCCGGCCACCTGCCCTGGCACTCTCGATATCGACCGCCAGGATATGATCGGCGTAGCCCGCAACCAAGCCATCGAGAATGCCGCGGATCAAAGCGGCTTTCGCCGTCGCGCCCTTTGCTTCAAGAAGGCGAATACCCTTTTCGATCTCATGGACAGTGATGACCGAAAGATACACCGTATTTTGTTCTTCCTGCCGCTCCAGCCATTCGGCAAAGGCCCTATTGGCACGATGTTGGAGGGCGACAAGAGGGAGATCACGTTGGTGTCGAGCAAAAACCCGCTCACAGGCCGGAATCACGACTGGGAACGGCGTTTCGCCGAAAAGCCTCGTCATCCAGATCTACGCCGGCGGGGAAAGTTCGGAGATAGGCGGAAAGGCTTTTCCCGTCCTTCGCGATTGCCTTGCGGGCGAGTTCCGCAGCCTCGACGCTGACGACCACCGCGGCGGGACGGCCATCTCGCGTGATCGTGACGAATTCTCCGGATGCCGCCTTGTCGACCACATCGGAAAACTCCGCCTTAGCAAGTTTGACGCTGATTTCCGACATGACGCCCTCAGGGAGATCGCGACCTTCCGCTATTAACGCACCGGGTGACTGCGATTTCAAGCCGAGCGAGGACCGGAAAGCGACAAATAAATGCTCCCATAAACGCGAAAACGCCCGGCACCTTTCGGGACCGGGCGTCATCATGCGATCATCTCGTGCGATCAGTTCGCAGGCAGCACGAATTACTTCGTGGCGGCTTCGTACATTTCCAGCACGTAATCCCAGTTGATCAGGCTGTCGACGAAGGCTTCGAGGTACTTCGGACGGGCATTGCGGTAGTCGATGTAGTAGGAATGTTCCCATACGTCGACGCCGAGGATCGGCGACGCGCCGTGAACGAGCGGGTTTTCGCCGTTCGGGGTCTTGGAGATTTCGAGCTTGCCGTTCTTGACCGAAAGCCATGCCCAGCCCGAGCCGAACTGGGTGGTGCCGGCAGCAATGAAATCAGCCTTGAACTTGTCATAGCCACCGAGATCGGACGCGATTGCGGCTTCGAGCTTGCCCGGCAGCTTGGTGCCGCCGCCATCCTTCTTCATCCACTTCCAGAAATGGATGTGGTTGTAGTGCTGGGCAGCGTTGTTGAAGAGGCCGGCATTGGTGCCGAAGGACTTCTTGACGACTTCCTCGACCGAAAGATCTGCGAGGCCGGCTTCGGCAGCGAGCTTGTTGCCGTTGTCGACATAGGCCTTGTGGTGCTTGTCGTGGTGGTACTCAAGCGTTTCCTTCGACATGAAGGGCTGCAGGGCTTCGTAATCGTAGGGCAGTTCGGGAAGTTCAAAAGCCATTGGTCTACTCCTTCTGAGACAAACGTCACGGCACCGGCATCAAGCCGGGCGTGGAACCGGGAAAGCGGCAAAACCGTAGAACAGGTTGAGGCGGAACATAGGGGGGGACCGGCCAAGAGGCAACGGTGATGTTCCCAAAATCGCAGCCTTTTCTGCCAAGACCTTGCCGAATTTTGAGGCTAGGCGGAAAGCCATCGACAACAGGAGGAGCAGATCGATGAAAGCATTCCGGACCTTGGCACCGTCACCCTGATCATGGCCGGCATCGGCCTTGCCGGGACGGCGCAGGCCGCTTCCGGCGACGCATGGTCGGCGTTCCAGAAGGAGGTAACGACCGCCTGCCTTGCCGCCTCCAGGGGCCTGATCGAGAACGGCCGTGCGGTGGTCGATCCGTTCGGCAGCCAGTCCTTTGGGCTTGCGGTCATTTCGGGCAAGGCGGTCGGAGCAAAGGTGACGATCAGCACGATCTGCGCCTTCGACAAGAAGACCCGGAAAGCCGAGATCGGCGGCGAGATTTCGAGCGACAGGCTGCTGGTGAAGGGCAAGCGGTAGGAGGCAGGTGATTGCGGATCGCTTTCGGACAAGCGTTTTCCATGCTATCGTTGATGCAAGACAAGAGGTTTTTCGCCATGCCCGCCGGCCGGTCCATTACCGTGACGATTTCAGACGAGATGCGCGAGCTCATCGACCGCAAGGTCGCGTCCGGCGAATATGCCGATGAAAGCGCCGTCGTGGCCGAGGGGTTGCAACTGCTGGCCGGCGACGAGACCGATCCAGATTTGCAATTCCCGGATGCTGTCCTTGAAGGCGAAGACCTGACAAGCTGGCTGCGCGAACAAGTTCTGCCCGTCATCGAGGCTCATGATCCATCAAACGTGCTCTCCATTGATGAAGTCAGGCGACAGCTGGAAGAGCACATGGATACACGGGATCGCGAGAGGCGCTTTCCCGCATGAGATACAGGATCGTCTTCGATCCTGCTGCCAAGCGTGACGTCGACGCGCTTTTCGACTATGTGGCGGCAAATGCGGGCCGTGCCGTTGCGCGGCGCTATCTCGGGCGGCTGCTCGACTACTGCGCCCGCTTCAACACCTTTCCACAACGGGGCACGCGGCACGACGACATTGGGCCCGGCATTCGCATTGTCGGCTTCGAGCGCCGCGTCACCATCGTCTTCCGCATAGACGGGAATGTCGTCACCGTGCTGCGCATCCTTTACGCTGGCCGCAGTCATGACGCACCAGAGAACGACGCGACCGACTAATTTATGCTCGAATACTGAACGATCTGGTCACTGGAGGTGGTCTGGCGACATCGATCCGTCTGGCGTAACACAAAGATCGACCATCAGCTGCCCGTATTGCGGCGCCCAACCCCGCACGAACCCGAAGGCACATCCCCGCATGGCTGATACCGCTTCCCGCAATCTCGTCATTCTTCTCCATGGCGTCGGCTCCAATGGTGCCGATCTGGCGCCGCTCGGCGATGCCTGGGCGCAGGCCCTGCCCGGCACCGTATTCGCCTCGCCGAATGCGCCGGAGCGGTCGAGCTTCGGGCATGGCTACCAGTGGTTCAGCGTGGCAGGCGTCACGCCGGAAAACCGCGCGGAGCGGATCCTCGGCGGAAGGGCCGGCTTCGATGCGCTGATCTCCTCGATCATTGCGGAGAAAGGTTTTGCCGACAAGCTGGATCGCGTCGCCTTTGTCGGTTTCTCGCAGGGCACGATCATGTCGCTCGATGCGGTTGCAAGCGGGCGCTTCCCGGTCGGTGCCGTCGTCGGCTTTTCGGGGCGGCTTGCCTCACCGAAGCCGTTGACGCCGAAGGACACCGCCAACGGCAAGGGCAAGACGCCGATCCTGCTGGTGCATGGCACGGGCGATCCGGTGATCCCTTCCTTCGAAACGGAAGAGGCCGAAGCGGAACTGAAAAAGCTCGGCTTCCCGGTCGAAACACAGATCGAGGCCGGCCTCGGTCACACGATCTCTCCCGGCGGCGTGATGCGTGCAGCGGAATTCCTGTCGAAGATCTTCAAGGACTGATTGGGTAACGAACGGGAGGCCGGCGTCTTGCGCCGGCTTCCCTATTCCTGATCTTGGGTAATCCCTGGCGGATCAGCGCAGGATCGGTTCGCCGTGGAAGCGGCGACGCGAGGGTTTCGACACGCCGAAGCCGACTTCCATCATCAGACGCGGCCGGGTTTCCGGCACGGTGCCCATGTGGAAGCCGAAAGGATCCTCGACGAAGCCGGAACCTGCCTTGCCAGTGAGCGTGACGGCGCTTTCCTTGCCGTAGTAATCCAGAACCTCGTCGGCGGGATGGCCGACAAGCAGCGTGTACTGGTGCTTTGCCTTGCGCCGGTTATGGCTGCCCTTGACGAAGACATGCGGACCGGTGCCCTCGTCCACATCGACGAGATTGAAGAAGAATTTGATCATCCGCCAGTCGTCGAGATCGAAATGGAACTTGTCGAGCGAGGCAAGGCTGCGATCGGATTCCGAGGCCTTGGTCGGAAAGCTCCACCAGATGCGGGTGGTGATCAGCCGTGCCTGGGCGCCGAGATAGTGGCGGGCGATATCGATCAGCAGCGGGTCGTTCTGGATGGTGCGGACACCGGGGCTTTCCAGGCAACGCTCGAAATGGTGGCCGGAAAGAAGCGGCCGGCCGAAGCGCTGTTCGGCCTCGGCATGGTCCTTGGCGCGAAATTCCAGCTTGCGGTTGAAGTTGCCGAAGCAGGGTGTCTCCTCGGCAAAGCTGCGGATTTCGTCATGAATGTCCGGCGGGATCTGCAGGCCGGTAAAGATGCCGTCTTGCTTCAAGGATCTGGCGGCAGCCTCGGCCGAGACATCACCGAATATCGACGGGCGGGCACGTGACCGGCGTCCTGTAACGCCTTGCCGTCAGCCAATGGGCGCGGCGGCCGGGCAATGTACGGGCTAGAACGAACATCGGCAGCCAGGCCGGGTTCTCCTTCACATCGGCAATATAGGTGGGGATGCGCACCGCCATGCGCTTCCAGCGGGAGCCCTTGCGGGCAATGGCTTCCAGATCGTTCGTGTCGTTGACGGGAGAGGTTGTGGCCTGCATGCGAGTTCCTTTCCTACGGTCTTTTCCTGCGGGGTCTCGTATGTCCTGCGGGACTTTCGGTACTTGGAAGAACTGCCTTATTGGGGCATGGTTTTGCTGCATTGCGGCAAAAATTGGATGAACCGGGTCCAGATTACCTTCCAAGCAAGTGATCCTAAATCACATTCCGGCAGGAGACACGCGATGCGCAGGTGGTGTCAACCGCCTGTAGGCCCTTCAAAGGGCATTCCCGCAAAGGTTTTGCTTTGCCGGATAAGCAACTGTAAGGACTGGGAAAAGCCGAGATCGCCCGGTTTTGCGGAAAGGCTCGGTATCAAGGTACCCGCCGCGGTGCAGGAAAACACGATCCCGCACGGCAAAGACGCGTCTTCTGACGGATAACAATTTTGTAACTGAGTGTTTCCGGCGTGGCAGCAGCCGTCTCGATTGCATTTTTTGGGTCGCAGCGGCCGGCATTGCGTGGCCGTCAAGCGGCGTCGAACGGCGGTGGAGCAGGGTTGCCGGTTCAGCGGTGAGAGCAGACCAAACGAAAGCCGGGCGGCAGCGGCTTGCGCTGTCGCCCGGCTTGATGGTGCCGATGAGATCCGGCGGGACCGGATGGCGGTCCCTGGATCGGCTTGCCTTAGATCTGTTGGGCTTGGATCTGTTGGCCCTGGATCAGGTCGCCTCAGATCAGCCGGCCTTGGATCAGGCAGCCTTCTTCATGGCGTTTGCCCAGTCCATATAGGCTTCGAGAGCCTTCTTGGCGACGGGGCCTTCCTGCAGGATGCGGTCTTCGAACTTCGTGACCGGCACGATCTTGGAATAGTTGCCGGAGGTGAAGATCTCGTCGGCGTCGGCGACGTCCTCGACGGTGACGGTCGCCTCGCGAACCTCGTAGCCGGCGTCACGCAGGAGGCCGATGACGCGGGCGCGGGTGATGCCGGCGAGGAAGGTGCCGTTCGGCGCCGGGGTGAAGACGACGCCATCCTTGACGATGAAGATGTTGGACGAGGCCGTTTCGGCAACATTGCCGTTCATGTCGCGGGCAAGCGCATTGTCGAAGCCGCGCTTGTGCGCCTCGATGATCATGCGGCCGCTATTGGGGTAGAGGCTGCCGGTCTTGGCGGCGGTCATGGCGACTTCCGGCTCGGGCGGCGGAAGGGCGAAACGGTGAGCGAGGACGGCTTTGCCGTGTGCATCGGCGCTTCGAACATGCAGAGCGCGAAACGGGTCGATTCCGCATCCGGCGCGACGACGCTGAAGGCTGCGCCATGCTCGATCCAGTACATCGGCTTGATGTAGATGGCCGTCTTGCCGTCGAACTTCTTCACGCCTTCCCAGGCGAGCGCCTCGATTTCCTCGGCGGTCTTGACCGGCAGCATGCCCATATTGGTGGCCGAGCGGTTGACGCGCTGGCAATGCTTGTCGATGTCGGGCGCGATACCGTCGAACCAGCGGGCGCGTCGAACACGGTGGAGCCGAGCCACATGGCATGCGAGGTGGGGCCGATCAGGGCCGGGTTGCCTCAAGCCACTCGCCGTCCACAAAGGTCCAGGTGGTGCTGCGGGGTGCGGTGCTGACTGCCATGTCTATCTCCTTACAAATCTCTCGGGCACATGTTTCCATTCGGGAAGTGGCCGAACTGAATGCCCCCGAACAGCGGGAGGTCAAGGGCAATTTCGACTGCAATCGTCCCGAAGGGGCGAAAAACACCCCTTGCGCCTTTCTGTCGCCGCCCGCCAGCGAAAATCGCAGATGGATCGATCAACAAATTGATCGGGCAAAGGGTGGATGGGTGGAATGGGGGATAAGGAAGTCTGGCGTGACGGGGCTTTGGCTAGACCGTCGCAGTGGTCCTCTCAACCCTTGCCGGTAAGGATGCCATGACCCGATAGACATAGCCGCCCGCAGCCCCGCCCGCGAGTGATGCCACGACCAACAGGAGACGTCCCTCCTGGAGAAAACCCGGCAACGGATAGATCGTGGTAGCCAGCGCCAGACCACCAACGACTGCGCCTGCCGCCGCGAACGCCCACCTTCCCTGCACGCCGAGCCGTTTCAACAGGAGCAGCATCAGGCCGGCATAAGGCAAGACCAGACATAGCAGCGGCGTAATAAGCAAACTCGCCAGGAACCAGGCAATGACGGGCGCATGCCACCCCTCAGGCGCACAGTATATCAGGCAGCTCACATAGGTTCCGACAAAATGGGCCACGGCCACACTTCCAGCGGCATTTCGCATCCGTGCCTTGAGCGGCCTTGCATTGCTTTGAACGGTTTGCACCCCTGCCCCTGAACCCGCTGCCTCTGCAATCAGGGATAACAACGTTTGTGACCCGATGCCAGATCCGCCCTCTCCCGGTTGCGGCCTTGGTCAATAGGAGGTCAGGGCCTGGCCGCCGAAATCGGGTTTGACGCCGAGCAGGGGTGCGGCGCGCTCGATGATGTCGTGCACCATGGGCGCGGCCGTCTCGGCGGCGAGGTTCAGGTTGTGCAGGCCGGTCAGCGGCTGGTCGATGAAGGACAGGACCACATATTGCGGGTTCTGCATCGGGAAGCCGGCGAGGAAGGAATTGAAGCTCAGCGTGTGCGAATAGACGCCGTGGATGACCTTGTTGGCCGTGCCCGTCTTGCCGCCGACATGGAAGCCCGGCACATCGGCGGTGCGGCCGGTGCCGGTTTCGCCGTTCAGCTTGAAGAGATATTTGATCGCGTCGCTGGTGGTTTTCTTGACGACGGGCTCCTCGGTCTTTTCCGCCTCTGCCTGGGTGCGTTCAAGGAAGGTCGGCTCGATCAGTTCGCCGCCATCCAGAAGGGCAGCGCCGGCCACCGCCGTCTGCATCGGCGTCGTCGCCACGCCATGGCCGAAGGCGATGGTGATCGAGTTGATCTCCTTCCAGACCTTCGGCTGGCTCGGCGCCTTCACTTCCGGCAGTTCGGTCTGCATTTTCGACAAAAGGCCGAAGCGCGTCAGGTAGGTCTTCTGGATATCCATGCCGACCTTTTCCATCATCTTGGCGGTGCGACATTCGACGAATAACGGAAGATTTCGGGGATCGACAGGATGCGGCGCGGCACGTCGCGATCGTCATGGATGGTGAACCGGCCGTAATGCAGCGGCGCGCTGGCATCGAACGTGTCGTTCAGCGTCACCTTGCCGGTATCGAGCGCCATGGCGATGGAGAAGGTCTTGAAGACCGACCCCATTTCATCCGTGCCGCCCGACATGCGGTTCAGCCACCCCTTGCCGCCATCGGCCTGCGGATCGTTCGGGTCGTAATCCGGCACGGAGGCCATGGCCAGCACTTCGCCGGTATGGATGTCGAGAATGACGGCGCCGGCCGCCTGCGCCTGATAGCGGCCGATGGCATCGGCGACGACATCATGCACGATGTTCTGGACGCGCAGGTCGATCGAAAGCTTCACAGGCTTCAGGTCGTCGGTACTCGTCAGGCCGGTTGCCGCGAGATCCGACATGCCCTGCTGGTCGATATATTTCTCCATCCCGGCCACGCCGTGATTGTCGATATCGACATAGCCGACGATATGTGCGGCGGTGCGCCCGCCGGGGTAGAAGCGGCGCACGTCGGGCCGAAAGCCGATGGCCGGCAGGCCAAGACCGAGAACCTCGCTCTGTTCCTTCGGCGTCAGCTGCCGGCGCAGCCAGGCGAAGTGGGAGCGCTTGTCGGAGAGCTTCTGGAAGAGGGCCTTGCGGTCGAGATCGGGGAAGATCGAGGCCAGTTTTTCCACCGCCTCATCCGGATCCACCACCCGATAGGGTTCGGCATACATGGAGACGGTGCGGATGTCGGTCGCGAGAATCTGACCGTTGCGATCGACGATATCGGGACGGAAGGCAACCGTCGGCGCGGGCGGGATGGCAGATCCCGCATCGTCCGGGGTCATGCCGTAATAGGCGAGCTTGCCGAAGATCGCGACATAGGCCAGCGAGAATGTGGCAGCCAGAATGACGAGGCGGCTTCTGGTCAGCCTGAGCTTCTTGTCCGAGAGGCTCTTGCCCTTTCGCCCGCCCCTGTTGCGGCCGGCGCCGATGGTCAGTCTCTTGAGGCGGCCACTGCTGGCGCTGAGGGCATGAATGATCGACATGGGACAGCCCGGCTACGAAGGCGCATGGTGAAAAGGACTAAAATGCTTTGGTGTCAGGCATGTCATGCTTCAGGCTTCCGAGCGGCTCCTAGCCTGCGGCACGCCTTGGCGAAACTGAGCCCGGGATCGTTAACCAAATCTTACCGGCGATGGTGAAGATCACCGAAAACCGCTCGCTTCACGGGCTCGTGTAGCCAATGCCCGAAAGCCGGAGCGACTTCTCCTGCCCCGCCCCTCAGGGCTCACTCTCACTGGCCCACTCTCATGGCCGGCGGGCGCGCCCGTTCCCGGCAAGGGCTGGAGCGGCGAAGCGGCCGGCATCGGGCCTTCGGCCATGCGGCCGCCATCGTTCATCACCACGATCGACAGAACGCAGGCGACAAGAAGACCCAAGACCACGATAAACAACCAGCGCATCCAGACAGTTTCCCCTCGCTTCGACCTGAAAATTCACCGATCCGCCGGCGGCCACGCACTATTGCCGGACGAAACGATCCGTGATGTTCAACCAGAATAGTTGGGCGGTGATGCGGCAGAAGAGCAAATCACAGCAAATGATTGACAGGCCTGCCCTATCGCTGCACCTTTCGGACGCCAAGAAGCAGCCATCAGCGCCGATCCCGTAACCCGACTTCAGCCAGATGCCCTCACAAAGCCTCATGACGCTCACCCAGGAGCTTGTCGATCTCTGCTTCCGTGCCGAGGAGGATCCCGGCCCGCCGGCAAACTGGCAGGCGCTGACGGATGACGACTATGAAACGATCGCCGACCGGCTGACCGCGGAGATCGGCGAGGAGCCGCTCTGGGTCTTCGCCTATGGCTCGCTCATCTGGAAACCCGGCTTTGCCTCGATCGACCGCAGGAAAGCCACCGCCTATGGCTGGCACCGGTCATTTTCGCTGCGCATCGAGCGCGGTCGCGGCTCCCCTTCGCAGCCCGGCCTGATGATGATGCTGTCGCGCGGCGGGCGTTGCGACGGGGTGATCTACCGGGTCGCGGATAATGACAAGCGGGAGCAGATCGAGCAGGCGCTGCGGCGTGAGGTGAGCAGCAAGGACAGCCTCACCACCTTCCGCTGGCTGCCGGTGAAGACGGAGACCGGCGAGACGATCCGGGCGCTCACCTTCTGGGTGGGCAGCGGCAGTCCGCGGATCATCAAGCCGCTTCTGCCACTTGATGACGTGGCGCCGGTTCTGGCGCGTGCCTGCGGGCATCGGGCTCGTGCGCCGAATATCTCTACAATACCGTCGTGCATCTGGCCGAATTCGGCATCCGCGACCGCAATCTCTGGCGGCTGCAGGAGATGGTGGCCAAGGAGATCGAAGCCCTGCAGGCCGAGCGGGCGAAAGATGGCGCGGCGTCATAAGCCGGGGCTTCGGGGTCTTGAGATCTTGCGCCTTCGGGCGCTTGCGGTCTTGCCGATCCCCGCAGACCCGCTACCTTCCGGTGAACGCAACCGGTCGGGAGGCCGCCATGCACCCGGTTCTCTACTATCACCCGTTCTCATCCTATTCGCAGAAGGTGCTGATCGCGCTTTACGAAAACGGCACGCCCTTCGAGCGCCGGGAATTCGGCCCCGAAGATCCGACCGCCTGGGAAGAACTGGTGGAGATCTGGCCGGTCAAGCGCTTCCCGATGCTCAAAGACAGGGCGCGCGGCAAGGCGGGTGTGATTTTCGAGGCGAGCACGATCATCGAATATCTGCAGCTCCATTACCCGGGTCCGGTGAGGCTCATTCCCGAGGCTTCGGATCTGGCGATCGAGGTGAGGATGCTCGACCGCCTGTTCGACAATTATATCTCGACACCGCAGCAGGCGATCGTTTTCGATGCGTTGCGCAAGCCGGAGGATCGCGATCCGGTCGGCGTGCAGAAGGCGCGCGACATGCTCGATGCCGCCTATCTGTGGCTGGAAGCGCGGATGGGTGAACAGGAGGCGGAGGGCCTTTCCTGGGCGGTGGGCGAGAGTTTTTCGCTTGCCGACTGCGCCGCCGCGCCGTTTCTCTTCTATGCGGACTGGACGCATCCGCTCGGCGATCGCTTTCCGGCCGTGAGCGCCTATCGGCAGCGGCTGCTTGCCCGCCCATCCTTTGCCCGCGCCGTCAACGAGGCCCGGCCCTACCGAAAGCTCTTTCCGCTCGGCGCGCCGGACAGAGACTGATTGACCGGCGGGCAAGCGGGTGTTGATACCCTCCCCATCGACCCCAAGTAATAGGGACCGATTTTCCAAGACGGACGCTGCAGGCCGGGCGACAAACGTGTCCACCCCCGCCCTATCCCGGCTTCCGGTTTCATTGCCACAAGGAGTATTTTCATGTTCACAGTCAGCGCAAACGGCGCCAACATTCCCGCCCTCGGCTTCGGCACGTTCCGCATGCCGGATGCGGATGTTCACCGCATCCTGCCGGAAGCCTGAAGCTCGGTTTCCGCCATGTGGATACGGCGCAGATCTACGGCAACGAACAGGCCGTCGGCGACGTGCTGAAGGCCTCGGGCATTCCGCGGCAGGATATTTTCCTGACCACCAAGGTCTGGGTCGACCGCGCCGACCACAAGGCCTTCATCGCCTCGGTGGATGAAAGCCTTGCCAAGCTGAAGACCGATCACGTCGATCTTCTCCTCCTCCACTGGCCGCAGAGCGCCCTGCCGCTTGCCGAGCGGATCGGCGCGCTGAACGAGCTTCGTCAGGCCGGCAAGGTGAAGAATATCGGTGTTTCCAATTTCTCGACCGCGCTGATGCAAGAAGCCGTTTCGCTTTCGGATGCGCCGATCGTCAACAATCAGGTCGAATATCACCCCTATCTCGACCAGACCAAGGTGCTTGCGGAAGCCCGAAAGACCGGCATGTCCGTGACCGGCTATTACCTGATGGCCGATGGCGCCGTGCCGAAGGATGCGGTGCTGAAGGATATCGGCTCCAAGCACGGCAAGTCGGCGGCGCAGGTCGTGCTGCGCTGGGCGATCCAGCAGGAAGGCGTCATCGCCCTTTCCAAGACCGCGACCGAAAGCCGCCTGCCGGAGAATTTCGACGTGTTCGATTTCGCGCTTTCCGCAGACGAGATGCAGGCCATCCACGCGCTTGCCCGTCCGGACGGCCGTATCGTCAATCCGGGCCATCTGGCGCCGGAATGGGACAAGTAAGGCAGGTCCAGCCGGCCCAGCCCAGCCCAACAGAGGCAAAAAAATCCCCGCCGGCGGCGGCGGGGATGACTGGAGTGTGCTTTCCTCTGCTTTTACATTGCAGTGCGAAATATAAAAACCCTATAAATCTATGGGGATTTGCACAATTCAACTCCCATAAGTATAAAATTTAAATATAGATACCGCGACGGCCATCCGACCTCGCCATTAAGTACCACCTAAAGTATTTATCCGGAATACTCCGTTAAGCCGCAATTAAGCATCGACCTCTACAGTCCGGAGAGGCCCATGATGGGCTCGATCGATAGCTCTCCTCTTCTCGCTCCCCTCATTTGTCGCGTTCGTCCTGCCGCCGCGCTCCTTGCGTCCATGGCGGCCATCTCGGTGTATGACATGACCTTTCTATCCAATGCGAAAATTCGCACCAAGATTCTCTCGCTGATCATTCCGGTCTGTCTGATCGGCGTCGCCGGCGTTGTTGCCGCAGCCTATAATTTCAAGAAGGCCGACACGCAGTATTCCGCCTTCATCGCGCAGGACAGCATTGCGGCTACGCAGGTTTCGCGCGCATCGACGTCGATGAACTCGGTGGCCTACAGCGCCTATCAGCTGACCGTTTATCCGCAGGGTTCCGCCTTCCGTGCCGTCGCGGAAAAGAACTATGAGAGCGGCAAGAAGGTCGTCAACACGCTGCTCCAGTCCGCCGAGAAGCTCATCCCCGACCAGGCCGACGGCCTCATGGCCTTCGAAAAGCGTTCGACCGCCATCTTTGCCGTGACCGACAAGGCCGTGGCGCTCACCGCGCAGGGGCAGATGCAGGAAGCGCAGGCGACCCTTTCGCAGGTTGACGCCGACATCGCCAAGATCCGTGACGACTTCAAGGAATGGAACGTCACCAATGCCAAGATCGTGCTTGAAAACAGCGCGGCGATTACCGACCAGATCAACGACACGATCGTCACGCTGCTGATCACGCTCGGCGTGCTTTTTGCCGGCGCGATCGTCCTGTCGCTCTTCGTCGCCTCGCGTGGCATTTCCGGCCCGATCGATGCACTGCGCCAGCGCATGGCATCGCTTGCCGATGGCGAGACGGCACAGGAAATTCCCGGCCTGATCCGCAAGGACGAAGTCGGCCAGATGGCGAAGGCCGTCTCTGTCTTCCGCGACAACGCCATCGAGCGCCGCGCACTGGAAGAGGCTGCCGAAGCCAATCGCAGCCTGTCGGAAAAGGAACGCGCCGAGCGCGAGGCGCAGAAGGCCCGCGAAGCCGCTGCCATCTCGTTTGCCGTCGACAATCTGGCGACCGGCCTGACGCATCTTTCCGAGGCGATCTCGCCTACCGTATCGCCCAGCCTTTCACCGAGACGCTGGACGGCATTCGCCACAGCTTCAACGGCTCGGCCGAGAAGCTGCAGCAGGCGATGCAGGCGTGGCACAGAATGCCCGCGGCATCGATGCGGCGCAAACGAGATCAGTCGGCCGCCGACGACCTTGCCAAGCGCACCGAACAGCAGGCCGCAGCGCTTGAAGAGACCGCAGCAGCACTCGAAGAGATCACGACCACGGTGAAGGACGCCACCAAGCGGGCGCAGGAAGCCGGCGAACTGGTGGCCCGTGCCCGCACCGGTGCCGAGCGTTCGGGCGAAGTCGTGCAGCGTGCCGTCCGTTCGATGGAGCAGATCGAGAAGTCTTCGGGCGAGATCGGCAACATTATCGGTGTGATCGACGAGATCGCCTTCCAGACCAACCTGCTTGCGCTGAATGCCGGCGTCGAGGCAGCACGCGCCGGTGAAGCCGGCAAGGGCTTTGCCGTCGTCGCACAGGAAGTTCGCGAGCTTGCCCAGCGTTCGGCCAATGCCGCCAAGGAAATCAAGGCGCTGATCACCACGTCCAACGATCAGGTTCGCGGTGGTGTGGAACTGGTCGGCGAGACCGGTCGTGCGCTCGAAACCATCGTCTCGGAAGTGCAGGAGATCAACCGTCACGTCGCAGCGATCGTCGAAAGCGCCCACGAGCAGTCGTCCGGTCTCCAGCAGATCAATACGGCCGTCAACCAGATGGACCAGGACACGCAGAAGAATGCGGCCATGGTGGAAGAGTCGACCGCGGCAAGCCATGGCCTTGCCAAGGAAGCCTTCTCGCTCAACCAGCTCCTGTCGCAGTTCAAGCTCGGCAATGGCGAATATTCGGCACAGGCCGGTGGTCGCCAGCAGAGCTATGGCGCAACGCCCGCGCCGCGTGCAGCAAGCGGAAGCGAGCGGCCTGCCGCCTCGCCGGTGCGTGCGCTTGCCCGCAAGGTTGCCGGCGCCTTCGGCGGCAGCAGTTCTGCTGCCACGGCGCAGAACTGGGAAGAGTTCTGATCGCCCTTCCCTCCCGACCTGATCTGACATGAAAAGGCCCGGACATCGCAGGATGTCCGGGCCTTTTGCATTGTTCGGTTCCGTTGATGCGGCGGGCTGTTACAGCCAGCCCTTCCGGCGGAAATAGAGATAGGGCATGACCATCGAGAAGATCATGAAGACGATGGCGAAGTGATAGCCATAGTGCCATTCCAGTTCCGGCTGGTACTTGAAGTTCATGCCGTAGATCGAGGCGACCAGCGTCGGCGGCAGGAAGACGACCGAGGCGACGGAGAAGATCTTGATGATCTGGTTCTGCTCCAGATTGATGAGGCCGAGCGTCGCATCGAGCAGGAAGTTGATCTTGCCCGAGAGAAAAGCCGAGTGATCACCAAGCGAGGTGGCATCCCGCTGGAGCAGCTTCAGGCGCTGGCGCATTTCCTTCGACAGCTTGCGGTCAACGCCATCGAGCGAGCCGTAATAGGCAACGACGCGGGCGACGCTGACGAGGCTTTCGCGGACGATGGTGATGAACTCGCCCTTCTGGCCGATGGCGCGGATCAGCTCCTGCAGGTCGCGCGTCTTCTTGTTGGACTTGTCGGCCTTGGCCTCGAAGACTTCGCGGGAGATCTGGTCGATGTCGTTGCCGAGCCGTTCCAGCGTATCGGCCATGCGGTCGATGGTGGATTCGATCAGGCCGGTCATGATCATCTCGCCATTGGCCGAGTGATAGCCGGTGCCGTTTGCCTTGCGGGCGCGGGCCAGAAAGGCATCGAAGGGACGCGGTTCGGCATGGCGGACCGTGACCAGAACCGAGCCCTTGACGATGAAGGTGACGGGGACCTTGTGCGGGTTGCCGGCATCCGGGCGGGTCAAGACGGTCATGGTCATGAACTCGGCGCCATCCTCCTGATAGAGACGGGCCGAAAGCTCGATATCCTCCATCTCGTCGATGGTCGGAACGGCAATGCCGAGGCGCTCGCCGACAAGGCGCTCCTCCTCGGAGGTCGGGGTAATCAGGTCATACCAGATGACAGCCGGAGCAGCCGCGGCCGGATCGGCAACGGGCAGCTGGTGTTCGACCGAGATATTCTCGGCGACGGAGACAAGGCGGTCTTGGTCATAGGCATGGATACGCAGCATGACAGCTTCCTTCTCGGACCTTCGGTCCTTTCGGAAGCCTGCCTTCTTACCCATGAAGAAGGATCAGAGCCCCGAAAAGGCGGGTCGGTATGTTGACGTCGAACTTCGACTGTCGGGGTTCATCTCTGTTGTCCTTTGGAAAAGGGAAGCCCGGTCGGGCGTCCCTGATAAAAGCGGCATGCGCCGAAGCCTTGCAAAAGTCAATGGCTTTTTCCACTGGCGCGAAAAGGCGTTGGCGCAGCAATTTCCGGTGGCGTCAGACGAACTGGCCGAGACCCGGAACCGATGCGATGACCTGATCGACCACTTCATCGCCGGCATGTTCGCGGGCAACAGCCATGGTCTCCTTGGCAAGCGAGGTGATCTCGCCCATGCCGAGGCCCTGGCTCATCAGCTGCTGGCCGAGCGCCATGACGCCGCCACCGCCAAAACTTGCCATCAGGCCGCCGAGCAGACCGCCGCCGCCGCCCGAGCCCTCGCCGTTATACTGGGCGACGAGTTCGGTCGCGCCGGGGATCGCCTCGATCATCTTGGCGACCGGGCCGTCTTCGGCCTCGCGCTGGAGGAAACCGAGCATCATGCCGATCGCCTTTTCGGCGATCTCGGGGGAGATGCCGACGCTATCGGCGACGCGGGACACGAGTTCGTTCATGGATGTCTCTCCTCAATATCTGACGTTGACGTCAAAGTAATATTTTATCTGTTGCATATTCCCGATGCGATGACCAGCGGTCAAGGTGGCAACACGGCACCTCGAAACCTCTGCCCGTCATCGCCGGGACCGGACAAATCGCCCGCCGCGACAAGACATGAAAGCCGAGGGCGACGCAAGCATGCGGCCATCAGCCACCTGGGGGCAAGCGGGTCTGGCGAGGCCGGCATGACCAGTCAGCCGGGGCCAAGTCCGCATGTCCACACAGGCGGGTGCCGGGCCGCGCAAAAGCCCGGCATCGCCACGACAAGCGGCCGCCGCCCGGCGCCTGCAAGGTGAGCCGCGCCTGACGCGGTTTCCGTTGCCCACCCTTAGCACTCATCCTATACATATGCTCATCGAGTATTTGGCAGTGAACCGCAGGAGCCACAGCTCAATGGACGAGACCGGAAAGCTTTTCATCGGCGGCAGCCGCAAGCCCGACGACACGTTGAACAAGGCTGAATTTCTCGAGCTGAAATTCGGCAATCGCCACGGGCTCGTGACCGGCGCTACCGGCACCGGCAAGACGGTGACGCTGCAGGTTCTGGCGGAAGGTTTTGCGCGGGCCGGCGTGCCGGTGTTTGCCGCCGATATCAAGGGCGACCTTTCCGGTGTCGCCGCCAAGGGCGAATCCAAGGATTTTCTGCTCAAACGCGCCGAGCAGATCGGCATGGCGGATTACGAATTCGAGCAATTTCCGGTGATCTTCTGGGATATCTATGGCGAGAAGGGCCACAGGTCCGCACCACGATCGCCGAGATGGGGCCGCTGCTGCTCGCCCGGCTGATGGATGCGTCTGAGCCGCAGGAAGGTGTGCTCAACATCGCCTTCAAGATTGCCGACAAGGCGGGTCTGCCGCTGCTCGACCTCAAGGATCTCACCTCGCTTCTCAACTACATGGCGGAAAATGCCAGCGAATTGTCGAACCAGTTCGGGCTGATCTCGAAGGCTTCGGTCGGCTCGATCCAGCGGGCGCTGCTGGTGCTCGAACAGCAGGGTGCCGAGCATTTCTTCGGCGAACCGGCGCTGAGGATTTCCGACATCATGCGGGTCAACCCGAATTCGGGCTATGGGCAGATCTCCATCCTTGCCGCCGACAAGCTGATGATGAACCCGCGGCTCTACGCGACCTTCCTTCTCTGGCTGCTCTCGGAACTCTTCGAGGAACTGCCGGAAGTGGGCGATCCGGACAAGCCGAAGCTGGTGTTCTTCTTCGACGAGGCGCATCTGCTCTTCGACGAGGCGCCAAAAATCCTGCTCGACCGTGTCGAACAGGTGGTTCGTCTCATCCGCTCCAAGGGCGTCGGCGTCTATTTCGTGACGCAGAACCCGCTCGACGTGCCGGAAAGCGTGCTGGCGCAGCTCGGCAACCGGGTGCAGCATGCGCTTCGCGCCTATACGCCGCGCGAGCAGAAGGCGGTGAAGACGGCGGCCGATACGTTCCGTCCCAACCCGGATTTCGATTGTGCCACCGCCATCACCCAGCTCGGCACCGGCGAGGCGCTGGTCTCGACGCTTTCGGGCAAGGGCGTGCCGTCGATGGTGGAGCGCACGCTGATCCGCCCGCCATCCGGCCGGATCGGGCCGCTTACCGATGCCGAACGCAGGCGGTGATGGACAGGAGCCCGGTTCTCGGCGTCTATGACGAGGATATCGACCGGGAATCCGCCTTCGAAATGCTGGCGGCCAAGGCCAAGCAGGCTTCCGATGGCGCCGCGTCGAAACAGGCGCAGGACGATCTCGACCCGGATCGGCCCACGGCAAGCGGCTCTTCGACCGGCGGCTGGACGCTGCCGGGCTTTGGCGGGGACGAAGCCGAAGAGGCGCCGAAGGGCAAGCGCGGCAGCGGCCGTTCGGGCTATCAGCGCGAGACGGTGGTGGAGGCTGCGCTGAAAAGCGTGGCGCGGACCGTCGCCACGCAGCTCGGCCAGGCGCTGGTGCGCGGGATCTTGGGTAGTTTGAAGCGGTAAGCCCCCCCGAGCGACGAGCGACGAGCGACGAGCGACGAGCGACGAGCGACGAGCGACGAGCGACGAGCGACGAGCGACGAGC
>CABHNZ010000024.1 GCA_902167985.1 Shinella sp. UYSO24
GAAGGGCCTTGGGTCACCTTCGCCCGCATGCAGACGCTGCGCTCGCCGAAAGGCCTGACGGGTCCATCGCTCGGTCTCCCGCAACTGACTTTTCGCGCCTGGTTTACGGCGCAATGGGGTGTCGATGCATGGCAGGCGCTGGACAAGATCCCCAAGGACCAGTGGATGGATTATCTGGTCTGGTATCGCAAGGTTCTCGATCTGCCCGTGCGCAACAATGTCCGGATGACCGCGATCTCTTTCGTTGATGATCTCATTGCCATCGACATCGAGGGCGCAGAAACCGGCCGGGTGCTGACCCGCCGGCTGGTTCTGGCCACCGGGCGTTCCGGCCTCGGCGGTTTCGCCGTCCCCGAATTCCTCAAGGGCATTGATCGCAAATATTGGGCGCATTCGGCCGACGAGATTGATTTCGCGGCCTTGAAGGGCAAGCGCGTAGCGGTGATCGGCGCTGGTGCCTCGTCCATGGACAATGCCGCGACTGCTCTCGAACAGGGGGCGGCGGCCGTCGATCTCCTGATCCGTCGCAAGGAAATGCCGCGCATCAACAAGATGACGGGTATCGGCAGCCAGGGCGTCGTGCATGGCATGCATCAGCTGCCTGACGCCTGGAAATGGAAGTTTGTCGACTATGCGGCGACGACCCAGACGCCGCCGCCGCGCTCGTCGACGCTGCGGGTCTCCCGGCATGAGAATGCCCGCTTCTTCCTCGATTGCGGCATCGTTTCGGTCAGCCAGGAGGACAACGGTCTGCTGATCGAGACCACGCAAGGACCTATGCGATACGATTTCCTGATCGCTGCGACCGGCTTCACCAATGACTTTAACGGCCGCCCGGAATTCGAGGCCATCGCGCCCTACATCCGGAGCTGGTCGGATGGCCGCCAGACGCCCGAGATGGGGCCGTATCGTCGCGGAATGTCGGACGCCCCCGATCTCGGCCCGAGCTTTGAGTTCAGGGAAATCGTTCCGGGTTCCTGCCCGATGCTTTCACACATCCACTGCTTCAACGATGCCGCCATGCTGACCCATGGAAAGGTCTCCGGCGATATCCCGGCAGTCAGCGCCGGTGCGGATCGTCTTGTCCGCGGTATCGCCGCATCCTTCTTCGCCGAGGATGTCGAAGCCCATTTTGCCAATCTCGTCGCCTTCGATGTCCCCGAGCTGCAGGGCGACGAATGGACCGACTCCACCCCATTGCTCAACAAGGAGATCGCGTTGTGATCGATGCCATGGACAAGGCCGCAGGCCTTTCGCCCGATGACCCCGTATACAAGGCAAGACGTTTCCGGCCGGAATTCGTCGAAGGCGCCGAGATCTGCCGTCTCTCCGTGTTGACCCCCAAGCATGGCCTTGGCCTGTCGACCACGCTGCGCCTGGCGCTGGCGCGCCGTATGGCCAAGCTGAATGCCGACGAGGTTCTGGTTGCCGATTATGAAGCGCAACTGGCCGCGCTCTCGCCATCCGATGAGCTTCTGGCACTGTCACAAGGTGCGACCGAGCTCGCCGAACCGCTGGCCTCGATCGCGCGGCATGCCGACCTGATCACTTTGTCGCCGATCAAGGCAACGGCGGAAGACATCACCCGCCTGCAGGAGGCTGGTCTCGACAACCCGCAGATCGTCGCTTTCTCCGAGCTGATCGCCTTCGTAAACTTCCAGACGCGGGTCGCGACCGGCCTAAGATTGATGGGGCTCGCATGATTACCACCGTCAAACTGAAGCCGCTTCATTGGCATCCGCATATCGCGCCGGTCGAGCTGGCCGACGCAACCCCCGAGCAGCTCGAGGCTATGAAGGTCACGCCGTCAGCCAAGAAGGTCTCGGAATATGTCCGCACGCTGGTGCATGACCCGGAAAGCTATGTCGCGCGTACGGTCCTGTTCAATGCGATCATGTATGTCGAGGGCGGTCTGGACCGGCCGGCCCGTGAACTGGGTGCATTGGGCGCCTCGCTGGTCAACGGCTGCACCTACTGTGCCGTCACGCACGCCCGGCGGCATGCAGAGCTGACCAAAAGCGATGACGTCGTCACGGCACTCTACCTGAACAAGCCGGAAGAGCTCGGGCCCCGCGATGCAGCGATATACGCCTTTGCCCGCCGTCTGTCGGTGACGCCGTCTGAGGCAACCCCGGAAGACATCGCCTCGCTCCGAGCCGTTGGCATGGATAACGCCGAGATTATCGATCTCATCCACGCAATCTCGATCTTCGGCTGGGCAAACCGGCTGATGCACGTTCTTGGTCACGCAGATAGCGAGAAGTAACATGCTGGAAATCAAAGATCTCAAGTTGTCCTATGGATCGACCCAGATCCTGAACGGCGTCAATCTCTCGGTCAAGCGCGGCGACGTCGTGTCGATCATCGGCCCGAGTGGCACGGGCAAGACGACACTCCTGAAATGCATCAACTATCTGGCAAAGCCGCCTCCGGCTCCATCACCTTCGACAAGATCCAGATGGACTATCAGCGCGCGGACAAGGCCGCAATCCAGGCAATCCGCCTGCGGACCGCGATGGTGTTCCAGCAGTTCAATGTCTTCAAGAACATGACCGTTCTGGAGAACGTCATGGACCCGCTGGTGGTCGTGCAGCGCAAGTCGAAGGACGAGGCGCGCGCATTGCGCTGGAAGAGATCGACCGCGTCGGCCTCACCTCGCGCAAGGATCACTATCCGTCACAGCTTTCCGGCGGTCAGCTTCAGCGCACCGGCATTGCGCGCGCCCTGGCCGTCAAGCCGGACATGATGCTCTTCGACGAACCGACCTCGTCGCTCGATCCTGAACTCGTTGGCGAAGTGCTCAAGGTCATCAAGGATGTCGCATCGTCCGGCATCACCTCGCTGCTCGTCACCCACGAGATGCAGTTCGCCAAGAATATCTCGAACCGCATCATCTTCATGGAAAAGGGCGTTGTCGCAGCCGACGGCAGCCCGACTGAAATCTTCGACACCCCGTCCAACCCGCGCCTTGCTCAATTCCTCAACTCTGAACTCGTGCATTAACAAAAAAGGGAACTCAGACATGTCTGCCATGAATTCGATATTCCGCCGTCAGTTCGCCCTTGCTGTTGCAGGCGGGATTGCGATTGCAATGTCCGCTGCCGGCGCAGGCCATGCCCAGTCGGTTCGCACCATCAAGATCGCCACCTCGGCTGAATCCAAGCCGCTGGCCTGGGGCGCGATTGGCGTCACGCCGCAGGGCTATGAGCCGGATCTGCTGCGCGCCATCAATGCCAAGCTGCCGCAGTACAAGTTCGAGATGGAAGGCGTTGCCGACATCGCCCAGGAAACCGGCCTTGCCACTGGCAAGTACGACATCGCCGTCGGCGGCTATTACCAGTCGGAAACCCGCTCGAAGCAGTTCCTCATCCCGGAAAATCCGGAGGGCGCGAGCCTGATGAAGATCTACAGCAAGACGAATAGCGGCATCAAGGAGATGAAGGACCTCGTCGGCAAGACGATAGTCCCGGTGACTGCCGGCGGCGGCGTCTACAAGTTCGTCATGGGCTGGCAGGAAAAGAACCCCGGCTACAAGATCGCCATCACCGCATCGAGCGCCGGCGTTCCCTATCCGAACCGCCTGAACGAGATCCAGCAGGGCAAGTATGACGCGATGATCCTGCCGTCGAACCTCGGCGAGCAGACCGTCATCGACAACCAGAAGCTCGATATCGTCGCATCCGAGCCGGTCGTCATCAACAACACCTATGTCCTCATTCACAAGTCGGATGAGAACAAGGCGCTGGCCGAGGACATCAACAAGGTGCTGAAGGAACTCAAGGACGACGGCACGATCGACAAGCTTTCCATGCAGTGGTTCGGCGAAAAAATCTCGACCTACATGAAGTGAGCTAAGCCCGCATCCAAAGAGCCGCTGCATCTGCAGCGGCTCCAGGGTGAACCTGCAAAAGGGGAGTGTTCCAAGTGGATCTTTCTGTGATGATTCCCGAGCTCTTGTCGGCTATGCCGCTGACGCTCGCGATCATGTTCGTGGCCATGATCGTCGGCTTCTGTCTGGCTCTCATTGCAACGACGTTCCGCATTCGCCGGATACCCGTGATCAGCCAGTTGGCGGACCTTTACGTGTCCTATGCCAGAAGCGTTCCGGTCGTCCTGCAATTGTTCGTCGCCTTTTACGGCCTCCCCCTGATCGGTGGTCTGTTCGGCATTCCCGATGTGCTCGATGCCACGGTCGCGGCGATGATCGGCCTCAGCCTGTACCACGGTGGCTATCTCTCCGAGGTCATGCGTCCGGCCTATCTGGCCGTCGAACGCGGCCAGCATGATGCATCCGACAGCCTTGGCTATACGTTCAAGCAGAAGATCTTTCGCGTCGTCGGCCCGCAGGCCGTGCATATCGCGCTGCCGGGTTACGGCAACTCGATCATCTACCTGATCCATAACGTCGCCCTGGTCATGTATATCGGCGCCGCGGACGTGATGGCGACAGCCCATCTCGTCATGGAGCGCGACTACAACCAATACCAGTTCCAGACCTACCTGGTTCTTGCCGTCATTTATTCGATCATGTGCCTGATTGCCTGGCTCATCGTGCGTGCCTTCGAAATTCGCTCGTCCCGCTACACGACGAAGAGCGTCCAGTTGAAGAAGCCGGTGCTGGCCAGCGTCTAAGGAAGAGAAGCTCCATCATGTTCAACTCTGAAGTCCTTCTTCCGGACCTGTGGGATCTTCTCGGCGCGGTGCCCGTGACGATCGGCATGGCCGTCCTGGTGTTCATCTTCTCGACGCTGATCGGCAGCCTGTTTGCAATGATCGAGTACCGCAAGATCCCGGTCCTGCGCGAACTGGTCGTCGTCTACAAGGTGATCTTCAAGGGCGTGCCCATGGTCGTCGTGATTTTCCTTGTCTATTACAGCCTGCCGTCGATCCTGCAGTCTATGGCATCACTTGCCGGATACACGATCAACGGCTACTGGACGCCGAACTGGGTCATCCTCGTCGTGGCACTGATCTTCTGCGTCGCGGCGTTCCAGGCGGAGGTGGTCAAAGGCGCGCTCAATTCCTTCGATACCGGTCAGTCCGACGCCGCGTCTTCGCTCGGCTATACCGGGTTCCAGATGTTCCGCCGGGTCATGTTCCCGCAGGTGGTCGTCGCCGCGATCCCGGATCTGGCAAATTCGATCATGGTCATCATGAAGGCTCTGTCGCTCGGATTTGCTATCGAGGTGGTCGACATTTTCGCCCAGTCGCAGCTCACGGCAGCCCTGAACTTCTACTATCTCGAGGCCTTCGTGCTGGCCGTCATCATCTATATGGTGATCGCCTATATCGTCACACAGATCGCCGACAAGACCGAAAAGGCGTTCCGGTTGCGCGCTTAACCACTCATGTCGCGGAACGTGACTGCATTTGAGCGCCGGATCACCCCGATCCGGCGCTTTTCAATATGGTGGCGGCCACGGTCGCCAGAAGCGTCGGACATTCACCTCAATCCCATAAGATCGACCGGCCGGTTGTTGATGATGGCCTCCATGGAAAAGAAGCCGGTCACCGTCGCGAGATCGAAGTTGGTGATCAGCTTCTGATAGAAAGCGTCGTATCCACCATGCCTTTTGTCACCACCTTGATGAGGTAATCCCAGTCGCCACCGATGCGGTAGAAGTCTATGACTTCCGGCAGTCGGTCCACATGCGCGCGGAAATCCTCGATCCATTCCTTGGAGTGGTGGCGGGTGCGGATCATCACGAAAACCGTCAGGTCGAGGCCAAGCGCCTGAAGGTCGATCTGACTGTGAGATCCCCTGATCAGGCCAAGCCCATGCAACCGCTGAAGGCGTCGCCAGCAGGCGTTCTGCGAAAGGCCGACCTTGTCTGCGAGATCCCGCTGCGAGAGCGTCGCATCGATTTGCATCGCGCGGAGGATCTTCATATCAAAATCGTCTATCTTTTTGGCTTCAGCGATCATTTGACACAAATCCAGGCGTAAAATCGAGAAAATTGGTGAGAAAACTCACCGTGATGTAGATTAAGATTGAGGTCAATATCCCCGCATTAGGAGAATAACTTTGGACGCGTCCCGCCGCCATGCCGAGCTTGCCGACACACCGCTCTCGCAGTTCCGGCGGAGCCTCGCAAGGCCCGATATTATCGGCTACCTTGGCGAAGGACTGGTCGGATCCCGGGCGCGGATTTCCGGCCCCTATGGCGAAAAGCCTCTGGTCTATGCGGACTATGTCGCTTCCGGCCGGGCGCTCCATCAGGTTGAACGCTTCGTTCTCGAGGACGTGCTTCCCTATTATGCCAACAGCCATACCGAGGCCTCCTACTGTGGTGGCTTCATGACAAGAATGCGCCGCGAGGCACGCGCTCTGATTGGCGAGTTCTGCGGCGCGACGAGCGAGCATGCTGTCATCTTCGCAGGTTCGGGAGCGACCTCCGGGCTCAATCGGCTGGTCAAGCTCTTCGGCGTAGCAGATGCAGTATCTGCAGGCCGGGCTGCACGGGTGATCGTCGGCCCTTACGAACATCACTCCAATATCCTGCCGTGGCGCGAGAGTGGTGCGGAGATCATCGAGATTGCGGAAGCTGCGGACGGCGGACCTGATCTCGCCCAGCTTCGCGACGCCCTTTTAAACGGGCCGGACCTGACGATCTGCACCCTGTCGGCGGCCTCCAACATTACCGGCATCACCAGCGACGTCGCGGCCATCACGAACATGGTCAAGGCTGCCGGTGCGAAGATGATCTGGGACTATGCGGGTGCAGGTCCTTATGTGCCGATTGCGATGAACCCTGCGCCGGATGCGACGATCGACGCCATCGTCTTGTCACCCCATAAGTTCATCGGCGGCCCAGGCGCATCCGGCATCCTGATCCTGCGGCGCGATGCCGTCACAACAACCAAGCCTTCGTGGCCGGGCGGCGGAACCGTCAAGTTCGTTTCGCCGCAGGCCCATGACTATTCCGACAGCATAGAGTCCCGGGAAGAGGCCGGTACGCCCAACGTTGTCGGCGATATCCGCGCGGCACTCGCCTTCATCGTCAAGGATGCGATCGGCCGCGAGACGATGGCGGCCCGCAATCACGCGCTTGCCAAGCGCGCCTTCGACGCCTGGAAGGATCTGCCGCAGATGGAGATCCTCGGCCTTGCGGCACCTGAGCGCCTGCCGATCTTCTCTTTCCGGGTCAAGGATGGAAAGGGCGGCCATGTTCACCAGCAACTGGTCACTCGCATGTTGAGCGACCGGTTCGGCATCCAGGCCCGAGGCGGCTGCGCGTGTGCCGGTCCTTACGTCCATCGGCTTTTGTCGATCGACGAAGAACATTCCGAAGCGATCCGGCAATCGATCCTGTCCGGCGACGAGATCGAGAAGCCCGGCTTCATCCGTCTGAATTTCAGCGTTCTGCTGCCGGAGGAAAAGGTTCAGTTCATCCTGGACTCAGTGGCGCAGATCGTCACGGATGCTGGATCCTTCACTGGAGATTATCAGGTCGATCTGAGCCGTGCGATTTTTTCGCCAAAGGCTGCGGCAGGCCAGGATCTGATCGATGCATAAGCCAGATGTCGCGGGTTTTCATGATCCTCGCACCGGCAGCATCCAGTATATCGTGGCCTGCCCCGTTACGCGTTACTGCGCGATCATCGATCCGGTACTCAATTTCGACGAGAAATCCGGTTCGACGGCAACGACGAATGCGGATCTGCTGCTGGCGCATGTCGAAGCGAACGGGCTTGTCGTTCAATGGATCCTCGACACGCATCCGCATGCCGATCATTTTTCCGCTGCACCCTATCTGAAAGCGCGCACCGGCGCGCCGATGGCAATCGGTGAGCATGTCCGCAAGGTGCAGGAGATTTGGCGCGGCATTTACAACTGGTCAGACCTTGCCTGTGACGGTTCGCAATGGGACCGATTGTTCCGGCACGGCGAAACCTTCTCCATCGGTGATATGGAGGTGCGGGTGATGCACTCGCCCGGCCACACATTGGCGTCCATCACCTATGTCGTCGGCGACGCTGCGTTCATTCACGATACACTGTTCATGCCCGACAGTGGCTCGGCGCGGGCAGACTTTCCAGGCGGCAGCGCCAAGAGCCTCTGGGCTTCGATACAGGACATACTGAGCCTGCCGGATGAAACCCGCCTGTTCACCGGGCACGACTACCGGCCGGGCGGACGCGCTGCCCTGTGGGAAAGCTCGGTGGTCCGGCAAAAGACCGAAAACCCGCATCTGAGCGGCCAATCCGAGAGCGACTTCATCGCCCGTCGCGAGGCCCGCGACCGGACCTTGCCAATGCCGAAGCTGATCCTGCACGCGCTTCAGGTGAATATCCGCGGCGGCGAACTGCCGCCGGTGGAAGACAATGGACGGCGCTATCTGAAGATCCCCCTCGATGCTCTTCCCGGCGCGGTATGGGGGGGCTGACCCTGTGGATGGTTGGCTCCCGCATGTTCTGCTGACGCTTGGGTCCGGATCTCTGATCGGCTTCACCCTTGGGCTGATCGGGGGCGGCGGCTCTATCCTTGCAACACCGCTTCTCATCTACGGCGTCGGAATGCGTGACGTCCATATGGCAATCGGAACGGGTGCGCTGGCGGTTTCCGCCAATGCCTATCTGAACCTGGTCGGCCATGCCATTCGCGGACATGTCTGGTGGCGTTGCGCCTGGATCTTCGCACTGGCAGGAGCGGTCGGCGCCTATTTCGGGTCGAGCCTCGGCAAGCTCATCAATGGCCAAAGCCTTCTGTTCATGTTCGGGCTGTTGATGATGTGCGTCAGCTTCGCTATGCGGCGATCAGGCGGTCCGTCGGATGTTACGGCGCAGTCCTTGAGTATCAGGACGCATGGAAAGACCGGCATGGTCGCGCTCTGCACCGGCCTTGGCTCCGGTTTCTTCGGGATCGGCGGCGGTTTCCTGATCGTTCCGGGCCTCTTGCTCTCCACGAGCATGCCGCTGATCAACGCGGTCGGCACCTCGCTACTGGCCGTCGGTACATTCGGCCTGACCACCGCGGCCAATTATGCCGTCTCGGGTTATGTAGACTGGCAGACGGCAGGATATTTCATCGCGGGTGGCGTTGGTGGGGGTGTGATCGGCACGATGTCAGCAACCCGCCTCGCAAGCCACAAAAATGCGCTCTCAAGTATTTTCCGATGGGTTGTCTTCTGCGTGAGCCTTTATGTTCTCTGGCGGAGTGCGATGTCGCTGCAGCCCTCGAACTGACCCTGCGGGACATGATTTCGGTCAAGGCATATCGCGGTTGGAATTACCTATCTATGACCGCCCTGTTGTTGAAGCTGTGCCGCCTGCTCGGCCAGGATCTTTTGGGGACATGGCAAGATCGGATGTGCATCCGGCGATCTCCATCGCAACTCTTCAAGAGGTCGATCTGGCGATCTCACGCTCCCAAAGTCCAATCGTTTCGATCCCGCTGGCGTCGGAATGCGGCCGAACGGAGGATATTTTCCGCGGCGGCTCGCGTGATGCGGTAACGCGTTTCGCCGATCGCAGAGCGGCAGGCGTAGGCGATCTGCATATGGTGGAAAGAGGCTATCCCTGTCGGCGACGGGGGCATCCTTCCCGGTCGAGTATAGTCAGCCGCTTCGTGGCACGAGCATCTCGGCTTGCCGGCTAATGCTCTTAATCATAAACTTTTCCGCTATGCACAGGGTCGTCATCGCCGGGCTTCTGTTTGCGGCGGCCATGATGATCGGCATTGGCGTGACCTTGTCCGTGGTGACGATCTGCTCAGTCTTTCAAAGAAGACACGGATTGAAGGCGTTTCATGCGGTGTTTGAGTTCGTTCAACAAAGCGGTCCGGCGAAACGGCGTGAGCTTACGCCATGTCTTTATCTCGTCAGGGGTGCGGCCGCATCCGAGGCACCATTGTTGCGTGGATCGAATTGGCAAATGTCAGTGCAGGGTGAGTCAAGTTTCATGCTGTGGCTATAGGGGAGAGGGCTACGGCTCGAAAGAGGAAAGCTTGATCCGCAGGTCGGTTGCTATCGCATCATTGCATGGCTGGACTGTCGTGGAAGGGGTAACTCGATCAGATCAGTCGTGTATAAGGCTACTCAACGAAGCGATGCACCTCCTCCCGCAGAGCTTCGGCATTCAGGCAACCCATCCTCCTCCCAACGGAAGCCTGATGGAGTGGCGGAACTCCTCTTCCCAGCCGCTGCTCAATCTTATTCGAAAAGCCTGCCGCGCCTTATATCGCGGCGGGCTTTTCGTTTGGACCTCGGTTGTGGCCTGAGACAAGATCGCGCCACGAGAAGACTTATTGGGAACAGATGGATAGGCGCTAACCTGAAGCCGGAGCGTCGTTCGAACCTCATCGATAGATTAGAAATATATCCTTGTCGCCAACAGGCATGATTACTCAATAGATGCCAGTGTTTAGAGTGCGGATATCTAACGATCTGTTCTTAATCTGTTTGCGTTAGCGGACTGGAACGGCCCTATCGTTGAACTAAGCAACCAAATCGCTTTCCGGTAATGCTTCACCTCGCGAGACAGCGAGAATATTCCGGAAAATTCGCGCGATTGTAGGTCGTGCCGTATCCGAGGCGATTGCGGCGATATGGGGCGTGACGACGAGATTGTCGATATTCTCAAGCAGCGGGCTTCGGCTTGGGAGCGGCTCCTGTTCGAAGACGTCGACGGCTGCCGCCGTGATAGTCCGGCTCTTCAAAGCCCAGATCAGGTCTTCCTCGACGACGATGCCGCCACGGGCAACGTTGACCAGTACGGCGGTGCGCTTCATCTTTTCGAAGGCCTGCCGGTCGATCATATTCTTCGTCTGCGGCGTCAGGGGGCAGTTGAGCGAGATGAGATCTGCTCCGGCATAGATCTCGTCGAGGCTGGCATAGGTGGCATTGAGCTCGCGTTCCCGCTCGGCCGGCAGGCGCGAACGCTGGTTGTAGAGAATGGAGCAGCCGAAACCGTTGAGGATCCGAGCGAACGCCTGACCGATGGCACCGAAACCGATAATGCCGACCGTCTTGCCGCTGATCAGAAACGTCTTGTTGGGCAGGCCGGCTGGGCCTCGCCATTCCCCGCCCTTCAGGACGGAATTGCCATGGGCAATGCCGCGCATGGCCGAAAGCGCCAGGCCGAGCGCGAACTCCGCAACCGGCACGGCATTACTGCCGGTGGTGCGGGCCACGCGGATGCCGAGGTCGCGCGCGGTGTCGATGTCGATATTGTCGACGCCGACGCCAGATTTGTGGACGAGCTTCAACCGCGTCGCAGCTTGTAGCATGCGCTTCGTGACCGCGACCTGGCCCGTGATCGCATAGTCTGCATCGGCGATCAGTCGCGTTCTGTAATCCTCACCCTCCTCAATTCCATAGGTGAAGGTCATGCCAGGGGGGACGAAGGGAAGGAATTGGCTGACACGCTGTTCCGACGTATTGTCGAGGAGCACGATTTTTCGGGCATAGGGGTGTCTTTCGCAATCTCAAAACTAGGCGTTCAGCAGGAAGCTCTGAAAAGGTGGTCGGAAACTCGACTGGCGGGCCGGCAGCTCTCTGTGTCGCCGCTGAACCGCTGAGGTTGAGCGATGCCCTTTCTCTGAGACAGACTGTCCAGAGCAAAGGCGTATAAGCATGTGTCTAGCACAAACGGGCCCATGGCGGGCGTAGTATCGCTCGCGTTATGCATTTGCCGATGTGGCTTCGCCGTCCGTGTCGGTTGGCAAACCAAGCATCAGTCGAATATGCGGAGGGAAGGCGATCGCGGGCTTTCTAAAGCTGGCGAAGAAGTCGACAAGATTGCCCTGCTGCTCCTGAAACAGAAAACCGGTGACGGCACTTACAACGCGAGGCACTGCATATTTCATCGCGCTGATCGATACCGCCCCGGCAAGTCCCATACTCATCGACGCCAATGCATTGTAGGCGAAGATCCGATCGATACCTGGGGCAAGGCCCGGACTACGTTCGATGAACTGGTAATGGGCATTGAGATAGGGAAAATTGAGCCGTCCGGCGCCTTCGCTGTCCGGGGGCGTGAAGCGGTCCTTCCAGAGTGCAGCCTTGGCTGCGATCTTGCGCAGTTCGGGCCGCAGGTTCATGTCCACCGATACACCGGTTGCCGCAAATACGTGGTCGAAACGGAACGCTTTTTGCTTGTCTCGACCAGGATTTCGCCATCCTTCATGTCGATCTTGTCCCAACCCGCATTCACATGAATGAAGAAGTTCGGATAGCTCGCCGCCTTGAAGAAATGATGCTCTGCGGGGGCCTGGCGAAGACCTGAGCGAAAGCCGGCCAGATCCCATTTGATCCGATCAGGGATCTCGTGGCTGTGGTTCAGGTGGCCTGCGGTCTCGCCCTCCCGCACGATATCGATCATTGGCAGGCGCGGGCCCCGCAGACACATGTCGACACGCTCGGCGCCTGCCGTCAGAGCGGCCACGGCAACGTCGAACGCCGCCGCGCCGCTTCCTAAAATGCCGACATTCTTGCCCTTCAGCTTGGTTTCGTCGAAGATGTCGCTCGAGTGGTTATAGCGGTCGCGTGGCAGGGCGGCCGAGATGGTCTCGGGCACGCGCCATGCACCGCCACCGTCCATGCCGGTTGCCAGAACCAGGAGGCGTGCGCGGATCGCCTCGCCATCGGAGAGGCCGACGGTGACACCTTCGCAGTCGTAATCGATATCGATGACACGTGCGTCGTTGCGGATAGGAAGATCGACGACCGAGCGATACCAGTGCAGATAATCCAGCCATTCCAGCCGCGGGATCCGGCTGATCTCGTCCCAGGCCTGCCGACTGTACTTCGCCTCGTAGAAGCTCTGGATGGAGAGGCTCGGCAGCCCAAGCTCCGTTCCGGTAATATCCTTGGGCGAACGGATTTCGTAATTGCGGGCAAACGTGCCCCAGACGCCTTCCTTTCCCTGCGGACTGGCATCGAGCAGGAGAATGTTGGAGACGCCACGTCTCTGCAGCGCGTGCCCTACAGCTAGGCCGCTTTGGCCGGCACCGATGACGATGACGTCAAGTATCTGCCTGCCAGCAAGATCGAAACGCGGCTCGACCCATGGTTTGGTCGCGTAATCCATCATCTTCAGATCGGCACGGACGCGTTCGGCAAGGTCCTCAAGTGCAGTTTTCGAAGAGGCCGCGGTTTTCATCTTCATCCCTCAATTGCTTACTCGGTTCGGCAGAAGGGGACGCCCGGACGATGCAAGCTGCCAGTATTCCCACGTCAGGGGATCATTAGCGTGCTGCAAGTGGCGCGAGAAAGCTGCAAATTGTGTTCGAGGCGTTGCCAAACGGACAACACAAGGATGACGCCATGCAGCCGGTATTTTGGCATCGGCTTGTTGCTTCTTGCGCAACGGGTCGCTCTTTTTGTCTGTCAAGTAATTGATATTTTATAATAATTCAGAAGCCAGCGAGCTGCCGCTTAATTCGAGCCGGTGTTGCAATTCGGTTTTGGGGCCTTATCGTCGTTCTCATGACGCAGGCGGCAAAAGGATTACGACATGGCGATCGATGCGATCATGAAAGAGATGCCGTACTATAGTTTCGAGTTTGAAAAAACGTTCGCCAACCATGCACCCATGGTGCTTGTGGCTCTTGATCGGATCGGCGGATCGGCCGAGCGCCTGCAGGATTTCTTCGATCATTATCGCGACTACAAACACCTGCAGCCGGTGCCGCTGTCGGTCGAGCCCATTCATGCCGGCAATTGGCAGGGGGCCTTGGGTGACAGGCAGCGGGAAGCGGACCTCAACCTGTTTTTCCTCTCAGAGGTAAAGAGGCTCGGTGCGGACGAGGCCATCCGCCACTACCTGCCATTCCTTGCCGGCGGGGTTGGTGCAAGCGCATTCCATGCGCTGATGCGGCTTGCCTATGGCCTTATCCGCCGGGACGCTACCGAGATCGCCCTTTCGCTGGCCTATTGGACCGCAACCTATCTTACGCTGCCACCCGCGGGTGGGGCGCGGCCGATGACCAAGGAGCCGGCGGTCGTATTGGAAACGTCGCCGCGATTGGTGCGCTGCGCGGGTTGCCGATGCATGAACTGCTGTGGCTCAACATGGCCGAGACCGGGCGCTGTGCGGAATTCGCGCCCGTCATCGATTGGCTCGACATCGACGATCGCACGATAGAGCGCATGGCCTCGGCTGCGATCGCGCTTTTCGCCGGCACGATGGACTTCTGCGCACTCCATGCGGTCACCGGCATTCATTGGATGCGTGTGGTTCTGCCCTATTGCGAGCACGCGGAGGTGATGCTGAGATCTTTCTGGCAATGTATTGCCGCGCTGATGGGCGAAATGCAATTCCCGACCCTGCCCAGCCCACAGCGCTTGAGAAATGGCGCGCTCTGCCTGTACCGTCCTGGGAAGAGATCGAGGCGGCGGCCGCTGCCTCCTATGACGAACACGATATCAGCCTCGTCTTTTCCGCCAGCCAAGAAATGAAGGTTTACGGCGACCCACTCTATCAGGTGGCTGCGGCTCGCCGTGTCGGCCTTATCGAGAACTATATCTGAGCATGGTCATGGATTGCATTATTGAAGCCGGCATAATCTTTTGCGGCATGAATAAAAATGGCACGCCGAGCATCCGGCATGACGCCGCCATGCGGATACAGAACGGCAAGATTGCGCATATCGGCGCAGTCGAGGCGGTCGTCTCAGGGAATGCGCATCTGCCGCGCCATGGTGGTCCGGACTTTGTCGCCATGCCGGGCTTGGTCAATGGCCATCATCATTTCGGCCTTACACCGCTGATGATGGGGGTGCCCTTCGCGCCATTGGAATTGTGGCTACCGCAATTCCGGCGGATGCGATCTATCGGTACCCGTCTCGACACGCTCTACTCAGCCATCGAAATGCTGGAGAGCGGTACGACGACAGTGCATCATATCGCCAGCGGGCTGATGGGGAAGCCGGACGATTGGGCCGTGGCGACCGATGGCGTCCTGCAGGCCTATCAGGATATCGGTATGCGGGCCGGTTATTCCTTCATGATCCGCGACCGTAACATCCTGACTTATGACGACGACGCCGAGGTGCTGAAAAACTTGCCGGTAGATCTGGCGGCGCGTGTCAGCGCTGGGCTTGCGGCGGCCCATGTTCCAACACGTGACTATATGGCGTTCTTCCGGGAGACCCGAGGACGCTGGGTGGAAAAGGCTGGCGACCGGCTGCGTTTCAACCTTGCGCCCGCCAACCTTCATTGGTGCAGCGATGAGAGCCTGCAGCTGATTTTTCAGACGGCCCGCGACAACGGCGCGCAGGTACATATGCATCTTCTGGAAACACAGCGGCAGGCTGCGTTTGCCCATAATCGCTACGGCCACAGCGCTGTGGAGCATCTGGCAGCGATCGAGTGTCTGGGGCCCGAACTCACGCTCGGTCACGGCAACTGGATGAGCCGCAGCGATCTGGACCGCGTCGCGGAGTGCGGCTGTACGATCTGCCACAATGCAAGCTCCGGTCTTCGTCTGGGCAGCGGCATTGCCCCGGTCAACGAGATGCGTCGGCGGGCGATTCCGGTGGCGCTCGGTATAGATCAGTCGAATCTGGCCGACGACCGCGACATGCTGCTCGAAATGAAGCTGGCCTGGGCGCTTCACCGCGAAACCGGCATGTGGAACGATCGGCCGGACGCGCGGGGGTGTTGCAGATGGCAACGGAACACGGCGCCAAGACTGCAGGCTTCGAAAAGCTGTGCGGCCGCCTGGATCCCGGTTTTGCTGCTGACGTCGTGCTTCTCGACCGAAAGTCGCTGGAGCGGCCCTTTGTCGACCGGCGGGTGCCTATCAGCGAAACGATTCTCCACCGCGGCCACCGAACTGCAATCGACAAGGTGTTCGTTGGTGGCGAGATAGTGGTCGAAAACGGGCGCGTCTGCCGTGTCGATCGTGACGCAATCCTTGCCGAGATTGCCGAGCGCCTTCGGCGCCCGAGAGTGAGGCGGAACGCGCCAATCGTCTGACCGTCGAGCGGCTCATGCCGTATCTGGAGGCTTATCACCGGGCGCATACGCCGGAGGATCCAGCGGCTGCCTATCGTTTCAACGCGATGAACGACTAGGCGCGTGCAGCTCTGGGTCGTCCGGCGTGGTCTTCGCCAGTTGGTGCATCCGTTGCTCGAAGCCTGGTAGGGCGTTGCGAATAAAATGCAGCATGACCGAGGTCGATACATCACCGGTCTGTTGATGGTTGATGTAGACGTTGAGGCTCGCCTTGCGCTTGAGATCGATTTGCCTGACGAAGGCGAGCCGCCCGGTCTCAAGATCTGAGAGAATGCCCACCGGCGAACGCATACCGATCCCCAGTCCGGCCCTCACCAGGGTTGCGAGAACATCGGAAGCATTGGTGTTGATGAACTGCCGCCGCTTCGACGATTTGTCGAGCCGCGAATGAAAGCCGACGACATCGTCCTTTATTTCCGTCCGTTCCACCATCAGTTCTCCGGCAAGGTCGGCCGTCCGTGACGGTTGCTTTACCGGCCAGGGCATGATCCGCATTCACGATGATCCCGAGCGGCACCCTGATAGCTGCGGCCGTCGTCACTGAATTCTGGGCCCCGCTCCCCATCGCAAGACCGATATCGACCGCTCCGGCTTCGACGCGTGCGACGACTTCCGGTCCGGTGGTCACTTCCAGTGAGAAGGTGACACGAGCGTGCTTTTTATGAAAATCCGTCAACACGCAGGGTAAGAAGTCTTTGGCGATACCGTCCTCAGCCGCCAACCGGATATGGCCTGATTTCAGTCCTCGTAGATCATCGATCCGGCCAATGGCACGCTCCAGATCCCGCTCCATGTTTTGGCGTAGTGATACAGGATCTCGCCAGCGCTAGTCAGCTGGACGCCGTCCGCCAGCCGATCGAAAAGCTTGCACTGCAACTGGTCTTCCAGCTTGAGGATCTGCCGGTTGACAGCGGACGCGCGATATTCAGGGCATCGGCGGCCTGCCGCATCGACTTTTTCCGCACCGTTTCGGTGAAATAGCGAAGTGCGACAATGTGGACGTGCATGAAACTGAGCATCGTTTTCCCTGGTAACGATTGACGCGGCCGGCGCCGGCCTTGCTGGTCTCAGAGTCAGTATCACAGCGGCCGAGCCTTGGTGAAGGACGCTTCAAGCCACGGCTTTGTGAAGCGTAGTCGGGTAGTGCAGGAGCGGCCTCACTTCACGCTGCAGCAGTTCTACGCTGCGATGGACGTGATGCGGCAGCAGTCTCGGGATCTGGACCATGGCATCGACCCTGTCGACGCCGGTGACGCGGATATAGTCGTTGAGCTCATTTGCGACTTCGCTGGGCGTGCCGACAATGAAGCTGATATGACGGTTCATATCGTCCCGCGATGAAATTTCGGCCGGCAGCAGTCCACGGGCGACAGCTTCCGCATGATAACCCTTGTTACCCATCAGTGAGAAATAGAGATCGGCGGCGGCGGCACTGTTTGCAAGCGCCTCTTCACGGGTCGGCGCAACGAAGAGCAGTCGCACGCCGCGGGTGCCTCCCTTGCCCCCCGATTGGCGATAGTGACGGACATAATTAGCCTGCACGGCACCGATTTCCGCCTGGCCGACGACGAGATTGATGCCCCGGTTGGCCAGATAATCGAGTGTGGGCTTGTCGCGCGCCGCAGCCCAAAGCCGTGACGGCAGATCGCTGAGCGGCATGGGCGAAAGGCGCGGTTGGCCTTCGTCTCCCTTCAGGATGGCGATGATGTTGTCGAGAAGCCGGCGGAAGGTTGCGGCTTTCTCCTCGCCGGTGAGGTGGGAATTGCCGGCCGAACCAAGACCGACGCCGAATTCGGCGCGCCCGCCGCTCAACACATCCAGTACTGCCATTTCCTCGGCGGCACGCAAGGCGGTGGTTGTCGAAAGCACCTTGACGCCTGTCCCCAGCATGATGCGGCTGGTCTGTGCGGCCGCATGGGCAAGAAACATCTCCGAAGCGGGAATGCGTCCGTAGAACGGGTTTTCGGTCTGCACGTAGTGATGTTCGCCGATCCAGGCCGTGTCGATGCCAACGCGATCCGCGAGCTTGATCGTCTCCAGCGAGGCAGCATAGCTCTCGGCATCGGTCATGCCGGGCTCGGCCCAACCCTGATCCATGAGGCCGAGCGGCGGCAATGTGATTTTCGCTGACATGGGAATTCTCCAGAAGGGATTGTGGTCAGACATGGAGCGCGATTTGCGCCATCACGTCTGGATCGATGATTGCCGCGAGCGCTTCCACGGGGTGCAGAGATATTCCACCCAGATCGTCAGGCCGTAGATCATCATGCTGAGCGCCGTGGCGACCAGCGCCGTCGCCCAAAGCTCGGGGATCTTGTAGTCCTGGCCATAGTCGATGATCAGGTAGCCGAGCCCGTGGTCGGATGCCAGCCACTCGGCCACCAGTGACGAAACGATGGAGCCGCATGCTGACAGTTTCAGCGCGTTGAACAGAAACGGGATCGAGGCCGGCAGCCTGACCATGAAGAGACGCTGTCGTGTCGTGGCGCCGAGCGAATAAAGCATTTCGCTCACCTCGCTATCGGCGCTCTTCAGGCCCCGTACGGCATTGATGAGCATCGGAAAGAAGGTGTGTATCGTAATAATGAAGATCTTTGGTGCCATCCCGTTGCCAAACCAGAGGATCAGCACCGGAACGATGGCGATGAAGGGGATAGCCTCGGCGCCGATTGCCAGCGGATAGAGCGTTCGGCGCACGATGGCGGAATGGACGAAAACAATCGCAACCACCAGGCCGAGGGCGTTACCGAGCGCGAAACCGATGACGGCCTGGGCTATGGTTACGCCCGCATTGCTGCTGATGGCGGGCCATTCGGTGATAAGGGCGGTGATGATCTGGGACGGGCCTGCCAGAACCAAGCGCGAGACGAGCTCACGATCGGCGACATATTCCCATCCGGAAAGGATCACAACCAGCAGCAAGAGCGGCAGACCGATCTTGCGAATAGTCTGTGACACATGCACGTAATTCTGCCGGCGACGCAGGTCTTTCTCCATCTTCAGGCTCCGGCTGTAAAAAAGGCCCTGCAGATGCGGATCGACGGTTGTCATGGCTATACTCCCAAATCGTCTGCTGACGCGGTCCAGCGGCCAAGCAGTTTCTCGACCAGAGTGACGATCCCAAGAAGGGCAAGCGTCAGAAATGCGGCGGTGAAAATCGCGGCCCAGAGCGTTGCAAGCTTGAAATACTGCCCAGAGACCACGACGAGGTAACCGAGACCGAGGTTGGAGCCGATCCATTCGGTGACCAGAGCGGAAATGAATGCGCTGGAGGCGCTTATCTTCAGGGCCGCGAAAAGGTAGGGCATAGACGACGGCAGGTCGACGAGCCACAGGCGCTGAAAATGTGTCGCCGACAGTGTGTGCAGCGTTTCATGATATTCGAGATTGGCCGAGCGAAGACCACGCATCATGTTGAGAAAGGTCGGGAAATAGACGGTGAAAGCCACCGTGAAGATAATCGGCGGGAGCCCGCGTCCGAGCATGACGACGATCACCGGCGTGAAGACGATGAGCGGTATCGCACGGCTGAGGAGAGCATAGGGGTAGATCGTCTCGCGCAGGGGACGGGACCAAGTCAGAAGAACCGACATGATGATCGCGGCGACATTGCCAATCGCAAACCCCGACAGGGCTTCTACCGTCGTTCTGGACGCATGTTTGACGAGAACCGCGTTATTAGCGACGAATTCGGCGGCGATCTGCTGCGGACCGGGTATGATATAGAACGGAACAAAGCCCTTGGCCGAGCCGTAATACCAGACGCCTATCAGACATACCAGGAAGGCGACAGGCGGTGTCGCCGCCGAAATCCATTCCCGCAGCCGCTGAGGACGCGTGGCTGTCTCCTCCGGCATTCCCGATTTGTTCAAACTCATCGTCGCCATTTTGCAGCAGAGCCATTTCGAATTGGATTTGGCCGGACACGGGCGGCGCGGAAGCGGACGCCCGTGTCGGTGAAGTCAGAGTTTCGGTCTGTTCACGGCGTCGAGGATTTCGAATGTCAGGAATTCCGACGGGTCGACCAGGCGCGGTGTGCTTTTGGCGGCGAAGGAATTTGCGGCACTTTCCTTCCAGATGGCCGGGTCGAGGTAGAGAATGCCCTTTTCCTTGGTCAACGGGCTCGTCATGAAGCTTACCTGGCGCTCGGCCTGATAGGTCTGCTGTCCGATATCGAGGCCATCGTTGAAGCCGCCTTCCACTATAAACTTGGCAGCCGCGTCCGGATCCTTGAAATACTCTGCCCAGCCGCGGCTTTCAGCCGTCAGATAAGACTTGAGTAGCTCCTTGTTGTCGTTGAAGTATTTTTCCGTAACCGTGATGGCGCCCGGCTGGCTGTTCAGGCCATAATCACCAAGGGAAAGGACGTTGACCTTGACGCCGGCATTTTCGATTAGCCGTGGCTCGTTATAGGCATAGGTCGAATAGAGGCAATCGACACGGCCGGCGATGATCGCTGAAATGTCGCTCCCGCCGACCGAGAGCGTTTCCATGTCCTTCGTGGTCAGGCCGAGCTTGCCCAGGAAGACATCGGCCTGCTTCTGCGCGGTCTGCTTGATGGCCAGGCGCTTGCCTTTCACCATATGCGCTTCGGTCACGCCGGAATCCTGGCGGCAGGTCATGGCCTGCGGGTTCTTCTGCAGCCTCGTCGCAATCACCTTGAGATGCTCGCCGCGCCCGACGGCCGCGATGATCGGCTCGGCAGCGGTAATTGCGATCTGTGCCGTGCCTGAGGCGATCATCTGGATACCGTCCACGCCTGCACCACCGGGAACCAGTTCGACATCCAGTCCGGCCTCCTTGAAGAAACCTTTCTCCTTGGCATAGATCGTTCCGAAGTTTTCGACGTTCGGAATATAGCTCAAGACGACCGTCATCTTCTTGGCGTCCGCGGCCATTGTGGCGGTGACGGAGCCGGCAAAGGCGAGCATCGTGGCGCCTAGCGCCGCGATCATCCTGTATTTCCCAAACGACTGACGGGATTGCATATATGTCTCTCCGATTGCTTTGTGTGGGCAGCTTAAGGGGTTAGTGCGAGACGACGGCAGGGTCGCCGTGGAGGGCGTGGCGCAATTTTGCCTCGTAGGCGGCGAAGCGCGGATCGTCGCGCATGGCTGCGGTACGGTTGCGACCGAAATCGATATCGACGAGTTGTGTGATGCGACCGGGGCGCGGGCTCATGACCGCGACCTGATCGGACAATATGATTGCTTCACTGATTGAGTGGGTCACCAGGAGAAGTGTCGCAGACGTCTCCTGAAGGATCCGCAGAAGCTCGAAGTTCAGTTTGTCCCGGGTCAATTCGTCGAGGGCGCCGAAAGGCTCGTCCATTAGCAGGAACCGAGGCTTCAGCGTCAGCGCCCGTGCGATCGCTGCGCGTTGCCGCATGCCGCCGGAAAGCTCGGACGGATAGGCCTTCTCGAAGCCGGTCAGCCCAACAAGTTCCATCGCCTCTGCGACGCGATGCTCACGTTCGCCTTTTGCTATCCCCGCCACTTCCAATCCCAGGCCGACGTTTTCGGTCATTTTGCGCCAGGGAAGCATGGTCGATTGCTGCGATACAAAGGCATAGGTCCGCGCCGCCCGGGCTTCTGCCGGTGTCAGCCCGTGCAGACGTGCCTCGCCTTGCGTCGGTGTGATGATATCGGCAAAATCCGCAGGAGGGTCGACTTGCCGCAGCCGGACGCGCCGATAAGCGAGGTCCAGCTTCCTCTGGGAACGTCGAGATTGCAGTCAATCAGGGCCGTCGTACTTTGCTTGTGGCGCGTGTAGACCATGCCCACACCACGCGCCGAGAGACCGAAGCCGACTTCGGAAACTGCCACGAGAAAGACCTTTCTGCCGAATGGCGGCGTCTAGGGCTTTCCTCCCCTACGAAGTTCTTATGCGAACTTTCTTTTGAGCCGGCAAAACCTCACTGAATAGACGGGGCAAGGAGCAGGCTTATTTTTGAAACGATCCCATAGGGTTACTTCAAAAACAAGTGTCAATTCAGAGGACATGCCGTTGCGAATACGGCAACGCCCCAGGCGCACTTTCGGCGCTTCAGGATAAGTCGGAAGCCAGGATCGACCGACCATCGAAGTCCTGGCCTCCGGAAACGCCTCTCGAACCTATAGGCTTTTGCCAAGGCGCTTTTCAACAATACGTGCGAGCAGGCTTGCTCCCACCGGCAAAACACTGTCGTCAAAGATAAAGCCGGGATTGTGAACCGGGACGCCCCCACTATGGCCGACGGTGCAATAGGCACCGGGCGTTATGTGCAGCATGTCGGCGAAGTCCTCGCTGCCCATCACCGGAAGCGTCTTGATGTAAACCTGCTCCTCACCGACAATGTCGCGGGCGGCCTCGGCATAATGCTCTACCAGTTCTTCCGTGTTGACCAGAACGTCGAAAATATTGCGGATGTCGAGATCGATTGTAACCTCGAACGAAGCCGCAAGCCCTTCCGCAATCGTCCTCATCCGCTGCCGCATGGCCTCATTCACCTCACGATCGAGGAAACGGACAGTTCCAGAAACGACGGCCTCTTCGGGAATGACATTGTAGGCACTGCCGGAGTGGATTTGGGTGACGGAAAGTACGGCCTGCTTGAACGGACTTACGTTGCGGCTGACGATGGATTGCAGCGCCTGGACAAGGGCCGTTGCCACAATGATCGGGTCTCGCGAATGCTCGGGTGTCGCGCCGTGGCTGCCGCGCCCGTGGATGCGGAAGTCGAAGAAATCGGCACCAGCCATCGCGGGGCCGGGCTTGATACCAATTCGATGGGGAGCGTCGAGAGGCGCATTGTGGAGAGCATAGATCTCGTCACACGGAAAACGTTCAAACAACCCGTCGCGATCATGGCGCGAGCGCCGCCGCAGCCTTCCTCGCCGGGCTGGAAAATGAAGACCGCCGTGCCGGCGAAATCGCGCGTTTCGGCAAGGTAACGCGCCGCACCGAGCAGCATCGTCGTATGGCCATCATGTCCACAGCCATGGAACCGGCCGGGATTTTGGGACGCATAGGGCAGGTTTGTCCGTTCTTCCATGGGCAGGGCGTCCATGTCTGCACGCAGACCGATCGTGCGACCTTCCCCCAGTTTCCCTCGAAGGACGCCGACAACGCCAGTCTGGCCGATGCCACGATGCACCTCTATCCCCCAGTCATCGAGCATCTTTGCAACGATGCCGGACGTTCGCACCTCCTCGAAGCCGATTTCCGGATATTGGTGCAGATCGCGGCGGATTGCAGTGAGATCGTCGCTATAGCTGGCGATACGGTCGATCAGGGGCATGGGAAATAAGACCTCGATGAGAATGAAATTGTTTTCCGATGAGGGGCTTTACTGTCTCAACCTGCCCCTTTGAAGGGTAATGTTGGTGGGATCTATTCACGAAGATGATCCGGGCCGAATGGCAGGTCGTCATGGCAGATGGACAGACGAGCGGGATCCGCTGACCAATCGCTGCCGCCAAGCAACAGCCGGTCCGGCTTGCCGGCAGCATCAAAGCGCCGCCTCACTGTTTCGTCATGGCTGCCATAGCCACACCTGGTTCTGCGATCCGCAATCGACGTCGCATAAAGTAACTGTCGAAGACACCAATGGTAGAGTGCGGAAATGGCTATCGAGAGAGGTTGATCCCCTGTCTTTGACCGACACGGATCCGATCAAGATCCGCAACACGCTCAATGCAGCGCCCCGGCAATGCCTCGGCTATCGAATGCCGGCGGAGGTTTTTCGAAAGAAACCGCTCGCCCGGATGCGGCATGCCGGTCAGCTTGAACTACCCCGCAAGTCGCGGTTCAGCATGAACTCACCAGGATAGACCGCGTCACCATGACCTTGCCATCGTGGACACGACCTATTCGCACTACCGTGTGTTTCGCAAGGATTAGCGCGTGATAGGTCTTGATGCGACGAAGTCGTTTGCGATCGATAACGGTCAGATCGGCGGCTCTCTGCTGCCTGTTCAGAAGGGCAGCGATCCGCTGATAGCCGCAGGTCGGTCCAGCGTCGCCGTCGGACGTCACCGATCATCAGATCAACCTGTCGAAACTCGTGAGACATAAACTCATCCTCAAGCTGTGCTTAAGGATGAGTGTCCGGACGGAAGTGGGGGCAAGGTCAAGGGCTATCGGCGAGACGCGTGGCTATTCACAAAACGGTACGGTAAGGCCTATTTTTCGGACCGCTTCAAATCCACCGTAAGCTTTCCTTGATTCAATCTCGCAGGGGCATCGAGAATGAACGGCCGGCAAGCTGCACAGCCACCGCGCACAGCAATTCGTCCGTTCCCTGACGCCGACGAGCTGCAGGCTCGCGGGCAGGCCATTGGCGCTTTTCAGCGGAATGGAAATAGCCGGATGACCGCTCAGATTGAACGGCCGCACATATTTGCTGAGCGGCAGGATATTCACCGGGTTGCGGGCTTCGGCCCAGGTGGGCGGCGCCGTCGGCAAGGTTGGCAGGACGAGAACGTCAATACCTTCCAGCGCCGCATCGATTTCAGCAGAGAACGTCTGGCGTACCAGCTCGGCTCGTTCGACCGCCTCGCGGGTGGTCGCCATCGCCCTGAGCAGACGCTGGCGAACGTCATCACCCAGAGAGGCGTCGGAGCGTGCGAGGTCGCCGAATGCTTCGGCCAGCTCGGCGTTTATGATCGTCATGCCGGCATCGAAGGCGGCATCGAGGCCGGGCAGGGACCGTTGAACGACAGCGCTTTCGCAAAGGGCTTCGTCGATGGCCGTCTCGATGAAACCGTCGGCACTTGTTTTTACCCGCCCCAGTCGAGGCTCTCGGGACAATTCGGCGGGCTCGAATGTCGGGTCCATCGCCCGCATGGCGCGAATGATGGTCTGGATGTCAGAGGCGATCGGACCGACGCAGTCGAGCGAGCTCTGGCGCGGAATGGCGCCGCGGCGAGACAACCTGTCGAAAGTGGGTTTGAACCCCCAGACGCCGCAGCAGGCGGCCGGCAGGCGTACCGAACCACCGGTGTCGGTGCCGATGGCAACATCCACATCCCCTGCGGCAACGGCTGCCGCGGCGCCCGAGGACGAGCCGCCGGTGATGCGGTCTGGCCAATTGGGGTTGAGCGGTGTTCCGTAAGCCCTGTTTTCTCCTGTCATGCCGAAAGCAAGCTCGTGCATGCCGGCGAGATGGGTGATCGTAAAATCGCCGCTGTCGATCAGCCGCTGGACGACGGTGGCATGGGCAGGCTCCGTCGGCGCATTTTCAAAAGCTGCCGATCCGCAACGGGTCGGCAGGCCCTCGACGGCAAGGCATTCCTTGATCGCCGCGCGCAAGGGGCCGCTGCCAAGACGGATTGTCCGGGTTAGCCGGGCCTCGGCTGTCGGAACCGGTACTTCAGCGTTATCTGGCGAGATCTGCAAGGTTGAGTTCCCTCTATCTGTTTCGTTGCTGAGCGCCGTCCGGTGCCACTGCGCCGGCGAACTTCAAATCATCGGCCGGCTTGGCCCACCGGTTGGCCCACTGGTTGGCCCACTGGTTAGCCTGCCGTCTGCGGATTGCTGACACCGAGTTCTGTTGCCAGCTGCCGGCAAGCACGAACCGTCTGGGCCATGACCGTCAGGGTCGTTCCGGCAATGCCGCTGGAGGGGAAGGTGCTTGCGTCTGTTACACAGACATTCGGCGCATCCCAGACGCGTCCCCAGCCATCGGTAACGGATGTCCGCGGATCGCTGCCCATTCGTGCGCCGCCGCTTTCATGGATGGCCGATCCCATCCGCATCGTCTGCAGGAAGAATGTCCGGAACATGAGGCGGGTAAGGGGATTTGCATTGGGCAAGGCGCCACGCCCCATTTCCCGCAGGCCGAGCGGTGAGCCGATATATTCGAACGCGCCACCGGCGTCGGTTACGAGTTTCTCCAGCATCTGCTCCTGCGCTATCAGCAGGTTCCGGTCGCCATCGGACATGGCGCAGCGGATATGCGCGGCCGGCACACCCCATCGGTCCCGCTTGCCGGGATCGAGCGATATGCGGTTTTCCGCGCGTGCCTCCATCTGGCCGTATCCCATGAAGGCGAAGCGGGATGCTGCCCCCTCCGGCACCGGCTCGCGGGCAATCTTGCCCTGAAAGCCGAAATCGCGTGCAGCCTTGCTGCCCTCCCGCGCCGCAGGCTTGGCATGAAACGCCGCCGGGATGCCGGTAAAGCGGATCCGGTTCTGTCTGGCCCGAGGTCGGGACGGAAAAGCCGCGCGTCTTCGGGAAGGTGCCGGCAGCCACGCAGGGCAGCTGGTCCATGAAATATCGGCCAAGCGTATCCGAGCTGTTGCCGAGCCCCTTCGGATGTCGCGGGGAGGTCGAGTTCAGCAGAAGACGGACACTCTCGATCGGCGACGCGCAGACGACGACGGCACGCGCGACAAACGGTATGCGCTCAGCCGTCAGCGTGTCGATGATCGCCACGCCGGTCGCGTGACCGGTATGGGGATCGCAGGTAATGGCAGTGGCCATGGAGTTGTAGCGAACCGTCAGGCGACCGGTCGTCATGGCCTTGCGCAGGCGCCGGCACACGCTCACGGTCCGGCACCATGTAGCGCCATGAGATGACACGCTGCTCCGGATGCTGCGCCTCGACCTCCTCGATGAAGATCTCCTCAGCCTCCGTCAGTTCGGCGTTATGGCTGCATTCGGAATCGGGAAGTGTCTCAGCACCTTCGCAGCGGCCGTAAAGACCAAGAAAATCCTCGACTTCCGCATAGTATGGCGCGAGTTCGTCGTGAGTGATCGGCCAGTCGAGACCAGAGCCCGTGCGGCTCCTCATCCTGAAATCGTCGTCGGACCAGCGCAGAAGCACGCGGCCGAACGTGTGCATCCGGCCGCCACCCTGTTTGCCGCGAAACCAGAGGTAAGGCGCATCACGCGGCGTCGTATACGGGTTATGGCGGTCGTTGACGAAGAGCGATTTCAGCCGCTCGTCGAAGAAGATGGCCTTGGACTGGACAGGCTGGCCCTGCAACGTCGCGCGGGCGCGCTCCCAGAAATTGATGTCGGCGATCTTCTTCGTCAATTTCTCCAGCGGTCCGAACTCCTGCTTGCCGACCGCAGGGCCCGCTTCGAGGAGAAGGACGCGCAGGCCCTGCTCTGTCAGTTCTTTAGCGGCGAAGGAGCCGGAAGCTCCCGAGCCGACGACGATCACGTCGTAGCTATTGGTCGTCATGAAATATGTTCGTCCGGTCGAAATGGATAAGGTGTCAGGCTGAAACGGCTGCCGGTCGCGACAGGGCGCGGAGCCAGCGGGCGCTTTCCTCGGCGCATTCGAATGCAGGCAGGGCCGGATAATCGACCTCTGCGATGAGCCAGCCGTCAAAATCCGGCCCGAGTGCTGCCAGCATCGCCGTCAGATCGAGATTGCCTCTGCCCGGCTCGATCCACAGGCCGTCGATCACCGTGTCGCGGTAGGAGCTGCCTGCCTTCTTGTTCAGGTCGAGAACATCGAGGAGACAATCCTTGATATGGACCGCATGGATGCGCTCGCGATAATCGTTGAGAAGCGAAATCACGTCGGCGCCGGCCCAGGTCAAGTGTCCGGTATCCGGTCCGAAGCCGAGCTGCGTCGCCGGAATGGCATCGAGGACGGCGCGCGTTTCCTTTTCGGTCTCGATCCATGTGCCGATATGAGGATGAAGAGCAGCCAGAAGCCCTTCCTGGCGGATGATGGCGGAGGCCTTGTCGATCAGCGAAAGGACGGTCTCGAAGCGCTTTTCATCGAATTCGTAACCGATGGCGGGATGCAGCACGCGCGGCGCTTCCTTTGCCATGCGGGTCGACAGGAACATGTCCGTCATGCCGAGCGCCGCATGGTCGCCGGCGAGCCGGCGGGTGATCTCCAGCGCCTCGGTTTCCGAAATGCCATGTTCTTCGAGGCCCAGCGCCAGATAGCCAGGGGCGGGCACAAGGCCGTTGTCGCTCAAGGCCTGCTTGTATTGCGAGGGAGACCAGCCCTGAGGGATCTGCGCATGGATGGCGGGAAAGCCGGCGGCTGCCACGAGACGCATGAGCTCCATGGGGTCAGGCCCGATCGTCGGGTCCAGCCAGCCGTCGCGGGTCGCGAACCAATGGATCGGATTGAGTGCAAATTTGTAGGCGCCGGCGGGCGTGGCGATCATGACGGATACCCCTTTTTCGGGACCAGCCCGCCCACAGCAAAGCCTGCCGGATAACGGACGTGTCGCCGGCTTCGTCATGTGTTGCAGGAGAGCAGATCTTGTGCCGGGACGTCGTGCCCGGCTTCAGGGAAATAGTAGGAGGCGGAACCTTCAAAGCGAAATGAATAATGGGGAGGCCATTATGCGTGCAAGGAATGTCCTCCCGTATCGAGCCGGTAATTCCTTCAGCGGAGTTCGCGCAGAAACGAGATCACGGTGGGGCGAACGACGCCGCGCCGGCGAAAGGCGGCATAAAGCTCGCGGGATAGTTTGAGCTCCGGAATGTTGAGCGGCGTGATGCCGCTGCCCTGTTCCTGAATGCCAGGCCGCGTCAGGTAGCTGAGATAGGACGTCTTGCGAATGATCGACCGCAGGAAGGAGATCGATGTGGTTTCCATGACGATCTTCGGTCGCGGAAAGCCGGAGGAGCGGAAAAGCGTATCGATTGTCTGGCGGTCCGGCTCCGGACGCGGTGGCATGACCCAGGAATAGGCCGAGAGTTCTTCCAGCGTGATATTCGTCGCCTTGGCGAGCGGATGCTGTTCGGCGCAGATGATCTGCACCGGCTCGGTGCGAACGAGCCGCCATTCGAAATCGTCGTTCAGCGGTTCGGTCGGCTTGGTGGAGAAGAGAATGTCGATGCGGCCATTATAGAGCATCGGCAGGAGAAATTCGTTCAGCCCTTCATGAAAGAGAAGGGCAATGTCGGGCCATTGTTCGGAAAAACGCAATGCAGCGTCGGGTACAAGGTCCAGAAGGGCCGCCGGCAGACCGCCGATCCGCAGGGCGCCGCGGCGTGCGCCCCTCAGCGCATCCATCTCCTCGACCGCCTCGTCCGCCAGAGAAAGGATCAGCTGACAGTAGCTCAGCAGGCTTTGCCCGAAGAGTGTCACCTGCGCGCCATTGGGGCCGCGATCAAGCAACTGGACGCCGAGCTGCTGCTCAAGGGCTCTGATGCCCTTGCTGATCGCCGACTGGCTGAGTCCGAGGCTTTCAGCCGCAACGCTGAAACTTCCTGTCTGCGCCACGGCGAGGAACTGCCGCAATTGTCGCAAATCGAGTTTGTTGGCGATGCCCTGCATAGTAAATCTTTCCAATCCGCTGCGATTATGAGCAATATTCATGGACGCCGCAATCTTAGTCGTTTGACGGATCGCAAGTGTCCCGCGATTGTTCGCTTGCAAGCGGGTTGGTCCCTTCGACAAAGGCCTTGATAACCCTGCTAAGCCAAAGGGAACGCGCCGCATAGACCGAAAATTCGGATAGTGGCGAAATCACAAAACGGGAGCTGCAAAGCCATGACTTTTTTTCCGAAGCACGGCGCATTGCGTCGGGGCTCGATCGCCATCACGCTCGCTTTAACGGCCGGATTGTCCCTCTGTCAGACAGCGACAGCGGCCGATACGCTTCCTGCGAACCTGGTCGAAAAGGCCCAGGCCTATGCGCTCTCGCTGGTCGGTGGCCAGAAGATAGGCGGTTCCGTCACGATCCTCGGCGTCAACGGCGGGCATGAACTCGAAGCCCTTCGCGCCGCGTGGCGGCCCTTCGAGGAAGCGACCGGCATCCGCATCGATTATAATGCGACGACCGATTTTCATGCGGTGCTTCAGACCCGCGTCGCCGCCGGTGATCCGCCGGATCTCGCGTCCTTCAATTCCATCAATGCCGTGCATCGCTACATGAAGCGCGGTGATCTGAAGGATCTGAACCAGCTGATCGGCAAGGATGCGATCGATGGCCATTTCGATCCGGGCCTGCTTGCAACCGTGAGCGACAGCAAGGGGCTTTACGGCCTCTGGACGGAGCTGAGCGGCAATGTTCTCTGGTACAATGCCCATCTTTACGACGGCCCGACCGAGAACGTGACGGCCGAGCAATTCGACGCCTGGACCAAGAAATTCTCCAAAACCGGCACGGCTCCGTGGTGCTATGCCGATGAGCGTGGCCCTGCCTCGGGCTATGTCGGCCTCACCTGGATCGAAACCTATCTCCTGAAGCATTACGGGCCGGATGTGGTCAACGAACTGAGCGCCGGCAAGCGCGCCTGGTCGTCCGATGAGGTCCGTGCCGCGTTCGAGGCCTATGGCAAGCTTGTCGAGGATCCGTCGATGGTGGCCGGTGGCGCGATTGCTGCCATGTCGACGCCGGCAATCCGCATCGGCGCCGGCCTCTTTTCCGATCCGCCGCAATGCGCTGTCATGCAATGGGGCGTCTTTGCCGGCGGCCTGACGACGGTGATCTATCCGAAGATCCAGATGATCAAGGATCTCAATTTCATGCCGGTGCCTTCAGAGCCCCAGTATGCTAAATACGAGACCTATGGCGGCACTGTCACCATGGCCTTCAAGGATACGCCGCAGGTGCGGGCCTTCCTGAAATACCTTGCCTCGACGGATGGCCAGCGTCTCGTCGCTGCGGCCGGGATCTGGAACGTCTCGAATACGGATGTCGGCGCCGATGCCTATTCCAATCCGGTGCTGTCGAAGGTCCGCAGCACGCTCCTGACCAAGGACACCACGCTCGTGGCGCTTCCGCATCAGGTCGCCGATGCCTCCGTCGTCCAGGCAGCCATCCGCGGCGTGGTGAACTATGCGATGGATCCGTCGACGCTCGATCAGGTGCTCAGCTCCATCGATGACGCGGTTGCGTCGTCCAAGGGTTGATCTCTCCATAGCAATTCCACTCCCACCATGTCGGCGGTCTGCCCTTGCAGGCCGTCGGCGGGAAGAAGAGGACCATACATCTTGTCTACCCAGCTCGTTCAACTCGCGCTCGGCGTCGTTATTCTGCCTGCCCTGGCCTTCATGGTCATCGCCTCGGGAGAATTCGTCCTTCGTCGCTGCGCCGGCGAAGTCCAGGCCAAAGTCCGGCCCTGGCTATGGCTCTTTCCGGTTCTCTGTCTGAGCGGACTGGTGATTGCCTATCCGATGGTGGCATCGGTGATCTATTCTTTTAGGACGCCAAGGGGAACAACTGGGTCGCTTCTCCAACTTCTACTGGGCCTTCAGCAAGGCTCTGCGGCCGGTTCTCTTCAACAACCTTCTGTGGATCATCGTCTTTCCGCTCGTGACCTGTTCGCTGGCACTGGTGGCGGCGATCCTGATGGACCGCGTCCGCTACGAGAAGATCGCGCGCACCTTCCTCATCCTGCCGACGGCCATTTCCTTCGTCGCCGGCGCCATCATCTGGAAGATGATCTATGTCTATGCGCCGCCGTCCATGCCACAGGTGGGTACGGCCAATGCACTGATGAAGGTCTTCGGGCACGCTCCGACTGCCTGGCTTCTCGACCGCTCGGTCAATAACTATGCCCTGATCGGTGTCGCCGTCTGGATGAGCATGGGCGTTGCCACCCTCATTCTCTCGGCGGGCGTGAAGGCCATTCCCAGCGACCTCAGCGAGGCGGCGCGCATCGACGGAGCAGGCGAGCTTGCGATTTTCCGCTACGTGACGCTTCCCTCCCTCTGGCCGACCATTCTCGTCGTGCTGACAACTGAAGCGATCTTCTCGCTCAAGGTCTTCGACATCATCTACGTCATGACCAACGGCGCCTTTGGCACCGACGTGATTGCCAACCGCATGTATTCGGAACTCTTCGTTCGGGAAAACCTCGGCACCGCGAGCGCCATCGCCGTGCTCCTGCTCATCATGGCATCTCCCGTCATCATCATGAATATCCGCCAGATGCGGCGCGAGGCAAAGGGCTGACCATGGCAATCACGATTTCTGCTACCCCATCCGCCACGGAGCCCAGCATGGTTGTGCCCAAGCTCAAGCATCTCGCCGGCCAGGTCGCGCTGCATGGCATTGTCCTTGCACTCTGCGTCATCTGGTTCACGCCGACGCTCGCACTGCTCGTTACCTCGTTTCGCCCGGAAGGCGGTTCGGTGACGAGCGGCTGGTGGCATATTCTCGTCGATCGTCAGGTCGTGCTGGACAATTATCGGGCAGCCTTTGCCAGTTCCGGCTTTGCGTCCAGCATCGTCAACTCGCTGACGATTGCGCTTCCGACGGTCGCCGGCACCATTCTCTTCTCCGCAGCCGGCGCCTTTGCCCTTGCGCAGATGCGTTTTCGCGGTCGAATGGCGGTGTTCCTGTCGATGGTCGCCCTGCAGGTTCTGCCGCCGCAGCTGACGCTGGTGCCGATGCTGAAAGTGTTTCTGGCACTTGGTCTTACCGGAACCTTCGTTCCCGTCTGGCTGATCGAGATGGGGCTGACCGTGCCGTTCGGCGTCTTCCTTCTCTACGGCTTCTTCTCCAGCATTCCCTCCGACCTTCTCGAAGCGGCCCGCATCGACGGGGCCAGCGAACCGACGATCTTCGTGAAGATCATCCTGCCTCTCTCGGGCTCCATTCTGGCCTCGCTTGCCATCCTGCAGTTCATGATCGCCTGGAACCATCTGCTCGTGCCGATGATCTTCCTCGGCGGCAGTGAATCGCTGGCACCGCTCACCGTGCGCGTCGCCACCATGGCCCAGACGGAATCGGGGGGCCAGAGCGTGCTGACGGCCGCGACCTTCATCTCCGTCGTCGTTCCCCTGCTGATCCTCATCTCGATGCAGAAATACTTCGTCCGCGGGGTCCTCGGAGGCTCCGTCAAGGGATGATCACGCGCGATCCGTCCCAAACCATCAATCTGCCGCTTGCGCGACGCGAACAGACAAAATCGGGGAACCACAATGGCTAGTGTCAACATTCGCGATGTCGTCAAGGCATACCATCAGGCGCAGGTCATCCATGGCGTCAATGTCGATATCGATGACGGTGAATTCGTCGTCCTCGTCGGCCCGTCGGGCTGCGGGAAGTCGACGCTCCTGCGCATGATCGCCGGTATCGAGACGATCAGCGACGGCAAGATCTTCATCGGCGACCGGGTCATCAACACGGTGTCGCCGAAGGATCGCGATATCGCCATGGTGTTCCAGAGCTACGCGCTCTATCCGCACATGACGGTTGCCGAGAACATGGGCTTCTCCCTGAAGCTTCGCGGAGAGGGCAAGGAAAGCCGGCAGAAGAAGGTCGAGGCGGCCGCGGCCATCCTCAACCTGTCGCATCTGCTGAACCGCCTGCCGCGCCAGCTTTCCGGCGGCCAGCGTCAGCGCGTCGCCATGGGCCGCGCGATCGTGCGCGAACCGCAGGTCTTCCTCTTCGACGAGCCGCTCTCCAACCTCGACGCGCAGCTGCGCGTCTCCATGCGCACCGAAATCAAGGCGCTTCACCAGCGTCTGAAGACGACCATGGTCTATGTCACCCATGACCAGATCGAGGCGATGACGCTGGCCGACAAGATCGTCGTCATGCGCAATGGTTTCGTCGAGCAGGTCGGTACGCCGCTGGAGCTTTACGACAGGCCGCTCAACCGCTTTGTCGCAGGCTTTATCGGCTCGCCATCGATGAACTTCCTCAATGGAAGCCTGAAGGACGACCGGATCCTGCTCGGTGGCAGCACGATCGGCGAAGTGTCGCGCATGCTTGGCGATCAGGATGTTCTCTGTGGCATCCGGCCGGAACATATCCGTATTGGTGGCGAGGGCAGTCTGCGGTTGATCGTCGAGGTCATCGAGCCCACCGGTGCAGAAACCATCGTTCAGGGCACGATCGGCGGCCAGTCCGTGACATGCACCTTCCGCGAGAGACTGGATGTCCGCCCCGGCGGCGAGATTGCCATCACGGTCGATCCGGGTTGCGTGCATCTCTTCGACGTCAAGTCGGAACAGCGCCTGAACTGACGCGTCGCGCCGGTCGCCGCCTTGGCGCGACCGAACCGAGCGGGCGCGCCGGCCATGGCCGGCAGCCTCATGCCCCAACACCCTGTTGCCTCGCCGTGTCTTCAACACGGGGCCGTTGTGCGGCCCCGGTGACGACCTGCGCGCGGAAAGAGCCAAGATGCGGAGATTGCTCCAATGAAACCCTGAAGGTCCGGCCATATTCCTTGCCCAGTTCGCAGGCGATACGGCGCCGTTCGATACGCTCGATGGTCTTGCAAGCTGGGCCGCCGACCTCGGCTACAAGGGCATCCAGCTGCCGACGGATCCGAAATTGTTCGATCTCGACATCGCCGGCGGTTCCAAAGCCTATTGTGATGACATCCGGGGCCGGTTGAAGGAATTCGGCATCGAGATCACCGAACTGTCGACCCATCTTCAGGGGCAGCTCGTGGCCGTTCATCCGGTCTACGACGAACAGTTCGATGGCTTTGCACCGCCTTCGGTGCGGGGCAGGCCGCAGGAACGGCAGGCATGGGCGACGGGTCAGCTCGTCAATGCGGCAAAGGCCTCGATGCATCTCGGCCTGAAGGCGCATGCGACATTCTCCGGCGCGCTCGCATGGCCGTTTCTCTACCCGTGGCCGCAGCGACCGTCAGGGCTTGTCGAGGAGGCTTTCGCCGAACTCTCGCGCCGCTGGCTGCCCATCCTCAACGCTTTCGACGAGGCGGGCGTCGATGTCTGTTACGAGCTTCATCCCGGCGAAGACCTGCATGATGGTGTGACCTTCGAGCGCTTTCTGGAGGGCGTCGGCGGGCACAAGCGCGCAAATATTCTGTACGATCCGAGCCATTTCGTGCTGCAGGCGCTCGACTACCTGTCCTTCATCGACATCTATCACCAGCGGATCCGCGCCTTCCATGTCAAGGATGCGGAGTTCAATCCGACGGGCAGAAGCGGCGTTTACGGCGGCTATCAGGCCTGGCTTGACCGGCCGGGTCGGTTCCGCTCGCTAGGGGACGGGCAGGTGAATTTCCGGGCGATCTTTTCAAAGCTCGCGCAATACGATTTCGATGGCTGGGCCGTTCTCGAATGGGAATGCGCCCTGAAACACCCGCAGGATGGCGCGCGTGAAGGCGCACAATTCATTCGCGATCACATCATCCGCGTGACGGACCGCGCTTTCGACGACTTTGCCGATGCAGGCACCGATCGGCAGGCCAATCGCCGCCTGCTTGGTCTGGCTGGCGGGGAGGCAGGCCGATGAGCCATCGAAAGATCCGGCTTGGCATGGTCGGCGGCGGCAAGGGTGGCTTCATCGGCGCCGTGCATCGCATCGCCGCTCGTCTCGACGACCGGTTCGAGCTGGTCGCCGGCGCCTTCTCGTCTGATGTCGATCGCAACAAGGCATCGGCGCTAGAGCTTGGTGTGCCCGCCGAGCGGGCCTATGACAGCTATCTGGACATGGCGGCGCGGGAAAGCGCAAGGCCGGATGGGATCGAGGCCGTTGCGATCGTGACGCCGAACCATCTTCATTTTGATCCCGCCCGAGCGTTTCTCGAAGCCGGCATCGACGTCATCTGCGACAAGCCGGTGACGACGACGATGGAACAGGCGATCGCCCTGCGCGATCTCGTCGACCGGACCGGACGGCTCTTCGTTCTGACGCATAATTACACCGGTTATCCATGGTGCGGCAGATGCGCGAGATGGTTGCCGACGGCGCCATCGGCAAGCTGCGCCATGTTCAGGGCGAATATGCGCAGGACTGGCTGACGGAAGCGCTCGAAACGCAGGCGCCAAGGGTGCCGAGTGGCGAACCGACCCCGCGCGTTCCGGTGCCGGCGGTGCGATCGGCGATATCGGTACGCATATCTATCATCTGGCGAGCTTCGTGAGCGGTGAGAGCCCGAGCCACATTCTGGCCGACCTGTCGGCCTTCGTCGAGGGCAGGGCGCTCGATGACAGCGCCAATATCCTCCTGCGCTATGCAAGCGGCGCCAAGGGCATGCTGTGGGCAAGCCAGGTGGCCGTCGGCAACGAGAATGCCGTCAGCCTGCGCCTCTATGGTGACAAGGGCGGTCTTGAATGGCGCCAGGAGGATCCCAACCGGCTGTGGTTCACGCCGTTTGGCCAGGCGACGCAGATGCTGACCCGCAACGGCGCCGGTTCCAAACCTTCGGCCGTGCGTGCAAGCCGGATCCCCGCTGGTCATCCGGAAGGATATCTGGAGGCCTTCGCGACCATCTACAATGAGGCGGCGCAGGCAATCATCGCAGCGCGCGACGGCGGCGCGGCCGATGCTGCCGTTACCTATCCCGGCATCACGGACGGGATTGCCGGCCTCGCTTTCGTCTCTGCGGCCGTCGCATCGAGCCGCAGCGGCGCCGTATGGACGGCACTCGAGCCCAATAGATCTGATGCATGAATAGGGTGAGGAATATGAATTTGCCTAATTTTTGCTTCCGCCTTTAATAAGGGCATTCGGTTCCATCGACGAACAGTTCAGCGGCCGGCGTTCCGACGGCCGAAGGTTTTCTGCTGCCTTGGCGCGATCACTGCCAAGGGTCTAACGAAAGGAAATAGCCATGACGATACAAGTCGTTAATACCCAGCCGGCCGAGCGTGCCGATCTGGGCGATCTGGTCAAGCCTGACCGCGCCCTGACGACGCTCTATACCGACGCCGAGATCTTCAAGCTGGAAATCGAGAAGATCTTCTCGAAGACCTGGGTCTGGGTCGGCCATGTGAGCGAAGTGGCCAAGGCTGGCGATTTCAAGATGTCGAAGGTTGGCCTTGAGCCGGTGATCGTCGTTCGCGATCGCAAGGGCGAGGTCAATGTCCTGATCAATCGCTGTCGCCATCGCGCCGCGACCGTCTGCGAGGTCCACAAGGGCAAGACGAACAGTTTCGTTTGTCCCTATCACGGCTGGAGTTATGCGCTCGATGGCTCGCTGCGCGGCGTTCCTTATGAGGGCGGCTATGACGAGAGCCTCGAAAAGAAGGAACTGGGTCTCAAGAAGCTGCGCACCGAGCAGTATCAGGGCCTGATCTTTGCGACGCTCGACAATTCCATCGAGCCGCTCGACACTTTCCTCGGCGGTGCCAAGAAGTGGATCGACCTGTTCATGAAGCAGAGCGCCGGCTATCCGCTGCAGGCTCTCGGCGAGCACAAGTTCACCTTTCCGGGTAACTGGAAAATTCAGCTGGAAAACACCACCGACGCCTATCACTTCCCCCTCGTTCACAAGACCTTCCTGAACGCCACGGATGACGAGACGGAAGAGCTTTTCGACATCATGAACAAGGGCGGCTGGGTCGAGGATCTGGGCAACGGCCATAGCGTCATGATCATGATGCCGGAACTGGTGGATCTCGAAGAAGGTCTCGACGCACCGATCCCGGACAAATTTGCCGCTCTTGCGGAAGACCTGCGGGCCGAAGGCCATTCGGACCAGGAGGTGAGGAAGATCGTCCGCGCCGTCGGGGGCACGGGTTTCAACCTCAATCTTTTCCCCAATCTCGGGCTTTCGGCGGCATTCTTCCGCGTGCTTCAGCCGCTGTCCGTCACGGAGACCGAAGTGCGCCACGTCGCTCTCGGCATGGAAGGCGGTCCGCAGGCCGCTAACCGCGCAAGGCTTCGCATCCATGAATTCTTCCAGGGTCCGATGGGCTTCGGCAGCCCGGATGATGCCGAGGTCTGGGACCGCGTGCAGCATGGCGCCAATGGCGGCAAGGATCTTTGGATCATGCTCAACCGCAGCCTCGCCAACGAGGAAGTCACGCCGGAAGGCCATCTCAAGGGAGATGTCAGTTCCGAGGCGGGAATGCGCGCTGCCTACAGGCAGTGGAAGAAGATGATGGAGGCCTGAGTATGAACATGGCAGTAACGATCCCCACCCAGCCACTGACCGAAGGCCTGATGGAGGCCATGGCTTTCGTCTGGCTCGAAGCCGATCTTCTGGACCATGCCAGCTATGACGAGTGGCTGGCCCTGTGGACGCCGGAGGCGAAATATGTCGTCCCGGTCGAGCCCGGCGTGCAGGATTTCGAGAACTCGCTCAACTACGCCTATGACGATGCCGAGCTGCGCGTGAAGCGCGTCGAGCGCATCCTCAGCGGTTTTTCGATCTCCGCAAGCCCGGTTGCCCGCACGATCCGCTCGTTGTCGCGTTTCCGGCTTCTTTCCAACGACGGCAAGACGATCGAGTTGCGTTGCATGCAGCATCTGACCGAATTCCGTCGTGGGCGTGAACGCAGCTATGCCGCCGATATCGAGTTCCGTCTCGAACGGGGACCCGATGGGCTGAAGATCGCCCAGAAGGTCATCCGCCTGATCAAGGCCGATCATGCCCTCGGCGGGATAAGCTACATCCTCTGATGTTCGTCACCCCTGCGGCAAGCCTCCCGCTTGCCGCAGTGTCAAGGAGAGCGGGAGCATGATGAACGTAGTCATCTCGAAACGTGAAATTCAGGCGGACGGCATCGTCGTGCTGGATCTTGTGGCCGAAGACCGGTCGCCACTGCCGGCTTTCGAGGCCGGCGCCCATGTCGATGTCGAGGTCGCGCCGGGCGTCGTCAGGCAATATTCGCTCTGCGGTGATCCTGCCGACACACAGCGCTACAGGCTCGGCATCCTGCGCGATCCCGCCTCGCGCGGCGGCTCGGTCGCCGTGCATGACGGTTTTGTCGAAGGGCGCGTCGTACAGGTCGGCCCGCCGAGGAACCTCTTTCCGCTCGATCCGTCTGCCCGAAAGACCATTCTCGTCGGCGGCGGTATCGGGATTACCCCGATGCTTGCGATGGCCCATAGCCTCCATGCCGCAGGCAAGGATTTCGTCCTGCATTACTGTTCCCGCGAACGCAGCAAGGCTGCCTTCCTGCAGGAGCTTCAGGAAGCGCCGTTTGCCGATCGCGTTGAAATCCATTTCGACAATGAGGACGAGGCGCAGAAGTTCAGCTTCGATCGCGACCTGCCGCAGCCCGAAGCCGGTGTGCATGTCTATGTCTGCGGTCCCGGCGGTTTCATGTCGTGGATCCACGACGGCGCGCTTCAGCGCGGCTATCCCGCCGATCAGCTGCATCAGGAGTTCTTTTCCGCCGAGATCGATACGAGTGGCGGCACGTTCGAGGTCGTTCTCTCAGGAAGCGGCAAGAAGGTCGTGGTCGAGGAGGGCCAGTCGATCGTGCAGGCGCTGGTGACTGTCGGCGTCAAGATCACCGTTTCCTGCGAGCAGGGCGTCTGCGGCACCTGTCTCTGCACGGTTCTCGACGGCGAGCCAGATCACCGCGACGTCTATCTGACCGACGAGGAAAAGGCCGATAACGACCAGATCCTTCTGTGCTGCTCGCGCGCAAAGAGCCCGACGCTGGTGCTTGACCTCTGAGCAAAGAGCATGGCCGTCCCACGACGGCCGGCTCCGTCGAAATCTGTAAAAGGAACCTCTCATGACGATCGATCAGTCCCGGCAGGGCACTGCGGATATTGCCGATATCCTGCGTCGCCTCGACACACTGGAGGCGGAAGCCGATATCCGCCGGCTTCAGGCGCGCTACATGTTTCTATGCGATACGCCCTGTCCCGAGTTCGGCGTCGAGAACGATCGCCAGCGGGTCGATCTCATCATGGATCTCTATTCTGACGATGCCGTCTGGGAAGGTGTCGGCTCCTTCTATGACGGGCAGTTCGGCCGGGCGGAAGGCAAGGCGGCGATCCGTGAGCATTTCGAACGCTTCTGGGGTGAAAAGCGCGATCCTGCCCTGCTCCTCAATGTTCATTACCTGACGTCCGAGCAGATCCACGTTCATGGCGATGAAGCGGACGGGCAATGGGTGCATTGCCAGCCATGGATCTTCTCTGACGGTCGCTCGCTCCTGCGTTCGAGCCGTCTCAACAACGCGTTCCGCAGGATAGACGGCGTGTGGAAGGTGACGCGCACCCGCACGGAAAACGTCTTCATCGCGCCATTGACGCCGGGATGGGCGGAAAGCTTCCCGGAAAAATCGGTCCTGATGCGCTGAAGCGCTGCCGCTCCCTTCGAGAGAGATGGAAGAACGAGATGAGAGCACATAAGAGCCAGATGTGGGCGACCTACCGGTATCATGCCTATGACGTCATGGTCATCCAGCAATGGCATGATCCATTCGGCTGTCCGATGATCCGCATCGCGGTCGTGGATGACGGCCAGGACATCGCGGAAGGCATGCCCGAGGATCGTTTCCTCGGCGATGCCACCATGATTGCGGAACCGGCACCGCTTTCCGACTGACGAGGCGGGTCTGCCGGGAGCCGGGCGGCTCAATAGCTGCGCGGTCAACCTGATGGAAGGTGGTCGGTGGGCGTTGAAAATCCGGCATCAAGCGATTTTAATCAGCCGATGAGCAACAAGCATGTCATTTCGTTCGATCTCAATCTGATCAAGGTCTTCCTGGCGATCTGGGATCTGCGCAGCCTGACGGCTGCCGGTGATCGGCTCGGCCTGACGCAGCCGGCGGTGAGTCATGCCTGAAGCGCCTGCGTGACCAGTTTTCCGATCCGCTGTTCACGCGGGCGGGAAACGAAATGTCACCGACGGATGCGGCGATGCGATTGTATTCGTCCTTCGAGGCGGCGCTGCAGCTGGTCAGCCAGACGGTGCGCCAGAGCGCTGAGTTCACGCCGGGCACATCGCGCCGCGTCTTTCGCCTCGGCATGTCGGACGTATCCGAGTTCTGCTACCTGCCGCAGATCCTCCAGAGCGTCGAAGCTGTCGCCCCGTCGGTCAGGATAGAATCGACGGAGGTCGATCTTGAAACGATCGACATGAAGATGAAGTCAGGCCAGATCGATATCGCTCTCGGCTATCTGCCGGGGCTGAACGACTGCGATGAAACGGTGCTCGTCGAAGACGAGTTCGTCTGTCTGGTGCGCAAGGATCATCCATTCTCGGGAGAGGCGCTGTCGCTCGCGGATCTCTCGGGTCTCACCTATGTCGACTGTCCGCGTGGCACCGGTTACCGGATGATCGAGCATCAACTCGATCTTCTTGGCGTCAGGCGGCAGGTCAATGCCCGCCTGGCCCATCTATCCGTCGTGCCGGAAATCGTGCGCCGAACGAACATGGCGGCACTCTACCCCCGCGCCGCGACCGAGATCCTGAATACGGACCGGAAATTCAGGATACTGGAACTGCCGGCCGATCTGCATCGGGTTCCGGTCAAGCTCTACACGCACCGGAAGTTCGCGGCGGATCGCGGGATATTGTGGCTGAGCGAGGTCATCAAGCATGGGGCGCATGAGGCTGAATAGCCAAACACTATCTTGTCTCACGCGTCAGAAACGTCAGGTCGGCGGTCAGAAGACGCTCGCTTGCGAAATCAACGAAAACCCTGACCTTCGGGGAGAGGTGCCGATTTGATGGCCAGACCAGATGAAAGCGCGCCGGACCATCCAGATAGTCCGCCAGGATCGGAACCATCTGGCCGTTCGCGATAGGCGATCTGGCGAGGAAGTCTGGCATGCAGCCTATGCCGAGGCCGCTCATCGTTGCGCCGCGCAATGCCTCCATATTGTTACAGGTGATGATGGTCCTCGGTTTCGGTTCGTCACGATGATCCAGCGACGAGAACGGCCAGTCCTGAACCTTGCCGCTATTGGGGAAACGAAAGCGGATGGCCAGATGACTTCCCAGCTCGCGAGGATGTTGCGGCGTTCCAAACCGTTCCAGGTAGGCGGGGGCTGCACACAGCGCCATCTGGAAGGGGCGAATAGATCGCGACATCAGTCTTGAGTCAGCCAGATCACCGCTGCGTATGGCGACATCGATGCCCTCATCAATGAGATCGACAATGCGGTCGGTAAAATCCAGATCCAGCTCGATTTCCGGGTAAAGCGCGACGAAATCCGGGATCAGTGGCAAAAGCAGGTGGTAGCTCACCAGTGGGATACTTATCCTTAGCCGGCCTCTCGGAGCCGCGACAGCCCGGACGAGGGATGCCTGGGCATCTTCCAGGTCGTCCAGAATTCGCCGGCACCGCTCATAGAAATCCTTGCCCTCTTCGGTCAGCCGCAGGCTGCGGGTAGAGCGCTGAAACAGCCGAGCACCGAGCTGCCGTTCCAGACTGGAAACCGATTTGCCAACTGCCGAGGCCGAAATACCCAAGATTTTAGCGGCGGCAGAAAAGCTGCCGCGATCGGCCGTTTTCACAAAGGCGGCCAAGCCATTCCACTGATCCACACTGTCCTCATTCGATCGTTTTTTTCCGAAATGACCGGAATGATCTGGCAATATTACTGCCAGTCCAAACCCATTATCCTCAGTGACGGCGCGATGTCTATCGCCACTTCGGGCGTTACGCGCCACCACCACAATCTCTATCGGCGGATATTATGGATAAAACGGCTCCTGAACTGTCTCGGTCCCTGGCGGCCCGGGCCCTCATACTCTTTGCAATCTGCTGCTCGTCAGCGGCCATGCCTTTAACATTCACAGGCCCCGCGGTGGCATTTGCAGCCATCAGTCGCTCTCTTGGAGGCGAGCCATCTTCGCTGGCCTGGATTACAAACGCCTTCATGCTCACGTTCGGCAGCACCTTGATGCTGTTTGGTACGCTTGCCGATCGCTATGGTCGAAAGCGTGTCTACCTTTGGGGTCTGATCGCCTTTGGGGGCTTTTCGGCGGTTTTGGCTTTTGCGCCGACGATTTTCCTCTTCGACATCTTGCGCGCCTTCAGGGCTTTGGTGCGGCTGCTGCCTTTGCCAGTGGCATGGCGGCACTCGCTCAGGAGTTCACCGGGGCCGCGCGCATGCGGGCTTTCAGCATCGTGGGGGCGAGCTTCGGCGTCGGGTTGGCGTTCGGCCCTATCGCCTCCGGCCTGATGGTCGAGACATTCGGCTGGCCTTCCATATTTACTCTGGTTGTCGCGCTTGCGGTGATTGCTTTCCTGCTGGGGTCTGTCCTTCTTCGCGAAACGCGTAATCCGGACGCGTCGTCGCTCGATTGGGCGGGGGCGGTGTCCTTCACTCTTGCCCTGACGCTGTTTACCTATGCAGTGTTGCGGGCACCTGGGACGGCATGGTCTGATCCAATCGTCGTTCTTTTGCTTGGTTGCGCGGCATTGCTGATCTTTGTCTTCTATCGCGTCGAGCGGGCGCTCAAGCAGCCTATGCTTGATCTGAGCCTTTTCCAATATCCGCGGTTTGTGGGCGTCCAGCTCCTGGCGGCGGCACCCGCCTATGCTTTCGTGGTCCTCCTCGTTCTTCTTCCAATCCGCTTTGTCGGAATTGAAGGCATGAATGAGGTTGCGGCAGGCAGGCTCATGATTGCGCTTTCGGGCCCCTTGCTTGTACTTCCGATAGTCGCCGGTCTCTTGACGCGATGGTTTTCTGCTGCCGTCATCTGCGGCCTTGGTCTTCTGACATCGGCCGTGGGCCTGTTCTGGCTGAGCCAGATATCTATTGGCTCCCAGGCATCCAGCATCGTCTGGCCGCTCCTTGTGATCGGTATCGGCATCAGCCTGCCGTGGGGGCTTATGGACGGCTTGGCCGTCAGCGTGGTCCCGAAGGAACGCGCGGGCATGGCAACGGGAATATTTAGTACCACGCGGGTGGCAGGCGAGGGGGTCGCATTGGCGATCGTCACCGCAGTTCTGTCCGCTCTGACGCAAAGCGGCCTGAGTGAGTTGACCAGAGCACAGGCGGCCACAGCTGCTCAACGTCTGGTTAGCGGTGATCTTGCCGATGCGGTGCAGTCGGCCCCGGCCATTTCGAAGGCTTCAATCATATTTCACTATAGTGAAGCGTTCACGGTCTTGCTCATGCTGCTGGGGGCTGTGACCGTAGCGACGGCTGTGATCGTCATGACATTCCTGCGCAGAGGACAAGATGGTGAAAGCCCAGGCGAACTTGCTGGCTGCCAAAGCCCGGTGAACTCGTAAAATCGCCGGAGGCTGTCGAGGTGCTGTCGGCGCCTCCGCTGTCTCAGCCAACCCGCTTATGGTCAACGCCTCCTGTCGTCTTCGCCGGGAGGCGCTTGTGATCGAGAATGGTTCCATGCCTTGATCGGATCAAAGATGATAGCGCCAGACGACGGTATCAACGCGACAAGCGCAGGCTGGCTCCCCGGTCAAAGAAGTGTTCGATAGGTTCATTATGGCTCAAGAACTTAATGTCCGCTGGCAATGGATTGCCTCCTTAGGGCCAGCAATTGCGTAACCGAATAAAACCGGATAACAGCACTCATGAAATCAGGAACCGAGAGTGCTGATCGGCAAAAGTGACAGGCAAGACGCTGAAAGGGCTGTTCCTCGCGCATCGGCGGGAACTGCAGGCCTATCTCACAAACAAGCTGAAAGATGCGGAAACCGCTGCGACCTGACGCAGGAAGCCTTTCTGCGTTATGCGGAGCAGAACACCGCAGATGGCGCAAACGTGGCGCATGGTCGTTCCTATCTCTATCGCACGGCGCATAATCTCGCGATCGACCACGTCCGGCAGAAGGCGCGCCAGAAGACCGATGCTTCCGCCCATGACGACATGGCCGATATCGCCGACGACCAGCCGACACAGGAAGAGCAGGCCGATGCCCGCCAGAAACTGGATCGCTTGCGGGCGGCCGTGGCCGAGCTGCCGGAACGAACCCGGCAGATCTTCGTGCTGAACCGGATCGAAGGCTTGAGCTATGCCGAAACGGCAGAGCGGCTCGGCATCTCCGAAAGCTCTGTGCAGAAACATCTTGCCAGGGCGCTGCTACACGTTACCCAACGGCTTCGGCCGCAATGACAGGAAAAATGCCCGGACTTTACCGGATTTGGGATGCTCGGACGTCCTATCAGGAAATGGGTCTGGACCGGCGGCACAAGAGACATGGACCGTAGCGTGGGACAAAGAGACGACAAAGAGCGCATAGAGGCTGAAGCCGCCGAATGGGTGATCCGGCTGGGTGGCGAACCGCTGTCGCCTGAAGAGCGGCAGTCGTTCGAGCTTTGGTGTGCCCAGAGCGCCTCTCATGCAAAGGCATTCGAGTTCGCCCGGCATACCTGGAGCGATCTGGCCGCCCTTCGTCACGCGCCCGGTTCGCTTGCGGCCGATATCGCCAGCGCCGGACGGTCATCGCGGCCGTCCCCGTCGCTACCCGCGGTTCCGGTCATCGCAAGACGGCGCTCCGGCTTCTGGCGATATGGTGTGGCGGCTGCGATCTGTCTCATTGCAGCGGCGGGCGCCGGACGTTTCTGGTACGGAAATCCCGCCACGCTCCTCGCTTCGGACTATCACACCAACCCCGGGGAGCAGCGCAGCGTCGATCTGCCCGATGGCAGTGTCGTGGAGCTTTCCACCGACAGCGCGATCGCACTGCATTTTGATGACAGGGAGAGACGTGTCACGCTGATCGACGGCGCGGCCTACTTTACCGTCGCTCCGATGGGGCCGACCGAAAAGCGCCCTTTCGTGGTGGAAGGTGCAAACGGTACGGCGACGGCGCTCGGCACCCAGTTTGCCGTGGAGCGCCTGCAGGATGCCGTCGAAGTCACGGTTGCCGAGCATGACGTCCGGGTCACGCTTGCGGATATGCAAGGCGGTGCGAAACAGGTCGTCCTGTCCCCCGGCCAGTCTGTTCGCTACTCTCCGGCGGCAGGCCTCGGAAAGGTCAGTACCCGCGATGTCGAACAGGCAACCGCGTGGCGTCGCGGCCGTCTGATCTTCGATCAGGTGCCGCTCGCCGAGGTCGTGGCGGAACTCAACCGTTATCGCCGCGGGCGCATCGTCATCACCGGCTCGACGCTCGCCAACCGCAGGGTCAGCGGCGTTTCCGTATCGACGACCTCGACAACGCACTCGACACGATCGCCAGCGAACTCGGTCTGCGTTCGGCCTCCCTTCCGCCTATGGTGACGGTCATTTATTGATCGCTTGGCCGGGTCGTCGGAAATAATTATGCAATTTCAATTTCTTGATAAAATCCGGAAAAAATCGAAAAAATTCCTTACCGGAAAACATGACTGGATTCGTCTTATTTTCGAGCCGGCGAAAGGGGCATTTCGCCGATGCAGTCGAGCAGGACGGAAAGGGTTTGGCAATGGGGATGCAATCAGGGGGCAATCGCTCGAAAAACAGGCGCGCGACGCCGATCTGGCTCGTGGCTTCGGCGAGTGCGCTGACGATTGCGGCAGGCTTTGCAATCTCCGCGTCACCCGTGCTGGCGCAGCAGAAGACGGCACGCATAGCAGCCGCGGATACGTCGACGCTTGCCTTCAATATTCCGGCCCAGAGCCTCAACGCCGCGGTTCTGGCTTTTGCCGACCGCGCGGGTCTGCAGGTCTTCTACGATGCGGCGCGGCTGAAGGGGCTCCGCAGCCCCGGCGTTCAGGGCACCTATTCGCGCGAGCAGGCCATCGGGCAGATCCTGCAGGGGACCGGCATATCCTATCGCTTCACCGGCGCAACCACGGTTTCCCTCGTCGCCGCCCCGACGGCCGACAGTGCCGGAAATGCCGACGGTTCCACCACTCTGCAGCCGATCGTGATCAGCAACCTCGGCAGCACGACCGAGGGCACCGGATCCTATACGACCGGCGCGATGTCGACCGGTGTCAAGCTGCCGCTCTCGGTCAAGGAAACGCCTCAGACCGTCACGGTCGTCACCCGCCAGAAGATCGAGGACAAGTCCTACGAAACGCTCGACCAGGCCGTTGCCGACACACCCGGCCTGATCGCCAACCAGAATTTCGGCGATGCTCGCTATCAATATTGGTCACGCGGCCTGATCATCGACAACATCCAGTATGACGGCGTGGCCAACCCGGTGCAATATTATGCCCGCGACAGCGACGGCGCCGACGACATGGATATGTATGATCGGGTGGAAGTGCTGCGCGGCGCGTCCGGTCTTGTCACCGGTGCCGGAAATCCGTCCGGTGCCATCAATTTGATGCGCAAGAAGCCGCTGGATGAGGAAAAGACCACGATCACCACAAGGGGATCGTCCTGGGGGAGCGCCGAAACCGTGCTCGACCATTCCACGCCTCTCAACGACGAAGGTACCGTCAGAGGTCGCTTCGTGACCTCCTATGGTTCCGGCCAGACCTACAAGGACGATTCATTCAACAAGGATGGTCTCTTCTACGGCACTCTCGAAGCGGATGTGACGGAAGATACGACCGTCAACATCGGGTATAGCTATCAGAAGCAGAAGATCGACGGGTATGACTGGGGTGGCCTGCCAGTCAAGACGGATGGCTCGTTCTATGATTTCACATCGTCGGACTTCATCGGCAATGACTGGCAGTATGTCGATCGCCAACAGCATACGGCGTTTTTCGATCTCGAGCATCGCTTCGAGAGTGACTGGAAGCTCAACGTCACAGGGCGGGCGTCGTGGTCTCAGTCCGAAATGGCTGCGTCCTTCTCCAGCTATACCGGTTCGAACCTCTATCTTTATGATCGCCTGTTCAACTACGACAATGACGTCTATTCCTTCGATGCCAATCTGAATGGCTCGGTGGAGGCATTCGGCCGCGAGCATGACCTCGTTTTCGGCGTGAACGCCAATCGTACGAACCTGAACATTCTGAATTCTCTGGGGGCGACGACGCTCATCAGCGACCCGTTGAGCGGGAGTTCGTCATCCGACTTCGACTATTCGGCCTTCACGCCCTACAGCCGACTGAATTATCAAACCGAGCAGATTGGCGCATACGCGGCTGGCCGGTTTTCAATCACGGACTCTCTCAAGCTGATCACCGGGGCGCGGCTTTCCTGGTACGACTATGACGCCACGACCACCATTCTTTCCACTGGCAAGGTTACGCAGAACCAGATCCGGGAAAATGGCGTCTTCACGCCTTACGCGGGCATCGTTTACGACATCAACGATACGCTCTCCGCTTATGCCAGCTATACTAGCATCTTCCAGCCGCAGTATAATTTCGGACGCGATGGCAGTCTTCTCGATCCCATTACCGGCACGAATATCGAGGCGGGCCTGAAGGGCGAATTTTTCGACCAGCGGCTGAATGGAACTCTGGCCGTATTCCAGGTCATGCGGGACAATGTCGCCTCCCAGCTTTCGGATGTGACCTATTGTAACCCGACAATTCGCGCCTGCTATGAAGGCGTCGACGGGGTGCGCACACGCGGCGTCGAACTGGAATTAAGCGGCTTTATCACGGACCGCTGGAGGCTGACCGGCGGCTATACCTACGCCGTCTCCAAATATACCGAGGGAGCGTCGGCGGGGCAGAAATTTGCCACTTATCAGTACCCGGAACACGTCTTCAAACTGTTCACCACCTACACTTTCCCGGAGGAGAAGTTCACTATCGGCGGCGGCCTGCGCGCGCAGAGCAAGCTTACTTACAAGACCTCGGCGCTCGATATCGAGCAACCCGCCTATGCCGTCTTCGACGTGATGGCGAGGTATGACTTCACCGAGAACACCTCTCTCCAGCTGAACGTCAATAACGTGTTCGACAAGGAATATTACTCGGCTCTCAACACCAATGCCGGCTATGGCTTCTTCATGGGCGCTCCCCGCAATTTCAAGCTGACGCTGAAGCATTCCTTCTGAATGTTCTCAAAGGAATGGTCGTTCCGGCATGCACCGACATGCCGGAACGATCAGGAAATTTGCCAGGAATACGATATGCGGCGCCTGCTGATACTTGCACATCTCCTGATCTGTGCGACCGTCGGACCTGTCCATGCAGGCTCAGCGGGTTTCCCCGTGACCGTCGAGCACGCGCTTGGCACCACCACCATTCCGTCCTCGCCGAAACGCATCGTCACACTCGGCTGGAGCGTTCAGGATGCGGTTTTCGCGCTCGGTTTCATGCCGGTCGCCATGCCGAAACACCAGCTGACGCAGGACGGGATCCTTCCGTGGGACGCGCCGTTCCTCACCGGCCGGAACATCACCTTGCTGGAACCCGGTCTGATCGACTTCGAGGAAATCGCGGCCCTTCGCCCCGATCTCATCCTTGCGGTGCGTTCGGGCGTCGATGCGGTGAGCTTTCAACGGCTGTCGCGCATCGCCAGCACCGTCGTCTATCAGTCGGGTCCCTGGATGGCGGGTTGGCAGGAGCAGACGCTCGTTGCCGGTGCGGCGCTTGGCGTACCCGACGAGGCCAGGGCGCTTGTCGACAAGACGGGAGACTTCCTCAAGGATCTCGGCGGGCAGTATCCCGTGCTGAAAGACCGGACCTTCGTCTTTGGAACCTATTTCAAGGGAGGCAGCGGCATCGTCGTCTATCTTCCGGCCGATCCGCGCGTCGCGGCACTGAATGCGCTGGGCATGAAAAATCCTGCCTTCGTCGAAAAACTCGGCGCTGCCAATCCCGGCAAGTTCTCCGCATCGCTAAGCTTCGAGCAATCCGACCGGATCGACGCCGACCTGCTTGTCATGTGGTATGGCGAGGGCACGAGACAGGCCGCCGAAGCCCAGCCACTCTTTCATACGATCGCTCCCGTCCGACAGGGCGGCTATGTCGCGCTGGACGATCCGGCCTCGGTCTGGTCGACATCGGCGCTCAGCGTTCTTTCCATCCCATATGGCTTTCCCCGCTTCGTGCCCCGGCTTGCAGAAGCGGCCGAGCGCGTGGCCCGGCACAGGAGTGAATAGGCATGCCCGATTACTTTCTCGCAGACGTCGTCGCCACCAGCCGGCTCAGCCCCTCTATGATCCGTGTCGAGTTCGGCGGTGATGACCTCCATCGGTTCCGTTCCAGCGGCAGGCCTGACGAATGGGTCCGGCTTCTGTTTCCCGAAAGCCGAGGAGCGGCGGTGACGCTGCCTGCCTGCGCCGATGGCAAATGGCAGAAGCCGGCCGGCCCGACGCGCCCCTATACGGTGCGCAAATGGCATGATGGTGCGTCTCGCCTGATCGTCGATTTCGTGGCCCATGAAGGCGGGGTTGCGGCGGAATGGGCCCATGCAGCCAGTATCGGCGACAGGATCGGCCTTACCAGTGCCGAGGGCCGCTTCAAACTGCCTGAAAATACGCAGTGGATCCTGCTTTTTGCCGATTTCACCGGTCTTCCGGCCGTCGCCCGCATTCTGGAGGAACTGCCCGCCGGATACAGTATCACCGCGCATGTCGAGGTTCCCCATTGCCGCGACCGGCAGGCCCTGCACAGCGCCGCGGATCTCAGCCTGCATTGGCACGAGAGCTACGGTCATGGCGACCGTCCGACCCGGCTCCTCGACATCGCACGCGCCGTCACCCTGCCGGATGGACCGGGTTATATCTGGATTGCCGGGGAGGTCACGGCAGCCTCGGAGGCGCGCAAGCACTTTCGCGATGATCTCGGCTTCGACAAGGACCGCCTGACATCGGTCGGCTACTGGATCGAAGGCCAGGCGCGCGGATGAGCGATACGGCCATTCTGCCTGTCGACGAGAGGCATGCCGGCGTGGCGGGCAATAGAGGCCGGGTTTTCCTCCTGTTTTCGGGTGTCGTCCTGCTTGCCGCCCTATCGCTCGCCAGCCTTCTTTTCGGCGCACGTCTGCTCTCGCCTGCCGCAGCGGTTGATGCCTTTCTGTCTTATGACGCAGGCTCGGCGGAGCACATCATATTGCGCGATTATCGTCTGCCTCGCACCGTGCTCGGTATTCTCTGCGGTGCGGCCTTTGGTGTTTCCGGCGCGCTGATACAGGCGGCGACGAGAAACCTGCTCGCAGATCCCGGCATCCTCGGCGTCAATGCCGGTGCCGCATTTTTCGTCACACTGGCGGTCGGCCTGTTGGGCTTCCAATCGATCGACGCCTACCTCTGGTTTGCCTTTCTCGGTGCCATCCTTGTGGCCGTTGCCGTTTATGCGCTCGGGGCGGCGGGCCGTGATGGACCGACACCTGTCCGCCTTGTGCTGGCCGGCGTTGCGCTTTCCGCCGTTCTGGGAGGCATCGGTTCGGCCATCACGCTGCTCGATCCCCGAACCTTCGATTCCATGCGCTTCTGGTCCATCGGCTCGATTGCAGGACGCGACATGGAGGTTGTAAAGACGGTCGCGCCTTTTATCGGCGCTGGGCTGGTCATCGCGCTGATCGCCGCGCGGCCGTTGAATGCCGTGGCGCTCGGCGATGATCTGGCCCGTTCCCTCGGTGCCAACATCTGGCGCGCCCGGCTTTTGACGGTGATCGCAGTGACATTGCTTGCAGGAGCCGCAACTGCCGCTGCCGGCCCGATCGGCTTTGTCGGGCTGATGGTGCCGCATGTGGTGCGCTGGTTCACCGGACCGGACCAACGCTGGATCATCCCCGTCACCATGATCTACGCGCCGGTGCTGCTGCTTGCTGCCGACATTGCCGGCCGGCTGGTGCTGTTTCCGGGCGAGCTTGAGGCAGGCATCGTTACCGCCTTCCTCGGCGCTCCGCTGCTGATCCTGCTGGCACGGCGCAAGACGGTGAGCGGGTTATGAGACAGGCCGCATCATCTCCTGTCGATTTCGGTCGATCCGTGCAGGTCATGCGTATTCTGGGCGGCCGTCTGTCGCTGCGGCTGGATGGGCTTTCGATCTTCGTCAGCTTCGTGCTTGTCACTCTCTCGCTCGGTGTGGCGGTGCTCTCACTTGCAAGCGGCAAATATCCGATCGGTCTGGTGGACGTGTTCCGCGCTCTTGCCGGTCATGGTGACGAGCAGGTGCGGATGATCGTGGTGGAATGGCGTCTGCCGCGGGTTGCGCTCGCCTTCCTGCTGGGGGCCGCGCTCGCAACGAGCGGTGCGATTTTTCAGTCGCTGACGCGCAATCCGCTCGGATCGCCTGACATTATCGGTTTCTCGGCGGGATCCTATACCGGGGCGCTGGTGGTGATCCTGCTTCTGTCGGGCGGTTATTACGAGACGGCGCTCGGCGCGCTGACCGGCGGGATAGTCACGGCGATGACCGTCTATCTGCTGGCCTACCGGCGCGGCGTGCAGGGTTTTCGCATGATCGTGGTCGGGATCGGTGTCGCGGCAGTCCTCTCGGCTTTCAACGCATGGATGATCCGCGAGGCCGATCTTCAGGTGGCGATGGGCGCTGCCATATGGGGAGCCGGTTCGCTGAACGGTCTCGGCTTCGAGCAGCTTGCGCCGGTCGGTGTCGCCCTTTGCATCGTCGGGCCGCCGACCCTCATTCTGTCCCGCCCGCTGCGGCAGCTCGAAATGGGCGATGACGCCGCAAGGGCGTCCGGCGTCGCTGCCAACCGCACGCGGCTCCTGCTGATGGTGCTCGGGGTTGCCTTGACCGCCATCGTGACGGCTGCGGCAGGACCGATCTCGTTCATCGCGCTTGCTGCCCCGCAGATCGCCCGACGGCTGACGCAATCTGCCGGCGTGGCGCTCATTCCGTCCGCGCTGATGGGCGGGCTTCTGCTGCTGGCCGCCGATTGGGCCGCCCAGCACGCCTTCGGTGTGCAGCTTCCCGTCGGGGTCATGACAGTGAGCATCGGCGGTCTCTATTTCATCTGGCTACTGATACGCGAGGGCCGCAAATGACCAATTCAAACGGCGGATCTGGTCGCCTTCACGCCGAGAACGTGACGCTGCGCTATGACGAGCGCACGATCTCCGAGGACCTGTCCGTCGCCATTCCTGATGGCTCCTTTACGGTGATCGTCGGGCCGAATGCCTGCGGCAAGTCCACGCTTTTACGCGCCCTGTCGCGCTTGCTGTTGCCATCAGCCGGACAGGTGATCCTCGATGGCAGGAGCATATCCGAGCTTGCCGCCAAGGATGTGGCCCGGCGTCTCGGCCTGCTTCCGCAAAGCTCGATCGCCCCGGAAGGCATCACCGTTGTCGATCTGGTGGCGCGCGGCCGCTACCCGCACCAGTCCTTCTTCCGTCAGTGGTCGAGGGCCGATGAGGAAGCCGTCATCGCCGCGATGGAGGCAACCGGCATCACGGACCTGTCCGGTCGCCCGGTGGATGCGCTTTCCGGCGGCCAGCGCCAGCGTGTCTGGATTGCCATGGCACTGGCGCAGCAAACACCGATCCTGTTGCTGGACGAGCCCACCACCTTCCTCGACATCGCCCATCAGATCGAACTCATGGATCTGCTGACCGATCTCAATGGCGAGGGCCGCACCGTCGTCGCCGTCTTGCATGACCTCAATCATGCCTGTCGCTACGCATCGCACCTGATTGCCATGAGGGAGGGCGCAATCGTCGCGGAAGGCAGGCCGTCCGCCATCGTCACGGAACGGCTGGTCGAAGATGTTTTCGGCCTGCCGTCAGTCATTATTGCTGATCCTGTTTCCGGTACGCCGTTAATCGTGCCGAAAGGGCGCCAGGCGCTCCATGCGGTGGGAGCATCCCGGTGAAGCGGCTAGACAATCCCACCGTCCGGCACCCGAAGCTGCCGGTTGCCTGTGGTCGAACGCTCAATGATCTGGGTGTCGCCCCATCTTTGCGCAGCTTGCCGAAAAGTCTACATTGCTCTCCGCGCATTATCGGAGGAGGAGCAATGCACATGAAACGAACCATTTCAGCACTTACGACCTTATGCCTTGCCGTAGCGGGGGCCGCGATCATTACATCGACGCCATCATTTGCAAAAACAATGGTTTACGTCTCGGCTGCGACCGATGGCGAAATTGATTCCTACAGCATGGACATGGCATCCGGCGCGCTTACCCGAATGGGTAGCATTGCCGCCGGCAAATCCGTGATGCCGATGGCATTGAGCCCCGATCGGTCATATCTCTATGCAGTCGTTCGCTCTCAGCCTTATAGGGTCATGACCTACCGTATCGACCCGGCCACGGGTGAGCTCAAGGAGGCGGCCGTTGCCGCGCTTCCGGACAGCATGGCCTATGTCTCGGTGGAGAAAAAAGGGCGCCTCCTGTTTCTCGCTTCCTATGGCGGTGACAAGATCGCCTCGCTGCCGATTACCGCAGATGGCTTGGTCAAGGACGGTATCAAGCAGGTGGTCCTGACGGGGCACAACGCTCACTCCATCGTCAGTGACAGGACGGGCAAGTACGTGTTCGTCACCAATCTCGGATCGGATGTTGTCCTGCAATTCGTGCTGAACCAGAAGACTGGCATGCTGGAGCCAAATTCCCCGGCCAGCGTCGCCGCCAAGGCCGGCCAGGGCCCGCGTCATATCGTTGTATCTCCGGACAACAAGTCCGTCTACATCGTCACTGAACTGAGCGGGGATGTGATCCATTATGCCCTCGACGCGGACAAGGGCACGCTGACCGAACAGGAAACGACGGCCGTTCTGGCGCCGGGTTCCGGTCTGGAGCCTGGCATTGCCCCGCCTGTCCCGCCCGCATTCGATGCGCCGGCCAAACCTTCAGCGTCCGCCGGTGCTACGGCAGCTCCGCCAAGAATATGGGCGGCCGACATAGCCATCACTCCGGATGGCAAGTTCCTCTATGCCTCGGAACGTTCGACGAGCACGCTTTCTATCTTTTCGGTGAGTTCGGGCTCAGGTGCATTAACCCGCGTGGGATCGATCGATACCGAGAAACAGCCGCGCGCATCCGTATTGATCCGACTGGGCGGTACCTGATTGCATCCGGTGAAAAATCGGAACAGCTCTCCGTCTATGGCATCGACCAGAGTGACGGCTCTCTCAAGACCGTCGGGCGCTACCCTGTCGGAAAGGGCGCGAACTGGATCGAAGTAGTCGATCTGCCATAATATCCCGCTAAGGCCATTCCGCTGCCGGGAATGAAGGGAGTGCCTCGCAAGCGAGGCACTCCCTATTTTTTGCCTCAGGGCAGGGTGTAGGCGATGACGGAATCGCCCGGTGTGGTGCCGAGAGAGCCGTGACCGCCGGCTGCTACGACGATGTATTGCTTGCCGTCCTTCCCACGGAAGGTCATCGGCGTCGCCTGGCCGCCGGCCGGAAGCGCCATCTTCCACAAGACTTCACCGGTCTGCATGTCATAGCCACGGATCGAGTCGTCCAGCGCAGCCGCCGTGAAGGCAACCCCGCCGGCGGTCGTCAATGTGCCGCCGTGAGCCAGCATGCCCATCTCGAACGGGATCGGGAACTTGATGCCGGCAAACTGCTGGCCTGCAACCGTGCCGTTGCGGTATTTCCAGGCGGTCTTGCCGGTCGTCAGATCAACGCCGACGCGCACACCCCAGGCAGGGGCATTGCATGGTGCGTTGAGGGCCGAACGGAAGTGCTTGATCGATACCGCGTAAGGGCCGCCCAGGTTTTCGTTGCCCGGCTTGGATTCACCGCCGGAATTGTCGCCACCGAACATCCGCTTGTCGAGCTGGCCGGCCGGACGCGGATAGAGCTGGTAGAGATAGGCAAGGTATTGCGGCGTGGCGATCAGCCATTTGTTGACCGGATCGACCGCCACCGAGCCCCAGTTGAACACCCCGATATTGCCCGGCCATACGAGCGAGCCTGTCGTTGTCGGCGGGGTCCAGGAATTGCCGTCATAGCGGTACTGGTTGTAGGTCGTGCGGCATGCCATCTGGTCGAACGGCGTAGCACCCCACATATCCGCCTCGCGCAGGGGCGCGGTGTGAAGTTGAGCGACGACATGGGCTGGGTGGCAGAGAGCTTCTCACCGGGGATATCGGTATTGGTTTTAACCGCCACCTCGCTTACCGGCAGGATGGGCTTGCCATTGGTGCGATCAAGAACCCAAAGGTTGCCGATCTTCGTCGGGATGATGATCGCCGGCGTATCCTTGCCATCCTTGGGCAGGTTCAGGAGGACAGGCTGAGACGGGTTATCCCGGTCCCACAGGTCATGGTAGGAAGTCTGGAATTTCCAGCGCATCTGACCGGTCTTCAGATCCAGTGCGACCAGTGCGTCGACAAAGGCCTCCTGCTCGGGCGTGCGAGAAACGCCGACCTGGTCAGGCGAAGCATTGCCGAAGGGGATATAGGCAAGGCCAAGTGCTTCATCTGCAGAGAACTGCGTCCAGGCTACGACCGAGTTCGACTCGTAGTGCTGGCCGGGAGCAAGCGGTGCCGTCTCGTTCGGCTTGCCCGCATCGAACTTCCAGACGATCTTGCCGGTTCTGACGTCAAAGGCGCGGATCACGCCGGACGGATTGTTTTCGTAATAATTGTCGGCAATTGCGCTGCCGAGGATGATGAGGTCCTTGGTGACGAGCGGTGCGGATGTCTGCTGGTAGGTTGCCCGGTTCGTATTCAGCATTCCGTCCATCAGGTCCACATAACCATCGGTACCGAAGCTCTTGCACAAGGCGCCTGTATCGGCGTTGAGCGCGAAGAGGCGGGCATCGACGGTTGTGGCGATGATGCGGCGCGGGCATTCCGCAACGGCCGTGGTGATCGCGGTCTGCTGGTCGGCCGGGGTGTCGGCGGGCGCTGCGTAAGCCGTCGAGTCGTTCCAGGATACGCCGCGGCATGTCTGGTGCTGATAGAACGGGTCGCGTTTCATCATCGGGTCGAAGGACCAGCGGATCTTGCCGGTCTCGGGCTCAAGTGCCTGGATGATATTATGCGGTGTGCAGAAATAGAGGCCACCGCCGACTTTGATTGGTGTCGCCTCGAATGTGTATTCGGAGGAGTCCTGATCAGCCTTGCGCAAATCGCCGGTATGATGCTCCCAGGCGACCTTCAGGCCCTTCACATTGCCGATATTGACCTCTTTCAGCGCAGAATAGCGCTGTCCGAGATTGGTGCCGCCATAGGCGGTCCAGTCGTCAGCCGGATAGGCGAGGCCGCTCGGATCGGTGGCTGCGTCTGCCGTTGCCGCCTTCTGAAGCTTCCCTTCGATCGACAACGGGTCATAAAACCATGAGACCACACCAAGCGCGGCGATGATCAACACAACAGCCCGAAGCGCGAGCACACCGTTCGTCAACCGCGGAGCCCAGGGTTTTACCGGCCGGTCGCGCAGACTATTGGTGACGAATGGCAGGCTGAGAAGGACGCCAAGGAAGATGACGAGGGCGCCGCGGGGGATCCACTGCCACTTGTCAAACCCGACTTCGTAGAGCGTCCAGATAAAGGTGACGGCGAGCGTCAGGGCATAGACCCAGAGACCGAATTGCCGGCGGAGCAGAAGTAAAACGCCGGATGCCGTAAGGCCGAGCCCCAATAAGACATAAAATGGTGAGCCACCCACAAGCACGAGCTTTGCGCCGTACCAAAGGATGCCCAAACCAAGAAGGGCTGCCAACAGCCCTCCGAAACGGGAGATCATAGGATTTGCCTTTCAGAAATGTTCAAGATACCGGCCGGAAATGGCCGGCATGAAGACAGAGGCGGATCTCGTGGCGATTCTTCATCGTCGGCTTGCCCCCTTCAATTCTTGCGTGGATCAGCGACATATTGTCGCCTTTGGCTGAGGCTTTGTGGCGGAAGAGAGGCAGGTCGTCAACTGCTTGCATGGGATATCGACGGCTAATCAGTTTTGGCATGTGATGATTGGGCATGATGAAGATTGCCCACCGGGTCACGTATGGATGCCCCGATCATTGTGCAGTCTACGAGCCTAGGACTTAAGCAGCCCTGATGGTAACGATCTGGAATGGTATGACTTGCCTCCTCGCCACTTGTCTGGGGCCAAGGCTAATCGGCCGAGTTCCACGTCGCCGCATGCTGTTGACCGGCCTGTCTGGAGTTTTGGTGGCGCAGCTTGCTCGTGGTCTCGCTCTGCAGCAGATGCCGGATGACGCAATTCGCAGGAAAACGACATTCTCAAACACGCTTCGTGGTTTGTCGTTGGAACGAAAACGCTCGCAGCGCGGTCCTTCAGCTGATGAGCCCAAGCTGGGTCATTAGCTGCTCGCGAAGTGCGGAGTAGGCCGCACCAGCGCGCCGTCTTGGTCGCTCAATCTTCACGTCGGTAATGGATTTTATCTCACCTGGACGCGGTGACATCAAAATGATCCGGTCGCAGAGATGGATCGCCTCGTCGATATCATGGGTGATCAGAACGACCGAAACACGGCTCCGTTGCCAGATGCGGAGCAATTCGTCGTGCATCTGTATCTTGGTCAGGGCGTCCAATGCGGCGAATGGCTCGTCGAGCAGGAGCAAAGAGGGCTGGGAGGTCAATGCGCGGGCAAGAGCGGCCCGTTGCGCCATGCCGCCGGAAATCTCATGCGGAAAACGCTCCCCAAATCCGCTCAGGCCGACAAGAGCCAGGTTGTCGGCGACGCGCTGCCTCTTTTCATCTTTCGGTATGTCGGCTTCATGGACTGCGATGGCAATATTCTGTTCGACCGTGAGCCAGGGAAAGAGACGAGGTTCCTGAAAGACGACGCCCCGTTCGGTACCCGGACCAAGAATGTCGCGGCCATCCAGTGAGATGCGTCCGGTGAAATCCCGGTCGAGGCCAGCGATCAGTCTGAGAAGCGTCGATTTCCCGCAGCCGCTTCGGCCGACAATCCCGACGATCTCAGTGCTGCCGACATCGAATGCGACATCCTTCAGGACCTCTATCGATCCGCCATTCGTTGTATAGGTCTTGGAAACGCCATCGACGCGCAGGCTCTGTCGTCTGCCTTCGGCGTCCAGCTTGGCGCGGCTGCTCATCTGGTCCATCTGATATCCTAAACTGTTGCCACACGCCGCCAACGGGTCAGGTATCGCTCAAGGCCGCCTATCACGCCGTATTCGAGGATCGCCATCACGCCGGCGAACCCAATCGTCCAAGCAAGCACGCCAGCGACATTCATCGCGCTGTATTCGGCGTTCAGCCGGTAGCCGACACCGCTGGACAGTCCGAAGATCTCGACCAGCACGATGACCTTCCATCCCATGGAGAGGCCTATCCGGATGCCGTTGAGGAGAAACGGGATCAGGGTCGGCAAAAACAGAAACCGCAGTCGCGACCAGACCGAGAGCCTGTAAACAGCTGTGATTTCCTGAAGATCGGCATTCACCGTCTTGATGCCTTGCGCGATGCTCAAGGTGAGCGGTGGCGAAAGACTGAGCGCCACGGCAAGCGTGGATGTCATCAGCGATATGCCGAACCAGATGACACAGAGCAGCGCCCAGACAAGGCCCGGGACGTCAGTCCGATCAGGATCGCGGGCTCGAAGAACTGTCGAGCATATCGGTTTCGTCCCATGAGGATGCCGAGTGCCAGCGAGACGACGAAAGCAAGCAGGAAGCCAAGCGCCACGCGCCCCAAGGTGATCACCATATGGGTGAAGAACAGGCCGCTGAGCAGGATATCAGCGAGTTCGGAACATACCTCTCCCACCCCCGGCACCAAAGGGTTGGCAAGCCGGCGTGCCATGATTTCCCAGCCGATTGCGAGGAGGATCAGGAAGCTTAAAGGCAGCGTCAGGCCGGACGTCGCTCGCAAGCTATAACGTGCGGGTAAAGGAATATTTCGGTCGGCTTTCGATGATCTTGAGATCGATTGCGACGTCGAGCTGCCGATTAAAGTCATTGATGACCGCCTCGTTCCATTCCGTTGCGTAAACCCGTGGCAATCGCTTCTCCAGCAGTGCCAGAAGCTCTTCGCTGGGGTTCTTTATCCCCATTCCGCCCTGAATGGCGGGATCTCGTATCAAGGATGGCTCGGTTGCGAAGCGACGGTTCACCGCCAGCGTCATCTGCGCCACCCGTCTTGCAGTTTCGGTATTCTTATCCACCCACTTGGCCGTTGCCGACACGCCAACGAGCGACAGAGGCGCGTTATCGCCCGTCGCCTCGCGCCATTGATCTGCGACCCGGGCAATCTCCCGATGTCCCTGTGCAATCAGCTGCGTCGAGACGGGCTCGATGGCTATCACCGCTTCGACATCGCCGCGATTGAACAGCGCAACATTCGACACGGATGGCCCAAAGGAGACCTGAAAATCCTTTTCCAGATCCAGCTTCTGGAGTGCCGCGGCCATTCGAGCGTGGCGATAAGTATCGCTTGTCGGCAGCTGCGTGGCGATACGCTTGCCCTTGAGGTCGGAGGGATGCTGGTAGGAACTGTCCCCCTTAACGATCCATGAGCCGTGATTGTTGAGCCGCGAGCCAAAGATCACGAGTTCGGCGCTTTCTGCGCAGCTTCGGCGATTCCGAGGGCGCCGAAAGGGCCGCAATCGAGCGCGCCGCTGACCAGAAGCATCTGGAACTGGCCCGGGGATCCGTCGATCCAGTCGATATCCAGCCCCGGATCCAATTGAGGGAATTTTGTCAGAAGGTCGTCCTGTACAGTCCCGGCTGTTCCCGGGCCCGCCTTGCTCATCCTGACAGGCAGCCGCTCTGAGGCGGCGCGCGACAGGCTTGGGAAGAGGGGCAGGGCAAGAGCCGAAGCCGCCATCCCCGCCAGAACCTGCCGGCGGCCCGCAACTGGGCCGCCCATCTGGTTTTCTTCGGTGCCGGCCATCAGGCGACGAGCCGCTTGTATTCGCTGGTCCCCTCGGTCAGGTTCCAGGTCTTCATCCACTCGTAGGTGTATTCGAAGCGTTTTTCATCAAGCGGCTTTGAGTGAGCGTAATGGACGAAATGCGACGCCAGTTCTTCGGGTGCGAGACGACCATTGAGCTCGGCCACCACATGATGCTTGTAGCGATCAAAATCAGCCCGGATCAAATCGGCAGCCTCGTTGAGCGAAGCGACGTAAGCCTCACGCTTGTCCGTCGGTACATCCGGCGAGATAACCTCGGACCCTCGATAGAAGTTGACAGCCACGATGTGTGCGCCTTCCTTGAGCGCGAGGCTGATGAACGGCTCCATGATGGCGATCGCCTTGAGCTTGCCATCCTTCAGTGACTGGTAGCGTTCGTGAGGCGGGCCGGCATGTTCCACGACGATCGTGTCGCGGGGGATGGCACCTTCAAGCAGCTGAAGCGTCGTGTAGTGGGAGCCCGTCAGTTCATTGATGCCGACGGCGACGTTTCCAGATCGCGCGGCTCCTGTATGTCATCGTCGAAGGTGATGATGGCCTGTGCGGCAACGGCGGGCCTAAGTCCGAAGACCCGACTGCCGCGGGTGCTTTTTTCCGATCGGTCAAGTCCTGCCCATTCGCAAAGATTATAGGCAGAGGCAGCGCCGGTTTCGTAAAGCGCCTCCTTCTGGCGCTTGAAAGGGTCCTGTGAGGAGCTCTGGGGATCGTACTTGCTGACAAACTCGACCTTCAGGCCATTCTTTTCAAAGATACCCTCCTCCAGGGCGACGTAGATGGGCAGATCGAAAACGGGGCCATTGGGGGAGAGGGTGAAGCGATAGAGCGGTGCGTCCGACATTTGTGTCTCCTCGAAATCTCGACGACACACCATAATCAGCGCGGATGTTTGGCTATAGAAATTATAGACTAATAATGCCGGCAAACGGGGTATTTTTTCAACGGTCGCCAAGGATGCAGTGGTTCGGCTTGCCCGAACAGTGTCTGGCCTTTTGCCATGTGGATTCCCACCTCGACCATGTCGCCGCCGTCATTGGTGCAGGCGGGTTAAGGTCGGGCCTGATCGCACGTCTGCCGGTTAAGGGGGGCTTGGGACGAGGCAAGGAAGAGGGCTACCGCGGCGATATCCTCAGGCTGCCCCGCGCGATCGCTGATGGCGATCTGAAGGTGGCGGCCGGAAAGGGATAGCCGATTACAGCACCGGATTGAACGGGCTTTTCCAGCGGGGCTGAGAACGGGGCATTCTGCGACCCGATCTTCATCCCGAAACATAGCAACGCTGCGAATGCATCAAGAAACGTCGCGGCTTGGTCTACCAAAATCTCCAGACGGAACTCCGCGGTGCGGTGAAGTGTCCCTTGGAAATAAAAGGAGCCCGCCGTTGCCGTGGGCTCCGGAGTTCTCGATCTCAGACTGGATCCGCATTCAATCGGCTGATTGCGTCGGGCCTCATGGCTGTTGATTTGCACTGAGAGCTGACCCGGGATTGCGGGAAATTATCACTGAGATTTGACCCATGTTTCAATC
>CABHNZ010000025.1 GCA_902167985.1 Shinella sp. UYSO24
CGCTGCCTGAGCCGCCGGGTTTGATGATGGCCATCGGTTGAAGGAAAACGATAGACCCTTCTAGCTCTTGATGGGATCAGAACCACTGACCCGTTATTGTCAGATCGAGCGTCGCCAGATTGAACAATCTGGTCGGGAACATCGGAGTGAGTTAGGCGCTCCAGTCTTCGATGCGCAAGCCAGCCACGCGATCAAACTCACGGCGATTGTTGGTGACTATGATCAATCCACGCGAGCGGGCGTGTCCCGCGATCAGTTGGTCGAATGGACCAATGGGCGTTCCATTCCGCGCAAGTTCAGCACGCAACTGGCCCGTATGGGTGGCTGCGATCTCGTCATAAGACAGAACTTCCAGGCGAGCTGCGAAACCTTCAACCACCGCCAGGTTTCGTTCTGGGCTGGCCGATTTCTCTGCACCATAAATCAGCTCCATCAAGCTTACTGAACTGATGCAAAGCTGACCGTGGTGGCGATTGAACGCATCACGTACCTGCTGTGGCTTGTTCTTGATGGTGTAGATGCAGATGTTTGTATCCAACATGTATTTCAACATTAGAATGCTTCGCGCTCCTGCAATGCAGGCTGATCACGCTCGCTCATAAAGTCAGCGGTTGCAGCGGCACCTTCAAACCAGCTATCCCAAGCCTCACCTACAGGGGCTATAATTCGAGTACGCCCTACCGCAACGATTTCGACACGCTTCACGTCATCCGGAAGCGCGACTGCCTTCGGTAGCCGAATGGCCTGGCTGCGATTATTCTGGAATACCGCGCCCTGCTCCATGACACACTCCTTTGGCATCTACATACGGGATATCCCAAAACTAATGCGCAACACAGGATATGTCAACGGGATATACATTGCAGATGGAACGACTTGCGTAAACCTCTTGAACCATTACGAACCTTTGACACACACAACCATTCTTTAAACCTATGACAACAAGGGTGTTTCCAAAAAAGACGAAACAATTAATCCTCTTTGGTGCTCTGACGGATCTGAGTATGAAGGCGTCATCGGTTCTGCCGCTTCCTCATCGAGGATTTTAAAACTAGTTGAAGCTCGGGAAGCGATTCCGGCCGTCGTCTTAATCAAGTCGATAAACTCCACAGTGCTGTCAAAGTGCTTCTGTGCTGCCAGATGAGTTCATTTCTCAAACTCTGATGTCGTAAAACGAACGAGAATGAGCAATTGATACCGCAACAAACTAACGTCCCTGATTGTAAGCTGTGATATCCGCCAGAACAGATATCGCCAGAGACACCGCGTCTCGAGTCGGACCAAAGAGTCCTATTGGAGCCTTTATGCGACTAAAGGACGACTGAGGGATACCTTCATCAATCAGCCGTTCCAACCGCCTCGTGTGCGTGCGCTTGCTTCCAAGTGCACCGATATAGAAAGCTGGAGAGTTCAAGGCGCGGCGCAGCGCCGGTGCCTCGAGGTCGAGGTCGTGGTGCAGCAGAACGACGGCGCTGAACGGATCGATGAGGTCGCTGTTCCATAGCGTAGATCGCTGCGGTATAATTGACGACGTCGTAACCGGAGGCTTCCGCAAGCCGAGTAACAGCCATCGCCTCGGATGTCTGGCCGGAGATGACGACCCGCGTGGCGGGTCGACGTACGGCCAGGAAATCGTCGCCCTGCCAGCCCGCACGCGATGGGACCGTGCCGGAGAGGGTCAGGACAGCCTTGCGGGGCGTGTAGCGGAGGGCGACCGGCTGCCTTATGGCGAGAGACCGCAAGGCCTGGCGCAGGGCCCCGCTGTCGCGCAGGACATGGATAGCGATGGTGATGCCGCCACCGCAGGGCAGGACGATATCGAAGAAGGGGGACCCTTCGCCGAACTTCACCATCCTGTCACGGCCGTCTTCGAGTGCCTGAAGCGCCTCCATGGCGACGGCGCTTTCGACGCAGCCGCCAGAGACATAACCGCAAAATCGGCCGTCCGCGGCAATCGCCATGAACGTCCCCGCGCACGCGCCGCTCCTCCCCTGATATCGACGAGAATGGCCAGTGCAGCCCCCTCGTGCTCCACCTCGTCAGCTGCGAAGCGGAGGATTTCCTCGGGATCATCACCCATGCCTTGCCTGACGGGAACAGGCATCGTTTGAAGGGAAAGTGCCATAACCATGCGTCTCAGCCCCTACGGAATACATCTGCCAAGGCCTTTCCGGCGATGACGACATCACCGGAAAGGCGCAGGCTGCCTGTTTTCGTGTGATCGTAGGCCGAAGCCGGTTGTCGGCTTCAGCCCCACGGAATGGTTCAGCTTTGCGCCTTCAGCGCGGTGCGAACCGCCTCCGGCGTGATCGGCAGGTGCCGCATGCGCAGACCGACGGCATTGAAGATCGCATTGGCGATTGCGGGTGCGACGACGGTCGTGCCCGGTTCACCGAGGCCGGTCGGCGCCTCCTTGCTGTCCACCAGCTCGATCACCGTTTCCGGCGCATCGATCATGCGCATCGGCGTATAGGTGTCGAGATTGGTGTCGGCGACCCGGCCCTTGGCGAATTCAGTGCCTTCGAACAGAGCCATGGAAACGCCCCACATCGCGCCGCCCTCAATCTGCGCATGCGCGCCGTTCGGATCGACGACGGTACCGCAATCGACGACGAGCCAGATTTTCTGGACATCGACGAACCCGGTGGCGCGATTGACATGCAGCTTTACGGCGCCGCCCACCCATGTCGGCATGGAGCGCGACTGGCCATAGGTCGTGGCAATGCCGATCGCCGTGTCAGCCGGCAGGCTGGCCTTGCCGTAGCCGGAAATTTCCGCGACCCGCTTCAGCACCGCCGCCTGCCGCTTGCGCCACCGACGGCGCTCGGGGCCGAGCCCGCATTGCGCCCTTGCGCGGTAAAGTGGTCGAGCCGGAACTGCAGTGGGTCTGCGCCGACATGATGGGCCGCCTCGTCCATGAAGCTTTCGACCGCGAAATTAATCCAGCCGGGTGAGACGGACCGCAGCCAGCCCGGACGGAAGGTCGCCTCGGCGAGCTCGTTGGAGATCGCACGGGCACGCTGGGCTCCCGTCTCGTACCAATGGTCGGCTCCGTCCGATGCAAAGGGATCGTAAGGCTGACCATTCACGCCCTTGGGCATGAAGCCTGGCAGCATGACCTTGGTCGGCCAGGCCGAAGCAACGGCAGTATCCATGGCGACGACCTTCTTGTCAGTATCGAAGGCCATGCGCAGCCGTGACAGGGTGGGCGGGCGAACGGAATCGAACAGCACGTCATCCGGCCGCGACATCACCATCTTCACCGGTTTTCCGCCAAGCGCCTTGGAGGCGAGTGCGACGGGGATGGTGTAGTCGCCGTTCAAGCGCCGCCCGAAGCCGCCGCCGAGCATGTAGCTGCGCATGATCACCTGATCGTCCGCAACACCGAGCGCCTTGGTGAGCCAGGGCAGGCAGAGCGATTGCCATTGATTGCCGGCATGGATTTCCCATACGCCCTCCGGATTGCGAAAGGCGAGCGCATTGAGCGGCTCGAGCTGGAAATGCAGCACGGTCTGGGTGGAGTAGCTTGCCTCCAGCGTATCGGCCGCCTTGGCGAAAACCGGATCGACATTGACGTCGCCGGTATCGAGGAGCGCGCCGGTGGAAGGGTCGTCGATCAGGCGCTCGTTTTCGGCCTGGATCTCCGCCTCGCCGACGGTGCGTCCCTTGCCCGCGACATCATAATCGATGCGTATCAGGCCCGCCGCCTGCTCGGCCGCCCAGTGGGTATCGGCGATGACCATGGCCCAGCCCGGCACGGTGCCCGAAGGATCGTCGAGGGTCAGGACCTGGCGATAGCCTTTGACGGCCTTTGCCGCACTGTCGTCGATCGACCTGATCTTGCAGTCGTAACGGGTCGGGGGAAGGATCGGAGTGGCGTGGACCATGCCGTCGACCTTGCATCGATGCCGTAGATCGTCTGGCCGGTCGTCTTGCCGTAGATATCGAGCGCCGGCTTGTCCATGCCGAGCAGCTTGAGTTCGGAATGTGGGCGCAGCGGCAACGCCTTCAGTTCGTCCTCGGTGAAGCTGCGCGTGATGCCCGAAGCAACCAGTTCGCCGAACGTCGCCGAATGCTCTCCGCCCGAAACCACGCCGTTTTCGACGGTGATCTGGTCGGCGGCGACGCCCCAGAGGCCCGCGGCCTTTTCAATCAGCGCCAGCCGCCCGGCCGAGCCTGCCTGGCGATAGACCGGCCAGCTCATCCAGACCGACCAGCTTCCGCCGGTCACCATCAGACCCCATTTCTTGTCGGTATCGACATGGGTGATGCGCACGTCATCCCAGTTGGCGCCGAGTTCTGCGGCAAGGATGCGGGCGATCGCCGAGCCGACATGCTGCCCCATCTCGGCCCGGATGATGTTGACATTCACCTTGCCCGCCGCGTCGATCCAGTACCAGATCGCCGGCTCGTATCTGCGCCCGCGGGTTCGATCGGCATGCCGCTCTGGACGGCGGGGTCCATGGCCGCCTGCAGGCCACCCTTGGGAAAGCCGAACACCGCTCCGGCGGCGCACATAGAGACAAGGAAACCGCGGCGGGTCAGGTCCGGCAATTGCGATTTGCGCGCTACCATCAGTCTGCGATCAGCCATTGGTCACCTCCCCGCGCATTGCGGCAGCTGCCTCGCGCACGGCGGCGCGGATACGGTTATAGGTCATGCAGCGACAGACATTGCCTGTCATCACCGCATCGATGTCGTCGTCCGTCGGATTGGGGATATCCTTGAGCATGGCCGCGGCGGTCATGATCTGACCCGACTGGCAATAGCCGCATTGCGGCACCTGCAGCTTCTGCCAGGCGACCTGGACGGGATGTTCGCCCTTAGGGTCGAGGCCTTCGATCGTGGTGATCTCGCCGCCATCGACATCCCTGATCGCGGTGATGCAACTGCGCGTCGGACGTCCGCCGACATGTACCGTGCAGGCACCGCAAAGGCCGATGCCGCAGCCGAACTTGGTGCCGGTCAGGCCCACCTCGTCGCGGATCGCCCATAGAAGCGGCATATCCGGATCGGCATCGAGGCTGACTTTGCGCCCGTTGATAGTGAACTCGGTCATAATTTGATCCTTCAATGGGTTCCGACGTAAGCGCGCAAATCCTTGACCCGGGCATCGAGGTCCGGCCAGGCGGGCCTGTCGGTGCGGCTTGCCCGCAGATAAGTGGCGATCGCGGAGATCTGTTCGTCGTTGAGGGCCTTGCGATAGGCGGGCATGACGATGCCATGGGCGCCTTCGCCGGTGGGCACGCCATCGAGAATGACCCGGATCAGGTTTGCCGGATCATCGAGGCGCGTTGCCGAATTGATGCCCAGGTCCGGGCGCTCCGCCTTCAGGTTACTGTCGGAGTTGTTGTAGTGACAGGACGCGCAGGTGGAGGCGTAGAGCCGCTGCCCCAGGTCTTCGCGATAGGCCGGATCGGGCTTTCCGGCGGCGATGCTCGCCTTGACCGCTGGCAGCGTAGCGGGATCGACATCCTTTGCGCCGGCGACATCGCCCAGATAGGTGGCGATTGCGGCAATATCGCTGTCGGGGAGCTCGCGAATACCCTCATGGACGACCGGCGCCATCGGGCCAGCGGCCACGCCATGGAAGCGGTCCGACCCCGTCTTGAGATACTGAGCAAAATCCGCCGCAGTCCACGGCACACCCGCCGGGCTGTGGGCGTTGATGGCCGGAGCAGTCCAGTTATCGAGATTGGCACCCATGAACTTGGCGTCGGCCTTTTCTGCGCCGAGCGAATTACGCGGGGTGTGGCAGGCGCCGCAGTGGCTGACGCCCTCGACCAGATAAGCGCCACGGTTCCATTCGTCGGACTTGGCGGGATCCGGCGCATAGCGTCCGCGATCGATGAACAGAAGGCTCCAGCCGGCCTGCAGGAAGCGGATGTTCAGCGGGAAAGGTATGGTCGTCGGCTTGGTCGGCTCGCTGACGGGTTTCACCTGCGTCATGATATAGGCGTAGATGGCATCCACATCCTTATCCGACATCTTGGTGAAATGATCGAAGGGAAAGGCCGGGAAAAGGTGCTGCCCGTCCGCATCGACGCCATCGTGGAGCGCGCGCCGGAAGGCCGCGGGAGACCATTTGCCGATACCGGTATCGGGGTCCGGCGTGATGTTCGAGCCGTAGATCGTACCGAACGGGCTGACGATCGGGAAATTGCCTGCGAAGGGCTCGCCGCCCTTCGCGGTGTGACATTCGGCACAATAGCCTGCGGCGACGAGCGTGCGCCCGTGCTCAATCGTGGCGGCATCGAATGTCGGTCTGTCCGACAGGGCCATTGGCGGCAGTGCGCTATGATAGGCGTAGACGCCAAAAGCGGCCGCGACCACGATGATCAGCGCAGCTAATGTTGTAAGTATGGATTTAAGCATTCGGTATTGATCCCTGACAGGAGAGCAGGACGCATGTTGGTGTCTGCTCACGGATGCAGCCGGGATTGACGGAAAACAATTCACCCTAACGGCGAACCATCTTTTCCTCGCGACCATATGCCTCAGAATCGAGACACCTGGTCGCGGATTTTCCTATTGGCCTCCCCTCACCCGTCACCTGTCGGCGGCATTTCATGTAGCTTGGGACCCCGTTGCCTGATGCGCCACCCAGGGTGTAAATTCGACAGGTAATCGGGACATGCCATCGGCCCAGGCAAAGGAAAGTCAGACTTGGAGTCCAGTCCTCAATCCCAAAGAATGCATGCCGAGCTTATCCGAAGCGCCGTCTCGTCATCGGCTGCGGGACGTTCGACCGTTGCGGCATCCTGGCAGCGCTCGCTGATGCTTTACGCCCTCGATCCGCAGAGCCCGCAGCGCCGCCCGCGTCTGGAACCCAGCCGGATTTCCGAACGGCGGGAACGATCGGAAGCGTTGCTGCGGGTAGCCGACCCAGCCGTCTCGCGGCTCGCAAGCCTTGCGATCGAGGCCGGCAGCGGCATCTTCCTTTCCGACGAGACCGGAATGATCATCGACAGACGGACACGCCAGGCAGACGATGCCGTGTTCGACCTATCGGGCCTAGCAGTCGGCGCAGACTGGTCCGAAGAGGCAGAAGGCACCAATGCGATCGGCATCTGTCTTTTCGATGGGCGGGCGAGCATGATCTGGCGTGACCAGCATTTCTTTGCCCGGAACATGCCGCTCATCTGTATCGGCGCACCGATCGAAGCGCCCGATGCGACAATGGCAGGAGTTCTCAATTTATCCTCCTGTCGCAGCGACATGACTGAGATCCAGGCCCGCCTGACTGCTTTTGCCGTTCAGGAAACAGCACTTCAGATTTCGACGGCGCTTTTTCGCGCTGAGTTCGAACGGCACAAAATCATCACCCTAGCGAGTGACCAGGGCAATGGCACTGCCTTGGTTGCCTTGGATCGCAATGAACTTGTGGTCGGAGCAAACCGCGCAGCACGACGAAGCCTCGCACTCTCCGCTTCCAAGCTCGAGCGATGTCCTCCGCTATCCGACATTCTTCCCGAAGCCGACCGATCCGGTGCCAACCTCGCCGCTGCCCTGCGTTCCGAGATCATCCGAGCATTGAAGCGCGCCGACGGGAATATTGCTCAGGCTGCACGAGACCTAGGGATCGGGCGTGCTACACTTTATCGGAAAATGACCGCACTTGGTTTGGAATGGAGAAACCCTGATGGCTGTTAAAATGGATCCTCACGGATAGATTTAGTCGCCCAGTCAGCAGCGTCATAGCCATAGTCCATAAGGAGAAGTGGCCAAGTAGAAGCAACCGATGTTAGAGACCGTAGGTTCGTCACCTTGGCCGCACCGAGGAAGGAAAGAGTCCGAAATCAGGAAGGTCCGGATGCCGCGGTGCTCGACGTTCAGTTGGCCGACGAGACGACGTTTGCACTGGCAGACGCACTCGCGGAGCGCGGTATACCGCACGTATTCTGGACGGCTCACTCCGAGATCGATTTTCCGCAGTTGGTCAGACAGAAAGTACTCACCAAACTGGCTCACTGGTCGGCACTTATCGCGTTCATCGAGAGATTGGTCGCCGTACCTAGGACACGGACTCATTAGTTGAGGCGATCCATATCCTCGTCGCTGTCAGCTTGAGGGCGGCGAGGTAATTATCAGCGCGCCGGTCGTATCGCGTCGCAAGGCCACGCATCTGCTTGATGCGGTTGAAGAACCGCTCCACGAGATTGCGCTGACGGTAGACCCAGCGGCTGAAGCTGAATGTCTGTTTTCGATTGGTCTTGGCGGGGATATTCGCCCAGCATTTGCGTTGCTTGGCGAAATTGCGAATTGCATCGGTGTCATATGCCTTGTCGGCAAGGATCGTTGCTCCTGGCTGAACGTCGCTCAGCAGCTTTTCAGCCATAGGAGCATCAGCTCCCTGACCTGCGGTTAATTCCAGCCGAACCGGCAAGCCATCAGCATCGACAAGAGCATGTATCTTGGTCGTCAGGCCGCCGCGGGAACGTCCCATGCAAGGATCGGCAGAGCCCCCTTTTTAGCGTTGGCACCATGCTGGTGAACGCGGACACAGGATGAATCGATCATCACAATATCGCCGTCGTAACGCTTTGAAACGGCGTCCAGAAGGCGATCCCATACACCTGCTTTGCGCCAGCGGGAAAACCGATTGTAGAGCGTCGTGCGCGGCCCATAACGTTCTGGCACGTCGCGCCAGGACGATCCGGTTCTGAAGCGCCACAGGATGCCGTTGATCACCCGGCGGTCGTCAACACGTTCAATTCCACGGGTATTGGTCGGCAGAAGTGGTGCGATGACGCTCCATTCCTCATCGCTCAATTCGTGACGGCGCATGGCGATCTCCTTTCACGGAGATTGAATCATACAACGTTGCCAACATGAACCCCGTTTATGGGGACACTGCCTAAGGCGCCATCATTCGCCGTCGCAAGTTGGTTAAACAGTGCCAAGGATTTCTGGAGCGATTAGGGCACTCCATCTTCCATCGATGCTTGGTCGGCAGAATGGGCCTGCCGCGATTCAGCTTTTGAAGGGAGCAGAACGATCGACGGCTAAGCAATCCAACCTAACTATCTGACGAGTATGGACAATGACCAATCACATTTACTGGTTCTGATAGAGCATTCCGTACCCAATCGGGTAAAGGGGATGGGGGGTGTCATGCGGAACGTCCGACGCTTGCCGCAGAACGTCATCCATGGATGACGGGAGTTCGAACGGCAATTTCCCAGCTGGGGATTGTCTCCCTTCAAGAACATCGAACAAGGCTTCGTCGCTGAGCCCGAAGTTCCCTAGCAAGGCAGCTGCTTTCTGTTTCAGCGTCGGAATGACGGCCGGGCGCGACAGGTAAATCGTGGCGACTGTCGGAACAACGCTCGCCGTCGCATTGAAGGCATCGAGTTCTGCATTCCCCGGTTTGAAGTCGAGGTCGCCTTCCTGCTGCCGTGCGCCGAAGAAGTAATTCGCATGAGGTTGTTGGTAGGGTGCGTTCATCCGGATGATCGCTATATCGGCCTCGGCCGGCTTAGCGACGACTTTGTAGCCGCGCGACGTGGCCGCACTCGAATCGACCTGATAGAGATAAAGTTTCAGGCCTTTCTTCTTCAGAGGCAATGTCTCGTTGTGATTTTCCAGGAGAACGGTCGCCCTGCTCTGGGCAGCCGTTGCCTTGTTGACAAATTCACGGTTCCCGACCGTCTCTGCCGCCTTATCCGGATCGACGTAAGGGTTCTCGAACAGGCCCTGCTCGAACTTCTGCGTCAGGATCCGAATGGCCGCCTCGTCGATGCGGCCCAGAGAGATCTGGCCATCTTTGACAGCCTGCACAATTAGATCGGAATTGGTCACACCACCGAACTGATCGACACCGGCATTGACCGCCTTGGCGAACCGGTCGACCCGTGACAGGCTCTCAACGCCCCAGGCATGCCAAAGGTTTCCTCGTTCAAGGTCGGCTTGACACCCGGCTTCTCCCCATCAAGGCAGGTGCCGTCGCAGTCATTGGTAATCAGCCAGTCACTCAGCACGACGCCATCGAAATGGAATTTGTCGCGCAGCAGGTCTGTCAGGAGTTGTTTATTGTAGCCTGCAGCAACCGGCTCCAGCGGCTTCCCATTGATAGTGACACCATCAAGAATGGAGTAGGTCGGCATAATGCCACCCACTTTCGCCGCAAAAGCACCTTCGAACGGGATGAGGTGTTCATTGAAATTGCCGCCGGCAAAATCGGCATGGCGCCCGTAGGCATTGTGGCCATCTAGGCCGTCCTTGGCGGCACCATAGCCCACCCAGTGTTTGGCAACCGCGATCACGCTATCGCTTTTGATGCCCTTTTTCGCCATGCTGAAAGCCCGCGACATAGGCCTCGGCCATTCGTTTCGATAGCTGTGCGTCTTCGCCGAAGGTTCCATTGTATCTGGCCCATCGCGGTTCGCTGGCAAGATCAATCTGTGGTGACAGTGCTTCCTGGATCCCCACTGCGCGATATTCGCGGCGTGCGATATCAGCAAACTGACGCATAAGCTTTGGGTCACCGACGGCCGCGAACCCAAGGGTCTCAGGCCATTTCGAGAAAGCGCCGGGCGCGACGCTTGCCCCTTGAACAAACTGAAAATGATTTCGCGGATCGGTGCTGATCGTCGCGGGGATGCCAAGCCGACCGGCCTCGGCTATTTCCTGGAGCGCGTTGTTCTGACTGGCAAGTACGGCCGGATCGCCAGCAAGTCGTGTGATGAACGTGACGACCTTCGACCCATCAATCATCGTCCTGGCACGATCAAGGTCATAGTTCGTCCCGACGCCCATTCCAGATCCAGCGCCTATTGACGGCGCGGTCCCGTGCATCATCAGCCCGGCTTTCTCTTCCAGCGTCATTCGCTTGAGAAGATCGATGGCACGCTGCCTGCCAGGCAGGCGCCAGTCCTCGTAAGCGTCGAGCTGGCCATTATGGTCGAGATCCTTGAACGTGTAGCCACCAACAACGATCGTCTTGGCCATGCGTGCGCCGATTCTCGGTACCGCTTCGCCATGACCGCAGTCGACGTCAAAAGCAGCGCTAGCGTTGTCGTGGCGAGACGTTTCATGGAGCTCGTTCCTTCACGTTGTATGCTGTGGGCTCAAATAGAGCGAAGCGGGCATCGAGCAACCTCAATGCCCGCAATTTCAGGAGGGAATTCAGAGCCCTACCGCCTCATCGACAATCGGATTGCGCAAGATGCCGAGCTTGTCGATCTCGACCTCGACAATGTCGCCAGGTTTCATCCACAGCGGCGGATTGCGTTTCGCGCCAACGCCACCGGGTGTGCCGCTGGCAATGACGTCACCAGCTTCCAGCCGGGTAAAGCTGGAGCAATATTCGATCTGGTGGGCAATATCGAAGATCATCTGTGCAAAAATCGCGTCCTGAACGACTTGCCCGTTGAGACGGGTCTGGATGCGCAGATCCGACAGCGGGCCGAGCTCATCGGGTGTCATCATCCATGGGCCGAACGCACCGGTATCGGGAAAATTCTTGCCCGGAGTGAACTGATGCGTGTGGCGCTGGTAATCACGGACGCTTCCGTCATTGTAGATCGCGTAGCCGGCAACGTGGCTCAGCGCATCGGCACGCGAGATATAGCGGCCGGGCTTGCCGATGACGATCGCCAGTTCACCCTCGTAGTCGAGGTCGGTCGAAACTTTCGGGCGCACGATCGGTGCCAGATGTCCGGTCTGGCTGTTGGCATAACGCGCAAATATCGTCGGGTTCTCCACCTCGGAACGCCCGGTCTCCTGCCGATGCATTTCGTAATTGAGACCGACGCAGAGGATCTTGTCCGGGTTCGGGACGACCGGTAGCCACTCAATGTCGGCCACAGGCGTTTGTGCGGCGGATGCGACGGCGTCCGACACACCCGGGAGGCCGGCTGCGAGGGCAGCCTTGAGGTCTGCATAGCGACCAGCAAGCACAGCGCCGACATCCCGGAAGCGATCGTTCTCGACGACGCCCCATGTTGTGCGGCCAGCGACCCTGACGGTGGATAGTTTCATCGGTTCTTCTCCTTCAGTGTTTGGGAATATGGCGGGCCCTCAGGCCCGCTGCATCTGATCGGAAACGCGACTGCGTTCGCTGAACCGCCGGATCGTGCGGTCTGGAAAGATCATGGCGAAGGCCGCGATAGCGCCAACGATGAGGATCGCGGCGGTGAACATCATGGCATTGGCATAACCTTGCGGGAGATGATCCGGACCGGCCTGCTGCACGATCATCCCGGTGACGGCGTGGAGGCGAGGGCGGAGACCGCGTTGGCGGAGTAGATCACGACGATCAGCTTGCCGCGCTGCACCGCAGGCGCAACGGCACCCAGTGTGATCGGCCCGTAGATCGTCGTCAGGCTGGGTGCGGCAAAGGCGATGGCGATCAGCGCCAGTTGCAGCATGCCCTCGACATGCACGGAGGCGATCAACGCAAGGCCACTGACGAGCAGCGCATAACCGGATGCGCTTCCCAACGTGGTGCGTTTGCTAACACCGCGCTGGAGCATACGCTGGGCAATCCAGGAGCCGACCAGCAGCAAGGGCGACTGGAAGATGTAAACGGCGGAGATGATCGAGCCTATCTGAACCTGGCTGTAGCCTAGGCCTTGCTGCAGGAATGGCGGCAGCCAGGTCGCGGACATGCCGACGATCCAGTACGACATGGTCGACATGATGATGACACCGAGCACGGTCGGATCGAGCCACAGCTTGCGCGCCGGGATCGGCTGCTCGGCTATCTGGCTTTCGGCAGCCTTTTCGTTGCTGGCGGCATAGGGCCCCTCGCCGCCGACGAACAGCCAGGCGACGATCCAGCAGATGCCGATGACGCCGCAAAACAGGAAGCCGGAGCGCCAGCCATGTTGAACGATGATGTAGGTGAGGATAGGACCACCGGCGAGCAGGCCGACGCTGATGCCCTGCAGGACGATGGCGCTCGGGACGCTCCGCTTTTCCGGACTGAACCAGTTATGGGCAGCGTGCAAGGCTGTCGGAAGACCAGGCCCTTCGCCAAGGCCGAGCAGGATGCGGCATATCACCAGGACGGTCACAGAACCAGTGAAATAGATCGGGATCTGAGTCAGTGACCATATGGCCGCCAGGGCGACGAGGATCCATTTGATCGGCACGCGACCAATGGCGAACAGGCCGACAAGCACGCCCGAGATCGAGAAGAGCAGGAAGAAGCTGCTGCCGATCAGGCCGAACTGCTGTGGCGTGATCTGTAACTCTTTCATCATCGGCACAGCAGACAGGCCGAAGACCAGCTTGTCGAAGAAGTTGAGTGTCTGGAACAAAAAGAGCAGAATGAGGACTGCAGAGGGCCGCCAATGGCTGCCCTTGTAATGTGCTGAATCGGTCATGTTTCCCTCCCAAAAACCGAACTGATTGTGACTATCCCCCTCAGGCTAGACGTCTGAGCAGATCCGAAAGCTGTTCATTGAGGTCGGCAACCGTCCTTGCGGCGCCGAAGACGTAGTGGTCCGGCCGAACGATTACGGCCACCGCACCATGGCGGTCGAACCAGTCGGCCAAGACGCCATCCCGCTCTGTTAGAACAGGCGCACCCTTACCGCCCCCGTTCGCCGGGACGATGGCGTGCACAGCCAGGCCTTCCAGCTGCAGGTCGATCGAGACCCTGTCGCCGGATGCGATCATGCGGCCGTCGAGGAACACGCGCCATCCGGCGCCTGTCAGCTTGTCGAGAAGTGTGGTCGCTGCGGGCCCGATGATCGAAGGCTGCGGGAAAAGAAGGCCCCTTGCCGGTGTGCCTTCCCCCGCGATCAGTCCGTCCTCGATCGGCGGCACGATCTCCTGCCGGGTAATCGTCACCGGCTTTCCGCCCCCTCGGCGAGAATGCGTGCATCGCGGGCGGCCGCCGCCTCGGGGTCGCGTTCGCAGATGTTCTGCCGATGGCCTTGATCTTGCCGGTCAGCGTTTTCACATGACGACGCCTTTCGACCGTGTAGGTGTCGAGCAGATCGGGCGACGACTGTCCCTTCAGTACCCGGTCGAGCTTCCAGACCAGATTGGAAACATCGCGCAGACCCTGGCACATGCCCTGCCCGATGAAGGGCGGCTGCTGATGAGCGGCATCGCCTGCGATTGTCACACGGCCGCGGCGCCACTCGTCGGCAACGAGAGCATGGAAGCGATAGGCTGCGGCCCGCCAGAGTTCCCCGTCTCGCGGCGTTAGCCATGGAGACAGCAATCCCCAGACATTTTCCGGCTTTTCCATCTCGCGCGGGTCTTCGCCCGGTAAAAGCATGATTTCCCAGCGACGATGATTTTTCGGCCCCATGATGAAGCTTGTCGGGCGCGCGGGGTTGCAGAATTGCGCTGAAGTCGACGGGAGGTTCTCCATCGCGTCCTCGTGGACCTTCACATCGACGACCAGCCAGGGCTCGTCGAAAACAAGATCTTCGAACTTCATGCCGGAGAGCTGCCTTACCGTGCTCCAGGCCCCATCACAACCGACAACGTAGCGAGCCGATACCGTCCGCACATTGCCACTCGCATCCTTGAGCGTGGCAAGAACCTCATCACCGGTGTCTGTGAAGTTGATCAATTCCGTCCCGAGTTCGATCGTCACGCAATCGAAACTGTCGGCATGGTGGCGAAGCGCCATCTCGACGGGTGGTTGCGTGAAGACCATGCTCGGCGTGTAGCCGAGCGGATAGGGCTCGGCGACCATATCGATCCGGCGGATCAATTGTCCATCGGCGCCGAAATGCTGGGATGCAGTGAACGGCGCCACGTACGGCAGCACCTGATCGGCAATGCCCATATTGTCGAAATGACGCATGATCTCGTGGTCTATCGCAATTGCACGCGGCTTATCGTAGATGCCAGTGAGGCGATCGACGACGAGGGTGGTGTGCCCTTTTTGGCCAAGCATGCCGGCCGCCACGGCTCCGGCAGGACCGAAACCCACGACAAGAACATCGACATAGCTGGAGACTTCGCTCTCGTTCTGCACTGATATGCCCCTAGAAATATTGGTTCGATTGTCCGCTTATCGGGCAAAGCCGACAGATAGTTGCGCCTTCTTGCAGGCTTCGCTCTTGGGACCTGCGATACCCCAATGATCGGTGCGTCCCGGTGGCCAGGTCCATTCCGACGGTCCCTTCACCCGGTAGCTGTCATCCACCTGCAAAACCTCGGCTGTGTATTCCACCACGACCCCGTTCGGATCGACGAAATAGGCGAAGACATTGTCGCCCGGACCGTGTCGCCCGACACCCCAGCCGATCGGATAGCCGGCATCGACTACCCGACCGGATCCTCGCATCACCGATTCTAGATCGGGCATGAGGAAGGCGATATGGTTCAGGCCATTGTCCGGCGCCTCGGCCAATACAACGGCATGATGGTCATCATTGCATCGGAGGAAGGCCATCAGCTTGGAGCGGTCGGTCAGGCGAAACCCCAGAACGTCCTGATAGAAGCCGGACAAGGCCTCGATCTCCGCGCTGTTGATGTTGACATGCGCCAATCGGATCGGCAGGCACGCTTTTGCCACGCCTTCCCTGAGCCTGTCACCATGAACGAATTCCAGCACGGAGCCTTGCGGCTCGCGAATGACGAAACGGCGCCCGCCGGACGGAGCGTTAGCCTCGCCGACCTCACGCAGGACCGGGTAACCCGCCCCCGTCGCTTTGCCGAAAAGAGCATCGAGTTGGTCCGCCGAACCCGTGCGGAAGGTGATCTTTCTCAGTTCCGAACGCTCCCCGGCTTTGAGTTCGAGAACATGGAAATCGTCGCCGCTTGCCGCGAGGAAGATCTTGCCGTCAGTCTCCGCGACGACCTGCAGACCCCAGACGCCAGTGTAGAAATCGACGGAACTGTTGATATCCGGCGTCGACAGCTCAACGCTGCGCAGCGCCGCCACAGGAAAGTTGCTCATCTGAAGAAACCTCGTCCAGAGCCAGGAAATCAAGCGCGTTGGCATGGATCAGCCGGTCGCGCAGCGCAGGATTGGCGAAAGCGGCCTCGATGCGGGAGACCGGATCCGTCTCGCGGAAGTTGAAGGGAAAGTCCGTGCCGATCATCACCTTGTCTTCGCCAAAGACGGCAACGATCCGCCGCAGCGTCTCGGTATCGAAGACCAGAGAATCCACGTAGAGGCGGCGAGCCTGCTCGATAGGCGGTTCCGGCATGGTCTCGCGAATGGCGGGAAATGTCTCATACCCCTGCTGCAGGCGCGGCAGCAGGGAGGCAAATGTGCCACCCCCATGACTGAAAGCGATCCGCAGTTTCGGATACTTTGACATGAGGCCACCCGTCAGGGCCGACGCGGCTGCAAGGCCGATATCTGTCGGGTAGCCCACCACTTGCTGTAGCGGAGCCGGACCTACGAGGCGATCCATGCCCGCAGGTCTCACGGCGTGAACAAAACCGACGCGCCTAGGGCTTCTGCTTCTGCGAAGAACGGATGTAGCCGCGGATCTCCGATCGGAGTGCTGTTGACATTGCTGCCGATTTCCACGCCGGCGAAACCGAGGTCGTCGACCAGACGATGAAGCTCGGCGATTGCAAGATCCAGATCCTGCAGCGCCACGCCCCCCAATCCGACAAAGCGCCCGTTGCCCTCGGCCACCAGCGCGGCGATAGCGTCATTGACGTGGCGCACAAGATCGTTCGCCGGGCGTGCATCGATCCAATAGCCGAACAGTTCCGGCATGGGTGAGAGAACCTGCAATCGGACACCTGCCCGATCCATCTCGGCCAACCGCCGCTCGGCGACCCAGCACGCATCGCTCACAGTGCGGTATGGCTTGTTATCGATAACGACAGTGGCGTGGCAATCGCCATCACCGACCATTTTCGGCCATCCCATAATGGCACCGCCGCCGATCGGCTCGGGAAAGCGTGCTGGGACGACATGACAATGAACGTCGATCGCACCGCACTTGCAGCCTGACGCTTGCAAGCGTGGCGCTTTAAAAAGCTCCACCCATCGGTTTTCTCCTCCGCGACAATTAGTAATATGCAAATTTGCAAACGCAAGGCTATAATTTATAAATTTTATCTCCTGAGGAGATAGTGTATATAAAATATCATTAAGCTGGCTGGGAGTGTCATGAGCATCGAGTTGATTCATAGAGGCGTTGAGCCGTCCGCCACCTTGGCGACGAGCATCTACGAGAGGCTCAAGGCAGACATCCTTTCGGCCAAGCTAGAACCTGGAAGGAAACTTCAGCTCCGCTTCCTCATGGAGAACTACGGTGCCGGACAGACACCGCTTCGGGAGGCATTGAACCGGCTGAGTACAGAGGATCTCGTCGTCGGCAAGGAGCAACGCGGATTCTTCGTGCAGTCTATCAGCCTCGACGAACTCGCGGAGCTAACAAAGACGCGCGGCTGGATTGAAGGGACGGCACTGCGAGAATCAATCATCAACACCAACCCGGCCTGGGAAGAGGCTCTGCTCGTCGCACACCATCGTCTTGATCGGACGCCGAGATCGCTTGATCCGGACAATTTTGAGACTAATCCCGAATGGGAGCGCAACCACCGTAATTTCCACGCCCTGCTGATGGGCAACTGCGGCTCGCGGCCGCTCATCGCGTTCTGTGAACAGCTGGCAGACCGACTTTCCCGCTACCGGGCCCTGTCCAGCCGCACGTCGTTCCGTGTTCGGAAAGTTTCAGAGGAGCACACTGCGCTGCTTCGCGCGGTTCTCGACCGGGATGCCGTCAGCGCTGTCGCGCTGCTGATCGCACACTACGAAAGAACAGCCACGTTCATCCAGGAGGGGATGTCCAAAATCGAACCTAATCGCCATGGCACCAGACCCGCACGAGATTGACTCGTTTTAGCTTTGAATCGGCATTGAGCAATTTTACTTCAGGTTTTGAAGCTTCGGGTTATCGAAAGAAAGTTTCGGACAATCGCCAGCCGGTTGTCTCGTCTCGAAATTGCATAGAGCGGTAAAGGTTTAAGGCCACCCGGCAACAGTCGGCGATAGATGACGGCTTCGCTATGCAGGACGTTCATCGATGCTGGGACCAATGACACACCACGCCCTCCAGCGACAAGATTGATAGCGGCAATAATGCGCGACACGGTATCGACCACCTTTGGTGAGATGCCGTTGCGTTGCAGAACATCCATGACGCCGTCGAATATCCCCGGGCCATCAGGCCGGCGGTAAACAACGAAATCGACACCATCAAGCATGTCTAGCGCAAGCGGTACCAGAGGGTCTTTGGCTAGCGGATGATCCTTCGGCAGCGCGACGAGCATGTCTTCTTCGCAGAGGACCTCACTGACCAGCGCTGGAAAACCCTCAGCGCCGATATGAAGGAAGGCAACGTCCAGCCTTCCCTGATCAAGACCAAGGATGAGTTCGTATGTCTCGCTTTCCGCAACCTCAAGTTCCGCTGCAGGGTAATCGGCGCGAAACCGTCTCAAGACCTCCGGTGCCATGAAATGGAAGGAGGCGGAACTGGTGAACCCCACCGAAAGCTTTCCCGTCTCACCTTTGTCGAACCGCCGCACATTCGTGACTGCCCTGCCGGCGCGATCAAGTATGTCACGCGCCTCGGTCAGGAAAAGCTGCCCCGCTTCATTCAACGTTACGCGCCGGGGGCTTCTGTCGAAGAGCGCCACGCCGAGTTCATATTCCAGATCGCGAATCTGCTGGCCGAGCGGCGGTTGCTGAATATGTAGGCGCTCGGCTGCACGGTTGAAGCTGCCTTCTTCCGCAACAGCAACGAAATAGCGCAGATGACGTAGTTCCATGAACGCCCGCTTGAATAAATTTTATCCAAGTCATGAATAATATAAATATTTTACATACTCCACCCCTCGGCAATAGGGTCTTCTCAGACATTCTGAGGAGGATGATATGGCCAAGAGAACCCCGAAAATTGCAATTATCGGCGCCGGTATGGGCGGCCTTGCAGCTGCCGCAACCTTAAGAAAGGTCGGCATCGAGGTGCAGGTCTATGAACAGGCCGCCAAGTTCGCTCGCGTTGGCGCCGGCATCCAGATGCTGCCGAACTCCTGCCATGTGCTGAAGGGCATCGGCGTGCTGGACGATCTGAAGAAGATCGCCTTCGAGCCCTATTCCCACCTCAACCGTGTCTGGGACACAGGAGAGATCAAGCGGGAGCTTCCTATGCCGGAGAGCCTATACGGGGCGCCGTTCCTGTGCATGCATCGCGCCGATCTGCATGAAGCGCTCTACTCGACCCTGCCGCCCGAGATCGTCCATACCGGAAAGAAGCTGACAGGGCTCGACCAGAATTCTGGCGGCGTATCCCTTTCATTCGCCGATGGCACGACCGCGACTGCCGATGCGGTCATTGCCGCCGACGGCGTCCACTCGCTGGTCCGCTCGATGATCGTTGGTCCCGACAAGCCAATCCACAAAGGGCGCATTGCCTATCGCGCGGTCTTCGATTCGAGCCTGATGAACGGCGGAAAGATCGGTGCGTCGCGTACCAATGGTGGGGCGTCGATCGGCATATAGTCATCTATTACACGGCCGCTGACAGAAGCTCGCTTTACTTCGTCACCAGCGTTCCGGAACCGGGCGATTGGATCACCGAGGAATCCTGGTCGGCCAAGGGTGATGTGGAGGAACTGCGCGCAGCTTATGAAGGCTTCCATCCGGAGGTGCAGATGGTTCTGAACGCCTGCCCTGACTGCCACAAATGGGCGATCCTCGAGCGCGAACCGCTCCCCACCTGGAGCGAAGGTCGCGTCGCGCTTCTTGGCGACGCCTGCCATCCGATGACGCCGTACATGGCCCAGGTGCCGCGACGTCCATTGAGGACGCGGCGGTTCTGGCCCGCTGCCTGGCTGAAGTTGATGTCGACGGCATCGAGAGCGCATTCAACCGTTACGAGGCCAACCGCAAGCCGCGCACGTCTAAGATCCAGGCGATTTCCAGTGCCAATACCTGGATGTCCGGAGGCAATGAGGACACGTCATGGCTCTATGGTTACGACGCCTGGAATGTCCCGTTGGTTGGCGAAGACGATCTGGCCATGGCGGGCTGAGGTCGATCCGATGCAGAACAAGGCTATAGCCGAGAATACCGCTCCGACGGAACTGAGTTTCGCAACCGTGTCGGACGCACCCGTATCGCCTATCGTCGATCCGGGAGGCCAGGCAAATCGAAAGTCCTTCTGTTACACTCTCTGGCGCTCGACGGTACCGTTTGGGACGATGTTGCGGAGGAACTCGATGACGACGCGGAAATAATCCGCGTCGACTGCCGCGGCCATGGTGCGAGTGACAAGCCGCCCGGTCCCTACTCTGTAGAGCTGCTTGCGAATGATGCTGCGGACGTGCTCGCCCCTCTAGGATGGGGGGAGGTAATCGTCGCGGGCTGCTCTATGGGGGGATGCATCGCTCAGGCTTTTGCGGCAAACCACGCCAGGCGGACAGCCGCAGTCGCACTGATCGATACAACCGCCTGGTATGGACCGACGGCGCGAGAGGATTGGAACGGGCGAGCCGAGAAGGCGCGAGCTGACGGTTTTGCCTCCATGGCGCAGTTCCAGACGACTCGATGGTTCGGGGATGCCTATCGCGACAGGCATCCCGATATGGTCCGGCGTTACGTAGAGATTTTCTCCAGCAACGAGATCGATGCCTACGCATCGACCTGCCTGATGATGGGCGCGCTTGATCTGCGCGCGGCATCGTCGACGATCAAGGTGCCGACGGCGGTGATCGTCGGCGAAGAGGATTATGCGGCACCGCTGGCGATGGCAGAGGCGCTGCACGGTCTGGTCGAAGGATCCACCTTGACCATCCTTGCCAAAGCTCGGCATCTCACGCCGATCGAATGCCCCGGCCCGATCGCGGCCGAGATCAGGGAGCTTGCCGCAAGACTAAAGAACTGAACGACCACTGCCGGCGTGGAGGCGTCGGCAGTGGCTTCGTAACGTGCTCGATCTGGGAGGAGAAGCATGCACGAGACCGACGCCATTCCCGCCCCGGCACTCGCATCAATAAATGATGCAGGGCTCAGGCATAACGCAGCATTATCCGCGCGAGCGACCGCGCTCACAGCCCGTTTTGAAGCCGTCCCGTTTTCGCCATGGCACCGCCGGGCCAGGATCGTCATGGGAAGCGCAACGTTCCTCGACGCTTTCGATGCCCTTTCGCTGGCCTTCGTGCTTCCCATTCTGATTAAGCTCTGGGGAATGACGCCGGCTCAGGTTGGCCTGCTGATTGCCGCCAGCTATGTCGGTCAGCTTGTTGGCGCGCTGGCCTTCAGCCGGCTGGCAGAGACCTTCGGTCGCGTTCGCATGGCGGCGATGGCAACGACACTGATGTCCGTTATGAGCCTCGCCTGCGCGCTCACCGGAAATTTCTGGATGCTGTTTGCCTGCCGCCTGGTTCAGGGTATCGGCGTCGGCGGAGAAATGCCGGTGGCTGCGACCTATATCAGTGAGCTTTTACGGGCCAAGGCCGCGGCCGCAATTTCATGCTCTATGAGCTGATCTTTCCGATCGGGCTTATGATGACCGGACAGGTCGGCACTATTCTCGTGCCTCTGCTTGGTTGGAAATCACTCTTCCTGCTGGGCGGGCTTCCGGGCCTCGTTGTTGCTTATCTTCTCTATCACCTGCCGGAATCGCCGCGCTGGTTGATCGCAAAGGGGCGCTACGAGGAAGCCGAGAGGATTATTGCCGGCACAGAGGCAAGTGCCGCGCGCAAGGGTTATCAGCCAGAACCGATTTCGGAACCGGTCATGGCACAGCCCGAACTTCGTCGGGATAGCATGACTTCGGACAAAGAGCCGAACCGGTGGCTGGAAGTGCTCGGATCAGTGTTCCGAGGCCGCACGCTCATTGCCTGGTCACTTTGGGCGAGCTCGTTCTTTGTCGCCAATAGTCTCAACAACTGGATGCCGACGCTCTACCATACGATCTACATGCTTGATCTCCCCACTGCCCTTCGGGCGGCATCAATGACCAATGTTGCACAGGTTGTCATTCTTCTGGTCTGTGCATTCTGCATCGATCGTGTCGGAAGGCGCGCCTGGGCCGTTGCTTCCTTCCTCATCGGCGCCGTGCTTTTCCTCGGCCTTTACGCCGGTGGTGCGGGCTCCGTGTGGTCGCTTGTCGTACTTGCCACGTTCGCCTACGGGGTCGTCGGCTCGATCAACGCCGTCCTTTATCTCTACACGCCGGAAATCTATCCGACACGGATGCGGGCTGTCGGTACCGGCCTTGCCACATCTTGGCTACGGATCGCCTCTGCCGTTGGTCCGACCATCGTCGGCTTCATGGTCGGTGCGCAGGGCGTACAGGGTGTGTTTCTGATGTTTGCCGTCGTCGCTGCGATTGGCTCTGTGGCAGCGACACAGATGATTGAAACCGGTGGTAGGCGACTGGAGGATATCGCCTCCTGAGGTGCCCGCAGATTTGCCTGACCGATGCATTGCCTTGCGGGTGGGCGATGCGCGTGCCTCAACTTGCTTCAAAATATTGAAGCCTCTGGCAAGTCCGCTCGATCGTCCGCAACAATGCGGCGCTTCTCGCCTCGTCGGCGGTGGAGCGATCGGCGAGATAGACATGCCCGGCCCGAAGCCTGGGGTCGGGCATCAGCCTTTGGAGTGCGGAACGCTGCGGATAGGCATCAATCGCCTTTGCCGGGAATATGCCGACACCGAGGCCTGCTGCGACGAGCTGAAGTGCGGCGTTGAGGCTGGAACATACACAGACCTTAGCGGGCGAGACTTTGTCTTCTGCAAACCAGGCGAACGTGGCACGATACATTGCCGTTTGCGGCGGCGTGGTGACGATGGTAAATTTGGCAAGACCGTGCGGCGTGGCATCGATCTGCCCAAACGCGGCCGGCGCCGCCCAGCCGTTCGGCTGCGGCCCGAGCGCCGAAAGACGAATGCCCCGCAGGCTCAGGGGATCAACGAGGATCGCAAGATCCAGATGCCCCTCGGCCAGAGACTGTTCCAGTCCGGCGCTGGTCGCCACCACCCACTCCGGCCGTAACAGCGGAAAGTCTCGCTGTAGATCCTCGACCATGGCGGCCATGCAGGCGACAGCAAACCCTTCGGCGACACCGATCCGCATCAGGCCGCCAATATCCGGTACGTCCGTTTGCGTGACGAGCGCATTATACGCGTCGAGAACGATCTTAGCCCGCGCCAGATAGGCTTGGCCATGCCGTGTCACCCGCACCCCGCGCCCGTGACGCTCCAGAAGCGGCGAGCGTACGGTTGCCTCGATCTGCTTCAAGCGCAGTGACAGCGTCGGCTGCGTGACGTTCAGCACTTCTGCTGCCCGTTGCACGCTTCCTAGCTCGGCTGTCCAGAAGAAAGCTTCCAGCTGCGGCACGGACGGTCGACTCATTGGAAAATCCTATCTGATGAGCGAATTCAAACCAATTGGACGAAATGAATTTATGGAATGATTATGCCCGGCAGTTCGTGGTTTCAAGAGGAGGGGAGGTCTCGAATGAACAGACGACGCATATGGATTGCACTGCTGATCTTTTCGGCGGTGGTCATCAATTACGTGGACCGCATCGCGCTTTCGATCGCATCGAAACCCATAGCGGCGGAATTCGGGTTCACGCCGGTGCAGATGGGGTATCTGTTTTCCGGCTTTCTCTGGACCTATGTGGTCTGCCTGATCCCGCTTGGCCTGCTGGTCGAACGTGTCGGCCCCAAGCGCATGGTCGGCGGCGGTATCGCCATCTGGTCAGCAGCAACCGCATTGACCGCCGCAACAGGCGGTTTCGCATCGATCTTTTTTGCCCGTCTGGTGATGGGTGCGAGCGAGGCTTCGACCTTCCCGGCCTGCGGCCGGATCATCCGTGACTGGTTCCCGCAGAAGGAACGCGGGCTGGTGACGACGCTGTTCAACGGCGGCTCTTCGGCCGGCCCTGCGATCGGCGCCATCGCAACAGCCGGTCTCGTCGAATATGCCGGCTGGCGGACGGCTTTCCTTGTCCTCGGCATTGTCGGTTATATCTGGCTCCTTGCCTGGCTTTACTGGTTCGCATCGCCCGAAAAGGCGACATGGCTTTCCGACGCGGAGCGCCTGAAGATCATCCGCGAACGCAATGGCGATGAAAAGCAGGTCGTTCCGGTCGCCACCGCCCGGCCTTCGACGCTGAAATATCTCCTGTCGCAGAAAAGCATCTGGGGTCTCGTTGTGACCCAGGCCTGCCTTGTCTATACGGCCTATCTGTTCCTGACCTGGCTGCCGAGCTTCCTTCAGTCGACCCGTGAACTGTCGACGATGAACACCGGTTATCTGACCGCGGTTCCCTATCTGATCACTATCGTGCTCGGCGTGACGATCGCCTGGGCAAGCGACAAGATCCTCTCGTCCGAAAGTGTGCGCGCCGGCCGCAGACGCAATTTCATCGCCGCCATGGCGGTCCTGTCCCTGCTCATCCTGCTTGCGCCCAATGTCGGCGATCTCTGGGAACTGCTTCTCGTGCTGACGCTGGTCCTGACCGGCTCGACAACCGGCGCTGGCCTCAACTTCACGCTGGCGAGCGACCTGTTGCGCAATCCGGCCGACGTTTCGCGCGTCATCGCCATCACGGCACTTGGCGGCAACCTGTTCGGCCTGATCGCGCCGATCATCACCGGTTACGTCGTCGCCGCAACGGGCGGTTATTCCGGCGCATTCGGTGTTGCCGCGGCCCTGCTCGTGGTTGGCGCCATCGCCACCCTGACAATGACCCGCAAACCGATCGAACCGGAATTCGATCCCGCAAGGGGCGCGGCTTCGCTTCCAGAGGACATGGTAAGAGCATGACATATCACTACGCGACGTTGCGGCGGCCGATCAGCGACGAGACCAGGGCCTGGGTGAGCGAGGATTTCCCGGAAATCGCGCTCATCCAGAACCAGAACCTTCGCACCAAGGTCATCGAGGCCTGGAGTTATGCGCTCTGCTGCTCCGGCTTTGCCCGCATCACCGACATTCCCCCGGACGGCAATCCGGGGTCACCCATTCTCAAGACCGGAACCCAGGCCGATCATGTGCGTGGCGTGCTGCGTTATGCCCGTGCCATCGCCCGCGAATTCGATGAAACCTATCCGCAGGTCTCGATTGACTGGGACATCCTGATTGCCGGCGCCGCCTGCCACGATGTCGGCAAACCTTATGAATTCGACGAGGAAAACCGTGCGCGCTGGGCAGCCTCGCCCGCACAGGCCGGTACTCCGACTTTCCGCCATTCCGTCTTCGGCATGCATGTCTGTCTTACCGTCGGCCTGCCGGACGAGGTCGCACATATCGCGGTCGGCCACTCGTTCGAAGGCAATCACATGGGCGTCAGCACCGAATGCATGATCGTCCGCCAGGCCGACCACGGCTGGTGGCATGTCGCCGGCGCGCTGGGCCTGATCCACGAAGACACGATGTCCGGTCTTGCAAGCAATTTGAGAAGCCGCTGAGCTTCCGGCCGAAAAAGGCCGACCAAAAGAAGATCCTGGGAGGACTTTGATGAACGAGAAACCGGATATCATCCGCAAGGCAGCCATACGCATCCTGCCGATCCTGATGCTGTGTTACCTGGCGGCCTTTCTCGACCGCGTGAATATCGGCTTTGCGGCGCTGACCATGAATGCCGATCTCGGCTTTTCCGCCTCCGCTTTCGGTTTCGGCGCCGGGATCTTCTTCCTCGGTTACGTGCTTTGCGAACTGCCGAGCAACCTGATGCTGGCGCGCGTCGGTGCGCGGCTGTGGATCGCCCGCATTCTCGTCACCTGGGGCATCCTTTCCGCCCTCACCGCCTTCGTCTGGAGCCCGTCGAGCTTCTATTTCGTCCGCATCCTTTTGGGCGCGGCCGAGGCCGGTTTCTTCCCGGGCATGATCTTCTACATGACGCTGTGGTTTCCCAAGGCCTATCGCGGCAGGATGTTTTCCACCTTCAACGTCGCCGTTCCCCTGGCATCGGTCATCGGCGCTCCGTTGTCAGGCCTGATCCTGCAGGGTTTTGAAGGCGTCTGGGGCCTGCATGGCTGGCAGTGGATGTTCATGATCGAGGGCATGCCGGCCGTCATCATGGGGTTTGTCGTGTTCTTCTTCCTGAAGGACAGCCCCGCCTCCGCCACCTTCCTCGACGAGGGTGAGCGCCGCTGGCTGACGGACCGGCTTGCCGCGGAACGCTCCGAACGCGAAAAGGCCGAGCATTTCTCGGTCGGCCGCGCCCTGATCGATCCCCGCGTGGTTCTGATGTGCCTGATCGCCGTGGGCCTTGTCATTGGCACCACGGGTATCGCGATCTGGATGCCGCAGTTCATCAAGCAGTTCGGTCTCTCGACCATGCAGACCAGCCTTGTCGCGGCCATCCCCTTTGCCTTCATGGCCGTCACGATGATCACTGTCGGCCGCCATTCCGACAAGACGGGTGAACGCGTCTGGCATACGGCGGGCCCTTTCCTCGTCAGCGCCTGCGGTTTCCTGATCGCCGCCTTCTCCTCGAGCCCAATCCTTGGCGTGATCGGTCTGACGATCGGTGCGGCTGGCATTGGTGGCGCTTCGCCGACGATCTGGATCTTTCCCTCGACGCTCCTGACCGGCACGGCAGCAGCAGCCGGCATCGCGCTGATCAACTCGGTCGGCAGCACCGGCGGCTTCTTCGGCCAGACCATCATCGGCTGGGTGCGCGATACGACCGGTGGCTTCCAGGGCGCGCTGATCTTCCTCGCCGTCGCCATGGCCATCACCGCCATCGCGATCTTCATCCTTGGCCACATCATGCGGGAGATGATCCGGCCGAAGACGCAGAAACACGCCTGAACGGAATGCAGTCATGAAGATTACCGAAATCCGCCTTTACCTCCTCTCTGCACCGCTGGATGAGCCGATCGGCAATGCTCTCGTCTTCTTTGCCAGCCGCCAGACCCTGCTGGTGGAGATCGTTGCCGGCGGCCTGTCTGGCTGGGGCGAGGCCTGGGTCGGACCGGCAACGGCGGCGGCAACGATCGAGCACCAGCTATCGCGGCATCTGATCGGCAAGGACCCGACCGAGATTAGTGCTCTCTGGCAGAAGATGCGGGAGGCGAACGAGGGCGATGCCGTCATGCCGGCGATTGCGGCAATCGACATGGCATTGCACGACCTCACCGCCCGCGCCTGGGACATGCCGCTCTGGAAACTGCTCGGCGGCGCCCGGCGCGACAAGGTCCGCGCCTATGCGAGCGGCCCCTTCTTCAAGCCGGGCGGCCATCCTTACCGGGATTTCGGCCGCGAACTCGACGACTATCTCAAGCAGGGCTTTCAGGCGTTCAAGCTCAGAAGCGGTTACGACCCGACGGACGATGTCACGGCCGTGATGAATGCCCGCCGGCAGATCGGCGCGGATGCCGACCTGATGATCGATTTCAACCAGTCCTGCACACCGCGCCGTTCGATCACGACCGTCGCAGATATGGAAGAAGCGCGGCTTCTCTGGGTCGAGGAACCGGTCAGGCCGACCGATCTTGCCGGTTACCGGCTGGCCTCATCTCACATCAAGACGGCGATTGCCGGCGGCGAGGCGATCTTCAATCCCGCCGGGTTCCTGCCGTTCCTCGCCGATGGCTCGATGGACGTGCTGCAGCCGGATATCGCCGTTTGCGGCGGCCTGACCGGTGTGTCGCAGGTCGTGACGCTGGCCACCATGTATCTGCGACCCGTCATCCCGCATGTCTGGGGAAGCACCGTGAATTTTCACGCGGCACTGCATCTGATCGCGACGCTGCCGCCCCACCGCGCCGGCGGCAAGGATCCCTACCCCTATGTCGAATTCGCGTCGGCCCGAACCCGCTGCTCGACCTCGCCGGCCGGCCACAGCTGGATCAGGATGGCATGGTATCGGTCCCCGATCGGCCGGGCCTCGGCATCGACCTGGAGGCAGCCGATCTCGAACCCTACACGACGGAGTTGCGCACCGTCCGGGCCTGATCTTCCCGAAAACTTTCTCCGGGCCGCGTTCAGTCACTCCCGACGCTGGATCCCGGAGCAATTGCCGGCAGGTCATCCTGGCGGCATCTTTTTTTGAAGGCTTACTTGCCAGCAACCGGATCCTTCAGCTTGTTGACCCGCAGGATCGTATCGCGGTTCAGCTTGTCGCGCTCCGGATAGGGCGTGCCGGTGACCACCGTGGCATAGCCGTCATGGAAGCGCATGAAGGAGCCGTCATTGGCCGCGGAAGCCTGCGGCCATTTTGTAAGGCCCTTGCCGTTCGGATTGCCCGTCTTCACGAAGTTCGCGAGATAGGAAGACATAGTCTCCGCCATCCGGAAATCGGCTCCCGTCCAGAAACGCTGGCCTTCCTTGTTGCGCAGCGAATTGAAGAAATACCAGAGGTCGGACGAGTGGAAAGAGCCGTAAAATTCCGAATTGCGGCCGGGAGGCGCATTGTTGAAATAATAGGCGTAGATGTTGAAGTCCTTGTTGCGCTTCTTGGCGGTCTCGGCCGACACGAGATAGGCCTGCAGATTGTAATCCGACTTGGCCCGCAGGCTCATGCGATAGGCTTCGAGCGGATTGGACGGCCGATAGACCTGTTTCCAGGCCTCGTCATATCCGACCTTGCCCATAGCCTCGGCGAATTCCGCATCGGACATAGTCTTGTCCGGACCGCCCATCAGCGACGTATATTCGTCCGACGTGCCGCCCATCATGATGTCGATCCCGTCCAGCGCATGCGGCCGCAACAGATCGATCGACTTGTCGGTGAAGACGTAACCATCGATGGCATGCTGGGCCGGAATGTTGGCCGCCTTGTGCAACGCCTCGTAAAGCTGCGTCTTGCCATCGGCCGCCGTCTTGGAGATGAAATCGTCGGTCGGAATGGCGCGCAGGTCAGCAAGGCTCATCGGCTTGCCGAATACCTGCTCTATCGCCTTGGCATTCTGCTTTTCGCGATCGGCAAGCGGTGCCATCGGCGATGGCAGAAGGCCGGTAAAGCCGCTTTCGATGACCGCCCGGTGGAACAGTCCCTTGGCGAGCGGCGAACGCAGAAGCATGGTCGAGTTGCGCGCACCGGCCGACTGGCCGCCGATCGTGACATTTTTCGGATCACCGCCAAAGCCGGCAATATTGTCACGCACCCATTTCAGTGCCGTGATCTGGTCGAGCATGGCATAATTGCCGGAGACCTTGTTGGGGCTTTCGGCGGAAAGTTCCGGCAGCGCCAGGAAACCCGGCACGCCGGTGCGATACTGGATCGCCACCACGACGATGCCCTTGGCCGCCAGTTTCGACGCGTAGAACTCCATTTCGGAGCCATAACCATGATGGTTGCCGCCACCATGGATCCAGACATAGACCGGAAGCTTCTCGCCCTTGCGGTTGGCCGGGGTCCAGACATTCAGGTTGAGGCCGTTTTCGCTGGCTTTCGGCAGGAAGGCCGGGTCGAAATAGAACTCGTCACCCCAGAATTGGCCGGTCGGATTGCCGTGAATATCCTGCAGGACCTGATCGCCCCAGGTATCCGCCTTCTTCACCCCGTCCCATTTGACGACGGGCTGCGGCGGCTTGAAACGGTTTTCCCCACCTGTCGGTCCGGCAAACGGAATGCCCTTAAACACTTCGACGCCGGAGACATCCGTCTCGACGCCGATGAGCTTGCCGCCCTCGACCGAAACGGTACCGATGGAATTCGCCGCAAGGCCCTGCGCCTGCGATATCATCGAGACAACCCCTGCCATCGCGACCATTTTCAGAATGTGCGATGCACTCTTATTCCTGGATCTGAACACTGGACCTCCTCCCGGCCGCCTGCTGCAACCGATCCTGTCTTTCCTCAAGTGATGGGTCTGAAACACCCGCCGTGGCAGGTCCCGGACAGGCCCTCCTCGAGCCTGCCCGGATTGTCTGGCGTTACAGCGCGCCTGCGGCCTGAAGCACCTTGCGATCGAGATCGACGGCGACCCGCTGCTTCTTGTCGAAGACCATGGTTGCGGGATTGTCCGTCGTATAAGCCGGCCATTCGGGCAGGCCTTCCGCGCCCGGCTTGCCGGTGCGGGCAAAGTTGACCCAGGCCTGGCTCATCTTCTTCGACAAAGCCAGCGCCTCCTCGCCGCCGCCCGTCGAGGTTTTCACCAGTCCGGCATTGGCAAAGACATACGGCAATTCCGAGCAATGCCAGGACATGGCGATACCGTCGAGAACTGGCGATTCATAAGCGAACATGTAGGAATAGACCGGCGCACCGGCCTGTTTTGCCTTCAGGTCGAGATCGCGGATGGCGCCTGGCCGGAAATAGGTGTCGATGAAGAAGGCATCGCCGAGCTTCTTTTCCGGATAGGCGGCGAGAAAGGCCTTGCCCACCGCATCGGCCTTGTCGCCGAACCGCTTGGCGAGTTTTTCCTTTGCCTTGGCATCGTCCCAGCCATTCTTGTTATCGGCCAGAAGGTCGCCGGACTTGTTGCGGATGACCGTCTCGAACTCGTTCAGCGTATTGCCGACCATCAGCGGAATGTCGCGGGCCTGATTGACCCAGCTCTTGCCGACGGGATTGGCCGGAATGAAATCGCCATCCTCGACCGGCGCATAACGGGCATCCTTGGCGCCCTGCGCCGTCGCGTCCTTGATCGCCTTGTCGGATGCGGCGAGCAGCTTGTAATAATCCATATCCGCAAGCTTGCCGACCTCTTCGGGCTTGAGGCCGAGATTGGCGAGCGTCAGCTCCGCCACCTTGCGGGAAGAGGCCTGGTCCGTGACGGAATCGACGCGCGAGCCGCTCTGGACGATCGCCTTTTCAAACATGCCTTTTGCCGAGGGCGTGCCCATCAACGCCCTGACCTTATAGCCACCGCCGGACTGGCCGAAGATCGTCACATTCTCCGGATCGCCCCCAAAGGCTTCGGCATTCTGCTTGACCCATTTCAACGCCGCGACGAGATCGCTGATGCTGGCATTGCCGGAATATTTGTATTTTTCGCCATAGCTCGACAGATCGAGGAAACCGAGGACGTTGAGCCGGTGGTTGAGTGTCACCACAACAACATTGCCTTCCTTGCTGAGGTTATGGCCGTCATAGGACGTCAGCTCGATGCCCGATCCGTTGGTAAAGCCGCCGCCATGGATCCAGACCATGACCGGGCGCTTCTTGCTGTCCTTGATGCCGGGCGTCCAAACATTGAGGAACTGGCAATTCTCGCTCATCGGCAGATAACGGTGCGGGTTGAACAGCTCATCGCCTGCCACGCTCGTCATCTGTGGAATGAAGCAGTTTTCGCCATAGGTCACTGCTGGCCGTACGCCCTGCCACGGCTTGACCTCTTCTGCCGGCATGAACCGGTCGGCGCGCGCATAGGGAACGCCCAGATAGCTGTAGATCCCGCCATCGACAGCACCAACCAGGCTACCCTTGTTGGTTTCGATGACGGTTTTTGCAGCCGAGGCGACGAATTCCTCAGCGCGAACACCTTGCGGTCGGCCTGCAATCAACATTATCGCGGCCGATGCCGCCAATAAGAACGCTTGCCGGTACCCCGGCCGAAAGTAATGCTGTAGCATCAGGTCTCCTCCCATGATCTCAACATTTGGCTATTCGCTATTTTGGGCTCCTCTCCTCGGGGAGCCGAACGTCTGCATTTAATTGACGTCACGTATTTTTCTACGAAGTCATACGCCCCTCCCAATTGGCGCAAATCGCTTAGTCTGCCGGTTCCTCGTTGCCCTTCGATATAAAGTTTGGGCAAGTTGCGCGCACGTGTCCAATCAGGATTCTTGTCGCGCTCAGATTTGTTTTCTCAATGAATGCGGTGCCGCCTCCGAAGCCTTGTATGTCTAGCACGTTCCTATTTTGGATGCTGCCTGGACTGGTCGGCCGGGAACACGTGCCCGTCGAACAGCTTACGTGCCGTTCGAATGGTGCCGGCTCCTCTTATCGTCCCATCCTTATCGGTATCGATAAAGACTTCCATGTCGCCCGTCGGGTGCTCGATACGGTAACGTCCGTCACTGGGCGGATCGACGAGCTCTTGGGCGGGAGAGCCGGCGAGCCGTGTCGCGGTTGCGACCGTGACGGCCGCCAGGACGCCGACGGATGCATGCACGCGGTGCGGAATGAAGCTGCGCGTGCTGATCGCCCCACCATATCTTGCAGCTGAAACCAGTGTCATCTTCGGAACAGAAGCCGTCGAGACATCGCCCAAATTCATCAGCGGCCCGGCCTGCAGGCGAATGGCCTCGATGCGCTGCTTGAGAGCCGCATTCGCCTCGATCTCCTCGCGCGTTCCTGCCCGGACAGGCCAAAGTCGGAGGCCCGCATGATGACGCATGGCATGCCGTTGTCGATCAGCGTCGCCTCGATACCCTCGATGACATCGACCGCGTTGCCGGTCGGCAGAAGTGACCCGCACATCGAACCCGCGATATTGGTGAACAGCAGCGGCACGGCGGCATGGTTTCCCGGCACACCGGCAATCACCGCGTCGCCCTTGTAGTTCACCTTGCCTGATGGGGTCTCGACCTGCGCCACGGCGACTTCACCGGAATTCACCATATGAATTCGGACAGGCGTCACCTCACCCGCCACTGCCACAAGGCCACGCTCGATGGCCGCCGGACCGACACCGGCCAGAATATTACCGCATCCCTGCTTGTCGCTGACGAGAGCCTGATCGACGAAGACCTGCAGAAAGAGATAATCGACATCTGCATCCGTACGGCTCGAAGGCGACAGGACCGCCACTTTCGACGTCAAAGGATCGGCGCCGCCGATGCCATCGATCTGCCGCGGGTCTGGGGAACCCATTATCCGCAAGAGCAGATCACCGCGCTCGCCGATATCGGCCGGCAGATGCTCGGCCAGGAAGTAGGCGCCCTTGGACGTCCCTCCCCGCATCCAGAGGCAGGGAATGCCATCCTCATACATATTTGAGGCCCTTTTCTTCCAGCCTGCCACGCATGTCGTAGATATCGAGGCCGAGTTCGCCGGAGGCCAGCCGCTTGCGCTTTGCATCCTCGTTGGCGACACGCTTCTCTGCCGCGAGAGCCACCGTTTCGGCCTCGGCTCGCTTGACGACGCAAACTCCGTCGTCGTCAGCCACGATGATGTCGCCCGCATCAATTGCGGCGTTAGCACAGACGATTGGGATATTGACCGAGCCGAGCGTCTCCTTGACCGTTCCTTGTGCCGAGACGGCCTTCGACCAGACGGGGAAACCCATCTGCGTCAGATCGACGATATCACGCACGCCAGCATCGATAATGAGACCCTTGCATCCGCGCGCGATTGCGGAGGTGGCCAGAAGGTCGCCGAAGTAACCGTCCTCGCAAGGTGAAGTCGGTGCCAGAACAAGGATATCGCCATCGCGGATCTGCTCGATCGCCACATGAATCATCCAGTTGTCACCCGGAGGCGCCGAAATGGTCACGGCCGAGCCGGCAATCCTGGCGCCCGAATAGATCGGCCGCATATAGCTCGCCAGCATGCCGCGCCGTCCTTGCGCTTCGTGCACCGTAGCGACACCCGCGCTCGCCAACCGCTCAATGACGTCCGGGTTGGCGCGCTCGATATTCTGGATAACAACGCCCATGATTAGTGTCCTTATTTACCCACCGGCGGCGTGCCGTGCGTATGAAATGTTTCGATTGTCTTGAGGCCCCATGCCTGGCCCTTTTTGCGATCCGTCTCTGTCCAGACGACCGGTTCCCAGTCGGGCGCCAGGATCAACCGAGCTCCGGCATTGGCGAGCTCGATGCGATTGCCGGCCGGTTCCCAGACATAGAGAAAGAAGGTCCCCTGGATGGCGTGCTTGTGTGGCCCCGTCTCGATATGCACGCCGTTTTCCAGGAAAATGTCGGCAGCGCGCAGAATGTCCTCGCGCGTGTCGGTCGCATAGGTGACGTGATGCAGACGGCCATCGGCACGCCCATGTTCTTCCGTGCAGGCAAGGTCATAGGTCTTGTTGTTGACGGTGAACCAGCATCCTCCGATGCGGCCATTGTCGAGCTGGATCATTTCTGTGACGCGCGAGCCGAGGCAGGTTTCCATGAACAGCCGGAACTCGGAGACGTCGGACGCCAGAAGATTGAGATGATCGAGGCGACGCGGATGGCATCCGCGCCCATGGAAGCGTTGTGCCAGGTTCTTCAGCTTCGGCTTTTCCCCAACCGGTGGCTGATAACGAACAGTGTCGTAGTAGATCTCGAAGACATGGCCGAACGGATCTACGAAGCGGAATGCCCGGCCATGACCCAGATCGCCGTCCACCCAGCCAATCAGCGTATAGCCGCTCGCCTCGATCGCCCGCACCCGCCGCTCCAGCGCCTGCGGGGAACTTGCCCGATAGGCAATATGGCCGACGCCCGTTGACGTATGGCGGGTCAGTTTCAGCGAATGAAACTCATAGTCATCCCATGCTCGCAAATAGGCGGAGTTCTCGTCCCTGTCTGTTACGGTCAGACCATAGACATTCACAAAGAAATCAAGACTTTCCTCGAACCTGTCCGAATAGATCTCGACATGCGCCAGATGCGCAATATCAAAGCACCGCTCCATGTTCCTCCTCCCCTTTTTCCTTCCCTTGGCCTGTCAGAGTTCGTCTACCGTGCGCGGGAAGACGGACTGAAAGCCTTCTGCATATTTTGCTGCCCGGCCGCCCGACTGGCCACCGGAATTGCGCTGGAAGTGATTGGCACGGTTCTGGGCGACGCGGGTGTAGAATTCCCACAGATGCTCCTGGCCCTCCATGCACTCGATCGCTGCGCGCTTTTTCTCCCAGACAGAGGTGATATCGAGGAAAATGTCAGGCTTCCAGCCCATCTGCTCGGTCTGGTGCGGCTCGAAAAGATAGAGCTGCGGCGCGCCGAGAACCTTCTGGCCGGGATTGTGGCCCCATGCCTGGGCGATCATCCGGGTTTCGAGCGCGACCTGGGTCGCATACATGTGGTCGGTATTATAGGGGTCGTATTGCGAATGGCTGAGCATGAAGGACGGCTGTACGTCCCTGATCACGTCGACGAGGCGATACTTGTCCTCATCCGTCAGTCGCAGGGGGTAATCGCCCAGATCGAAGCTGATGATGTCATGGACGCCGAGTGCTTGGCCGCCTTCTCTGCTTCCGAACGCCGCGCGGACTTTACCTTGTCGAGCGTGATGCCCGGCTCCTTCCAGAGCTTGGCGGACTCACCGCGCTCGCCGAATGAGAGGCAGACGACGGTGACGTCATAGCCCTTTTCTGCATGCAAGGCGATCGCTCCACCGCACCGCCACACGAAGTCTGCCGCATGAGCGCTGATGACTAGCGCGGTCTTTTTCTCAGGCATGGTTGGTCTCCCTTTTACGGAGTTGACCATCCTACGTGGCGCAATCAACGGCCAATTTAAAACGCGGCTCACATGATAAGTTTTTGCTATACGCGAGGAAATGGCGCTGACCGGTTATAGCATTTTATTATAGCTGCTAATGCATTTTGAAATACACATTTCGTCCGATTAGCCTCAGTTTTAGGCCTCGAACTGGCGCCGCTCTTACGCTCGCCATGGAGAAAGTTCGAGTTCGGTGCCGCTCTTAGGAGGACGGCATCTATCGGGAGGAAAAATGCTGACCCTTCTATTCGATGGGCTTGCCTATGGGATGCTCCTGTTCGTGCTGTCGTGCGGACTGGCTGTCACCCTCGGCCTCATGAATTTCATCAATCTTGCCCACGGCGCCTTTGCCATGGCCGGCGGCTATGTCACGGTCGTCCTGACCAATCGGCTGGGCGTGCCGTTTCTTCTGTCCCTTCCGGCGGCCTTTGTCGTCACCGCACTGGCGGGTGGCATTCTGGAGAAGACGCTCTATTGCCGCGTTTACGATAAGAGCCATCTCGATCAGGTTCTGTTCTCGATCGGCATCGTCTTCGTCGCCGTGGCCAGCATCGACTACGTCATGGGATCGCAGCAGCAAATCCTCAGACTTCCGGATTTTCTGCATGGCCGCCTGACGATCTTCGGTGTCGGGATCGGCGTCTATCGTGCCTTCCTTATCGTCGTCTGCGGTGTTCTGGCCGCGGTACTTCAGCTCGCTCTCGCCCGCACGCGCTTCGGCAGCCGGTTGCGCGCGTCGGTGGATGACCGGCGCGTCGCCCGCGGTGTCGGCATTCGGGTCAACACGATCTTTGCCGTGACCTTTGCCGTCGGTTCCGGCCTTGCCGGCCTCGGTGGAGCGCTTGGCGCCGAGATCCTCGGTCTCGATCCGACCTTCCCGCTGAAGTTCATGGTCTACTTCCTGATCGTCGTCTCGGTCGGCGGCACGTCCAGCATGACCGGCCCGCTCGTCGCCTCGATCCTTCTCGGCGTCGCCGATGTGCTCGGCAAATATTACGTCCCGTCGCTTGGCGGCTTCATTATCTATATCGTCCTCGTCGCGGTGCTGGTTGCGCGCCCACAGGGCCTGTTCTCGAGGGCAAACTGATGCCGCACAGCTTTAGACATGCTACCGTCACATCCGTTGACATTCACGCCGGCATGCGGCGTAAAACCCGCTGGTCGCCGTTCGAAATCCTCTTCTGGATCTGCGCCGTCGCCGCCTGGTTTCTTGCTCCGAGCGAGCATCTCATCCTGACGGAGATCGTCGGTTTTGCCGTCCTTGCGTTGTCGATTGATCTCGTTCTTGGCTATGCCGGCATCGTCACACTCGGCCAGGCGGCCATGTATGGCACCGGCGCCTATGCGAGCGGCCTGTTCTCGATCTATGTCACCGGAGAACCGCTGACCGGCCTGCTCGTCGCAGCCCTTGCCGGTGCGGCTGTCGCCCTGCCAACAAGCCTGCTTCTCTTGCGCGGGGCGGACCTGACGCGGCTGATGGTGACGCTCGGGGTCGCTGCGGTGCTACATGAGATCGCCAATCAGGCAAGCTGGCTCACCGGCGGCGCCGACGGCCTGCAGGGGATCACGATCGAGCCGCTGTTCGGCCGGTTCGATTTCGATTTCTACGGCCATACCGGCTATGCCTATAGCCTAGCGGTCCTGTTCGTGCTGTTCGTCATCGCCCGCTTCATCACCGCCTCGCCGTTCGGCTATTCGCTGCGGGCGATCCGCGACAATCCCCTGCGCGCATCGGCAATCGGCATTCCCGTCAAAGCACGCCTCATCGCCGTCTATACCCTCTCGGGCGCCTATGCCGGCATAGCCGGCGCGCTTTTCACCCAGACCCAGCAGTTCATCTCGCTCGACGCCCTGTCGTTCCAGAAATCCGCCGATGGTCTGATGGTGCTGGTGATCGGCGGGACTGGCTATCTCTATGGTGGCATTGTCGGCGCCTGGTCTACAAGCTTATCCAGGACGCCCTGTCGTCGCTGACGCCGCAATACTGGCAGTTCTGGCTTGGACTGCTGCTGATCGCCTTCGTCATCATCGGCCGCGATCGTCCACGCCAGGTCGTCCAGGCGCTGACTGCCCGCCTTCCGGGTATGTCACGCCAGGCATCACGGTCCCGACCCCTCAAGCGCGAAGGCGAGGTGTCATGACAGCTGTCGCACTCGAAACCCGCAATCTCAACAAGACCTTTGGTGCATTGAAGGCGACGACCGATGTCAGTTTCCGCCTTGCCAAGGGGGGGCGGCATGCGCTGATCGGCCCGAACGGTGCCGGCAAGACGACCTTCATCAACCTTTTGACCGGCGTCCTGCAGCCGACGAGCGGCGACGTGCTTCTCGATGGCGAGAGCGTGACGGGACTGAACCGCGAAAGACGCGTTCAACGCGGCCTCGTTCGCACCTTCCAGATCAACCAGCTGTTCGCCGGCCTCAGCGTCGTGGAAAGCCTGATGCTGGTGATCAACGAACGCGAAGGGCGTGGCTGGAGCTGTTTGCGGTCGGCAGCAAAGAATGCCGGGATTGAGGAGGAAGTCTTTCAACTGCTGAAAGATTTCGGTCTGGACACGGTATTCGACCAGCAATGCTCCGCCCTGCCCTATGGCAAACAGCGGCTGCTGGAGATTGCGCTTGCCGTCGCCTGCAAGCCAAAGGTGCTGTTGCTCGACGAACCGGCCGCCGGTGTTCCCGAAGCCGATCGCAAGGAAGTGATGGCGCGCATCGCAGCCCTCCCGAGCGAGGTCTCCATCCTGCTGATCGAGCACGACATGGATCTCGTCTTCAATTTCGCCGATCGCATCTCCGTTCTCGTCGCCGGCGCGCTCTTCGCCGAAGGTTCAGTCGAGGAAATCTCCAAAGATCAGCGGGTGAAGCAAGTCTATCTCGGAGGAGCCGACCATGGGTGAATTGCTCAATATCGCGTCGCTTTCGGCCGGATATGGCAAGGCGACGGTCATTCACGGCGTCGATCTGACGCTCGAGCGCGGCAAGGCCCTGGCACTGCTCGGCCGCAATGGCGTCGGCAAGACGACTTTACTCAACAGCCTGATCGGCCTCACCCGTCACCACGGCGGAGCGATCAGGCTCGACGGCCTCGACGTCACGAAGATGACACCGGAGCGCCGCGTCGAGGCCGGTATCGGCTGGGTGCCGCAGGAACGCGGCATCTTCCGCTCGCTGACCGTCGAGGAAAACATCACCGCTGTCGCGCGGCCTGGCCGCTGGACGCTTGCGGCTATGTACGCACTCTTTCCGCGGCTGGAGGAAAGGCGCTCGAATTTCGGCAACCAGCTTTCCGGCGGCGAGCAGCAAATGCTGTCGATCGCCCGGGCGCTGGTCCTCAATCCGAAACTGCTGCTGCTCGACGAACCGACCGAAGGTCTCGCACCCATTATCGTCGAGGAACTGCTTGCCGCGATCAGGAGGATCGTTCGCGACGAGGGGCTGGCGGCGATCATCGTCGAACAGCATGCACAGCAGATCCTCGCCATTACCGACGAGGCGATTATCCTCGATCGGGGCGTCGTCGCGCATGCCTGCGACAGCGCGACGCTTGCGGCCGATCGCCAGACTCTGGGCCGGCTCCTGGGCGTCGGCGCGGGGGACTAGAGCGCCGCAGGACAATGCAACTAAAACACAGGAGGAGAGAATGAAGCGATTGAACACATTTCTGACTGCGGCCATGGCCGCAGTTGCGTTGATGGCGGGCACCGCCTCCACGCTTCGGGCCGAAGACGTCGTCAAGGTCGGTGTCGTCATCCCGCTGACCGGTGGTTTCCAGTCGAACGGTCGCCAGATCAGCGCGGCACTGAAGGCCTTCGTCGCGACGCATGGCGAACAGACCGGCGGCAAGAAGGTCGAATTCATCGTCAAGGACGATGGCAGCGTTCCGGACAATGCCCTGCGCATCTCGCAGGAACTCGTCACCAATGACAAGGTGTCGATCCTGACCGGTTTCGGCAATACGCCGACTGCGCTTTCGGTGGCGCAATTGTCGAAGCGAGCGAAAATCCCGCAGATCATCATGGTGGCGGCCACGTCTTCGATCATGAAGGCATCGCCTTATATCCTGCGCACGTCCTGGACGATTCCGCAGGTCGCCAGCGTCATCGGCAAATGGGCTCCGGAAAACGGCGCCAAGAGGTTCGTCAGCGTGGTTTCGGATTACGGCCCGGGCAAGGATGCCGAGGAATGGTTTGCCAAAGCGATCGAAGCCAATGGCGGCACGGTCGTCGCGAAATTGAAAGTGCCGCTGGCCAATCCGGATTTCGCGCCCTTCCTGCAGCGCGCGGCCGATGAAAAGCCCGAGGCGCTGTTCGTCTTCGTGCCGACCGGTGCGGGTGCAGCTTTCATGAAGCAGTTCGTCGAGCGCGGCCTCGACAAATCCGGCATCAAGGTCATTGCCATGGCCGACGTCACGGATGACGACATCCTCGACAGCATGGGCGATCCGGTGATCGGCGTCATCACCGGCGGGCCCTACTCGACCAACCATGCTTCGCCTGAGAACAAGGCCTTTGTTGAAGCCTTCAAGAAGAGCAATGACGGAATGCGACCCAACATGGTGGCCGCCGCGGCCTGGGATTCGCTGGAGCTCATCTACAAGACACTCGACAAGACCAAGGGCGATGCCGGCGGTGACGTCTTCGTCGATGCGGCCAAGGGCATGCAGCTTGACAGCCCGCGCGGGCACATCTCGATCGACCCCGAGACCCGCGACATCGTCCAGAACATCTACATGCGCAAGGTCGAGCGCGTCGATGGCTCGCTCTACAATACCGAGTTTAAAACCTATGAGAAGGTCAAGGATCCGGCGCAATAAGTAAAGCCATCAACGAGCCGCGGGCGCGATACCCTCGTGCCCGCCGTCCAGAAGGAAGGTTTTCGAATGGGCGGCGTACAACCCGGTCAAGGAGACATTATGTTCAAGATTGCGACTTTGGGTTTCGGTGAAGCGGCACGCGCCTTTGTATCCGGTTGGCGAAGCGAGATGGATGCCGAACGGCTGGGTTCGATCTCGACCTTCGATATCAAGATCGAGGACACAGCGCAGCACAATGTGCTGATCGACGCCTGCGTTGATCTGGGCGTCGTCTGCGCCCCGACGCGGGCGGCGGCCTTCAAGGGCAGATCCGCGGTGCTAAGCTTGGTCACCGCCGACCGCGCGCTGGAGGCGGCGCAAGCCGCACTGCCCTTCCTGGAGGCAGACAGTCTTTATCTCGACTGCAATTCCTGTTCCCCGGCGACGAAGGCTGCGGCGGCGGCCCTGATCGAAGCTGCCGGTATTCGCTATGTCGATGTCGCGTCATGGCGCCGGTCCATCCCGGCCGACATCGCACGCCGCTCCTGCTCTCCGGCGAAAGTGCTCCGCGCGCGCTCGCCCTCCTTGGCGATCTCGGCATGCATGCCCGCATTGCCGGCATGAGGATCGGCGAAGCCTCGTCGATCAAGATGCTGCGCTCGGTGATGATCAAGGGATTGGAAGCCCTGACCGCCGAATGCATGCTGGCCGCCCGGCGGGCGGGTGTCGAGCAGCAGGTGCTTGCCTCGCTCCAGGCGTCCGACCCCGGCATAGACTGGACGGCGCGTTCCGCATATAATCTTGAGAGAATGTTGGTCCATGGTAAGCGGCGCGCCGCCGAGATGCGCGAGGTGGCAATGACACTAAGTGAATTGAACCTGCCCAATCGCATGGCGCTCGCCACCGTTGACTGGCAAAGCCAGCTTGGCGAACTCGACGTAGATATCACCGATGCCAGCCTGACCGGAAGGGCGGATGCCATATTGGAATCCCTGCCGACGTGACCCTGATCCAGACCGTATCGAATGTTCAGCACAATCTTCGGCATTTGCGGGTCTTCCTCGCGGTCGCTGACACCAATTCGGTCACGCGAGCGGCAGCGCTCTGCCATCTCTCGCAGCCGGCCGTCACCCAAGCGCTGTCGAAGATCGAGCGCAATCTGAAACGCCGCTGTTCGACCGCACGACGCAGGGACTGTTTCCCAATAGCGAGGGACAGGTTCTGGAACGGCGGGTGCGGCGTGCCTTTGACTTTCTCGATCCCTTCCTCACCGACCTCAGTCCGCGCCTTAAGCTGATCGCCACGACGTCTCAGCTGGAAGCGCTGATTGCCGTCAAGGAGGCCGGCAATTTCACACTAGCGGCGCGCAGGCTTGGCCTCGCCCAACCCACCGTCCATCGCGCCGTCACCCAATTGGAGGCCGAGGCGGCGAAGCCGCTGTTTGAACGCACGTCCTACGGCACTATCGCCACCAAGCCGGCGATCGCATTGGCCAATGCCGCGCGTCTGGCCTTTGCCGAGCTATTCCAGGCGGAGGTGGATCTCGCCGAGACTCGATCAGAAGAGGCAGGCAAGATCGCTATCGGCGCCATGCCGTTGTCGCGCTCCTTCCTTCTGCCGCGCGCAATTGCCGAGTTCCGCCTGTCGCGTCCGAAAGTCACCATCCAGATCGTCGAAGGCCCCTATGCGGACCTGCTTGCTGGCCTTCGACGCGGCGAGATCGACTTCTTGATTGGTGCGTTGCGCGAGCCAGCACCAATCGGCGATGTCGAGCAACGGTTCCTGTTCAACGATACGATTGCTATCGTTGCCGGCAACGCCCACCCACTCCTGCAGGAAGCGCCTCTGACGATCGAGAAGCTAGCGGCATTTCCCTGGGTGGTCGGATTGCACGGAACGCCGATCCGCCAGCAGTTCGACCGGCTATTCGAGCCATGCAATTGCCGACCGACCGCCCTCGTGGAATCGAGTTCGCTCATTCTCATGCGCGAACTGCTTCTCACTACAGATCATCTTGGCTGCATTTCCTATCGTCAGGCCCAGGCCGAACTCACCCGCGGCTGATCTGTACCTTGCCGCTCGATCTCGAAAACACTGCGCGACCGATCGGTGTGACCACCCGCGCCAACTGGATCCCGACTGCTCCACAAGCACAATTCATTGACCTGATCGAAAAACATTCGATGAACGAATAAATGTCGGAAGCGTTTGCGTGCCGTTGAGCTCATGGCCGATCATGGAGCTTTAGGTTCTTGACGAGTTCAGAATCACCACCCCGCACCCTACAGTTGCTAAGGATTTGAATTTTGCCTAGGCAGTGTCCCCATAAACGGGGTTCATCTTGTTGACGGTGTGTGCTTCACTCTCCGTGAAAGGAGATTGCCATGCGCCGTCACGAATTGAGCGACGAAGAATGGGACGTCATCGCACCACTTCTGCCGACCAATAGCCGTGGAATTGAACGTGTCGATGACCGCCGAGTAATCAACGGCATCTTGTGGCGTTTCAGGACTGGTTCGTCTTGGCGAGATGTGCCGGAGCGTTATGGTCCACGCACGACGCTTTACAATCGGTTCTCCCGCTGGCGCAATGCGGGCGTCTGGGATCGTCTTCTGGATGCCGTTTCAAAGCGTTACGATGGAGACATCGTGATGATCGACAGTTCCTGCGTTCGCGTTCACCAGCATGGTGCCAACGCTAAAAAGGGGGATCTGCCGATCCTTGCATGGGACGTTCGCGTGGCGGCCTGACGACAAAGATCCACGCTCTTGTCGATGCAGATGGCTTGCCGGTCCGCCTGGAATTAACCGCAGGTCAGGCGGCCGATGCGCCAATGGCTGAAAAGCTGCTGAGCGACGTTCAGCCCGGCGCGACGATCCTTGCCGACAAGGCATATGACACCGATGCAATTCGTAACTTTGCCAAGCAACGCAAATGCTGGGCGAATATCCCTGCAAAGACTAATCGAAAGCAGACATTCAGCTTCAGCCGTTGGGTTTATCGTCAGCGCAATCTCGTGGAACGGTTCTTCAACCGTATCAAACAGATGCGCGGCCTTGCGACGCGATACGACCGGCGCGCTGATAATTATATGGCCGCCCTCAAGCTTGCCGCAACCAGGATATGGATCGCCTCAGCTAATGAGTCCGCGCCCTAGCTTGTGAAACTGAGCTGCTCGTAGACGCCTAAGCTCTTAATCTGGACCTATAACCATCAGAGCGCATTGCCTTGTTCATACCAAGTATCTGTTGAACCACGCGATTGTTCGATCCCATGCGAGCTTCGCTGCAGCTTCATCATAGCGTGGCGTAGAGTCGTTGTGGAAGCCGTGGTTCGCTTTTGGATAGATATAGGCCTCGTATGTCTTTCCGTATTTTTTCAGCGCGGCTTCGTAGGCGGGCCAACCTTCGTTAACTCCCTTATCCAACTCACCATAGTGAAGCAAAAGCGGTGCTCGAATACGCGCAACATCCTCCGCTTTCGGTTGCCTACCGTAGAACGGAACCGCTGCAGCCAGCTCCGGATAGGCGACGGCGGCTGCATTCGACACACCACCGCCGTAGCAGAAACCTGTCATCCCGACTTTACCGGTCGTGAGATCACTCTTCATGAGGAATTCCACAGCCGCGAAGAAGTCATTCATCAACTTCGTGGGGTCCACCGTCTGCTGTAGCTCCCGGCCTTTCTCGTCATTCCCGGGATAACCTCCGACTGAGGTCAGGCCATCAGGGGCAAGCGCAATAAAGCCCGCTTTTGCAACGCGTCGCGCAACATCCTCGATGTATGGATTCAGGCCCCGGTTTTCGTGAACCACAACCACCCCTCCCACCTTTCCGGAAGCCTTGGCGGGCCTTACCAAGTATGCCCTTACATCACCGTTGCCGTTTGGCGATGGGAAGTGGATATACTCAGCGAGGATGTCAGGATCAGTGAACTCGACATGCTGTGCAAGTGCGTAATCTGGGCTCATCGAGGACAGGATCGCCGCCGCGGTGAGCCCGCTTACCGCATATTTGTGGCCCGGTCCAGAAACTCTCGCTTCGTAATCCTACCATGAGCGTAGTAATCATAAAGCTCGAGAAGCTCCTGCGGAAAGTCCTTGGCGGTCAAACGTCCCATTTTATTTCCTCCGTTGTAATCCTTAATTAGCACAACCGCTCAACGCGCTCGTTCACGAGCCCGTCATTACATGGAATACGTGCATCGGAATTGAGCTAAGATGTCCGCGCTCAGAGTCCGTCCGAGAATTCATGATGACCGTGCGATGCGTCTGGTCAGTGTCATGATGGATGCGGCATAGAGGAAGGCTTCGGCGGACTTTATTGTCGCCTCCGGGTCTTTCCACAGTCGCCGATTTCGACTGATCCAGGCGAAAAAGCGCTCGACGACCCAGCGCTTGGGATGAACGGCAAAGCCGACCTGATCTTTGGGCTTGCGGACGATCTCGACATCGACAAGCGTCGCATTCTGCGGCCTGTCGCCTGAATATCCCATGTCGGCGAACGCTTTCTCCACAAAGGGAAAGGACTTGCGTGATACCTGCAGAACAGGGATCGCTCCGTCGCGATCCTGGATGTCGGCAGGCTGAGGATCGAGGACGAGTGCTCGGCCATCCATGTCCACCATTGCCTGCCGTTTGCGGCCCTTGACCTTCTTGCCCGCATCATAGCCGCGCGGGCCACCGCTTTCGGTGGTCTTGACGCTCTGGCTATCGAGGACTGCGGCGCTCGGTGAGGCCTCTCGCCCGACCCGCTTGCGGTCCATCGTAACAAGGCAGCGGTTGATCCTCGTGAATAGCCCGGTGTCGCGCCATCGGCAGAAGTAACCGAACACAGTGCTCTTGGGCGGCAGGTCTTTCGGGATCAGCCGCCACGGGATGCCGCCGCGCAAAACATAGAAGATGGCATTGACGATCTCACGCACAGGCCAAACTGGCTTGCGACCTCTGCGTGCGGGTGGAGGAAACAGCGGCGAGAGCACCTCCCATTCGCTGTCCGTCAGATCGGTTTCATATCGGGCTTGGTTGCGACTATACTGCCGCCGGGTGGTCGGGTTCCACATTTCTCCTGCAAAGCACCAAGTTTGGTGGATAACGGGGACAAATGCGGCTCCGTCACAGTGTTCGTATGTTTTGTTGTTGAGTTGGCACCATGACGAAAGTTTTGCGATCGCAGCCCCTCACACCCGAGATCGACGAACTTGCCCGACCGCAGTCGCGCAAGGCACTTCAGATCGAGGCGCCGAAGCTATTCCACGATCTCGGACCCGATGACGATGATCGCCCGAGCGATCCGGCAACGCGGGCAGGCGAGCTACGCGGCGCCTTCTTCATCGCCGGCTACGAGCGAGCACGCGATGCCCCGGCCGAAATCGGATCGCTCGTACTGGCCGCCTACCAAGGGCACGACTTCATTCATGTCGGGAGCGCCCGAGCCGTACTCAACGACGCCGAGGCAAGCAAGCTCAGAAAAATGTTGGACACGCTGCGCTGGAAGCAGAAGAAGCCGCCGGTGATCTGCAAGGCCGCTGAAGCGAGTGGCTCCAATACCGTCTGGGCCTATCCGACGCTGATCGCAACGATCGCGTTTCGAGGCTTGAGTGACAGTGGGATGGTGGAGCAGGCCACCTATCAAGGCCTGACATCGCGGCAGGACAATGCTGACGTCTTCAGGCTCGACCAACTCAGCGAGGCTGGCCAAATGTATAGCGGGCGTTAGATTGCTCTCTATTCGATCTCGTCGGAGTGGATAGCCCGCGATGTGCAACCTTTTTCGGATGGAAGACAAGGATCATGTTTCGTCCTGGGCCAAGGATGTCGAGAGCCTGATCAACCTGATGCCCGCCTATCAGATGAACCCGGATCAGTCCGGGCCGATCATCCGCAATATAGAGGGTGGCCGCCGGCAGCTCGTCAATGCGCGCTGGGGCCTGCCCTCCCCGATCTTCGTCCAGAAGAAGGCGGCGGAAGCACGCGCCGACAAGATGAGGGCCAAGGGACAGGCTGTCGATATGGACGCGCTGATGCGGATTGAGCCAGATCGCGGCGTGACCAATGTCCGAAAGCTCACCCTTCCCCATTGGAAACGCTGGTTTGGCGTTGAGCATCGTTGCATCGTGCCGGTTACCAGCTTTGCCGAGCCGGATCCTGCAACTCAGGAGCCCGGCGGCAAGGTGCCGAATGCCTGGTTTGCGCGGGACGAGCAGAAATCCTTGATGTTCTTTGCGGGCATTCATGTGCCTGGCTGGCAGAGCGTCCGAAAGGTCAAGGATGGGCTGACCACCGATGACCTCTATGGTTTTCTGACGACTGACCCGAACGGCTGGTGAAGCCGATCCATGCGAAGGCCATGCCGGTCCTGCTCCTGACAAAGGAGGAAACCGAGACCTGGATGCGGGCGCCCTGGGACGAGGCCAAGGATCTTGCTCGGCCCCTGCCCGACGATGCGCTGATCATTTCGTCGCGCGAGCCCTATGGCTCCTCAATCGTCTCGAAATCGGGCGAGCCGGTCACGCAGGGTAGCCTCCTTTAAATCGGCATGGTCGGCGGGCGGTTCGACGGCCTGATCCAGCGGTTTGCGATTGGCGGAAACGGTGATATGTTCACTTTCCGTTCCGATTAATCAAGCCTCACACCGGACCTTCCGGCAGCACCATGACAGACACGATCCAGGCAGCAGAGACCACTCGCAAAATCGTTCATATCGATATGGATGCCTTCTACGCCTCGGTCGAGCAGCGGGACAATCCGGAGCTGCGCGGCAAGCCGCTGGCCGTGGGTGGCGCGGCCGCCCGCGGTGTCGTCGCGGCCGCCAGCTACGAGGCTCGCAAGTTCGGGGTCCATTCCGCGATGCCGTCAGTCACCGCCGCGCGCAAATGCCCGGATCTGATTTTCGTGAAGCCGAGGTTTGAGGTCTATCGCGCCGTCTCACAGCAGATCCGCGAGATTTTCGCCGAATATACCCCGCTGATCGAGCCCTGTCGCTGGATGAGGCCTATCTCGACGTGACGGAAAACCTGAAGGAAATGCCGATCGCCACCGAGATCGCGCTGGAAATCCGCGCGAAGATCAAGGCCGTGACCGGCCTCAACGCATCTGCCGGGATTTCCTACAACAAGTTTCTCGCCAAGATGGCATCCGATCTCAACAAACCGAATGGCCAAGCGGTGATCACGCCGAAGAACGGTCCGGCCTTCGTCGAACAGCTCGCCGTCAAAAATTCCAGGGTGTCGGCCCGGCGACCGCCGAGAAGATGCATCGGCTCGGGATTGAGACGGGGGCGGATCTGAAGGCGCAGTCGCTGGCTTTCCTGACGCAGCATTTTGGCAAGTCAGGGCCCTATTTCTATGGCATCGCGCGCGGCATCGATAATCGGCAGGTCCGGCCGGATCGGGTGCGGGAAATCTGTCGGCGCCGAGGATACCTTCATGCAGGACATCGATGACCTTGATCTCGCGGCGGCCGAACTGAGGCCGTTGGCCGAGAAGGTCTGGGGCTACTGCGAGGGGAAGGGATTTAGCGGCAAGACGGTCACCGTGAAGATCAAATTTTCCGACTTCACCCAGGCGACCCGCAGCAGGACCACCGCCCTGCCCTTTGCCAACTGCAACGAGATCCTTGAGGCCGCAACCGGGCTGCTTGCGACCGTCTATCCGTTCAAGCGATCAGTGCGCCTTCTTGGTGTGACGTTGTCGTCGCTCACCAATGAGCAGGGCGAAGATGGCTCTGAGGGGCAATCGCAACTGGATTTCGGGATGTAGACAGAAACGAAAAAGCCTGCGCGGGAGGAGCGCAGGCTTTTCGAAATGATTGGACATCGGCTGGGAGGAGGAATGCCGTTGTCCCTTCAGGCTACCCTTGGGAGGAGGAGTGGGCCACCTGAGTGGCGAAGCTTTGCGGGAGGAGGTGCATTGCTTCGTTGGGAGTGTTTATACACGACCCATTGGATCGAGTTAGCGGGCTTGTCGCAGCCCAGCTATGCGGGATACGCAAAGCATCACGAAAGGCCGCCCAAATTTCTGCCAAGGCGCCGCAACCTTGTCAGAACAGCGTATATAATTGCTGCTCCTTGACCCGTTCGACTTCGTCGCGAAAATATCCCTCAATGACCTACACAAGCACCGCCGCATTGCCCGGCCTTAAAGTGACGTAGAGAGGAATCCATGTTTGAAATTCTCGACGATGGCGGACGGTTCGAGCCTGGACCGCTCGATCCCGAAGCAGAGGATCTGCTCGACGCAATTCTCGAACAGAGGGAAGGCCCGCGGCGGCGATTGAGCCAGTATATCGCCTCACTGGAGGCGCTGACGGAGAAATACCCCGCCTTCATCGATGGCCACGCGCACCTCGGCTTCGCGCTTCTGGAGAATGGAAAGCCAAAGCATGCGCTTGGTGCCTGTCAAAAGGGCTTGGCCATCGGTGAGGCAGCAATTCCAGCGAAATTCAAAGGACGGATCGAATGGGGCTGGCTCGAAAACCGCCCCTTTTGCGTGCTGCCCAAGGGACGGCTTTCTGCTACCAGCAACTCGGCCGTCGCTCGGAAGCGCTCGCGATCATGGAACGGCTCCTGAAATGGAATCCGAACGATAATCAGGGTGTCCGGTATCTGATTGGCTCGGAGTATCTGCGCGCAGGTGCAACGGCGAAGGCCAAGAAGGTCATATCCGGTGAAGCCGAAAGCTACCCACCCTATAAATATGAAGCCGCACTTATTGAGATTGTGGCTGGGCGCTTTGTTGAAGCCGCCACGCTGCTGAGACGCGCCTTCGTTTCCAATGACTACATCGCGGAGATGCTTTGCGGATCGCCTAATCCAATGCAGCTGGCCATCTGGCATGGATCGAACTTCGCCGAACCGGAAGTGGCAAAAGACTATGTCGAGGCCTACGGAGCGCTTTGGCAGCAGACACCAGGATCACTGCAATTTCTTCGATGGCTTCACACGCATCCAAAGATCGTGATGGAGCGGGCCGGAATTTTCGAGAAGAAAGAAGCACTGTTCTGGGAACGTGACGTCGATACGCGGCGGCATATTCTCGATCAGGAGAAGCGACAGATCGACAAGATCGACGACGAGCTCTCTCGGGAAATAGTCCGAAAACGCCATGATCGGCATGGCCGGCTTGTTGATCCTTGGCTTGCCATGCTCCTCGAGTAACCTCGTGTGGGTCGTAACCAACGCAAGCAGGTTAAGCTCTTGAACCGATACGAACCAGTGACCCTTGGTTTCGAACTACCGCGAAATCATACACTTACCGACCCACCATCTAAATGATTGGACGCGGCGGCAACAAAAAGGCCGGAGCGAAATCGCACCGACCTTCCTCATCGTCGCCTCTTTACCAATGCCAGTACATCCGTGGTCAAAGCAAGATGGCGACGAAGCATTGCGAGCGACGAATTCATTCAGCGCCCATCAGCAATGCCGACGATGTTTTTCTATGCGGCCAATGTGTTCACAAGAAATCAGCCATCAGAGCCACTGAATTCACCTGACGCGAAACGCACCGCGTTCATCTAAAGCCTCAATCGACCAGAGGCATGCGGAAGGTAAAGCGGGTTTCGATCTCATCCGACTTCACCACGATCGCCCCGCCATGAGCTGCGGCAATCTCCGAGGCGATAAACAGACCAAGACCCAGCCCCTGCATGCTCGGCCGCAGATCACCGCGTCGGAATGGCTGGAACAGTTTCGCGATGGTTTCTGCTGAAATCGGCTGCCCGCCGTTGGCGATCGACACTTCCAGCATCCGACATTCACGCCAGCCACAATCCTGACAGGCTCGGTCTTGACACCATGGGTGATGGCATTCGACACCAGATTGGAAAACAACTGGGCAAGCCGCAGCCGGTCGATGGCAAGTGCCGCCGGGAGATCGAGGGAAACGGCGATCTCTCGATCCGGATGAGATAACTGCAGTTCCTCGACGACATGGCGCAGCGTGAGGCCAAGATCGTCCTCTGCCAGATCGAGGGTGATCCCTCCGCCCATGCGCGCCCGGGCTAGGTCCATGACATTGTCGACAAGCCCGATCATCCGCGAGATGCTGGCCTTCATCAGTTTCAGGACGAGAGGGCTGCGGGCCGTCCAGCCCTCCTTCAGGAGCCGCGAGGTACCGGCATCGATCGCTGCGATCGGATTGCGCAGATCATGGCCGAGAACGGCTATGAACTGCTCGCGCAGCTCGGAAAGACCCTTTTCGCGTTCAAGAAGCTCTTCCGTCGCCTTGAGGCGGTCGTCCGAATAGAGGTGGTGGCCAATCAGTTCGGCAAACAGCTTGAATGTGCCGATGACCTGCGGATTGTTGACCTTTGCCGGATTGGGATCAATAGCGCAGAGCGTCCCAAAAAACTGGCCATTGGCCAGAATGATCGGCACGGAGATATAGCTGCGCAGACCGTAGATCCGCGGCGTATGGTGGTCGCGATAGAGCGGTTCTTCGGCGGCATCATCGAAGACGATCGGCTGACGATGCCCGCGAATTTCGTCGCAGAGCGTGCTTTCAACCGGTAGCTCGTCGCCGGGCTTGAGGCCAAAGCCGACGTGATCGAGCGACTGGCAGGTGATCCAGCGATCGTCGGTCACCCTGGCAACGGCAGCAAAACCCATTCCCGTCATGCGAAGGACGACATCAAGGATCGTCGGGACAGCAGCAATACCTGCGACGCGTGCTATATCCTTAGAAAAGTCTTCTGCGCTTTCCGCACCATCCACGACAGGCGGCTTACCGGCGTTGGCGACGGTTTTGACTGCTTGGGTTTTCTCGATTGCGATGGCAGCCGCGCCTGCTAGCGTTTCCAGCACATCGACTTCCCACTCGGCCGGCGAGTAAGGCCTCGCCCAATAGGCCCCGATAGCGCCGATCGGATTTTCGACACGCACTGGTGCCATCGCGACGGATTTGACGAAGGTGCCGGCATAGAGCTCGTAGGGAATTCGATCGTCCTTTGTCACGTCAGGAACAACGACCGTTTGCCGATGGATCATCGCCCAGCCACTGATGCAGGCCGAAGCAGGAAACTTATGGCCCTTCCACAGCGGGCCGATCGCATCTTCCTCGATGTAATGGCAGAGATCGCCGTCAAGACGGATGATGGCAATACCATCGCAGCCGATCAGCGAACGGGCGGTGGCGCGCAGCGTTTCCACGACATCTTCGAAACTCTCGGCACGTCCCATCGCTGCGATCGCCTTATTCAGCGTCGACAGGGGTGTCGCGACTTTCAAAGTTTCGATTTCGACGGGAGTGATTTCAATAGAGATAGACACGGCTTCACTCCTGCTTGGGGCAAGAGCGGATCATCTCCCAGCCGTCCGCGCCCTATCAGTCTGCGAACGATAGAATGACTCTAAAGCGCCAGAGGCCAAATGTCCATCTCCGCATTATCCCGACCTTACCATCGCGATCTGCCCGCTCCAGCTTGAATCAACTTGCAACCGAAAAAGGCAGGGATATCATTCGCTACGGACAAACATTCTCAGTGATACAATGAACCCGCATCAGCAGCTATCCGAACGCTCCGAACTCTCTGGCCGTTACACCGACAATGGGATCACGGTCCTTGTGGAAATCTTCCGCCCTTCAGGCGGAGATGATTGGCGGATAGAGGTGACCAGCCTAGAAGACCAGCTCACCGACTGGAATGAACCCTTCGCGTCAGCTCACGAGGCATGGGAAGAGTTCATCTATATCGTCAATACGGAGGGGATCGCAGTTTTCCTTTAGCGCTCCCGACTTATCGAGGAACTTAGATTGGCGATCGACAGCGACAGACGGCGAATGATCTTCGATCAGGTCCGCACCAAGGCGATGTCACGGGGCACGCCCATTGACGATGACCCAGAGTTCCTGGCTTGGGTAGAGCTATGGATCAGCGGCGAGTACGATATCTCCGAACTCAAGTCTCGATACAATGACCTCGCGGCACGTCGAGCCCAGCGATCCAAGTCTGCCGCCGGTTCTTTGGGTTCCGGCTCCTCCGAAGCCGCTACGCGGGATACCGACTGAACCTGACGGCGTCTTTTCCGGCAGCCTTCGCATCATATAAAAGTGCGTCGGCTTGCTTCAGGAGCTCGGAAACATCACGCTTCTCGCCGGTCCAGACCCCGCCTATGCTGGTCCGGACATCGGCGTTTTCATTAGAAATTGCGATCGGCTCCCTCATCCGTGCGAGGATCCGTTCGGCTGCCGCTTCGCCTGTGGACTGGTCGCCCGCGACGACCACCACGAATTCATCCCCGCCCATTCGTGCCACAAGATCGCTTGCTCTCACGGCTAAGGTCAGGCGCGCGGCTGTGTTCTGCAGGACGACGTCTCCCATCGCGTGGCCATGAGCATCGTTGACCTCCTTGAAGCCATCGAGGTCGAGTGCAAGGACAGCAAAACCGTCAGCAGACGTTAATGCCGCGAATTCCATCGACAGCCCACGACGGTTCAGCAACCCGGTCAACGCGTCGGTGCGCGCCGTCTCCTCCAGCATTTCGATCCGGCGTCGTTCCTCGGTAAAATCGATTGCCATCCCGACAATCTTGATCGGGCGGCCGTCGTTATCGCGTAGAAGCCGCCGATCACAGCGCATCCAGCGTTCGCCGTAAACGGTGTCGAGACGATATTCGGCAACATTCTGATCGAGCTTACCAGCGATCAGCGGTGTAAGATCGGCCTGGGCGCCGTCGTTCACGTTGACCCTGTCGACGTAGCGCTCGAGATCGAGGCGCGCGGCCGTCGGTCCTCCGATGAACTGAGCCAGTCGATCCGAGGTCTCGAACTTGCCTGACAGAATGTCCATCTGCCAGAAACCACCACGGACGGCTTCAAGCGCCAACTCGAGCTGCGCTGCCCGCTCGGCGATCTGACGCTCATGCTCCTTGTGGCGGGTGATATCCTCGATCTGCGATATGAAGCGTACGACCTTGCCCGCAGCATCGCGCATCGCGGCAACATGGATCAGGACGTTAACGATCTCGCCAAATGGGCGTAAGTAACGCTTCTCGATCGTATAGCCGTCGCGCCTTCCCTGTAGCACCTGCTGGAACAGGATAAGGTCCGCCTCGATATCGTCCGGATGGGTAAAGTCCCTGAAATGCGTTCTCAGCACCTTTTCGAGCGGAAGCGACAGAAGCTTGGCAAACGCCGCGTTACCGCGAATGATGCGCCCCTCAAGATCGACCAGGGCGATCCCGATCGGAGCGTTCTCGAAGGCAAAGTCGAACAACGCCAAGCGGGTTTCAGGATCATCGGCCGTATACGGTTCCGCTACCATCTTTCCTCCAAAGACAAGAGCATCACGGCGATAGGTGTGTTTTAGGAGATGATAATCAAGGTGACGGTCAGCATTGTCGCCCAACGGCAGGCTACATCTGCGCCGGCTCCTTGATGTCAGACACCTTCGAAATTATCTCGGGCCTTATCGGAATAAATCGAAGGCACCGATATCGGTCGACCTTCGAGAGCGGTAAGCTAACGTCTGAGGCGTTGGCAAGCAACCCGGAGATTTTCTTCGAAATCCCTGTTGAACAAGCCGCCGCCGAGACAATGCACAGGATCTACGCCGACCACTAGCTTTGAAACTGTTGCAGCTTTTTGGGCTGTTACGCCCCGCCGATCTTCGCGCTCGTATCACACCGTAGATGAGGCGGGACATCTTCCAGTTCGCAAGCTTGCCGTTCTGCTTCAGAAAAATTCGAAAGTTCTCTCTGACTGCGTCGATCGGCCAATGCCCGTTCGCCGCCTCACGACAGTATCGGACAAGGGTCTCGTAAGCGAGATTGCGCTTCTCCTGCGGCCACTCATCGAGAAAATCGAATACGTCATCCAGTCCGGTGATCTCCTGCACGAAATACCGGCGCTGTGCGTAGACGGGCTTGTCAAATTGAGCGAGCAACATGGCAACCTCCTTCGTTCGCTCGATACCGACTAATGACTGAAGCCGGCCCTGGATCGGGCCGACTGATAGCGATCGCTCATTCTTCCTGGCCCTCCGGGTCAAGCGACCTTTCGGTCGGTTTCGAGCCGGAGCGGCTCGCTGGTGGCTGATGCGACGTCAATTTCGATCTTGCGCGGCTTCATGGCTTCCGGCACCTCGCGCTTCAAGGCAATCGTCAGCAGGCCATTCTTCAGGTCAGCCTCTTCCACCCTCACATGATCTGCAAGCTCAAACTTGCGCTCGAAGGAACGACCGGCGATGCCGCGATGGAGATATTCGCCTTGGAGCTCTTCGGCTTTCCCGCCCTTGATCACCAGGACATTGCGCTCCTGAGTGATATCCAGGTCGCCTTCGCCAAAGCCTGCCACCGCCATCGTGATGCGGTAGTCGTCTTCACCAGTCTTGACGATGTCATAGGCCGGCCAAGTCTCGATTGCGTTGAGGCGCTGCGTATTGCTGAGCAGATTGAACACGCGGTCGAAGCCGATGCTCGAACGATAGAGCGGGGCAAAATCAAGTTCAGTTCTCATAACCATATCCTCCGTAAAGCAACATGGAAGGAAGCGGGGAATCCGCATCCTCGGTCAGCCGACCCCCTGATTGGGCCGTCGGCGTTGACCGATTTGGTTTGTGAGATTTTGTCGTTCAAGACCCCGCTCGAAAATTTTTCCAGCTCTCTGAAATCATCTTGTTCGCTGAAAATGCGGTCCTATTTCGAGTCGCGATCTTCGCTTTGGGAGCATCGGGATGGATGATGCAATGACCGAGATGTTTTCGGACGCCGACATTGAGATTTTACCGCCGGCGCATAACACTGAACACGAGATGGCCATTTGCCTCTGCTGCTGTCGCCAGCGTCCCAACTCCGCCATGGACGAAGACGGCTGCGGCATTTGTGAAGAATGCTTGGCACCTTAACCCCTCGAGAGGAAAACGAGTGCTGCACTCCGGCAGCAAACTGAAGCATTGGCTGAAAGGAACATGAAGATGGCTGGTATAACGGATTGGCTGGACGATCGCATATAGGAAATCATTCGCGACCTGGGCCTGCACGAGAACAAGGCCGATTTTCGCGATCAGGCAAAAACCTTGGTGGAGTCCGCCGAAGCTGAAGGTTTCTCCATTGCCCAGATCAAGGCGGCTTGTGGTGGAGACGTGGAGCGATACCTTCTCGATCAGCAGAACGCGATGACCGATGTCAACCGACAGCAGAGATTGGCCGACGACGGGTAGCTGCGCGGGCGAATTCGGAATGTCGCGGGACGTTCCCATCTATCAAGGAAATCACTCAATCCCCGGAATCTTTGTCTCAATCTACGTTCTCGCCTGTCCGTCGTCGAATGATTTGAGACTTTTTGGGCTTTGGAAGAATGGAGTTTCCGGCTCGGTTTGCGGGTT
>CABHNZ010000026.1 GCA_902167985.1 Shinella sp. UYSO24
CGACGAGCGAGCGCGGGCGATGTTTTTCGCGCGGCATCCATCGTCAAGCCGCGCATTGACGACCTGATCCTCGTGCTCGAGCGAATCTACGCGGACAAGCAGCTTGCGGTCGTCTGCGATGTCGATCCGTCGATTTCGGTCAGCTGTGAGGCCGAAGATTTCGATGAGATCTTCGGCAACATCCTGGACAACGCGATTAAATGGGCCACGGGTAAGATCCAGATTTCGGCAGTGACTAGAGGCCCGGCCGCCACGATCAACATTCGTGACGATGGGCCGGGCATGCCGGATTTGGGCATTGAAGAAGCCTTCCTGCCGGGCCGTCGTCTTGACGAAACTGTTGCCGGCGACGGGTTCGGTTTATGCATATCGAAAGAGCTTGTCGAACTCTATGGCGGCTCCATTGTCATCGTGCCGACGAAGCCGGGCATAGCCGTCAACGTTACGCTGCCGACTTCATCGTCGTCAGAAATGTGATACGGAATTGGCTCTCGGCAGGTTCGTGGCTGACGGATTTCTGTCTCAATGAAAACTAGGGCTCGTGGGTCTGCCGCATTCCAAGGCAACGCTAAGCTCTCGATAGGATACGAACCGTCGACCAATAATCGGCTAATAGTGCTAACGTATTGATCCGCCTAGAGCTCCACACCCTGAAACGGTCGAGGCGGCCTTTGCTACTAAATTACCTAAGCGCCCTATGAGAAATCAGGCCGCCAAACACTCGCCAAATTTCGCCGGATATCCTCTGCTTCGTCCTGTGGCAACCAGCGCGTCATCTGTGGCACGATCGTCTCAATCAGCCGCCGGCGAGTCACCGGCAGGCCGTGGTCGCCTGCTTCGCGCACCTCCGACAAAAGGGCATTCAATTTTCGACGCACGCGGTCTGGATTTGCAGCAATGCTGACCTGAGGATGCGCGTCATCTCCAAACATCTCGAGTTGTGGCATCACCAGTTTCCTATTCCGAATCGCCCACATTTCAGTTCGGCACGCCTAGATCGGCAAGCCCGAGTAGTGGTTTTCCAAGAATCTCGTCCAAGAGCAACGCCTGTTGCGGTTCAAGAAGCACCAGCCTCCCAAGAACGTGCAGCAGGTTCATCAAGTCTGTCGTGTATTCATTGAGCCAGTGTTCAGGCTGCAACGCATCAAGTGGAGACGGAGGGCGCCTGTCCCCCATTGTTGGTCTTGTACGGTCACGTCTACGATAACTGAACCACTGGCGTAAAACTGGTTTGCCGGACACCTCATAGTCCCAGATCTGCGGCATAACATTTTCGATGTGACCGTTCCCTATGCTCAGGCGTTTAGCGGCCCGATCATAATCGATATTTTCCGGCAATGGCTCGGGAGCTCCGGGAATGCGCCGCCAACTGGGATGATGGGACTTACATCTTTTGCAAGGCGAGGCATCTGTTTTGGGCGGCCGGCCGCAGAGTCAGCAAATCGCTCACCATAGGAATGCAGCCATATTACCTCCCGCCCGAGCTCAATTGACCGAACGAAAAGATCAGCGTCGGCTGTCATCGGCACTCGCAAGCCAGGTTGCTTCAAGTCCGGCGCGAAGCGTGCCGTGAAAGCGGAGTGTGCCATTATTGCCGCGATATAAGCCAGAAGGTCCGGGGCAGAAACGTCTCGGCCGTAAATTTCCGCGAGGTTAGCGAGTACGTCAGGCAAGATGTTCGGGTATCCTGCCCTTCGATCGTCGCGACCCGCTTGCCGCCATCCTGACCGATGACGATGTCACAACCCGCTTTGCAATCAGGCAGACACCGCTATTGAACCGGCTGCGATCAATGATTACAATGCCATCATTGATTAATGGAGACAGCCATGGCCAGCATGACCATCCGCAATATCGATGACACGCTCAAGCAGCGCCTTCGCATACGCGCCGCAACGCATGGCCGCTCGATGGAAGATGAAGCGCGCGACATTCTGCGCAGCGCGTTGTCGGCCACCGAGCAGCCAGCCCGCAATCTCGCCGACACGTTTCGCGCACGTCTCGCACCGGTTGGCAGTGTCGATCTTGAACTTCCGGCCCGTGAGCCGATCCGCGACGCACCGGATTTCAGCCGGTGATCGTTCTCGACACCAATGTCATCTCCGAACTGCTGACGCGGTCGCCAAACCCCGCCGTCGTCGGTTGGTTGGCGGCACAGCATCCGTCTTCGGTCTTTACCACCGCAGTCACCGAGGCCGAGATACTCTACGGGCTGAGGCTGTTGCCGGAAGGCCGGCGACGCTGCGATCTGGAGACCGCGATCCTGCCGATTTTCAGCGAAGATCTCGCCGGGCGTGTGCTGCCTTTTGACCGTGATGCTGCGGATCTATATGCTACCATCGCCACGAACCGTCGCGGTGTCGGTCGCCCTATCAGCCAGTTCGATGCACAGATCGGAGCGATCGCTCTGTCGCGTGGCGCTTGGCTCGCCACACGCAATGCCGCCGATTTCGACGGCATAGGTCTTTCCATCGTCAATCCTTGGAAATACGGCTGACGAAATGGTGGGATCAATGAAGCCTTCTTCTCCTGTGGCCACCAACGCCTTGCGGCGGGCCGAGCAGCTCGATGCTCTGGACGGCATCCTGCCCTTCGACCGTCGTGACCAGCTCGCGGCCATCCTGACCGATGACGATGTCGCCACCCTCAAACATCTGGCCAATGACGGCATGGGCGAAAACACCCTGCGCGCCCTCGCCTCCGATCTCGCCTATCTGGAAGCCTGGTGCGATCTCGCCACCGCCTCCCCCCTCCCCTGGCCGCACCCGAGGCCGTTCTCCTTAAATTCGTTGCCCATCATCTCTGGGATCCGGTACGCCATGCCGAGGATGCGTCTCACGGCATGCCGGTGGAGATCCAGACGGCGCTGCGTGATCGGGGCCTGCTTCGGACGAACGGGCCGCACGCGCCGGCCACCGTGCGACGCCGGCTGACCTCCTGGTCGATCCTCAGCCGCTGGCGCGGCGTCAAAGGCGCCTTTTCCGAGCCCTCCCTGAAAAGTGCCCTCCGTCTGGCCGTGCGCGCTGCCGGTCGGCCGAGGCAGCGCAAGAATGCCAAGGCGGTGACCGGCGACATCCTGACGGCTCTGATCGCCACCTGCGGATCCGATCACCTGAACGATATCCGTGATCGGGCCGTGCTGCTGACGGCCTTCGCCTCCGGCGGCCGCCGACGATCGGAAATCGCCAACCTGCGCGTCACGGATCTCGTCGATGAGGATCCGGTTCGCGCCAGGCCCGATGACGAAACCTCCCCTCTCCTGCCCTGCCTGCGGCTCAACCTCGGCCGCACCAAGACCACGGATGCCGATCAGGAGGCCTATGTCCTGATGATCGGCAGGCCCGTCCTCGCCCTGACGCAGTGGCTTAAGGTTGCGAAGATCAATGACGGACCGGTATTTCGGCGGATCGATCACTGGGGACATGTCGACCGGAGGCCGCTATCGGCGCAGTCGATCAATCTCATCCTGAAGGCGCGCTGCAAGAAGGCCGGGCTCGATCCGGTCAAATTCTCCGCTCATGGCCTGCGTTCCGGCTATCTGACCGAAGCCGCCAACCGGCGCGTCCCTCTCCTCGAAGCCATGCAGCAGTCGATGCACAAGTCCGTCAACCAGGCCGCCAGCTACTATAACGAGGGTGACCGAAAATCCGGTCGCGCCGCCCGGCTGGTCATTTGAGCGGTATATACACCGCGGAAATCTCAGATGTGAACACGAGAGCTACCGGTCGAGAACGATCTACTAACCGTCGGCTTCAAGCGTCTCTTGTCGACCTCAAGGCCGCCCCTACCGTCTTCGGGCAATGGCATAAGAGGAGCAGAAACGCGATGAAGAGCAAAAACTACCACTCCAAACCATTTGGCTCCGAATGGCGGCTGACTTTGTCGGCCAAGGTTATCTCCTATCACACAACTCAGGCCCAAGCTTATATGGCGGCGCTGCGGGCCGGGCGTGCAACCGAGAAAAATGGCGGCGTCGCTTTCGCTATCCTGCACGGACCGGACGGCTCCATCCAGCGCAAGCGGGCATTCGGCATCGGCAGCTTGTTGGCGAGTCGAGGATTTGGTTGACCTTTCGCAAAAATCCCGGCCGCGATTCAATTCTGGTGGCCTTATCCGTCACCGGCAGACTTTTGACACGATCTGCCTGATTTTGCGACGCTGCGAAGTTAGCCTATCAAATCGAGCGGAAGTCGGTGGTTTGTAACGTGAAGGTTCGGGGTCGGCTCAGAGCTTGCTTTGGGCCGACCCCGAACCTTAAATCGATGCTTTTCCAATCGAAGCGCCGCCATCGACATGCAGCACCTGTCCGGTCATGAAGGCCGCATCATCCGAGAGCAGGAAGGCGATCGCAGCAGCGATCTCCTCTGGCCGGCCGAAACGGCGCATCGGGACACCAGCGAGATACCGGGCCTCCCCCTCGCTGCCGGGCCCATTGTTTGCTCGAAACAGTTCCGTCTCCGTCGCCCCGGCGCAACAGCATTGACCGTGATGCCGCTTTGCGCCAGTTCCAAAGCCCAGCCGCGCGTGAAGCTTTCGAGCCCGGCCTTGGCCGCGGCATAGCTCGTGCGTTCGACGCTGCCGAGCACCGTCAGGCTGGAAATATTGACGATCCGGCCCCATCCGCGCGCCATCATGCCGCCAAGCGCCCCCTGTGTCGCGACGAGTGCCGGATGGAGGTTGACGCGCAGCACTTCGTCCAGAGTATCAACGGAAATAGTGCCGAGCGGTGCGGCACGCACGAGGCCGACATTGTTGACGATACCGTCGACGTCGCTGTCGCGCGCAATATTGCCAAGCCTCTCGAGCGCGTCGCGGTTGCCGAGGTCGAGCAGATGCAGCGTGCCGGGAAAGTCGTCGACGGCATGGCGGGCAATGCCGATCACCTCGTCGTCCTTGGCCGACAGACGGTTCGCAAGCGCCAGCCCGATGCCCTTGCTGGCACCGGTAATCAGGAATCTTCTCTTCATAGGATATCCTTCCGGCCCCGCTTCGGCGGGAAGCAGGGCCTTGTCTCCAGATGTTTCGGTGAGCGGACGATCAGGCGGCGGTGCGGGTAGCTGCGGCGCGAAGCGCGGGCAGCATGTCTTCCGGCTCCGGACGGCGGGTGTAATCCGGGTTGACCTCGGCATAGAGGATGACGCCATCCTGGCCGACGACGTAGCGGGCCGGCATCGGCAGGGCCCAGCTCGGATCGCCATTGAAGGCCGGCAGGTCATTCTTCAGCGACTTGTAGAGCTCGATCAGATAATCCTGCATATCGAAGCGCAGGCCGAAGGCTGCTGCGACATCGTTATGCGGGTCCGACAGGATCGGGAAGGTCAGGTTGTTCTGGCGCACCGACTTGCGGCTGTTGACCGGGTTCTGCGGCGAGATAGCGACGAGCTTCGCGCCGAGCGCCTCGAACTGCGGCAGCACTTCCTGAAGGGCCTGGAGCTCCATGTTGCAATAGGGGCACCAGACGCCACGATAGAAGCTGATCACCAGCGGACCATGTGCCAGAAGATCGGCGGAGGAAACCGGATTGCCGTCGGGATCGGAAAGGGTGAATTCCGGCAGCTTGTCGCCGGCCTTCAGCGCCTTCTGGGCGGCACCTGAGGCGATCAGTTCGGCGGTGGCCCGGTGCATCGTCTCGATCACCGAATAGGGAACGTTATAGGGCGGCTTGCCGGCTTCGAAATCTGCCTTGAAGGCATCAAGCTTGGATTGAAGTGTCATGGGTATTCTCCTTGGATTGGGATTGGAACGGATGTGGCGTGCTGGGCCCGCCGAGCGCCGCGATATGTCCCGACGTCCGACGATGGATTGTGAAGGTCAGCCGTTGGCGGCCATCGAGCGAGCGACTTCCGCGGCGCTGATGCCTTCGAGGGCGAGGCCGTAGCCGCCGTCCTGATCGATGATCCGGCGCAGCTTCTGCGTCAGAGCGATGCGGGTGTAGCTCGATGTCAGCGGCGGCAGGGCTGCAATGCCCTCGGCAATTTCATGGGCACGGGCGAGCAGTCTGTCGGCCGGCACGATCTCGTTGACGACGCCCCAGTCCTTCGCGGTTGCCGCATCGAGCACCTGCCGGGTGAGGATGAAATAGCGGCCGCGGATGCTGCCGATCACTTCCGGCCAGAGCAGGTTGACGCCATCGCCGGGCACAATGCCGAAATCGAAATGTGGCTTGTCCTGGAAGACCGTTTCCGGCGTTGCAAGGATGATGTCAGTCAGCAGGGCGTATTCCGAGTGCAGCAGGACTGGTCCGTTGAGCGCGGTGATCATCGGCACCTCGATGTCGAGGATGTTCATTAGAACCTTGCGGCCTTCGCGAAAGATCTTGTCGTAACCGCGCGGCGAGAAGAAATCGAAGCCTTCCGGGCTGATCGCGTCCATGAAGGCATCGCCGGAACCGGTCAGGATGACGACACGATTGTCTGTGTCCGCGCCGATCTGGTGGAAGAGTTCGACGAATTGCTCATGGGTATGGCCGTTGAAGACGAGCTTGCCGCCATCGCTGTGAAGCGCGACTTCGAGGACGCCGCTCGGCGAGCGGGTCAGGCGAGCGTTTGGGAAGGAATTCTTGTAGGTGTCGAACTTGGACATGGGGTTCTCCTGTATGTCTGGATGGATTCGTGGATGGGAGGATCAGGCGGCGGGCTGCTGGATCTCGACCAGGGCCTCGGCGCGAGCGATGGCCTGCTGGACGGCCGGGCGTGCACCCACGGTCTCGAACCAGCGGGAAAGATTGGGGCGACCATCAAGGGTCAGGCCTGGAAAGGCGATCCGCCACATCCAGCCGAAATGGGCGATGTCGGCGATCGTGAATTCCTCGCCGGCGACATATGGATGGGTGGCAAGCTTCACATCGAGAAGGCCGAGGATGCGTTCGGCTTCTGTCGTAAACCGCGCCTCGGCGACCGGCTGCGGTTCCGGTGACGAGCGCTTGAAGAAGCCGGCGTTTCCGAAGGCCGGGCTCAGGCCCGAGGCATGGAAGAAGAGCTGTTCGAAGACGCGGGCGCGGGCGACACCGTCCTTCGGCAGAAGCCGACCGGTCTTCTCAGCGAGGTAGATGAGGATGGCGGCGCTCTCGGTCAGCACGAAGCCGCCATCGACCAGGACCGGCACCTTGCCGTTCGGATTGATAGCGAGGAAGGCATCGGTCTTCTGCTCGCCCTTGCGGACGTTGACCGCCTTGAGTTCGTAGGGCAGCGCCATTTCTTCGAGGGCGATCAGCACCTTGATGCTGTTCGGGGTGGCAAAGGCGTGGACTTCGATCATCGTTTATCTCCATCGGATCGTGTTCCGTTGGAGACAGTTATGACCATTCCTCTGGCCTTGCGGCAGGCAGCTTGAGGCGATAATGCTTATTCCCAAGGAGAATAGGAGATGGACAGACTTCAGGCGATGACCGCGTTCGTGCGGGTGGTTGAGACGGGATCGTTCTCGCAGGCCGCACGACAGATCGGCGTCGGCCAACCGGCGATCTCGAAGACGATTGCGCAGCTGGAGGACCGCCTGCAGGTGCGTCTACTCATCCGCTCGACCCACGGACTGTCACCGACCGACGCCGCATTCGTTTCTTCGAGCGGGCGAAGACCGCAATCCAGGAGGCGGACGAGGCCGAACTGGAGGCAAAGGGCGCCGGCGCTGGCTTGTCTGGCCGCCTGCGTGTCAGCGCGGCAACGACGTTTGCTAGGCTGATGGTGGTGCCACGCCTGCCGGATTTCCTCGCCGCTCATCCCGACCTTGAGGTCGATATTGTTCTCGACGACCGCGTGATCGACCTGGTGTCAGAGGGGATCGACATCGCGCTGCGCATGGGCGAACTCTCTGACAGCGCCGCGGTTGCCCGAAAGATCGCCACCGGCCGCCGTTCCGTGGTGGCGACGCCCGCCTATCTCGATAAGCACGGCATCCCGCAGGTTCCTGCCGACATCGCCACGCACCAGGCCATCGTCTACACCCAGCTCGGGAACAACTGGACCTTCCGCAGGGATGGGACCGAGGCATCGGTCGCCGTGTCGGGGCGTGTACGCTTCACGGCTGCCGAGGGTATCCGCGCTGCCGTGAAGGCCGACATGGGGCTTGCTGTGTCTTCAGACTGGATGTTCTGGCCGGAACTGCAGAGTGGAGAGGTCCTCCGCGTCCTAGAGGAATGGACGCTTCCGGACATCGATCTGTGGTCGGTCTTTCCGACAGGGCGGCTGGCCAGCGCCAAAGCTCGGGCATTCGCGGACTTCGTGGAGAGATCGTCCGCTCAGACGATCGGTCCTGCGCCTACCGCTGTTGGCGCTTCAGCAACATGACCGACACCCACTCGTTGTCGCAGAAGTCCTGATTTTGCAGCGCTGCAAAAGTCGGGATAACATATCGAGCAAAATCCGGAAGATTTGCGACAGGGAGGTCGGCGTCGACCCAAAGCGGCCATTGGCGTCATATTGGAGCCACAGAACTCGATGTCCGGTGGCCTTTTCCCTTCCTGGTCAGGCAGTCGGGACGGTTCCGCCATCAATGATGTATTCCGCCCCGGAGATCGCTCCGCCCCGCGGTGAGGCGACAAAGGTGATTAGGTCCGCCACTTCCTGTGGCTTTGCTGGTCGCCCAAGCGGAATTCCGCCTAGCGCATCCATAATTATTTTCTTGCCGCCCTCGTAGTCGGTGCCGGCATCTGCCGCCAGCCGCTCGGCGAGCGCGACCGCAGCATCCGTTTCGACCCAACCGGGTGAGATGCGCAGCACGCGAACACCCTTGGGCGTCACCTCCTTCGAAAGACTCTTGCTATAGGTCGAAAGCGCCGCTTTGGCAGCAGCATAGGCGGTGGTGGATTCTGGCAATGGCAAGACATGCTGGATCGAGGTGACATGAATGATGACGCCGGATCCTTGCTCTAACATCGCCGGAAGCAGCGCGCGGTCGAGCCGCACCGCGGGCATCAGGTTCTGGTCTATTTCCTGTGTCCAAATCGTATCGGTCAGTGCAGCGAAGCCGCCGCCGGGCGCGCTTGATCCGCCGAGGACATTGACGATGATGTCGATGCCGCCAAGCCGTTCGATCACGGTTGTGGCGAGTGCGGGACATCCTTCTGCGGTCATCAAATCAGCAGCGACATAGTGCAGGCCGTCTTCCTGTGTATCAGGCACGCTGCGCGCGGCGGCCACGATGAGCACGCCGGCATCACGCAGGCTACGGACGACCGCAGCGCCAACGCCCTTGGTGCCAACGGTGACGACGGCGCGCTTGCCGTTCAGGCCAAGATCGAAGCTCATGCCGTGATCTCCAACTTTGCGATCTTGCCATCCGCCAGCGTGAAAGCGTAGCGCAGATCGATCGGGCTTCCTGTGAACTGGCCGGTCAGGTGCGCGGTGACGATCCGTTCGCCGCCCTCCACTGCAATGGCGCGCGGTTCGGCGACGTAGCGATAGCGTTCAGACGCATCCGTCTTCCAGCGGGCAATGGCCTCGCGCCCCTGATGCTCTCGCTTCTCATCGATAACGATGCCATCGGATGTGAAGCACTGCGCGACGAGATCGCCACCGAGGGCGTCGGCCGAGAAGTAGGCCGCTATGGGTTCTGGTAGGGAAAGTGTCATGCTTGTCTCCGGTCATGTTTGCCTGGCCGGAAGATCGTGTTAAACTTTCAAAAGCACAAGAACGCACGAAAATGTAAGGTACCCACCAAAAAGTATGTCCAGGGAATACACGCGGGACACCGCGGCCGAAGGCGTTCAGAATGCGTTGAGGTTTCTCGAAGGACGGTGGAAGCTCACCATCCTGTTCCACCTGTTCGGCGGGAAAGTCCTGCGGTTTTCTGAACTCGAGCGGGCTATCCCCGGCGTATCGCAGAAGATGCTGATCCAGCAATTACGCCAGATGGAGACCGACGGTATCGTGCGCCGCGTCGTTCACCATCAGGTGCCGCCGAAGGTCGAGTACGGCCTGACGGATTGGGGACAGGCTCTATGCCCGGCGCTCGACGCGCTTTTGAAGTGGGCTGAGTTACGCGAAGAGGCACCCGCTCCAGCCGAAGCCTAATCGGGCCATCAGGGTACGATCTCGACGGATGGGCTGGCCAAGAGCTTCGATGTGGGGAGTTCCGAGGCAGGCGATGGCGCATTCGGCGATTGGCCGGTGACGCGTCTGAACGCGTTGCTGAATGCACTTTCGGACACGTAGCCGAGAACCCCGATCAATACCCCTTCGTCACGCAGCGCGCGCTCGGCGAGATGCCATCGTTGCCGCGGCTGAGAGCCTGGTTCGACTTGGTCTTGTAGGCCGCTGGCTGGCTGTTTTCCAGAACGCGAGCATTTTCACAACGCTGGGGCAGAGCAAACGGTGGCATCTGACCAATATCGTTGAAAAACTCGCTGGGCTTAATGCAGGCCACTCCAATCTGGTCTCCGAAAAAAGGCATATGCATAGGGCCGCCGCCAGAACTTCTGTCGCGAAACTCCTAATTTTGCAGCGCTGCAAAGTCGGGATAACATATCGAGCAAAATCCGGGATTTTAGCGACGTGGATGCCCGAGGTCGGCCCAAAACGGCCATCACACATTGCGCGTCACCGCAAGCCGAACATCACCCAAAAGTTTGTTCAACGAACTTTTTTGCGCAAGCGACTAGCGCCACTCAGCAACAACTCCGAACGCGGGCATCAAGCCACAGCAGCAGATATCCTGCGCGAACCAGCCAGATACCAGACGACGGAGATCAGCACGATGCCGCCGCCGACGAGCACCGGAAGGCTGACATACTCACTGTAAAACAGCCATACCCAGACGGGGCCGAGGACCACATCAAGCATCGACAGCAGACCTGCCTCCCCGGAACCGATGCGGCGGGAGCCGAGCAGCAATAGAACATAGGCGACACCCGTGGTGAGGATGCCATAGAGCGCGCAGGCAAGCAGTTGCATCGGAGCGGGAAAAGCAAGTTGCGCGAAGGGTATAGCGATGATCCAGCATGCAACTCCCGACCAGACCGTCATCTGCGTAGTGTCGAGTGTCGCATATCGCCGTGCGATGGCGAGTTGGATGGCGCATCCGACCGTCATGACTGACGCCGCGACGATACCAGCAATATCGCCGGGCGAGACGGCGGCATTCACGGAGACGAACACACCCGCAAAGGCGAAAAGACCAGCGACGATGAAGCGCGACGTGATCCGCTCGCCGAACCACAGGAAGGCTATGCCGGTCGCCGCGAAGGGCAGCATGGCATAGACCGTCATCACATTGGCGACGGACGTCCACTTCAAGGACGCGATATAGGTGATCGACGCGACGACTGAGACAGCCGCTCCCGCAATGCCGGGTAAGCCAAAGGACCTGTTACCCGGCAGGTGCTCCACCCGGTTTCGAATGAGGATGAACAGGCCAAGCGTGGCAAACGAGAACCCGGAGCGCCAGAACACGATCGACCATGTGTCGAGGTCCGCCATGCGAACGAACAGACCGGCAGTGCTCCAGAGGATCGCGGAGGCGATCACCATAATTACACCAGCTAGACGTCCGCTTGAATTCGGCATGATCGATCCTTTTCCGCCATCAGTGTCGAACAACGAAACGGCGATTTGTCCCTCACCGCCACAAGCAACTTCCAATTCGCCTTTCAAGGCTTTCCGGGTGGCATGCGAAACCATGTCCACACCTCTGCCGTCGCAGTGGACCTCAGCTGATTTCGCCTGTATCTTAACCCGGGAGACGAATGGTCTAGTGATTGGTAGACGAGTGGTCTAATGAATGCAATGCCTTCTACGACGCGTGAGAGATTAATTTCCGAAGGTGTGAGACAATTGCTCGCCAAGGGTTACGAGGGCGTGGGGATCGGCCCGATCCTGGCTGCGGTGAAAGTACCGAAAGGCTCGTTCTACCATTTCTTCGAAAGCAAGGACGATTTCGTCGTCGCCGTTATCGAGACCTACGCCAAGAGCTATCGCGAACTTCGGGAAGCGACTTTCGCAGACGTTTCGCTCAGTCCCATGAGCCGCCTCGATCGCCATTTCGAGGATCTGGAACAGGAACTAATGGAATGTCACCCGTCCGGAGGATGCCTCTACGGTGTGATTGCGCAAACCGTAAGTGAGCGCGTCCCGGCTGTGCGCAAGGCGATGACCGCCTCATATCTGGCGTGGGAGCAGGGTTTGGGCGACCTGCTGACGCTTGCCCAGAGCGAGGGCGAGATAAGCGCCGACACTGACCCCAGGGATTTGGCGGCGCGCATTATCGACGCGTACGAAGGCACGCTTATCAGAATGAAGGTGACAGACGATCTGACGGCCTTCGGGCGCTTCCGTCGCGAATTCGTCACGTCCCTGATCATAACCCGGATTTGAACAAAGACGAGATCGATCTCTTTGCATCCTCGGTGGCTGCCTTTTGCACGAAGCCGAAGCTGTCCGACCCAATCCTGCTATCGGTCTTACAGTGATGGGATCGTTGACGAATGGTTACAATGTTCTCGCTGGCGGACGGGCAATTCTGCGCGTTCACAGAACTCGCGCACACGATGACTGCAGTTGGCGCTTCAGCGACACGGCAGACAGCGATGTCCGTGTCGCGGAAATCCTAATTTTGCAGCGCTGTAAAAGTCGGGATAACATATCGAGCAAAATCCGGGAATTTTGCGACTAGCCAAAATGCAGCTAGGCTTTACACGGACAAATGCTGCCCGTGTAAGCTAGAGTTAGTGGAAGGAAATTTTTCCGGCTATTACCAGGGCAACGACTTGCCCTGCCAATCAAGATAGAGGCTCTTACCGTCCCGGCATGCGTGGCCAAAACGCTCGCCATCCCCGTCACACTTTCCTCGACGGATATCTCCGCCTCTACCGTGCCGTCGAGCGTGCCCATGGCGGTCGCCGCCCAGCCAGGATGAATAGACAGGACAGTTAACTCTGGGTGATCCGCATGGATCGTGCGGGCGAGCATATTCAGAGCCACCTTGCTGGCACGATAGAGGTCCAGCTTCAGGCCAGGGTCAGTGTTGAGTGTAATGCTGCCACGATGTGACGACATCACCGCCAACGTCCCTTTGGCTGTCAAGCGATCCAGCAGCCGGTGCGCCAAGCGGATCGGACCGAAGCAATTGGTCAGCATGATCTGCGAAAACTCTTCATCGGTAGCTTCGATCACCGAATTGTGCAGCGGCCCGTAAATGCCGGCGACGAGGAAGATGACGTCGAAAGCAGAGCCGATCTCCTTGCGCAGTGCCTCGATTTGATCGGCCTGCGTAACATCGACATGGGCGACGTGCGCCACTTTTGCGAGCGCCGTCGTGTCGGCGCCCACGCGACCCGTGCCGGTAACGGACCACCCCTGAGAATGAAGTATCTGGCCAGGCCGAGGCCAAGGCCGCGTTCTGCACCAATGATGAGAACAGATGGCATGATATGTCCTTTCAAATTGCGGTAAAGCCGCCGTCCGCCGTGACCAGTGTGCCGGTCATGAAGGCAGATGCAGGCGAAGCGAGGAAGGCGACGATTTCAGCAATTTCATGCGGCTGCCCAACGCGGCCAAGGGGATGCGCGGGACCATAGCTCGCCAGTGTGGCACGGCTGTCCGGCACCATGCCTTCTAGGATGTCTGTCTCGATGACGCCTGGCGCAACGGCATTGGCGCGAATGCCCCGATCGCCGTATTCGACGGCAATCACTTTTGTCAGCTGCGCGATCGCCCCTTGCTGGCAGCATAGACAGCAGTGTCCTTCATCGCCACCTGGGCGACTATCGAGGCGATATTGACGATGACGCCACCATCGCCTTCGATCATGGCGCGCACAGCCTCCCGCGCGTGTAAGAAGGTGCCACGGGCATTGACGGCCATGATGCCGTCCCAGTCCTCTACCGTCATGTCGATCAGCGCGCGGTTCATCGTGCGCCCGGCATTGTTGACGAGGATATCGAGACGGCCAAATTTTTCACACGCCAGCGCTACGCTGCGCCGTGCGGTCTCTTCCTCGGCGATGCTGCCTGTCAGCGTGACAATACCATCGCCGACAAGCTCGTGAACGGTCTCACTGATGTCGGTCGCCACCACTCGGGCACCTCGATCACGCAGCATCAGTGCCGTCACGCGCCCGATTCCTCGCGCCGCCCCCGTTACAAGGGCGCTTTTGTTCTCAAAAGTTTGGGTCATGATGATCTCCTTCACCCTGACCCTATTCGGCAGACAGTTCGTTGATAATCCTACGATGATTTACAAGATTACGTAGTTGTGCTTAATAATCGGGGATGAAGCCGACAGAGTTTACCCGCATTCGCACCTTTCTCGCGGTGGCTGATCATCTCAGTTTTTCGCGTGCGGCTGATGCGCTCGGGATCACCTCTTCCGCGGTCAGTCAGATCATTCGAGAGCTTGAGGCGCATGTTGATCAGCAACTCTTTCAGCGGACGACCCGCACCGTTAGTCTGACAGAACAGGGTGCTTTATTGCAGGGACGTATGGCTCCGCTCGTGAGAGAAATGGACCATGCACTGCTGCAAACTCGCGACGCGGCGGGCCGTCCGGCCGGGACGGTCCGGATTCTCGCGTTCAGGTCTGCTGGCGAAAAGTTCATATTGCCAGCTCTCTCAAATTTGCGGCGAGAGTTTCCAGAGATCAAACTGGACATTACCCTCGATGACAACTTGCAAGACCCTGTTGCCGCAGGCTTCGATCTGGCCATAACGATCGGTGAGGTGATAGCTCAAGACATGATCGCGGTTCCTTTGGGAGGCGAGTTGAGGCAGATCGTCGTGGCCTCACCAAATTATGTTGCGTATCACGGCGCCCCTACTCATCCCCGCTCGCTTATCGCACACGAGTGCATATGCTGGCGTTGGCCTGGATTACAAAACCCATTTCCATGGGAGTTTTTCGAGGATGACCGATGGTTTTCGGTGACCCCGACTGGCAGTTTTGTCGTAAATGACAAGCCGCTGGCTCTCCAGATGGCGTTGGACGGTCACGGGCTCGCGTTCGCCATTGAGGATACGGTTCGCGATCACATCAACGCCGGCCGGCTGGTTCCGTTGCTGGAATCGTGGAGCGCTCCGTTCCCCGGCTTCTACCTGTGCTATCCGCGCCAACGCCATATGTCAGCCGCCACCCGGGCAGTCATCAATCATATCCGCAGCTAAATTAATCGGGTGACCGCAATTAAAGTCCAGAGACAAGCCGTCGCGAAAATCCTAATTTTGCAGCGCTGTAAAAGTCGGGATAACATATCGAGCAAAATCCGGGAGTTTCGCAATCGGAGGCTCCGGAACGCGTCGAATTGTAGACTTCATGGAATGAGCCGGTCAGAACGCAGGCGCTCAAACAGCGCGTAAAAGGCATCGTCGGTTGGCTGGTATTCAAGGAAGCCAAGGCGGCGGCTCTTCGACATATCGGTGACGACCTCGATTGGACGGCCGAGATCGGCGTCGGTATGCCAAGGCGAGACGAGCCGATTTATATCGGGCTCGGCTAGATCATGCGTCTTGGCAATCTCTTGCCAGATCGCCGCGTCGCCAGCCATTTGCTGTTCCAGCGGGATGACGGTGCCATCGAACGGTGCGGGTTCGAGGCCGAACCATTCGGCGATGCGGCCCCACATCCATTTCCAGCGGAAGACATCGCCATTGGTGACGTTGAAGCCCTGATTGGCTGCAGCGGGCGTTGTGGAGGCCCAGAGAAGATGGCGACCAAGCAAGTTGGCGTCGGTCATGTCGGTCAACCCGTTCCACTGCATCTCGACGCCCGGGAAGCGAAACGACCGTCTGGTGTGCTTGCAAATTGAGGCATAGACGGCGAGTGTCGTTCCCATGTTCATGGCATTGCCGACCGCCTTGCCGACGATCGTGTGGGGGCGGTGAACGCTCCAGGTGAAGCCGACGCGAGCGGCGGCTGCAAATACCTCGTCTTCCTGCGCATAATAGAAATTGTCGACATCGAGCCGGCCCTGTTCCTCGCGGAAGGGCGTCTGTGGCAACGCGCCCTTTCCATAGGCTTCGAACGGGCGAGATAATGTTTCAGACCGGTCACGAGAGCGACATGCTCGACCGAGCCCGCCGGCGACAGGGCGTCGAGCAGGTTCCGCACCATGGCTGAATTGACACGGATATTTTCCGCCTCCGTCGCCTGTCTGAGCCAGGTCGATATGATGACATGTGAGGGTGCTATGCCGGAGAGCGCTGCCTTCAGCGATGCCGGGTCGAGAAGATCGGCCGCGACCGGCGTGACATTCGTCTGCGGCTGCGGCCTGCGGGCGAGACCCCAGACCTGCCAGCTGTCATTATTCAGAACCTCTGCCGTTGCGCTGCCGACGATACCGCTTGCGCCGACGATCAATGCTTTCTTCGTCATGTATGCTCCTGTCTTGGTGTGACTGATCTAGTCTTTCTGCGACAAGCGTGCCAGAAGGCACCCAGACGGGACATAGACACCCTGGGGTGCCCACCCGAACCGAACTGAGGACAGAGACGATGCAAGCTGGTTCGCCTGATCACGAATGGCGCGAGGATTGTGCGCCGCGCCGTGTGCTTGAAATCTTCTCCAGCAAATGGACGAGCATGATCCTGCATGTGCTCGAGACGCGGCTCGATGGTTGCGCACGCACGGGCGTGCTGCTGCGTAGCTTGCCGGGGATTTCGAAAAAGATGCTTACCCAGACCCTCAGGGACATGGAAATGGCCGGGTTGGTGACGCGCCGCGTGTACGGCACGGTGCCACCGGCGGTCGATTACACGCTGACGCCGCTCGGCCGGCGTTTCGTCGAGCCGATTGATCTGCTGTATGGCTGGGCGCGCGGCAATGCCGATGCGCTGGATACGTTGGTGGCAAAAAGCTGCGGCTAGGCAGCGATTAGGGGATTTCAGAGAATACGGAGACGTTTTCGCAAGAATCTGATTTGCAGCGTTGCAGAATTCACCCTATAAAATCGAACAGAACTCGGGAGATTTGGGACAGCTGGTCCGCAGGCGACCCTCGCGGACATGTGAGGCAATCGAAGCGACGCCTCACATTACAGCTTCATACTGCGACGAAGCCGCCATCCACCAGTAATTCTTCACCACCGACGAAGCTGCTTTCGCTTGACGCCAAAAATAGCACAGCCTTCGCAACCTCTTCGGTTTGGGCGAGCCTGCCGAACGGAATGACCTGTTTCATCCACTCCTCCGCGCCGTCATTGGCTTTGAGATAAGTTTGCATGGCCGGGGTTAGGACCATGCCAGGTGAAACGACATTCACGCGAATCCCTCGACTTTTGAGGTCAACCGTCCATGTCCGGGCAAAGGAGCGGATTGCAGCCTTCGTTGCGCTATAAACCGAAAGGTTGGCAAAGCCCTTACTCCCTGCGCCGGAACCCGTCAGCACAATGGAGCCACCAGCAGACATCAGCGGCAGTGCCTTCTGGACGGTATAGACGGTTCCCTTGACATTGATGTCGAACACGCGGTCGAAGTGGTCATCCTGGATATCGTCGATGGATGCGGACTCGGACACGCCAGCATTGGCGTGAACCACATCGACGCGACCGTGATCCTGCATGATCTGCGAATAGAGGCGATCAAGATCAGCGGCATTACTGACATCCCCTTGAACCCCGATCACACCATGGCCGATCTCGGCAAGAGCGTCTGCAAGACGTTCAGCGTTGCGGCCTGTGATGTAAACGAAGGCACCCTCGGCGGCAAAAGCCTTAGCCGTCGCGAGACCAATACCGTCCGTTCCACCCGTGATCGCCACGACTTTTTTATCAAATCTCGTTGTCATTGCTATCTGCCTTACATAAATGGAGGATTGCTCCATTTACCATATGGAGGCATCCTCCACTTCGCAAGCCCCGCATTGAAGGAAATGTCTTGACCGATGAATCTCCATTGAGAGCCGATGCCCAGCGCAACCGAGAACGCATCCTCTCGGCTGCAGAGGAAGTGTTCGTCGAACGAGGTGCTAACGTTGCTTTGGAAGAGGTGGCGAAGCGTGCTGGAGTAGGCATCGGAACGCTTTATCGACGGTTCCCGACGCGAGAGGAGCTTTTGGCGGCTGCCTACAGCGCTCGGTTCGTAACGTTCGCGGCGACAAGTCTATCGCGGGATGTCGAGCTTGATCCCCTGAGCGCAATACGGGCCTACCTGGAGGAGTTAGTTCAGCACAGCAATGTCTATCGCGGCCTTGCGGCCTCGCTTGGAACGGTCCTAGCAGTTGGGACGCCCGGATGTGTCGCGACCAGCAATGAAGGTGCCCGACTTCTGGATCGTGCGCAGAAGGGGGGCGTGGTCAGACCCGATATCAGCTTCGACGACATCATTTGCGTGGCGATGGCGATCTCTCTGGCGACCGAAAAACAGGAATCATCGAAAGCTCGCATCGCTCATTGGTGGGGGTATTTCTGGATGGAATCGGCTTTCGTTGAATGCGGCTCCAGATGACCGTCCATGGCGCTTCAGCGACATGGGCGACAACTATGTCTGTGTCGCGAAAATCCTGACTTTTGTTACAGGGGCGGCAGACGTCGTTTGACGGACGTTCCCTTGATGACGGCCGTACTGGTGACGGCGTGCTCCGAGAGGGCTTCGAGAACATCGTCCATCTGCTCAATCGAGTGCACCACGAGGCGGGCAAGGAATGGATCGTCGCCGGTGATCTTGTCGCATTCGACAAATTCCGGCCGCTCCTGAATGAGCCGTTCGACCAAGTGGAGCTTGCCGGGCAACGGGCGGATTCGCACTATCGCCCGTATCTGGTAGCCGATGGTGCGCGTGTCCACATCGACGGTAAAGCCCCGGATGACGCCGACGGCTTCAAGCCGCCGAACGCGCTCCGAAACGCTCGGTGCTGACATGCCGACAAGGCGAGCAAGCTCGCTCATCGACAAGCGGGCATCCGAATCGAGCGCGGAGAGAAGCTGCGCGTCCGTCGCGTCCAATGTCGATTTTCCAGTTTGAAGGTTCGGATATGCTTTTGCCTTCGACATGATGGGAAAGATATCGGACCACCCCTCGCCATTCCATATAAATTTGGAAGACCGCTTTGCATAATGGCCCCAAAAGGGGAAAATTATGCTGCTTGGGATCATTGCCGGCCTCACCACTTGCGCTCTGTGGGGACTGACCTTCGTCGCCCCGCGTGTCGTCGCGCCGTTCACGGCATGGGATTTGACGATTGCCCGCTATGGCATATTCGGCCTAGCTTGCCTGCTGTTGATGGCCGATCGACGGTTCCGGCCCATCGGCATGGACCGCTCGCGGCTGCTGATCGGGTTGCTGCTCGGCGGAGCAGGATATGTCGGCTACTTCATCAGCGTGGCCTTTGCTGTCCAGCTCGCCGGTGCGGCCGTTCCGCCTGTCATCATTGGCACCATGCCGGTGTTTCTGACGATCATCGCCAATTTTCGGGACCGCTCCGCACCCTGGAAGGCTCTCGTGCTGCCTTTAGCGCTGATCGCGATCGGCGTAGCGATCGTGAACGCGGCGACGGTCCGCGCAGCCAACGTTGGGGATACAGTGCCAATCTTACTCGGCGTTCTCGCCAGCTCGGCGGCGCTGGCGATCTGGATCGCCTATGGTCTGGCGAATGCGGCCGTCATGCGGTCAGCGAACGCGCCGGATGGCCTGCAATGGACAGGGTTGCAAGGCGTTGGCGCGGCGATCGGAAGCCTACTCCTGTTGCCTCTGCCCTCATTCGATCTCGCGGGTACGGCATCTGCTCCGGAAACCTTCCGCTTTGTCGCATGGGCGTTGGTGATGGGGCTGGCCGGCTCGTGGTTCGCCACCTGGTGCTGGGTGATCGCTTCCCGTCGCCTGCCGCTCGCACTCGCAGCCCAGCTAATCGTTGCTGAAACGGTCTTCGGCCTCGCCTATGGCTTCATGTTCGAGGCTCGGTTTCCAACTTCCGCCGAGGCGATCGGAGCGACAATGCAGTTCGCCGGCGTCTGCTCCGCCATTGCGGTTTTCACCAAGCCCACGAAGTCGGTCGAAGTGCCGCAGCAATCCTGACATTTGTAGTCGCTCTTGCAAAAACCGGCCTTGTTATGGCAATTGAATGGACATGATCGACTTGGCCAACAACTGCCGTAATATCTGGTGGCGCTCCTTCTAGGAGCGGCAGTCGTCATCTTGCGTTTGACCCTTGCCGCCGTATCGCGGCAAGGCATGGAAAACTCCTATCATTGTTCCGATCGCGGCGGCTCCCTTCACGGAGCATGTTATGTCCAATTCGGACGTTGAAAAGTCGATTATTCTTACTGGCGACCGCACCACCGGCCCTCTTCACCTCGGCCATTATGCTGGGTCTCTGAACAGCCGGATCAAGCTGCAACACACGCATCGGCAGTTCCTGCTTCTCGCGGACACGCAGGCGTTAACCGACAATGCACACGATCCGGACAAGGTGCGGCGAAACGTGCTCGAAGTCGCTTTCGACTATCTCGCTGTGGGGATCGACCCCGATCCGACGACGATCTGCGTCCAGTCGGCATTGCCTGCCTTGGTGGAGTTGACGATGCTCTACATGAACTTCGTCACCGTCGCTCGGCTCGAACGGAACCCCACCATCAAGACCGAAATTCAGCTTCGGGGCTTCGAGCGCGACGTTCCGGCAGGGTTTCTCTGCTATCCGGTTTCGCAGGCCGCCGATATTACGGCCTTCAAGGCGCGCCTCGTTCCGGTCGGCGAGGACCAGGCACCTCTTATCGAGCAGACAAATGAGATCGTCCGCCGCATCAATCGGCAGATTGGCCATGATCTTTTTCCCGAAGCCGAGGCGATGATTTCAAAGGTTGGCCGTTTGCCGGGGATCGACGGCAAGGCCAAGATGAACAAGTCTCTTGGCAACGCCATCCGTCTTTCTGCCTCCGCTGACGACATCCGGTCCGCCGTGCGTCAGATGTATACCGATCCAAACCATCTCCGTGCTTCCGATCCCGGCACGGTCGAGGGCAATGTCGTGTTCACTTATCTGGATGCTTTCTGCGATGATCTGCCCTTTGTCGAAGACCTGAAGGAGCGCTATCGCAAGGCGGGCTTGGCGATATGATGGTAAAGGGCCATCTGGAAGATGTTCTTCAAAGCTTGGTTGCGCCGATCCGACAACGTCGAAAAGAAGTTGCTTCCGATCCAGCCTTCGTCCTGAATGTGCTGGCGGAAGGGACGCGACAAGCGCGGGAGAGAACACAGCGGACACTCGACGAGGTGAAAACTGCCCTTGGTCTCTTTGCCTTCTGAATTTTCGCAAAAGTCGGTCGCGAAACTTTGACTTTTGCGAGTGAATTTCGCGACAAAAATTCCCTAGATTTTTCAACGCTGTCGATTTTGCTGCAAATGTTAGGCATATCGCACCCGTATGCTCACGACTGCAACTGTCTAAAAAAGTCCCATCGGCGATCTGCGCCGTCTCTACTCTTGGACGCGTCCCCTCAAAAGCATAATCGGTCTTTTTGCTCATTATAGAGAAATGCCCCAAATTTCGCCCAAAACACCGAAAATCACGGCGACGAGACCTTAGCGCCGTCCCTCGGCACGGCGTCTGACCGTGATGTTTCCGCGGCGGAGGTGTCGGGCGACAGCCCCGTCCCTTCTCTCGTTGGCCAGGGCCGGACACCCGCTCATCCTATCAGTCTTGCCGACCGCGCCCGCGGCTATGTCGAGGCGGCCAGCTCCGCCAACACGCGCAAGGCCTATGCCGCCGACTGGAAGCATTTTTCGGCATGGTACCGGCGCTCCAATCGGCCCTCCCCCCACATCCGCAGACCGTCGGGCTTTATATCACCGCCTGCGCATCAGGTGCGGCCGAGCGGGCGATGAAGGCGAATTCAGTCTCAACTATCGAAAGGCGTCTTTCGTCGCTGTCGTGGAACTATGCCGAGCGCGGATTGACGCTCGATCGCGGCACGCTACGCGGCCTTCGCGATCGTGCAATGCTGCTCATCGGTTATGCCGGAGGCTTGCGGCGATCGGAGATCGTTGGCCTTGATGTGAAAGCCGATCAGACGGAAGACGGTCGGGGTTGGATCGAGATCCTCGATCAGGGCATGCTCGTCACTCTGCGCGGCAAGACCGGATGGCGAGAGGTCGAGGTCGGCCGCGGTTCCTCCGACGCCACCTGCCCGGTCGCGGCCGTCGAGACCTGGATCAAGTTCGCCAGACTGGCGCATGGCCTCCTCTTGCGCCGCGTCACAGGACAGGGCAAGGCGGTTGGATCCGAGCGATTGAATGACAAGGAGGTGGCTCGACTTGTGAAACGATCGGCGACGGCTGCTGGCGTTCGCGGTGATCTCAGCGAAATCGAACGCCGCTTCAAGTTCTCCGGCCATTCCCTTCGCGCGGGCTTGGCCTCTTCCGCTGAAGTCGACGAGCGTTACGGACAGAAACAGCTCGGTCATGTATCGGCGGAGATGACCCGTCGGTATCAGCGGCGGCGTGATCGTTTCCGGGTAAATTTGACCAAGGCGGTAGGCTTGTGACAGCGATCCGCGGAAACTAACGGTGTCCCTAATCCTTCACCTACGTTGAAGTAGGGCTTGTCGCCTTCCCTCCCGGGTTAGGTCACATCGATATTCTCAAGCAGATGCTGATCAGCGAGCGAATATCGTCGCGCATTTCACTTTGAAAGCACCATCTTGTCATAAGTCGCATCATTGCTGCCCATATGATCGATCGAGAGGCTGATCCACTTCATCATAATGGAAGTGTTGATATAGAATGAACCGCCCTTCGGATGGCATCCCGCAAATCGATATCCCGTCAAGAAACGGCGCCGATGCCCATAGATAAGGCGGCATGCGCTTTAATAAAGCAAAATGATTTTTAATCATGTTGCTTTATGATAACTACATAATTTGCTCTCGGTTCAATCAAATCATGCACTTATGCCGCTTTCCGGCGGGTTTACGCTCGTTTAAAGAACTTGGCACGAAACTTGATTTTCAGTAATGTGAACTGATCGAAGGTCGATCAGCCTTATCGACATGGGGAACACGATGCCGATCATTCCTGACGATCTCCTTACCTTATCGCGCCGTTCACTTCTGAGGACGGCGGGCGCTGCCAGTGCCTTCGCTCTTACCACGTCGCTGGGGGGGCGGCATGCCTTTGCCGCCGACCGCTCCAAGACGCTTGCCATCGCCGCTCCAGCGACACCGCTCAGCCTCGACGTCGAAAACTCGCTATCGCTCGGCACGATCGACACGGTCGGCGCTTTCTACGACTATCTCATCGGCTTCAATACGATCCCGGATCCGGCCGTTCCCGGTGTGTTGCGCGAAGACCTGAAGCCGGACGCCTCAAAGCCAGGCGGCTACAATCTCAAAGGCATGCTGGCGGAAAGCTGGGAGTTCGCGCCCGACGGCAAGTCGGTGCGCTTCGTGCTGCGCAAGGGCGTCCTTTCCAACTGGGGCAATCCGCTGACTGCCCATGATGTCAAGTACACGTTCGACCGCAAGTTCGAGGTCAAGGGTGCCGGTGCCTTCATGACCTTCGTCATGGGCCTGCCGACCAAGGACGCGGTGGTGGTCGAGGACGAGCATACCGTCTCCTTCCGTCTGGAAAAGCCGAACCCGATCCTGATGATCGTCTGCGGCCACCTTGCCAATCCGATCTTCGACTCCAAGAAGTGCAAAGAAATGGCGACTACCGACGATCCGTGGGCCAAGAAGTTCCTCGACACGCACGTCGCCGGTTTCGGTCCTTACGACCTGAAGGAAATGACCCGCGGTCAACAGATGATCGCCACGGCCCGCAAGGACTATTATGGCGAGAAGCCTTTCTTCGAAACGGTGATCTTCCGCGAAGTGCCGGCCTCGGCCACCCGCCTTCAGCTTCTACAGGGCGGCGCAGTCGATATCGCCCAGAACCTCGCCCCAACCGAGATGAAGAGCCTCGCCGCCAGTGCCAAGGCCAAGGTGACCTCCATCGAGGCAAGCCAGATGCTGTGGGTGGAACTCAACACCGCCTTCAAGCCGCTCGACGACATCAAGGTTCGCCAGGCGCTCAATTACGCCATGCCGAAGGACGAGGTGGTAAAGTCCGTCCTGCAGGGTTACGGCAAGAAGATGAAGAGCTTCATGCCGGACTTTTATCCAGGCGCGACCGACAGATTCTACGATTATGACTTCGATATCGACAAGGCGAAGGCACTTTTGGCCGAAGCCGGGTTCAAGGACGGCTTTTCGACAGTGCTTGCCTATAACGCCGGCGATCCGGTCGAGGAGCCGATTGCAATCCTCTACCAGACCGCTCTGAAAAAGATCGGGGTTACGGTCGAATTGAAGAAGCTGCCCGCGGGCACATTCTTTGACAGCCTGACGAAGCGCACCGAGCCGATGATCTTCAATCTGGATGCTCCATGGACGCCGGATCCGGGCTTCGCCCTCAACCTCTATTTCCAGTCGGGCTCGTTCATCGATTTCTCCAACTACAAGAATGCCGAGGTCGACAAGCTGATCGGTACCTCGCTGTCGACGCTGGTGGAAAAGGACCGGCTCGCGGCGACCGAAGCCGCACAGAAGATCATCAACGCGGAAGCCCCCTGGGCGCTGATCGCCAATCCCGGTTTCCACCTCGCCCACGGCAAGGATGTCGGCGGCATCGTCTACTACACCTCCAACCGCCTGAGCTTCCAGGATTACAAGCGTGTCTGACGCAACCATCGAAAAGGGGAACGGCGCCGCCGTCCCCTCGACCCCTCCCCCCGGCTTCGCGAGTTTCGTGCTGCGCCGGCCGGGCTTTCTCGCCGGTTATGTGATCGTCGGGCTTATGCTGCTCTGCGGCCTCGCAGCACCCTTCCTGCCGCTGCCCTCGCCGGTCGAGGCCGATGCAACGGCGAGCCTTCTGCCGCCGGGATCGGCCCATCCGATGGGCACCGACATTGCCGGCCTCGACATTCTCTCGCGCACGCTGCACGCGCCGCGTATCGACCTGACCATCGCGCTTGCAGCGACCTTCGCCGCCGCCCTTCTTGGCGGAACGCTCGGTGCCTATGCCGGCCTGTGGGAAGGCACGCGCGGCCTGAGAGGCGTCCTGTCGGCCCTCGTTCTGCGCCTCGCCGATGTGGTGCAGGCCTTTCCCATCTTCGCGCTCGCCCTCGTGCTGGTCGCCGTTCTCGGTCAGGGCGTCGCCTCGATCATCATCGCTATCACCCTCGTCAGCATTCCGCTCTATCTCAGGCTGATGCGGTCCGAAATGCTCGTCCTGCGCCGCAACGCCTATGTGGAGGCCGCCCGCATTGCCGGCGGCGGCGATACCTACCTGCTCACCCGCCATCTTCTACCGAACGCCGCAGCACCGCTTCTCGCCCAGATGAGCGCCAGCGCCGGTAATGCGGTGCTGATCGCCGCCGGTCTTTCCTTCATCGGCGCGGGCGTGCGCGCCCCGACGCCGGAATGGGGATCGATGATCGCCAGCGGCTTCCAAACGTCGTGACCGGCCAGTGGTGGCCATCGATCTTTCCCGGGCTGGCGCTGTCGCTCACCGTCTTCGGACTGGGCCGCATCGGCGCGTCCATCATGGCTTTCTCCAGCCCGCGCGAGCGGGCCAGACCTTCCCGTCGCGCATGGCGGACCTTTGTTGCGGGGAAGACGTCATGAAGATCGTCGCCTATGTCGCATCGCGCCTGCTCTTCGCCGTTCCCCAGCTCTTCGGCATAGTGGCGGTCGCTTTCTTCCTCCTGAAACTGATCCCCGGCGATCCCGCGCCAATGATGCTCGGACCGCTGGCGACGCAGGAGGCCGTCGACAAGCTGCGCGCCGAAATGGGCCTCGACAAGCCGCTGCCGGTGCAATTCCTCGCCTATATCGGCCGTGTGCTTCACGGCGATCTCGGCGGTTCCTGGCAGACGACCAACACCGTGGTCGCCGATCTCGCCCAGCGGCTGCCGGCGACGCTGGAACTGGTGATCCTGTCGCTGCTTTTGGCGGTTGCGCTCGGGCTGCCGCTCGGGCTGATGGCTGGCCGCAAGCCGGAGGGCTTCACAGCGCGGATCGCGACGCCTATGCCACTGTCATGGGTGCTCTCCCGGATTTCTGGCTGGCGCTGGTGCTGGTCTTTTTCGGTTACACCGTTCTTCAGGTGGCACCCGCCCCCATCGGCCGGCTGGATTTCGCGGTCCTGCCGCCGGAAGCCGTCACCGGCTCCTACATGCTCGATGCGCTGATTGCCGGCGATTTCGAGATGGCAAGGGCAGCAGCCGGCCAGCTCGTCCTGCCCGTTCTTACCCTCGGCCTGATCTATGCCGTGCCAATCCTCACCATGACACGCGCCACCATCGAGCGGCTGAACGAGAGCGACTTCATCCGCTTTGCCATGGCCAAGGGGCTTTCGCCAGTGCGGATCTCGCGGCACGCGCTGCGCAACGCATTGCCGGCGGTCATCACCGTCATCGGCTCGCTCTACGGCACGCTGGTCGGCTCGGTGGTGCTGGTCGAAGTGGTCTTCTCCTGGGGCGGGGCTGGTCAATATGCCGTCGCCGCCGTGCTCAACGCCGATATCAATGCCTCGCTCGGCTTCATCCTGGCGGCGGCGGTCATCTCACTTTCGTCCACCTCGTTGTCGACCTCGTCACCCTCATTCTCGATCCCGCCCACTCGTAAAGGAAACACCATGTCCGAAAAAACGCTGTTCAAGGACGCCCGGACGCTGACGCTCGACGGCGGGCTCGCCGTCCTCAAGGCCGCCATCGTCGAAGCCGAGCTTATCGGCCAGCCCATGTGTATCTCCGTGGTCGATACCGGCGGTAACCTGCTCGCCTTTGCCCGCATGGACGGCTCCAAGGCGCTCTCCGTCATCTCGACAAAGAACAAGGCAACCACCGCCGCGCTCTCTAACGAGCCGACCGGCGCGCCCATGCCGACGTCGAGCTTCAGGTGACGCTTGCCCAGGAAAACAAATGGACCAACCTGATCGGCGGCCTGCGATCCGCGTCGATGGCTTTGTGCTCGGCGCGGTGGCGGCGGGATCGGGCACGGGCACGCAGGACCTCGCCGTCGCCCGCGCTGGAGCAAGCGCCATTCCTGGTGCAGACATGTTCGAGGATTTCGTCTTCATGGGCGCGGAAGACACCGGCATCATTCGCGGCTCGCATCCGGAGAAGCTTCGTGGCTGAACCCGCTATGCGCCGGAACGATGTTCCGGCATTCCCAAGCGCCAGGGAGATGAGCCGGCATGTCCGCGAGCGGCAGACTTCGGCCCGGCAAATCGTCGAGCAGGCGCTCTCTGCCATCGCCGCCGCGGACGGAGAGATTGCCGCCTTCTGCACCTTGTCGGATACGGCTCTCATCGAAGCCGATGCGATCGATCACCGGGTCGCAATTGGAGAGCCGGTCGGCCCTCTCGCCGGCGTGCCGCTGGCCGTCAAGGATCTCATTCCGACCAAAGGCCTCCGGTCCACCTACGGATCGCCGCTCTATTCCGACAACGTCCCCATCGAGGACGAGGTCGTCGTCGCGCGCCTGAAGGCGGCGGGCGCCATCGTGATCGGAAAGACCAACACGGCGGAGTTCGGCTATGGCGCGACCGGGCATAATCCACTGTTTCCAACAACGTGCAACCCGTGGAACCCGGCGCTCACGCCCGGCGGCTCCAGTGCAGGATCTGCGGCGGCCGTGGCGGCCGGCATGGTTCCCGTCGCGCTCGGCAGCGACGGCGGCGGCTCGGTGAGAATTCCGGCCGCCTTGACCGGCACCTTCGGAATGAAGCCTTCTTTCGGCCGCGTGCCGCTCTGGCCCGGATGCCGCAATCCGGAGGAACCCGGCGCATCGGGCTGGGAGGCGCTGGAACATATCGGGCCGATCACGCGCACCGTGGGCGATGCGGCGCTCATGCTCTCGGTGATGAGCGGACCGACGCCGCGTGACAGGCATTCCCTGCCGGCGGAGCCGCTCGACTGGATGGCACACGATCCAAAGCACCTCAAGGGAGCCCGTGTCGCCTTTTCTTCCGACCTCGGTTTCGCGACGGTCGATCCTGAGGTCGCCGCGCTCGCTGCGATGACGGCGGAACGCCTCGCCCGGTCTTTCGATTTCGAGCTGGTTACGGCAACGCCCGCAATCGGCGATACGCAATCCCTGTTCGAAACGCTGGTGGCGCTCGACACCGATCGCGCCGGCCTTCGCGCCGCCGCCACCCGCACGGACCACACCTTTACCGGCCAGCTCGGCCAATTGCTGGCGCGCGACTGGAGCGCCGACGCCTTCACCGCCGCCATCATGGAGCGCAAGCGGATCGTCAACACGCTCTGGCGGTTCATGGAAGGCTTCGACTTCCTGCTGACGCCGGCGACGGCATCCGCCGCTTTTCCCATTGATCTGGACGGCCCGATGCATATCGACGGCAAACCCGTCGGCCCCGCTGCATGGGCACCCTTTTCCGCGCTGGCCAACCTGACGGGGCAGCCGGCAGCAAGTGTCCCGGCCGGGCTGACGAGCGAAGGTCTGCCCTGCGGCTTGCAGATCATCGGGCGGCATCTCGACGATATCGGCGTGCTGCGCATGGCGCGTGCCTGCGAGATCGCCATGCCCTGGTCCTACCCGGACGCCCGCCTGTGGGAGGAGATTTGAAATGCGGCTCCACTCCCATGATTTTACCTCCGCCGTCTTTACTGTTAGTCAGGACGACATAGCCATCGAGGAACCACCGACTGATGCCGGACAACGAGCAAAACACTGCAAATGCGGGAAAGCGCCGCGAACTCCAGGTCGGCGCGCGGCTGAAGCATGCGCGGCTTTTGGAAGGCATCCTGATCCGGGAACTGGCGGAGCGGGTCGGCTGCGCGGAATCGATGATCTCCAAGATCGAGAACGGCAAGGTGACCCCGTCGCTGGAAATGCTCCAGCGGCTGGTGGAGGCGCTGAACCGAGACCTCTCCTCCTTCTTCGGCGCGGACATCAATTCGCCCGGCCTCGTGCAGAAGGCGAGCGAGCGCACAATCTCGCAGACGGATGCGCTGCGCGGTGGAACCGGCGTCAGCTACGAGCGGCTGGTGCCGCTGGCGGCCGGCAACCTGCTGGAGGGCAATATCCATCGCATCGAGCCGGGCGGGGAGAAGATCGACCAGATCACCCACCAGGGCGAAACGGTCGGCTATGTCATCGAGGGCGAGTTGGAACTGACCATCGAAGGCACCGTCTATCAGCTATCGACTGGCGATTCCTTCTTCTTCAAGAACCATCTGACCAATCGCTATCGCAATACCGGCTCCGCGCTGACGCGGGTCATCTTCGTCAACACGCCGCAGGTTCACTGACGCGGGCCGGAGCGAAGGGAGCGCACCGATGAGCGCGCTTCTCACCGTTAGGAACTTCGGCGTCGACATGTTGGCGGCGAATGGCGTCCGTTCCCTTGTCAGCGGCCTCGATTTCGAGGTCGCGGTCGGGGAAACGCTGGCAATCATCGGCGAAAGCGGCTCGGGAAAAGCGTCGCGACGCGCGCCATGGTCGGGCTCGCACCTTCGCCGCCCATGAAGGTCTCCTCCGGCAGCGCCGTCTTCGAGGGGAAGGACCTGCTGACGATCGGTGACGCGGGCCTACGCCGGCTGCGCGGCAGCCGCATCGGCATGATCTTCCAGGAACCGATGAGCGCGCTGAACCCGATGATGCCGGTCGGCGCGCAGATCGCAGAAACGCTCGTGACCCACAAGGGTCTCAGCCGCCGAGCGGCCCATGTCGAGGCGGTCCGCCTGCTCGACCGGGTGCGCATCCCCGACGCCGCCGGCCGCGCCCGGCTTCACCCGGCCGCACTCTCCGGCGGGATGCGCCAGCGCGTGGTGATTGCCGCCGCCATCGCCTGCAAGCCATCCCTGCTCATTGCCGACGAACCAACGACCGCGCTCGACGCCACTGTTCAGGCGGAAATCCTGTCGCTGATTGCAGATCTCAAGACCGAGGTCGGCTGTGCGGTGATCTTCATCACCCATGACATGGCCGTGGTACGCCAGACGGCCGATCGCATCCTCGTGATGCAGAACGGCCGCGCGGTGGAAAGCGGTTCGAGAGACGCCGGCCTGTCCGCCCCGCAAGAAGACTACACCCGCACATTGATCGCCGCCTCGATGCCCGCTCTGGGCGGCGTCGCACCGCTTGCGGAGACGGCGGAGACCCCGGCGCTCTCCATCCGTGACCTGATCGTCTCCTTCCCGGCAAGGCGCAATCCGCTTTCCCTGAAACGGCCGGAGCGGCTCTATGCGGTGGATGGCCTCAGCCTCGACGTCGCCCGAGGTGAAACCGTCGCACTCGTGGGCGAAAGCGGCAGCGGAAAGACCACCATCGCCCGCGCGGCGCTCGGCCTCGTCACCCCAGACGACGGCCGGATCTGGATCGGTGGTAACGACGCGGCGCAAGCCGGTGGCAAGGGCCGCGTGCAATTCATCTTCCAGGATCCGCAATCCTCGCTCGATCCGCGCTTTCGTGCCTGGCAGAGCGTGATGGAGCCGCTGGCGATCGCTGGCGACCGCGACGACCTGCGCGACAGGGCCATCCTTCTCTTCCGGCGGGTCGGCCTCGACGAGGCCCATGTCGACCGCTACACGCATGAACTCTCCGGCGGCCAGCGCCAGCGGCTTGGCATCGCCCGCGCGCTGGCGCCGTCCCCAGACCTCGTCATCGCCGACGAGGCGGTGGCGGCGCTCGATGCCACCACACGGCTCCAGATCCTCGACCTGTTCCAGTCGCTGCAACGGACGACAGGACTGCCGCTGCTCTTCATCACCCACGATCTGGCGACCGTCTCGCGCATCGCCCACCGGGTCGCCGTCATGCGCTTCGGGCGGCTGCTGGAAATCGGGCCGACGGCCAGCGTCCTGTCTGCGCCGCAGCATGCCTATACCCGCACGCTGGTCGCAGCCGCGCGCGGCGAACCCACGGCCGCACCGGCGACCCGCGGTCACCGCGTCGCCGCTGCGGGCGCGCAGCCATCTTGGGCGCCGATGCTGGAGGTGGGAAGTGGACATTTCGTTGCCGATGAACGGGAGACATTCTGATGCATTTCGACACCGTGATCCGCAACGGCACCATCGTCACTGCCACTGACACGTTTCGCGCCGACCTCGGCATCCGCGACGGCCGGATCGCCGCCATCGCCGACAGGCTTATGGATGCGACCGAGATCATCGACGCAACCGGCTTGCTGGTCATGCCAGGCGGCATAGACAGCCATGTCCACCTGTCGCAGCCAGCCGGTCCGGGCATCGTGCCGGCCGACGATTTCCTTACCGGCAGCCGCTCGGCCGCTATCGGCGGCAACACCACGATCATGCCCTTCTGCCTGCAACAGAAGGGGCAAAGCCTCCGCGCGGCGCTTGCCGCCTATCGCGCCGAGGCTGAAGGCCGCTGTTTCATCGACTATGCCATCCACCTGATCGTCACCAACCCGACCCCGCAGGTCCTGGGGCAGGAGCTTCCCGCCCTGATCGAGGAAGGCTACCGCTCGCTCAAGATCTTCATGACCTACGACGATCTGAAGATCTCCGACCGCGAGATGCTGGAGGTCCTGAGCGTCGCCAAGCGACACGATACGCTCGTCATGGTCCATGCCGAAGGCCACGACGTCATCAAGTTCCTGGCCGACCGGCTGGAAGCGGAGGGCCGCACCGGGACATTGTCGCATGCCCTGTCGAGGCCAGTCGCCGCCGAGCGGGAAGCGACCCACCGCGCCATCAGCTTCGCCGAGGTCATCGATACGCCGATCATGATCGTGCATGTCTCCAACCGCGAAAGCATGGAGGAAATCCGTCGTGCGCAGCAGAAGGGCCTGCGGATTTTTGGCGAGACCTGCCCGCAATATCTCGTACTGACGAAAGACCATCTGCGCAGCGACGGCATGGAGGGCGCGAAATACGTTTGCAGCCCGCCGCCGCGCGACACCGAAAGCCAGCAGGCCTGCTGGGACGGTCTTGCGCAGGGCGTGTTCGAGGTTTTTCCTCCGATCATTGCCCCTTCCGCTTCGACGACGCCGGCGGCAAGCTGACCGGCCGGGGAACCGGCAATTTCCGCTATGTGCCGAACGGCATCCCGGGCATCGCCACACGCCTGCCGATTTTGTTTTCCGAAGGTGTCGTCAAGGGCCGTATCGACCTCAATCGCTTCGTCGCCCTCACCTCGACCAATCACGCCAAACGCTACCGGCTCTATCCGCGAAAAGGCACGATCACGGTCGGTTCGGATGCCGATCTCGTACTTTGGGACCCCGCAAACGAAGTCACGGTCACCCATTCTCTTCTTCAGGACGGCTGCGACTACACACCTTACGAGAGCATGAAGCTTGTCGGCTGGCCTCAGCGCACCATCTTGCGCGGCCAGACAATCATGCTGGCGGGCTCCATCATCGCCACCGCCGGAGCGGGACAGGAACTGGATAGATGAGGCTTTCGGAAAGTTTTTTGGACATCGAACCAAAAGGCCTTTCCAGAGGACGACTAAGTTTATATTTCGATAGAGATTGAAAAGCGGGCTTGAAACAACCGAAGAAGTGCATGTTTCCCATTTCACGTAGGCTCAAGCTGCCGAAACTTCTTTTCCCGCCATGGCTGATTGCTCTCTGGCGTGCTGGATTGTATTTTGGGCTTTCGTAGGATTCTGTGGCGTAGGAGCTGGCTGCGGGAGCAGGCAACCATCTCAAATTGCCAATCCGCGCCACGTCTGATGAGAGCTTGCCGCGGTGTGGTGCTCTGACGGTCTGGATCGGCGAAGACGTGCAGTGTTCTTGGTCGGCGTCCCGGCGGAATTCGCGTGGTGGAAAGCTGCAAGCGCGGACCCTATAAAATCAGACGACTGAAGCTTGCATCGGCAGCCACTTTCTCAACCCAATGACTGAGATCGGGTGTCCGATCTTCGAACGCATCACATAAATCCGGCCTGCGTAGGGGCGATTTCGTCAAGCGGCTGATCCATGCAACATCGCTCACGGTGTGCCGGTTTTGGACTCTGCCCCGGCAGACGTACCGGTTGCGGCAGCACGTCCGATACCGGGCCCTGCAACTGCAAAAAGCTGAGGCGGCCGTGGCCCTAAGAACCGAGCGGTGTGAGAGTTGAATATCCGTGCGCATACTACCCTCCTGTTTTACGCGCCAGGGTCAACGTCACCCAACGAAAAGGATCGGCCGGCTGGCCGATCCTTTGAGACGTGATGTCTTGCGTAGGAAATCCTAGGCTGGCCGCTCTTCACCCGCATTCGGCCGCCATGTGATCAGCTTCTTTTCCGCGACATCGAGGATCAGGTCGATGATGAGAACGAAAATCGCCAGGATCATGATGCCTGCGAAGACGCCGACAGCATCGAAGTTGCCTTCCGAGCGGGCAATCAGGTAGCCGAGCCCGGCGGACGCGCCGAGATATTCGCCGATGATTGCGCCGACCACGGCAAAGCCTACGGATGTGCGCAGCGACGACAGGATCCAGCTGGCCGCGGCCGGGAAGTAGACGTGACACCGCAGGTCGGAGCGCTTGGCACCCAGAATGCGGGTGTTCGACAGCACGACCGGGTTCACTTCGCGCACGCCTTGCATGGCGTTGAAGAAGGTGACGAAGAAGACAAGCGTGACGGCAAGTGCAACCTTCGACCACAGCCCAAGACCGAGCCAGAGAACGAAGATCGGGGCCAGAACGACACGCGGAATGGCGTTCACTGCTTGATGAACGGATCAAGCACGCGGGCGACGAAGGAGCTAAGGCCCAGCCAGACGCCGGCGCCGACGCCGAGACCCGTGCCGATGACGTAGCCGAGCACCGTTTCGCTGAGGGTGATGCCGACATGCTTGTAAAAGCCGGTATCGGCGATCCAGGCGATCACCTGTTTGACGATGTCATAGGGCGCCGGGAAGAAGAACCGATCGATAGCGCCAGAGGTGACGCCAAGCTGCCATCCCCCCAGAAGCACGACCAGGAGGACGACCTGGATGATACGAATATTAACGGCTTGCATAGCTTTTCTCCACTTCGCCACGCAGGGACGCCCATATATCGCGATAGAGCGTCATGAATTTCGAATCGAGTTTGATTTCGGCGACGTTGCGGGGCCGTTCGAGATCGACAGCGAAGCTCTCGATGACGCGGCTCTTTGGGCCGGCAGCGAGAACGACGACACGGTCTCCGAGCGCGATCGCTTCTTCCAGATCGTGGGTAATCATGACCACAGCACGGCGGTCTTCCTGCCACAGACGCAGCAGTTCATTCTGCATGAGGTGGCGGGTGTGAATATCCAGCGCTGAAAAGGGTTCGTCCATCAGGATGACCTTAGGCCCGGTGATCAGCGCCTGCGCCATCTGCACGCGCTTGCGCTGTCCGCCCGAGAGCTGGTGCGGGAAACGGTCTCCAAAGCCTTTCAGGCCGACCTTTTCAAGCCATGCCAGGACCTTGGCGCGCCGCTCGTCTTCCGGGACGCCGCGGAACATGAGACCGAGCTCGATGTTCTGAAACGCTGTTTTCCAAGGCAGAAGCGCATCCTGCTGGAAAAGATAGCCGATATTGTTCTGCACACCCTGCACGGCTGTGCCATCGATCGACACCTTGCCTTGTGCGGGCTTCAACAGGCCCGCAATGGCATTGAGAATGGTGGATTTTCCGCATCCTGTCGGACCGACGATGGAGAGAAACTCTCCATCACCGACTTTCAGATTGACGTTCTGAACGGCAACGAACGCACCGAATGCCATGGTCACGTCATTGATTTCGACCATCGGCTGGGGTTTGAGTTCCGTCACGGGCTCTAGCTTTCTCACTGGCGAAGACATGGCAGATCCTCAGTTTCCAGCCTTCGAGGCCGCTGCCTCGACGAACTTGTTGGTGTAGGTGGAGTTGAGATCGATCGTCGCCTTGGCAACGGCCTCGTTGAAGCTCTTCAAAACAGCCAGCGGCGTTTCAAGATCGGCGGGCTCGAACTTGCCGTCTTCGGAAAAGATGGCCTTGGCCGCCTCAACGGCCTTGATATAGGTCTGCTTGTCACCGGAGACGTAATCATCAGGGAGCTTTTCCACAATCTCTTCGGCGGAGTGCTCTTTCATCCAGTGCAGTGCCCGGACCGTCGCATTGGTGACCTTCTGAATCGCTTGGGGATTGGCATTGATGTAATCCTGCGTCGCGTAAAGGACGGAGGTCGGATAGATCCCGCCGTAGACATCCTTGGCACCCAGATCGCTACGGGCATCGATGAGGATCTTGCCCAGTCCCCGCTCCACGACGATGGTCGCGGCAGGGTCGTAGTTGACGAGCAGATCGATCTTGCCCTGCTGCAGGGCAGCTACGGCCGCAGCACCCGAACCGACACCGATGATGGAGATGTCGTTGTCGCTGAGATTGTGCTGCTTCATATAGTAGCGAATGAAGAAATCGGAGGAAGAGCCGGGCGACGTGATGCCGACTTTTTTTGCCCTTGATCGTTCCGGGTTTGGCCGGGTCGAAATCGGTGTCGTTCTTACCGGCGAGAACAAGGCCCGAATTGCGGGCGAGCTGGACGAAGCCGACCACGTGCTTGTTCTGCGACTGCATCTGGATCGTGTGATCGTAGAAACCGACGGCGACGTCGGTGGAGCCGGCAACGAGTGCCTGAAGCACTTTCGAGCCGCCCTGGGCGAAGTTCTCGGTCGTTACATCAAGCCCTTCATCCTTGTAGTATCCGAGGCTGGCAGCGACGGGGAAAGGCAGGTTATTGAGGTTGTAGGAACCTACGCTCATTCTGACGGATTCGGCGTTGGCAGATGCTGCCAGCGCACAGAGCGCTGCTGTTGCAAGCAAAAATTTACGCATGAGGGTCTCCTCCCTGTTTCATGTTTTGCGTCAATATGGCCGTATCTAAGCTGCGGCTTCAATTTGAGCGATGGGCTTGGCGAAGGCAAAGCCTTCGAAAAGTCTCCGGGCTGTCCTCACAAGCCCGGCGGTGACCGCACCGTTTCGCATTTCAAGCTGCACGTCGAGGCATCCCGCAGGATGTTCGATGCGGATCTGGGTCGGTACGGAAAGACGTCCCGCCAGGTCATAGACGATGGAGCCTTCGGTAACAGCCGCAGTTGCGATGCCGACAGCGCCAGTCGTAGCCAGGGCGGGATGACAATCGTTGGGCATGAAATACCGCACCGAAAGAGTACCGCCTTTGCGCGCAGGTGCGACGAGCACCGGCTTTGGAATAACCATGTCGGTCACGTCGCCCATACCCATCAGCTTGCCAGCTTCAGCGCGGATGCGCCCCATGCGCTCGATAAGGCTGCGGTTGGCCGTGAGCGCCTGCGGCTCCTCATAACCCATCACGCCAAGATCGGCGGCGCGCATCAGCACCATCGGAATGGCGCAATCGATGGCCGTTACCGCCACGCCGTCTATCATGTCGACGGCTTTACCGGTGGGCAGCAGCTTGCCGGTTTTTGCACCGGCGGCATCCATGAAGGTCAGGGCAATGGGCGCTGCAAGGCCCGGCACGCCATCGATTGAAGCGTCACCGAGATAGATCACCTCACGGCCACGTGTCGGCACCTTCGCCTCGATCAGCTTGCCGGTGTTGACGTTATGAATGCGCACCAGCGTGTCGTTACCCTGAGCCTCAACGAGCCCTGCCTCGATCGCAAAGGGACCGACGGCGGCCAGCATGTTCCCGCAATTGGGCGAATAATCAACATATTGCCGGTCGGTACGAACCTGGGCGAAAAGATAGTCAATATCAGCGCCCTTGACGGACGAAGCACCGATGATCGCCACTTTGGACGTTACGGGATTGCCGCCGCCAATGCCGTCGATCTGCAGGGGATGCCCCGATCCCATGATGGACAAGAGAGCAGCATCCCGTTCAGCGTGATCACGGGGAAGATCGGAGGCCAGAAAGAACGGCCCACGAGATGTTCCGCCGCGCATCAGCACACAGGGTATCTTGAGTAGATCATTCATGTGGGTAACCTCAATCTTGCATAAGGCGGATCAATGCGCCGTGTTGTTGCAATATGAGGAAAGAAGTATAATCTGTTAAATGCAATGTTCGGAGGTATTATTGCGAAATGAGCATTAATTGCGAAATTCTTGACCTGAGGGCTTTTCAAGCCGTGGTTGAGTTGGAAAGCTTCCACAGAGCTGCGGACGCATTGCACATTTCGCAACCGGCGCTCACCCGCCGCATCCAGAAACTGGAGCAGGCCATCGGAGCCCCGCTTCTGGAACGGACAACACGCCACGTCGCTCCCACCGCCATGGGCCAGGAGGTCATGCCGCTCGTTCGGCGTATGTTGGAGGAATTTGACGGGTCACTTTTTGCGATGAAGGACGGCGCGCAACGGCGGGGGCTTATCACCATGGCCTGCGTGCCGACTGCCGCTTTCTACTTTCTTCCCACCGTCATCAGGACCTTTAGCCATCAATATCCCCACATCAGACTGCGAATCAGGGATCTTACGGCCAATGAGGGTTTGCAGGCGGTTGCGAGGGGCGAGGTCGAGTTCGGCATCAACCTGATGGGCAATTCCGATCCCGAGCTTTCATTCGAGCCGCTCATTGACGACCCGTTCGTGCTGGCAATGCGAAAGGATCATCCCCTGGCAGCTTACGAAACAATCGAGTGGAACCATTTGGCGGCCTACCCGCTGGTGGTCGTGGACCGGTCGAGCGGTAACAGGACGCTTCTCGACGGAGCACTCGCAAGGCACAATCTGAAATTGAACTGGTTTTATGAAGTCACGCACCTCAACACGTCGCTTGGCCTCGTCGAAGCCGGGCTTGGGATCTCTGTTCTGCCGCGACTGGCCACGCCGCAGGATGACCATCCTTTCCTGGTCACGCGACCGATCGTCAGTCCTGTGGTATCCCGCACGATCGGTATCGTACAAAGGCGAAGCAGCGTCCTGTCTCCTGCTGCCGAAAAGTTCGTGGACATGCTGTTGAAGACATGGAAAGCCCCTAGGATGGACAACGCAGGGGTAGAGGACGTGGAAAATCACCGGTAGGCGGGATGGATGCCTGAACAGCCAAACTTCCCAGGCGCTCAGTTCCTCAGGTGTGGCGCCGACGATGGTGGCGCGAAACTCCCTCATCCGCTCGGCGACCGTCGGAACATCGGGGAAGGATGCGGCCCTCTCTTTCGCCGTCACCTCAAGAGCGCGCAGCGTGCCGACCTTGATGTGACCAGACGAGGACGGCAGGTTGTCGAACATGATCGGCACCTGATTGGCGATGGCGTCGTTCAGGGCCGGTCCCGATCCCTTACAAGGAATATGGACCATCTCGACGCCCGCCATGTTTTGAAGAGCTCTCCCGAGAGATGAAGCGTAGCTGTACTGGTCCGGGGCGCCCTTCAGGAGCGCCAGCAGTTCCTCGAAATTCTTTGCCGGCAGCGCAGGGTTGACGACCAGCGCGTTCGGTACGAAGACGAACAGCGAGACCGGAGCGAAATCCTTTTCCGCGTCATAGGGGGTCGACTTGAGGATGAGCGGGTTGAGCGTGTGGGTGGCGACCGTTCCCATCAGGATCTTGTAGCCACCGGCATCGGCACGCGCGACGTTATCGGCGCCGAGGTTGCCGCCAGCGCCCGCGATGTTCTGGACGATCACCTGTTGGCCGAGATCCTCGGACATCTTCTGCGCGATGATGCGTGCCAAACGGTGGAAGACGGGCTTGGTATCGGCATTGGTCTACTTTTGATGCTGGAGATCGATGCTGCCAACGGCACACTCATGACACCGCTGCCGAACATCCGGGTTCCGCGAACCGGCTATGTCGCGGTCACGCCAAAGCAAGCCAGCGCCGGAAACTTTGCGAGCGGCTTTGTCGACTTGCTGGTCGCAGAGGCGCGCTAGCACGAAACCGGAACGATCAAAAAATTCAAGTCGGAATGTCCCTATCGCGTTGAGCTCCACGTCAGGAAGTTCTCTGGTTTGACGCCACCCGTCCGCACCTTCTCGATTAGCGGTTTGAGGGTGCGCTTGACGAACTCTTCCATTGTCGTGGGCAGCACCGGACGATCATCGCGAAACTTGACCCGCCCATCGTTCAGAGCCGCCGCGGTGTTCTTGTCATAGACCCACCGATCAAGCGTACCCAACCTCTCCCGGAATACCGTTTCGATCTCGTGACTGGTCGGATCGACGAAGCGATAATCCACCTCTCGGCCGAGGGCCCGACCGATGATCGCGGCGATTTCCGTCATCGTGTGATCGATGCCCAATTGCTTCACCGACAGGTGCTAATCAGTCGGCTTGTCAAACTCCTCCGCCGCGAAATCCGCGAGATCTTGAATGGAAACCTAAGGCGCTTTGACATCGGTGCCAAGCGTAAAGCCGATCCTGTCGTGCTGTGCGATCGCGTCCGCCCACCTGGTCAGGTCCTCCATGAACCAGCCACCCTGCAGGTGCATAAGATTGATGTTGGGTAACCGCTTGAGGATCTGGTCCAGGATATGGAAGCCCTGGAAATGGCCGGTGTTGCCGCTGAGTTCGGATCCCATTGCGGTCAGGCTGACGGCAAGTTTCACCGGGGAATCCCGAAGTGCGTCGAAAAACCTGAGCGCTACCATGGGATAGTGCCCATGAAAGTCCTGCGCCGCCCAGAGGGTTTTGACCATCAGGAAGGCAACGTCAGCGTCTTCAAAGAACCTGTCAAGCTGACCATCCCCCGTGTCGAAGCTGCCAAGGAACGGTTCTGCGCCCCTCTCGACAAGTGCGTCGAGGAGAGGCCCTGCCAGTCGCATCAACCACGGCAATACGCATGTCTCGCCTCCTTGAGATATCTGACCGAGATCGTAGAGGATTGCGCCTCTGGTCATAATTGGAGACAATGCTATATGATCTCGAAATCGGGCCAAACTTCCCAAATGCGACCTCCTTACAGCACCGCCTGCGATCTCAGCCTTTCGCATGGCCGGCGATGGCGATGAGAGTCGACTTTGCCGACTACGAGGCTGAGGGGGGGGCAGCACCAGCACCTGCAGGGTCAACTGATCTTGGCGCTCCATGGCGCGGTGACCTGCACTGCGGAAAGTGGGATCTGGATCGTTCCGCCGGACTCCGGTCTTTGGGTCCCCGGCGCGTTCCGCACAGCAATCAGGTCACGTCCAATGCGCGCCTGTCATACCTGTTCGTTGAACCCGGCGCGGTCGCGCTTCCGAACGAATGCTGCACGCTTTCGGTATCGCCGATGCTTCGGGAGATAATCCATAGGTTGGCGGACGTAACAGAACGAGATGCTCGCGACGCTCATGTCGAGCGCCTCATGTGGGTCATGCTCAATGAGCTCGCGCTGATGCCGAGGGAGAGACTGGAGCTGCCTGTATCCGACCATCCGAAGATCGCCATGATAGCTGCGGCACTTCTGGCAGACCCGAGCGACCGACGTACTCTCGGCCAGGGGGCTGAGCATGTTGCAGTCAGTGAGCGAACGTTGAAGAGGCTTATGATCCAGCAGACGGGACTGAGCTTCGGCCGTTGGCGCGGTCAGTTGCATCTGGTCATCGCGCTTCGGGCGCTGGCCGGCGGAGCGTCAGTCCAGCAGGTGGCAGGTGACTTGGGTTACGAATCCACGACGGCCTTCGTCGTCATGTTCAGGAAGGCGCTTGGGACCACGCCATCGCGCTACTTTGTCAATCGGCATTTGAGCGCCGTTTACGCGACGAACGTTAACCATTCTATCCCTGAGTTGCTTGCCGAAAGGGAGCGCGGTCAGCCGCACACACCCGATTTCGACCGTCGGCCTTCGCCAAATACAATGCTCGATCCGCCTCGCGACAAATCTCGGAGAGCTTGGACCCGTTACGCGATGCTCTTGCGATACCTATACTGATAGTCACTGTAACCTCGGCAGCGGGCCCGGGAAAACGAAGATCTGCCACGGTTCTACGGATTCGCTCAGCGTGCAGTACGGCGTCACCTTCGCTTGCTGGAAGGAAAACGACGAACTCTTCGCCACCGTGGCGCGCGAGCAATGCTGATGCCGGTAAGATCGACTGTACCGCTTGTGCCATTACCAAGAGAACTTGGTCGCCTAAGGCATGACCGAACCGATCGTTCAGCTGTTTAAAATGATCCAGGTCCAGAAAAAGAATCGAGTCGCCCGGCTGTGGTTCGTGCGGTGCGTACGCACTAAATGAACGACGATTGTAGAGTCCTGTCAGCGGGTCGCGGTCAGCCAGATTTTTGATCTTGATGTGCTGGCGTTCGCTGATGAAAATCACGATGGCAATCGCAAGGACAAACTTTGAAAGGATCATCAGGGAAAAGCCCTCGACCGCGTCAATGACTGGAAAGGCATGAAATGAAAACTCTATCCCCATAATAAACGATAGCAGGCTGGTCGCCGCAAGGATGCCGGCAACCAGTTTACGGATCGGTAGTGGTTCCCGAGAAGCATCACGGCATACAATCCCTGCCGCCACAGCCGTCGTTAGACAACCGAGCAGTGTAAAAGTTGTCGCGCGGTAGGTGTTGTTGAGATGAAAATCCGTGACCACACCCGCCATCACAGTCCCGACCGCTGGCAAGAACACAAGCGACGTATTAAATTCGCGTTCCGGGTTGCTGATCAGAGCAAAAGCCAGACCCAACAGACAATATCCCAATACCGCGAGCGCGATGTTGATGAGGCTGAGAAATCCGTAAAAGACGGGATAAAGTTCTGCATATCCTGCGAGTGTCGCGCCCGCTGCTAGAACTAGGAAGCTTGCCGCGAGGAGACCGGCACCGCGGCTTTCTGTGGAGGTCAGCCGCAAATATCCTAAGGTCATAGCACCTGCTATGTAGGATGTTTTCTGCAAAAACAGGACAGTCGGGAGGTCGAGTTCGGTAATCATTTAGCACCAAGGGCTTCGGTCGTTCCCTACATATCCTTTAAGTGCTAAATCTTTTGCAAACTGTGCATGAGTTTTAGAATGCTTTTCTACCATCATCGACCGCGACGAAGTTTCGAAAGTTGTCGCTTCAATAGCCGGCCAAAGAGCGGGTGCCGGAATAAGCAGCCCGTCAGGCAGCCTGACGACGCTGTCTTGCGCCGATATTTGAGGGACTGATGCGGAAGCCGGCCATGATCTCGCGAAGGTGGATCGCCTCCTCGGCAAGAAGCGAGGCTGCTGCGTTGCTTTCCTCCACCATTGCCGCATTCTGCTGGGTCGCCTGGTCCATTTGCGTGACCGCGGTATTGACCTGCGAAATGCCTGCCGCCTGTTCGCTGGCCGAAACCGCGATCTGTTCCATATGCTTGTTGATGGTCACGATATCGCGCTCGATGGCCTTCAACGTATCGCCGGTCACCGTCACCAATGTCACGCCACCGCTGACCTCCTCGTTGGAGCGATGAATCAGCCCGCGGATTTCCTTAGAGGCGCTGGCGGAACGTTGGGCGAGTTCACGTACTTCCTGGGCGACGACGGCGAACCCCTTGCCAGCCTCACCGGCACGGGCGGCTTCCACGCCGGCATTGAGCGCCAGAAGGTTCGTCTGGAAGGCGATCTCGTCGATCACACTAATGATATTGCTGACCTTTGCGGAAGCCTCCTCGATGCGCCGCATGGCCGCGACGGCATCGGCGACGACCGTAGCCGACTTCGTCGCATTGGCGACGGCGGTCGATGCGACGTTACGCGCCTCGCCGGACAGACGTGCGGCGCTGTCGACATTGCCGGTGATTTCCTGAAGCGCGGCGGCGGTCTCCTCAAGAGCTGCGGCCTGCTGTTCGGTTCGACGCGACAGATTATCGGTAGATTGACTGATTTCCTCGACACCGCCCGTAAGGGTGCCAGCCGTTTCCAACACGGCAGAGATAGCGCCTTCCAGCCCGGCGACCGCATGGTTGAAGTTGCCACGGATGCTTTCGAATTCGTTGTCGACATTTTGCGCGATGCGGGTCGAGAGGTCGCCGTCGGCCAGTTGCGCGAGGCCACCTGCCAGCATGCCGAGGAAGGCGCGCTGACGCTCACCGGCGGCCTCAAAGGCTGCTTCGGTCGCCTTCAGCTTGCGATCGAGTTCCGCCTGGAAGTGGCGTGCCTCTTCCTCGAGTTGCATGCGCATGATCGCGTTTTCCTTGAACACCAGCACCGCGGAAGCCATCTGGCCAAGTTCGTCACGCTTGCCAACGGAGGGAACTGTAACAGCGGTGTCGTTGTCGGCCAGCCTGCGCACAACCTGCGTCATCGCAGCCAGCGGGTCGAACAGTCGGCGCTTCATGCCGACGTAGCCGAAGATCCACAGGCCAATCACGGCAAGACTAACGGCACCGGATATTATCTCGGTCCGTATCGCTTTCGCTTGTGCCTCGACGGCTAAGGCGTTTGCAGCATCCATGGACACAATGGCGGAGTTTGTGATGGTATTGATCGCCTCGATCAGTTTCGGCAGCCAGGTGGAAAATGGCATCTGCGGAAATTTTCCTGCCTGTACGTCGGCCACGATGCTCTTCCTCAGAGCACCGAAATCGCCTTCGAAATAGTCAGTCCCGGCATGTTCGACGGCCTGCCGCACTTCGATAGGAATTTGCGGCTGAGCCGCCATCGACTGAAGCAACTCCCAGTAGGACTGGGTGCGGCCTTCGATGATGTCCAGGCGCTTGATCAGGTCAGGCGTGAGTGCCGGACCGCCCGTATAGGGAATATGCGCCACTTCCCAAACCGAACCGCCAACATTGCGGACCTGCCAGGCAACGTTCTTGATCGCCCCAAGCTGGCCGAGTACCGGCTGGCTGGCGGCCATTTCCGCTTCCAGCTCGCTGGCCAGTTCCAGTGTTGCAGCCATCAGCGCGTTGCCGGCGCGGCCGATCTCGATGCCAGCCGTGCTTTCGCCAGGCTTTACGCTTGCCAGCGCGCTGTCTATTGCCTTGCGCGCGGCAAGGAAGGAGGTCATGGAAGTCTTTAGTGTGTCGAAGGCACTAAGGATTGCAGTATCCGACGCATCGCTGATCAGCTTAGCAGCGTCCGTGTAGCCGCGATCGACGGTGTCACGGTTCTGCGTCATGCTTGTGCGTGCCTTCTCAAGGTCGCGCCCGACATTCGCAGGAGGTTGGGGCTATCTGCCTTCTCGGACAACAGGCCCATTTGGAGAACCAGAAGATTTCGATCGACGGCCGCGTAAAGTCGCGCGGTTCCCGCCTGAGATGCCGCCTTGCTGGCGGACCAAAACGCGTTGAGCGCGAAAACGACTGCAACAAGACCGATGGAAAAAATCAAAAGGCTCAGCGCCGATTTAATGGAAAGGGCCCGCATGACGTTCGATGCCTCAAAAAACCGCTTTGAATATAAAAACTAAATCAAAAGCGATAAAAAATTGATAATTCGGATGTCAAAGGCAATCGGTCGATTTGACCTCAGAAATTTTCTACACTTCCTGCGCTTGGATCTCCGTGACTGTTCTATAGTCTCTGGGGGTAAAGGTCTTTACCATCGGGATGTTGCTTACGCCGGGCATGTTCTGCATGGTTCATTTTGTTTAATCGTGTTCCACATCTCACAATCAAACAAAGTCACGTAGAGGGTAAGTAAGCAGAAGATCACCACATCGGTTTCCGTTCACGGAGCCTGTAGAGCTAGCTCCCCGGTTGTTGTCGCGAAGGCACCAAAGCATTACGCTCAATAATTATAGCGGCGATCAAGTTCCCTCAACGCCGCCTGCACTTCTTCGATCGAAACCGGACTGGGCGTTCCCGGCAGGTGCCGCAGGGACGGTTGCGAATCCACCGCGTAAAGGTCGGATGCCCAGGCCGCGAGGATTGCCCGGCGATCATCGACCGAAAGGGACGGCCCGCCGACGACGTCGCTCGGCCGGCAAAGCCGAAGACCGGGGACCAAGACCACCGGCCCCATGACCGCGGCCTGCTGGGCAGCCCGTTTTAGTTCGCTGTGCATTGGGGCCTCCTCACCGGACGTGCGGATCACGATCGCGCCGCAGGCGAGAGGCGGCAATGGCGCTCGTCTCCGGCGCCAGCAAATCGTGCTTCTCGGCAAATGCCGCGAACAACCCACGGGCCGTCTCGGCTTCAATCTCGCCGCGCAGTGCCGCGCCGCAGGCTTTCAACGCGACGGCGTGGGCGTTGTCTCGCAATCTGATAGGCCATTCGCAAAGATGGCGATACGCATCCGTTACGCTTCGTACCTCGCCGGAAAGCCTAGGCCGACCAGGATAGTGACAGGCTCTTTGAACATGTCGGGTTTCATGGCACTCTCCTTCCCAATCCGGAATGTCGATGGGCGCCACTGCCGTGGCGCCCCGGTCAATCAACAAGCTTGATCAAGCCGCCTTCTGTGCTTCGATCTGAGCCGGAGCGACCGACGTGAAGGCAGGCGCGCTCTGGATCGAAATCTTCCTCGGCTTGAGGGCTTCCGGGATTTCACGAACAAGCTCGATGGACAGAAGGCCGTTACTGAGGTCCGTGCCGTCCACCCGCACATGGTCGGCAAGCTCGAACCGGTGCTCGAACGGACGCCCGGCGATGCCGCGATGTAGGTAGCCCTCATTGGTCGCCTCCTGCTTCTTGCCGGTGACAGTCAGCAGATTGGACTGGAAGGTGATATCGAGATCGTCCTTGGCGAATCCTGCGACCGCGATGGAGATCCGGTAGCTGTCGTCGCCGGTCTTGACGATGTCGTAAGGCGGCCAATCGCTGATCGAGCGGGCGCGCTGGCGTTTTCGAGAAGATTGAGACCCGATCGAAGCCAACGCTCGAGCGGAACAGCGGTGCATAGTCGTAAGATGTTGCCATAGCCATATCCTCCTTGAAGCAACATGGGTACAGAAGCGCCGAAAGACGGTGCTTCCAGCGAGGCCAGCTCTGTCTTCAGCAGCTGGCGGCAAACGATTTGGTTTTTGAGAATTCTGGATTCAAGATCCGTGGCGAGAAAAAATTCGTCCCCCGTTAGATCAGATGATTTTTGACTCATCCGCTCACATCTTTGCCGGAAAATGCCCTATCCTGTCCACGCGCCGACGAGGCTGCTCCATCGCCCTTCAGTGGACGGATCGACTGATGATCCGATGAGGATAGGCAGCCTTAAACTGCGCCATCATGGCGCTGGCCTGCTGCAGCACACGTTCGGTCTTTTCAGGATTATCGCGAGCTAGTTCGTCGGCATTGATACGCATTGCTTCTGCCATGCTGGCGGACATCATTGCGAACTTCCCTTCTCCGTAAACCAGCGCTTCTTTCGAGGCGGTCTCAAGCCATCGGGCAAAGTCCACGATGATCTCTTCGCGTTCATCGATGCCGACGCTCTTGATGATGCTTATATTCTCTTCCATGCAGGAGTCACTCCATACACAATCGACGCACGCCGAGTTCCACGTCTCGGGCGGTCGATCAGCTAGGAAGCGGAAAAATCAAATTCAAGGGTTCAGTGAAGCTTGAACTCGCCCTCGACCCGGCGCCATTCGTTCGGACCGATCAGCCGCTGGTAGCTGTAGCGGACGGAGTGGAGAGGCCCGTCGAGCTTCGCCTGCCAGAAGTCCAGGAACCTGTGCATCTCCGGAAAATCAGGTGCGAGATCGTAGTCCTGCCAGACGTAGGTCTGAAGGACGGATTCAAAATCGGGAATGCGGTAGAGGATATGTGCGGTGGTGAGACCGTAGCCGTTAAGCTGACGCTCGAAATCCGACGAGAATTGCATGCTTCATCTCCGTTTCATGACACTGCCAAAGTGACGGAAAATCTTGCAGTCATCAATGGTTTTCTAAACTCGATAACGCCGTTTCTTGTTCCTTACCAGTATGTTAGCAGCCGTCTGCGTAGAGTGCTAATTTTTCTCTCGCCCCTCTTGAAATCGAAAAATCTCGAAAATAAATTTTGCCCGCGAACGCTCGATGAGGTTCGCACCCGCCCGGACTGGTCATCCGGTCCGGCCTGGGTCTTCAACGTTATCATTTTTGCTTAACGGAGGAAAACATGTCGTTCCGACCGCTTCATGATCGCATTCTCGTTCGCCGGGTCGAATCCCAGGAAAAGACTAAAGGCGGCATCATCATTCCCGATACCGCGAAAGAAAAGCCTTCCGAGGGCGAGGTCGTCGCCGTTGGTACTGGCGCTCGCAACGAGGCCGGCCAGATCCAGACGCTCGACGTCAAGGCTGGCGACCGCATCCTGTTCGGCAAATGGTCTGGCACCGAGATCAAGATCCACGGCGAAGACCTGCTGATTATGAAGGAAAGCGACGTTCTGGGCATCATCGAGGCCCAGGCCGAGCAGAAGTTTGCTGCCTGAGGCGCTTTCCTTAAAAATCTACCCACCAGTCAAATAGCTGCCTATTGAGGAGTTAGACAAATGGCTGCCAAAGAAGTTAAATTCAACACCGACGCCCGCGAACGCATGCTGCGTGGGGTCGATGTACTCGCCAATGCCGTCAAGGTCACGCTCGGTCCGAAGGGCCGCAACGTCGTCATCGACAAGTCCTTCGGCGCGCCGCGCATCACCAAGGACGGCGTTTCGGTCGCCAAGGAAATTGAGCTCGAAGACAAGTTCGAGAACATGGGCGCCCAGATGCTGCGCGAAGTCGCATCGAAGACCAACGATCTGGCCGGCGACGGTACCACCACCGCGACGGTCCTCGCTCAGGCGATCGTCAAGGAAGGGGCCAAGGCGGTTGCTTCCGGCATGAACCCGATGGACCTGAAGCGCGGTATCGATCTGGCTGTCGACGCCGTTGTCAAGGAACTGAAGACCAACGCCCGCAAGATTACCAGCAATTCCGAAATCGCCCAGGTCGGTACGATCTCGGCGAACGGTGATTCCGAGATCGGCCGCTACCTGGCAGAGGCGATGGAGAAGGTCGGCAACGAAGGCGTCATCACCGTCGAGGAAGCCAAGACCGCCGACACCGAACTCGAAGTCGTTGAAGGCATGCAGTTCGACCGTGGCTACCTCAGCCCCTACTTCGTCACCAATCAGGACAAGATGCGGGTTGAACTCGATGACCCCTACGTCCTGATCCACGAGAAGAAACTGTCGAACCTCCAGGCCATGCTTCCGGTTCTGGAAGCCGTCGTGCAATCCGGCAAGCCGCTGCTGATCATCGCCGAAGACGTCGAAGGCGAAGCGCTTGCGACTCTCGTCGTCAACAAACTGCGCGGCGGCCTGAAGATCGCTGCTGTCAAGGCTCCAGGCTTCGGTGACCGCCGCAAGGCCATGCTGGAGGACATTGCGATCCTGACGGAAGGCACTGTCATTTCCGAAGACGTGGGCATCAAGCTCGAGAACGTGACACTCAACATGCTCGGCCGTGCCAAGAAGGTGGCGATTGAGAAGGAAAACACCACCATCATTAATGGCGTTGGTTCCAAGTCCGAAATCGACGGCCGCGTTGCCCAGATCCGGGCGCAAATTGAGGAGACCACCTCCGATTACGACCGCGAGAAGCTGCAGGAACGGCTTGCCAAGCTTGCCGGCGGCGTTGCTGTCATCCGCGTCGGCGGCTCGACCGAAGTCGAGGTGAAGGAGAAAAAGGACCGCGTCGATGACGCACTACATGCAACGCGTGCCGCCGTCGAGGAAGGCATCTTGCCCGGCGGCGGGGTCGCGCTGCTGCGCGCCGTCAAAGCCCTCGACAATCTTGCAACCGCCAACCAGGACCAGAAGGTCGGGATCGAGATCGTGCGGCGCGCCATCGAGGCACCCGTACGCCAGATCGCCGAAAACGCTGGTGCGGAGGGTTCGGTGATCGTCGGCAAGCTTCGGGAGAAGCGTGAGTTCTCCTACGGCTGGAATGCCCAGACCGGCGAATACGGCGATCTCTACGCGCAGGGCGTCATCGACCCCGCTAAGGTCGTGCGCACGGCGCTCCAGGATGCCGCCTCTGTCGCTGGCCTGCTCGTCACCACCGAAGCGATGATCGCCGAGAAGCCCAAGAAGGACGCCGCACCGGCAATCCCCGCTGGCGCTGGCATGGACTTCTAAGAAGCAATTGGTGAGGCCCGCCCCTTTCGCCGGGGCGGGCTTCCGGAACTATGCCAATGACCGCACCCATTTCAAGAGATGATGCACGCCTTTGCGCCAGCGTCGTCAAGGAAGTCGCCCGTGCAAAGGGCATCGCCAACGACCCGTCTGCTGTCGGGCGTCTAACCGTGGAGATCGCCAGGCTTTTTAATAGAGGTCTGCGGGAGCGCGAAGAGTTGCTCAAGGCGGCTATGGACGCCCTCTAATGCGTAAGTAGCTTCCGAGCCGGCTTTCTCGCCAGCCGACTCAAAAATCTGCCGTCTCGAAGAGGTGCACGGCACAAATCTTAAGGCTTAACGTCTTTCGGCTACTTTCTTCCGCCGTAACGGGCCTGGATCACTGCTCTAGGCTGTGGTGACAAATTAACGATCTGGGATTCCCTTCGCAGGTCAAATCAGATTCAACGCTGACTTTTGGAGGTTGGCGATGGATGGCGAGATACTTCGAGACGACCAATGGGAGTTGCTGAAGCCGTTTGTACCCGGTGGTCGTAAAGGTAGGCGCGGCCCGCGCAGTGATGGGCGGCGTTTCTTCGACGCAGTATTGTGGCTTGCCCGTTCTGGAGCACGGTGGCGCGATCTGCCCGAGGATCGCTTCGGTCCCTATCAGACGATTAAGCGGCGCTACTACCGCTGGATCGAACAGGGTGTATTCGACCAGATCTTCGAAGCTGTCGCTGCGGACCCAGACATGGAATGGCTATCCATCGACGCCACAGTTATCCGGGCGCAGGCACAAGCCGCTGGCGGGCTTCGAAAAGGGGGGAGCGCAAGCCCAGGCTCTCGGCCGCTCCCGTGGTGGATTTGGCAGCAAGATCCATGCCGTAGTCGATGCGCTGGGATTGCCCGTGCGCTTCCAGATCGGTCCCGGACAACAAAACGACATGGCGCCGGCTTGCGACCTTGTTCGAGGGCTATCAGCCAGGCAGGTGCTCGCCGATCGCGCCTACGATGCCGACAGCTTGCATGACGTCATTCTGGACCAAGGCGCGAGCCGGTCATACCGCCACGCCGTCATCGCAAATACCAGCACGCCTACGATCGTGTCGCTTACCGCCAACGATCGGGCATCGAGAGCTTCTTTGCCAAGCTCAAACAATGGCGGCGCATAGCAACGCGCTACGACAAGCTTGCCGCCAACTTCCTGGGGTTCATAAAGCTCGCAAGCATCATGCTATGGATCAAATAGTTAAATCGTCACCACAGCCTAGTCGACACATCAGTAAACCTCATCGGTCTCAAATCACTTGTGAACCTATCAAATGTGGTTTGATGCGAATGTTTCTGCATCGACAGGGCGCCCCAAAAAATAGCCTTGGCCAACTGGACAACCCATCTCGCTGAGCATTGCGCGCTGGGCTTCGGTCTCCACACCCTCTGCAACGACGGTCGTGCCAAGGGCCGTTCCCAGGTCGATGATAGCTTGGACGATGACCCGTTTGGAAGGCCTCTTCGCAAGTTCACTGACGAAGGTGCGATCGATCTTGATCTCTGTCACCGGGAAAATCTCGAGAGAGCGGAGGTTCGAGTAACCAGTACCGAAGTCGTCGACGGAAAGCCCAACACCGATCTGTCGTAGACGCTGGCACGCCACGCGGCTTATTCGGCAACAAGGGCTGAATAACAGTCCACTCGAAATCGGTCAGATCAAATCGGCGACGGGTCACGAGAGGCCTCCAAATCAAGGCTTCAATGAATCAAAATGAGAGCGATTTGAAAACCTGCTTTATGAGTGTGCGGCCTAGGTCACCGACATCCCCTTAAAATACCGTGTTTATCGACACTGGCTTCGCCTTGATGGAGTTTGAACCGACCACCGGCGATTATTTCCAAGGCGACCGCCTCGATACGAGGGGCCATGAGAGGCGTGCTTAGTCGGCGTGCCTCTCCACCCTTGCGACTCGATCAGCGGCAGTTGCTATGCCGGTCGCACTGTGCGGCTGGCATATAGATCCTGTAGCTTCTGTTGTTTAAGAGCATCTTGTTTGGTGCAACACCGAAAGTCCGGGAATATTCTCGACTGAACTGTGAAGCGCTCTCATACCCAACTTTGTACGCGGCCTCAGCGACATTCGCCGCTTGTGTAGCCATAAGTCGGCGCGCTTCAAGCAGGCGAAGTTGTTTTTGAAACTGAAGGGGTGTCATCGCCGTCTGTCCGACATCAGCGCCCATGAGACAGAACTGGCTTAATTGAGAAGAGAGGATTTTCGGCTCATCGTAGCT
>CABHNZ010000027.1 GCA_902167985.1 Shinella sp. UYSO24
GCCATCGAGGCAAGCTTCCCGAGAACCCAGGTTCAGACATGCATCGTCCATCTCCTGCGCCATTCCATGAACTTCGCCAGCTATAAGGACCGCAAGGCAGTCGCCAACGCGCTCAAGGCCGTCTACACGGCCGTGAATGTCGAGGCTGCGCAAGACGCGCTGGCGGCGTTCGCTGACAGTGAGCTGGCCAGGCGCTATCCGGCGATCGTGCCGAGTTGGCGGCGGGCATGGACTGAAGTCACTCCGTTCCTCGATTACCCGCCCGAGGTGCGCAGGCTGATCTATACGACGAATTCTATCGAGGCGCTCAACTCGAAGATCCGGCGTGCCGTCAGAACCCGCGGACACTTCCCCAGCGATGAGGCAGCGGCAAAGTTGATCTATCTGGCGCTCAATGCTACCTCGACTGAGTGGAAGCGTTCAGTGCGCGAATGGCATCTCGTCAAAAGCCAGCTCGCGATCATGTTCGAAGATCGTTTCCCGATGGCCTGAAACATCGCTAGGGCACAAATTCCTTACAGTCTCGTATCCCTCTAAACGAGGCACTCGACCTGATCGCACGCGAAGAGGGATTTGCACAATGGAGCCTGCTTTCCGCAAGCATGGCTGCCGGCACATTGTCTAAAACAGTCCTGTCGCGGCTCACCAACGGCGATCTGCTTTTGATCGGAGGCCGACCGGGCCAGGGTAAGACCAAGCTGGGTCTTCAGCTTCTAATTGAAGCCGCTCGTGATGGCCGTAAAGCCTTACTGTTTACGTTAGAATTCACCGAGCAACAGGCGAGGAAACACCTTGGCTCTCTGGAGCTTCGGGGGGCAACAGCGCAGAGGCCGTGCAGATTTTCACATCTGAACAGATCAGCGCCGAATATATTATCCAACAAACGTCTGGATTAGAACCCGGCACAATTGCAGTTGTCGACTTCTTGCAGCTGCTTGATCAGCAGCGCAGCAAGCCGGTTCTATCCGAACAACTTCAAAGTCTGGGGGACTTCGCAAAACGCACTGGCATTATCTTCGGTTTCATCTCCCAAATCGACAGGTCATTTGAACCGGACAGTAAACGCCTTCCTGATATCGCAGACGTTCGCTTGCCGAATTTTGTCGATCTAGGCCTCTTTTCCAAGGCGTGCTTCCTACACAATGGGGAGGCTCAACTTCAAGACGTTGCATGAGCGCTGGCCGCGACCATAGTGGTCGCGGCATTTCCTGCAAGGCTGAGGTTGAAGCAGGACCTATTATGCCGACTGCGATGCGCCGAGTGCCTATGTGTTCTCGGCACATCAGCCTCATGCGCGGCATAATCCAGATATCGGCATTATGCGTCTTATGCCGATATCGGCATAACATTCATTGGACGGCTGCCGAGGATCGCGTCGGGCGAGATCTCTCCCGCTATGCCAAGGACCGGACGGACCGCGCGCGCGAAGATACGTGGCCGAGCTTGGCAGCTGCTTCCTGTGCGCTGATCTCGGCATCGCCCCGGAGCTCGAGCCACGGCCGGATCATGCGTCCTACCTGCAGTCTTGGCTGTCAGTGCTTTCCAACGATCGGCGGGCGATCTTCCAGGCGGCAGCGCATGCGCAGCGCGCGGTGGCGTACCTGCATTCCCTGCAGCCGGAGGCCGAAGACCTCAAACGGGCGGCGTGAGCCGGCTCTGCCATGTTTGATCAGGTGCGGTCGTCACCACCGGTAGCGGCCCGCCGATCCGAATCTTCCTGGTCCCTGAGACCTTGCGAGATATCAGCACCAAGCCTTCCCCAAATCGAGGGCTTCTCGGCGTCGGCCTTAAGCTTGCGGGATGGCTTTCGTTCAACGACGAACGGTTTGGTCGGTTGGCGCATGCGGGTTCTGGTGTCCTCCTGGGCGACGAATCGCACCTAGACGATACCGCATGGACTTGGGCTTGCAACGGCCACAGCTCGGGTTGGCGGTCGTGGTGGTTTCAAGCCGGGACCCGCGTCTCAACAGTGCATGATCGAACTGGTGCGGCAGGTTCATCCAGCAAATGTCGCCGTGTGCGCCATAATTCCGTTCCTTCGCCCGAAAACTAAGACACTCCAGAAGCGGGCTCGATGGGGCATGTCTGACCGGAAAACCGGCTTCGCCTCGATCGTCCTCCCGCAACGGCAGGTTTCGGATTTCTTACCCCGTGCGGCGAGCCGCCCTCCTCTCCCTCCAAGAAATCCGCTCCCTTTCGCCTTCCACTGCGTTTCAGCCCTACGGGTGCGGTCCGATCGTTCCCGGTCTTGTCGACAGCCATCGAGGCCGCACTGGAGCGGATCGAAACAGCGAAAGGAACGCAAAAATGGCTACCATCGGAACCTTCACCTCGGAAAAGAACGGCTTCTCCGGCTCGATCCGCACTCTCGCCCTCAACGTCAAGGCTCGCATCACCCGCGTCGAAAATCCTTCGGAAAAAGGGCCACAGTTCCGCGTCTACGCGGGAACGGTCGAGCTCGGCGCCGCATGGCAGAAGACTTCTGAGCAGGGCCGCGACTACCTCTCGGTCAAGCTCGACGATCCGAGCTTCCCGGCCCCGATTTACGCGACGCTCGCTGAGGTCGAAGGCGAAGATGGCCTTCAGCTCATCTGGTCCCGGCCGAACCGGGACTGATCGGGATCACGAGGCTCCGCCGCCGGCGGGGCCTCACCCTTTCTTCAGAAAGCGGCGCGCGGTCAACGCGCCTCGAACCTGGCAAGCATCTTGCGCAATTGCGCATTCTGCTCCGAGAGCTTCTTCGCCAACTGCTTCCGCAGTGCGGCGACCTCAGTATCAAGCTCGGCCATCTCCTCCAGGACCGATTTGGGACCCGTGGGCGCAACCGGTGCTTCAACGAGAGGCTCGGTTGTCGGCTTATCTTCTTTGGCGAGTGGCGCGGTAGCCGCTGGGCGATCCGGCGCGGGCTCCGCCACCTCCTCACTCACCATCTGAGCCGGAGCTGCCACTTCGGGTTTTGCAGATGCCGTGACGTCGCTGACTTGAGGGACCTCTGTAGCCGCCGCAGGTTCAGCGATGTCGACCTGCTCGGTCGGCTCGTCGCTGACCGACGTCACCGATGAGACATCGGCGGCTTCACCGCCCTCTGGGCTTGATTGCACGGCGGACTGTGCGGCCTCGCCAGTGTCCTGCTCGACCGGTTGGGTCTCAGCCTCTTGGGGTTGGTCCTCAGCGGGCGGATGATATTCGAGTGCGATGGCCTCGGGCGCGACCGCCTCGCGCTCGTCCGGTGTTTCCGCCTTTGGCTTACGCGACACCAGGTCAGCCACAAATCTCCATGGTGTTCTCATCGCACTCACCTTCGGCATGGCGACAGTGTCCTGCCGCATTCAATCAGATTGGCCGGGCCTCAAGGGCCCGGCGATGTCATGAGATCGATCGACGTTTCGATCGGAGCGGCACTCAAGCCTTGCCGAGGCGCTTGCGCAGATCGGCATTCTCGGAGCGAAGCTTTTCGGAAAGCTCCAGACGAAGCTTCTTGTTTTCCTCCTCGAGCTTGATGAGATCAGCAATATCGTCGATGACGTCGACCGAAGCAGCAGGCGCGGCAGCCTTTGCGCGCGGCGCGCGGGTGACAGTCTTCTTCGGTTCAGCTGTGGCCTTGTCAGCCTTGACCGGAGCAGTCTTGACCGGAGCCGTTTTGGAGCCGCGTTTTGCGCGGGTCTTCTTTGCCGGCTTTTCATCGGATGCGGCAGCAACGTCAGCCGTTGCGGTCTCAGCAGCAGCCTTCGGAGCACGCGGCTTGCGGGTCTTCTTTTCGACCGGGGCAGCGGCCGGCGTTTCGGTCGTGGCAGTGGTTTCGGTCATCGTCTCGTCGGCCATCAGTGTTCTCCTCTGTCAGGCGCAAAAAACATGTGTTTCGCGCTTACGTGAAGTCAATCCGCGTGGATAGCCATTTCGGCGACAAAAGCCCCATGAACCGGCGCCATTGTCGATTTTCTATCCAAATACGGTGCAGGCCGACCTATCGCGGGCTCGATGAGGCATGTCTGATCGGGAGCCCCGCTGCGCCTCGATTGTCCTCCCGCAACGGCAAGGTTCAGATTTCTGACCCCGAAGTCCTGCGGCCTTCTCCTCTCCCACTAAAAAATCTGTACCTTGCGCCCTCCATTTCATTCCGTCCTTATCAGGTGCGGGCCAATCGTCCCCGATCTTTGCGACTGCCATCGAGGCCGCGATAGCGCGGCCCGACCTTCAGAAAAGTAGAGTAGGAGCACAGCGCCTGCCTGCCTCGCGGCAGGTGGTTTCTGCGCCCCTCTCGCCGAACCGGACGTGCAAGTTTCCAAGCCACCGGCTCTCCATGCGTGGCTATCGCCACGGGTGGCCCTCACACGGACATGAGGGTGTCGAACGATGCCCAGAAGCGGTCAGCTCCTTTTCGGAACTTCTCGTCGGGGTCGTTCCATCCGTTTGGTATTCGTATGCCCCGGAACGGGAAGCGGATCGATCCTCCTTCCCGGAAGAACCGCAGCGATTTCGGTCCGTCGACCCATCGCCAGCGGCTTTCGGGCGCGGTCGCGCGGAAGCGGCGACACAGTTCACGCCATGTCGCCTTTCGATACTTCTTGCGCAGCCATCGCCCGATGCGCTCCCATAGCCACCAATCCAGACCGGAGAAGTCCCGCGTGGCCCATGTGGCGTAGCGGTAATAGTTTCGCCAGCCGGTGATGACCGGGTTGAGGCTCTCGATAAGATTGGCGAGGGATTGACCTGTCGGTGTCTCCTTCACCATGACCTTGATCTTGTGGCGCAAATCCTTCAGCTTGCTCTTCGGTATGAAGAGATTGCCGACCATGTGACCGGTGCGGCGAGCCTTGGTCTGCACCACCCGATAGCCGAGGAAGTCGAAGCCTTCCCCAACCTGCGTGATCCTGGTCTTTTCCATCGACAGTTCCATGCGCAATTCCTGCTTGAGGAACTGCGCCAGCGCCAGCTTTTCGGTTTCAGCTTCCTCGCGTGTTCCGTCCGTTAGCACGACGAAGTCGTCGGCATAACGAACGGCGAAGAATGTCGGCCTGTTTCTCCGACGGTCGTAAAACCGCCGATCGGCTGCATTCTGGGGTCGCTCGCGAGGACGCATCGACCACCGCCCATACCTCTCGTCGATGGCAGCCAGATAGATGTTGGCCAGCAACGGCGAGATGATGCCACCTTGCGGGGTGCCCGTGACAGGGTGGCGGACGGAGCCCTCGACCATGACACCGGCCTTCAGGAAGGCGAGTACCAGCCCGAGGACCTTGCGATCCCCGATACGGCAGCGTACTCGTTCCATCAGCACATGGTGATCGACGGCGTCGAAGCAGCCCTTGATGTCCCCCTCTATCACCCAGCGATACTCAGAGGTGCCGCTCGGTGTGGGGTGCAAATGGCGCTGGATGTTAGCCAGCGCATCGTGGGTGCTCCTGCCGGGCCGAAGCCGTAAGAGGTCGGATAGAAGTCCGCCTCGAAGATCGGTTCCAGCGCAAGCTTCAAAGCCATTTGTACCAGTCGGTCTTTGAGTGTCGGAATGCCGAGTGGACGTACCTTGCCGGGTTTCCCCGGTTTAGGGATCAGCCTTTGCCTGACAGGCTCTGGCCGATATGTGCCGCCGCGCAGCTCGTTTCGAATATCTTCGATGAACTGCATAGCGCCGCCCGGCCGCTCTTCGACCGTTTTCCGCGTGACACCATCGGTTCCCGGTGTTCGACTGCCCTTGTTACGGGACAATCGTCGCCAGCTTTCCGAGAGTGTCCTGCGGTCGCATACGATGTTGAACAGATCCGCGAACACCTTGTTGGCGTCCGCGACACTCCACCTGTGAAGTTTGCGCTGCATGTCGAGGACGAACACGGTATTCACCGCATCGGGCTTCATCGGCCCACCTCCTGCCGGCTTGCTTCACTCACTGTCTCCCTTCGCCATGTGGACGGCTTTCCCGCCCTCGGACTACTACGAAGACTCCGCCCCTTGCCGCACCGATCATCGGCCGCCTCGATCATCTCGCGCAATCCTGCGTGAGAGAACACGGCAAGGTTCCCAAGTTCACCTGATGTCCCTTCGCCTGCCTTAGGGACCGACTTTACCCCGTGAGAACTCCGACCGTCGGCCACCGCAAGCTGGGCCGCTGGCTGACGCACGCGACGGCGTACGCCCCTGATCCCCGGAAATCCAGCGGGGATCGGCGCTTCTCCGGTCTTTCGACCGACCTGCCCACTTCCGGTTTGGCAGGTTCCATGTTGCAACGAGGCTTCAAACATCGGTTCGATTATTCTTCCCATAGCAGGCATGCTTGCCGGACGGGCCACGGGCGGAAGTCCCTGACCCTCCGACTTTGACGGGTTCTGCTTATTTATGGCTTGCCGAAGGCACTCGGCTTGCCTCACCCGTCTGCTTCAACCCTCATGCTTGCGGCATGTTGGCGGCAGGGTCTCCCACCCTGCAGGGGCAAAAGTGCGCGTGACGGTTTCCAGCCATCACTCTTGGCGCACGGAAATCGAAAAATGGCTACCATCGGCACCTTCACCTCCACCGACAATGGCTTCACCGGCTCGATCCGCACCCTCGCCCTCAACGTCAAAGCGCGCATCGCCCGCGTCGAGAACCCATCCGACAAAGGACCGCAGTTCCGCGTCTACGCCGGCAGCGTCGAGCTCGGCGCCGCTTGGCAGAAAACCTCCAGCGAGGGTCGCGACTACCTCTCAGTCAAGCTCGACGATCCGAGCTTCCCGGCTCCAATCTACGCTACGCTCGCAGAAGTCGAAGGCGAAGACGGCCTTCAACTCATCTGGTCCCGCCCGAACCGGGATTGATCGGATCACGAGGCTCCGCCACCGGCGGGGCCTCAATCTTCAACGAATACAGCCCTTACAGCAAAAGCAGCATTGCTGTAATTTCTGTATTTCGAGACGTAGCCTAGCTATAGTGCGGCCTATGAGCGCGAAGGTGCAATGTATGCACAGCCGATCCTATACGACGACCGACCTTTCTCGGAAATCCGGCGACATCATCGCCGATGCGCTGCGTCATCCCGTGGTCCTCACCCAGCGCGGCAAGCCGCGTCTCGTCATCCTGAACATTGACGATTACGAGCGGTTGATAAAGGGTGCCGACGCCCGCGCCGTCAGCACGATCGACACAATGTCCGACGCCCTCTTCGCCGACATGGAACGCGCCGTCGAGCAATATGCCGACGACGACAAGGTCGGACGATGAGCGTCTACGGCGATATCCAGACCGCAGCCGTCATCCGCTATCCCTATCTTTGGGCCCGAGAGGCCGGCAAGGGCGAGACCGAGGGTCGCAAGGAACGTCCTTTTGCGGTCGGCGTGCGTATCCCGCGCCCCGGCGGCGATCTGGCGCTGTTCTTCCCGATCACGACCAAGCAGCCCGAGCGCGGCCGTTTTGCATTCAAGATCCCGGTGATCGAAAAACGTCGTGCCGGCCTCGATGCCGACCGCCAGCTCTGAATTATCATAAACGAATACAATAGCGACCTCGTCGGCGTTTCGTTCTATATCGAACCAGAGCCTCCGATCGGCCGCTTCAGCAAGGCATTCTTCCTGCCGATCCTTCGCGAATTCATCGCGCGCCATAAATCCTTCTCCGAGGTCAGGCGCCACCGCTGATCTGGTGGTCCCCGTTTGATCAAGCCCCCGAACCGCGTCGAGCGCTTCAGGGGCTTTTTGCTGCCATACGGAGAGGTGGGGTAGCTGCTCAGATTGCGCGATGGTGCCAAGCGGCAATGCCGGCCTCAAGCATGAGCGGTTCCCCCCAATCTGCTCCTGCCGCCCTTACGGGCAACCTCCGCATATCGGCTCCCCCACTCCCCGGCTCTGCCGGTCGCTTGCGCGATCCTTGACTCCGCCATCTCCTCTCGGACCCGCCGGTCATCTTTCACAAGCGTCAGGAGACGAAGATGACCTACGAACTCGAAATCCAGATCGAAGAACTACGGGCTGAGCTGCGTAACGCTGTCGACCGCGCAGAGCGCCGTCAGATCCAGGCCGAGCTCGATATCGCTCAGGCGTTGCTGGCGGAGAAAGAGGTATCTTTCGACGGTTTCATCCTTATCGAGCCACCCGATTGAGGCGCGCTTCGCGCCGAAAGCCGACCTCCATTGATGGCCGTCCTGGGAGCGGACGGGCTCAGGTTGTTCATGGCTGCGCGCGCAGCAGTCCGTTTTCGTTCGTTAGTGAATGGCTGGTTCGAAGGCCCAGCATCCGTTCATAGAGATATTTCTTCTGTCGATAGGCTAGGCAGCCGAAACGGCCGGCCGACCTTACTGCCAGTAATCTTTCCCTCTACTCTCTTTGCCGGCTCGTGCCGGAAGCGGTCGCGCGCCCCCTGGGCTCGCGGGGCTCTTCTCTCTCTCTGACGCTCTATTTTGCTCCAGCAAATCCGGCATCAAGGACGGCGTGGTTCCCCCCAATTTTTCCGTTGCTGCGCTACACTGCGCTCTGGAAAAATCGGATCCCCCACTTGCAAGTCGCTTCGCGCTCCTGGACCCCTCTTTGCAACAGAGCGGCCGATCTCCGTCATCAAGATGAAGGAGATCCAATATGACATCCCATCAAAATCTCATGCTTTACGGCAAGCTCTCTGGCTTCCGTCTTCTCGTTCTGGCGAATCGTCTCGGCTGCAACACCGATTTCTTGAAAGACCTTCACGACCGGTTGCTCGAGGGACTTGAGGTGGCTATCGCTCGCATACAGACCATCATGGAATTGGAGTGGAGCGCTGTCGCCGACGAATTTTCGGCCTATCAACTATACTATGAAGCCGAGGCTTTCGGACAGTTCACCATCGATTTGTTGGACGTGTTAGAAATCGATGTTGGTACGTATGAGTATCGGATTAACGGTGGCAACTGGATTAACGCATTGAAAGCCGATGAAGAGGGCGTCGATATCGAGTATCCGGAGTTGATGGCTCTGACCGAGAATGAGCTCGGCTCGCTGGCACAGATCATGCAAGCTATCACACGAGAAACAGGAATTCCCGTTCGTGCGGCTCGGGTGACGTAGGCGCAGTGTTACGGCCTGAATAGCGGTTGCATCTTACCGCAGGGAGGTCGCAAAGTCGGCCTCTCACTTAACTACGGTTCAGGCAGATCGTAGCAGTGATCTATTCATGAAGCCAGCGACTAAATCTCATGAGAGCGCACTGGGCAGCCGCAGCAACCACCGAGTTGGACGGTCTTACAGAAAGCGAGCCGCCTTTCTGAGGTGCTTTCCATAACCCTTCGTCTTCGAAGTCGAACCCGGCCTACCGGCCCGATTGCCAAGAATGCGAGACCGTCCCATAACCCTTGCCGCACTTCTGACGAAGCAGATCAAGGAACAGGATCACGGCATCCTTCTCTCGCTCGAAATGTTGCATCATGATCTGCCCTCTCGTTCCAATCCGGCCCCAGCGTCTGGTTAAGCAAGCTTCCCCGAACAGGTTTGGCTCGATAGACATTGCATAGAACCGGGCCATGTTCCGACTGGCGTCGGTTCGCTCGACATAGAGCTGGTAGCGTTGGATGATCATGGCGCAGAATCGCCCGCGCACACTCTTTCGTCCAACGACTGTTTTGAATCAGTCAGACGCTATCGATTCATTCTCGTGATCGTTCTGGAAAAGACATTCCAGATGGCGACCAACTCTCCACGCTGCCCTGAGCGACAGCGGCATGTCAGCGTTATTCGGTGGGGTGATAAATGTGCCGCAAGAGCACTATCGTGCGGACGGGATTGGTCACGGCATTCCATTCACCAATCGTCTCGACTACGTCTGTGTCTCATCGGATCGTTTCGATGGCCGTCTGCTTATCATTTGCCTCGCGCTCCTCTTGGCGGAAGTGTCTGCCCTTCATCGACCGTATTCGGTTGAGCACCGGCGGCAGAAAAACAACGGCCTCCCAACCGACGTTACCGACGAACAGTTTTTCCTTGTTGCGATTGCGCCATCTCACCTCCTGCTTTGTCACGAAGGGCGGGGCTATCTCTGCAAAAGTCGCAAGCGGTGTAAGGACCAGAATACAAAATGCGCAAACCACCCTGACGACTGTGTACTCGGTCGGCGTCAGCACATCGGTGGAGGATAACGCCCCTATCGTCATCACCGGAACGATCGTGATAAACGCTACCCAGATCATCAACGGTCCGATGACTGCTTGCCATGGGTTCTTCCATTCCTTCATGTCGGATCTCCTTACTTCATATCGTTCGTAGGGGCGAGATTGGCGACGTAGAACCTGTTCGTTCCGACGCTCGTTCTCATTTCCGCACGGCGGAACCAGATCGCCCTGCCGCAGCGTAGCGGCGCATTACCAGCGGTAAACACGATCTGCTCGTCAGCGCGCATGCGTAGCACCTCATGCGGCTGGATCAGGGGTCGCGACGCTAGCTGCTTGGATCGCGTCCGTGACGCACCACGCGCCTGGAAACTGCGGCTGACCTGATCGATCTCGACGGTGGTCGTGCCGCAGCGCCGCGAGATGTAATCGGCGGTTTCGGGATCATTGATCGCCGCAAACGAAATCCAGCTGGCACTCTCGAACCATTTGCTCGATGCGTCGCGGCCACCGTAGGTTTCGCGCAGCTGGCCGATCGACTGATAAATCATCGTGAGCGTGATGCCGTACTTGCGGCCGGCATCACGCGCCGTCTCCAGAATGCGCATGTATCCAAGCCGCGCCACCTCATCGAGGAGGAAGAGCGCCCTGCCCTCCATCTCGCCGTCGCGATTATAGATCGCGTTGAGAAACGAGCCGATGATGACGCGTGCCAGCCCGGCATGCGTCTCCAATGTCTTCAGGTCGATATTGATGAAGACGTCGGTTTTACCGGACGAAATGTCGTCGGTCGAGAAGCTCGATCCCGACACGAGTGCGGCATAGTTCGGATAGGAGAGCCAATGCGTCTCTTTGATTGCATTGGCATAGACACCGGAAAAGGTCTCCGGGGTCATATTGACGAATGCGGCGACGTTTTCCTTGACGAAGCCTGACCTGGAATTGTCATACATGTCCTGCAGCCTTTGCCGCAACTTTGGCTCGGGCTCCGATAGGTTGGCACGAACCTGCCGAAGCGTCTGGTGTTTCGCTTCCGTATGGCCGGACAGGCAGACATCGGCGATCATAGCCGTCAGCAACTGCAGGCCGGAAGCGCGGAAGAAATCGTCGCGGACGCCGCTTGCTCTTCCGCTCTCGCTCATGATCCAGGACGCGACGGATGCGATATCCTCTTCCTTCGTCCCGCCGTGTTGCCGATCCAGTCGAGCACGTTCAGCCCCGTGCCCGGTCGCTTGGGGTCAAGCACATGGACATCGCGCGCCGCCTTGCGACGATGCTCCATCACCATCGGCGCCACCTCGTTCGATGGATCGAGGACGATGAGCGTCCCGCCCCATTTCAGCGCCGTCGGCACGGTGACAGATGTCGTCTTGAAGCCGCCGGAACCGGCAAAGACGATGCCATGCGACGAGCCAAACGAGCCGTCGAAGCAGAGCAGCGGCGCCTTGCCGCCTCTGCCCCAGCTATCCGGCTGATCGGCTCGGAACGAGATCGCCGCCGTGCTGTCTCGATCGACGCGATAGTTCTCGCCGACAACGATGCCGCCAGCCGCGCCGAAGAGCTTCGCCGCCTCCGGCATTTTCATCCAATCGGCCTCGCCATGCATGGCACGCTTGCCGCGAATGCGCTTGGGCTCGGCCGAAGCAAAGGCTGCATTGCCCTTGATCGCAACCCGCAGTGCAACGGCTCCGGCCAGGAGGACGCAGGCCACTGCGACCAACGTCGCCGGATCGGCATAGGAGAGAACATTCCGACTACTCGGCGCCTGTACTCTGAAGCCAGCAAGCCGAGTTCCTTCCCGGATTATCGCAATCGACACTACGGCAAGCGAGCCGGCGACGACGCCCCATCCAGCATAGCGGATATTCCGTGCGCCGTTACAGGCCAACAGGTAGACGATACCGAGGCCTGCCGATGAAACGTAAGGGGCCGCGATCCCAATGCGCCCCAGTGCCAGCCAAGCTTTCTCACTGTTTCCGAATGCTGACATCCAGTGCTCGATACCGGTCATGCCGATCGCGAGCGCAGGCATAAGGAAAAAGGGTATGATAAGCAGAATGCCTCTATTCATGATCATCATCGAACGCCGCCGCTCCAATTGCGGTCAGCCTCTCACGCTCACCTTGATTTGTATCCAGAAGGGTCCGAAGCTCGATAAATGCGCCAAGCAACAACGCCCGTTTCTCGTAGCGTAGCCCCGCCTTGACGATCAGACCACCTAAGGCGATTTTCTCCCGCGTGTCTTTCTTTCTGGCATCGGATGTTGTCGATCTCGCCATCCGCTCAAGCCTCGCCAGGGACGCCCGGAGGCGTATCAACAACGGGCGCCGCGATATCGGCACGCCGCCCAGCCTCGCCCAATCTGCGTGCCGTTCCTTTGGTCGCAGCTTGAAACTGCTTTGCAATCGTCTCGAACGCCAACAGCAGTGCAGCTTCGTCAATCTCCAGCTCGCCAAGGCCGGCTTTCAGCGCGATACGCCCGATGCGCTCGGCTTCCCGCGTCTCCGCCTGTCGGAGTTGATCCTGTAGTCTGGCGATATCGTTGCGTAGTTGAAGCGATGATTTCTTCATTTCCGCTCGGCCCTCGTCCTCTGTTTCGCATGCTTGCGGAACAGAGGATCTGGCAGATCCGCGTGCGGATCTATTAGCACAAGTGCTAGTTGGCGCAGCAACGCCTTCTAGGCATCATCCCGCCGTTTCGAAGAAGCGGATCCAAGGCGCAATTATACGTCGCTGACGCGACGTGTTGCTAAGAGCATCCTGGCGGGGCCGCGACCTCCTTCGAACGCATTGAATTTGTTCGATTTCCGGAGCTTGTGTCTCGTGGCGTCCCGCATTTCTCAGTCAGCATCGTTGCCCGCGGCTCCGGCCGCAGCGCCGTGCTGTCGGCGGCCTACCGTCACTGCGCCAAGATGGAATTCGAGCGGGAAGCAAGAGTGATTGACTACACCCGAAAGCAAGGCCTGCTTCACGAGGAGTTCGCCATTCCCGAGGATGCACCGGAATGGCTGCGGGCGATGATGGCCGATCGGTCCGTCTCCGGTGCGTCAGAGGCATTCTGGAACAAGGTCGAGGCCTTCGAGAAACGATCCGATGCGCAGCTCGCCAAGGATGTCACCATCGCCTTGCCGATCGAGCTGTCGGCCGAACAGAACATCGCCTTGGTCAGGGATTTCGTCAGCCGACACATCACCGCTGAAGGAATGGTTGCCGACTGGGTCTATCACGACGCACCCGGCAACCCGCATGTCCATCTGATGATGACCCTGCGCCCCCTGACCGAGGACGGTTTCGGCTCCAAGAAGGTTGCGGTCATGGAGCCGGATGGAAACCCGATGCGGAACGATGCCGGAAAGATCGTCTACGAGCTTTGGGCCGGCGGCGCCGACGACTTCAACGCCTTCCGGGACGGCTGGTTTGCCTGCCAGAACCGGCATCTTGCGCTTGCCGGTCTCGATATCCGCATCGATGGGCGATCATTCGAAAAGCAGGGCATTGAACTTGCGCCAACCATCCACCTCGGGGTCGGGACGAAAGCAATCGAGCGCAAGGCGGATGCGCGCAACCCGGGAGAGCGGGAGCAGGAGATTTCGCTCGAACGACTGGAACTACAGGAAGAGCGACGCTCCGAGAATGCCCGCCGTATCAAGAACAATCCTGAGATCGTCCTTGACCTGATCACGCGCGAGAAGAGCGTTTTCGATGAACGCGATGTCGCAAAATCCTGCATCGCTACATCGACGATGCGGTCCTGTTCCAGAGCCTGATGGCGCGCATCCTGCAAAGCCCGCAGACCCTGCGTCTCGACCGCGATCGGATCGACTTCACCACCGGCATCAGGCGCCTGCCAAATACACCACGCGGGAGCTGATCCGGCTCGAAGCCGAGATGGCCAGTCGTGCCATCTGGCTATCGCAGCGCACCTCTCACAGGGTCGATGAGAAGGTCCTCGAGGCCGTCTTCTCTCGTCATTCCCGACTGTCGGATGAGCAGAGAACGGCGATCGAGCATGCGGCGGGATCCGAGCGGATCGCGGCAGTCATCGGCCGCGCCGGCGCCGGCAAGACGACGATGATGAAGGCAGCCCTCGAAGCCTGGGAAGCCGCGGGCTATCGGGTCGTCGGCAGTGCCCTTGCCGGCAAGGCGGCGGAAGGTCTGGAGAAGGAAGCAGGAATTCCGTCGCGGACGTGTCATCATGGGAGCTTCGATGGAGCCAGGGTCGAAACCAGCTCGACGACAGGACCGTGATGGTGCTGGACGAAGCCGGAATGGTCTCGTCTCGACAGATGGCGCTTCTCGTCGAGACCGCCACGAGGCGGGCGCCAAGCTTGTCCTGGTCGGCGATCCGGAACAGCTCCAGCCGATCGAAGCGGGTGCGGCCTTCCGGGCGATCTCCGATCGCATCGGCTATGCCGAACTGGAAACCATTTACCGCCAGCGCGAGCAGTGGATGCGTGATGCCTCCCTCAATCTCGCGCGTGGCCGTGTCGGTAAAGCCATCGCCGCCTACGAAAGCCACGGCAGGATCAGCGGTGCGAAGCTGAAGACGGATGCGGTCCAGAACCTCATCGCCGACTGGGACCGCGATTACGATCCGGCAAAGTCGTCGTTGATCCTCGCCCACCTGCGCCGCGATGTCCGCATGCTCAACGAACTCGCGCGCGCAAAGCTGGTCGAGCGGGGTCTGGTCGAGGAAGGATCGGCCTCAAGACCGCCGACGGTGTCAGGATGTTTGCAGCCGGCGACCAGATCGTGTTTCTCAAGAACGAGGGATCGCTTGGGGTCAAGAACGGCATGCTGGCCAAGGTGGTCGAGTCCGCCCCCGGCCGCCTGACCGCCGTCATCGGTGAGGGTACTGACGCCAAGCGCGTTACGGTCGAACAGCGCTTCTACAATAATGTCGATCATGGCTATGCGACGACCGTCCATAAGAGCCAGGGGGCGACCGTCGACCGGGTCAAGGTGCTCGCTTCCCTGTCGCTGGACCGCCACCTCACCTATGTCGCCATGACCCGTCATCGCGAGGATCTCGGCGTCTATTATGGGAGCCGATCCTTTGCCAAGGCCGGTGGCCTGGTCGAGCTTCTATCACGCAAGAATTCCAAAGAGACGACCCTCGATTACGCGGGAGGAACGCTCTACCGCCAGGCGCTCCGATTTGCCGAGGCGCGCGGTCTTCATCTCGTCAATGTCGCCAGAACCGTTGCCCGAGATCAGCTGGAATGGACGGTGCGGCAGAAGCAGCGGCTGGTCGATCTCGCCAGCCGGCTCGCCGCCATCGGAGCCCGCATCGGTCTATCCTCATCGCAACTTCACTCGTCCAGCCAATCCTTCAGCCCAGCCACCGCAAAGGATGCAAAGCCCATGGTCGCAGGTATCACGACTTTCCCGAAATCGATCGACCAGGCGGTCGAGGATAAGCTGTCCGCCGATCCCGGATTGAAGAAGCAATGGGACGATGTTTCGACCCGCTTCCATCTCGTCTATGCCAATCCGCAATCGGCCTTCAAGGCGGTCAATGTCGACGCCATGCTGGCAGACACGCCCACCGCGGCCAACACCTTGTTCAAAGTGGCGAACGAGCCGGAAAGCTTTGGAGCTTTGAAGGGCAAGACCGGGATCTTTGCCGGCAAGGCAGACAAGCAGGATCGCGACACCGCAATCCTCAACGTGCCGGCTCTGGCCCGTAATCTCGAACAATATCTCAGGCCCGCGCCGAGGCCGAGCACAAGCACGAGGCCGAGAGCGCGCGTCCGCGCCAAGCTTTCGATCGACATCCCGGCACTCTCGGCCAATGCGAAGACGGTGCTCGAACGGGTCCGCGACGCCATCGATCGCAACGACCTTCCATCGGGGCTCGAATATGCGCTCGCCGACAAGATGGTGAAGGCCGAGCTTGAAGGGTTTGCCCGCGCCGTCTCCGAGCGTTTTGGCGAGAGGACGTTCCTCGGGATCGCAGCCAAGAGCAATGATGGCGAGCCCTTCCGGCGCGTGACAGCAAACATGGCGCCCGGCCAGACGGCCGAGGTCAAGGCGGCGTGGGAGCAATTGCGGACGGTCCAGCAGCTTTCTGCGCATGAGCGCACGGTGACTGCGTTGAAGGAGGCAGAGACCCTCCGGCAGGCGAAGAGCCAGGGGCTGACGCTCAAATGACCCCCATTCCCTCGCAAGCCCGAAAAGCCGCACGCCGATCGCGAGTTCCGGCGTGGATTCTGACCGCGGCAGCAATCGCCTGTGCTGGCATTGTGCTGGCGGGTTACTGCGGTGGTTTTCGGATCAACACGACCCCGAGCGAACCACTGGGCCTATGGCGGATCATGGCGCTCGACCGGCCAGCAGCGAAAGGCGATCTCGTCTTTGTCTGTATGCCGGAAAATGCCGGAAGCGCGATCGGGAAAGCGAGAGGTTATCTTCGGCCTGGATTGTGCCGTGACGGAGCCGGCCCGTTGATCAAAACGGTTGTGGCGGTTGCCGGAGAAAAGATCACCGTAGGCGGTTCCGTCGCCATCGATGGGATCGCGCTCGCCAATTCGCGGATCGTCAAACTCGATGGCAAAGGGCGGCAGCTGTCTGCCTATGCCGGTGGTGTCGTCCCCGACGGTCAGGTGTTCTTGCACTCGCCGTTCGCCGGCTCATGGGACAGTCGATATTTTGGCCCTGTCCCCGCATCGGGGATCCTCGGTCTCGCCCGCGAGGTGCTGACCTATGATCCGTGATCTGCATGTGCCTGCCGCGCTTGTCGGTGCCTCGGCGCTTGCAGGTTATCTCGGCTGGAGCGGAAGCGCGCTGGCTCTGCCCGTCAGCGCCGCCTTCCCCTTTCTCTGGTCGCTTTCGGCGAGCCGCCGGACGGCCGCCGCGGTCTCAGCCGCCTATTTTCTCGCAGCGTCTCGCGGCCTGCCGCAGGGGGTCGCGGCCTTCTACCAGTCGGACATTCTACCCGGCCTGGGGCTTTGGCTCGTCGCATCGCTCGGTTTCATCTTCGTCCACGCCTCCCTTTGGACGGGCAAGGTCGGATGGGCGCGGCCTATCCGCTATGTCCTGGCGATGGTGATCACAGCGATGCCGCCCTTCGGCATTCTCGGCTGGGCACATCCCATCACCGCGGCCGGCATTCTCTTTCCGGGATGGGGCTGGATTGGCCTCTTCCTGATGGCAGCCGGCCTTGCGGTCTTGACGACCCGATACCGGCCGGCTGCAGCCATAGCCTTTGGTGGCTTATGGCTCTCGTCCGCCGCGTGCTGGACGTCGACAAACCTAGATCGAGACTGGCAGGGTGTCGACCTACAATTCGGCAATAGCCTCGGTCGGGACGTGTCGCTCGCGCGTTATCATGCGCTCGTTGCGACCATCTTGGCGCAGCGGTACGCGGGCACTTCGGTGGTCGTCTTGCCAGAAAGCGCACTGGGCTTCTGGACGCCGACGACCGAGCGATGGTGGATCGACCAGCTGAAGGGCACCGGGACTTCTCTCGTCGCCGGCGCCGCCGTGGTGACTGGCACCGGCTATGACAACGTGCTCGTTCACGTGACGCCGGCAGGTGGTGAGGTTGTCTATCGCGAGCGCATGCCGGTTCCCGGATCGATGTGGCAGCCATGGTCTCAGTTTACAGGTGGTGCAGGCGGTGCGCGGGCGCAGTTCTTCGCCAATCCGACCATCGACATGGATGGGCGACGCGTCGCACCGCTCATCTGTTACGAGCAGTTGCTCGTCTGGCCGATCCTTCAGTCGATGCTGTTCGATCCGGATGTGATTGTCGCCGTCGGCAATGGCTGGTGGACGGCTGGCACCTCCATCATCGCCATTCAGCGCGCGAGCGTCGAAGCATGGGCCCGCCTCTTCGACAAACACTTGGTGATGTCCTTCAATACCTGACGTGGAGACCCTCAATGGACGCGGATTTGCTGAAAGAATGCGCCGATCCCTCACTCAGGCCGGCAGTGATCGAGCAGTTCATCGATCAGGCCGGATCGGCCGATCCTCTGGCGATCAGCGTGACGTCCGATGGCCGACGCATTCTCGTGCCGCGGCCCCGATCGCCCGAGGAAGCCATGGCGATTGTCCGCAACTACGTGGGCAAGGCTGTCGTTCGCGTCGGTCTCACCCAATATCCGGCAGCGTCGGCGTGAAGGACGTCTCGGAAATCGATGATGGACTCGTTGATCCCTGCTCAAATCTTCGTAATGGCACCGCCATGTTCGCAAAGATCATGCGGATCATCGCGCGTTGGTATGGGGACCCCAAGGAGGATGCCAAGCTCCCGCAGATCTTCGATGATGCGGTCGTTTCGTGGCAAACGGGTGAGTTTCAGGGGATCGGGGTGTTTCAGGCGGAGGATCCCCAGCCGGTCGAGATGCGGCGCCTGGAAAAGCCCGACGGAGAGGAGCGGAAGACAACGGCGCCAGAAAAAGGCATTTCAGACGAGACGGCCACTATAGCAAGCGCGCCTGCAACAACATCGGCCGACAGTCAGGATGCCAGCGATACTGCGCCGGAGAAGGCGGGTATACGGATCGATCTGACCGGGATCGGGGGGCGTGGTTCGTCGAAAAGTCCATAACCAGCTCATAGGCGGTGCGCTGCAGCCACCCAGCCTTTGCGCCAGATGCCCTTTGCCATCGTGACCGCATGTCGCGAAACTCTAGGTGTTCGAGGCCTGATATTAAATCATATCTGACATATTGCATTCCATTAAAATTCAGATATAACCTACAAGCTTTGCGCCGCATCCATTTCGTCGTTGACGAACGCAGCCTCATAGTCACGAGCACGCGCACCGGTAACACCAGCCTGCCTGAGGGCCCCACGCCAACCGCCCGATACGCGCTCTGCCATTGCTCGGATCGTCTCCCGTGCCTCTGTAGCGGAGATCTCGAAAAACTCGCAAGCTTCCAACGCAAGCCTGATAGATCGATCATGAGTTCCGCCTTCAAGGATTGCGGTCTCAAGATGCGGGTTGCGATCCGGTGCAGGGTTGACGTCGAATACAGGCGACAAGCGCCAGCGACCGGCTCCAACATAGAGGAAACCGTGGTTCTTGAGGTGATCATCCTTGTTGGACACAAGGATTGTGAAGACAAGGCGCCGGTAAAGCTCACGGAAATCGGCGGCGGGGTCTGGTGAATAGGACCGCATGAAATCAACGATCTCGGTATAGGAACCTAACTCCTCCCCGGTCTTCCCAAGGGCTGTGCGCGCGGAGATATAAGGAATTCGCGCAGCTCTACGCCGATCGAACCGCTGGATCATGGCAACCGGGAACGGCGTCTCGGAAAGCTCGAGCCGAACAGCTGGGGTTCGGATGCCGCAAGCTTCAGCCAGTCTCAGGGTAGCGACCTCGACACGCTCGATAGGCTGCTGATCGTGGACTGAGGTGAACTTTGCCAGCCATAGTGTATCACCGTCTTTGACGTTGGCTTTGGGACGAGCACCGCCGGAGCCACCAGCACCTGCGAGCGCCTGCATATCTTGTGCCGAAATTTCCTGGCCTTGCTCGTAAGCGCGTGCAATCGCCGTGATCGCCTCCAGATCGACAAGGCGCGGGACGACGTCATCCGACTTCCCACGAATGATCCTGCCTTCATCATCCAGAAAGCGCAGGGCGCCCTGCCGGCAATTATCGTCAGAAAGTGTGAGATATTGGAATTCGCTGAGCCCATTGCCATAAGCGCGTTCGAGGAGCCTGCGCCCCCAACTGTCAGGTGCTGCGTCAGCGAAGACGCCGGCCAATGCATCTCGCATATTTCCGGGTTGTCCGGATCTGTGGAATGGACCGGCTTCAAGCGAGAAATCCGGCTGAATGGCGAAGGCACGCGGGTTATCGAGCCAGATTGGATCGTAACCGAACGTGGAAAACTGGCGCGGCCCGGCATGGGAGAAGCGCAACTGTCCCACAGGCGTCAAGCTTTCGCCAAGCGCAACGCGAGCGGTGAAATCAACCATCAGAACGACGCCCCGTCAGGATCAACTGCATCCTCGCGTTTATGCTCGTCGTTCGACTGAGCCTTTTTCGATTGCAACCTCGTTGCAAACGAGCGTCCACGACGCGGAGCTTGCTCGGCACTCAAGGCCAGCCCTAGATCATCTTTGCGGATATCAATCAGATCTGCGAGCCTCTCGATCAGTCCCAGAACAACCAGCACCTCCGCCAGCGTACCGATAGCGACGCCGGGATCTCCCTTTTCAAGCCTGGCGATCGAACTTGCTGATGAGCCCGCACGCACCGCGAGGTCGGCAACGGTAATTCCGCGCCGGAGGCGAGCGAATCTGACATCCTTTCCCAGCTGAACCAAAGCTGACCTAGTCTTAGGCGACCCCATAGGAATATCCATATTTGGTTAGATATCTTTCTTTACTATCCAAATATGACCACTTATATGCCATGTCAAGGCGAGGTTAGCCAACGCACGCTATGCTAGGCCGGGACCTTCCGTGCGCAACATGTCGTCTGGTATCGCCAGTCCCATTATCTCGGATTACGCGATTAAGAGGCTACAGTTCTTTTGAACTCCATCGTTTTCATGAGACATGCGATACAATATGGTAGCGAAATGGTTCGCTCAGCGCGAACCCGAGCGTAGTGATTAAGCTTTTGGAAGCGGAGAAAACGTGACAGGAACCAAGATTGTCCTACGACCACTCATAGGACTGCTAAATGGACAGCCGAACGACGTCATCGAAAAGATTGTCATTGACGAGATTAGGCTGCACCGTGCGCTTTCCGCAGAGGCTGACCTTCTTCAGGAAATGGTAGCGTCCGGCGGTCCAGATAACGCGGCGAACGAGTACGCTTACCTCTCCAAAATGATCGCCGTACATGCCCAGCACACCGCCCTATCAACACTGCTGGACATTCTTGGCTACATCCCAGATGTCCCCACAGACACCTCGCACTGACTTCAGACGATTTTGAGAATTGTGGCTATACGGGCAGCCTGTACGATTGACGATGCCCCTAATTTGCCACGCGCGTCGAACAAATGTCGCTTCACCGTATGAGGTGAAAGACCGAGTAATCTTCCGATTGCGCGAGCGCTTTTGCCTTCCAAATTCCAGCGAAGACAGCGGTTCTGTTGTGTCGTCAACTGAACCGGCAGAGTCAGAACTGGATTGAGGTCGAGGCACGTTAACTTCGCATGGAGCTGCCCCACAGCCGACGCGGCGACCGCCGAATTGAAACTACAGGTCCGAGCAAACTCTGGATCTTTCGAGCTCAGCGTAAAAATCGCACGCTGGCTGTAGCCCGATCGGACAGGTATCGATATGCCAGACCGAATGCCGAACGCCGCAGCTTGGTCAGAATACTCTCGCAACCGGCGCTCGGCTTGACCAGTAAGCGGATTGGTCCAGAAGAATGCCTCCATCTCTGTCCGCGACCTGCGAAGAATGGGATCAACGCCTGCAAATCCCCTTTGACGATACAGCTCACGCCAATCAGATGGGAGATTGTTGATCCGCCTGGATAAGCTGCCTTCGACACTCACGTACGAGTACCAATCAAACCCTGCTTGGTCCGTGAGATAATCGAGGGTCTCCGTTGCAGCGTCCCTGTCAGTCGCAAGTGCGATGTGTTCGATGAGATGTTCAAACCACTGATTCAATGTGCCGTCCCCTTAACAATTTGCCGGAAGCTTACGCCAGCGGGAAAAGCCCGAGGGCGTGGAAAATTTATTATGAGCTACAGTTGTGTTCATCAGGGATAGGTATACCGCGCGGGGCCGTCAACCCGCGAAATGTGACAGCCATGTGGTGGAAAAAGGACCAGACTGCGTTTAAAACGCTCTACTGATCTGCGTCTTCTGGTCGAATAAATTCCGCTTATAAAATCAGAGACTGTTCTATTTCTTTAGAGAAATTCTTACGAGTGCAACGAGAGATAGCGAGCAAGGCGGCGTAATGACGCACCGCGGTTTTTCGCCAAAAAGGGAGGAACGAAGACGTTCGATTCCCGCATATAGTGTTATTTTTTATCCGCAGTTGCCACCACTCAGGTCAAAGAGGCGGACCAGATCGCCGTGCGTGTTATGGAAAACACGCGTGCAACACCACGATGTGTCGCGCCTCGACGGCTTTGAGGTGCACCGTCTCAGGCTATTCGATCACTGATCCGGTGGGCGGATAGTGTCGAGATGCCCACGGCAAACGTCATTGACAATTTCGATGAGGACGGCAGCTCGTTCACCGAGCCAGGCAAGGGCCTCGTTACTGATCTCGTAATGCTTGGAATATCTTGCCTTCACGTAGGCCTCGTTCAAGGTGTTGAACCAGGCGCGATCACGATGTTGATCGCGTGGAAAGGCGTCGGCAAGCTTGCGATCCTGCTCTTCCGCGAGAGACCGCAACGTTTTGATGTTATGCGTGGGCGGCCCGTAATTCGTCAAAGTCAAAAGAACACACGAATATGCTTGCTCCAGAGCTTGGTGGAGATTGAAGGCACAGAGATTCCTCCAAATGTGCCCCGATCTCTCCGCTTTTTTGAGCTGAAAACGTGCGGTCTCAAGAAAAGCGGCAGCTTCCTCAAACCTCTGCTCGAAATGATCCTTCGCAACGCGAAACCGATCGGCGTCTGACAGGATACCTGGCTCTGGCAGAGGTTCGTCATCCAGTTCAAAGAGAACGATCCCCTCTTTCCGGATATCCGAGAAGAAATACTGCCCCTCCTTGAGGTACGTATTCACCTCGCGTCGCGAATGCACAATGATGCTGACGGGCGTCTCGATCGACTTGTCATGCACAAACCGATCGATGGCTTTGTGCCAATAGGTCGCGACGTCAGCGAGCTTCCGATTATTCACGATGATCAGCAGATCGAAGTCGGATCGATATCCTTTCATCGTGAAGGGCTCATCGACCCACCCACCCTTTGCATAAGAGCCGAAGAGGATGATCTTCAGGATACGGCCGCGCTTCTTGAAATCGGCCGTACCCTCTTTCAGGGCGTCCTCAAACTCCTCGCGAAGTACCTCAAGGACCCTCGTCAGCTCTCGCTGCTTTTGCACCGGCATATGATCGATGGATGACTTCATGAATGGGAGGCAATCGCTTGTTAAGCCACGGGAAGATAACGCGTAAAATAATCTGACACGTCTTTTAGCACAGGCTGGACTCGCCGCAAAGACCTCGGCAGTTCATAGGGGCCGATTGGAATTCAAACGCCATTTGCGCGTTGCAATGCCTACCGCTCCGGGAATGCATTTGTCACGGACATGCTGCCGATAATTCACGCAAACTTGGCGGAGACTTTACCGCAATATCCGTGCTTCCCTGCAACCTTTCCCTGTATCCACCGGCGCCCACCTAGAGGCGCCTGAAAAATGCGGGGGCGGTCATGTGCAATCCTTCGACAATGGGAACGGCGATCGCTCATCACGGTGAACTGATCCAGGGGATGTTCGAAGATAGTTCGGGGCAACTCCGGCGGGGGTTGTTATCCCTACCATGCCCCGCCCTCACCTCGATCGCAACGTTCCATCCAAAGGCCGGACCTGCTCTCACCATAGCGCCCACCACCTGCGAGAAAGCGCGCCGTGCGGGTGAGCTCGCGTTGCAACTTGTCTCGCCGCGTTCTCCCGGCGGCCATCTCCAGATCGCCACCAATATCCCTATCGGTCAGGGCCTGGGGTCATCAACAGCAGACGTTCTGTCGAGCATACAGGCGATCCTCCGCTTCTTTCGAGCAAGACTGTCGCACGAGGCAATCATGCAGATTGCGGTCGCGGCAGAAACGGCGAGCGATTCAACCCTCTTCACGCAACAGGCCGTTTTGTTTGCACAGCGAGACGGAGAGGTCATCGAAGCCTTTCGGAAATCATTGCCTCGGATATCCATCGTCAGCGTCAACTGCGCTCCGGATACCGAGATCTCCACCCTCGATTTCCGTCCTGCCGAGTATCGGCCCGAAGAGATCGAGGCCTTTCGGCCATTGTGGAGCCTGCTTCGTGTCGCGATCAACTCCGGCGATCTGCGTGCGCTCGGGCGTGTTGCGACAGCAAGTGCCATGATCAATCAGCGCTTCCTGCCGAAGCGCGATTTAGATCAAATCCAAGCGATAGCAGACAGCTGCGGTGCGGTTGGCATTCAGGTCGCCCATAGCGGGACTGTGGCCGGCATTCTCTTCGATCCAGAGGATCACGACTGTACATCGAACATGCATCTTGCAGTCTCTCGGGTCGCAGCGATGGGCCTTCCCTGTCGCATGTTCGGTGTTCAATAAGGCGAGATAGTCCCAATGTCTGCAGATCTCTTTGTTCGCAATCTCGAAGACTTTGAGAATCCAAGGCTCGTCCCGCTCGGCGATGGATTTCACCTGTCGGCCTTCTTCCTGATGAAACTGCTGCCTGCTCGTTACATGTTGGATCAAGCCGTGGCGCGCGGCGAGCTATCGCCCGGAGGGCTCATCTGCGAGTCGTCATCAGGCACGTTTGCCCTTTCGCTTGCGATGCTTGCGGCACGACAAGGCTTCAGACTGCTGATCGTCGGTGACTGGGCGCTCGATACCGACCTGAGGAGACGGCTACGCCAACTGGGCACTGACATCGATATTGTCGATGAACCGCATCCCACCGGCGGGTTCCAGCTGGCTCGGCTGGAGAGGCTCCAACATCACCTCCAGCGAAATCCAGGCAGCTATTGGCCAAGCCAATATAGCAATCCGGACAACCCAGCATCTTACGCAAAGGTTGCGGCTCACCTGATCGACAGGCTTGGGAGGATCGACTGCCTGGTCGGACCCGTTGGGTCTGGCGGATCGATGTCAGGTACAGCCAGATATCTCCGCTACCTTTTCCCTAATCTCACGGTCATCGGCGTGGACACGTTCCATAGCGCCCTTTTCGGACAACCGAATGCCCTTCGTCAGATCAGTGGGCTTGGAGGCGGGATCGTCCCCGACAATGTCGACCACACCCAATTCGACGAAGTCCATTGGCTCTCCGCGGCCGAGATTTTCAAGGCAATGCATGAGCTTCACAGCCGCCATGGACTGTTCATGGGGCCAACCAGCGGAGCTTCCTATCGCGTCGCTCAATGGTGGAGCATGACGCACCCGGGCAAGTCAGTCGTGGCCTTTGGCCCTGACGAGGGGCATCGCTATGTGAACACATCCTACGACGATGACTGGTTGGCACGCACGATCGAGGGGTGGGATCAGCCAGCTTCCCTTGCCCCTGTTGAGATAGCATCTCCGACTGAGACACTTACCGGCTGGTCAAGGTTTCCATGGGCGAGACGTCGTCTTGCCGACGTTCCTCCTCCCCCGCCGCCCAGGGCCTGACTCCAGGAAAATCGATCCCCAATCGCTCAGAAAGGAAGACGACGATGCGTACAAAGTCCGTTATCATGGTCGAAAGCAGCTTTTCGGGGCATCTCTTCCATCGAGCGATCCGACAACTCGGCTTTGTGCCCATATTGTTGTCCAGCAATGCAGGCCGATATCGCCATCTCGATACCGAAGGCCTTGTCGCCGTTACAACCGACACCCGAAACATCGATGCCGTTCTTGAGACATGCATCGCGCTTTCCCAAACCTACGAGATCCTTGGCCTCCTTACGAGTTCGAGTGCGTATGCCGACATAGCGGCAACCGCCTGCCGATCCCTCGGGCTTTCCGGCCCCGAGCCGGAAGCGATATCCATGTGCCTCAACAAATTCGAACAGCGCGACCGCATCAAGGCAGCTGGCCTTACCTCTCCGGCCTACCTGTTCACAATAGATCCCGACGCAGCAGTCCGCTTTGCAGAGCGAGTCGGGCTTCCGGTCATTCTCAAGCCGGCCGTCGGCGCCGGCAGCATGGGGGTCCGTTTATGCGAGGACCTGCCTCAGGTCGCAGCGCAGGCCGTTCACATCCTGAATTCTTCGGAATTCGCGACCTCACCCGGCGTTCTCGTGGAAGAATATATCATTGGCCCCGAGTTCTCCGTGGAAACGATCGGCGACACGGTGATCGGCATCACCAAGAAATACCTAGGTGATCCGCCGTATTTCGTGGAAATCGGCCACGACTTTCCCGCAGATCTTGATCCCCATGCTACAGCAGCGATCGTAGAAACCGTGAAGCATGCCATTCGATCGCTCGACCTCCTTTGGGGGCCAGCCCATACGGAACTCAGGTTTGGCCCGGCCGGCCCAACGATCATCGAGGTCAACCCTCGGATGGCAGGAGAACTGATCCCGCAATTGGTATCTCTCGCCTATGGCATAGATCCGGTCCTCGAAACGGTAAAGCTTGCTGTCGGACTGCCCGTTACCCTCAGCGGAACCAGGAACCGCGCCGCCGGTATTCGGTTCGTCAATCCCGAGAAGGATGGCTTCTTGCATTGGCACTCCGACGTTCACCTCGCTAAAAATCTCGAAGGAGTTACCGATGTGGAGGTCTACCGCGGAGATGGACCCAGGATACGTCTTGGCGACTTCCGCGATCGACTTGCTCATGTGATCGCCGTTACCCCGACAATCCTACAGACGCAGGCGACGCTCGAAAAAGCCATTGCGGCGCTTGAGGCAAAGATTACGACAAGTCCGAATGGAGGGACCGACTAGCCTGACCCAATCACCCCATCCTCCCCGGCATCACGGTCGATCGCGTAGCCTGCTGCGCGCACAGTCCGAATTAGATCGGGCCCTCCCCCGCGCATAAGAAGCTTACGAAGACGCCCAACGTGAACATCGACCGTTCGCGGTTCTACGAAGACCCTAGATGGCCAGGCTAGTGCTACAAGCTCATCACGGCTGAACACCCTTTCCGGTGACCCGAGGAGCGCGCGCAGGATCTTGAATTCGATCTGGGGCAGTTTCAGCTGCAAACCTCCGCGACGAACGCGCCGTTTCGCTACATTCATCTCCACATCTGCATAGGTGAGAACAGTACGAGGCTTCAGCCTCGCCACCGAGGTCTGATCGTCACGCAGGTTCGCCGCCAGAAACTCCAAAACCTGAGACGGAACAACCGGACGCATGGCAATCTCATCAAATCCAGCCTGCTTGAGCGACGCGGTGCTGGATACGGAAGCCCTGCCCAGGACCGCAATCATGATCATCGGTGGATCAATGGCATCACTCTTGAGCGTCGAGCAGACCTCAGCCGCCTGTTCCAAGGTGTCTCGCGTGCAATCGACAAGCACTGCGCGCGGCCGAGTTTCATGCGCGGCGCGAAACAGGTCATCAAAGGTCGAGGAGTGAATGCATTTAAATCCATCCGCAGACAGCATGTGGCTGGCCAGCAGATAAAATTCTACGTCTCCGGTCATGATCAAGATCAGCGGCTTCAACCGGATCCTCCTGAGGCAAGCTCATCGCGCACATCCTGATCTCCCCCATGATGGAGGAGGGTGGCGATGAGGCATCATCAACGGCGTTATCAGGCTTCGCTTTTTGAATGATCTTGTAATGTCTTGCGGCTAAGGCCGCGGATCAACCGATCACAAGTGCTAATTCCATCGACCCGAGCCTGATGATCATGCTTTCCATGGACCGCACTACGACGGCTTCAGGAAGTCCAGTCGTTGACGTGGTCTTGCACCTCCAACGCGCCTCTGACATAAATTATCTGCCTTCATCCTCAAGGGACTGCGCGAACACACGCCCGCGCGCTCAATCCGAGTAACGTCCAGACCGATGTTGGCAAATCGCCATCCCCGCGCTGGACGGTTCGGGGCTACGTTGTGTTGGCGAAGATTATTTCAGAGCATTCATTGAGCCTGCATGCCTTTGGGTGCGGGACAGAGTTGTCGTGCTCGTCATTCAGGTCTGCCGCTGCCAGCATCGGTATCTGCTGATGAACCTGCGGCAGATCGAGGTATTTCAGGCGGTCATGCGCGCTGGCAGCATCACTGCGGGCGCCGACTTGTTGAACCTGTCACAGCCAGCCGTCAGTCGTCAGATCGAGCGGTTGGAGAAGGTGTCCAATCTAAAACTCTTCAAGCGTGTCGGAAGAGGGTTACAGCCAACGCCAGAGGGGATGGCCTTCTACGAGGAAGTCAAACGGGCTTTTGTCGGGCTGGAGAATTTGCGGCATATCGCCGACACGATCAGCAACTTCAACACCGGCCACCTTCGCATCACCTCTCTGCCGGCGCTCGGGTTCGGCTTTCTTCCGCGCGTGATAACCCGATTTTCTTCGCTATTCCCGCAAGTCGATGTCTCCCTCCAGGTTCGCAGCGCCGGAGCCGTCCGCGCCGTGACCGCCACCCAGGAATTTGATTTGGGCTTCCTTCCCGGCCTCGGGGACTACACCGAACCTCACGTGCACCACTTCGCAACGGTCGATGCGGTCTGCATCCTTCCGACAGACCATCCCCTGTCCAATCTGACCGAAATAAGGCCGGAAGATCTGCAGGGCATATCCTTTGTGGGGCTCGTGAAGGACGACATAACGCGCCGCCAGGTGGATCAGTTGTTTCGCGCCGCCGACATCCCCCTGCGCCAGCATGTCGAAACACAATTTGCCGCAACGATCTGCAATTTCGTCATAGGTGGTGCCGGCGTCTCGATCGTCAGTCCCTTCGCCGCAGCCGATTTCGCCGGGCGTGGGCTGATCATGCGGCCATTCAGACCTGCGGTCAAAGTCGATTATCAGATGGTCATGCCGAGCATGCGACCGCAGTCGGCCGTCACCCGGAAATTCCTGACAGTTTTGCAAGAGGAACGCGACCACGCGCTCCGATCGTTCGCCGATGCATAATCGCGGATCGAGGATCATGGACCCGATCCATTCATTACACTGACGCATGAATTGCCACCATAATTCGATTGGACGCAACGCGACCAATTCTACGAAAATCAACAGGTAGATCGAAGCCAAATTTCCCGCTCTCAAACGCCGGCAGGGGACTGTCCACCGACCCAGTATCAATTTTCAGAACGAGAGGAGATGGCATCGATCAGCTCCCACCAAAAAGCCCTGCGGCTCGAACGCGGGTCAAAAAGAGGAACAGCGCCATGCAGCAAGAATTAGCACCCTTTCCCGCCATGCGGCGGCGAACATTTATCGCCACATCTGCCGCAACCGTACTTGCAGCCCCTTTCGTGAAATCGGCCTCGGCCCAATCTCGCTCGCTGACCATTCGCGACCCAGGCGGACCGGTTGGTGAAGCCTATCGTAAAGCCTTTTTCGAGCCATTCAGCAAAGCAACGGGTGTCAATGTCCTCGGCGTGCAGTCGTCCCATGGTCCAACAGGCGAAATCAAGGCAATGGTGGATGCCGGCAATTATGCGTGGGATGGTGCCCTTCTCGACATGAGCGACGCCGTTGTCCTGCTGTCGGGCAACTATCTAGCACCTGTCGTCGGCTCCAACGGCCTTGGCCCCAACGCCAAGCAGATCCCAGCGTCCTTGCGAGACGAATTCCTGATCGGCGCGATGGGCTACGCGACTGTCATCGCCTACCGCACGGATACAATGGGGAAGAAGCCGCCGACAAGCTTCGCCGATTTCTGGGATACGAAAGGCGTGCCCGGATCGCGGTCACTTCGCAAACATCCGAGCGGAACGCTCGAGCCGGCTCTCTTGGCCGATGGCGTCGATAAACAGAAGCTATACCCGCTCGACCTCGATCGCGCGTTTCGAAGCCTCGACAAGATCCGCAACGATATCGGCGTCTGGTGGACGGGTGGAGCGCAGACATCGCAGATGCTGAAAACAGGCGAAGCGGATTGCGTTCTGACCTGGAATGGCCGCGCTCAGGTCGCAATCGACGACGGTGCGCCGGTTCAGATCGTCTGGAAGGATGCCATGTTCTCCTTCGGGGGCTTTGCTATCCTGAGAGGTGGTCCAAACGTCGATCTCATGCGGGAGTTCGTCGAGTTTTCGTCTTCACCCGTGCAACAGGCCGAGTTCGTCAAATACTCAACGAGCGGCCCCTGCAATCCTGCTGCCTTCGACCATATCGACCCCAAGATCGCCGATATTCTCCCGACAAACCCGAAATATTTCTCCGAAATGTTCGTGATGGACGCGAAATGGTGGGGCGCCAATAGCGACAAGGCTCAGGAGCGTTTCGAGACCTGGTTGCTCGGATAGCTCTGACCAGTGCCGGCAGGCCCGGCAATTGTCCGATCATCGAGACGCGACAGGATTTTTACAGTGACAGAGAAAAGAAACAAACTGACCGTACGCGGTCTGACCAAATGCTATGGGTCAGCAATGGCTCTTGATGGTGTCAATCTCGAACTCGCCGATGGCGAGTTCTTGACCATGCTTGGGCCCTCCGGTTCCGGGAAAAGCACGCTTCTTTGGGCGGTTGCCGGGCTCAACGAGGTCGACGGAGGCCAGATCTGGATCGATAACCAGGAGGCAACATCCGCGCCGGCCTCTCAAAGAGATATCGGGATGGTTTTCCAGAATTATGCGCTCTTTCCTCATATGACGGTCGCGCAAAATATCTCCTTTCCTCTTGAAATGCGGCAGGTCTCTGCAGAAAAGCGAGCCGAAGCCGTCACACGTTCCCTCGAGATGATCAAGCTTGAGCATGTCGCGGACCGGTATTGCAACCAGCTATCGGGCGGGCAGCAGCAACGTATCGCCCTTGCCCGCGCATTCGTCGCCAACCCATCCATCATTTTGATGGATGAACCCCTCGGAGCGCTCGACAAGAAGCTGCGCGATCATCTTCAACTAGAAATCAAACGCCTCCACGAAACACTCAAAATGACCGTCCTCTACGTCACACACGATCAGGAGGAGGCGATGGTCATGTCGGATCGTATCTGTCTGATGAATGCGGGTCGTATCGAGCAAATCGGCACACCGGAAGAGCTGTATTTTCGCCCCCGAAGCATCTTTGCGGCAGACTTCCTCGGAGAATCCAACCTGATTTCGGGTGAAATCACAGGCCAGGAAGACGATCGCATCGTCGTCAACCTCCCGGGCCTTGGGAAGGTGAAAGTCGCCGGTTCAATGCCAGGCAAAAACACTGGCAAGATCGTCCACTTCACGCGGCCGGAAACAATCGAAGTCCTTGCAGACGCTGATATCAGGGATAACATGTTCTATTCCAAAGTGGATGACGTCATTGTCTGCGGGGCCATTACCAAGCTGTTCGTCCAATTCGGCGACGACGCGTGTCTCAAGGTCTCGACACTCACCAGCCGCACGCCTCAGATACGCAAGGGAGACATCGTCTCAGTCGGGTGGAACGACGATGTCGGCCAGGTCCTCGCGCAGGATCAGCGGGAGGCAGCGTGATGGCAAGCCTCGACATAATCAGCCATTTCGCAGCCCGACAGCAGCCCAGGTTCAAATTGAACAGGCTTTATTTTCAGACGGGTCCGGTTGTCATTTTTCTGGTAGCGCTGTTTATCGCTCCCGTCGTCACACTGCTCGCCCTGAGTTTCCTCGATAATCACAACGCAATCACGCTCACCAACTATCAACGCCTGATCGAGGTGCCACTCTACGGCCGCGTGCTACTCGCGACCGTCAAAATCGCCTTCTTCACGACCGTTTTCTGCCTGGCGGCTGCCTATCCCGTTGCATATCTTCTGACGATGTCGAAATCCTCGACGCGGAACTGGCTCATCATCCTTGTCCTGATGCCATTCTGGACCAGCGTTCTCGTCAAGACTTTCGCCTGGTTTGTCATTCTTGGCAAAAAGGGCGCTCTCAATCAGATCTTGCAGGCCTACGGCATCATCGATGCTCCCCTACAGCTTATCTACAATTTCACAGGCATCATGGTCGGGATGACCCATGCACTCATCCCTGTCGCAGCGATGACACTTCTCTCCGTGATGGAGCGCGTAGACCCCAATCTGTCGAAGGCCGCGGCGACGATGGGAGCTAAGCCCGGGACGCGCTTCTGGCGCATCTATTTCCCGCTCACCATGCCGGGTGTAGCGTCTGCCGGGTTGCTCGTGTTCATCAGTTCACTCGGGTTTTATGTGACGCCAGCCCTTCTCGGCGGCCCACAGGATACGATGATCGTGCAACTGATCGTCTTTCAAATCCGCGAAGTCCTGAACTGGCCGTTCGCCGGCGCAATCGGTGTCCTCCTCGTCCTGACATTCATGGTCATCTTCTATTTCTACGACAAGGTTTTTGGCCTATCCGTCGTCAGTGGAGATGGCTCAAAGGAGACGAGTGCTCGGACTTCGATGCTGCGGAACGCTGGATCAGCGTTTGGGGCACGGATATGTTGCTGGCTTGGTTCTCTGACTGACGCCGCAATTTCGCTCGTCCCTCGGCGGGTGGGCAGATCGGCTCACGTGGTCGTAAACCACGGCCGCCTCCTCAAGCTTGTTTGCGCGTTGATCTTCTGTTTCCTCGTCCTCCCCACCCTCTTCGTCGTGCCAGTGTCCTTCACCTCTGAAGCGTTCCTGACCTGGCCCCCAAAGCTCTTCTCACTGAAATGGTATGTGGACGTCCTCCACTCCCCTATCTGGCTCGACGCCGCGGCGCGATCCTTCGGCGTGGCAGTCGCCTCCGCATTGATGGCGATGCTGTTCGCTCTACCCTGTGCGTTTGCTCTAGCCCGCAAGAAATTTGCCGGAAAACAAGCCCTGTTCGGTCTGGTTGTCGCGCCGATGATCGTTCCAAATATCTTTGTCGCTGTCGGGCTATTCTTCCTCTTTTCCCGTATCGGCATCGCGGGCACCACGCTTGCCGTCATTCTCGGTCATACCGTCATCGTCATTCCCTATGTCGTGGTGACACTGCTGGCGGTCGTCAGGGGCTATGATCAGAACCTCGACCATGCCGCAGCAACCATGGGTGCATCCCCACGACAGATCTTCAGCCGCATAACATTCCCCGTCCTGCGGTCCGGCATCATCGCCGCCTTCATGTTCGCCTTCATCGTCTCCTTTGACGAACTCACTATCGCTCTCTTCGTGACGGGCGGTCGCGTCGCAACGCTTCCCAAGCTCATGTACGAAGATGCGCTCCTCTCCGTCAGCCCGCGACTGGCCGCCGTGGCCACCCTTCTTCTCGTCTTCATGACGATCATCATCGCCATCTCGGAAATCATTCGTCGGAGAGGAAGATCCTATGCCGCTCAGCACTAATTTGAGCGACGAAAATCGTCGCAATTTGTCACAGCGCTCCGGGCAGCAAATCGACCTCATCACGCGCCTTGCGCAGTCACCGATTTCGACGCCCTTCGATCTTGACGCCGATGGCAAGCAGGATGGGTATCTGCGACTTTATCATTCGAATGAGACGAACGGCTATGGCTTCGTTCCCATTCCGATCGTCTCCATCAAGAACGGTGTTGGCCCAACGGCACTTCTCATCGGCGGCAATCACGGCAATGAATATGAGGGCATTGTCGCGCTGATGAACCTAGCACGAGACATTCGGACCGAAGAGGTCCAAGGTCGGATCATCATCCTGCCGTCACTTAATCATCCCGCGGTACTATCCGGAACAAGATCGTCTCCGCTCGATGGAGCCAATCTGAACCGGTCGTTTCCCGGGAGCCATCTCGGCGGTCCAACCCAGGTCATAGCGCACTACGTCAGCACGGTCCTCATCCCGATCACCGACGTGGCAATCGATCTGCACGCAGGCGGCCGCTCATCGCAATTTGTACCGTGCGGGATCGTACGGCAAGCAAAGACCCCGGACGAGCGAGATGCACTGACCCGCCTCGCCGAGCTATTCGGCGCGCCCGTCAGCTTTGTCAGTACAGGCAAGGGAGGTGGTGGCGTCCTCACTTTGGCCGGAGAATGCGGCCGGCAAGGCGTGGCGTGTCTAACCGCCGAGTTGGGCGGCGGTGAAACGCTATCGAGTGTTGGTCTGGCGTTGGCCGGAGAGGGCGTGAGGCGTATTCTGGCCGACCGAGGCATACTAGCCGACAGCGTGCCATCAATTTCACCTGAGACGCGGTGGGTACAGAAGGGACCGGAGGACCGTTTGCATGCGGATCAGCCCGGGATATTCGAGCCGCGTGTGAGGCTGGGCCAAACCGTCTCCGGGGATGACATTGCCGGCTTCTTGCACTTCCCCGAACGTCCCATGTCGCCGCCGCAAGAGGTTCGCTTTAGGACTTCCGGCACCATCCTGTCCCTGCATATCCCGGCCCTGGTCGGGCGCGGTGACGAGCTTTGCACCATCGTGCATGACCAGTTGCGGTGACCGTTCGATGATTGACATGGAATTATATCCAACACCGAAGCATCTCCAATTTGGCAAGCCAAGTCCCTTCTTAAGCGGCATGCAATGCATCAGATGCCACCGTCGATGGCCCGTCGGCGATTACCTCATCGGCTGCCCGGCCTGCGCGAGCGAGGGTATTCCTGCGAATGTAGCTCCCTCGTTTCAGGAATGGCCAAGTCTGTGTGCGAAGGAGGACCTGCCGTTCTGGTTTGCCTATCCCGGCTCGCCGCGCATCGGCGAGGGCAATACGCCGCTTTTGGATTTCCCGGCACTGGCCAAACACCATGGCGTCGGACGATTGATGCTCAAGAATGAGGGGGCAAATCCGACCGGGTCCCATAAGGACCGCATGAGTGCCGGCCTGATCCGCAGAGCCCTCGATATCGGAGCGGCCACGGTGGCGGTTGCCTCCAGTGGAAATGCCGGCGTCTCACTCGCCGCCTTTGCTGCCAATGCTGGCCTCCATTGTGTGGTTGTCACAACGGAAGGCATGCCGCGCAGTGTCGAGAAGGCGATCCAGTTGCACGGTGCCGATATCATCGTTGCCAAGAGCCCGGAAAAACGATGGGAGCTCATCCGCGAGAAAAGCCTCAGCGGAGAGTGGTATCCGGCCACGAACTTCACCATTCCCGCCGTCGGCAGCAATCCTTTCGCCGTCGATGGCCTGAGAGGGATCGCCCTTGAACTCTATCTGGAACTTGGTGCCGATCACCCAAGCGATATCATCATCCCCGTATCGCGCGGCGATCTCCTATGGGGTATCACCAAAGGCTATCGTGATCTCCTCGAGAATGGGCTCTTGTCGTCTGTGCCCCGCATCCACGCGGCCGAACCCTTCCCTCGGATCACGCGCGTGCTCGCAGGCGCGCCACACACAGCGATTTTCGATGGCGCTACATGGCTGCGATCGCTCGGGGGGAATACAGTTACCTACCAGGCCATAGAGGCGCTCGATAGTTCGGGCGGCACGGTCGTTGCACCCGGCGAGGCCGATACCCTCGCGGCACAGATGGCTCTGGGCAAAATGGGTCTCTATGTGGAAAATGCCTCTGCCATCACGCTGTCCGCGCTCATCGAGCTTCGTCGGCGAACCATCATTGCTCCGGACGCTTCGGTCGTCCTGATCGGCACATCGCACGGCTACAAGGACATGCCATAGCGCGGCCGGATGGCCGCCGCCGTCGGACTGAGGTTCGCCAAGAGTTCATCCAAGCTTTGCAACAAACACCGAGCGAGATCGATAAAGTCCAGGCGGATTGGAAATTGAGGAGCCGACCATGGCGATCAGGAAATGCGTGGTTTCAGATCTGGATGCCATTCTCCCTATGATGGCCGAGCATGCTCGGCACGAAGCCTATGGCAATACGTTTGCGATCGATCGGCCAGCCTTGTCGACGCTCGGCTTTGAGCAACACCCCCCGGCCTACCAGATGCTAATCGACGAAGGCGTCGCGGGCGAAATCCACGGATACGCGCTCTATTTCATCCAGCAGTTCACCTTCCGAAACCGCCCTCTCCTTTACCTGAACGATCTCGTCGTCAGCCCGGCCGAGCGCCGGCAAGGCGTTGCCGGCCGCCTTATGACCGCCCTGTTCCTCGAAGCACAGCTTCAGAAATGCTTTCGCATAAAATGGGGTGTCGCGGCTTCGAACGTCGGCGCCATAGCGTTCTACAATTCGCTCGGGGCCGTCAAAGAACAAGACAAGCTCTACATGTATCTCGATGAGGCCCAGTGGTTTCCGGGAACGCGAGAGGCCTGACCTCAGCCGACAAAATGCCTCTCTGCAAGCATTGCTGGGTGCCTTAGTAAGCGTCATCCAGCCATTAGTTATGGATCGTTGAAACTCAGGAAACGGATGACGTCCTGATTGAGCGCCCTCGCCAACGCCTCGATCGTTTCCAGCGTTGGCGAACTTTGCTCCCTTTCCAACCGTCCGACGAAATTGGAATTGAGCCCGGCAAGCGTCGCCAACTGGTCCTGCGACAGGCCCGCCTGACTTCTGGCAAGGCGGAGGTTTCGCGCAAAGATCGTCCTCAAAGACATTCCAGCGTTTTGCATTGACAGGCTGCCTTATCGTTTCGCGATCGGCGCCATGAAGGGCACCATATTGGTTTCGTTAGAAAGGGCCAAAGCAAGGTTGCGCCCAGCCCATCTGGTCGCGCCAAGCGACCCAGCTGCGCCAGCTATTGCGAATAGGTTGCCGGAAACACGATGTCCTGATCGACCAGGACGTTGAATTTGTAGCCGGGCCGGATCCGATGGTGGGCTGAACATTCAAGTTCTTGGAGATCGTCTGCTCGGCGGCCCGTCCAAATGTCTCGGCGAAGTTTCGGCGTGCAGCGTCGGACGCCGTTTCCTGTGGGGCAAGCGTTGAGCTTTCCGGCACCGACATGTCGATCCCCGTGCCAATCAGCGCGATGAGAGCGGCCGAACCGAATGTTCGCCACAGGTGGCGATCGACCTTGTCCTGGAACCCGCCATAGCCCTCGGCGTCAGTGCCAGACATCCCACCAAGCTGCAGAGTTGAACCGTTCGGGAAGATCAGATCAGTCCAGACGACCAGCGCACGTTCCTGCCCAAACGAGACCTTGGAATCGTAGCGGCCGAACAGTTTTGATCCCTGCGGGACGAGAAGGCGATATCCCGTTGCACTATCATAGACGTTCTGGCTCACCTGAGCGTGATGCGGCCGGGAAGATCCGAGTTGATGCCGGTGATCAGGGTCGCTGGAATGACGGATCCGCGCTTCAATTCAAAGCGGGACAGCGGAGCAACGACGTGGTTGGGCAAATAGCCAGATCCTTGATGTCCTGGTTGAAGAAATCTTCCTTCGCCCCCTGCCCGTTCGGATCCGCACCCTGCGCCTGAAGTCCAGCCTTCATTGCGGTCGCATAGAGATCTGAGGCGTTGTTGCCACCGCCCGTCTTACCTGCATCGGTCTTCTCCGCTGTAGGTCCGGCGCTCGCGGCTTGCTCCACAGAACCAACGTCCACCTTCAGCGGCGAATCCAAAGCTGCTGCTTTCGCCTGCAGGCGCGCCATTTTCTGGCGGTTCTCCTCACGCGCATATTGTTCCTCCTGTTCCCGCTTCAGACGAGCCTTCCAATCGTCATTGCTTTCCCCTCCCGGCTGCGCGTGTTCTGTGGCGGTGGATTGCGGAGCCGGTGAGGTCGGTTTTCGGTCGGCCGGCGGCGTTGGTGCCGGCTGAAACGCTTCCCGTTCGCCTGGATCTCCAATGATACCGTCACCGATACCTCGCTTGAGTTGCTCACCGTAGGAGGTTGCCGGCGAGTTTGACGCCGTGTCTACGCCACTTGCGGCGCCAAATGGCAATCCGCGCCAGGAAAGGCCGATAACGACAATCCCGATGGATACGACCGAAAGCGCGATGACGACGACAATCGGCAGCCGGTTCAGGCGACGCATGCCGGACTCACGGCCTCCACCGGTCGGCGCCCCAAGCTGAAGGGATTGTACCATCTCACCCTCCTCAGTTTCGCTGCATGACGGAGAGCGGGCTCGCCGCAGCGGCGCCGTCAGCCGACGTCGTATAGGCCCGGCCCAATGCTATCGTCGGCGTCGATAGCTGCGCGAGGACCCGTCCATCAATCGCTCGAAGATCATAAGAGAGCTCGACGGCGTTGCTTTTGGGCTTGGCCGGCTCAGTGGTGACGGTGTAGCCCCACCCTTTCAGCGCGGCCTGAACCGCTATCGCGAAATGCGTCTTATTCATCGTCATGTGGATCGGCGTTGAGGCAGGCGGCACCTGCTCCGCCAGCCGCCCGGTTATGTCGCCCGCGATCGCACCGACAGCCGTGGTCGACATCGCCACCGGTGCATCGCTGCCGGAAAGATCGCCAGGATCAGTCTGGCAACCGGCAAGGATAGAAATGAGGATCGCGATTGGAAACCAGCTCCGCATCTGGATTACCCTCCCCTCTTGATGATAATCTTCTGCTGATGCCACCCGACGCCAGAAACGAGGATGGCTTTGTCGATGGCGTAATCGACGACCATCATGTCGTTCTTCATCCGGTAATTGACGATGCGGCTCTGACCACCCGAGACGACGAAGAGGACCGGAGCATCCTGCCCCCGGATCGCCCGCGGAAACTGGATGTAGGTCTTCGTTCCGTCAGAATAGACGCGCTTCGGCTTCCAGGAGGCGCCGCCGCTCAAGGAGTAGGAAAAGTTCAGCCTGTCTGGCGCTGATCCCCCCGTTTCACCAACCTCCAGCCTTGCATTGACGTCCGCAAGCTTGGTCGACACGTCCTCGGGATATTCGAAGCCCACCCGTGCCATATACTGTGTCGCATTGGATTTGAGCTGAATGTGATAGGTGCGACGGGATGTCGTGACCACCATCGATGTCACCAGGCCCGGTTCCGCTGGCTTGACCACAAGATGGATGGCCTGCCCACTGGCCGCACCGGATGTCGCCGGTTCGATCTTCCATCGGACGGTATCGCCGACCAGGACATCCCGGACAATCTCCCCGCCCTGTAACTCGATATCGCAGACCTGCAATGGCGAGCAGACCACAGATGGCTGCGTCTCACCGAACAGGAAGATCACTTTGCCGTCCGGCCCGCGGGTTAGGAGACCCGTCGATCCTCGCCACTTGCCGGAAAGAGCGGTTCCACGCATCTCCTTTGGGGTCATCGCCACCATGTCGCTGCCGAGGCAGCCAGGACGAAGGCTAACCACGCCGAGGTCGCGATTGTTCCTAATCTGATCATCTGCAATTCCCCTGCCCTAAAGCTGTGCCGTCCAATCGAAATCACGAACGTAGAGGCCGATCGGATTGAGCCGGATCGTTGCCTCGTCCTGAGGTTCGGTCAGTGCGACTGTTGCAATGCCTCGGAAACGACGCGTTCCTGTTTCCTTGCCCTTTCGATCCCGCTCATATTCGGTCCAGTCGATCTGATAGGTCTGGCTCGAGAGGGCAACGATGTTGTTGACCTCGATCGAAACCGTCGCCGACCGCGCCTTCTCAAACGGAGAGTTCGCCCTAAACCATGCATTGATCTTCTCGGTCGAGGGATCCGGCCCTCGCAAGAGCGCATAGGTTCGATCAATATACTGCTTCTGCACCACCGCGTCCGGCGTGACGCTCCGGAAGCTCGACACAAAACCTCCTAGGGTCGCGCGAACGACACGCGGGTCAGCAGATTCGATCTGTTGTGGGATGCCTGCGCTCACCGCATTGCCGAGCTTGTCGACCTCGACGATGTAGGGGACGAGCCGAACCTGTGTGCTGAGATAAAGTGCGTAGCCAAAGCCTATGACGGCCATAAACAATCCAAGAATACCGACAATGCGCCATGCCGCGGCAGCTTTAACATAGGTCCCGTACCGTTCGGACCATTCCTGGCGAGCGGCGAGATACGGGTTATCGGGCGCGCGGTTTGCTGCCATCGATCGATCCAGTCCTTATTATCAGATGTCGTTACGTTCAGGAGGCGATGGTGCCACCGACGAGCTGGATCGTTTCTGATCGAGCTTGGCGTTCGCCAGCCCCAGGATCGAACCCGCATAGGCCCCGGGAGAGCCGATCGCCTTTTCCTTTGCGGCTGAGCCGGTCGCCCGGCCGGCGGCCCCAATCCCGCCCATCACGCCTTTGATGCGACGCCGGCGGCAGACGAGCCCCCGGCCCTCGCAGCCTGGCCGGCGGCGAAGCCCGCGGCCATCGCACCCGTCGACAGGAAGCCCGCGCCGGCAGAAAAGATGATGCCTGGCCGCCATGGCGAATTGCCTCCATGCCGCCGGAGACCGAGGCACCCTGCACCACGCCCTGCATGATATTGGGGACATAAATCGCGACAATGAAGACGACGACCGCGATGCCGGCAATCGCCAACGCCGTCTGAAACTCGTCGCCGACCTCCGGCTCACTTGCCAACCCGATCAGCACCTCGGACCCGATCCGGGCAATCATAACCAAGGCCATGAGCTTCATGCCGACAGCGAAGGCATAGACGAGGTACCGGACGGCAAAATCCTTGGTATAGGACGATCCCCCAAGGCCGAGCATGATCATGCCGGCCAGTAGCCCGACATACATTTCGACCATCACCGAGACGAAGATCGCGGCCACGAGGGAAAAGGCAATCACCGTCACGATCATCGCGAAAATGGAGGCAATCGCCAGCCCATTGTCTTCAAAGACGCCGAATTTAACCTTTTCCGACATCTTGCTCGCCACAGAGAGGCCGGCATTGAAGACATCCGCCGGCGAGGCCGTTCCGCCGCCGGCTCCGATCTGAAACAGGCTATCGACGATCGCCTTTGCAAAACTCGGCCCCTGGGTCAGGACAAACAGGAAGAAGCCGATAAACATGATCCGCCGAACAATTTCTGCGAACCACGTATCGAGTGATGCCGCCTGAAGGGCAAGCCAGACGGCCGCTATGCCGATCTCAATCGTCGCCAGGATCCAGAAGAGCGACCTGGCGGCATCCATGACGGTGGTTTCCCAGCCTTTGGCCGCCGACGAAATCTGGGTCTGCAGTACGGTGAGCGTCGAGCCTTCCTGAGCGAAAGCAGGCTCGGCGATCATCACGCCGAACACCGTGGCCATCAGCAAGGTCTTGAATAACCCGCCCTCGATAAGACCTCTGCCTACCATCCAACCTCATCTTCTCGCCACCGGAGGTCGGATAGCGCTTCTCGGTATGGAAAAAGGCATCGGTCCGGGCTTCAGGGCGATCGCTATGCACAAACAAAACCAGCTGCTGGCAGCCCCCATCGCCAGAAGGCCGACGACAAGGATGGCGATGAGTTTTGCCTTCACCATTGGATCTTCATCCCCTCCCCGCCCGACATTGATGGCGCAGTCGAGTTGAAGAATTCCTCCCGTCTTGCCTGGGCCAGATCCTTGTCCGTCTGCTGCGTCTGCAGCCAGGTCCCAACCATCGTCATCTGCTGCGAAACAAGGCCCCGCAGCTTTTGCATCTGGGCAACTTGCTGCGCGGCAATCTCATGCCCAACCTGCAACGCCTTCATCTGGCCGTCGGCGCTTTCGGACATTGATTGCAGCTGGCGCATCGTATCCGCCTCGCTATCGAACTGGTCGGCGGTCAGACTGGCAGCACTTAGCGTGCCGGCGATCGTGTCGCGGTTCGTGTCCGACCAGGTCTGATAGGTCGACGAGAAGCTCTCGCCGCTCGGAAGATTGGCCTTGAGCTCGGCAAAGCTCTTGAAGCGCTGCTTCAGGACGTCGTCCGCGTTGCCAAGGGAGAAAGCGATCCCCTGCCCCTGCGAAACGACGCTGCGCAGCTTTCCAAGATCGCTTTCGACCTCGCCCCAGATGTGACTGGGTAGCTGAGCGGTGTTCTGCAGCATGTTCTGATAGATGTTGAGCTGATTCTGGATCTGCTCGGCCAGTTGCGTGATCTGGGTCACCTGGTTCTGGATCTGCTCTTCCGATTGCCGACCAGCGAGACCAGCTCGCCATTGTTGAGGAGCTGTGTCCATTCCGTCGCCATACCGGTTGCCGCTCCGGCATTCGCCGGTCTGCTTGCGAACGCAACAAGGATCGCCGCCGAACCACTGACGAGCCACTCACGACCTAATATAAGGCGGAACATTGCGCACTCCCCTCGTCTCAAGCCACACGGCCGGCCAGGCGGCCCCGTGTGCTGCTCGCAATGTCCGGATCGTTTTGAGATCGTCCTTGCCGGACGCCCCCACGAAGCTGAGGGTCAATGGCCCGAGCGCCATATCAAACAGCCGCCGCCCCTCGGGCGTTGCCACATAGTATTCGCGCTTCGGGATCGCTTTCGACACGATCTCGATCTGCCGCTGGTTGAAGCCGATCCGCTCATAAAATTCCCGCGTCCCCGGCTCTCTGGCGGCGCCATTCGGCAGGCAGATCTTTGTCGGGCAGGATTCTTTCAAAACATCGATGATCCCCGAACGCTCCGCGTCCGAAATCGACTGCGTTGCCAGCACGACCGCGCAATTCGCCTTGCGCAGGACTTTTAGCCATTCCCGGATCTTCTCGCGAAACACCGGATGCCCCAGCATCAGCCAGGCTTCGTCAAGAACGATGAGGCTCGGAGAGCCGTCGAGCCGCTTCTCGATCCTGCGAAACAGATAGGTCAGGACGGGCACGAGGTTGCGCTCGCCCATATTCATAAGCTCTTCGACCTCGAACGTCTGAAACCCTCTCAAGCTCAGTCCATCGCTCTCGGCGTCGAGAAGGTAGCCCAGCGGACCATCGACCGTGTAGTGAAAAAGCGCATCCTTGATCTCGCGGAGCTGAACCCCAGAGACAAAATCCGAGAGCGATCGCGCATTGGACGATGCCATCAGCAAGATCTGCCGCGAGATGGCGTTGCGGTGGTCCGGCATCACGGACACGCCCTGAATGGCGATCAATGTCTCGATCCAGTCGCAAGCCCAGGCCCGATCGGATTCGCTCGAAAGATCCTCCAATGGACAAAAGGAAAGTGCCGTGCCAGTTCCGGCTCCAGCACCAGCACGGGCCCCTCCCCTTCCAGCCCTCCGCCGATCGCGTAATGCGCTCCCCCGACCGCAAGCGTCAGAGGCTCGAGCGAACGGCCCTTGTCGAAGGCAAAGATCTGCGCGAATTCGTAACGTCTGAACTGCGCGGCGATGAGAGCAAGGAGCGTGGATTTTCCAGATCCGGTTGGGCCGAAGATCAGGGTATGCCCGACATCGTCGATATGAAGGTTGAGCCGAAACGGCGTTGAACCGCTTGCCACTTGCATCAGTGGCGGCGAATTTTCCGGGAAGAAGGGGCACGGGGCAACGGGAGAACCGGCCCAGACGGTGTTGAGCGGCACGAGATCAGACAGATTGCTCGTATTGATCAGAGGCTCGCGGATATTGCAGTACCAGTTTCCCGGCAGGCTGCCCAGAAACGCGTCGGTGGCATTCAGCGTCTCGATGCGCGCGCCAAAGCCCTCCGCCTGGACAAGGCGACGCACAGCCTCGGCCTTTTCCTGAACCACTGATTGATCTTCGTCGAAAAGGACGATCACCGGCGTGTAGTATCCGTAGGCAACGAGCTGCGAAGCGGCTTGCGCAATCGCATCCTCGATTTCGCCCACCATCGTCATCGCGTCCTGATCGACAGAGCGGGATTGGGTCTGGAATAGCTGATCGAAGAATGGACGCACTTTCTGCTGCCACTTTTTGCGCGTCCGCTCGAGTTTTTGGCGGGCCGTTTCCGCATCCAGGAAAATGAACCGCGAGGACCATCGATAGGTGAGCGGCATAAGATCGAGGCTATCGAGAATGCCCGGCCAACTTTCCGCCGGCAGGCCATCGATCGCCACCACGGCCAGATACCTGTTTTCCGCCTTCGGCGTCAGGCCATGCTGAAGCTCGGCTGTCGCGACCCAGTCCAGATAGAACGGGATATCTGGCAACCGGACCGGGTGGCTTTCTCCCGTGATGCAGAACCGGACGAACTGCATGAGCTCGTCATACCGTGCGTTTCTGGCCCCTCCCCGCTCCGAGGTCACGATTGTCAGCATCCGCCGGATCGATAGGGTATTGGCGAGATATTGCTCGACTTCCCGGATAGCGGTCCGGAAATCCGTCAGCACAGCATCAGCATAGGAACGCTGACGGCTTTCACCGTCGGAATAGACATAGCGGGCAAGCCCCGTCCGCTTCGCGTCGTCCGGGCGATGGGTCAGGATGATCGCATGCTTGCTCTCGAAATGGCCATGCGCGCGACTGAAATGCGTCCGCCTTTCGGCGTCGATCGCCCGCGTGACGGGATCGGGAAAAACGAGCGTTCTTCCGTCGGATACTCAACCGTCGGGATACGGACCGCCTCGACCTGAATGATCCACCCGGAACCGAGATGCACGAGCACGGCGTTGATCTGGCGCGAAAGCTCGTTGCGTTCCAGATCGGTGGCGCTTTCGGAATCTGGGCCGGCGAAATACCAGCCCGCCATCAGGCTTCCATCCTTGAGCAGCATGATGCCATTGTCGACGAGGCCGGCATAGGGAACCAGATCCGCGAAGGAAGGACCGGTCGAGCGAAATCTTTTGAGCGCAACCAAGCCAGTCTCCTCAGTATTTGCGCCAGGGGGCGGTCGTTGCACGATAGTAGGGCTTGTAGGAGATGTGTCTGATATAGACCCGCCGCATCATTGGATCCGACTTCGCCATCACGCGCAGCACACCGATCGTGACGATCCAGAGGGTAAGCCCGATCACGACGGAATAGACCGTCAGCACGACGAAGATCAGGATCGCGGCGATCAGCCCCGTGACCAGTGTCAGCTCACGATCGGCCCCGAGAAGCAGGTTTGGCCGTGAGAGAGCGCGATGAATGCGATTGCGCTGCAGGCCAGCGTGCGCGTCAGGCATTGCCTTCCTCCCCTACTGGAGTGGAATGGAGGGCCTGCATCTCATTCGAAATCCCGATTGTTGCCCCCGTCGCGCCGAAGAGCCCGACGAGCGTGGTTGCACCGAGAAGGATGCCTGCGACCAGCACGATGTACATGAGGCGCCGCGCGAAATCGTTCAGCTCACCCCCGAATATCAGCATGCCGCCGGCAACCGCGAAAGCCGCCAAGGCGATGAAACCGGCCACCGGCCCGGTGATCGACTCCTGGATCTGCTCCAGAGGCCCCTCCCAGGGAAGGCTTCCCCCCGAGCTCGCAAATGTCGGGCCCGCACAGATCAGCAGCATGCCCGCTGCTGCGATCGCGATTATCGTTCGCCTCTCAAGCTGCATGTCTTACCTCCTGATCGCAGTGTTCGAGTTCGTATTCGCCGCCGGAAAAGCCTTTGACGGAGACGATTTCGTTTATCCGCCGGCCCGTAGCTGTCCTGACGATGGAGACGATGACGTCGACGGCCTGTCCGATGACGCCTTGCATCGGCTGCTGGCTGACCTCGGCGGTCAGTTGCTCGATCCGCTGGAGCGCCGAACGAGCCGTGTTGGAGTGGATCGTGCAGATCCCACCGGGATGGCCGGTGTTCCAGGCCTTAAGGAGTGCCAGTGCCGCGCCATCGCGGACTTCTCCGACCACGATACGGTCTGGGCGAAGCCGCATCGTGCTTTTCAGAAGCCGCGACATGTCGACCGTGTCGCTTGTTCGAAGCGCGATGAAGTTCGCAGCACTACACTGGATCTCGGCGGTGTCTTCCAGGACGACGACCCGATCGTCAGGCGTGCTTGCAACGATCTCGGCAATGATTGCATTCGCAAGTGTTGTCTTGCCCGACCCGGTTCCGCCCGACACGATGATGTTTCGGTGCTCGCGGACCGCCCGACGGATGATGCCGGCTTGCCTGTCGCTCATGATGCCGGCCGTCACATAGTCGTTGAGCGGGATCAGCCGCGATGCCCGACGCCGGATCGTGAAAGAAGGGACCGGGACGACAGGTGGGATCAGGCCCTCGAAGCGGTGGCCACCGTTCGGTAGTTCCCCCGATACGATTGGATGACTGGCGTCGATCTGCGAACCGAGAAGATGCGCCACGCTGCCGATCACGATCTCGGCAGCAGCGGCAGACAAGTGCCCTGCCAGGCTTGAGCCCTGGCCAAGGCGCTCGATAAAGACTTGGCCATCCGGATTGAGCATGATTTCGACGACCGACGGCTCCAGAAGGGCCGCGCAGATCTGTGCGCCGAGCGCCTCGTCAAGTTTGCGCGCAAGCCTGAGCTGCGACTGTTCATTGAGCATGGCGACCTCCGCGATTGAGATCGAAGGCAGCCTCGCTGGTCGTCTGGAAAGCTGGTCGGATGACCATGAATTATCCCCCGGTGCGTTAGGACGAGGGAAAGTTGCAACGCTGAGAATCGCCGGTCGACCTAGCACATGTGCTAAAGGGTGATTCTATCGCCTCGGCGTCGAGTCGGCGGTTTGCGTGTAAAATCGCCCCTAGCACATGTGCTAACCGGCCGATTTCACTAGTTTTGCACCGGAATCACCTAAAGAGCTGGAATCGTGAATGATTCACGATGAGCTTGTGCTCTCCAATCCCCCTCAAGCAATCGGCGTTAACCCTTTGTTAACCAACAAACGTTTGACGCCAACTCGGAATCGAGTAATCGTGCCTCGACGGAAAATCAGCGACGATCAATAAAATTCCGTCGTGAGGCAAAATGACGACCAAAGCAAAGATTAGCGAACCGACAGAATCATCTGCTGACAAGATCAGCAGGCATTCGCAACTGTTGTCGAGTCAGCTCCAGTCGATCAGACAACGCCTGTATGAACCAGAAAGCGCTAAGACGCTGAAAACGTACACATCGCGCGAAGTCGCGACGCTCCTCGGCATCGCCGAGTCGACGTTGCGGCAAATGTCGCTGGATGGCCAAAGCGCCATTCCTGATCGCCAGGACAATGGTCGTCGGATCTATACGCTGTCCCAGGTCAATGAACTTCGCGAGCATCTTGCGCGCAAGAGGCCCGCAGAAGCTTTGGATTTCCTCCCGCGTCGCCAACCTGGCGATAAGCTGCAGGTCATCGCGGTGGCCAACTTCAAAGGCGGTTCCGCCAAGACGACGACAACCGTTCACCTCGCGCATTATCTTGCGATCCAAGGGCTCCGCGTCCTCGCAATTGACCTCGATCCGCAGGCTTCGCTGTCTGCAATGTTTGGATATCAGCCGGAGTTCGACGTCGCTGAGAACGAAACAGTCTATGCTGCGATACGCTATGACGAGGTCCGCCGCCCTATCCAGGAGGTAATTCGCAGCACCTATTTCGAGGGTATCGATCTTATCCCGGCAAATTTGGAGCTCATGGAATATGAGCACGAAACGCCTCAGGCGATTGCCGAGGGATACGGTCGCGGCGACGAGATCTTCTTCCGTCGGCTGTCTGCCGTGATTTCTGAGGTGGAACAGAACTACGACGTCGTCCTTATCGATGCACCACCTCAACTCGGCTATTTGACGCTTGGCGCGCTTTGTGCGGCAACAGGGCTCTTCATCACCATCCACCCTGCGATGATCGATGTTGCAAGTATGAACCAGTTCCTCGCCATGATGAGCGACCTCATGCATGTAATTGAGGAACGTGGTGGTACCTTAAGCCATGATTTTATTCGCTATATCCTCACTCGTCACAATCCTAACGATGGCCCACAGGTCAATGTCGTCACCCTTCTTCGATCACTGTTCAAGGACGATGTGCTGGCACCCGCGGTCGTGGAGACGACCGCCATTGCGAGCGCGGGTCTTGAGAAAAAAAGCCTCTACGAACTGTCGAGAGGCAGTGTTAATCGCGACACTCTGAGCCGTGCCCTTGAATCGGTTGATGCCGTGAACAGCGAAGTGTTTCAGCACATCAAGCAAGTGTGGGGTCGATAATGGTCAATCCTCGTGAACGCAATCAAAGGATGAAAAGCCTATTCGGCAACGTCGATCCGAACGCGCTCTCAAACCAGCCAGCCCCCTCCCCTACCCCAATCGAGGCAGACAAGCGCCGAGTCGGATCCGCTGCGGTGAAGTCAATGGACCGCGCATTCGTCTCAATCGAGGAAGAAAATAGGCGTCTGCACGACCAACTTACTTCAGCAGAGTCTGTCGTCGAAATCGACGCCGAAAAAGTGATCCCCTCATTTGTCGCCGATCGCTTGGATATCGAGGGCGATCCGGGATTTGCGACTTTCGTGGACGGTATTAACGAATCCGGACAGAAGATTCCTATTCTCGTACGTCCTCTGGATGGAAAGCCTGGGTACTACCAGGCGGCTTATGGCCATCGACGACTGAAGGCATGCCAGATCCTGAAGCGCCCCGTAAAGGCTGTCGTCAGGTCGATGTCCGATGAAGAACTGATCATTTCGCAAGGGATCGAGAACTCTGAGCGCCTGAACCTATCTTTCGTTGAGCAGGGTCTGTTCGCCCTGTCTCTCAAAGAAAAGGGATATACGCGCGAAACGATTTCGATTGCGCTTGGTAGGAAGCCCGGCCAGAGCATCACCTATATCTCCACAATGACCAATACGGTCGCTCAGATACCAGTGTCTCTCATCCGTTTGATTGGTGCAGCTCCCTCTGTCGGTCGTCCGAAGTGGGAAAAGCTGGCATCGCTTGTAACTGATAAAAGCCTGAACCCTAGGCAACAGGACGCTCTCGATCACCTTACAGCATCGACAGAATGGCAAGCGTCCGACACACAACAGCGATTCCAGTTGGTTTTGGGTGCTTTTGACGAGACCATTCAAGCCTTACCGGACAAGTCTGAAGTCTCATTGGGCGACGGCTTCGTGATCTCGGCGGTCACGGCCGGGACGAATACGCGAATTTCTATTCCGAACAAACGCCTTCCGGGCCTTTCAGGGTGGCTGCTGCAACGGCTTCCCGATCTCGTCGAAGAGTTCAAGTCTCAGCAGGAAAAGGATTCAGACATGTCCTAGACACTCTGGATAAGGAAAAGGGCCCATCGACTGCAATCGATAGACCCTTGATCCCATAAGCCAGCGGAACGAAATCGAACCGTCAACCTCAGCTGTAACGAACTGATTCTAAGACGGTCCGTATTCTTAATCAAGCCTCTGCTTGCGTAGAGGCGTGGTTTTTGCGTGCGCGCCAATGGCTTCCTGACATCTCAATACATAGGGAACTGCGTCCTCCAGGGCGTAGTATCGGGTTTGCTATGACCAGATCGGTTCAAGTCGCCTCATTTAGGCGCGTCACGCCTGCGATTATTGCCAGCGCACAGCTTGCCTTAAGCACGGATGTTCCTGACGTGAACAAGTCGGAGATGGCGCTTCTGTTGAAGCGCGCTGCACCCGTACTTGGTATAGACGGCACGACTTATCACGTACTCGATATCCTCCTCGGTCTGTCGAGAGCCGACGATTGGAAAGGCGACGCTCGCCCTTTGGTGGCTATCTCGAATGCGAAGCTCGCTGAGTACACCATGCGGTCTGAGCGCACAGTGATGCGCTGCGTTCGCAAGCTCGTCGAATTGGGCATCGCGGCTTATCGAGATAGTTCGACCGGCAGACGGTTCATCCAGCGCAGTGCCGATGGCGAAATCGCTTGCGGTTTCGGGATTGACTTCACACCAGCTCGCGTCAGAGCCCCTGAGCTTCAGGCGATGGTCGCCGATTATCACAGTCGCCTTCAGCGTGAGTTGTCTGCTCGGCGAGACGTCGCACGTCTCACAAGAGCCATGACGGACCTAGATGTCGCATTTCCCGAGCACAATGGGCGCTTTATGATTGAGATCCGAAGGATTCTCGGCAACCCAGCAGACATCGTTGATCGAGCCGATCAGATGCAGTCCGCATATGCGGATGCTATCACCCTCGTATCAAAGGACGCTTCTCCGGCAATGACATGCAAGGGTGACATCAGTGACACCCCTTATATAAATACAAATCTAGGATCTGAATCTGTAATTAGTAACAACACGGACACAGATGCAGCATCTCGGGAAAGCAAGCCATCGCAAGTCCAATCCCAAACTCGACAGAAGGAAAGTGAGCTTCACGTTCTATCCAGCGTGCCACTACAACTGTTGAGCTCCGCGTGCCGTCAAGCGCAGGAAATGACAGGACTTGCAATACGCAATTGGTCAGATCTGCGGAATGGAGGCGAGACGCTTCGTCGTATGATCGGTCTCCCCGAACGACTCTGGCTCACCGGCGTCTCAAAGGTCGGCTCCCATGCTGCCGCAGCAATTGTAGCTACCGTCTTGGAGAAAACGCTACGGCAGCCACACCTTATCACCAAACCTGCCGGTTATTTTCATGCAATGATATCGCGAGCCGTTAGAGGAAAACTCCGGCTGGATCGAACGTTATTCGGCCTCCTTCAAACTCCCGCGGTAGTCTGATTGTCGCCAGCGCTCGACAGGCGCCATCGGACCCAAACTTTAAGTTCGCACGATCACCCCTTGTTTCCCTAAGGGAAATGAGACGAGTCCTACTCGCCTTCGAGACGAAGCAATTAAAAACTGCATTCGAGAAATGATCGAGCGATTTCTAGCAGGGGGTCACAGTTGTGACCCCACCTGTCGAAATTAGAAATACGCCAAATTCACCGCAGCGCCTGATTCCTTGAAGACCTGCCACCACAGAGCTATCGGAGACATTACTGAGGTTAGCCCCACTCGGAACGGTTTCGGCTCTACCTCAATCGCAGACGCCAGCACCATCTTCATGATGAACTGAAGGGGTCACAACTGTGACCCTCCAACGATATTAATCCTGCCGCACGATTTCGGATGACACTCAGGCTTTTGATAAATACGCTGAACACAGGCTAATACCTTTTCGCTTAAATGGCACACGCGCAGGGATCATTGACCAGCATGACCGGAGCAAAGCCGGAAACAATCAAGTATCCGCAAACCCGCGTATTTGCTTACACGGACAACCGGGACATCGCTCAATTGGAAAAAGCGGCTCAACACGCTGGAGCGCATTTGTATCTTGCCGAGCAGGCTGGCTCTGGCGAAAAGCCCCACATCGTCTTTCCCAATGCATTTAGCATGTTCGCGTTTCTCCGGCTCACGAAGCAGCGCAGATCGAGGTCTGTCCTAAAGATACCGTTCGAGAAGATCACGCGACCCAGCAATCCATAACCCAAGGGCAAACCAGTCACCTCGGCCGTCGACGAAGGATCAGCATCCCCTCCCATACACTGACTTCACCGCCTTGCTACCTTGTAGCGGTAGCGTCAGTCGAGCACCCATCTGTAACTATTCGCACTTGCGCATAACGGCGCAAGCCTCAACGATAGGCGTAACAATGCAGGGGCCGGCGTTCGCGTCTGGCGAGAGAAGCGGGCGCGAATATGCACGACGTAAGCGAGTTGACCTGAGCCCCTGAACTTCCTCCAGATTTGGTAGAGTCCGTCGTATCAAGGAGACGGACGGAATGAAGCATTCACGGTTCACGGACGAGCAGATCAT
>CABHNZ010000028.1 GCA_902167985.1 Shinella sp. UYSO24
TTACGTTGAAAAACTGTCCGGTATCAAATCGGAATCGCGTCCGGTTAACTCTCGGAATAGTGTCCGGTTTTGATCGGAATCCCGTCCGGTGAATCATCGGAATCTACAGTCAGAGTAGGCTGAAAGTGAAAATTTCTCTCGACGGAGTTTCTCCGCTAAAACTACTATTGAACGGCTGGATACAAGCGGGGAAGCCATCGCTCGATAATTTCAATCGGGAAACCGAGGCGAACTTTCCCTTTCGGACTAGGCGAGGCAAGCACACCGCTGTCTAGCAAGCTGGATAGGACCGTTCGGGCCTGTCGCTCCTGATATCCTGTAAGGGCCTGGACCTGCGAACGCGCAAATTCGCCTGCAAGAATGGCTTCGCGCAACAGCGGCCAGCTTCCCTTTGGAAGCCGCTGCATCTGAACTTCCTCATTGCACCATACTTCTACGCGGTTCAGCAGCTCCTCTGGCTTGAGGAGTTCCTCCATAAACGTAACCTGGTCCAGACAGCACGACAGGAAGAAGATGGTAAATTCGGTTAAGCCGGCTTGCGTGAGGTTCCCGCGTCCGTCCAGGTCCCCACGCCTTGGTTGGTCGGCTTGGGCAAGCAAGCGTTTGTAATCCCCAACGTTTCGAGCGATGCCTCGAGACACCGACCACAACTCTGAGCCAATGCCGAGCTCTCGCAAAAGCGCATGCGAAAATAACCGCGAGACACGCCCGTTACCGTCAAGAAAAGGATGGATCCATGCGAGACGATGATGGGATGCACCGACTCCGATAATTTTCTGCAGCTTGGACAGCATCTTGAAAGAATAGGCCTCAACGAACCTTGCAATTAGAGGTTCGATCATTTCGGGTTCAGGCGCGACGTGGTCACCCACTTTCACATGTCGCGTTCTGAGCTGCCCAGGGACCATTTTGATCTGTTCGCCGGTATCAGGATTGCGAACGATCAAGAGGTCGTCAGGAAGCCTGCGGCAGAACTCCTCATGCATCCAGCAGATGCCATCAAGCGATAGGACAGGAAAGGGCATCTCACTTCTGTCGATTAGCTGCTGCACTTCAATATGCGCGCGCGCTTCAAGTTGAAGGTTCCGCTTCTCTGGTTCTCGCGCATACTCGCCCGCCATTGCGCGATCTATATCGATAGGAAGTGTATTGTGTCCTTCAATGAGATTTGAGTAATAGCAGTTCATCGAGCGCACAAGGTCACCGACCGATGCGCGCATAATGGGATGCAGACGTGCTGCGAAGCGGTTAGCCGCCGAGGTCAGCTCGATTGCGAGGTCTTCCAACTCCCTATTACTTTCAGGAAGAAGTGGTTCGATGCTGGCTAGGGTGACCATATTTTGCCGCTTTTTATGCCGTTAGATTTCTATTTAGGAACATAACGATAGCCGTTTCATCAAGCAACCATTTTGCCGGTATTTTTGCCGGTTCTGAATCGGCGAGGTTTATCATGCTGATCGTCACAAAAAAATGCTATTGCTAAACGACCGGGGGCATGATGTACGGACGAGCTGCTCGACCTGCTGCAAGCTCGGTGGGCAGGCGCGGCCCGTCAGTAAATGTGCATCGAAGCCAAATCTCGGTGGAAATCGGGTGAGCTCGCAGTGCCCTGTTTGTCCTGTTGGTCACCCAACTATTCACCAATTATCCACCGAGCCGTCTCGCCAGTCGCTTGATCGCGACGCGGTCGGCGTCAACTATGAAGAAGTAAGGTGTCGGATACCCTTCAATCCAAGAGCCCGAAACCCGCCCCTCGCCGATCTCGGAGATGATCAGTCCAATCGCGGGGTTGAACCGCCGCAGCGATAACCCGCTATCGGCGTGCAAAGCGGGAACGTCCACTGCTTCCTTCAACAGCACAAGCGGAACAAGCTGAAGCGCGTCAACAACCGGATTGGTTTCCATGCAATGCGGATCAAATGTTAGGAACAAATCCTCCCGGATGTTTGCGCGCGGTAACCGTTCCGAAATCGTGTGGGAAAGATCGAGATAGTCATCTTCCGCAAGGTCGGCCAGAGCCTCGGAAATTTGATCGGTCGACAGATCGGGAAAGGAAGAGATCAAAGCCTCTTCGTCCAGTGGTCCGGGCAAACCGTCGATAGATGTTTCGCAAATCCATTTTCCTATTGCCGTCCCTTCGGGGCTCAAGTCACCAATGGTTTCGTCGGGTAATTGCATATCGTCATCTTCCTCCTGATCCGCCGGAGGTGGGAGCGGCGTCTGCGCCAACATGTCATCGATACGACGGACGACCTTTTGGCACAGGGTGCCAAAGGTCCGTATATCGGCTGCCACCAGCTCGACAGTCTCGCCCAACTTGGCTTCTTTGGCGTGTTGGGCAAACTTCGCATCTACGACGCCAAGATTATGTCCGATCAAATGCCGCTTCTGAATGTTCAAAGATAATGCCGCAAGCTCCTTCGCGTCGAGCTCTGCGAACGGGTCGAACGAGAACTCATCGAAACGTCTGCGACCCTTTTCGATATTCTGAAAGTCGTTTCCAACCTGCTTGACTGGCGCTGATCCTGGACCGCGATTTTGCAACAGATGGAGGTATACCACCTTGAGGGAAGCCTCAAAGGCGGTGAGCACGTCTTCGTGGGCATTGCCGAGCAGTCGATAGGCCAGCTCTTGCTGCTCGACACCCAATCCTTCCGCAAGATCGACCTGCTGACCGACCAATTCGGCCTCTCGCGCAAAGTGGAGTGCCAAATTTGGCGCTCCACAATCCGGGCAAAACAGGGAAATTGCGAAGACGCCATAGTCACGCCCGCAACAATCGCAAACCAATAAACGCATCAAGTCGCGACGTCCAAAACGGGGTCGAGGTTTGCTTTTCCGGGACCCTGGTTTGTAAGTAAGTAATTTGCTGCCCCGCGCAACGCCGGCCAGCATGTCGGAAAACGCATCCTGGATATCCTGCAATGCAACTTGCTCCACAATCTTCACGGCCGCCTTGCGGTCATCAGGATGCACGAACTCCGTATCGTCAGCCCTGACACCGCTGTAGGGACACACGGTCCCTGGCGTACCGGGAGTATATTTGATGCGTTCCGCCTTTATGGGGTCTGCCAAGAATCCGGCGACGGTATCACCCAGCACAAAGTGTCGCGGATGGGCGTCAACATTTGGCGAATATCGGTAGACCCGGCCATCGGGTGTCCTAGGCATCGGGATACTGAGCAGCATTTTCGTGCGCGTTCCACCGCTGCGCATCTTTTCAAGTCGTTTCAGTTTCATCTGATCCCTCTCACACGATCCGGTGTCCGCAAGGTCGCACAGGCAAGGCTGATCCTAGTTCCTCCCAATCAGCTGGCAACGCCACCGAAACAGGCGGATGGCGCCCGCTTGGTCCCTCCGTGTCAGCCTATCATCGAAGTACCCGAAAGGGCGTAAACTATTTTTGTTTCGGTACTGCGGAGAGGTCTACTTACGAATATATTTTGACAATAGATCAAAGGCGGAGAATCGCAGAATGGAAGAGGCAAGAAATGCAGTAGAGAACATACTGGAAGGGCACATACGCTATAATACGAATAATGACATCCTTCCCTCCGAAACGACTGTTTGCAGGCGGTTGCTGGTGCGAAACACCGAACTGATTGAAGCTTACGACGAGCTCTGGGCAAAGACGAACTACAGCGAGTTTTACTTGCAGGTATTCATTGACGGGCTGCTCGGAACGGCCGCGTTTTGGAACCCCTCCAAGATGGCCGAGGCTCGGCGGATGCGTGCTAAGTTGGAGGATGTAAACCAAAAGATCTCGGGGGTGGCCATGGAATTGGCCGAACTACTGCGAGAGCGCACAAAGCTCCATGACCATTCCGGCTTCGTTAGCGAGACGCATTATCACGTACTGGAGGTTCTCGGCGAGGCCGCGAGGAACAATCCCCGCTTCGCATCCTTTGTGCAAGAACCTCTCAAAGCCCTCCGCGGCCAATTCGACCTCAAATACTGGCCATCCATTTCGGATTTCGTGTTCGTCTTACAAGTCGACGCCGCTCGGGCAACGGTCAACGCCCATCACTCACTGACTGCGGCCGGTACAGCATCCTCCCGTCCGTCTCGCGCGGACTTCTTCAGGGCCTTGTTTAAGTTCATCGAAGAAAACCGCGACGACGGTCACTTGCCAACCGGCTTGAAGCTCACCGATGCCGCATACGCCTCGCTTGCCAACTGTGCTCTGGATCTCGGGCCAGATGACCTTGCGAGCGCTGAATACGTAAAGCGCTTGCGTCAGAGAGATCGGGAAGAGGACCGGTGATGAGGACGGCGAAGATGCCCTTTTGATAATGACCGCTATGTCTCCCACTTGGCAGTACGCCCTTATTCCTCCTCGCTCTCTGCCTCGCCCGAAAGCGGTTTGTTATGAACAACCTGCCTGCTCAGTAGGCCGGCGTCTTCGAGCGCCTCGATGTTCGGCAAGTCGCGCAGCGTCCCCATGCCGAAAGCTGAGAGAAAGTGCGGCGTCGTCACGTATGTATAGGCGCGCCCGGCGTCGGGCTGCGCGGCCCGGAGCCGATGAAGCCAGCGCCGCGCAAATTGCCGATGGTGTCGCGGCTTACTTCCTTGCCAAAGATCGTCGACAGCTCGCCGCGCGTGACCGGCTGGAAATATCCCACCGCCATCAGCACCATCGCCTCGAACTCGGAAAGGGCCGCCGCGCCTCCCCGCGTCGGGGCCGAAGACGCGCGGATCGTCTCGGCGAACCGAGGCCGGGTCCGATGCTGCCATCCGCCGGCGACCGCCACCAGTTCATAGGGCCGGTCGCGCAGCTCCTCGCTGAGATCGTCGATGAGCAGATCGATGCTGCAGTCCTTTCCCACGACCCGCGCCAAGGTCTCACGAGTGACCGGCTCGGCCGAGGCAAACATCACCGCCTCGACCCGCATCATCCATTCCCGCCAGCGCATCTCCGCCGGCAGATCCTCCAGCTCACGGTCGTAGAGGAGTTCTTCTTGTCGTCCTTTCCTCTGTCCCCGATTGGGTTTTGGTGCGCTCGCGCCCGCCATCGTCACAACCCAAAGATCCGAAAGGAGGGGCGGCCGGAGAGCTCGCGCACAGCATCGAAACTTTCCAGCCGCTCGAACAGCCGGTTCGCCGCCCAACGCGAGAGTGTTGAGCCGGGTGCGGAGGCTAGAACGGCATCTTCGGTCAGCAGTCTGCGGATCACAGGTTCTGCGCCCTTGGTCCGCACCTTTGGTGCCGCAGTCAGCAGCCACGCCGCCCGCCGATCGATCTCGCTGGCGGAGCGCAGGCCTGCTTCAACACCGTCAACCATCGCCAAGCAGATTGCCTTCGAATAAGCCGGGTCGCCCGGCCGGACCCGACCGCGGCCACCAATCGTACGGAAGGCCGATCCAAATCGCTCGGGGAGTAGTAGCGGCAGTGATTTTTGCCAGTTCAACTTTTGCGCCAGCACAACCTCCGCCATCCCAAGGGCGAGCACCTCGCGTCCGGACGAAGGGTCGTAATCGCCATTACAAGTTCGGCAACTGCGAGGGGTGCCGCTCGCCCGGACTGGATCGCGGTATCGATCAACTCCGAGACCTGGACAAGGCTATCGTCCCACTTCATCCCCAGAAGCGCGGCAAGCTCCTTAACGAAGGGTGTGGAGATCGTCCCGCTTCGACGCACCAGCATTCGTGTGGCCAAAAACAGCTTTCCGGCCGGACCGGGATCGTCACCCGCAGCAGTCAGCAAAACCGCATCGCGAATGGCAGTCTCTTCTTCATTGCGACCGAGCATCCGGGCGGCAACCGTAGCCGATTTGAGAGCAAGGCGATCGCGCCAGCAGCCCAGCCATGGCGGGTCGGCACGGATCAAATCGTCGAGCGATTTCAGGGCGATACCGGCAGAGAAGGCGGCGTCAGTCTCGTTGAGGTCGCGACCACGCGGCAGTGCCCATCCCGGCACGCGGGGTGACCAGGCGGGGGCCATTTGATCGTAGGGCGCGAGCGAATCCATGCGCCCGAGTGTACATCGGACGCGCAGTTTATGCCAGATATAAAGCATGAAACCGCACGCCTGTCGGCAGTTAATAACGTCGATAATCTTGCATTATCGGACGTAATCGGATAGACGTTGAGGTGGCCTGCGAGAATGCTGAAATCGGCCCTCCCCATCGCAGGTAGCTTCCCATTTCGGTTGCTTGAGACTATATGTAGCTAGACAGCCTAGCCAGATTGGAGCAGACGGATGGATTGGCAGCTACAGGACGCTAAGAATCAGTTCTCGAAAGTAGTCCAGAAGGCTCGCCATGAGGGGCCGCAGGAGATCACTGTTCGCGGCGAAAGGACTGCCGTCGTTCTGTCCGCGCGCGACTATGATGCATTGCTCGCCGGCGGCCGACACTTGTCGATGCGCTGCTCGGCGGCCCGGTCTGGGACGATGAACTCGTAAAGGCAATTGAAAAGCGCAGCCAGGCCCCCAGCCGAGATGTAGCTTTCTGATGTACCTTGTCGACACCAACATTGTTTCAGAAGCCCGGCGCGGCACTACAGAGGCCGTGTCATGGTTGCGCTCCGTCAATCCTTTGAGCGTTCACCTGAGCGCTCTGACGCTGGGAGAGATCATGCGTGGCATCGCCCTGAAGCAGAAAGCGGACCCGCGCGCGGCAGCTCACTTGGCTGAATGGCTCCGCAAACTGCGCCATGATCACCTCGACCGCATCCTGCCGGTCACCGATGAGATTTCCGTCGAATGGGGGCGCATCGCCGCGATCCGCCCACGCGGTGATGTCGATGGCCTGATTGCCGCTACCGCGATCGTTCACGACCTGATCCTTGTCACGCGCAACGTCAAGGATTTCGAAGACACGGATGCTACGGTGATCAATCCATGGGAGATATAGCCGGCGTGAACGACGCCATACCGACGCATCAGGTGCCAGAACTCGTATTGTCGTCCGACACTGGCCTCCCCTCCCTACTCCTCGATCGACACCCGACCTCCCTGCACATCTACAGGATCTCGCCGATCGCGCGCGCGGGTATGTGGACGCCGCCAGTCTGCGAACACCAGAAAGGCTTATGCTTCTGACTGGAAGCACTTTTCCGCATGGTGTCGGCGATCCAATCTTACCCCTCTCCCCCCGCATCCACAGACGGTAGGCCTCTATGTGACCGCCTGCGCATCAGGCGCAGCCGAGCGGCGCGGCAAAGCGAACTCTGTGTCGACGATCGAAAGGCGATTGTCGTCCCTATCCTGGAACTACGCTCAACGCGGTCTGATCCTTGATCGGAGAGACAGGCACATCGCGACGGTAATGGCGGGGATCCGCAACAGCCATGCGAGGCCCCCCGTCCAAAAGGAAGCGGCCATGGTCGAGGATATTCTCGCTATGATCGAAACCCTCGACCGCGGCACTCTGCGTGGTTTGCGCGATCGAGCCATGCTGCTGATCGGTTACGCGGGCGGGCTGCGTCGTTCGGAGATCGTCAGCCTCGATCTGAAAGCTGACCAGACGGAAGACGGACGCGGTTGGATTGAAATTCTCGATAAGGGAATGCTGATCACCCTGCGCGGCAAGACAGGGTGGCGAGAGGTGGAGATCGGCCGCGGCTCAGCCCACGTCACTTGCCCTGTCGCCGCAATCGAGACCTGGATCAAGTTCGCCAGACTGGCACATGGCCCCCTCTTCCGTCGTGTGACGGGACAAGGCAAAGCGGTCGGGTCGGAGCGATTGAACGACAAGGAAGTGGCGCGGCTTGTAAAACGGGCTGCAGTGGCCGCCGGCGTCGTGGCGATCTCAGCGAGGCCGAGCGGGCTTCAAAATTTTCCGGTCACTCCCTTCGCGCAGGTCTCGCCTCCTCTGCCGAAGTCGACGAGCGTTATGTACAAAAACAGCTCGGCCATGCCTCAGCCGAAATGACACGGCGTTATCAGCGCCGTCGCGATCGGTTCCGGATCAATCTGACTAGGGCAGCGGGGTTATGAAAATGCCTGTTCCAACCCCGATCCTCTGGACGTTGATATTGCCATGCTGATCAGTCAAGGCGCTGCGCGCAGCGAACGCATCAACCTGAAGCTCGCCTGCTCACTGGCGCTGATTGCCGGCGCCTTGAACGCTGCGGCCTTTTACGCCGTGGGTTTCTTCTCAGCCAACATGACCGGGAATGTCTCCGCTCTTTCAGACCATCTGGCGACTGGCCAGTGGGGACCCGGTCTGTTCTTTCTTTCTATTGTCGTCAGCTTCATTCTAGGTGCTTCTGCGTCGACTCTGCTGATCAACGCCGGCCGGCGGCGCGGGATGGCCAGCGTCTATGCCTACAGCATTCTTATTGAAGCGCTTCTTCTCGCCGTGTTGGGGATCGCCTATATCTGGCTGCTCAGCAACTGGCAGGCGCCGTTACTGACGCTTGGCCTTGCATTCCTCATGGGCGTGCAGAATGCCACAGTGACGCGGATTTCGGATGCACGCGTTAGAACGACGCACGTTTCCGGTATGGCAACGGACATCGGCATCGAACTCGGTGTCGCCTTCGATATCATGCGTGGGAAAGAGCCCGACAGCCACGCGGCCGAAAACCGTGCAAGGCTCAGGCTCCACGCCTGGACAATCGCTGCTTTCCTGGTCGGGGGTGTCCTCGGGGTGGTCGTCTTTCGCCTGATCGGCAGCTATCTCCTGCTGTCCTCTTCCGCATTGTTATTACTGATCGCGGTCGACGGACTGAGGTCCGGTCGCGGAACGCGTGCGACGACGCTTCGTCGTCGCTTTCGCTGGAGGCTCTGACAGTGACCGGTACAAACCTCGCCATCCCCGCCATCCGGCTGTCCGCATTCATTATTGCCTTACCGAAATATGTTCGAATCAACACGACTTGATGCCGAAATGATGCCGCCGCACCCAAATCATGCAATTGAGACGACTTGCTCATGTCCGCTGCCACGCTGCCATTGCTGATCAATATCCTCGTTGCGGGCATGTTCGTGGCAAGTTTCTGGACCGTGGCACGGATCAACCCTGAGCTCGGGCACGTTCGTTGGATCGCATTTAGCTATCTGATCGGTATGATAACGCCCGTCGCGGAGCTTGTTCTTCCACTGGCGCCAACGCCCATTCCCTTCATGCTGATGAGCTATGCCGGCTTGCTGACCGGCATGGTCATCATGGCCCCTGCCCTAGCGTTGTTATACGGTCAACGCGCTAACTGGATGACCGCGGCAGTGATTGTCGTTGCCGGGCTAATAGTGCGAGGCCTTATCTGGAACGGCCCCAGAAATACATTGTGGTACGAGCTCGCCTATCAGCTACCGTTCGCGATCGCGGCGATGTACAGCGCTTTTGTTGTCTTCCGATACGGCGCAAAGTCAGGTCTCCACAGGACTTTGGCTGTTTTGTTTCTGGCAATAGCTGTGCATTTCCTGCTGAAACCGCTGGCAGCGACGACCTTCGGATCGGGATCAACGGCTTCGGATTATTCGAAATCGGTCTATGCAACGATCTCCCAAGCAAGCTCTGGCGTCCTCTTGATCGCCGCGGGCCTTCTCGTCCTTATCATCACGCTTCAAATGGCGGTCGCCAAAAGCCAGATGGACGCCACGACCGATCCTCTGAGCGGATTGCCGAACCGGCGCGCGCTGCATGCCGCCTTCTCTCGCATCGCTATCGGTCGTGAAAAGCTCGTCGCGGCGATCGCGATATTCGACATCGACAATTTCAAGCGTATCAATGACACGCTGGGCCACGACAAGGGGGACCGGGTCATTGTGGCGGTCGCCCGATGCCTGGAAGAAAACAGACCGGCCAACGGCATGATCGCCCGCGTTGGCGGCGAAGAGTTCGTTCTTTTGATCCCTTGGCAAAATGAGGCCTCGGCGCTACAGGAATGCGACCGTCTGCGCCTTCTCGTAACCCGGTTGCCTTTTCAGAAACTCGATCAGGTCACGGTCAGCGCCGGTGTGACAGCCGTCATCGCCCACGAAGACTTAAGCTCTTCCCTGAGCCGGGCTGACCGGGGCCTTTACAGGGCCAAGGCAGCAGGGAAAAATCAATGCGTTTTCAAGCAAGTCGACCAGAGTCAAGTGGCGACCGAACCGGTTCTTCGTCGCGCCAACCGATGATCCAGACGTCATAGGCGTATGAAGCCCACCGAATATTGCTAAGTTACGAGTTCGCTTGTTCGATGACCCGACTGGATGTCTTTGTCGGCGGTACGCATCTGATGACCTTTGCGCCGCGGACGCGGCCATGCAGACGGGCGGCATGACCAGGTCGTCAACTACCACCACGTCATCCATTCCCTGCGCAAGAAGCCGACGGCGCTCCGCGGCCTCGTTTATCGCGACAAGCTCTTTCCGCGTCAGGAATACCGCAGAGCTTTCGAGACCCTCAGCGAACACCTTCCCGACAAGCAGGCTTGCAAGATCACCGCCGAGCTTCTGGCATTGGCATGACCGCGGCTGCGAACGTGAACTTGCCGAAGAATTGGCCAGGACCCTCCACGTCGGCGAACGCTCTTCGGCTACCGCCGGCGACAGTTGGCTAGCCAAGGGAGCGAACATCCTCATGTTCGGTCCGCCCGGCGGAGGAAAGAGCCATCTCGCTGCCGCTATCGGCCTCGCGCTGATCGAGAATAGATGGCGGGTCCTCTACACCCGAACCACCGATCTTGTGCAGAAGCTGCAGTTCGCCCGCAGGGAACTCCAGCTTGAATCTGCCATCAATAAACTCAACAAATACGACCTGCTCATCCTCGATGACCTCGCCTACGTGACCAAGGACCAGGCGGAAACAAGTGTGCTCTTCGAGCTGATCTCGGCACGATACGAGCATCGATCGATCCTGATCACCGCCAACCAGCCGTTTGGGGAGTGGAACCGGGTCTTTCCCGATCCGGCCATGACACTCGCCGCAGTCGACCGGCTGGTGCACCATGCTACGATCTTCGAGATGAACGTCGAAAGCTATCGCCGCAGAACTGCGTTTGAGGAAAAACGCCAGTTGGGCCGACCGGCCTCGTTTGCGACAATCAGGACCTCAACGCTGTCTGTCGCGGAGCGGCAATCAGAAAACGACGAAGAACTGGTCAGCGGCAATCAGCATGATAACTTGAGCCCGACCGCGACCTAAGAATCTCATCCAGATTGTCGCCACCGTCTCATCCTGATTGCCGATAGATATCTGCACCCGCGAGCCAGAGGCCGCATGCAAAACGACTGCGGCAATTTCCGCTCGAATCTCCTCGCAGCGAGTGTGCATATCTTCAATCGTTAGACCGCTTTGGAACAGACCGAATTCTTCACCTCCCAAGCGTCCGGCGACATCTGATTGTCCCTTGTAACGGGAGAGAATTCGACCTATCAGGCGAAGTGCCTCGTCACCGGTCGCATGACCATGACGATCATTGATCATTTTGAGATGATCCGGGTCGAGAAACAGCAGGACCGCGGATACACCCCGCTCACTCATCTCCGCCAGGTCTTCCATGAAGGCGCTCCGTGTGAGGATGCCTGTCAGGCAACGGTGCGGGATTGAAGACGAAGGGCCTCATACGCGTCCGCGAGTTCCTGTCGAAACTCCTTCGTCGCCGCTTCGGCTCGCCGAACCGTATCGGACTGGGCAAAGTGAAACGCCGAGGCGAGGCACCCTTGTTGTCTAAGGCAACCTGCCTTAACTGGCCATGGCATAGCGCGCAGCAAAGTGCGGAGAACCGTTGGTCTTGAAGCGGGATATCGCCTGAGCGAGATTTTCTGTTTCGCTTGAAAGATTCTGAGCTGCGGCGGTCGTTTCTTCGACCATGGCGGCATTTTGCTGAGTGACCTTGTCCATTTGGTCGGCAGCAGACGATACTTCGCGCAGGCTTCCTGCTTGTTCTCGCGTGGAAAGTGCGATGTCTGCGATCGTTGTGCTCATGGCAACGACCTGTTCCACGATCGCATGCAATGCGTTGCCGGATTCCGATACCAGTCGTACGCCCGTATCGACCTGGGAAGACGAAGTCGAAATCAGTTGCTTGATCTCTTTGGCGGCGTTGGCAGAGCGCTGCGCAAGTTCACGGACTTCCTGTGCAACGACAGCAAACCCCTTGCCGGCCTCACCTGCCCGCGCTGCTTCCACGCCGGCATTCAGGGCTAGAAGGTTCGTCTGGAACGCGATTTCGTCGATAACGCCGATGATATCGCTTATCTTGGTCGAAGAGCCTTGAATCTCGGTCATTGCCGCGATGGCGCGCGAGACTATTTCTCCACCCTTTTCAGCCGTCTCCCGTGCAGTCGTCACCGAACCGCTGGCGCGGCTCGCACCGTCGGCAGTTGCGTTTACACCTCGGCTGACGTCGCCAAGGGCGGCCACGGTCTCTTCAAGCGAGGCCGCCTGCTGTTCCGTTCTGCGCGCCAAATCATTCGACGCTGACGAAATTTCGTTAAGACCGGAGTGAATGGTTCCGATCGACTGCACGATCCCGCTGAACGTCCGTTCAAGTTCGCCGACAGACGTGTTGAAGTTCTCACGTATGCTTTCGAACTCAGGAGCTATCTTGTCCGTCATGCGTGCCGTCAAGTCGCCCGCAGCCAGTCGATTCAAGCCATTCTGGACGCTCACAACGAATTCGCGCAAATCCTTCGCTTTACTACTGTCCAGTTCGATTTGCTGGCTACGCTCCGTTTCGATCTCCTTCTCGAGCTTTTCCTGCTCCAGCTTGTCTTGTTCCGCCTTGGCCAACTTTATGCGGAACGTGTCGAGCGCTTTGGTAACAGTGCCGAGTTCGTCTGCTCGAACGCTGCCGGAAATCGCGTTCGAATAATCGCCCGCGGCCATGGAACGGACGGAGGCAAGAACCGATCCCAGCGGACGGCCTACCAGGGACCGGGACGCGAAATAAATCACCAACATCGCGGCGATCAGAATAAGAGCGCCAGCTATGATCGTTGTCTGCAACTGTTGCCAGACGGGAAGCGTGAAAGTCTCCCCCGGAATATCCAAGACAACAGCCCAGGTGGTATTCATTTCCGGTGCTGTGAAGGGATATACGAGGCGTACCGCGCCGTCCGGCAGGCCGCGTATGACCTGCATCTCGCCATCGCCGAGCGCCTGTTTGACCTGATCGGCCCCAGCATCGCCATAGGCCGTCATAAGTTTCGACTTGTCGGGATTGGCCAGCCAATTTCCGTCGCGGGCGAGCAGCATCACTCTGCCGCCATTAAAGGGTCGCATGGAATTCAGCGCATTCGTCAGATCGTCAAGCCGGATATCGACGCCTGCGAGGCCCACGACCTTTCCACCGACACGCACCGGCACAGATACAGACGTCACAAGGAGCTTAGTGTTCGTCAGGTAAGGTGACGTTATGGTCGCCATGCCGGACTTCAGAGGCGCACTATAATATTCCTGCTCGGGCTTGATCTTCCAGGTCGACAATTCGACCGCACCGCTATCGTTCTTGGTCCAATACGGCGTAAAGACGCCCTGCTCGTTCATGGCAACATCGCCCGAGAGGCCCGCAGAACTCGGCGAACCGATCAATTCGCACATCCAAGCGCCGAATACGTTTTTGTATTGGGGTGCGACATCCTTGATCAAGGCGGCTATGTCAGCGCGATTATGTGAGCCACCGGAGATCAGGCCTGAAAGGCTGGCAGCAAGTGTAGTCCCAGCTGATGTCGCCTGCGTTATTCCCACCGCAACTTCGTGAGTGACGCTGGCAGCCCGCTCCTCAGCAAGTGTCATCACCGTCGTTTCGGTCTGCTTCTTCGTATTCCAGGCATTGTATGCTGTATAGCTGATCAAAATGGCCGCGATAGAAGCACCAACAGCAAATACCAGTTTGCTCGATACAGTCTTGTTACGCGGGTTCATTTCGACGCTCCTTGTTACCTTGAGTTATGCAGACAAAATTTAAGATCTTGCTAAATTTTTAGAAATCGGATTTTTTGGTGTGCGCTGAAGCGGCCTCGCGGGAGAGAAATTCAGCTGTTACTCGGTGAACTGTGGATGCTTGCGGATTTCGGCAAATCCCGGACAGTGTTTTGAGTAATGTAGTTTAACAGGGTGGGGAAATAGCGTGGATTTTCCGCCGATCGATCGATAGATGGGGTGTAGACGAGCTGCGGCGCTACTCTTTCAGCGGCCTTGTCGGCCCATTTTGTCGTAATCTACCCTCTTTCGGCGGACTACGGGCGCAATTACGCTGTTATCAGCAGCTTTGGCAGCTTTACCAGGTTATAAGCGGTGGCTCTACAATCCGAAGCGCCGCCATTCGACACGGGGCTATCTCCGCCCCAATGACTTTGAAACCAAGGTGGGATTAGCTTAATCTCGTGTCCGAAAAGCCGACTTATCGGACGTTTTCTCATTATAGACGAATGGCCCAAATCATCGAGCAAAACACCAAAAATCACCTCGAGGAGCACGGTGCCGGGGCATGATGTTTCCGCTCCGGAAGTTTCGGGCGATGGCCCCCTCCCCTCTCTCGTCAACGAGGATCAGGCACCAGCCCACCTCGCCAGCCTTGCCGATCGCGCCCGCGGATATGTCGAGGCCGCGAGTTCCGCCAACACGCGCAAAGCCTACGCCGCCGACTGGAAGCATTTTTCGGCGTGGTGCCGGCGGTCCAATCTGGCCCCCATTCCCCCGCATCCACAAACCGTCGGACTTTACATCACGGCCTGCGCTTCCGGCACGGCTGAACGGGGTGCAAAAGCGAACGCGGTCTCGACCATCGAACGCCGCCTCTCCTCGCTCTCCTGGAACTATGCACAGCGTGGCCTCTCGCTCGATCGCAGAGACCGGCATATCGCCACCGTGATGGCCGGCATCCGCAACAGCCATGCCCGTCCGCCGGTCCAGAAGGAAGCGGCCATGGCTGAAGATATCATCGCCATGGTCGAAACGCTCGATTGCGGCTCTTCGCGGCCTGCGGGATCGGGCGATGTTGCTCATCGGCTTTGCCGGCGGCCTTAGGCGCTCCGAGATCGTCGGCCTCGATCTGAAAGCCGACCAGACAGATGACGGTCGCGGTTGGATCGAGATCCTCGACGTGGGGCTCCTTATTACCCTGCGCGGTAAAACCGGATGGCGCGAGGTCGAGGTCGGCCGCGGCTCGGCCGATGCGACCTGCCCGGTTGCCGCGATCGAGACCTGGATCAAGTTCGCAAAGCTGGCCCATGGCCCCCTTTTCGTCGGGTGACGGGGCAAAGGGAAGGCTGTCGGGTCGGAGCGGCTGAACGACAAGGAGGTCGCTCGGCTTGTGAAAAGGGCGGCTATGGCCGCAGGCGTTCGCGGCGATCTCAGCGAGATCGAACGGGCCTTGAAGTTCTCCGGTCATTCCCTCCGCGCAGGTCTCGCCTCGTCCGCCGAGGTCGACGAACGCTACGTCCAGAAGCAGCTTGGCCATGCATCGGCGGAGATGACACGCAGATATCAGCGCCGGCGGGATCGCTTCCGCGTGAATTTGACCAAGGCATCAGGGCTTTAGTCGCCCCCTCCCCTATTCCGGAGTGAAACCGCAAGGGGAGATTTCAATGCCGGATTTCTCGCTTAGCGCTTCAATTGAAATCGGAAGCTAAAAGCCACAGAAACACCGGATCGCTGTTCGTCATCGTTTTCAAAGGAGTATCATCCGTGTGCCTTCTTTTACTGAGCTTCAATATCGCCAATTAGAGACCTCATTCGATCTGAAAGAGGCTAGAAAAATGAATGACTTCGTTTCCGGCGTGAAATCACGCAACATCCTCGTGCTCGGTGCAGGTGAGCTTGGGATGCCTGTCCTGCGCAATCTGGCTGGCCGCGCAAAGGTTATCGATGGAGCAAAGATAAGCGTCCTGCTGCGCGCCAGCGCCGTAGAGTCCAACGCGCCGACAAAGCAGCGGGACGTTCGCGAGATCCGTGACTTGGGCATTGAGATCGTCATCGGCGATCTCGTGAAGAGCTCGATCGACGAACTGGCATCCTTGTTCTCGCAGTATGACACCGTCATCGGCTGCACGGGCTATGCCGCCGGGATCGATACGCCCATGAAACTTGCCAAGGCCGCATTGCAGTCCGGTATTCCGCGATACTTCCCATGGCAGTTCGGCGTCGATTTCGAGGCCATCGGCCGAGGTGGTCCGCAGGACATTTTCGACGCTCAGCTTGATGTCCGCGAACTCCTGCGCTCACAGGACAAGACCGAATGGGTCATTATTTCCACCGGCATGTTCATGAGCTATCTGTTCGAGCCGGAGTTCGGTGTCGTCGATCTGGAAAAGAGCGCGGTAAGAGCCCTCGGCAGTTTTGATACGGCCGTTACTGTGACAACGCCCGATGACATCGGTGTGCTCACTGCCGAAATCGTCTTCTACGAGCCTACCATCAGCAACGAAATTGTCTTCCTGGCAGGTGATACCGTCACCTATGGCGAGCTCGCTGACAAGCTGGAGGCGGGTTTGAACCGGCCCTTCAACAGGTCCGAATGGACTGTTCCGGTTCTCTTGGAAGAACTCGCAAATGACCCCCAAAACATGATGCGCAAATACCGGGCAGCCTTTGGCATCGGGCGCGGCATGGCATGGGACAAGGCCAGCACTTTCAACGTACGGGAAGGCGTTAAGGTCACGGATGTGTCCGATTGGATTAACGCGAACCTTCGCAGCAACTAGATAGCCCTGGCACCGGTCGGCGTACTCAGCGGTCTCAGCCGAGCGGCCGCAGCCTTCATATCAAAACGTCTGCCAGGAAGGCTTTTCTGGCGGACGAGAATCATAATCCTCTCGTGACTTTCGAAACAGGTCGGAATTCTCCACGACCCATGTCCAAAGTGGGATCATGCGAATGAGAAGACCCATGCCCAATTCCGTGAGTTCATATTCTACGCGAGGTGGCATCTCAACCAGATCGTAGCGCGTGACGAGACCATCTCTTTCGAGTTGACGCAGGGTACGGGTCAGCATCCGTTGCGTGACACCGTGCATTCGTCTTCCAATTTCCGCGTGGCGAAGCCTGCCATAAACGCCGAGAGTGTGTATCACGCCGAGCGACCATCTACTTCCTGCGTGCGTGAGAACCTCGCGTCGAACCCCGTCTTCATCCTCGCGAAGGCCGTCGCAAACCGCTTGAGAGTAGCTGAGGATTTCTTCTCTGTTCATTTTTCTTATTTCCGGTGCCCGTAGGTCGCTTTATCAGCCTTTTAGCTGAGTCACACCACGGCGGCCATCGGGCGCTGCTTGCCCTGGCCAGCGCCCGAGGCACTGCTGCTGAAATTCGTCGCCCACCATCTGTGGGATCTAGAAAAGCGCGCGGCCGACTCCGATCACGGCATGCCTGATGACGTCGATGAAAACCTTCGGCACCAGGGGTTTCTGAGATCCGTCGGTCCGCACGCGCCAGCAACGGTGCGCCGGCGGCTGGCGAACTGGTCGACGCTGACCAAATGGCGCGGCCTCGACGGCGCCTTCGCCTCCCCTGCCCTCAAGTCAGCCATTCGGCTGGCCGTGCGCGCCGTCCCTCGGACGCGTCGCCGCAAGAGCGCAGAGGCGGTCACCGGCGACGTGCTGGCCAAACTGCTGGCGACCTGCGCGACGGACAGTCTTCGCGATGTCAGGGACCGCGCCATCCTGATGGTCGCCTTCGCCTCCGGCGGCCGCCGGACCAGCAGCGTGAACGCGGCGCCGTATTGAACCAGGTTGGCCGCCACCTGGATGGCCGCGATCGCCGACCCGACTGTCATCACTCGCCCCGGACCGATGCGGTCGAACAAACCGCCGAGCCAGGGCGCGGTCAGTCCGCCGATCAACAATGCGATCGAGAGCGCGCCAAAAATCCATTCAGTCGACCACGCAAAATGCGCGGCCATATCGAGCGCCAGGATGCTGAAGCTGTAATAGAGGGTGCCGTAGCCGATGTTCTGGGTGACGCCCAAAGCGGCGATCGCGGCGACCGGGACGCGCTCGCTCATATGGATTTCAGGCTCACGCGCTGCTCCAGCTTTTCGGCTTCTTCTTTTCGCTCGCTGTAGCGATCGGTGAGGTAGGCAGAGGCGTCTCGGGTCAGGAGCGTGAACTTGACCAGTTCTTCACAGACGTCGACGACGCGATCATAATAGGACGACGGCTTCATGCGGCCGTCAGTGTCGAATTCCTGGAAAGCCTGGGCGACCGACGACTGGTTCGGGATGGCGATCATCCGCATCCAGCGGCCGAGCACACGAAGCTGGTTGACGGCATTGAACGACTGCGAGCCGCCGGAGACCTGCATAACAGCCAGTGTCTTGCCTTGCGTCGTCGGACCGAACCGACCGAAAGCGGGATCCAGTCGATCTGCGCCTTCATGATGCCGGTCATGGAGCCGTGGCGTTCCGGACTGATCCAGACCTGGCCTTCCGACCAGGCCGACAGCTCACGCAGCTCCTGCACCTTCGGATGGCTCACCGGCTCCGCATCGGGAAGCGGCAGGCCAGCTGGATCGAAGATCCGAACTTCGCAGCCGAAGTGTTCGAGAAGGCGCGCGGATTCGCACGCCAGCAGGCGACTGTAGGAGACGGGACGCAGCGAGCCGTACAGGATCAGCATCCTCGGCTTGTGGGTGGAAAATGACGGACGTAGCGCCTGCAGATTGGGAAGCTGCAGGTGCTCATGGGATGCGGCAGGTAAATCAGACAACGCGCTTTCCTTCCGCATCAAGCACCCGTTCGCCGTCTTCCTTGGTGAATGCGCCTTTGTGGCTGTCCGGAAGAATATCCAGAATCACCTCCGAGGCCGCGACAGGCGCGTGCCGATTGGAGTGATCACGAACGGCCGGTGACCGCCAAAACAAACTGTCTTGCCTCCATCCCTAAACCGGAAGAACGTCCGGCCGGACCCGGTCAGGTCATCGGTCGGCAAACGAGCCGCGGCGAGCGCCATTCGCAGCATGTCATTGTCGCCGCCGGTCGGTTCGATGATGAGCTGATGGCGAGCCACAATCATTGCAGGCTCTCCTTCGGGGCCGGGGCGCAGCAAGCGGCAATCTCTGCCGCTGGGGCGCAGATGTCCGGATGGCCGGCGCAACAGTCTTCCATCAGGAAGCGGAGCAAAGCGCCGAGACCGTCATAGTTGGCGGTATAGATGATCGAGCGGGATTCCCGCTGCTGGTTGATGAGGCCGGCACGCTCCAGCTCTTTCAGATGGAACGACACGTTCGAGGCCGAGACTTCCGCTTTTTCGGCGATCGCGCCAGCGGCCATGCCGTTGGGACCGGCGACCACGAGCATCCGCACGATGTGCAGTCGGGTTTCCTGCGACAGCGCGGCAAAAGACATGAGGGCTTGACGCTCGTTCATATTTCAACAATCCTTGAATTATTGAATCAAGGATTAACGCAAATCAACGCACTCGACAAGTCCGTCTCGAAACGGATATCAACCTTGGCCGCCAGCTCGGCACGATCAACCGCGTCCAAGGTCTGGGACAGAGCGCCGCAATTTTACGGGATCCGAACCGGATTCTCAGGACGTTTTGCTAATCCAGCCGTCCGTGCGCTTCTCTTACCTCCTCACCGCGCCTGAGCGAGTGCGACAGCGTCCGCTCCAGCAGGAAAGCGAAGCTGGGTCTCGGTATCGTGAACGGCCTGCCAGATTGCTTCTGCAACATCGCTTTCCTTGGTAGTAAGCGTCGGTTTTGCGAATGCCTCAAGGATCGGTTGTGCAAAGTCCGCATATTCGCCGGGAAGGAGTTCTGACAAAGGCACGACGGCATTCGCCCCGAACCGGGTGGTTGGCGCATATCCGGGCTCGACGAGCTTCATGCGGACCCCGAAATAGCCAAGCTCATGCGCGAGCGAAGCCGAGAAGCCTTCGATGGCCTGTTTGGTGGCGGTATAGGCTGCGGCGAGCGGAAACTCTCCCAGAGCGACGCTCGATGTGACATTGACGATGGTCCCGGAACGACGCTCGCGCATCTGCGGGATGACGGCCTGGCACATCGACATAACGCCGATCGTGTTGGTCTCGAAAAGCTGTCGGATAAGGGACATTGGCATCGCCTCGAATGCACCGACTCCACCAAGCCCGGCATTGTTGACCAGCACGTCAATTGGACCGGCCGCTTCGAAAAGGCTGGCGATGCTGTCGGGGCTCGTGACATCGAGCGGCAGCAGGCGCAGACGGTCGCTCGCGGCAAATAGCGAAGGGTCAGGCTGCCGCATGGTCGCAATGACATTCCAATCACGAGATAGGAAGTGTTCGGCGGTGGCCTTGCCATAGCTGATGATGTGCCGGTGATGAGGATGGTCTTGGTCATCTGGATCTCCTTGGTTGCGGTCAGGCAGATATAGACTGCAGCACGAGGACGGACTATAATTCCTAATCCAAAATAAGTTACGGATCGTCCAAATGGATCCTCTCAGTGATATCGTCGCTCTTCTGCGGCCCACAGCCGCAATAGCAAAGCCTATCTCCGGGCGCGGCCAATGGGGCGTACGCTACGGGTCGTATGACGCACCCGGGTTCACTGTCGTCCTGACGGGAGAAGCATGGGTCACCTTAGGTGATCGGAAACCGCTCAGGATTGCCGAAGGCGACTTTCTCCTTCTACCGACGACGCCGGCGTTCTCCCTGTGCAGCGAGCCGGGCGTCGCCTGCATTCCCGCTGAACCTCTGGCCGAAGCTGTCCGCCACGGCGAGCAACAAGGAGAGCCCGACTTCGCAGCACTGGGCGGGAGCTTCTCGATCGAGAGTGTCAACGCGCCGCTGCTGCTCGCGCTTTTACCCGATGCAATTCATATTCCCGCTTCGGCTGGGCGCGGGACGCGATTTGGCCGGGTGATCGAACTGCTGTCCGAAGAGTGCGTTGCCGACTATCCCGGCAAAGAACTGATTATCCAGCGCTTGCTGGAGACGCTGCTGGTCGAAGCATTGAGGTGGGACATTATCGGAAACACCGCCGTCTCGGCAGGTCTGCTGAACGGTCTGCGCGATCCCGCCATGGCCCGGGTCCTCCGTGCCATCCACCAGGACGTTCGGGCGAGATGGACGGTCGCCGATCTTGCAGGAATAGCGGGTATGTCAAGATCGGGTTTCGCCGCGCGGTTCAACGAGGTTATGGGTTGCGCGCCAATTGAATATCTGGCGCGCTGGCGCATTGCACTTGCCAAGCAGGCACTGCTGAGCGGCGCAAAATCGCTCGACAGGATCGCGGATGAAATCGGCTACGAATCCGCCAGCGCCTTCAGCACTGCTTTCAGCAAAAGGCTCGGCTGCGCCCCGGGCAGGTTCGCAAGAAGGCACTCCAGCGCTGGCATGCCTGCAAATTCATGACCCTATCCGCTGCTGCCGACCGCTAATCGCCGCGTTACACACCAACATCAAGGAGCCCCCGTTTTGGGGGGGGCGACACGAGACGACAAAGCCGCCCTGGTGGGGCGGCTCCGTCATGGTCTTTGCTTCGAATGCGGCCTCTTCCTCCGCAAACTTCACCTTCGTCACTGCAGGTTTGGCTGCGATCTGCTGCCGCGTGAGAAGCTGGCGTTCATCAGAATTCCTGCCATTCATCTTTGCCGGTATCAATCGCTGCATTGCCGGAGAACGCTGATGCAATCTTGCGACCAAGCGCGCGCGCTGGCGAACGGATTGGCGTGTCACGACCATGCACCTCGCGAACCGGGACAGAGCCGCTATACTGCTGGCCTTGCGACAGGCGGAACTGGGACAGAAGCTGGTTGAGCGAAGCGACTTCCTTCGCAAGGCTATGGCTGGCGGCCGTGCTCTCCTCGACCATCGCAGCGTTTTTCTGCGTGTCCTGATCCATCTGATTGACCGCCGTGTTGATCTGCTGAAGACCTGAGGCCTGCTCCTGCGCCGATTCAACGATCGCCGCCACATGCCGGTTGATCTCCTGGACTTCGGCGACGATCGTCGTCAGTGCCTTGCCAGTGTCGCCGACCAGCTGAACGCCCTCACGAACCTGGTCATTCGACGTGGTGATCAGACCCTTGATGTCCTTGGCGGCACTGGCGGAGCGCTGGGCGAGTTCACGCACCTCCTGGGCGACGACAGCAAAGCCCTTGCCCGCTTCCCCGGCACGGCCGCCTCGACGCCGGCGTTCAGCGCCAGGAGGTTCGTCTGGAAGGCGATCTCGTCGATCACACCAATGATATTGGAGATCTCGCCAGACGACTTCTCAATCTGCTCCATGGCTGCAACCGCGCGCCGCACCACCTCACCAGAGTGTTCGGCGCCCGCTTTGGCACGGGATACCAACTGGCCGGCATCCTGGGCGCGCTTCGTCGATGTTTTCACCGTCGTCGTGATCTGCTCCAGGGCGGCAGCCGTTTCCTCGACGGCGGCCGCCTGCTGCTCGGTGCGCTTGGCCAGATCGTCGGCCGCAGACTTGATCTCATTGGCGCCGGCGTCGATACCGCGCGCGTTCTGCGCGACACTGGTCAGAGCAGCCTCGAGCTTCTCGGCCGAATGGTTGAAGTCGTTGCGCACGGTGTCGAGTGAGGCGACGAACGGCTGGCTGATGCGGTAGGACACATCCCCATCCGAAAGTTTCGACAGGCCAGCCGCGAGATTGTCGACTGCAAACTGCACGTCGCAGCCTCTTGCGCCTTCTGCTTTTCGCGCGCGATGCGTTCTTTCTCGGACAGGGAGCGGTTAGCTTCGGTCTCTTGCTCAAGCCGGAGCCTTTCAATGGCATTATCCCGGAACACCTGGACGCTGCCGCCATCTGGCCAACCTCGTCCCGGCGATCCATCCCGTCGATAGGCGCGGTGGTTTCTCCAGCGGCCAGCGATGTCATACGTTCTCGCAACTTCGCGATTGGCGTCGTGATGCCCTTGGAGATGATGACAAGAGCGCCGATAATCCCGAGCAGGAAGACCGCTGCGACCGCGGACAAAGAGACGAGAATCGTGGAGTTCGTCTGATCGGTGAGATCATTACTCTGGTCGAGAATATCCTTCGTCTTGTTCGTGATGAACGCACCGAGATCCTTTGAGAGCGGCGTGATCAGCGCATCAACTTTGACCAGTTGGGCCTTCGCGTCTTCATCCTTGTTTGCCGATCCCAGTTCGACTGCGATATTGGCCGCATCGATCGCAGCCTTTGCGCGGGCGATAAATTGATCGACTTCGACAGAGGAGCTGGGGAGCTCTGACTTGGCAGCTTCCAACCGGCTGAGCAGCGCCTTGCCGCTGTTGAGGTAATATTCCTTCGCAGTCGCAAATCCCGCAGTCGAAGGATCGTACACCATGATTTGGTATGAAGCAGCCGAGACAGCGTTCAGGTTTCTGTCCGCACGAGCCAGGTCGAGCGCCCCGCCATTATCGTTGGCGATAAAATCGGAATAGGCGGTGTCGGCAGACTTGTAGAGATACCCCATGACGCTCGGAGCGCCGAGGCCGAAAGCGGTGAGCGGAAGAATGACGGCGAGTATCTTGCCGCGTATGCGGACGTGTTGAAGAAAGGACATGGGCAAGCCTGTAGCAACAAACGAACCGCGCTCTCCCGTGCCAGGCGCTCGGAACCAGTGATGATCATCGCACATTTGCCGAGGTCCGACTGCAGTAAAGAACGACCATGGGAGGTTGGCCGCAGCGAGGCTCTTACCGCTGGATAGGCATGACCGCATCATGCGGCTAAAATGAATATTTCTGTTTCAATGCCAATGCCGCGAAGAAGATGCGCGTCGGGAAAAGCATAGTCCGACAATGGCAATCCGTTACAGCTGGATAGTTTCCTAAAACGGTGAATAATTGCTTACTTCGGCTGTAACTCAGCCATTTGAAGCTCAGCAGGGCATACCGTCTCCCCTCGTTCGACGGCCGGCCATCAAGGCCAGGAATGGGGCCCCTCCCCTCAGCAGGATACGACCGCGTGACGTTTGGATGGTTGTGAGTTCGAAGCGAGTGAACATCGGACACGTGGTCTGCGGGATTATCTAAGAGGGCCCCTCTGGTCGAATTCCCCTTTGCCGATAAACAATCCGGCCCTCGATGGTCGAGTATATCACCGGCGCGAGCAACCAAGGGTCACCGGTTGAGGCCAAACGCCCTTTTTCCACCGTCCCAACCGGTCTTGATCAGGAACTGCTCCCAGGTGAGACTGGAGGGATTGATCCGCCTGCTCCACGCCAGGTCCCGGTCGTTCCGGAAATATCCATATTCAACCGCATATTCCGCCATGCCGATGTTTTCTCGAACGAGCTCAGGATTTTCCCCGAACTCCGGAAAATGACGAACCAGCTCATCAGGGGAGTAGGCGGATGCATACACGGCCTTGCGGCCCGTGACGCGCTTGAAGGTCTCGATCATCTCGGCCGCGACAGGATGTCGCCGATGATCGGGAGCGTTTGCCCGGCATAGGTTTCGGGGTGGTCGAAGATTTCCAGAACGGCTGGCCCTGTCGCCGTCAGCGGATCGACGAAGGGTGCTCGGAAATGCTCCGGCAGATAGATTGGAAAGACGAGCGTATCGCCCTCTTGGCGCGGCGTATAATACTCGAGAAGGTTGGTGTAGAAGAACGCGAGCTCGACGAATGAGCTGCGAACAGGAAGACCCTGGATATAAGCCCCGACGCGCGCCTTGTCCGTGAAATGCGGCGCGAACTTCGAACCTCCAGTTATCTCATCGACGTTTTCCAGCGTGCTGAAGACGATGTGCTCGACACCCGCCTCCATGGCGGCATCTGCGAGATCCCTGCCGATATCGAACTCGTAGGTAGCCGGAGGGGCGACGACTGGGGTCATCAGGAAGGCGCCCTGCGCTCCCCGAAACGCTTTCACAAAATCGCTCCTGTGGTTGATCGCAAGCGGCACGGCGATGAGCTCAGCGCCCTGCTCGGCCAGCTTGAGGGCCGCAGGCGAGTCTATACGACTTGTCAGGGCACGAACGTGATACCGTCCACTCCCCAACAACGACTCCGTCACGCTTCGGCCCTGCTTGCTCAGGCTGCCTGCAACGACAATGGTAGGCTTTGCGTCAGTTGACATGCGGATCTCCAAATTTGCGGAGCAGCCCGGAATGGCCGCTTCCCTGCAGATAAATCGCAGTCGATAAGCCATATGTGAAATCCATTGATTTATGCGCTACTATCCATGCCATGGATATGAAGCGCATCGATCTCAACCTCCTCGTCAGTCTCGAAGCTCTGCTTGTCGAACGCAACGTGACGAGGGCCGCGGCTCGGATCCATATGAGCCAGCCGGCGCTCAGCGCCCAACTGAATCGACTTCGCGACCTGTTCAAGGATCCCCTGCTCGTGCCGGCGCATCGTGGCATGGTGCCGACCGCCAAGGCGCTCGAGTTGATCGGGCCGCTTCGAGCCTCGCTGGATCAGCTCCGCGGCACGCTCCAGGGTCACGACAGCTTTTCTCCCGCAACCGCCGAGCTGACCGTCTCGATCGCCTGCACCGACTACGTCGAGGCTGTGGTGGTAGCACCGCTTATCGTGGCGCTGCGCGACAAGGCTCCCAATATCCGGCTTGCGGTGCATCGGCTTGCACCAGTGAGATTAGCACAGCAACTGGCGGATGGTGATATCGATCTCGCCATCGCCACACCGGATGCCGGGCAGGCTCACCTTCGTACCCGGCACCTGTTCGAGGAAAGCTATATTCTGATCGGCCGTCCCGGCCACCCCCGTATCACGGAAGGAGTGACCCCATCGGGATTCGCCGGACTGGAACAGGTGATCGTCTCGCCTTCAGGCGGTGGTTTCTCGACGCCGGTAGACCTCACCCTGGAGGCACTCGGTTACTCCCGCAACATTGTTGCGTCTGCTGCCTCTTTCCTGGTTATTCCGGCCATCATAGCCGGTAACGACCTTGTCGCACTGGTACCACGACGTCTGATGCGGAGCCGGTTGTCTGAGGTCGCATGGATAGACGTCCCGTGGCTTACGGAACGGTTCCAGGTGAAGCTCATATGGCATGAGCGCACCCACGGGCATCAAGGTCAGCAATGGATCCGCGAGCAGATCCACGATCTCTTGAACGCCACATAGGCGAGTGCATGGCTTAAACGAGTGCCCTGATTACGATAGCATCGAACGCTGATCCGAAGTTCACGCCCGCAACCGGCGTCGCGAGAGCGCGAAGGCAGTTTAAAGAGGTGATTCCTGATCTTTACCGCCATCCATCTCTCTCATATCGTTCGTTTTCGTTCCAGGGAGGTATCCGATGTTGACTGCTGTGCGTTGGCGGGATTGGGAAGGCCACGGACTCGAGCATTGCGTCAGCCGCGAAGTCGTTGGTGGCATGGTGCTTGAAGGTGTCGTTGCCGGGACCCGCCACGGAGCCTATGGCGGATACTACTTTGTTCGAACCGACCCAGACTTCAGAACGCGCGAGGTCCGCGTCGGTTATGTCGGCGGCCCATGCCTGCACGTCGAATCCGATGGCGATGGAAATTGGCGGGATCTGATCGGTAACAGGTTGTTGCCAGCGTTGGCGGGCTGTGTGGACGTCGATATTGGGATCACGCCTGCGACAAATTCACTGCCGATCAAGCGCCTGAAGCTGAAAGCGCAGGAGAGCAGGAATATTAAGGCGGCCTATGTCCCGCTGCCTGATCAGATTGATGAGGTATTCCTGCCGCGACCAGCCGAGCAGCGCTATACCTGTCTGGTCCCGGGCCAGCGTTATCGTTACGAAGGTCTGTTCCGCGCCTTCACGGCCGAGCTTGAAATCGATGAGGCTGGTCTCGTGCTTGACTATCCCGAAACGTTCCGAAGGGTTCGCATCACGGAATGAGCATCCGTCGGCAGTGCTATTGCTAAGGGTCGATAAACACGTTGAGGATCAGCAGGGCCAGACCCTCAACGCTACAATGCCTCTCTTGCGACAGAGCGAGACTTGCGTTCCTTATAGTCGCATCCAGCCGCCATCGACGACAAGCGTCTGACCGGTGACAAACCGAGCGTCGTCGCTGGTCAGGAAGGCGACCGGTCCGGCGATGTCGGCCGGCGTTCCAAGCCGCTTGATCGCTTGCTGCATGTAGACCTGGGCTTTCTGCTCGTTCGGCATGCCGCTTGCGCCTTCCGTATCGGTGATGCCGGGGTGAACGGCATTGACGATAATATTGTCGGCGGCGAGTTCATTGGCGAGCGCACGGACCAGGCCGATCACGCCCATTTTCGACGCCATGTAATGCGAAAAGCCCATGCCGGGCGGCGTCACCATGCCGACGGCATCCGAGCCGATTGCGACGATGGCGCCGCCACCGGCCTTGCGCATCAGCGGAACGATCGCACGTGCCCCCAAAAGATGGGCATCGAGATTGACCGACATGACGCGTCTCCACTCTTCAGATGTCATTTCAGCCAGGGTCGCCATCGGATAGATCCCGGCGGCATGAACCAGGATGTCAGCACGACCAAAGGCGCTTTCGACTTCGGAGGCAATAGTCTTCCAATCGGCTTCGCTGGCCACATCGGCTGCGATGGCGATAGCGCCATTGCCGAGCGCAGCGGCCGCATCCGAAGCCTTTTGCCGGTTGACGAGGACGACTGTGGCTCCCCGTTTCGCGAGCAGCTTCGCCACCCCATAGCCGATGCCCTGTTTGCCGCCGGTGACGATGGCGATTTTTCCGTCGTGGGTGTTCATCTCGTTTACTCCTTGGTTCGTTGAGGTTTGGCAAGCGCGCGCAGTCGGGGCTCCCCGATTTCAGACAACATGTCGAGGTGCTGGGGCGACCAGCCGAGCGCCTTGCGCGTTTGCACATCCCGCACCCGGCTCGATACACTCATGATCAACGCGCCGAATTCGCCCCATATTTCTGTGGCCTCGGACACAGTGACGCTGCGCGTCTCGCAGCCGAGATCGCGGGCAACGGCCTCGGCGATCCAGCGATTGGGAATTTCCCCTGCGGCGGCGTGATAGAGGGCGCCCCCCTCCCCTTTACGGCCGCGAGCTCGAACAACCGGCCAATGTCGGCGACATGCACGTTCGAATAGGTGGCAAGCCCATTGCGACGTAGCAGGCAGCACCCACGGCCGAGACCGACCGATAGACCATCGGGACATGGCCATGATCGTCCGGCCCCCAGATCAGCGGCGGCCGAATGACGATCCCGCGAACGCCTTTCGATGAGGCGCCGCGGACTATTCTCTCTACTTCGACGCGGGTGATGGCCAGAGGCTCGGGCTCGAACGGATCGTCTTCGGCGAAGCTTTCCGCGCTCCAGGCGCTTCTGTCCGCTGGCAAAGAACGCCTGAACCTGAGAGGAACAGCAGCGTCTTGCCACTCCCTTCGAGTGTGGCCAGAAGGGCCTTCATCGCTTCAAGCTCGACCGGCGGAGGAACTTGTGCGGCGAACACGATGATATTCGCTTGCCGGGCAAACCGTGTCGTCGCCAGGAGCCGCTGATCGAGATCCGCGTGACATGCCGTTATTCCTTGGGTGGTCAGGCGTTGAGCTGCGTCGGCGCTTCGTGCCAGCCCTGTCACATCATCGCCCTGCGACACGAACTGCCGCGCAATGGCCCCGCCGACAAAGCCCGTTGCACCAATCACAAAAACTCTTTGGCTCATTCCATGATCTTCTTGTTCAGGGGAGATAATGATTGCTGATCGAACGCTGTAGCTTATATTATTCGATACCAACCATCTGAAAGACAGATACATGCTCGACGGAGTGTCACTCGATCACCTGCGCACCTTCGTTGCCGCTGCTGACAGTGGAAGCTTCTCCGCCGCGGGTCGAAGCTTGGGACGGGCACAGTCCGTCGTCAGCCAGACAATCGCCAATCTCGAGGCACACCTGGGTGTCCGGCTGTTTGAGCGGATCGGCCGCTATCCGGAACTGACCGCGCATGGGACCAGTCTGCTGGTGGACGCTCGCCGCGTGGTGAGCGACGCAGACAGCCTGAAGGCGAAAGCGAAGAGCTTTTCGGCCGGCCTCGAGCCTGAGCTATCGATCGTCGTCGATGTCATGTTTCCGCAAAGGTGCCTGTCGGACGCACTCTCAGCATTCAAGTTCGAGTTTCCGCAAACGCCTCTGAGGCTGCATGTCGAAGCCCTTGGTGCCGTTGCACAGATGGTGCTCGATGGCGGCTGTAGCGTTGGGATCACCGGCACGCTTCCGTTCAATCCACCGGGCATCACGGCCGAGAGCCTCTTCAGCGAAAAGATTGTCACGGTCGTCGCTCCTTCTTCTCCCCTTGCAGCGGAAAAGGGCCCGGTGAAACTCCACGACGTGCAGGAGGAGACCCAACTGGTGCTCAGCGACCGTTCGTCTCTCACGAAGGGTGTCGATTATGGCGTCCAGGGTAAGAACATATGGCGGCTTGCCGACCTCGGCGCAAAGCATGCTTTTCTTCGGGCAGGATTGGGTTGGGGCCATATGCCGATGTGGCTCGTTGCGGAAGACATCGCCTCCGGTCGCCTGGTTCAGATCGAACTTGAAGGTCCCGCCGCTGGCATCATGCCCTTCCAGGCGGTTTACCCGACCGGATCGCTGCCAGGCCCAGCCAGTCGATGGCTGATTGGCCGTTTCGCGCAAGCCTAAATCTCGCGGCGCGCTGTGGTGCGGAGACTGCTATGCTTTGATCCATCCTCGTTGGGCAAACTGTGCTCGCCCCAAGGGAGGTTCAAAATCGCCACCTGAACGCTTTTCTCTTCCGGAGAGGGTACTCGCATGGGAGCCAGCAAGAGCCATTCAAAGGCACAAATGCCGACGTAGCGAGGCTCATCTCCAAACAGATCCTTTGCCTTGGCCCCTTGCATCAAAGTTCGTTACGGCGCGGCTCTAGCGAGCCGCTGCAACAGCTTGACGAAATGGCTCGTCCTGACGCCCTTAGCGTTGCCAGCCAGGTCCACTGTTTGCACTACAACCAGATGCTTTGACGGCACGATGGCAATCGCCTGGCCGCCATAACCGGAGGCGAGCGCCGCACCGGGACCGAATACATCGGGGTTCAACGTCCACCAGAGATACCCGTATCCCATGCTGCCGCGATCGGTCACGGAATATGCTGTGGTGGATGCTCTCACCCATACTTCTGGAATGACTTGCCGGCCGCTCCAGCGCCCCCCATCGAGATAGAGCTGACCAAAGCGCGCTGCGTCCCTGGCACTGAGGCGAAACGGATAGGCGGGATGCTCCGACTGGCGTTCGGTCATATATCGACCGTCCCGAACTGAGAAGTCCTGCATGCCGATTGGCTCCGCGATGCGTTGCGCAAAGCTCCGGAAAATGTCTTCGCCCGTCTGCTGCCGATAAATCGTGCCCAGCGTGTTGAAATCCCAATTGTTGTAGAACCAGAACGCGCCAGGCGAATGACTCCCGCGCTCCGGTCGCTTCTCACGGATATCGGCAGTTTCGTAAGCTGCGGCATGATAAATGCCCGATCGCGCCATGAGCAGATCGCGCACCGTGGCCTGCTTTTCCGCTGCGGTCAGCACCGGAGGTTCGTCGTCAATGCCGAGGTCGGCAAGAGTGCTGCCGAGATCGATGCGACCTTTTGAAACCGCAATGCCGTAAAGTGCGCTGAGCAGGCTTTTGCGCACGGAGGCGACATTCACTTTGCGTGACACGTCACCCCAACTGGCGATCACCTCGCCGTTCTGCACGACCATAATCGCTGTCGGCTTCAAGCTCGCGGCATAGCCCTGCGCCGCCTTCAGCTGTTCGACGGACCAGCCTACAGACGAAGGGTCAACGCTTTTCCAAGGCTGTGCGATCGCGACACGCCCGAAGGTGATCATAACAACGGAAATGAATGCAAAAACAATCGGACGCACGAAATGACCTTGAGACTGTGAATTGATCTGTCGGCATGACAGCCTTGGCTCTCGCACCGCCTCGAATGTCAGGAGCTCTCCAACGGCAATGCCGTTTCGACCAAACGCGCCCAATAGTTAATGCCATAGTGAATCGCTGCGTCGTTGAAATCGTAGTTTGGGTCATGCAGCCCGGCTGTGCTTCCGTTGCCAAGAAGCGCGATGTTGCCGGGGCGTTGATCAAGCATGAACGCGAAGTCTTCCGAACCCATAAGCTGCGAGTGGTCGGGATCGACAGCATCCTCTCCCATTACCGAACGCGCAACCTCGACAGCCAGCGCCGTTTCCGCTGGAGAATTGACAACCACAGGGTAAAGGTTCCTGAAGGTGACAGTTGCTGTTGCTCCATAAGACGACGCGATCCCCTCCGAGATATCGACAATCCGGCGAGCCATGGTGTCTCGCACCTCCGGCTCAAACCAGCGTGCCAAGCCGCGCAGCTCACTCGATCCAACGAAGGCACCACCCGGTTTTCCGCCTTGAAACGATCCGAAGGAGATCACTCCGCTCTTAAGCGGATGAACGTTCCGCGCGATGATGGTCTGCAGGGCGATAAGGATGTTAGCGGCAGGAAGGAGGGCATCAACGCCGGCTTGAGGGCTGGCAGCATGAGCGCTCTTCCCATCGACGATTATCTTGAAGCTTGCCACGGCAGCCCCGAACGGGCCAGTGCGGGTGGCGAACGCCCGACGTCCAAGCCCGGTTCATTATGAAGGGCAAACACTCGCTCGATACCCCAGCGCGTCATCAGGCCGTCGTCGCACATTGCTTTAGCACCGCCCTGCCCCTCCTCCGCCGGCTGGAAAATTACAACGGCGGTGCCATCGAAGTTGCGTGTTTCCGACAAGACCTTTGCAGCACCCAGCAGCATTGCCGTGTGCCCGTCGTGTCCGCATGCATGCATCCGGCCCTCGGTGGCGGAGGCATAAGGCAATCCGGTCGTTTCCTGAATGGGCAGTGCATCCATATCGGCACGCAGCCCGATCACCTTACCGGAAACGTCATTCCGACCCCGGATAACGCCAACAACGCCGCTCCGGCCGATCCCTTCGGCAACCTCATCGCAGCCAAAAACCCGCAGCTTGTCGGCTACGAAGGAGGCGGTACGAGGAAGCTCGTAGCCCAGCTCCGGGTTGGCGTGCAGATCACGACGCCAGGCGATGATTTCATCGTGCATGAATGCGGCCCAATGTATTTGTCACTGGACCGCATGCTACTGAAGCTGCGCGCAAAAATCTCCCGCTTTGGAAAGATTTATGCGACGGCTTTGGGACGGCCAGCGCTCATGATTTCGATCAGGCTCTTGAGTCGAGCCACCACGTCACTGGTCTCCAAGAGTCGCTGCTTCTGCTCGATACCGGCCGATAGTAACGCGGCAACTGTATCGGCCAACTGGCTCGGATCGCCGACCGAAGGCATGCTGAAACGCGCTTTGGATCCTGGTGCAAGCGCCGAAAAATCGACGTCGGCGTAGGTTTCGTACGCATTGAGGACGGCACTCGACAGAGCGCCTGCCTCCTTCGATTGTCTGCCCTGCTCTTCAATGACCTTGACTTCCGTCGCCAGGAACTCGCCGTCGGTGACGCGGACGATGCCTGCTCGCTGAAGCCCACAGACGGTAACCTTGAGGGCTCCGTCCACCTGTGTTTGGCGATCGACCACGTTTGCGATGACGCCAACCGAATGAAGGACATCAGCGGTGCCGGGACGATCGTCTGTGCCACTCTTCTGGGCGACCACGACAACGCGCCTGTCGCCGGCGAGAGCATGTTCCACGGCCCTTCTGGTTTTTTCGCGCGCCACGAAAATCCGGACACCATATGCGGGAACAGGACCATGTCCCGCATGGGAACGAGGGGAATTTTCGCCTCGGCTGAGACAGGCGTGTCAGCCTGCACCGAGCTTGCAGGTATTTCAGTTGATTGGATCCTCGCGGCCAACACGTTCCAGTCTCGAAAGCCAAGAATTCGAGCAACAAGCTCCTGGCTTTCGCTGGTGGGGGCGAGGGATTTGGCGGTGAGCGCTTCACGGAGCGTTTTCGCCATAGCTTTGGCAACGCGGAAATCACGCATGAGATGATCCTTCGCAAAACGAACGGCAAGCGTCAGGGGCTTGCGTTGCTGACCCGTTCGTCCGGGCAAAGGGAGCCATAAGTGGCTCGATACATTCACCATACCCCAAAGGGCGCAAGCAGCAGGTTGTATCTACCGATCACTAATCTTGCGCAGACGGTTTACTCTGTCAATCCAAGCTTCGGCGAAACCGCTGGTGTTCTGTCGCAAGAATTTTATGCAGACGTGGATTTCCATCATGGTGTTTGACAGCCGTGCAGAACGCCCATTTCTTCAAATAAATCAAATGGTTATGGCGCAAGAGATCGGAGCTCCTGACCCGCGTCTCGTTGTTAATATCTTGTTAACTAAAAAGAGTTTGCCGAACAGGTAGAATCGCAGGTATTAATAACGCTTATTGGACCACGTTTTGGCTAAAAGCGTTATTCTGGATTCGGCTGGATGAACATGACAATCAACATCGAGGCGTCTGATTTTGATCAGGAGATTCTCCAGCAGGGAGAATTGATCTCTGACAATCTGAACATGCTTCGGTTGGAGCAATATCCACCCGATGCGGAAAAAGGTCTACGCTCCTTTTCGCTTGCCGAAGTTGCGGACTATCTGGGCGTCACGCAAAATCACATCAAGAAGCTTCACCTCGAAGGAAAAGGTCCGGTTCCAGCGACGACCTCGTCGGGACGCAGGACTTACACCGCAGAACAAATGCTCGAACTTCGCCATTTCCTTGACAAGAACGGCCGTAGCGACTTCAAGCGCTACGTTCCTCATAGAAGAGCAGGGGAGCCGCTGCAAATCGTTTCGGTCGTCAATTTCAAAGGCGGCTCCGGCAAGACGACAACTACCGCCCATCTGGCTCAGTATCTGGCACTCACGGGCCATCGTGTCCTCGCTATCGACCTGGACCCCCAGGCGTCGCTTACAGCGCTTCACGGTATCCAGCCCGAGCTCGATAAGAATCCATCCCTGTTTGAGACGCTGCGCTATGACGATCAGCGCAAGTCGATCACCGAGATTATCCAGCCAACGAATTTCCCCGGACTGGATATCGTCCCGGCCAATCTCGAATTGCAGGAATACGAGTACCAGACACCGCTTGCGGCTTCGAACAAGTCCTCTCCGGAGGGACGACTTTTCTTCACACGAATCTCCAACGCCCTTAAGGAAGTCGAAGATCGCTATGATGTGGTTGTCATCGATTGCCCGCCGCAGCTCGGTTACCTCACGCTGACTGCCCTGACCGCGTCGACATCAGTTCTGATCACTGTCCACCCGCAGATGCTTGACATCATGTCGATGAGCCAGTTTCTACTTATGCTCGGCGGCATTCTCGAATCCATCAAGTGCCGCGCCCGCGTCAAATTGAACTGGTTCCGCTACCTCGTGACGCGCTATGAACCGACTGACGGCCCCCAGGCGCAAATGGTTGGGTTCATGCAAGCGATGTTCTCGAAGCGCATGCTGCAGAACCACATGCTGAAATCCACCGCAATCAGCGATGCCGGGATCACGAAGCAGACCCTTTATGAAGTGGAGAAGAATCAATTCACCCGGACGACATACGATCGGGCGCTTGACTGCCTGAACGCCGTCAACGGTGAAATCACCGGCCTCATCCATAAAGCTTGGGGTCGCAAATGACTGCAGTTTTTGACAGCCGTGCAGATTCACGAAAACTTGCGGTAAATCACGGACTTGAAACAGCCCGGGGAGGGAAATGATGGCCAGAAACCATTCTTTGGCAAAATTCGTACAGCCGTCCGCGGAAGAACATCAAAAAACTGCGGACTCTCGCGCAGAGTATACCCGCCGGGGTGCTTCGCGTTCGATGATGCAGTCCCTCGACGAACTGGCTGAGACGTCAATCCGAATGCTCGAAGGTGAGACGGTGGTCTCACTCGATCCTGAGCTGCTCGAAGGCTCATTTGTTGCCGACCGCATCGGCGACGACCAAGAAGACTATGTTCAGCTTCGCGAAGCAATCCGACAGTCGGGTCAGTCGACACCGATCCTCGTTCGCCCCCACCCCGATGCAGAAGGACGGTACATGATCGTCTTCGGGCATCGCCGTGCACGAGCCGCGCGAGACCTTCAGATTCAAGTGCGGGCAGTAATCAAGCCTCTCGAAGACCTCGCCCACGTAATCGCTCAGGGTCAAGAAAACACCGCGCGATCCGACCTGACCTTCATAGAGAAAGCGCTCTTTGCCAAGAAGCTTCTTGCTAACGGCATGAGCAAGGATGTCGTGAAGATCGCCCTGACAATCGACGACACGCTTCTTTCGAGAATGCTCGCGGTTGCCGACGCCGTTCCAGAGGCTGTCCTTGACGCTGTCGGCGCCGCAAAAGGCGTCGGACGCGATCGCTGGGAGGAATTGAAAAAGCTCGTTCTGATACCAGCCAATGCTCAGAAAGCGTGCGAATTCGTGGGTGCGAGTGATTTTCGGCAAACGGCAGAAGGGGAGCGTTTCAATGTTCTTTTGGCCGAACTAAAAGCCGCAAAGACGCTGAAGAAAAAACAGACCGCATCTCCGTCAGTTCGACAGTTTGACGTCGCGGCCAAATCCGTTGCTGTGACAACCAAATCGTCCGGAAAAACATTTACGCTCGCGCTGACATCGAAAGATGCGTCCAAATTCGGAGCATTTCTGTCCGAACAGTTGGAGTCGCTTTATCAGGCATTCCAGCGAGAAACACAGACTAAACCAGGAGATTAACCGCAAAAGAAAAAGGCCCCCGTAACGTTGCCGTCGTGGAAGCCTTCCTCTGTATGTCGCAATCAGAGAATCGCATTTTCACGAATCCTCGTCAAGAGTCTTGGCACCGAATTTGGTGAGCGGATTTCTTTTGCCTTTTGAAAGGTGAAGAAATGGATAGTGGACATGTGACGACGCCCTTTGGGCGGCGGTCGATGACGTTTGCCTCGTTGTCACGGCAACGACAAATCAGCGAAGCAAAGCCTGAGACCGCCCGAAACAAATGGAAGCTCTTCAGAGCCGTCTGTGAAGCTAGAGAGTCGCTTAATGTGTCCGATCGGTCTCTGTCGGTTCTCGATGCATTATTATCGTTCTACCCTTCCGATGAGCTCACTTCGAAGAACGATCTGATCGTCTTTCCCTCAAACGCCCAGCTTTCAATACGGGCAAGGGGCATGACTGCTGCTACGTTAAGACGCCATCTGGCCGCTCTAGTCGACGCCGGCCTTATCCTTCGCAAGGATAGCGCCAATGGCAAGCGCTTTGCCCGGCGCAGCAGGGCAGGGGAGATCAATGAAGCTTTCGGCTTCAATTTGGCCCCGCTGTTGTCCCGCGCAAAGGAGATCGAAGACATCGCCGCCAAAATTACCGCCGACCGGGAGCTTTTCCATGCAACACGGGAACGGATCAGCCTCTGCCGCCGCGACATAACCAAACTAATCCAGCTGGCAATAGACGGATGTGTAGAAGGCGAATGGAGCCAACTTCACGACCGATTCCGCGCTTTTCTTGCGTCTTTGCCCCGTCAGCCGTCACTCGACGAACTCCAGTTTCTACTCAGCCGCTTGATCGAACTTCGCACGACAATCGTCAAGCTATTGCACGAACACGATAAAATGCAAAATATGTGCGCCAGAGAGTCCCAAAATAAGCGCCACATACAGGATTCACAAACACAATCCTTTTATGAATCTGAAGCAGAGCAAAACACACCGCCAGTCGAAACTTCCAACCGACCGGCCGCCACCCGGTCTGCTAAGGAAAAGCACGGAGCTGTCAAACAGGCTCTGGTAGAACCGATCCAATCTTTAAAGCCCGCTGTCGCTCTGGACACTGTGCTACGCGCCTGCAGTGAAATTCACCCTTATGGACCTGGTGGATCGATCAGATCGTGGCGAGACCTCCTGGCAGCGACAGCCGTCCTGCGATCAATGCTTCAAATAAGCCCATCGGCCTTCCATCAAGCATGCCTTGTCATGGGACCAGAAAATGCTGGCGCTGCTATAGCTTGTATCTTTGAAAAGGGAGGGCAGATTAATTCTGCAGGTGCCTACCTGCGGGATCTCACCAGACGAGCCACTCAGCGCCAATTTACGATCAAACCAATGGTCTCGGCCCTGCTGAGATCCAAGGCAGCCCTATAGTGAAATGAAGCAACTGCTGTCGCCAGGGATTAGGAGCAATCGGAATCAGCAGCGGTTCACGCAACGAAGACCGGCCTCGGCGCCAATGCAGTCCCGCCGACTTCGTCCTTCCGTACAAGATGTTGGCGGGCTACCGGAAGATAACGTTCCGCTGTCTTAGGCGGAGCCCACTACAAGAGGTGCGCGTGTCGTTTCGCATTTTTGCAGGTTCTTCCTCATTCTATGCGGAGCGGTCGCAAACAACCGCTTCGTCATTCGGCAAGCACGCATTGAGATAGATCGGCTCAAATTCTCGTGCCTGATAGCGCAATGGGATGTGGACCACTTGCGCGATATTCGGTATCTGCGGGACTTAATGCGATGCCGAAACATCGCCGAAGACACCCAAGGCCTCTCAAAGTGAAAAAAGTTCAACGCAGCTTTACCGTCGAGTACAGATCGGGCCGACGAAAACTCAATTCCAATCCGAGCTCTATCTGGGGAGACATGGACCTCAAGTCCGTCGCGGAGGATCTGCAGGATGAGGCAAGCCCATTCTTGACGCCAATGTCTCAGGCAGGCAGCAGCGAAAAGGCTTTGACCGGTGAAGAACAATCCTCGGCGTTATTGACACTGCCGATGGCGCAAGAGACAAATGTGTCGGCTTTACAGGAGATCAGAATGGCCGACGAAAACAATACGATGACTGTTGCTGACACGCCGGCCGTGGCGACGCCCGATGTCCCCAAGAAGGAGCGCAAACCTCGCGTCAAAAGGCGGCCGCTGAAACGGTCTCAGCCGCAGTTTCTGCTCAACCGGCGGCGGCTTCGAATGCCGCAGCGGTCAAGCCGAAGAGGGGACGCAAGTCCGACGAGGCTGCGACAAGCGCCAAACGTGCGCCTGTCAAACGCGCTCCGAAAGCCGTGCAGGCAGCGACCGCACCGTCGGTGGCGGCAGTTGACGAGTTTGCGGATCTTCAGCAGCTGGAAGAGGAAAACCAAAGACTGCGCAAGCTGCTCGCCGAAAAGCTGCGTGCTGAAAACGCCGATCTGCGAAAGCGGCTCAACCTCGCTTGATCGGTAGCAGCCGGTCAAGCGCTGTCCGCATTCTCATACTTATCGAGACGAACATATTGGCGGCGGCTAGTCCCGCCGCCAACGCTTTGGCCCGCTGCCTGCATGCGGGGTAGAATACGAGGTCGAATAAATGGCGTCTCCATGGAAACTTCTTGCTCGGCTGGTGTCACCGCGACGTCGGCAGCGCCAGGAACATGGCTCGACCGATGATGTGAAGCCGGACCTGTTGGCCATCGCCAACCTGACTGAAACGGCTGCCGATAACGGATTGAACACCGAGGCGCCTCCGGTCGACGCAAAGCCGGTCGCCGACGAACAATCGGAGGCGGTGTCAGCGGACCCGGATCATTCCGACGAAACGGCACACAGTATCCATGGCACGGCCGATAGCGAGGACGCCAGGCCCGCGGAGCGCCTGATCCGGCCTTGTCCGATGAGCCCGGTACGGTCGCACGCGAAGCACCAAAACCCTCCCAGACTGGCGAAGGTATTACGCGAAAGCGCAGGAAACTGACCAAGTCAGCTGAGCCGGTTGAAGCTGTTTTGCCACCCTCTGCAGCCGCTCCCTCCGTTTCTGACGACACGATCAGCCTTGACGAAGAAATCAAGCTGCTCCGGCACCAACTCGCGCGCAAGCTTCAGCTGCAAAATGCGCAACTGAGGAGGATGCTGCAGCGGTTCGAACGCTGAACGTATCACTCAATAAATGGGCGAATCCTCGTTCGCTCGACAGAGCGTCACACTGCCGACGTTCCAATAGCGTTCGGCTGCCGACATTCACCGTGACCCGAGGGTTTTTGTGACTTCCCGCGTCATCGATGCGCTTCGACCTGCAACTGGGCCAGAGTGCCTCGTATGGGTTTCCGGAGCCGTGGGATGTGCTTAGGTGACCAGCCTGATCGCCGTCACAGCTCAGACAACGCCCTGTGCTCGGCCGCAGCTGCCTTCAGCGTTTCGATTGTTCTGTTTCCCTCGCGAAACAGGTTCAGCATCACAGCTGCCGCAAGCTCGACGTCCGGATTGTCCTTAGGCAAAGCGCGCTTTGCCCTCCACTCCTCAAGCACAGTGTCCAGGATTTCCAGCTCCTCCGGCCCAAAGGTCGTTTCCAGAAACTGATGCATGCTCGATTGACCTGTTCACAAGTGACGGCCGCAATGTGGGGAGGGATCGGCGCGGATCAAGGGCGGATTCGCATGCACCGCCGTTGGAGCTGGAAAGGAAGGGAGGGGAGGGAAAAGTAGCCGCGACAAAAAACTATCTCAGAATGAATCTCATGATTAGCTGCAAAACGACAGCCGGCTATGCGGGCATCGCGCTCGAGCACCGCCCGTCTCCGCACACGGCGTCCGACGACATAGGACTGAAGTTTGGTGCCCAAGCGTGAAGCGTCAACACAACGTGGCTCCGGAATCGGTTGCGCTGCATACCCTTGGGCCCCACGAATAGCGCACATCATCTGGTGGCTTAAATCAACGTGTTCCATCTTCGGTAACCATGCGCAAGCTCTCGAACACTCTTGGGGCGAATTGGAACTGTCGCGCCGTCCCGCGGCCCATCGAGTTCTTACCCAGCGTCTCAAGCAGGATGCCCCGCTCAACCAGAAGGTCCATTGTTTCAATCACGCCACCACGGGTCATTCCGGTGATTTCTATGATATTTGAAAGCGTTAGCTTTTCGTGAGCCTGGTGCATCATGTACAGGATGTTCATCATCCCGATCTGTTTGATACGGGACTGCGCCGATTCACCCTCGATCGGCTTTTCCAGAATTTCACGCACTGCGAAGACAGATAAAGCTTGGCTTTGCCATCGGTCACTCAAATTGCTTGCCATCGATTTAACTATATATTATTTGCATAGTAACGGGATTGAAGCGAGTCGCTTTTCAGTCTCAGCCGACATTGAACGATCCGGAGGGTAGGGGGCATGCGAGGCCTTTTCTTTCAGACAATCGTAGCAGCGTTAGGGTTCGCCTCATTCTATACTATTTCCGAGCGGAGCGCTCGTGCTGACGAATGGGGTTGCCAGGTTATTCTGTGCTTATCCAATCCGGGCGGCCCGACGCAATATGGCGAATGCAGGCCACCGATCGAGAAGCTCTGGAGCTGGCTTTCAAAAGGGCATTCGTTTCCAACTTGCACCGGGGCCGGATTTCAAACCTCCCGTCCACGTTACGAGCCATACTACTGCAATGCCGGCTACCGTCTGTCTGCCGGCTATGGCCCTCAGGGAAGTGAGGCGACGTGCATCTCGACGTCGCTACAGACCGTAAGCAGCAGCCTTTGCCAGCGGGATCGGGACGGCGGTGGTTCAAACGATGGCTCAGCGATATCGCCACGCTGGCAGAGGGAAAACGGTCGCTATCAGTGCATGGCCTATACCGTGGCCCGCCCCTTAGTGCGTGAAAAACCACGTTACGTCGATGTGACGATCGACGGGGTTGGCAAGCAGAGGGTGTGGTTCTGAACATGCCCGTCGCTTTCGTGGATCTTGCGCAAACCTGTGCACCCGTCGTTGAATCGGAAACCCTTGCCGGCGTCGTCAGCCTTGAGAGCCGGTTCGCGCCGTTCAACATCCGGATCAACAGCGGCGCCCCGCTCAAGCGTCAACCCGGCACCAAGGCCGAGGCTATCGAAGTCGCCACATCGCTGGCGGCAAAGCGTACGGATATCCAGCTCGGTCTGGGCGGGATCGGACTGGATGAACTGCAGAGACTGAACCTCTCGATATCCGACGCCTTCGATCCGTGCCTCAATCTCAAGGCCACAGCGACATTGCTCGATGGCTACTACCGCCTAGCGGTCAAGGCGGGCGCAAACCCAGCCCGGGCAGAGCAGATCATGCTGCAATCCTATTACGGACGTAACGATCCATCTGTTGGGGCCATGGTCAGCTACGACGATCAGGTGCATCGCGAAATCAAGCGGCTCGGTCCGACGATTGCCAAGTTGACGATCAGCGACAGAGGGGAGGGGAGGGAGACCGGCGTCCCCACTGAGGTTCCCCAGGCAGATGTCGTCGCCGAAGTGGTGGCGGAGAACTCCGCAGAGAAAGCAGCCTCGAACGCCGACATCCCGACATGGGATGTCTTCAAGTCCCGACGCCGTTCGTCCGTCCTGGTGTTTCAGGGGCAATCAATTGGAGCAAAGTGAATGACAATACCTTCTCGAATCCGACCCGTTTTCGCTTCATCCGTGATGGCCGCTGCCATCTTTGTTATGATGGTCGAACCTGCTTTTGCTGCAGGCGCTGGTGTTGAAACGGTGCTGCAGAACATAGTGACAATGCTGACCGGCAATATTGCCAAGCTTCTGGCTGTCATCGCGGTGATCATCATCTGCATCGCCTGGATGTTCGGCTATATGGACCTGAGGCGCGCAGGCTTCTGGATCATCGGCATCGGCGGAATCTTCGGCGCCACCGAGCTCGTCAACACCATCGTCGGTGGCTGAAGATGTCGGGCAAGAGAGCAGTTCTCGAAGAAGACACACTGTTCATCGCATGCACGCGGCCGGCAATGATCGCCGGCGTGACGATGGAGGCGATGGGCTTCAACATCATGCTCACGACGATCCTCTACATCGTCGCCGGGTCTATCGCCTACTTGGCTGTTGGCGTCGTCTTCCACCTCGTCTTCCGCGCCCTGGTGAAGCACGATCACAACATGTTCCGCATTCTGCTCGCCTGGGTCGAGACGCGGGGCCGATCGCGTAACAGCGCGTATTGGGGCGGAGCAACGCTGTCGCCTCTCAGACTGGCCCGCCGCTTTGACGAAAGGGATATTGGATTTGCCTAGTATTGCCACGCTCAGATCCCGCGAGCTCTCTCCGGAAGCTTTCATTCCTTACGTTCGGCACATCGATGAGACGACTACCGCACTCGATTCGCGGTCATTGATGGTCATGATCGCCCTCGAAGGCGTCTCATTCGAAACCGCTGATGTCCTTGACCTCAACGCGCTCCATCGGGATCTCAACACGCTTTACCGAAACATCGCCGACGAGCGGCTTGCCCTCTGGACGCACTTGATCCGCCGCAGGGACAGCGACTATCCCGATGGGACGTTCGCAACGCCATTCTCCGCAGCGCTGAATGATAAGTATCGCGAGCGCATGGTGCGAGAGGACCTGTTCCGCAACGATCTTTATCTGACCGTCCTCTGGTCACCCGCCCTTGATCCGGCCGACAAGGCAGCTAAACTGCTGTCGCGCCTCCGCCGTGCCAAGCACGGTGGATTCGAGCTTGACGAGGAAGCGCTCAAACAGCTTCAGGACAAGGTCCTCGATGTCACTGCTGGCCTAAAGCGTTTCGAACCGCGCGTGCTCTGCCTGTACGACCAGGACGGCATGCTGTTCTCCGAGCCGAGCGAGGTCTTGCATCAGATCGTTGGCGGAAGGCGCGAGCGAGTGCCGCTGACGGAGGGCCGCATCGCCTCGGCGATCTACTCCGACCGTGTCATCATCGGACGCGAGACAATCGAAATTCGGCATGAGGCGGCAACCCGGTTCGCGGGCATGCTGAGCTTCAAGGAATACCCGGCCCGCACCAGGACCGGCATGCTCGATGGCGTCCTAACCAGTCCGTTCGAACTCATGCTGTCTCAATCCTTCTCGTTTGTGTCGAAGGCGGACGCTCGCGTCATCATGGGGCGAAAGCAGAACCAGATGGTCAGCAGCGGTGACAAGGCGGCTTCGCAGATCGATGAACTCGACGATGCGATGGACGATCTGGAGTCCAACCGGTTCGCGCTCGGCGAGCATCACCTGACGCTCTCCGTCTTCGCGTCGACAGTGAAGGAACTGACGGACAATCTCGCAAAAGCTCGCGCCAGCCTGACCAACGGTGGCGCCGTTGTGGCGAGAGAGGATCTTGGCCTCGAGGCAGCCTGGTGGGCACAACTGCCGGGCAATTTCCGCTACCGGGCGCGATCCGGCGCCATCACCTCAAAGAACTTCGCGGCCCTGTCGCCGTTTCACTCTTATCCGATCGGACAGAAGGACGGCAATGAATGGGGCCCTGCCGTCGCTCTGCTCAAGACGCCCTCGGGCTCGCCCTACTACTTCAATCTCCACTACGGTGATCTCGGCAATACCTTCATGTGCGGGCCATCGGGTGCCGGCAAGACGGTGATCGTCAATTTCATGCTGTCACAGCTGGAGAAACACGATCCGCAGTGGTGTTCTTCGACAAGGATCGCGGCGCGGACCTGTATGTCCGCGCGCCGGAGGCACCTACCTCCCCCTGAAGAATGGTGTTCCGACCGGATGCGCTCCCCTCAAGGCCCTTGATCTCACGCCGGAAAACAAGGTCTTTCTGCGCGTTGGGTCGGAAAGCTTGTGGGCTCCGGGACACGAGAACTGACGGTCACAGAGCTTCGCGACATCGCCGGCGCGATCGATGGCCTTGCCGACCTGCCTGTGGACCGCCGGACGATCGGAGCACTGCGGACCTTTCTCAACAACACCGACCCGGAAGGGATCGCCGCCAGGCTTCGCCGGTGGGAGAGGGGAGGGCCGCTCGGCTGGGTCTTCGACAATGTCATCGAGGACATCGGCTTTGGCGATTTCGGCGGGTCAGGCAAGTTCATTGGCTACGACATGACCGATTTCCTCGACAACGAGGAAATCCGCACGCCACTGATGGCTTATCTCTTCCATCGCGTTGAGCAGCTCATCGATGGCCGTCGGATCATCATCGTCATCGACGAATTCTGGAAGGCGCTTCAGGACGAAGGGTTCCGTGATCTTGCACAGAACAAGCTGAAAACCATCCGCAAGCAGAACGGCCTCATGTTGTTTGCCACCCAGAGCCCACGCGACGCGCTCATCTCGCCGATCGCCCACACCATCATCGAGCAATGCCCGACACAGATATTCCTCCCCAACTCGCGCGGCAGCCATGCCGACTACGTCGAAGGTTTCAAGCTCACGGAGCGGGAATACGAATTGATTGCACGTGAGCTTTCTGTCGAAAGCCGAAGGTTCGTGTTGAAGCAGGGACACAACAGCGTCGTCGCCGAACTCGACCTCAACGGTTTTGATGACGAACTCGCCATCCTTTCCGGTCGAACCGCCAATGTTGAACTCCTCGACGCGATCCGCGCGGAGGTGGGGAATGACGTCAAGGATTGGCTTCCCATTTTCCAACAGCGAAGGAGCGCAAGCTGATGGCTTCCTATCGACGAAAGGCCGCGATGATCGCGACAGTGCTCATGATTTCTGCCCAAGGTGCAGAGGCCCAAGGGATTCCGGTCATCGATCAGACCGCTATCGCCAAGCAGATCGAAAGCATCGCGCAGCTGAAGTCGCAACTCGACGCGCTGAACACCCAAATCGAGAAGGCACAGCAGCTCTATGGTTCGCTCAACAAGCTGACCGATATGGCGGATGTCGCCAGCGTTCTTAACGATCCCGCGATCCGCAAGGCGCTTCCGTCCGATTTCGCAGCCATCGAGGGCTTGCTGAAAGGCAATGGCACCGGCGTATTCAAAGATTCCGCCTCGAAATTCCTGGACAGTAACTCCACCTACCGCACCAGCGCCGACGATTTTTACGCCAAGGAATTGTCGCGTATTCAGAGCCAGAATGCCGGTCAGATGAGCCTGGGTCAGCAGATCTACGATGCTGCGACCAAGCGCATCGACGGGATCGATCAGCTGCGCGAGAAAATATCATCGGCGAGCGATTCCAAGGACATCGCGGACTTGCAGGCCCGGCTTCAAGCCGAACAGGCATTCCTCCAGACCGACGTGCTGAGGATGGAGGGGTTGCGGATGGTGCAGCAGGCGCAGACCCAGGTCGATGAACAACGGAAATCTGAGGATTGGCGCCAACGGATGGACGCTATGAAGGCGGCTCTGCAGTGAGGCGGGCTCCGCTTCTCGCCTCGCTGGCTCTTCTCGCAGCCTGCTCGCAGGGGTCCGAGCGAACGTACACGGTCGAAGAGTTCGTCGCTGATCCCGAACTGCTAACCCGTATAATTTCCGACTGCCGCGACAATCCGGGTGAATTGCGCGACACGCCAAACTGCCGGAACGCGGAAGCTGCAGACGGCAGGCTTCGCCTTCAGAATATGCGCAAAGCGCTGGGAGGTTGATCCGATGTACCAGGTGTTCGAATTCATCGATGGACAGTTCAAGCGGCCGCTCGAGACCTTCGTCTCGGATGGCACTTCGAACATCGCCGAATGGGTGACCGGACCGTTGACGGCAGCGGTCACACTTTACGTCGTCCTTTACGGCTATCTGGTTCTGCGGGGTTCTGTGCAGGAGCCCATTCTCGACTTTGCCTATCGCGCGATAAAGCTCGCAATCATCGTCATGCTGGTCAAGAACGCCGGCGAATACCAGACCTACGTTACCAACATCTTCTTCGATGTGCTGCCGCGCGAGATTGCCCAGGCCCTGAATTCAGGGGCGGCGCCGAGCGCCAGCACGTTCGACAGCCTGCTGGACAAGGGCCAGGCTTCGGCGACCGATATCTGGTCGCGCGCCTCCTGGCCGGTTGACATCGTCACCGGCGTCGGTGGCATGATGGTCATCGGCGTCAGCTTTCTCGTTGCAGGAATCGGTTACGTCGTTTCTCTCTATGCACGGTTGGCACTGGCAATCGTGTTGGCGATCGGGCCGATCTTCATAGCACTCGCCATGTTTCAGTCGACACGGCGCTTCACCGAGTCCTGGATCGGGCAGCTTGCGAACTTCGTGATCCTGCAGGTTCTCGTCGTCGCTGTCGGTTCGCTGCTGATTTCCTGCATCGACTCGACCTTTACCGCGATCGATAGCTACAGCGACGTTCTCATGCGACCGATCGCGCTCTGTGCCATCGGCATTGCGGCCCTTTATGTTTTCTACCAGCTTCCAAGCATTGCGTCAGCCTTGGCCTCCGGTGGTGCGTCGCTGGCTTACGGCTATGGCGCTGCCCGAGATGCGCACGAAGGCATGCTGGCTAGGGGAACATCATATACCGGCCGGATGATTGGTCGCGGGGCTCGCGTTGCTGGCCGCGCGTTCGGATCAAGAAATGCCGGCGTATGACATCCGCACAAGACAATAAGAAAAGGCCTGCCTGAATGATGAAGCCTGCCCTGTTGCTCGTTCTCGCTGCCACGCTCGGCGGCTGCGCATCACTGACATACCCGTTACCGAAGTGCGATGGCTATTCACGCCGCCCCCTGAATCGTTCGATGTGGGAATGGCAGGGGGACAGCAAACCGAAAGACCAACAACCGAACACAAGCTCGTCCACGTCCGTGACACCTTTTGCTGAGGTGGCGAGGGAGCCCGAAGCTTTCGCGCACCTGGACGTCGACGGTTCTTATCGCCGTTGTGAGGGATGAGGCATGGTGACGGCAGATAATCTCAAGAGTTATTTCGACAAGGCGCGTCGTTTCGATCAGGACCGACTGATCCAAATCGAACGTTCGAACCGCATCGCCTGGTCGATCGCGATCGCGTCCGGCATTGTCGCCAGCGTATCCGTCTTTGCGATTGCCGGTCTCACGCCGCTGAAGACGGTCGAACCCTTTGTCGTGCGCGTCGACAACTCGACTGGCATTGTCGACGTCGTGTCGGCTTTGACGGCGACGGCCGGCACCTATGACGAGGCGGTAACGAAATACTTCGCCGCCAAATATGTGCGCGCCCGCGAGGGTTATGTCTGGAGCGAAGCACAAGAAAACTTCCGTACGATCGCCCTTCTGTCGACCCAACCCGAACAGACGCGCTTCGCAGGCGTGTATCGGGGCAGCAACCCGGAATCGCCTCAAACGTCTACGGCAGAACTGCCACGGCGAGGATCGATATCGCCTCGATCTCCCTGATCAATCAGAATGTCGTCTCGGTGCGCTATATGCGGACCACGACGCGCGGCGAAGACGTTCGCACAACTCATTGGGTTGCGACCTTGACCTTCTCATATGTCAACGCCCCGATGTCATCGACGGACCGGCTCGTCAACCCGCTCGGGTTTGTTGTCAGCGAATATCGGGCAGATCCGGAGGAGGTGAGATGATGCGCACCGTGCCAATCGCCGCATTCGTCCTATTCGTCTCCATTGCCCCGGCGCTCGCTCTGGAGATTCCGCGTGGCGCCTCGCAGGATAGTCGTGTGCGCTTTGTGAACTACCAGCCTTACAACATCACAAGGGTGGTCGGCACCTTGCGGTCATCCGTACAGGTCGAATTTGCGTCTGACGAGGAGATCGCCCATGTGGCACTCGGCAACAGCGTCGCATGGGAAGTTGCGCCGGCTGGCAACATCCTGTTCCTGAAACCGCGCGAGAACCAGCCGGTGACGAATATTTCCGTGGTGACGACGCGCCGCGACGGCTCTACGCGAAGCTATCAGATGGAATTGACGGTGCGAGACGGTTCTGTCGAAGCGGGCAAAACACCTATTTTACGTGAAGTTCAGATACCCCGAAGATGAAGCTGCGGTTCGCCGGCAGCAAGCTGCGTCCAGGGCGCTCGCCGCACAAGCGAAGGACGCCGACAATGTGCTGGCCCTCCACGAAGCATATGGTCCTCGAAACTGGCGTTATTCGGCGCAAGGGTCTCAGGCTCTGGAGCCGCAAAGCGTCTACGACAACGGAAAGATCACAACGTTTGCCTTCGTCGGCAACCAGGAAATGCCCGCGATCTATATGGAAAATTCGGACGGGTCAGAAAGCCTCGTTCCGAAGTCGGTCGATGGCAATCTCGTCATGGTGCATGCGATCAGCCGCAAGTTCATCCTACGGCGGGGCAAGGACGTGCTCTGCGTGTTCAATGAGGCCTACGACCGTGTCGGCATCAATCCCGATACCAACACGACGTCTCCCTCGGTAGAGCGCGTCGTGAAAACCGACAACGCGCAATAGAGAGCAGCATCCATGGCTCAAGAAGATGAAACGCGCATTCCCGGAGAGCGCGCTGAAACAGTCACCGGCCGGCGGATCGACAACAATCCTCTGTTGAAACGCGGCGCGGTCGCGATTGCAATCGTCGCGTTCGTCGGCTTCGCCCTCTGGTCGACGACAGGTAAGAAGGCAAAGGATGACAATATCCAGCCTGAGCGAGTGGTTATTCGCCAGACAAATCCGTTTGAGGCCGCCAAGGACAAGGCCGAGCCGGTTCAGGTGGTGCCGGAAGTGAAATTGCCGACGCCCGTCGTCGAACCCGTCGTGGAGGAACAGGATAAACTTCTCGATTCCGCCCGCCGCGCCCCGGTGATGGCCTTCAGCAGCGGGCAGAAAAACGCCAACGACCGCCGGGAGGCCGAAAATCTGAATTCGCCTGACAGCAATTTCGTGCCGTTCGACAGCAATATGATGGGACAGAACCAGCAGAACAGCGACCAGCAGCGTTTTGACGGTCTCCTGCGGCCGACCCGGCTCGAGGGCTCGCGCGCGGGCACGCTCGGCAATCGGGACTTCATCGTGGCGATGGGGACTTCGATCCCTTGCGTGCTCGAAACGGCGCTGGCATCCGACCAACCGGGCTTTACCAGTTGCGTGATCAACCGCGATGTTCTTTCCGACAACGGCCGGGTCGTGCTGATGGAAAAGGGCACGCAGGTCGTTGGGGAATATCGGGGCGGGCTCCAGCGCGGACAAAAGCGCCTCTTCGTCCTCTGGAACCGAGCAAAAACACCGAAAGGCGTCATCGTCACGCTTGCCTCGCCGGCGACCGATGCCCTTGGACGCGCCGGCGTTGACGGTTATGTCGATACCCATTGGTGGGAGCGCTTCGGCAGCGCTCTTCTGCTTTCGATTGTTGGTGACGCGACCAGCTATGCCAGCAGCCAGTTGCGGGATAGTGAGGTCGATGCGCAGAACACCACGAGCGCCGGCCAGCAGGCGGCGGCGATCGCAGTAGAACAATCCATCAACATCCCACCAACGCTGAACAAGCACCAGGGCGAACAGGTTTCGATTTTTGTTGCTCGCGATCTCGACTTTTCCCGAATCTACCGTCTGCGGGTGACCGAACCGAAGAACCGCATTTTTGACCGCGCGGTACTGGGGGATTTCGCGCCGCGGTCGACGCTTGTCACGAAGTAGGGTAGGCAATGTCGGAGGGACAGGATTCGGCCGTTGTCAGCGAACTCTTGAAGCCGCTTTTACCGTATCTCGAAGACCCGTCCCTTTATGAAGTGATCGTGAATCGGCCCGGGCAGGTGCTGACAGAAGGTTCAGGCGGTTGGCGGACCCATGATAGACCGGAATTGACCTTCGAAAAGCTCATGCGCCTCTCCCGGGCGGTCGCCAGTTTTTCTCATCAGTCGATCGATGAGACGCGTCCGATCCTGTCGGCGACGCTCCCGGGCGACGAGCGGGTTCAGATCGTCATCCCCCCGGCCACCCTGAAGGACACGGTAAGTATTACAATTCGAAAGCCTTCGTCGGTGGATTTCAGCCTTGACGATCTGGAGGCAAACGGCTTCTTTGGGAAAACGCGCGCAGCGTCTCTCGAGCCGTCCGCGCGGGATGAGGAACTAACCGAAATCTACCGTGCCGGCCGCTTCAAGGATTTCTTGCGACAGGCAGTCATCGCTCGCAAGAACATCATCATCTCCGGTGCAACCGGTTCCGCCAAAACCACCCTTTCGAAAGCGCTCATCAAACATATTCCCGAGGCCGAGAGGATCATCTCGATCGAGGACACGCCTGAGCTGGTGATCCCGCAGCCAAATCACGTGCGCCTGTTCTACTCAAAGGGCGGGCAAGGACTTTCCCGTGTGGGGCCGCGTGAGCTGCGATCGTGTCCCATGGAGTGGTGTAGCTGGATTTCATAGCCATCGGTGATTTCCGGTAGGGTCGGGTTGCTT
>CABHNZ010000029.1 GCA_902167985.1 Shinella sp. UYSO24
GCAGCAGCTTCTCTGGCGGGATCGATGGGCGGCCGATGGTCGAATACATCCCATCGAAATCAAGGGACAAAACATCCAACGCCTCGTCCACAATCGCGCGGATTGCCCTCAGAGGGTGGTTCGCTGGAACCCGTGCTTCGCAGCTCACATAAGAAAACAGGCCTTGCGTCTCGATATCATTGCCGCGCATCTCATGCCCCCGCTAATCAATCACAAGAGCAGGGAATCACGGTACTCACCCTCCAGCAAGCGCCTTTTTCCGCAGCCTGTTAGAGGCTGGAACGATTTTCTCGATGTCTGGCATGCTCCCGGTAGCTGCACAGGCACAAGGTTCGGTCCCACAACCCTTGCCAGAGAACGGCGCGACCGTCAGAATCAGCTTTCAGATAAACGGCCAACCACGTGCCATAGACATTGATGCGAGGGCGTCGTTGCTGGATATGCTGCGCGAGCGCTTGGGCCTCGTCGGCGCCAAGAAAGGATGCGATCACGGTCAATGCGGCGCCTGCACTGTGCATATTGACGGGCGTCGGGTCGCTTCCTGTCTGACACTCGCCGCCAAGGTCAATGGGCGCAGCGTCACGACCATCGAAGGAATCGGCAGCGTGGACGCACTGCACCCCATGCAGCAAGCGTTTATCGACCACGATGCCTTGCAATGCGGCTACTGCACGCCCGGCCAGATCATGGCGGCAATTGCTTGCGTAAAGGAAGGCCATGCGTCCACGCCCGAAGACATCCGGGAATACATGAGCGGCAATATCTGTCGGTGCGGAGCCTATGTCGGCATCGTCGCTGCGATCCAGCAGGCAGCTCCCCAGATCGAGCGAGGCTGAGCCATGAGATCATTATCCTATGTCCGCGCCGCGAATGTTCAGGAGGCAATCGAACAATTTGCTGCGGCCGGCGAAGGGGCACGTTACATTGCCGGCGGCACAACGCTGTACGATCTGATGAAGCTTGGCGTCGAACGCCCTGCTCACCTGATCGACATCGCATCCATCGAGGGGGCCGACCAGATCGATACAAGCGGAGACGTCCTGTTTTTCGGTGCTGGAGCGCGGATGGCGGACGTTGCCGAAGATGATGTCATACGCCGTGACTGGAGTGCACCCCCAGGGTGAGACAAGGAAAATCGCGGACAGTTTCCCCACATCGAGAGGAAACCGCGCATGGCCCTACGACAAAACAGCATTGATGAAGACCAAAAGCTCGCGCTTCTTAAGCGTATGGAAGCCGGCGAGAATGTCAGCAAGCTAGCGAGCGAGGCCGGCGTTAGCCGCCAACGGCTCTACGAGTGGCGAGATCATCTCAGGCTCTACGGCGATCTGAGTTCACGACGGCGAGGTCGGCCCCCCAGAGTGGTGTCAATTGTTGACGGCGCTTCGCCATTGCAGGCCGCAATGATCGCGCCTTCTCCTCAAGAAAAATCGCTAACCAAGGCTAGACGCAGGGTTAGGGAATTGGAGCAGAAAGTCGGCCAGCAGCAGTTGGATATCGATTTTTTTCGCGAAGCCTTGCGGCACTTCGAGGAAGCTCATCGTCGGAGCAGCGCTCCTGGCGAAACGGAGTCTTCCAAGTCATCGAAAAAATGATGGCTGATCTGCCGCAGGGCAAACTTAATATTGATAGAATGTGCTGGCTCGCCGGCGTCAGCCGCGCGAGTTATTATCGCCATTGGCTCGATTCCGCCCCTCGTAGGGCTGAGACTGGATTGCGCGATCTCATTCAAAAGATGGTTCTAGGCAATGCGCATTATGGATATCGACGGATCTCTGCTTTGCTGCGGCGGGAGGGATGGCAAGTCAATCACAAATGCGTTTTGCGGATCATGCGCGAGGATAATCTGCTGTGTTTACGCTCTCGTCCATTCGTTCCAAGAACCACCAATTCGAAACATGGATGGAGGGTTGTGCCGAACCTTGCCAAGGGAATGATCCTTAATGGCGTCGACCAGCTCTGGGTTGCCGACATCACTTTCCTGCATCTGGCTGAGGAATTTGCTTTCCTCGCTGTTGTGTTAGACGCATTCAGCCGAAAAGTCGTCGGATGGTCACTGGACACGCATCTCAGGGCAAGCCTCGCCATCGAGGCTCTCGAAAACGACTGACGTTTGAAGCGCGGATAAAATAGGGAGGAAACTATGTCTGGTCCGAATGCAGAATGGGACAGGCCCGTAGAGCTAAAATATTCGTCTTCGGGATCTTTGATAATCGCGGGACCATTTCAGGCCCTTGTTCATCTCACCGAAGAGTGGCCGGCCGAGCAGGGATTGGAGTTCGTCAGAGCCCGCAGCGCCTGCCGCGGTGCGATCGCAGGGCATCGGAGCATGGCGGATGCGCGAAAGGCTTTCGAAGCCGCTGCACAACAAGCACGCCAGCAGTTTGACAAGCGACGCAACTGATACGCCTTCCGACTGAACCTTAATGGACGCGGTTATCTGAGCGATGATGGCCGCTAGGGCCTCGCCATGCGGCAACCTACGAAAACACAGCTGTCCGACAACGACTTGCGAATATTGCAAAACCTCCTCAACCGGTATGCTGCCCGCTACTACCTTGTCGGAGAGGATCGTGATCGGCTAGTCAGGCGTAGCCTCAAGGTGATCGTCGCAGATCCGGCTTTGCTGCTTGCCAAACCAGTCCAGCAGCTCGTTGCCGAGACGGTCCATGAGATCTACACAGCTAGCAACTGACGCCACGAAACTCGATCACACGTTTGGCTGTGTTTCAGAGTGCCGTCGTCGTCACCCGAAATTACACAACCTTTCCACACTCCAAGAGCATATCACCAGCAGCTCCAACAGCCATGTCGCTACGCTCGCATTGGCTAAGCTTTGACGAAGCTCTTGAGCGGATGGAAACCTACAACCTGCTATTCCGACTCCATCCGGCGGATTGCCCCAGCAACGCTCAAGAGAGCCGGGAGACGTGCGCTGTAACGGGGAAGTTGCCGCGCTATTCCTTTGGTGGTAACAATTACTACCAAATAAAGTGGAGGCATATATGCCGAATGTTGAAAAAATCAGCGTCTCGATGACCCCGCAACACGCAGAGCTGTTGCGCGATGCCGTTAATAGCGGCGCGTATACCAGCGGGAGCGAAGTTGTACGCGAAGCCATGCGTGACTGGTCGGCCAAGTGGATGCAGAAGCGCGACGATATCGCTAAGCTACGTGCGATGTGGGAAGAAGGCAAAGCGAGCGGACCTGCCGTCGAAGTGGATTTCGATGCAGTGCTTGAGGAAGCTCGCAAGGAAGTAAAGTCTCCCGCTCCTCATGCCCGCTAAGCTTCTCTGGACGCCGAAGGCGCGTGCCGACATTAAGAGAATTTACGTTGAGATAAGTCGCGAACAGCCTCTCAGCGCGGAGCGATACTTTGCCAATTTTCGTCGCAAGGCGGAAATGCTCATTGCGCACCCACGTTTGGGCGAGCGTCACCCGGAGGTATTCCGTACCGCCCGGATGTTGGTCGAAGCGCCCTATGTCATACTTTACGAGACAAGGCCCGACGCCGACGACGGTCCGGTTCATACAGTTGAGATCGTGCGAGTAGTGGACGGTCGGCGCAACCTTTCCGCTCTGTTTTGAGAGCCAAAGGGTTGGGATTAAGCTCTAAGCAAGGTCACGCGGTCTTGAACCATAACGAACCCTCGATCCTTAGGTAGATTTCTCTAATGCTATGGCTTTGCGACAACTTCGTCGCAGAAGGCCTTTCGTAGCACTTGAGCATAACCAGGTTCGATCGACCTGATCCGCCAGTCGAAGTCGTTGCGTTTGGGGTGCGATCAGTGGCCCACTGGGGTCCGAGGGGGTCGTAGCCAGCGGGCCGATGCGGAGCGGTTTGTATGCGGCAGCAATACGCCATCGCTCCTGCATCTGCTTTATTTCTTCGAGAACTTATCGATCGCCGCCTTCACGACGCCCCTGGCTATATCAGCCGGTTCGAAGCCATGACTTCGACAGCCTTGCAACCGGCCGGAAGGTTCTTGTAGACGCGGAAGAAATGCTGAAGGCGCTCCTGCTCAATCTGTGGCAGGTCTGCGACGGACTTGATGCTTTCGTAGGTCGGACCGACGCTCGACGTCGGTACGGTGACAATCTTGTCGTCCGTCTCGCCACCATCGACCATCTTCACGACACCGATCGGACGCACGGTGATGACAGCGCCCGGGACAATCGGTGCACGCGTGTAAACCAGCGCGTCGAGCGGGTCGCCGTCGCCGCCAGCGGAACTCGTGATAGAGCCGTAGTTGTCCGGATAGGCGACCGGCATGGACTGGAAGCGATCGGCGATGATCGTTCCCGTCTTGGCGTCCGTCTCGTACTTGGCGAAGCTGCCTGCCGTGATTTCGACGACGACGTTGATTTCGCCCGGGGCCCTCTTCACCTGCGGGAATTCAAGGACATTTGCGAACGCCGTCAGCGGCGCGAGCAGCCCTGCTGTGGCGATGATGAGAGCAGACTTGGTTTTCATGTTTTCCGGGTCCTATCGGGTGAAAGCGGCACCCGATATCGCGTGCGGAAACCGACCGGAAGCTGACCGCCATTCTGAAGTTTTTGCGACTGCTTCTCATCTGCACATCTTGTTGCGAATGCAGTTGCAAGTCATTGTTATCTGGCGATTTTTAGTGGTCACTTTCGGGCTTTTCCGTTGACATATCCGGGATCATCAAATAGGTGGTCGGGCATCGGGGAGTAGCCACCGCTGACCCAGCGGGAACGCGTCAACATGCTCGTGCGCATATGCACGTGGCGCGTTCAGCCGACATGATCGGCTCGGCGAGACCGTGGCGAAATCTGCCATCGGACAAGGCGGATGACGCCCGGTTTCCATCGTCCACGAGGAATTCAAACATGTCTCTGATCGCCATCGTCATTCTTGCGTTCAGCATGTCCATGGACGCCTTTGCTGTCTCTGTCGGTCGCGGGGCTGCGCTCGGCCGCCCCAGCGTCAAGGAAGCTCTGTGGACGGGCATCGTCTTCGGCGTCGTCGAAGCCATCACACCCCTGATCGGCTGGGCCGCCGGTGTCGCAGCGTCGACGTATGTGACTGCGGTCGACCATTGGATCGCATTTGGACTTCTGGCGGCTGTCGGCACGAACATGCTTTATGCCGCATACAAGAACGACGCAGAGGAAGAGAGCAAGCCGGGGATGTCCTTCCTTGTCCTCGTTGCGACCGCGGTCGGAACCAGTCTTGACGCAATGGCCGTGGGTGTCTCTCTTGCCTTCCTTCAGGTAAACATCCTGGTCATCGCAGGTGCGATCGGCGGTGCGACATTCCTGATGGCATCCGGTGGTATGCTCGTCGGTCGCCTCATCGGCGAACGGTTCGGTCGCCTCGCAGAGGCGGCCGCAGGCGTAGCACTCATCGGCCTCGGTGCTTCGATCCTTTACGAGCACCTTATGGAGCCAAGCCTCTATCTATAGGGCCCTGAACTGAGCCGCAAATTGACTGACCTCTCGTCAATTGTGCTGCGCTTAGATTAAGGTTCCGCGACGCGCAACAAGGCATCTGGGCCCCGATCTCTCGGGGTCAAAGAAATCATTGCTTCGAATGAGGCTCCCATGGACCGCTCCCTCAAGATCGCATTCGGCAGCCTATTCATCAGCACTGCAGTGCTCACGATCAAATATGCCGCCTATTGGGTCACGGGTAGCGTGGCACTCCTGTCGGACGCGCTGGAAAGCATCATCAACGTCGTGTCGGCGATCGCCGTCCTGGCCTCAGTCAAGATCGCTGCCACACCACCTGACGAAGAGCACCCCTACGGCCACCATAAGGCGGAATACCTGTCGGCGGTCCTCGTTGGTGCTTGATCATCGCAGCCTCGCTCGCAATCATGCATGAGGCATATTCCGGGCTGCTGGCACCAAAGCCGATCGACGCGGCATGGACCGGGCTTGCCGTCAGCTCGGCCGCCACCGTCATAAATATCGTCTGGGCAGGGATCCTGATCCGCCAGGGACGTGCGAACAAATCAGCCTCGCTCGTGGCGGACGGCAAGCATCTAATGGCCGACGTCGTGACCTCCATCGGCGTCGTGGTTGGCGTCGTGCTGGTCGTGCTGACCGGCATCGTGCAGCTCGACGCTGCGATCGCCGCCCTCGTCGCGGTTCATGTCCTGTGGAGTGGCTGGGGTGTCTTGAAGGAAAGCGCCAGCGGGTTGATGGACCAGGCGGCCCCTCCAGAGGAGCTGGCGCTCATTCGCGAGATCATTTCGGTCAACGCCACCAATGCCATTGAGGCACACGCGCTCAGGACACGTCACGCAGGTCGAGCGACGTTCATAGACTTCCATCTCGTTGTGTCCTCGAAGATGAGTGTCGGCGACGCGCACGAGATCTGTGACCGCATCGAGGACGCGCTCAGGGCGGCGATGAGCGACGTAATCGTCGCCATCCATGTCGAGCCAGAAGGCAAGGCCAAACATAAGGGCATCGTCGTCATCTGATCGTTCGTGCACGCAGAGCAGACAGCCGAAGACATCAAAGGCGTCCAGGCCCGATGCGGCGGTCGAGGCCATCAGGCCGTCGTCAGCAAAATCATTTACGCACCGCGATCCGCTCCGTCGATATAATGTGGGGACATCTCGCCTTTGCCATCGCAAGGCCGGTCAACCGAACTGCTCTCTTTGTTGTCAATCAATGCGCCCACCGTGGGCGGCAGAACCTGGACGCCATAGTGCGACGCCTTCTTCCGATGGCACTCGGCTTGTCGAACCTCGGCCGGGCGAGGAACTATCAGACGCAATTTGTCGGCTTGCGCGAGACGTCGACCTTGTCATCGTCGGCGGCTGTGACGGAGAGTTGGGCGCCACGGCACAATCTCCGATCGGCAACAACTCGCCCATTAACTGCTATCTCGGATGAAATCGGTGATTGCGTTTATTCGATCTCTGTACCGGCCAGGCGAAGGCGTTCGGCATTACCTATCGACAAAACCGCGACAGATCACGCACAATCAAGTTCGCTATTGCAAGTCATTTGCAACAGTGCCATGTTCGATTGAAATAAATCGGCAAGTAGCGTGAAGGCGTGCTTCATGATGGATCGAGACAGAGGCGGCTTGAAATTTCGTGCGCGCGGGCGCGTCAAAAAAGCTCTGTGACCAGAAGCGCGTTGGCCTACCCACACCACTGTCGCAGCGTCCCGTCAGCACTGCCTAGCTCGGTGACAGTCCGTATCTGCACGCGAGGCGCAATTGCTGGTATTCTGGTTGGTGGCTTTCTGACTGGTGGTATCGTTCCCAGGTCCCAAGACGAAAGCGGCAGTCTGGGACAGAGCAGCACGTGCTTCCACTATCTAACCGATAACGGCATCTCTGGCCAGTGGCTCGCTTCCAGGATGTTTACGACTCGATGCCAGTTCCAGAAAACATGTAGTCCGCTGGCAACAACCTGCGGTGACACCTCAGGTGGCCCTTTTATTCCATCACATGGCGATCACGTCCCGGCGAGCAGTCTTGCGGCCTGCGGAGCCTCAGCTTTGTCGATAGAGGGCGGGAATGCTGGAAACTCCCGGTCGCGAGCCGATCCGATTTTGTGATCGACGGTGATTTAACGCGTCTTGCATAGCCAAATCCCGCAGCGCACGGTCACGCGGAAAGATTGCGGCCGCCCCGACCGCGGGAGGCTCTCATGCGCCGACGCGGCGACTTATACAGCATCTTAGCGATCGTCTTGCATTGGACGGTCGCCGTGCTGATACTCTGTCAGATCGCACTTGGCTTTGTCATGACGAAGCCATCGACTGATCCTGCTGCGCAGTTTTCAATGTTTCAATGGCACAAGTCCTTTGGACTACTGGCCCTCATCCTCGCCGTGATCAGGCTTTTCCACTCTGCCTTGCTCGTCAGGGTGGACAAGCCTTCTGGCTTGGCGGGCACAGAACATCTTGCCGCACGCTGCATGCACTTCGTCCTGCTCGCCCTTACAGTCCTCGTACCGCTCGCAGGATGGATGGTCGCCTCTGTCTCGACACTTGCGATCCCGACCTACGCGTTCAATCTGTTTGTCGTGCCGCATCTGCCGGTTGCCAAATCGGACCTGGCGGAAGGCTGGTGGACTGAGGTGCATGCTGTGCTCGCCTATCTCACCTTGGCACTGGTTGCCGTTCATTCGGGCGCTGCCCTTTATCATCATTATGTCCGGCGCGATGGCGTTCTGGTTCGCATGTGTGGGCTGCGACGAAGCCCAACCGAAGACTGATACTTTATCTGGGAGGAAAAGAAATGATCCGCGCTACTGGCCTTCTCCTAACGCTGATCGTCAGCGCATCCGTGCCGGAAATCGGCATGTCGGCAGTCGATGTGCCGAGCCTTGCGGAAGCTTCGGGTCGATACTCGATTTCGAATTCCTCCAATATCGCCTTTACGGTCGACCAGGTTGGCGGCGGAGGCATCAAGGGCCATTTCGTAAAGTTCTCCGGCTCATTCAATCTGAAGGCGGGAGACCTCTCACACGCAATGGTCGATTTCGACCTCAAGCCGGAAAGCGTCAACACCGGTCAAGACCGCGTCGATAATTTTCTGCGCTGCACGGCTGTATTCGACAGCGGCCACTTCGACACGATCTCGTTCCGATCGCAGCATGTTGACCAAACCGGACCGGACAGTGCACGTGTAACAGGTGTGTTGACCGCCAAAGGCCACAGTGACGCCGAGACCTTCGATGTGAAGCTCACGTCCTGGAATGGGCGTATGATCGGCTTCTCGGTTACAGGTCGAATTTTTCGGTCTCATTATTCGATGGACGTCGGAACCCCTATTTTCTCCAACGTCGTCCAGTTCGACATGTTGATCGTCGGGCAACGGAGCTAATCGGCCTAGTCATCTACCGTCGGTTCAGAAGCGGGTCGGCGCGTGGCTTGTTCGAAAAGGCAGCTCAAAATTGCTTGAAGTTCGCCGAGCCGCGAACGCGCCAGATCGATCTGACCGCCATGGGCGGAAGGAATGCCAACTAAAATTGCCAGTCCAAGACCGGCTCCCCCGCGTCCACCATCACGGCTCCGCGGCAAAGCACAAGCTGATGGCTAGCGACATTAGCACCCGAGCCGTTATCGCCTATCTTTTCGCTGGTCGGTGGCGAGATGGGCGCTTTGTCAGGGTTTTCATGCGTCAATCCGCCTCTCGTCGATATTGCGCCAGCCCAGCATCGATAGCAGTACGTGGTCACGGATGATGTAATGGTGGATCAGCGCCGCTACGGCATGAAGCCCAGCAACTGCCATCAGTATCCATGCGACGTCTCCATGGAGACCTTCCAGAATATGGCCATTCTCGCCAGACACGACAATCAAAGCAGGAACCGCGGGAATACCCGCGATATTGATCGGCTGGCCCAATCCCCAACCAATCAGGTAACCGATGCCAACCTGACCAACCACAAGCGCGTAGAGCAGGCCGTGTACACTGTTGGCAGCGAGACGCTGCATCGCCGGCAGCCTCACGGGTTGCTTTTCGCCGAAAAGGAGCCACCAGATGAGACGGCCCACAATCACGAGCGAGAGAAGGATGCCCAGGGTCAGGTGGACGTTGAACAGGTCTGTCTCAAGCTCGTCACCTTCAAACAGGGGCCAAATTCTTGCCGTCGCGAACTGGACTATGACGAGAGCAGCCGTCATCCAGTGCAATGCGATTGTCGTCAAATCGTAACGTGCCGATGTCTGGGAGTTGGTCTGCTGTTGCGTCGAGTGCATGTAGGTCTCTCTATTTTATACCCAGGGAGAGACACCAGCCGTTTGACCACTATTCCATCACGTCGAGGTGATCGGCAGCACCACCGGCTAGGCGAAAATGACCTATGAGGGAAACTGCCTGTAGCACTCATCTGCAATCGCCTGCAGTGTCTCCCGGGAAATCTCGCCGGTCACGGCATAGCCGAGGTCACCGTCGATCCAGTAGAATGTCTCCACGCCGTCGGCAGAGGCAAACCGGAAACTGGTTGTACGATTACCGGCATTTCGCGCCAGAAGCACGGTGATCCGCCGGCCGGTCTTGTCCTCATACATCAACATCGCGCCGGCCTGACCATCCACCGGCAAGAGGCGGCCGCCGACGAGGCGGAAATCCAATCGCTGCAGATCCGGCACCTTGAGATCGGCGATCGACAGACGCTTGCCAAGCCACATAGCGAGATGCGTTTCCTCGTTGGCGAATACTTCGACGGGATGGCGCACTTCGCTGGCATAGACTAGGAAGGCATCACGCGCCTCGCGCGGCAACGTTTCCGACGCCGTCATTTCGATCTGCGGTTCATTGCCCCAGATTGGAAGCACGGAGGGACCATAATGACCGCCGGCAACGCCCAGTGCGAAGATCACGACGGCGGCCGCAGCCAGCGCCAGGCGGTGGCGTGAAGCGACTGAGGACCGATTCGGTAGACTGCCGGACAGGAGCTGGAGGTCGGAAGATTTGGACACGGCGTGGCCGCAAAAGGCGGCGCACAACTCGTCATTCTGCGCCATCCAGTCCGCGACCATCTCGGCAGCCCCCGCATGGGTCGCCAGATAGGCCTCCACCCGCGCACGACCCGCAGCATCGATCAATCCGTCCGCATAGGCGTGCAGATCGGCCTCGGATATGGATACGCCTTCGCTCATCGATCTCTCCGTAATGCTATCACATTCTGCTCTCGAAGCTTTTCGCGCAGCGAATGGCGTGCGCGTGACAGGCGTGACATGACTGTCCCAATCGGGATGTCGAGAATCTGAGCGACCTCTTGATAACTATGGCCTTCGACGGCAACGAGCATCAGCACGGCGCGCGCTTCAGGTGGCAGCGTATCGAGGGCCTGGACCAGGCGGCTGCGCTGCAGCGGATCTGCCGGTACCGTGTCGATGGCAACCATATCGGCCTCGCTGATTGCGACCGTGGGTCTGCGACGCAACGACCGGCGCGCATTGAGATGAAGGTTAGTCATGATGCGGTAGGCCCAGGACTTGAGGTTGGCACCGCGCCAATTGCCGCGATGCACCAAGGCCTTCTCGACGCAATCCTGCAAAAGGTCTTCGCTCTCGCTATCCGAGCGGGTCAGGCTACGGGAATAGCGACGAAGCTGTGGTAGGAGCGCCAGCATCTCGGCTTCAAACGACAAGGGCGTCGCGGGCGTATGCCGCCCGCGCGCCAGATCATCTCGGCCATCGGAGGAGCCGTTCAAGGTATCAGGGCTTCGCGACATCCCAAACGCCGTTGAAACCGTCGCCAGTCACGTCGCCCGTTTTCGTATCCTTGGCCCAGTAATAAAGCGGCATGCCATCTTTTGCCCATTGCTTCGCCCCGTCCTTGCGCGTGACGAGCGAGTATGCACCACCGGCCCTGGCATCGGAAGAAGCCATGACGGGCGGCCAGTTCTGGGCGCATTTATCATAGCAGTTCGACAGGCCCGGTTTATCGTTCTTGAACGTATAGACGGACATGCCCTTTTCGCCGGCGAGCACGTCGCCCTTATCGGTCTTCACGGTGGTGAATGGCCCGGCGGCAAAAGCGGTCGCGGCAAGCGACACGAAGGCGGTAGCCGTAAGAATGAAGGTCTTCATCGGGTGTCTCCCTGGGTTGAAGGCGGCTCTCTCCTTGCCACCAAGGCTATGACACCAATGATGCGGGATCTATTCCCCGTTCAGTGCGATTTTCTTATTTCTTTCCTAAGTCGACCGATAAGAGCGGCCCACCTCCTCACCATCACGTCTTGCCCCTAGGTGCAGCGTGAACGGCCGACAGGGTTTCACCGCGAAGACCGTGGCATCAGGTTAGATTTTACCGATTATTTTCTGGTCACTCTTCCGATCAACTTCCTCAACCAGACGTGAGCCGGATTGGTATCCACTCTCCTGTGCCAGCGCATGCAAGTATCGACTAGCGGTGATGCGAAGGGAAGCTGTCGGACTGATAGGCCCCCTTCCCTGGAGAGGGCTTCCGAAATTGGACGTCGCAAGACGACGAGCATTTGCCGCTGGCGAAGTTCGTTATTGTAACCAAGGAGCGGAACAGAATGGACCACTTTCCGCTTCAGCCCTTGCTTTTGCAGCCAAGCATCGAGAAAGCTCGTATCATCCCCTGTAGATGACAACTGAAGATGGGGAGTAGACACTAGTTCTTCGACTGAGATGACATTTGCGCAGCTGTTGTCATGATCCGGATGCGCAACGAGGAATGGATCACGACCGATCAGTTCCGAGGAGAAACGTTCCCGGTTCTCGCCCGGTCGACCAATGAAGAGATCGAGTTCCGACGCGTCCATCATACCATCAACATCGATCGTGCCACTTGGCCGAAGATGGATCGAGACCCCGGGTGCGGCGTCACTCACTCCATTCAGAATCTTTCCTGCCAGCGCGATCGCGCTGCAATTATCAAGAGCGACGCTAAATCGGTGCGTGGATGTCGCAGGATCAAAGACATGAGACTGGAGGCCTAGCTCAAGATACCCAAGAGCCTGCCGGATCGGCCCTGCCACCTGCTCGGCCCGCGCCGTCGGCAGCATGCCGCGGGCCGAGCGTACGAATAGATCGTCCCCCAATGCATGTCTTAGCCTTGCCAGCGCATGACTTGCCGCTGGCTGGCTCATTCCCATCCGGCGGGCTGCGGCTGCAACATTCCCCTCACGGTAGACGGCGTCGAACACTTTTAGCAGGTTGAGGTCGATGTTGTTGATGTTTGGAATATGCATGAGAACCGAGCGATTGCAGTGAATGAACAGGGAGCATGTGAATTGGCAGATAAATTCATTTTGTTCATATTGGTATAACGAGGTTGCAGTTCCCCGCCACGGCAATTTTGTGCAAGAGAAAAGATGATGAACCTGCTCATGTTTCTATGGGCGGTGATAACCTGTCCGCCCGCCTCTTTCTGAATCTCAAAACACAGGAATCTTTCCGGATGACGATCGTCACTCCCTTCGCGAGCCGCGCGCCTCATCGGCATTGCCTCCTTCTTGCTCGCAATCCCTGCCATTTCGCAGGCCAAGGAGATCGTCGACGTTCTCGGGCGCAAGGTCGAAGTGAAGGATCACGTCGAGCGTATCGTGCTGGGCGAAGGACGTCTCAGCTATGCGGTCGCCATCCTGGACAAGGAAAATCCGTTCGAACGCATCGTCGGCTGGCAGAATGATCTGCGCAAGCTCGATCCCCACACGTTCGAAGCCTTCAAGGAAAAATTCCCGAAAGTTGCCGACATTCCCCTGATCGGCCAGGCCTCTGAAGTCAGCGTCAATGTCGAGACGATCCTGAACCTGAAGCCGGATCTCGTCGTTTTCAGCGTTGCCGGCGAAGGCCCCAAGGCCCACAGCCCGATCGCCGACACGCTGGCCAGCGCCGGCATTCCGGTGGTGTATGTCGATTTCCGCGTCGCGCCTATTGAGAACACGCCGAAGAGCATTTCTCTCCTCGGCGAAGCCATGGGTCGGGAGAAGGAGGCCAAGGCTTTCTCCGATTTTTATGGCAAGCATCTCAATGCGATCACAGATCGCCTCAAGGATGTGAAGGATGACAAGAAGCCGACGGTCTTCGCCGAGCTTCTTGCCGGCGTCTGGCAGGCTCCAGGCCATACGACTGGAAACGGCGGCCTTGGCCAGTTCATTGCAACGGTGGGCGGACGCAACATTGCAAGCTCCGTCGTTCCCGGCGCGATCGGCGATGTCGCCGTCGAATTCGTCCTCAAGGCCAATCCGGATATCTATGTCGTGACCGGTAACCGTGACCCGGGCCTGGCACTCGGCGCCGGTGTTCCCAAGGACAGGGCGCAGGCAAGCCTCGACAAGGTGCTGGCGCGCCCCGAATTCAAGGAGCTAAAGGCTATCAAGGACCATAGAGCACATGGCCTGTGGCATGACTTCTACAATTCGCCCTACAACATCATCGCCATCGAAACACTGGCGAAATGGATCCATCCTGACATCTTCAAGGATCTCGACCCCGCCCGCACGCAGCGCGAACTGGCAGACACATTTTTGACCATTCCCACTGAGGGAACCTACTGGGTCGATCCGAGCATTTCGCAATGAAAAATGGTGCCCCCATAAAGGCCGTCGCCGTGGAGCCGGCGCATCATGCCGGTTTCCATGGCGATGGTTTTGAACAAACGAAGGCCGCTTATCGCGGCCTTCTTGTCTGGCGAACGACCGTGATGGCAGGACTTCTGGCGATGCTGATCGCCTCGTTTGTCTTCGACCTCACCACAGGCGTCTCCGGCATGAGCGTTGGCGATCTCGTGCACGGTATCCTCCATCCCTCCGACATGGCCGCAACAGACCGCGTGATCATCTGGAATGTCCGCCTGCCGTTTTCGATCATGGCGCTGCTGGTCGGTGCCTCGCTGGCGCTTGCGGGCGCTGAAATGCAGACGGTGCTGAACAATCCGCTTGCGAGCCTTTCACGCTTGGCGTCGCGTCCGCTGCGGCACTCGGTGCCTCGACGGTCATCGTCTTCCATATCTCTTTCGAGTGGATTTCCTACAACTGGCTGATTTCGGCCGCGGCATTCTTGTTTGCTTTCTGCTCCGTCCTGCTGCTCGATACGCTATCGCGCCTGCGGGCCGCCAGCATGGAAACAATGGTATTGCTGGGCATCGCGCTCGTGTTCAGCTGCAATGCCGTCGTTCTGCTGTTTCAGCTGGTTGCCACCGAGGATGTACTGCAGCAGCTGGTCTTCTGGAGCGTCGGCAGCCTGGCACGTGCTACGTGGGACAAGGTAGCGATCCTTGCGGTAGCGCTCGTCATCGTTGTTCCGCTGTCATTCGGCTCCTCCGGCGCGCTGACAGCGCTGCGCATGGGCGAAGAGCGCGCGATCAGTTTCGGTATCGACGTCAAACGCCTGCGTTATTTCTCTCTCCTGAGGATCAGCATGCTTTCGGCCATGGCCGTGGCCTTTGTCGGCACGATCGGCTTCATCGGGCTTGTCGGACCACATATCGCCCGCCTTCTCGTGGGTGAGGACCAGCGCTTTACCCTTCCGGTCAGCACTTTGGTCGGTGCGCTTCTCCTCTCGCTATCATCCATCGCCAGCAAAACCGTTTGCCGGGCATGATCGTGCCCGTAGGCATAGTCACCGCGCTTGTGGGGGTTCCGGTCTTCGTGGCGCTGATATTCAAAGGCAGGCCAGGCCGATGACCATGCATGACACTGGTCTCTTCGTTACCGAACTTTCCGTTTCCTACGGAAGAAAGAAAGTCATCTCTTCCCTGTCGCTCGGTCCGATCGCGCCCGGCGAAGTGGTTGCCCTGCTTGGCCCGAACGCGGCCGGGAAATCGACGGTTCTGCGTGGAATTGCCGGTCTCGGGCGATCGACTGGCCGGGTGTTTCTGGGCGGCAACGACCTGACACGGCTCTCGCTACCCGAGCGTGCCAAACGCATTGCATACATGCCGCAATCCCAACCACCCGCGATCGGCCTGCCGGTCATCGAAGCGGTGATGAGTGCTCGTAGCGCTTCGGTTGGCCGCAAGACGGCGATGGAAGAAGCTTTCGACGCTCTCGAGCGGCTCAGCATCGGTCATCTCGCCATGCAACCCCTGTCGGAATTGTCTGGGGGGCAACGGCAGATGATCGCGCTGACCCAGGCGATCGTGCGCCACCCGGCCGTCCTTCTGCTCGACGAGCCGACAAGCGCGCTAGACCTTCGCCACCAGATCCACGTGATGGATTATTCGGTCGCCATGGCACGTGAGCGCGGCACAATCGTGGTGGCTGTGCTGCACGATATCGGGCTCGCCCTGCGTTATGCCGACAGGATCGCGGTTCTCCAGAATGGCCACCTTCAGGCATTCGGCAATCCGGAAGACATCATCACCCAGCAGATGCTGGCCGAAGTCTACGGGATCGCCGGGCGGATCGAACGCTGCAGCCAGGGGCGGATCCAGATGATCGTCGACGGATCGTTCTAGGGAGAACGCCAGAAATAGATTCTTCGGTGATATCCATGGAACAAAGCCTGCTGAAAGGATCAGCTCGCTCTCGAGCCATATCGAACACAGGCAACATTGCATCAGAGCACGTTCGACTGAGAATTCCGCGCCTTCATCTTCGGTGCTTCAATCCTGCGGTCGGCTCGTCCCCCAAAAGGACGCGATGCCGGCCCATTCCCTTCAGCCCGGGATCCAAGGCTCGGCAAAGTTTCCATCTGTTACGTCCTGAACATTGCAGGAGAAGCTTGCCACCTCTACCCCAGATTGCGCCAAGCTGTCGGGAAGGTGGCAACGCCATGTTTGAGCGGTCTCGAGCACGCGAAGTAATCAAATATTGAGGTATTTAGACGAATTTCTGTGACCTGAGCGGGGCCCGGATAAAGGCGATGGCCAGCTTGCATTACCGCTTTGCGAAGCGTCGCGTCTTTACATGACCGACGCTCGAGAGGCCCGATTTTGTCCGCATGACGCGGTCTGCTCTACCCTTTGGCAAAGAACGACCTGAGTATCAAATCATGATCGTGCTTTACCCAGTCAGGATTGGGCATTGTGCGATGCTCATCACTGGTTCCGAGCGCCTGGCACGGGAGAGCGCGGTTCGTTCTGGCTAAAAGCTGTTGCATGTCCCTTCTTCAAAACACCCGCATTCGGGGAAAGATCCTCGCTGTCATCCTGCCCATCATGGCATTTGGCATGGCTGCTCCAGCAGTCATGGGATATTTCTACAAGTCTGCTGATACGGCGTACTCGGACTTCATCTCCAACGATAACGATGGCGCGCTCGATCTTGCGCGTGCAGATCGAAACCTGAATGCCGTCTCGGCCGCCGCCTACCAGATGATGGTATATGACGCGGCAGATCAGGGATTTGCTACCGCCAAACAGTTCTACCAGAATAGCGGCAAGGCTCTGTTGAGCCGGCTAGACAGTGCGAAGTCCAAGCTTCCGGCATCGTCCGTCGAAATCGATCAGTTTACGGCTCGCGCGAAGTCAGCGATCGAGGCTGCCAATATCGCCGTCGATTTTGGAGCCGCGAACAAGGATAGCGAAGCCAAGGCGCAGCTCGTCAAGGTCGACGCCCTGATTACTCCCCTTTCGAAGGACCTTGCGACGTTCATCACCAGCAAGGCGAAGGACATTATTGATCAGAGCAATGACCTCACCGATGAGACGAACTCGACGATCGTGATATCTCTTGCCTCGATAGCTTTGGTTTTCCTCCTCGGGATAATCTGTGCTCTGGCGATTATCTCCAAGGGGATCACGACACCAATCGCGAAGCTGCGCGAACGGATGTCGTCGCTGGCCGCAGGCGAAACCGCTTCGGCTATCGACGGCATGGACCGGCGAGACGAAGTGGGCAAGATGGCGGCTGCAGTCCAGGTCTTCCGTGAGAATGCCATCGAGCGGATCCGGCTTGAGCAGGAGACGGATGCAAACCGGTCCTTGTCCGAGAAGGAACGTATCGAGCGCGAGAAGCAAAAGGCAAAAGAGGCTGCTGACGTTCAGTTCGCGGTCGACAATCTGGCTGCCGGCCTGTCAAAACTGTCGGATGGTGACGTCTCCTATCGTATCACCCAGCCCTTCACTGCCTCGCTTGACACGGTCCGTAGCGACTTCAACCATTCAGCCGAAAAGCTTGAGGCGGCGCTGACCAGTGTCGCGCAGACGCCCGCGGGATCGATGCCGGCGCAAACGAGATCAAGGCAGCGGCCGACGATCTGGCCAAGCGGACCGAGCAGCAGGCTGCGGCGCTTGAGGAGACGGCTGCAGCCCTTGAACAGATTACGACAACGGTGAAACGTCGACAAAGCGCGCGCAAGACGCTGGCCAAATGGTCTCTCGCGCCAAGGCAGGCGCCGAGCAATCCGGTGAGGTCGTGCGCCGCGCAGTTGTCGCCATGGAGCAGATCGAGAAGTCATCCGGCGAAATCTCCAACATCATTGGGGTGATTGATGAGATCGCCTTCCAGACCAACCTTCTGGCCCTCAACGCTGGCGTCGAAGCCGCCCGTGCTGGAGAGGCAGGCAAGGGGTTCGCGGTCGTTGCGCAGGAAGTCCGTGAACTTGCCCAGCGCTCCGCGAGTGCTGCCAAGGACATCAAGGGGCTGATCACTACGTCGAACGATCAGGTGCGACAGGGCGTTCAGCTGGTAGGGGACACCGGCAAGGCTCTCGAGACGATCGTCACCGAAGTGCAGGAAATCAACAGGCACGTCGCGGCGATTGTCGAATCAGCACAGGAGCAGTCCTCTGGGCTCCACCAGATCAACACCGCGGTCAACCAAATGGATCAGGACACGCAAAAGAACGCGGCCATGGTTGAGGAAAGCACCGCCGCCAGCCACAGTCTCGCCAGGGAAGTCGCTTCGCTCAATCAGCTTCTGGCACAATTCCAGCTATCGAGCAGCGGGCAGCATCGCCCAGGCCATATGCCAGTTCGCGAGGCACATTTCCAAGATGCTGCGGTCCGCTCACCAGTGCGCGCGCTTGGCCGCAAAATCGCATCTGCCTTCAACGGCAATGCGGCCATCGATACGACAAAGGACAGCTGGGAAGAATTCTGATGAATGCAGCGCGTTGGCCTGGCCTCCACGGCTCGGACAGCCCTGCGTTCGTGGCACTCGCTAAATCCCGCTGAGTTCAAAGTCCCTGCCCCCTTTCGCCGAAAAGGGGGCAGTACACGTGGGCCCAGTATATCACCTCGCGAGCAATGATTTTCACGCCTGGCGATCGGAGCTCGGGATCGTTGCAACCATTCTTTACAACTGCAAGTTATTTTCGAAAAAATCGGATGGAAATGGATGGAAAAATGAGAATGGCTTTGAAGGGATCTGAACCCATGTAACCGTACAATCGATGACCCTTACGCTGAGGATAGGCCAGCCAAGCTCTTGATTCTTAGCGCGATATCCCTACCGGTCGCATTCCAAATCAGCTCGTTGCCAGCGAGGCCCTGCAGCGTCTGGTCGAGATAGCGAAACCTATGTGGCGCCCCAAAGACCCATGGGTGAATAGACAGAGGGAGCAGGCGTGGCTGATCGGCGCCCTCAGCGAGCAAGCAGGCGGCAGCATCGCCGACCATATGAGGATAGCGCCAAGCCTGCATCTTCCTGTCAACGAACAATCGCATGTCATCTAGTTCAAACGCAGCGGGAATACTGATAATGCCGCCTGCGCCAGTCATGACAAAAGGCTGATCGTCATTTGGCCAATCGATCAAATATTTCAAACCGGCTTTGGCCAGCAAGGCGGGGGTTGATGGCGACTGACCATAGTCCTGACTGATCCACCCCTCAACAGGCTGCTCGCTGCAGGCCTCGATGCGAGAGATAACGTCGCCAATCAAAGCCTCCTCGTCAGCATTCTTCATTGCACCAGAAACCATGCTGTTCGCCGCATGTCCGTGAGCAGCAATCTCGTACCCGCGCCTTAAGAACTCGCCGACAAGAAAGGGATAGCGCTCGCAGGCAAGCGCGTTGGCCGCAACTGTCACCCGAAGGTTCAGTCGATCGAGGAGATCGAGAATGCGAAAAATCGCGACACGATTTCCATATTCGTACCAGCTATAGTGTCGAGGGTCCGGTTGAATTCGCTCCCTCCAGCGGGGATCCTTCACGGTCTCGGCTGTGACTGCGAAATCCATGCATTCGAAGTGCAACACGATCGACAGAACCAACTTGGCGCCCCCTGGGAGACGCAAGGCGGGACGACTGGTTATGGGCGAGTAGGAGAAATGTGAATGCTCGCGGTCAGAAGCGTTGAAGCCGGTCGTCATTGTCACTTGGAACTCCCTGCGACGTGCCTTTGATAATACGCTGCGATCTCGCTACCTGTGGCATGCCAGACACCCGACTTGGACATCATGTGGTCGAGCATGCGCTCGAGGTGAGCAATACGATGCGGCTGACCAAACACGAACGGATGCAGTGGCAGGCTCATTACCCGGCCATGTGTCTCGCTGTCGCTATAGAGTTGTTCGAACTGATCAATTGCTGCGCGCACAAAATCCTCTGAATCCATAGCAAACCGAAAGTTCCATCCGTCGTTGAGGTCCATGGAATATGGCAGCGATACGATGCGATCATCCGCCACGAGGGTCGGTTGATCATCGTGAAACCAGTCGACAAAATAGCTCAGGCCCGCATCGGCAGCCAGTGAAGGGGTTTCAGCCGTCGCACTGTTGGCCGGCGAGAACCAGCCCGAGAACCGTCTCCCGGTCAATCGCTGGAAATCGGTCTGGCAGGATGCAATATAGCCGCGTTGCTGTTCAGCGGACATGTCAACCATGAGGTCCGTGTTAAAGCGGCCATGGCACATGATGTCGAACTGACGCTCTTCGCAGTAGGTTCTGATATCCGGAAAATGCTCATAGCAACCAACATTGAGCGATAGCGTCGGACGCACGCCGAACTTGTCCAGAAGCGGCATCATTCGCCAAAACCCCACGCGATTGCCATATTCTCGCACCCCGTAAGCGCCTACATCAGGATGCGGCATACGCGGGTATGGGTTCTGTCGCCCCGGCCCTGGCGGAAGATACTGATAGTGCTCGATATTCGGGATAATCCAGAGCGCCATGCGAGCATCACCCGGCCAGCGAAGAGGTTCTCGCTCCACGATCGGAGAATAGGGAATGTCCATCGCCGTCATGTCGTCACCTTGCTGTCTTCGCGCATCATGGTGTGGATTTTACGTTCGATCGCAACAAAGCCATCAGTGTTTCGATTGCGAGGCCGGGGAAGATCGATATTGAAAACTTCCCTCATATGACCGGGATTTGCTCCCATCAGAACGACCCTATCGCTCAGGAACACCGCCTCGCTCACGCTATGGGTGACGAAGATGACGGTCTTTCGATCGGCTTCCCAGATCGCCAAAAGCTCGTCCTGCAGAGTTTCGCGCGTATGAGCATCGAGTGCGCCAAACGGCTCATCCATGAGAAGAACCGAGGGTGCGTTTGCCAACGCCCGTGCTATTGCGACACGCTGCTTCATACCCCCGGAAAGCTCGGCCGGAAATTTTGATGCATGGGCAGAAAGCCCAACCATGTTTAGGTAGTGTGCGGCTGATGCCATACGCTCGGATTTGCCAACACCTTTGAGCTTCTGGACGAAGGAGATGTTTTCAATCGCCGTCAGCCAAGGGAAAAGGGCATATTCCTGGAAAACCATCCCACGGTCCCCGCCTGGACCATCGACATCCTTTCCGTCAATCAGTATCCGACCACCGCTCTTCTCGATGAAACCGGCGATCATGTTCAATAACGTCGACTTACCGCAACCTGACGGCCCGAGAAGCGATATGAATGTCCCCTCTTCGATGCCCAGCGAAACTCTGTCCAAGGCCATCATGCCGGTATCATAGACCTTCGTCGCGTTCTCAATACGGATCTTCATGGTCTTACTTTCCTCGATAGCTGGGGTGCCAGCGTAAGATGCGGCGTTCCAGTCTCGTGAGCACTGCATTGATGATGAAGCCGATGATCCCGATCACGACGGCGCCCAGTAGCATGCGGGGCACATCGAAATAGGTTCGTGAATTGTTGATGGTGAAGCCAAGGCCGGAGTCCGCAGCGATATATTCCGCGGCGACGATGACAAAAAATGCCATGCCAAAACCCATCCTCAATCCACTCAAGATACTGGGCGAAGCGGCTGGAAGTTCAACAAGACGGAAAATGTCGGCACGACTGGCGCCCATGCTTTGCGCAGCCCGGATCAGCACACCGTCAATCTGACGCATGCCAAGCCGTGTCGCGGTGAAGATCGGAAAGAAGGTGGCGTATGCGATAAAAACGATCTTGGATGTTTCACCGATACCGAACCAAAGAACCAGCAAAGGCAGAAATGCCAACGAGGGGACCGGCCGGAACATTTCGAGCACCGGCTCGAGGAGGCTTTCCGCCAGCCGCGAACGGCTGATTAGCACACCCAGACCCACTCCAGCGATCGCGGCTGCGAGGAAGCCGAACACCACGCGGTACATGCTGGCCGCAATATCGATCCACAACTGGCCGCTCTTGGCCATCTCGACACCCACGCTGAGAACCTGCAGTGGTGTCGGAATGAGGATCGGGTTATAAAATCGAACGAATTGATTGTTGATCAAGGTCGCCACGAACCAGATCATGAAAAAAAGCACGATCGACAGCGGGCGAAGGACCGCATGCAGCCGATCGTTGTTGCGTTTCTTTTTTTCGGCCTTACGCGCGATCAAGCTCGCATCGACCTGCGAAATATCTGTCATAGTCTTTGCCCGTTGCGACCACGGCCGGGCAACCGTGGTCTGTTAGCCGATGAATTTAGATTTTGATGCTGACCAGCTTGGGATCGATCTTGGCGAGCCACGACGTGTCCAGAGATGCCGAAGCAACGATCGGCGCCTTGAGTTGACCGATCTTCTGCAGCCAGCCGCTGGTGAAATCCATGCTGCCGAGCAAGCCCTCGTCCATCGACATCGAATAGACGTTTGCCTTCAGCGACTGGAGCATGACGTCCGGTGTCGACTTCAGGAAATCTGCCAGCAGCTTGGACGTTTCTTCCAGGTTGGCCGTGATGAAGTCGTTGCCCTTCAGGATGGCGCGCATAACAGCAAGCGTCGTGTTGGGGTTGGCCTTCATCCAGTCTTCGTTACCAGCGAGAACCGAGCGTACGTTGAGTAGCCGATCCTTGGTGCTCAACTTGGTTTCCTTACCATCGAAATAGGTCGCACTGCCGGTGAAATACAGCGTCCCGCCCATGTCCAGAATACGACCAAGAAACGGCGGATAGGTCAGGACGCCATCGACGTCACCTCGTGCCGCAGCAACCACACCTTCGGACGGCTGCATGCGTGCAAGCGTGACGGTTGAGGCGTCAAAGCCATATCGCTGTCCAAGTTCGCCGATCGCCATCTCGTGCGGGCTCGTCGTTGGCGCAGCAAATTTTCGACCCGCGAGATCCTTGGGGCTTTTCAGTGTCAGTCCGGGACGCAAGACCAGAGCCTGGGTGCCGGAATAGTCGCATAGTGATGCGATACCTTTTACTGGAACGCCGCGTGCTGTGAGGTTCGCGAGATTAGACATACCAATGCCGGCCAGATTAATCGAGCCGCCAGCCATCAGCGGCAAAAGATCGCCGCTGGTATCGGTCCAGCTGACCGATACATCAAGCCCTTCATCTTTGAAGAAATTCTTGAGATGGGCAATGATGATCTGTGCGCCGAGTTGCGGGTCCCGGTTGCCGCCGATCTGGATTTTCGTCTGCTCCAGCGGTGCTGCGGCCCGAGCACCTGACGCCGCGGCCAACACTCCCCCGGCCATCATTGCGAGGGTGGTGCGGCGACTGACGAGGATATCGCTTTTCTTGATCTTGTCCATTTTGTTCCCCTTGTTGATTTTTGAAGTGACGGATTTTTGAATTATGCTTTTGGCAAACCCGTAGGCTCTGCCAACTTCATCAGCGACGCTGTCCAGATCGGACTGAGCATGATGAGCGCGAGGAGACGGATCACATGGTGAGCACTGACATATGATGGATCCATGTTCAGCGCGTAGGCCATCACGGTCATGGCCTCGACGCCACCTGGAGCAAAGGCCAACCAGATTTCTGGAAAGGGCAAACCAAGGATGGCATGGCAGATGACGGCAAATACCAGCGAGACCCCGACGGTTATGCCGATGGCTCCGAATGCCGGTAGAATGACGCGTCTCATCTCAACGATCTTGGTGCCTCGAAAGCGGCTGCCGATCAGGCATCCCATCAACACGTAGGCGATAGTCAAAAGATTTGGATCAAGGCGACCCGAAACAATGCCGGTGACATGCATCATGCTACTGGCGAGCATGGCGCCGATCAGTAATCCTCCTGGCATCTTGATCAGACTGGCGATGAACGCTCCGACCGACCCTGCAATCAGCATGTATCCCATATCAAGGAGCGGGGCTGAAGGCCCGGCTGTCGTCGGAACCCTGCTTTCGCCCAGCAGGAGTGCGACCGGCATCAAGCTTATCAAGACGAATTGGCGCATCGTTTGCGAAAGCGCGACTACCGGGAAATTTGCGGTCGTGCTCCCCGCAAGGATCAAGACGGCGCTCAGCGCACCCGGTGTCGAACTTAGTCTAGCCGTCGCGGCATCCCATCCATGACAGGTCCGCAGGTACCACGACCCGGCGCCCATGGTCGCCGCAACTGAGACGAGGAGGAGCAGAATACTGAATGGCCAGGATTGAGCATCCACCAGTGTTTGCGGGCTCAACGCGCTTCCCATCGATGTCCCGAGGACGATGAAGATGACGTCCCTTAACCGGTTCGGAACGGTCATCGGACGGCCCGCAATCGCAGCGACTGCGACCGCCATAGCGCCTCCGCAGAGCCATCCCGCCGGGACATGAAGCAGCGTCAGTAGACCACCTCCGACGGCGCCTATAAGCGCGGTTTCCAGTAGGGATGAGCTGCCAGGCCACCTTCGCAATTGTCGATTCCTATCCCTGATGCCAGACGGCCGTCATCGAGTACCGCAGCGCGAACCGCGTGATTGATGCCATTGCGTCGTGCAGATAACTGGCGGCCTCGCCATCACAATCAGCTTTTGCCGACTTAATACTGGATCACTAGCGCGCAGCTCGCTATTAGGGCAAATACATTAACTTGAATACGGTATAAGGATTTTCTTATGCGCCTCGGATTGCGGCAACTGGAGATTTTGCGACTGTTCTCGCGCACGCACAGCGTGACGGAAACCGCTCGCCTGCTACGAGTATCCCAGCCAGCAGTCAGCCAGACAATCAAGGAAATCGAGGGTTTACTTGGGTTTGCCATCATCGTGAGGTTTGGCAACAAGACCCGCTTAACTGACGAAGCCCGCGCGATCTTGCCGCAGGTGGAACGCGTTTTATCGCAGATGTCATCGCTTCTCGGCCACGCTGAGGAATTACGCGACTCTAAAGCGGGCTCGCTATCCATCGCTGCAGCCCCAACACTTTTTGATGAGGTTATGCCGAAGGCGGTGGGGTCATTTCTTGCTGAGCACGATAAGGTGCGAGTCCGCGCAGAGGTTCATGTCGCGGACGATATTGTACGCCAAGTCCGCCAGGATTCAGCTCACATTGGCTTTCTATTTCTTCCGATCGACGAAACAGGAATCGCTGTGCAGCCGATTATGCAGATGAACGCCGTATGTGTTGTCCCACCGGACAACCCGCTCGCGAAAAAGCCCTTTGTCACGGCGAAAGATCTGCGCGATGATCTACTTGTTGTCCAGGACGTCCATAGCCCGGCCGGATTCGTCATCAATCAGCAAATTGAGGACGATCTCTCAGGAGCTCGGATTCTCCGGGTCAACCAATCCATAGCCGCTATGCGAATGGTCAATGAAAGGGTTGGCATCGCTATCGCGCACCCTTTGACGGTATCAGGCGGTATGATTGGTCAATGTGTGGCCGTTCCGCTCCGCCCCGAAGTCAAAATGGTGCTGGCTATGATTTATCCGCGTCAGAAGCCTGTATCGCGCCTCGTCATGCGTTTCGAAAAGCACTTTCGAAAGGCCGCGGCGGATTTTTGTCAACGGATGCAAGCGCAGGGCTACTCTTGCGAAATGCTTCTGTGATCGCCGCTGCGGATAAGTAAACGCTTATTCCGCTTTTCATCTTTCTTATTCGACAAATGCGTCTGTGTTTGCCAGTTCCTGTGCTCTGATAACGCAAGGGGAGCGATTTTGAGCAAAGAGATCTGGAAACTGTCTGCGACAGCGTTGGCACAAGCCTATCGCACCAGCGCGTTGCGACCGACTGACGCGCTGGATAGTATCGTTGAACGCATCGCTACAGTCGACCCCAAGCTCAACGTCTTCGCGACTTTGGATCTGGAGGGCGCGCGCGAAGCGGCGAAAGAGAGTGACAACCGTTTTGCGACACGCAACGAGCTTGGCGCGTTCGACGGAATTCCGATTTCGGTGAAGGACAACATCAATGTAGAAGGTCTCAGGTGCGCCTGGGGCAGCAACCTTTACCTTGACCAGATCTCTGTGGCTGACGAACTGCCCGTAGCCAGACTGCGCAAGCAGGGAGCGGTTATCCTCGGAAAGACCAACGTCTCGGAATTCACGCTCGGCCGCGGTACGGTGCATACGCATGCTTTTGGCACCACGCGTAATCCCTGGAACCCAGCATTGACAACGGGTGCATCGACAGGCGGTGGCGCCGCCGCGGTCGCATCAGGTGTCGGACCTATCACTTTGGGAACTGACGGTGGCGGCTCTATCCGTCGGCCGTCCTCCTATCAAGGGCTCGTCGGCCTCAAGCCGTCGACCGGGCGCGTTCCTCGCACTGATGGTCTGCCGGTTATTCTCCACGACTTCGAGATCATTGGCCCAATGGCACGCACGGTTGATGATCTTGCTATGACTTTGTCTGCGATAGAAGGCTCAGATCCGCGCGATCGCCTGTCGTTTGGATTCCTGCCAGGCACATTCGAGACCGTGAAGAAGGGACTTCGTATCCTTTACGTCCCTCAATTTGGAGACTGGGCTGTCGAAGCACCGATCGAGAAATCCTGCGCCGCAGCGGCAGAGAAGATGCAGGGGCTCGGCTTCTCGGTTGAGCAAGGTGAAACACCGTTCGACCTTGAGCTCTTCGAGAGGCACTGGCCACTTGTCGGCGGAGCCGGCCTGGCGTGGCTGCTCAGGGATACGGATTGGCTGGGACGCATTGGTGATGCATATCCGCCAATGATCGAGAAAGGTCGGTCTGCAGGTGCTATCGACTACGTCGCAGCGCTGGATGGCGCCCGTCAGATCTATGCACAGCTCGTCAAAAAGTTTGAAGACTACGATATCATCATGACCCCATCAGCTGGGGCGATGCCATGGGCAGCGGAGCAGCCTGGGCCAGCGTATCACCGCGCCTTCACTGGCTTCGTCAATGCGGCCGGTCTCCCCGCAATAAGCATACCTTCGGATCCATCGGATGACGGCATGCCAATCGGGTTCCAACTGATCGCACCCTTTGGAAACGACTGGCAATTGCTGTCTATTGCCCGAGTTTATGAAGAAGCACATCCCTGGGCGGATCGCTGGCCATCAATCTAGGCAATTGCGTTCGATAACACGATGACAAGCAGGGTCCTGGCAGAGATGAACCTGGCCCCTGAATGCTCTTGAAGGGAGCAGAGCCATCTGCCACTTCAATTCCGTGATTGAGGCAGCCAATATTCTCCGCGATTTGAGCGAACTGACCCGCAAGCAGAGCTAATGCGCCGGCTACCCATCACACCATCGCAAATTCCTGCTTGCGATTGGCCCATCCGCACACCCGCTGCTCGATGACAGCAAAGACGCTGTAAAGCGCAATCCCGAGAAGCGCCAAGGAGAACAGACCGGCAAAGGCGAGCGGGACATCGAAGCTCGACGTCGCCATCATCATCATGGTTCCAATCCCTCGCCTTGATAGGATCTGGACCGACGGCCCGTAATAATGCGAACCGTCGGGATGCCACCTATTGCTTTCTTCCATGGGCTTTTGCGTCATCCTCTGTGGCTGCTCAGCGACGCTACTTGAGTAGGCCGTGATCCTCCTCAACTTTTGGGCAGCGCCGATTTAGCGATCGGTTTAGTGCCATCTTGTCTCGACGAGCAATGGCCTTCCACTCAAGCCAACATACGACAAGAAGCCTGTTCGCTTGGCACCTAGAGTGCCTTGAACCTTCTGCGATCTCGACGAGGCTGAGTGACGTTGAGACCGTGGGCAAATCGATGAATTCTCAGATACTTTCTGCTCTCGCAGGCGGACATCTGTTAGTAGCGGTACAGAAGATTCCGTTGAGCACAAGCACGGGTTGGGTAACCAGAAGATGTAAACGTTGCGCCCCGCCACCGCGGTCGCAATGAAGGAAGCACTGCGGGAGCTGAGTATCGCGCGCGGCGGCGGCGAGCAGTCGGCCCGGATCGGCATCCATTGCGGGCCTTGTCTGGCACTCGTGATGAACGAGCGGCAGGATTACTGCGACCAGACGGTCAACATGGCTTCCCGCCTGCAGGGCATCGCATCCGACCGGATACTTGCGACGGAAGCGGTGATGGAGGATGACGACGTTCGGGCATACATTGACGAATCTGGGCTCGTCACGGAAGGATGCACGGAGAAGCTTCGGGGGATCGAAGGCCAACAGCCGGTTTTCGCAATCCGTGCCTTACCAGGTCGGCGTTGCGTCCGCTCATACAGGCGTTTTTTTAATGTGCCGCAAAGGGCTTGCGGTCAGAAGAGGGCATGAGAAACAGATGAAGAAGGCGGTTAGAGCACTCGTTGGAATTGGTGTCCTTGCAGCGCTTGGTGTGCTTCTCTGGTTTGCAACACGGCCGCCCCCGCTGGTCGTCCAAGGCGAGGTTTCCGCCGACCGGGTGGATATAAGCCCGCGCGTCGGTGGGCGCGTCGCGAAGCTCAACGTCGATGTCGGCGACATGGTCAAGCAGGGCGACGTCATCGCCATGCTGGAAAGCCCACAGCTAACGGCATCCATGCACATGGCGGAAGCCGCCCTCGCCGTCTCGGAAGCCGACCTCGTCCGCGTCAACAGCACCCGGCCGGAGACGATCGACGCGGCCAAAGCGGAACTGGCCGCGGCAAATGCCGATGTGGTTCTTTACCAGGAGGAGTCCGCGCGGCAGGCAAGGCTCATCACTACCGGCGCCTCCAGCCAGGCGCTGGTCGATCAGGCCAGCAGAAACCTCGACGCCGCCATCCGCAAGAAGGAATCCGCAGATGCGAACCTCCGGCTTGCAGTCGCCGGCGCCAGCAAGGAGGAAAAGGCTCTCGCCGCCACACAGGTCGAGCGGGCGCGCGCATCGCTAAACCAGCAGCAGGTCGACGTCGGCGAACTGACGATACACTCTTCCATATCGGGACAGGTGACGACGCGCATCGCTGAACTCGGAGAGAATTTCTCGGCGGGTGCGCCGCTGTTTGCCATCGTCGATATCGATCACCCGTGGTTCACCTTCAATCTTCGCGAAGACCTGCTTAAGGGGCTGAAGATCGGCGACCATTTCTACGTCACGGTCCCTGCCCTCGGTCCTGACAAGGTCGAGGTCAAGGTCACGGTGCTGAATGCACAGGGCCAGTACGCCACCTGGAGAGCGACGCGTGCCACGGGCGATTTCGATCTTCGGACCTTCGAGGTTCGCGCGGAACCCGTCACCCCGCCTGCCGGCCTTCGGCCCGGAATGAGCGTGCTGGCGTCATGGCCTTTCGAGGACCTTTGAGATGGCGTCGCGGCGCAACTTGCGGCCAGGCTTCCTGTTGGCATTCAGACGGGAGTTCGACCGGTTCTACCGAACGCCTTTGCTGATCTTCATGACCGTTGGCCTACCCCTACTGCTGATGGGGCTGCTCGGTATCGTCTTCAGCGCCGGGCTCGCCACACGGCTTCCCATTGCCGTTCTCGATCTCGACGGGAGCGACCTGTCGCGCACCATCGTCCGCACCGTGGATGCGACGCCCGATACCGCCGTGGCGTTCCGGGTGGCGGATCTTTCCGAGGGTCGCAAGCTCATCCTGAGCGGCAAGGTTCATGGGTTGCTGTACCTGCCGCAGCATCTCGAGCGGGATGTCTTCGCAGGGCGTCGTCCCGAGGTCGTCTTTTTCTACAACACCCAGACGCTGACCATCGGCAACCTCACGCTTCGCGGCGTGAGCGCGGCGGTTCCTTCCGTCGAAGCCAGTATCCGCCTTCAATTGCGCACCGCAGAGGGCCAGCCCGTCGATGCCGCCCGCGCCGACCTTGCGCCGGTGCCGGTCCAGGCAAATCCGCTGTTCAATCCGACGCTGAACTACGCCCACTTCCTTCTTGCGGCGCTAATGCCCGCTGTTCTGCAGGTGATCATCGTGACAACCATGTCCTATACTGTCGGCCGCGATGCCGCGACGCCCCATCGTTTCCGGGTGATGCGGCGGCTCGGCGGCGGGCTGTGGCCGGCGATCGCAGGCAAGATTCTGCCCTATACCCTGCTCTTCCTGGTCGTTCTGTGGATTTCCGATGCCGTGCTCTTCGGGGTCTTCGAAATGCCGTTCAGGGGAAACCGCTACATTCTGCTTCTCGCGGCGGTGCTCTTCATTCTGGCAACGCAACTGATCGGCACCCTGCTCGCGCTGGTTCTTCGACCGACTGCGAGCGCCATCAGCGTCGCAACGCTGATCTTTGCACCTTCCTTCGGCTATATGGGCATCGGCTTTCCGCGCCTCGGCATGAATGATTTCTCCTATCAGTGGGGAAAACTCATTCCGGGCACCTGGTATCTGATGGCGCGCATCGACCAGACGATACGGGGCACGCCCGTGGACCTTTCCTGGTGGCCGATCGCCTCCCTCGGCGTCTTCGTGCTCGTGTTTGCAAGCCTTGTGGCGCTCAGACTCATCGCATTGCGGGCCAGTCCGCGGGCCGAACGCGTTAAAGAGACTATGCACCGGGAGGCGACGACGTGAGAGCTCTCCTCACCGTTTTTCGCACGGAGCTGCTCCGGATCCTGTCCATCAAGCCGGCACTGGCCGCTCTCGTCATTGGTCCGCTGATCTACGCGCTCTACTATCCCCAACCCTATCGCAACGAGGCGCTGCGCGATGTGCCGATCGCCCTGGTCGATCTAGACGGCACGGACAGCAGCAGGCAGTTCGCGCGCCGGCTCGACGCCTCCAGCGATGTCGCGATCGCCGCGGTCCTGCCCGACGAGAAGAGCGCCGAGCGCGAAGTGTATGCCCGTAGCCTCTATGGCATCCTCGTCATACCGCAGCATTTCGAGCGCGAGCTCCTGCACGGACGCCAGTCGCCCGTCGCCTTGTACGGGGATGCGAGCTATTTCCTCATCTATCAGCGGCTATCGGGGGCCGTGACGGTGGTTGCCCGCGCATTCGGCGCCGAAGTGGAAACGGCGCGGCTGATCGCAATGAGGGTCGATCCTGTCATCGCAGCCGCGGCGCCCGATCCGATGCCGCTGACGGCAGTGGCGCTCTTCAACCCCCAGGGTGGCTACGCGACTTACATCCTCCCGGCCGCACTGGCGTTGATCTTGCAGCAGACATTGCTGATGGGCGTCGGACTGCTCGGAACGATCGGAGGGCAATCCGACGCCTCAAGCCGGGCATCCGGCTCAGCCGGTCCGGTATCGACCGTCATCGGCAAGTTGCTGGCCTATCTTGTCGTGGAAGCGGCGGTTCTGCCGTTCTACCTGATCGTGCTGCCGTACCTTTACGGCATTCCACGGCTCGGATCGCTCTGGACGGTCATGGCATTTTCGATCCCTTTCGTGCTGTCCGTATCCGCGCTCGGGCTGGTCATCGCGAGGCTCTTCCGGGATCCTGTCGTCGTGCAGCTTGTCGGCGGAGCCTGGGTCTGCCCTTTATTTTCCTCGCCGGCTTCACATGGCCGATCGAAGCCGTGCCTGATCCGCTCAAGACGATCGCGCTGCTGCTGCCAAGTTCGACCGCGATTACCGGCATCGTCGAGGTTTCCCAACTGGGGGCCTCGCTGCCGGATGTCAGCCAGGCTTTTCTCGGCTTGTGGACGCTTGCGGGTGTCTACGCACTGATTGCCATTGTGCTGGAAAAAGCCCGGCAACATCAGGCGGCGCTTTCCGGGTCTCAGACACGCGCCTGACACAGAGCAGCGCGCAACGACCGGCCAAAGGAAGCAACGCCATACAATACGGCGCTAAGCGCGTCTCCTAACCTCTCAAGCACCTGCGACGATGTCCAGGGAGAGAAAGGGGGTGGGAAATGAGCAATGTTGCCGGGGTGATATCCTTCAAGGCAAAGCCCGGACAGGGCGAGGAGGTCGCGAGGCTGATCGCAAACGCGCTGCCTCACGTCGAGCAGGAGCCCGGTACATTGACGTGGCTGGTCCTACGCTCGGACGCGATCCGGATCTGGTGTTCCTTGTCGATCTATTCGCGGACACGGCAAGCCGAAACGCTCATCTGAGTGGCGAGGCAGCCAAGCAGATATTCGCGACCGTTCCGCCGTTCTTGGCCGAGCCGCCAGTAGTTCAACCGGCAACGATAACTGCTTCGAAAACTTAGGAAAAAATAATCGCGGCAGCGGCGTAACCTTTTCGGTCGATGCAGCGAACCTTCAAACCGGCGCTACTCGCCACTCCAGACGCGGTCTGGTTCAATCATATGGAGAAAGCAATGTCCAATCGTATGCTCTCGACGCTTGTCATCGGTGCCTTCGCAAGCGCAGTCGGTGCGCTCGCCACTTCTCCTTCAAGCGCGGAAGAATTCACCGCCGCCCAGAAGAAAATTCAGGCGGAACATACCGCACTCGTGAAGTCCGGCAAGGTGGAACCATGCTTCGGCACCGCACTGAAGGGCCAGAACGATTGCTACGCGGGCGCCGGCACGACCTGCGCAGGAACGAGCACAGTCGACTGGCAGGGCAATGCTTTCAAGCTCGTGCCGAAGGGCAGTTGCACGGCAATCAACACTCCCAAAGGTGCAGGTAGCCTCGCTCCCAAGGCGTGACGTGAAGGGCCGGCCCCGTTCAGGGGCCGGCCAGCCGAGTTCAACAGGGGTGGAACGAATGACATCTTCAGCCAGTCGCTTTCCAAAGACAACCATGCACGGACGTGCAGGTGTCGGCCTGAAGGCCGAGCACTATCGGCTCATACTCGACACCTCGCCGGATATCGGTTTCTTCGAGGTGCATGCGGAGAACTATATGGGCGATGGCGGACCGCCGCACCGGTACCTTTCGGCAATCCGCGAGAAATATCCCCTTTCCCTTCACGGCGTCGGCCTTTCCATCGGTGCGGCGCAGCCTCTGGACAAGGATCACCTGAAACGGCTGAAGAGCCTTATCGAGCGATACGAGCCGTGGCTTTTTCAGAGCATCTCGCATGGTCGACCCACGACGTCGGCTTCTTCAACGATCTCTTGCCCGTACCCTACACGTCCGAAACCCTGCGGCGGGTGGTGGAGCATATCGACGAAGTGCAGGAAACGCTCGGCAAGCAGATGCTTCTCGAGAATCCCTCGACCTATCTCGCCTTTTCCGAAGGCACCTATTCCGAGACCGAGTTCATCGCAGAAATCGCCCGCCGCGCCGGATGCGGCCTGCTCCTCGACGTCAATAATGTGCATGTGGCCTCAGCGAACCAGCTCTGGGACCCCTTCGAATATATCAACGCCTATCCCCTCTCCCATGTGGCCGAGATTCATCTCGCCGGCCATGCCACAGAAAAGGACGAGGCGGACAGGCCGCTGCTCATCGATACCCATGACCGCCCGGTCGACGGCCTCGTTTGGGAGCTTTACGCCCACGCGCTGGAACGCCTCGGCCCTGTGCCGACACTGATCGAGTGGGACGCCAACGTTCCCGCCTGGCCGGTCCTCGCGGCAGAAGCGAAGCGAGCGGAAAATGTGATGAATGCGATCGGCCTCATCAACAGCCGCCCGGCGGCAGAGTGACTTGCATGGACCTCACCGCGGAGAATAAATCTCATGATTAATCACAAGGTGGCGGTTTACTATACGTGGGACCGCGCAGACGAAATCGAAGCACCGCTCGGGATCATCGACAATCGATTTCCCTCGCTTTTCGAAACCCGGCGAATTCTGTTCCCGCATTACGAAGAACTGGCCGATCCCGATCGTTTCGATCAGGGGATCGCCGGCTTCATGGACCAGATTCTCAAGAAGAATTTCGTCGAGTTCGTTGAGACAGCCAAGGAGATAACCGGCACCGGCGTCGAACAGGTCGAACGTGGTGACGGCAGCGGCACGGTTCGCAGGCTGACCGATCTGCCCCTGGACGATGTCGATACGCTCATCGCAATCAGCTTCGATTCGATCAGAAGCGGCCAGCATGCCGGCGCGGATGAGATTGCGGCTGCGCGTTCGTTTCTGGACAAGCCGGGGAACCTCATGTTCGTCTGCCCCCACCACGATATCGGCGATGTCGATGACACATCCCCGGCTGATCGAACCGAAGTCCAGACGGAGCATTTCCTCCACCACGGCGACAGGACCATTCCGCCTCAGCAGCGGTTCGGCGGATTTGCACGAACCCTGCTCGCCGGGCTTGGCACACCGATCGAGAACCGGTTCGGCCTTCACCCTGCGGCGCTGCCCGACGGCTCCCCGGCACCTGTTGTCGCAGAACATCATATCGACCGGCTTGGCCTGCTTTCGGGCGTTGAAACATTCAATCTGCACCCGCACCTCCCGCATATGGAAAGGCTTGGCGAAGCAATCGATAAAATGAGCGTGCTTGCTCGTCAGCCCATCGATCCGAACGCGCCGTCCCATTCGTTCACGCGTGACCGACGGTTTACCTTCGACGCCCTTTTGCAGTCGAAGCGTGGTGTCTTCAAAGGGGATCTTCTTGTCGGCGATGCCACGCTGTGGAGTTCGACCGCTGGCGGCCTGGAGAGCCTGCGCCGGCTGTGGACGAATGTCGTCTCGCGTGGGCGACATTCATGATCATCGCGACGCCCTGACCAACAGATTGCAGGAATTCGCCTTGGCCCTGCTCAACCCTCAACGGCCGGTCCCTGTGGGCTTGGTGGGGCCTGACGGTCTGCCAAGCCAGCGGCGTTTCAACGTCTATCGCAACAACGTCGTTGTGGGTCTCACATCCACGCTGCGAGATGCCTATCCTGCCGTCGCCAGGATCGTCGGCGACGAATTCTTCACGGCGATGGCGCGGATTTACGTCGCGGTTCAACCGCCTCGCAGCCCGATCATGCTGGATTACGGTTCCACTTTTGCTGATTTCATCGAAACCTTCGAACCGGCCGGGTCTGTCCCTTATCTGGCCGATGTCGCGAGGATCGAACGGGCATGGGTCGAAGCCTATCATTCCGCTGACGTGGAGCCACTCGATCCGGCGGTTTTCAAGCATATCGCGGCGGAGGATCTGCCGAACGTTCGCGTTGTCCTGCATCCGTCCTGCAGGCTTGTGCGATCGGCGTTTCCGGCGGTGAGCATCTGGCAGATGAATGTATCGGAGGGACCAGTCGGCGAGATCAGTTTCGCTCAGGGCGGAGAAAATGCGTTCGTCATACGCTCCGGCACGGATGTCGAGGTGCGACCGCTGCGATCGAGCGCTGCCCGGTTCGTGGAGAGTATCGCGGCCGGAGAAACGATCATCGAGGCCATGAAGGATGCGATGAGCGAGGACACCGCGTTCGACCTTTCCAGTTGTCTGTCGGCGCTGATGGCCGCACGAGCTTTTATCACATACGACCTGTCATTTGGCGGCAGGCCCTTCTTCGAGGAAGTTTAATGACGGTTTCACAACATCGGCAACGAGGCCTCGGTACTTTCATCGAAGCCGTCTCAGCAATGATCGCTCGTATCGGCCATGCGGTGGCGCCTCCCATTCTCAGGATTGCCCTGGCGCTCCCCTTTTTCCGGTCCGGTCTCACGCGGTGGGACGGTTTCCTTTCGATTTCGGCCGGCACGCAGTTCCTGTTCGAGGAACAGTTCAAACTTCATATCCTCGGCGGCGAATATCCCTTTCCGGCGCCCGATATCACCGCGCTTATCGTGGCAACCGCTGAAATCGGCCTGCCGCTCCTTCTTCTCACCGGCCTTGCAACGCGATTTACGGCAACCGCACTGCTCATCATGACTGGCGTGATCCAGCTGACCTTTCCGGACGGGTGGGCGAACTTTCATCTCTACTGGGCATCCATCGCGCTTGCTATCATCGCCCTGGGCCCCGGCCCGATTTCGGTCGATTGCCTGATCGCCAGACTCTGGCATCGCGCTGACAGTACCATTCCATGAGAGAAGAGCGCGGCGATCGACTGACTTTGGTGTCATCCGGGTCGGCGGCCACCGAAGCCGAACGAGCGCGACGTTTCGATCTGGACTGGACGATCCTCATGCGCGCGCCCAGGCCGGAGATTCCGCCGCATATCTGAGCCTGCTGCAGGAAATAGCGCCCTATCTTCGTGTCATATCTGCCAGATACCATCGGGATCCGCGCGACATCGAAGACACCGTGCAGGACATTCTTCTCACGGTGCATTCGGTCCGCGAGACCTATGATCCCACTCGGCCGTTCGGGCCGTGGCTGCTTGGAATAGCAAACCGGCGCGCAGTCGACCGGCTTCGGCGACAGGGACGTCAACGCGCACGTGAATACCCGTTGTCCCGGGGCCATGACGCGGTTACGACTCCAGAGAATGTCGAGGAGACAGCAAACAGAGTGCGACTGCACAGCGCGATCGACGAACTCCCTCCTGCGCAAAGGCAGGCGATCAGGATGCTGAAACTTAAGGAGATGTCCCTGAAGGACGCCTCTGAGGAAAGCGGCATGTCGATCAGTTCTCTAAAGGTCGCAACACACCGCGCCCTCAAAAGCCTACGGCGAGTTCTGCTGGATCGAGGTGGCCGCTGATGGAAACCGCCGATCTAATCCGGTCTCTCGCGGACAATGTCAAACCGGTGAAGCGCCTTCGGCCGCCGCTGATCCGCTCGTCCGCGTGGGTGCTGATGGCGCTTGGACTTATGGTGCTTTTGACAGCAGTCCATGGTCCGCGTCCCCAGTTCGGCGAGCGGCTGAAGGATGTGATGTTCTTGACGGGCATGCTGTCGTCGCTTGCCACGGGCGTCCTGGCCGCGATCGCGACCTTCTTCATCAGCCTGCCCGATCGCTCGAGGCTCTGGATGGTGTTGCCGCTTCCAGCCATTGTCGTCTGGATGTCCACCATCGGCTACCAATGTTTTGCCGGATGGGTCGATCTTCCGCCCGGGGCGGTCACCGTTGAGGCGGCCTCAAGCTGCCTGCTGACGCTTATCGTAACGAGCGTTCCACTCTCGTTGATGATGACTGCCATGCTCCGCTATGCGGCACTTCTTCGACCGATCAGCGTGACGTTGCTTGGAAGTCTAGCGATATCGGGGGTCACCTGCTCGGCGCTGGCGATGTTTCATCCACTGGACGCGACAATCATGGTGCTTGGATGGAATCTCGGAACGGCCGTGCTCCTCGCCGGTATAGCCACGCTGCTGAGCCGCAGGATTTCGCGTCGCCGTCGGCCAACTGATTGAACATTTGTCATCCTGCTTGAAGAGCAGCGAACCGCGCAAGGAAAGGAAACCCGCGTGGAAGCCATCACTGTCAGCGTTGTCCTAATCGCCCTTGTCGTTGCAAGCAGTATCCTCGTAAGGATGTCGCCGCTGCGGCTTCCCATTCCCTTTGTGCAAATCTTGCTCGGCGCCGTTGCAGCCTTCGTGTTCGACCTTCGCGTGCAACTCGATCCGCCGACATTCCTCCTGTTTATCGCACCCCTGCTCTTTCTTGACGGCTGGCGAACTCCAAAGGAAGGTCTTCTGCGGGACAAGCGCACGATCGCCGCTTTAGCTTTCGGTCTGGTGTTCGTCACGGTCGTTGGAGCAGGTACTTTCATACACTGGATGATCCCCTCCATGCCATTGGCCGTCGCATTCGCCCTCGCATCGGCTATCTCGCCGACGGACGCTGTAGCGGTGTCGTCCATCGTCACCCGTCAACCCGTTGCAAAGCGCCTGATCCACATTCTTGAAGGAGAATCGCTTCTTAACGATGCCTCCGGCCTGGTTTGCATGCGCTTCGCGATCGCCGCCGCGGCGACAGGAACCTTCTCATTGCTTGAAGCGTCGACAACTTTGTCTGGATCGCACTGGTAGGGGTAGCGATCGGAGCGGCCGTCGGGCTTTTGGCGACGTCAGGGAAGGACTTGTTATCACTGCGGTTCGCGAAGAAACCGGATCGCAGATCCTCATCAGCTTGCTGATGCCCTTCGCCGCATACATGGTGGCGGAACGAGCGGACGCGTCCGGAATCCTGGCGGCGGTCGCCGCCGGTGTTGTCATGAGCTGGGAAGAGCGATCGGGACGAGCGCTGGCAGTCACCCGCCTGCAGCGGACGGCTGTGTGGGACGCGCTCCAGTTTGCCGGCAACGGCGCCATCTTCGTTGTTCTAGGGCAACAGCTTCCGTCAATTCTTGTTGGCGCATCGATGGCTGTGCAGGAGACAGGACATCTGGGCACGTTGTGGCTCGCGATTTACGTCGTCGCGATATTGTTTGTGCTTCTGTTGCTGAGGGCGACTTGGACGTGGGCGACATTGCGGATGCTGCTGTTTCGTGATGCGAAGTCCGATGTCGGTTTCGCGATGGCGAATTGGCGGCTTGTGGCGGCCACTTCGCTGGCCGGTGTTCGCGGTGCCGTGACATTGGCCGGCGCTTTCGCGCTCCCGATTACGCTGAACGATGGATCACCCTTTCCATCTCGGGAGCTTGTTATTTTTCTCGCTGCCGGTGTCATTGTGCTGTCGCTTGTTCTCGCAAACCTCGGCCTTCCCCTGGTCCTCAAAGGCGTGCGGCTTCCACCCGGAAATCAGTTCCACCAGGACGAGATTCTTATTCGCGCTGCGGCGACACAGGCGGCGATTGCTGCAGTCGAGCAGAAGGTTCGCGATTTAGCTCCGGGGGTCTGTGACGACCTCTTGCATCGCGATGCCGGTGCAAGGGTAATGGCGACTTACCGACAGCGCCTGGCCACGCGGTCGGATGGGACCGATCCCACTTACACAGATCTCAGAGATTTTGAACGGGATCTCCATCTGGTCGCAATCCGAGCCGAGCGCACCGAAATCTACAAGGCGGCCCGATCCAACCAGCTCCCCGAAGAAATCGCTTCCCGCATGATCCGCGAAGTCGACCTCATGGAGTCCCGTTTCAGTTCCTCTTGACTCTGCTAGCCCTGGTCTGCCTCCCAACCGTGAGTGATAACGATGGAAAAGAAACGTCCTGAAGGCATCAAAACCTACAAAGAACCGGCCGGTGGCTGGGGCGCCCTGCTTGCGGTCGCAAAACCCTGAGGCACCAGCAGGTCGTCGCAGAGGGCACGGCGATGCTTCTCAAGGCAAACCAGCCGGAAGGGTTCGACTGCCCCGGCTGTGCCTGGCCGGATCCCAAGCACACATCCTCATTCGAATTCTGCGAAAACGGCGCCAAGGCCATCACATGGGAGTCGACGGCCAGGCGCGTGCCCCCCGAATTCTTCAGTGAACGTTCGGTATCCGAACTGTGGGAATGGTCGGACTACAAGCTTGAAGATCAGGGGCGGCTGACGGACCCGATGATTTACGATCACAGCACGGATCGCTATCGGCAGATCGGATGGGACGAGGCATTCGTGCTGATCGGCGACGCCCTTCGCGCCCTACCGGACCCGAATATGGCCGAATTCTACACATCCGGCAGGGCTTCCAACGAGGCGGCGTTCCTCTACCAGCTCTTTGTAAGGGCTTACGGCACGAACAACTTCCCAGACTGCTCCAACATGTGCCACGAGGCGACGAGCGTGGGCTTGCCGGAGTCGATCGGAGTCGGAAAGGGAACAGTGACGCTGGAAGACTTCGATCATGCCGATGCGATCTTCAGTTTCGGGCATAATCCCGGCACCAACCATCCCCGGATGATGACGACGCTTCACGACGCGGCGCGACGCGGAACGCCGATCATCGTCTTCAATCCGCTGAAGGAACGCGCGCTCGAGCGTTTTGCCGCGCCGCAGAACCCGATCGAGATGGCAACCTTCTCATCGACAGACATCGCATCCGCCTACCATCAGGTCAGAGCCGGAGGCGATCTCGCCGTCCTGAAAGGTATGATGAAATCGATCTTCGAACGCGATGCCGCCGACATCGGCTCGGGGGGCACCGGGGTCCTCGATCGTAAGTTCATCGCCGAACACACCGCTGGCCTCGACGAACTCCGGCGTGACATGGAAACGACCTCCTGGGAAACCATCCTCACGGTATCCGGCCTGACGAGAGAGGCCATCGAGAGTGCGGTAGATGTCTACCTGAAGGCGAAGAACGTCATTGCATGCTACGGGATGGGCCTGACACAACATCTCAACGGTACCGGCAACGTCCAGCAACTGGCCAACCTGCTCCTGCTCAAGGGTAACATGGGCCGGCAGGGCGCCGGGATAGCGCCGATCCGGGGGCATTCGAACGTCCAGGGCGATCGTACCGTCGGGATAACGGAAATCCCGAACCAGGCGCTCCTCGATGGAATAGAACGTGCTTTCGGATTCCGGCCGCCAGCGGCCAAGGGCCACAATGCCGTAGAGACTATGGAGGCGATCATCGCGGGACGCTCGAAGGCGCTCATTTGCCTTGGAGGTAATTTCGCCGTTGCGATGCCAGATCCGGCTGCCACCTATCCCGCGATCCGGAAACTCGATCTTGCCGTCCATCTTGCGACCAAGCTCAATCGAACGCACCTTCTGATTGCGAAGACGATGATCGTGTTGCCGGTTCTCGGCAGGACCGATATCGATATCCAGGCTGGAGGGTCGCAGTCCATCACGGTCGAGGACTCCATGTCGATGGTCCACGCCTCTCGCGGCTTCCTTCGGCCGCCAAGTCCCCAGCTCCGCTCGGAACCGTCGATCATTGCGGGCATTGCGAAGACTACCCTGGGTGACCGATACGGCATCGACTGGGACGGACTGGTCGCCAATTACGACGCGATCCGCGATAAAATCGAGATTGTCTTTCCCGAGTTTCAAGATTTCAATCGACGGGTTCGTGCGAAAGGTGGCTTCCGTCTCGACGTCGCGGCCTCGAAGCGTATTTGGAACACGGCTAATGAAAAGGCGAATTTTATCGTGTCGTCGGGTCTGGACGAGGATCCGTCTTTGAGCCAACCGGAGGCTCTCGTGCTAATGACGATCCGCAGTCATGAGCAGTATAACACCACCATCTACAGCCTAGACGACCGCTATCGCGGAGTCTTCGGGCGTCGTGATATCATCTTCATGAACCGCACCGATCTCGTGGCGAGAGGTTTGGAGGAAGGGGACAGAGTCGATGTAGTTGGTGCGGGCAACGCCGGTGCCGGAAAAGGAAATAAGCGGGCAGCGCGAGGGCTCACCGCTGTCGAATATAACATTCCTGTCGGATCGATCGCGGGATATTATCCCGAACTTAATGTCGTAGTGTCGCTGAATCACCATGACAGGAAATCTGGCACTCCATCATATAAGGGCGTGCATGTATTAGTGCGGAGAAGCGCCGATGACTAAACGTTATTGGCATTTTGAAAACTGACATAATCCCATCGCCTGAGACCGCCTTGGACGCGAACGGGAATAAATAGTACTTTTTGAGATATTTCCATATTTTGTAACCGAGAACATGCTGGGGGCCAATTCGATGAAGTTTCACCCGCACGCAAAGTTGAGCCACGCGGCCAGCGACGGCGTTCGTCGTTTGTCATCCACGGGCCAAGCGCTACCGCTGCTGAGTATCGACGATATTCTCGACCGCCGCCCTTATAAGCCTGTCATTACGACACGCGACCGAGGCTGGGGCGGCGTTACCCTGGACGTGCATAGCCCACATTTCAATATCTCCGAGAGCTATGCGGGACTCGACCATCACATGATAACCTTCTGCCCCTCCGGGTCGTCAAAGCTGACGCAAATTCGGGAGGGCAAGGTGCATCGAGGAGTCATGTCGACAGGAATGTCGCTGCTGATGCCGGCTGGATACGACTCAACCTGGGAAGGGGACACGGGCCAGTCGGCTCGCCTCAGAATTCCTATTTCGTTGGTCGCCAACGCGGCGGAGGAATGCGATTGGCGGGGACCTTTACCGGTAGAACTCCGCAACGTTTTCGAAGCACGGGACGCGACGATCATGCATCTCGGGCTGACCTTGCTGTTAGAGGCGCAAAAAAGCCCTCACCCGACCCAGAGGTTGATGGTTGACACTCTATCGGCTGCATTGGCTATCCACCTTCTGCGAACGTACAATACCTTCGAGGCAATCGAGCGCAGTGGCGAAGCTCGCCTTGGCAAACATGAGGTCGCGCGGCTGACGGAATATATCGAAGACAATATCGATCGTTCCATTGGACTCGCAGAACTCGCGGGGGTTGTCAACGTGAGCCGGTTTCATTTCATCCGCCTGTTCAAGCGTAGCACAGGGATGACGCCAATCGATTTCGTCGAGCAATGCAGGATCGAGCGGGCGCGATCACTCATCACGGATACGAAGATACCACTCGCAGAGATCGCTTTGATGACGGGGTTCGCCGACCAGAGCCACTTTACCAGGCGCTTCCGCGATCGCGTAGGATGTACACCCGCAGCATATTCAAGGGATCATGGCCGCAGACGTATGGTAAGGAATAGGGGGTGAATGCATGCCGCTGAATGCAGAATAGGTTCCTGAGCGTAAGCGCACCCGCTGTTGGTATTCAATGGCTTTTCACGAGACGAGCAGCGCTACTCCGAGACCCAACCCTGCTAGATAGGTCCCTGTTACGGCGAGGGCCCTCAGCGGGTCGAATATCTCCAGGCTTCGGCATCTCAGGATAGCGAAGACGAAAAGCAATCGCGCCAGCAATGCCAATATCATCAGCCCGGTAACGACATTGGATCTCGGCTCGCTTCCAAGCGACAAGATTAGCACGGCAAGGAGGCCGACATATTCCGCTGTGTTCCCGTGCGCCCGCACCAGCTTCGTCAACAGGCTGGTCGGATCGGCAGGGGCGCCGAAGAAAAGTACCTTGGTGCGAAGTCGCACGAATGTGATGGCGAGGCTGAGACAAAAGAACAGTAGCGTCAACAATGCGACGCAGATTTTCGGAACCAGATCGACGTGAGAGATAGTGGGCAAAAATTCTGCGGGCATGAATATTTCTCCGATGGCGCACTCACGTCCACCATTAAAATAGATCAATGGTTCCCCAATCTGACTGCGCCTTAATCTTGGGGCCTTTGCTTCAATCCTTAAGGCTGGAGCATGTAATCCATAGGCATCAGATTGCCGTTCAGGTTGGACATGATCCACAGCGATCCGACGACGATCAAGAAGACGATCAGAATGCCGAATGCGAGCGCGAGCGCGTTGTTCGTGTTGTCCGGGCCTGTCGTGATATGGAGAAAGAACACAAGATGAATGCCGATCTGGGCGATCGCCAGCACTGCCAGGCCCACGGGTATTCCGGACATCCAGAGAAAGTCGCTGCGTGCTATCCAGAAGGATAACGCAGTCAGCAGCAGCGCCAGAAACAAACCGACGAAATTCGTCATCAGTCCCGATAGAAAGCTGTCATGCTCGTCGCCGGGCGCCAGATCGTTCGGTGTCGTGGTTTGGTCATGCTCGGTCATGGAAGCACTCCGTAAAGATAGACAAGGGTGAATACCGCGACCCAGATTATATCCAGAGCATGCCAGAACAGGCTGAAGCACATCAGCCGGCGGCTTACCTCGGGGCGGAAACCTCTCACCCTGATCTGCATCAGCATGACCGCTAGCCAAATCAGGCCGGCAAGCACATGGAGACCGTGGCATCCGACGAGGGTGAAAAACGCGGACAGGAAAGCGGAGCGATCCGGCCCGGCCCCGATCGCAAGGAGATGACTGAACTCCCTGACCTCGAGAACGAGGAAGACGAGACCGAGAAAGCCGGTGATCACAAGAGACAACTGCGTGACAACGATCGACTTGTGCTTTGCCGCCAATGACGCGACGCCGCAGGTGAAACTCGAAAGCACGAGCACGACCGTTTCGATGCCCACGTTGCGCATGTCGAGCAACTGCGATGCCGCCGGCCCTCCTGCCGTCGCGTTCTTGAGGACGGCGTATGTTGCAAACAACGCCGAGAACATGATGATGTCCGAAATAAGAAACAGCCAGAAGCCGAAGCCGGCGACGATTTGCTTGTTTGCCGGTCCAGACGCCGAAGTCGATATCAGGTCAACGTCGCCATCGGCACTGTTTCTATGTCCCAAGCGATGCGGATCCTTGCCGCCGCTCGGGAAGGCGGCTTCGGCGATACGCTGGGGCGACATGCTGCTCAGGGCGGCCGCAAGCAGTGTGCGGCGCTCCCGGTCAGCCCAGGCGATATCTCCGGCCTGGATTATCGTTTCGGACTCGCGGCGCCATGCGAAGGCAACAAACGCGGCGAAAATTGCGACTGTGCCCATGATCGCCAGCCACCAGATATGCCAAATCAGCGCAAAACCGACAAAGCTCCCGAAGAAGGCGATGGTAAACCCGAGAGGACTGTTGCGTGGCAGCTCGATGTTCTCATAGGCCGGCTCTTCCGCAAGGCGCTGTTGAGCGATGGCCCGCTGCTTCATTCCCCAGTAAGCCTCCTCGCCCGTCACGTTGGGCAGAACAGCAAAATTGAACGCGGGCGGTGGCGAGGTCGTTGCCCATTCGAGCGACCGGCCATCCCACGGGTCGCCCAGCGTATCCTTCAGGCTGTGGCGCTGCAGAATGGACACGATCAGCTGCACCGCCTGGCAGACGACGCCGATAAGAATACAAATTGCTCCGATGAACGCGACAACGTTGTACGGCTGCCATCCGAGATCGTCGTAGTGCTGCATCCGACGCGTCGCGCCCATCAGTCCGAGAACGTAGAGGGGCATGAAAGCGATATAGAAGCCGACGATCCAGAACCAGAACGCGGCCCTGCCCCATCCGTCATGAAGCCTGAACCCGAATGCTTTTGGAAACCAATAGGTGTAGCCGGCAAAGATGCCGAAGACGACGCCGCCGATAATCACGTTGTGGAAATGGGCGACGAGGAACAGTGAGTTGTGAAGCTGAAAATCGACAGGCGGGATCGCCAGAAGCACACCGGTCATACCACCAATCACGAAGGTGACCATGAAGCCGATGGACCACAGCATCGGCACGCTGAAACGGACGCGCCCGCCATACATCGTGAAGAGCCAGTTGAAGATTTTGGCTCCTGTGGGAACCGCGATGATCATCGTCATGATCCCGAAGAAACCGTTCACATCGGCGCTGGCGCCCATCGTGAAGAAATGATGCAGCCAGACCATGCAGGATAGGATGCAGATCGCCATCGTCGCGATGACCATCGTGCGGTAGCCAAAGAGCGGTTTGCTGGAGAAGGTCGACACGACCTCCGAATATACGCCGAACGCAGGCAGCACCAGAATGTACACTTCCGGATGCCCCCAAATCCAGATCAGGTTCACGAACATCATGGCGCTGCCGCCTCCGTCATTCGTGAAGAAGTGGAACCCGAGATATCGATCGAGCGTCAGCATCGCCAGCGTCGCCGTCAGCACGGGAAATACGGCCAGCATGACCAGATTGGAGGCCAGTGCGGTCCAGCAGAAGACCGTCATTCTGCCGTAGCTCATTCCGGGCGCCGCAGCTTCAATATCGTCGTGACGAGATTCACCGCCGAAATCAGCGTGCCGATCCCGGATATCTGAACGGCCCAGAGGTAGTAGTCCACCCCGACGTCAGGCGAGAATTTCAGCTCGCTCAATGGCGGGTATACAAGCCAGCCGGTCCGCGCGAAATTACCGACGAACAGGCTGAGATTGATCAGCAGAGCGCCCGACGCACTCAGCCAGAAGCTGACGGAGTTGAGCGTAGGGAACGCGACATCCCTTACCCCAAGCTGGAGCGGCACGACGAAATTCATGAGGCCGATGACAAGCGGCATCGCGACGAAGAAGATCATGATCGCGCCGTGGGCCGTGAATATCTGGTTGTAGTGATCGGGGGGAAGATACCCCTGCCCCTCACCTGCAGCGAATGCAAGATGTGAGCGCATCAAGATCGCATCGGAGAAACCGCGAAGCAACATGACCAGGCCGAGGATACTGTACATTATGCCGATCCGCTTGTGATCGACTGACGTAATCCACTCCCGCCAAAGGTAAGGCCAGAGACCTTTGATCGTGACGATGCCTAGGATCGCCACGACGGCAAAGATGACAACCAGAGAGGTAATAAAGGCAATTGGTTCGTTTAACGGAATGGCGTCCCAGGTAAGTTGTCCCAGCATTCTTATAGCCTCTGGTTGGAAATCGAGCTGGAGCTGCGGCAAATGCCCAAGGCAGCGTCTTCCTGCGGCATGGTTGTCGTATGAATGATGTTGTCGAATAGATCGCCTGCGACCGACCCGAATGTCACCGGCTCGACGTAGAGACTTGATTTTGATAGTTCGGCATAACCGGCTGCGTCGAGAACCCGTCCGCCTTGATGAACGGCTGAAATCCACCCGTCGAACTCGGCAGTTTCAACAGCATCGACCGTGAACCGCATGCCTGAAAAGCCGTCGCCGCTAAATTGCGCCGATAGTCCCTGGAACTGTCCCCGCCGGTTGGCGAGCATGTAAAGTCGGGTGGTCATGCCGGACATCGCATAGATCTGACCCGCGAGCTGCGGGACGAAGAAGCTATTCATCACAGTTGCCGACGTAATCTTTAGCGAGACAGGCCGGCCAACGGGCACGACGAGCCGGTTGACGCTCGCCAATCCCTGGTCGGGATAGATGAAAAGCCATTTCCAATCGAGAGCGACTACCTCCACATTCAATGGTGTCGCTTTGGTTTCCAGCGCACGGGCAGGATCGAGTTCGTGGCTTCCGATCCATGCGATGCCCCCGAGCAGCATGATGACCATCGCAGGAATGCCCCAGATGACGATCTCGACCTTGCCGGAATAGGTCCATTCGGGACGGTACCTGGCTTGGCGGTTGCCTTCGCGATACCACCAAGCGACTAGAAGTGTGGCAGCGATAACAGGCACAATGATGCAGAGCATGATCGCGACGGAATTCAGGAGGATCTGGCGCTCGGCTGCCGTTGTCGGGCCGTACGGATCCATGATCCCCCCGTCGCACCCCGAGAGAACATCAAGGAAGAGCAGCGTGAGGATAACGTTCGCAATCGGTTTCGCGGCCGTCGCTCCTAGATATTTTTCAAATGGGCGCGGTCGAAGTCGTGTCGATACGGTTGACACTATGGCAAAGGATTGAGAGATCAGTACCCGAGACAACTTTGCACCCCCGCAAACAGCGTTGACTACGCGCCGCGCGGCTGTGCGCGGACGTGGCCGAGATCGTTATTGGTCCTCGGAATACCTACGAAGCTACGGGGCGCCGAGATAGGATGCTATTGCCGCCATTGGTCAGCGGTTGCTTCGTAGAAGCTGAGCAACGCAAGAAATTCATTCAGTTCGATATTCAGTTTCACGGGATGACGGCGAGTCTGACTGAAGGTCTTGAAAGGATTCGAACCACCGACCTTGCGTTCGCGCGGAAGCGGCGAATGGCACGGTCGGGCTGTGATCTGAACTGTCGACGCTGGAGAGACATGATCAGAGAAACAGCAGCGAAGCGATG
>CABHNZ010000030.1 GCA_902167985.1 Shinella sp. UYSO24
AACCGACGCAATGCGCTCTTTGCGGGCCATGATGAGGGCGGGCGGAATTGGGCCAGGTTTGCCAGCCTGATCGGCACTTGCAAAATGAACGGCGTGGAACCCTACGCTCATCTGTGTGATCTCTTCACCCGTCTCGCCAATGGCCACCTTGCCAAAGATATCGACGATCTGATGCCGTGGGCCTATGCCGCCCGTGTCAAGGCCTCACAATGAGCTCGTCAGATACTATCCGGTGAGCTCACAGCTGGACCACACGCAAAACTAACGCGCCGCCGCAACTGATAAATCAATGGGTCGCAGACGGCGCTTACGTTGTTCCTTACCCGGCTTTAGAATAGCTGAATGGTGGGAAGCAGCCAGATGTGTCTCTTGAAAACGACTCAGCTGGTAATGCGGACCTGCTCTCGCCTCAATGCATGTTGTATATCGAAAAACGTCCAATCGCATTCTGCCATCAATTCAAGCCCTTGCAGGCGAAGTTTGTCGGCGATCACTGACCTGATGGGCTCTTCGATGGCACGCTTGAACATTTGGACGGCAGTTTCGGCTTTGGTGCGCGCCTGCATACAGAGGCGGATCGTTGGAAGATAGCCAATTGATTTTGCGCGCTCATAGAATTCGGCGGCTAAGGCCACATAGGCCTCCGCTTCGTGCAAGTTCGTTTCGATGCATTCCGAGAATTCGGATTGGATATCCATCTGCGTCACTCAACATAACTGATGTATTGCATACCATCGTTTATGTGAACGTATCACTTATTGAGTGGTTGCGCTGTGACCGCGTTCAAGTCGTCGAGGGATTCACCGAACAACGGGATCAGCCCGGCACCTGTACCCGGCTGATGACGGCTTAATCCACTGAATCGACGATTTGCCACTTATCGGGAAGTCCCTTTCAGACGCGGCGAACCGCTCCATCAAGGCTTTCGTGGATGCAGTAAGCTTGGCTGCATCAGCTTTCACGCGATCGATTGTCGATGCCTGAAGCGCGATAGCCCCTTATATCGCGCTGCGTCTGACGTAAGGGCAGTCACTGACCATGGAAACAAGGTGAGCCACTTGCAGGCCCTCTGATAGACCGAGAACGGCGACGGCAAGACCGATGATGATTTTATCCTCTCCTCCGGGCTGGTCGTTTGATGCGAAGCCACGCATCAAAACACGGGTTCCTTGAATGATTTTCACAGATTATTTTGCTGGCTGCGGCTGGTCGGCTGAGCCAACCTGCAACATAGGCCGATTCCGATCCGTATCAGCATCTTGATAACTATGCAGCAGGCTGGTGGATAGGGTGCTCAGCAAATCGGTTTGCGATATGATTCCTTCTACATGACCATGATCATCCACTATCATCACTGCATGCGTGATCCCGTCCGTCAGTTTGGAAGCAAGCCCGATTGCAGGTTCGAACGCCCTCGCGACAACTGGCTGAGACAAGGCAAGGACGCCATCATCCTTGGAATTGGCAAGCTCCCGCAGCCCCACGACACCCAAGAGCACTCGATCCTTATCGAGAACAGGAAGTGTCCTGATATTGTGGGCAAGGAGCAATCCCTTTGCTTCCCTGACTGTTGCCGTATCTCTCACGCTGACGATGTCGTGAGACATGATGTCCCCGCAGCGTGGTTCGGCTCGCGTTCGCAGGAGAGCGCGTATTTCGACATCACGCAGTAGTGCTGCAACGTCGTCCGGGGTGACATCCAGTGCTTCACCAAAATTTGCAAGAGCAGCATCGACATCGCTTCGGTTGAATCCGGCGCGCAAGGATGATGGTAGATCTTTGGTATTATGAGTGTTGATGGCGGCAGCTGGGGGTCTGTGAGGATACTGGCGCCTTGTGAGCTTGTGGAAGAGCAGACCGAGGGCGACCAGAACAACAGAATTCAACGCGATCGGGATAAACGGAAACCAGAAACTCACCTTTGCCCCACTGGCCGCGGTGATAACAGCGGTCAAAGCAGCGGCGCGCCCGGGGGATGAAGTGATTTGGTGAGCGACATGACCAGTATAGCAAGCGAGACGGCAAGCGCTGTGCCTATCAGGGGATCACTCACCAGATAGCTTGTCGCGACCCCGACGGCCGCCGATAGCGTATTGCCGCCGACGATGGACCAGGGATGGGCAAGTGGACTTGCCGGAACTGCAAACAGCAGGACGGCTGAAGCGCCAATGGGCGCCACGATCAGCGGGAGGTGGGCGACGGTGCCTGCTAACGCCGCACAAACGAACCCGGTGACACCAATGCCGATACAGGCCCCCAAACATCCCAGAAGACGCTCTCGCGATGTCGCCCCGGCCAGAATTGGCTGAAAGAAGCTGCGTCTGAGTGGCCTTTTTGCCGTGAGGGCGGCTCTCTTGTTGCTCTTCATGTCAGCGCTTGGATCCGTCAATATGCCTAGGATTCAGCTTATGTGCTCATCTTTTGATCAAAGCAACGCGAAAATCGGCGTCGGCTTGGTCAAGCGAAGCGTCGCCGGGAACCCTGGATGTTGCTGGGAATTGACATTGAGTGAAGGGCCCGCCCGCGCGTCCCTGCCGATGAGGCAGAGGAAAAGGCATGAAGCACCTGAAGCGGGTAGGCACTGTGTCGATCTTCACGCGACGCAATCTTCCGCCCTCATCAAGCATTATGTAGACGAAATCAAAATTTTACGGGAGGCGGAACGAGTCAGCCTCGTTCCGAATTTGCCAGCGTAGCATTCTTTGCTACGGGCGAGCCTGATACTAAACAGATCAAGCAGATTCATGTGGGAAGGCAACCGTCATCGTGTGCGCACTGACAGAAGCTCTGCAGCTGCCGCCGCGGGCCCGAGGCATTCGAGAGGGGCAGATCATGGGTCGGCACCTCCCAGGGGTTAGTTGCTCATGTCGCCCGACAGCTGGCGTCGGCTGAAGGACGCGAAGTCCCGCAGAAACCGTTTAGCCATTTGCCGATTATCAGGAGCCTCAAGGATTTCTAGAATTGATTCTGGCGTCTCTTTCATTACCGGGAGCCGAAAGAACAGGTTTTCGTTGAAATTCGAACTTATAGTGGACAGCACTGTTCGCAGGGCAAACAGCATGTCGTCGCCTCGGTGGGAGGCATGAGCGGGTGCTATCGGTTTGCCTACAACCTGATCTCCAGACACGAGCCAATCGATCGCGTTCTTCAGTCCGCCGGGAATGCCTCGGACATATTCAGGGCTGGAAATGAGAATGCCGTCGCTGTCTACAATCATTCGCATTAGAGTTCGAACGCTCGCAGGCAGGTTCTGGCCTTCCAGATCGGGCGAGAAAACAGGCAAATAGCCTATCCCATCAAATACATCGATGGCAATGTCATCAGGCGCAATGGTTTGCATTGCCCGTAAAAGTGCCGTGTTGGTCGATCGCCGGCGCGCACTGCCCGAAACTGCAAGTATCTTCATCGTTGAAATTTATCGCAGCATGCAGGCGCCCACAATCCATCCTTTTGCGGGCTTCCTTTTCCCCAGCCCCGCGAAATCAGGACTTTTGCGAAGGTGCTCTATAGCTGATGCCATAATGCCCGCCTGTTCGCTCAACTTGAGCGAAACCCGGTTGTCCCAGGTGCATCCCGGCGATCAGCAAGTTTTCCGAACTGGCGAAATCCAGTAGCCTCGTTCGCGTCTCGGCAGCGAGATGTTTGTCCTGATCGAACGCAATCGACACATCAGGGCACGGAATTTGAATCTCGGGAAAATGCACAATATCTCCCCAGACCAGCAGGTTCTGACCACCGGACTCGATGCGATAGCCGGTGTGCCCGGCGGTGTGGCCCGGGAGCGGAACCGCGGTCATGCCGGGGAGCACCTCACCGGCATCGAAGGTGCGCAGCCGGTCGCGATAACCGTCGAATGCCTGGCGGGCCACAAGGAAGTTGCCACGCGCACGCTCCGGCGCACGGATCAGATTGCCGTCATCCTGCCAGAACGCAACTTCCCGATGGTGGACGAGAAGCTCGGCATTCGGAAAGACGGTGTCTCCTGAAGTGTCCATCAGACCCCCGACATGATCGGGATGGGCATGGGTCAAGAGGATTGCGTCGATCTCTGAAGGCTGGACGCCCGCGAGCAGCAGGTTGGCCTTCAGTTGGCCACCCCATTGCTTGAAACCTCCCGCACCTGCGTCGATCAGAACCGCGCGGCCACCTCCGCGCACCAGATAGCAGTTGATATGGATCGAGGTATGATCCGCTATCCCTGCTTCTTCCTGCATGCGTGAGGCATCGTCCGGGTCGATGTTCGCGAGGAAATCGAAACTGGCATGGAGATAGCCATCGCTGACGGCGGTGATCGTCAAGTCTCCAACCGTCTGGCTGGGTAATGTAAGGATAGACATAGTTCTTCTCCAGGCATCTGCTAGTTTCGCGCGTGGATGCTCGACGCTTCATAACCAAAGCAGCGAATGCGCGCGGTGAAATTGGTGGTGTGCCTTATGGCCTCGTCCAGCCCTTCCATGAATTGCGCCATGACTAGCTGCGTCCGAAATGGCTCAAGCCGGTATTGGATTTCCGCGAAAGCCGGGTGCCCCCGACCGTGCTGAACGGCGACATAGACGATATGCACTTTCTCCAATGCGACCCGGAGAATGCCGGTGCAAAGTTCGGTGCATTGCTCAGTGAGGTCTGCCAGCGTTTCGTCCGACGGCATCCTGTCTGCGGGAATGAAGATTGTGACATTCGGCATTGGCGCTACCGCCCCTCTCCGACCGTGACGCTCCCATGATTCGTCAACTGCGTCGTCATCGGTGTATAGATATGGACGCCATCCGGTAGACGTTTGATGTCAGGCGCATTGCCGCGCTCCACCTTGGCAAGCCAGCGGTGTTCAGGGAATTTTTCCATAGCGACCGCGTGCATCGCATACGGAGTGAGGCCGAGACGGAACAGCGGCTCTGGGCCTTCTGCGCTCAACGCCAGATATTCGCCCTCACCAATGGCTGGCGCGCGCTCGATGCCGCGATATAGGTTCCGGTGCCAGTCGGTGATGTGTTGTTGCCAGCGTGCGAAATTGCCGCCGCCCTTCTGCCGGTATTCATCGCCTGTCAGAATATCGAGGCCATCAATCGAATGAAGGGCGAAATAAACAGGGCAGCCGCTGTTCAATGCCTTGAAACGCTGCGAGGAATGGAAGCCGCTCACCGAAATGAGGGCTGGCAGCTTCTCCAGACTGTAAAAGTCGTTCCATTCTACCTCACTGGCCGGATCGCCAAAGCTGCATTCTACCGTATAGATCATAGTCGCATCACCTTCGGCCGCAAGCGCTGGGCTGACGGTCTCGTTTCATGTTGATATTTTCTCATGATAATCTGTAGATATGCGCATATATATCGACTTTGGGTCATGCTTCAGTGATCTAATATCATGCTGGCGACGACAGAACTCCGCGCCAACCCATCGGGAGCCCCACGTAATGCGTCGCAAGATTCCTAGCAATTCCGCACTCATGGCGTTCGAGGCGTCGGCTCGTCATGGCAGCTTCGCTCGTGCGGCTGACGAACTGGCTTTGACCGAAGGAGCGATCAGCCGCCAGATCAGCCGGCTGGAAGCGTTCCTTGGCGTCACATTGTTCGAACGGGTTGGCAATCGTGTTCGACTGCTTCCGAATGGAGAGCGTTACGCGCTTCAGGTTCGCGAGACGCTCGATCGCCTGGAACGAGACAGCCAATATCTGATGGGGCAGCCCAGTGACGGCGTCAGCCTCGACATCGCCACCATCCCGACCTTCGCCACGCGCTGGCTTATTCCACGGTTGGCGCGGTTCCGAGAAATGCACCCGAACATCACCGTGCATCTTGCTGAACGGATGGAGCCTTTCGTGCTTGCCGGAAGCGGCTTCGATGCCGCTATCCATTTCGAGCATCCTGCCTGGACGGGCATGAGAACGCACCGCCTGTTGCACGAGACGCTGGTGCCGGTCTGCCACCCGGCGCTTTTGAACAGTGGGGAAGGCGCCGTATCGCTGGATGAATTGCCACGACTTCATCGCCGCCAGAACCCTGACGCCTGGGAAAGCTACGCGCAGGAAACCGGGATCGTTCTGACCAATCCGGCGGTTGGCGCCCGTTACGAACTTCACTCGATGCAAATTGAAGCCGCGTTGGTCGGCCTCGGCGTTGCGTTGGTGCCGCGCGTCTATGTCGAGACGGAATTGGAAGAAGGCCGCTTGGTTGCGCCCTGGCCCGACGGCGTGTCGATCTCCAAGACCTTCTGTCTTATCCTGCCAGAGCCGATCCGGTTGAGTGAAGGGCCAGTACAGGTGTTTGCAAACTGGCTTATGAAGGAAGGTGAATCGGCCCATTCGATGCTTTGAAAACGGCTCCTGATATTGTTGCGGAATTCCTGACCTGCGTTTGATCGCATAGGCTGGCTTTTCCCGACTAGCAGAATCAGGATTTCTGCGAGAAGAACATGGTTCTTGACCATGTCCTTGGAGCGCCGATGCCAGCGGCCATTGTGGCTTGTGGTAGGGTCGCCCGGAGACGAACCCATTGGTGTTGAGCGCCGGAGCGTATGGATGTCGAAATTCAGCGAGCTAAGAGCGGTAGGCCATGATATCAGTGACGCCGTAGCGTCCGGGGCCGCGCTCATGATCTGCTAGTACCCCATGGATGTTTACGCTGCGGCTGCTGCTGCTGCGCCAGCGGGCTATGTTGAGGTTGATCTCTTGACCGGAAAACATCGGGCGGAGCAGTCTCTCCCTTCTTTTCCGACGCCGTCTCCGAATTCTGCTCGATTGCCTTTTGCGGCTTTGCAAAACAGGGCTCTCGCGACGCCCGGCAGACCGTCTCCATGTCGCTGAAGCGCCACAAGCGGTCATCCCAAATCGCATTTGAATGTCAGTACGGCCTTGGGGCCGCCCGGCTTTGCTGATTGCTGCAGCGCTTCCCTCCATCGATTGAAAGGAAAAACTGACACGGGCGGCAGGGGTGCTTCGTTGAGCCTTTCCCAGATCCGATGGAACTGTGTTTGCCAAACGGCCGGGGACATATCTGCGAGACTGTCGCGAAGATGAAACCGGTGATAGTTCGCCCTTGCTCCGGACGCGTCTATGCTTTCGCCAGAGAGCAAGCCGTAGCCGATAAACGACGTGGTAGGTGACATTTGTTGAAGGACAGACGATCCGACCAATCCTCCGATTGCGTCAAAAGTGATATCCGCGCTTTTGGCGGCCAAGGCGACGCCATAACCATCAGACATTGAAACTGGATCGATGCCTGATGCTATGAGGCTTGGTACTCGAGCTTCAGATCGGAAAAGACCTTGCACCTTCGCCGCACCCGATTTGATCGCCCATCTACCCAGCAACTCGGAACACATTGAGCCAGCGCTACACAGAAGCACATTCTTGCCTTCTACGGGCCATCGCTCGAGCATCGTCAGCGCAGACAATGGATTAATGTAGGCGCGACATGCGGACAAATCATCGATCTGATCGGGAACAAGCACGGCAACTGCAGGGTCGCAATCCACATAGGTTTGCCACGTCCCTACGCTTCGTACGGGAAGAACTCGTTTGCCGATAAGCGACAAATAACCTTCATCCGCGTCAATGACCCGGCCGACACCCTCATACCCGACAATGGCCGGAAGCTTGATCCGGTGGGAATAGGCACCCGTAACAGGAATTAGGTCAGATGGATTAACGGGAACGGCGATCATGGAAACCCGAATTCGCCCAGGAGAAATCGGAGGCAAAGGAATTTCTTCAAGGCTAATTCGGTGAAGCGGATCGCCAAAAGCTGCATATGTGAAGCAGTGATTATTCATCGATTCGCTATCGCATATTTCGGCTCGTATGTCCGCTCGGGGCCGACTCCAGTCATTATAGGAGTCGCGCCGCCCGACCGCTGCGTCGCGTTGCGCTGTTGTAGTATTCCGAGGCCTGTTGGACCGAGCGGTGGCGCGACTGCTCCATCGCCTCGGGGAGGGGGATGCCGCGGTTCGCGGCTTCCGTGAGATACCCTGACCGCAGCCCGTGCGCCGAAAACTCCCCCGGCTCCAACCCGGCCATCTCCGCTCGCTGCTTGACGATGGCATTAACCGCACCCGCCTCCAGCGCCCGCTCCGAAACATTCCCCCAGCGATCGATTTTTCGAAACACGCTCCCAGCCGAAATTTTCGCCAGTTGCAGCCAGGTTTCAAGCGCCTCGACCGGCCGTCCGGTGAGATAGACCACCTCGTCGTGATCGGCACCTGACGTTTCGTCCGGCCAAGACGAATCGCGCGCGAGGGAAGGAGAGGGCCATTTTCAATCTCGATCGGCGCTTCGACGGAAATCTGTTCGACGCGCAGGCCAGCTATTTCGCTACGCCGGCGGCCGCCAGAAGCAAACGCCACCATCAAGATTGCCCGGTCCCTGACGTCCCGAAGGTTCTCTTTCGCGCACGTCGCCAGCATCTTGGCCAGAACATCGCCGGTGACCGCCTTGGCACTTTTCCGACGACGTTGCCGTGGCGCGGCCCGGACGGCGAGGCGGATCGCCGATTTGAGGGCAGGGGAGGCGAAGGCCCCGGATAGGCCGCGCCATTTCGTCAGAGTCGACCACGATGCCAGCCGCCGGCGCACCGTATCGGGCGCATGCGGGCATGCCGTGCGGAGAAATCCTTGATCGCGCAATGGCTGCGCGACGCTGTCCGGCATGCCGTGATCCGGATCGTTCTCCCGCTTGGCTGGATCCCAGAGATGATGGGCGACGAATTTCAGCAGCAGTGCCTCAGGCGCCGGCCAGGGAAGAGAATGCTTCGTCGATGCCAATGACCAGGCCTGCAGGTAGGCGAGATCGGACGTCAGGGCGCGAAGCGTGTTTTCGCCCATGCCTTCGTTGACCAGGTGGCGCAGCGTTTCGATGTCCTGGTCTGTCAGCAGCTCGGCAAGCTCGTCGCGCCGCTCCATCGGCAGAACAGCGGCGATCGTGTCGAGTTCCTGGGCACGGCGCTCGACAGCGCTCATCTTGGCAACCCGTGTTCATCATAGAGATCATCATGATCTGAGGTGGTGCCCACTGGCACGTTAGCGCGCTCCGCGTCCATCGTCGCCCATAGCTCATCCCACAGTTCAGTACCCTTCGGAACGGGCTTCATTTCAGCGATAGGAGTGCCGTCACGGAAGACGACGATATCATCGCCCCGTTCCACCAATTCGATCAATTCCTCAAATCGCTCGATGGCTTCTGCAGTTTCTACGAGAATTTTCATCTTCGCCAATCTCACCAGACCCGCTCAGGAATCACTGCATCGAATACGACATCGGTCGAGACGAAAGTGCAATGTTCAAGCCGAGCTTGGGCCGCCAATATGCGATCCCACGGGTCGCGATGGTCCCAATCAAACGCAGCAGCCAACTCTGCATGTAAATCGCTGATGGCGAGTGTTTGCAGGCCACTCGCCATCACTGCTGCACGCAGTTCCTGTGGCTTCAAGTCGAGCTTTTTCAAGCGCATCTTGTTGTCGAGCTCATAGAAGGACACGGCGCTGACGAGGATAATATTGGCTTTGTCTTCGATGAGCGATCTGGCTGTTGCCGACAATCGGTCACTGCCGATCGTCCACCAGTAAACCGCATGGCTATCGAGCAGGATTTTCACGTGTGGCTCCCGTCATCGGGAGAAGACCCACGAAAAACGCCCGTGTCATCATTCCAGTCGCCGGCATCGATCGCGGCCTGATCCTCGTCGTGGTCGTCGAACAGGTCCTCGGGCAGATGACGCTGGCGGAGCAGACCGAAGGGCCGTTTGCCGCCCGCATCTGCCGGGCCAATGCGAGCATAGACGTCATTGCCCCGCATGATGATGATCTCCTCACCTTGATTGGCGCGTTCCAGCACCTGGGCGAAGTTCTTGCGGGCCTCACTGATCTTGTAGCTGGTTTGCGGCATTGTTCTGGGCTCCGAGGGCTGATTGGGCGCAAGATAGCATGTCGGCCTTTCGCGTACAAATGCCATGTACGTATAACCCGCGATAAGGGATACTTATCGATGGTTATGAACCTAACCAGCAATCATACCATGTGAGGAACAGCAATATTGATATAGAGTTCCTTTAAAAGATCGTTTACCATAATATCAATGGCTTACGATTTTTCCGAAATCAACATATCAGCCCTGATGCGGGTAAGCGGGGCTAATCCGGTGGCAGTGCTCGAAAACAAGTCGATCGCCGGCATCAGCTTGTCTGCTGAAGTGGCGATTGGCATGGTGGCTTTGACGATCAACAAGAGAGTGGGGCGGAGCAAATGCGGCAGATCGATATCGACAGCCTTGACGAGGCAACCCTCATCGAACTCACGCGCGCATCGTTGAGCGTCTGCAGGTTTTGCATCACCAGCGAACCACGTCGGCCCTTCAAGGCATCAGGGTGGGCAGCGGCGTGGAGTTTGAAGGCCCTGGCGGCGTCCTGGTCCGGGGTGTCGTCATTCGCCGCAATAAGAAGACGGTGACGGTGCATGCCGATGATAACCGTCAATGGAATGTATCGCCGACATTGCTGAAACCCACCGGCGCCCACGTGCTCGATACTACCGGTCCTATACAGTCCGAGGACGGTAAGGTCGTGTCCTTCCCAAGGCTAGACCGTCGGTGATGCGCTCAGGATCTGGCAACGATCATCGTGGCCAATGGGGGAATGGTTGGGTGCGATGTGCCGATTCCCAGCCGATCGCCGAGATAGCGCCAGAACGACAGGCCGAGCTTCTGGCAGGTCTTCGAAAGGCCCAGCATGCTGTCGCGTGCCAGCCGCCCGTTGCGACTGACCGTCCCTCCGGAAATCTTCCGCTTGATGACAAAGCCACGCAGATCGCGTTCCGACGCATTGGTGTGGAGCGGGATCTCGGGCCGCTCCAGAACGCGCAGCAGTTCCGGCTTGCGGCGCCTCAGCCGAAACAGCAACTTGTCGAGATCGCCATAGCCGGTGCGGATGGAGAAAATCCGATCGAACCGGACCTGAAGACCTTGAGCTGCACGCGGGCCTGGACTTCGCTGGTAGTTTTTCAGCTGCTTGTAAAAGAGCCAGATCAGCTCGCGCAGGGTTTCGACGTGTTTTACCTGGCGCGGCGTCGCCGGCATCAGCTTGTGCAAAAGCCGTTCGGCGTGGACCCAGCACAGTGCGTGGGTACCGACGCGAAACTGCCCGGCATCGTCGGAGACGATCACTGCATTGCCGACCAGGCCATGGTGGCGGATGGCACCCCATATGCCGGCCTCGGCGAAGGGCCGGAGCGTCTCCGTGTCGAAGATGTCGATACCATGTTCGGCGAGGTGCTGGAGAAATGGAACCTGATTGGCAAACCGTTGCGGTTCTTGCCTCTGCAGCGGCGCCAGAAGAACAGGGTCCACCTGCCGGTCTCGAGAAAAGCGAAGGCGGCATCGTTGAGGACGTAGTCCTGATAGTTGCCGCGCAGCAGCGCCAGGAAGTTCAGTCGCGACTTCGAGGACGTCGTGCGAAATGCGGTGAAATGCTCACCGCCGATATGCGTCGTATGAAAATTGCGACTGGCGTGACGGGCACCGGTGTCGTCGACCGTCACATAGGGCGCCGAGACGAGGCCGGCATGCAGCACGGCGGCATCCTCCGCATGAAAGCCGTCCAGCCGTTCTGTCAGGAACCGCACCACCTGGCGTTTGGAGATCTCCACACCGACATCGTTGAGCAACGTCGTCATTCGCTGCGTCGTGACCTGGCCATGCGCATGCAGCATCAGACAAAACCGCCGCAGATTGGCCCCAAAGCCACCTCGTATCCCCGCAGGCAGCGGCGCGACGATGGTGTCTCCCTCGGGCGTCACCCAGCATTCCCGACGGTAACGAACCACCTCGACCCGCAACACCAGATCCCGCACGAAGCAGTCCTTGTAGCCCTTGAAGCGCGATCCCGGCGGTACTCTGACAGGCAGCACCTCTTCACGCGTTACCCGCTTCGTATCGTTCTTCGGCCCTCGCGGTCTGGGTGCCGGATCCTTGCCGGTGAGCGCCTTGTCACCCGTCGCCTTTTCCATTCCCGACGGTCTGAAGGGTGGGCGCGGGGCCAGGTTTTTCAGCCGCGCAATCTCGTCGCGCAGAAGCTGGTTGTCGACCTTCAGCCGGGTGTTTTCGAGCCTGAGCTGGTCGTTCTCCTCCCGAAGCCTCTGGTTCTCAGCCTCGAGCTTCTCAATCCGGGCGTCCGCCCGATCAGCCCGATCCACCAAACCCGTCACAAGCTCGCGCAGCGCCTTCAGCGACAGCGTGTCGGCATGCTCGGCCATGGGCAGGCGGCGCTTCGTCATGAAAGAAGAATCTCATGATTTGCAGAAAACAGGAATCCCTCCTGCCACCAGATTTGCTCCAGTTACTGATGCGGCCGGCTTTTGACGCCGGTATCGCCCTGGCCCGTCTCGACGAGCGCATTGCCCGCTCGCCGGACGGCGGCGGCTTTCTTGAACGGCAAAATTTTTCCGATGCCTGCGCCTCCCTCTGGATCGACGGCGAATTGGTGCATCTCGAGGATCTCGTCCTCCACGACGCCTTCCGCGATACCCGCACCCCAACCCACGAACTCACCATCGCCCGCGACGTGCTGCGCACCCGCCGGCGGATTTCTGGCCAGTCACCCGACTGGGCACTATCCCCAGACGGGATCCGGGTTCTGCGACAAACGTCGGACACCGGTGCGGGCGGCGCCGACGCGGCTGGCGTCACCAGGCCTGCGATCACCGTCAATGCGGAAGGGGAGGGGGAGGACGTCGATGACGCCAAAGATCTGCACGGCGTCAACTTTGCCGCCATCGATGCGACCCTGGCGCGATCGTCGGCCGCGATCGAGGACGCCACACGTCCCGGCCGCGCCGGCGGCCGTGCGGCAGCGAGCCGGCCAGAAAAGGATCCGATCATCTACGATCTCGACTGGGACGAGGATGCCCGGCTCGAAGAATGGCGCGCCGCGCTCCGCCAGGCCGAACACCTGCCGGCAATGTTGAGGGCGATTGTCGCCCTCGATGCCTGGAACGAGCTTTCCGTGCTCCAGCATGCACCGTGGCTCGGTCGACTGTTCTCCGCCTCGATCCTGCGTCAGGCCGGCATCACCTCCGGCGCACATCTCGCCGCCATCAATCTTGGCCTCAAAACCATTCCCGTCGATCGGCGCCGTCACCGCGATCGCGAAACGCGACTGCTGGCGATTGCCCACGGCCTGATCGCGGCCGCCGAGATCGGCATGAAAGAACATGATCGGCTAATGCTGGCGAAAACTATGATGGACCGGAAACTGGAGGGGCGCCGCACCTCGTCAAAACTACCGGAACTGGTTGAACTGGTAATGGCGAAGCCGCTCGTCTCGGCCGGGATGGTGGCCAAGACGCTGGAGGTGACGCCGCAGGCGGCGCGGCGGATCGTGGCGGAGCTCGGCCTCAGGGAGATGACGGGGAGGGGGAGGTTTCGGGCGTGGGGGGTGATTTAGGGTCGCTTATACCATCGCTGTATTGCGGTAGGTTCTTCCCTCACTTCTTACGAGTGATTTCAATACGTTTGGAGAAAAGCCGAATGACCTGTGTCACCGAAACGCTTGTAAGAAGTAGCATGAGTGCGAGGGTGACAACGAACATAGCCTTGACGTCATCGAATGACCATTCGGCGTGATGGTGCCATATTTCGGCGATGATTGCGATTCCGCGTGGCGCCAGAATGCTCGTTGACGCAATCGTCGCTAAGGCGAGCGGAACAGCTTTGGTCGACAGCGCGTTCATGATTTGCGTTCTTTGAGGCCCCCGATCGTCTACGTCACTAGCGGGCTTGACGTTGAGCGCTGCTGTCACAGCTGGAAGCCAGAGAGTGTAAAAAGCCGCGAGGACAGCCAGCACGAGGCTTGCTGCCGAAATCACGTCAGGTAATTGTTCTGACGGGCTCATGGATAGAGGCTCTGGAGTTCGATAAAAGCCCCATTCGCGACTAGATATGTGTCGAACGTTCCTGGCTTGCGGCGAATTGGGCTACGAGGATTGCTTGCCGCAGACAGTTGGGCGTTGAGCATTTCGATCACGACTACGTTTGGAAAACGGGCATAGCGTTCGGCTCCGTCCTCTCCTTGGCATGCGGCAATAAATCGTCGCGCCGCACCTTCCATTACGCCTTTGAGTCGAGCCCGATGTCGAGAGAGCGTGGCGCGCAATAGCGCGCGGCCCTGCGAGATGGTCAGATTGAACAAACGCGCGATCCGCTCGTCCGTTGGAAAATTTGCAGCTGGCAAAGCGAGAAGCATAGCGACAAGGCGGCGTTCGCGCATGTCCGAAACGTTGATCAGTGCTTGTCCCGCAAACATATCGACATACTCATTCAATGCTGCTTTGGCAAAAAGCTGGAGATTCTGGCCGACATCTTCCAGATTGCAGCCGAACGTGTCCGCCATAGCGGCAGCTTCGTCATCAGACAGGTTGATACTATAGTTCAGGGGGATTTCAGGCATTGTTCATCGCTCAGGCCAGCTATAGGGCACAAGTGCCTCCTCGCCGCGCCATTCCCTGACGATAGCCTCCTCGAACCACTCATCAGCGAGGTGGGCGTGATCGAGTACGATCAGCTGGAAGTCAGGTTTTATTTCCTGGCATGCATGCGCCATTAGTTTGAACAGCGACTTTACAGCGGCGCGGTCCGCATCCTTCTCGATTTGATCCAATCCACCTTCTGATATGTCCGGCGGGTAATAGGCCTGTGTCGGCTGATCGAAAATAAGGAATGCAGGCACGGGACGGTCCCGCTCACGCAGCCACCAGTGAATGGCTAAGTGACTCAGAACGTGATATCCGACCCAGTTTTCACCACTCCCCATTCGATTGAGCGGGATCGGTCCATCGACGGTATTGGCCACCACGGTAAGCTTTTTTACGTCTAGGCGCAGCGAGCTACCGCTATGTTCAAGGTCGAGTTGGCCAGAATAGTCCGTCATCTTCTGGCTGATGAAGCTCATTATCGTCTGCAGGCGCGATTCTATATCGTCACTATTAATGCGTGAGCGAACAGCGGAGATCAGGCTCTTTACTTGCTCGATGTCTGAAGCGAGTTCAAGATCGTCTCGATCTGGCGTCATGGCTTCAAGAAATTCTGCAAGTCGTCCCAGAAACCGGCCGCGCGAGACGATGAGGTCCTGACGTGCTTTGGCTGCTTCATCGTCGAGAATAGCGCGCTGAAGCTCTCTTTGAACCAGCCGTAAGCTGTCAGTAGCCTCGCCGATCTTGCCCTCGAGATCTGCGATGTGCCGTTGAATATGCGGATTGTCACGATAGAGGCCTTCGAGCTGGGTGCCGACTCGTCGCAAAGACTCCCTGACCTGCGTAACGCGAGGAATAGGCGACTCCAAATGAGAGTCGCAGAAAGGGCATTGTTCCGGCGTTTCGATGTCATTCTTAAACAGCTCGATGCTTTTTAATCGGGACCTCTGTTCGGTTACCTCACGTGAATAATCGGTCTGGTCGGAGAAGAAGGCTCGTGCGGCGCGAATGTCTTGATTGAGATCTCCTAATCGCTCCTGCAGCGTACTTTGTTCACCCCGGAGGCGTGCGATAGTCTCGCCAAAATCGGAGGTAAGGTCGGGTTGATCGATGGCGCTTTCGCTCACCCTTGCGAGGAATGCAAATACACTGTCGTCCACGGGCTGATAGTCTTGGCGGATCAGTCCAACCTTCTTCCCTTCATTGAGGATTCTCGTCAAACGTGACCGGCTGACGTCTACGGCTTGTATATGCTTGGCTTGCTGTGCTTCGAGGAGCCGCAGCTTCTTCTGCAATTCGTCCAACTCCCCGAAAAGCCGGAAATGGTCCTCATCGACGGCCCCTAAGAAGTACGGAAGGGTGTCCTTCATGGCCTGGGGAAGGAACTGCTCATTCATCCGATGGAAGAGCTGGTCTTGGCTGGCGATGGTGTTCTGTTTTTGAAAGCACAGGAAAAGAGCGTGGCCGATATCAGCTTCCAATGGCGGGCGAGAGCCTGTGCTCGGCCGGTGCTCGTTCTCTTGAATACCTGCGAACCGTGTGACGAACTCCTTGAGGCTTTCCTCAGTGGTGTTTTTCGAAATCTCATCGAGCGATGGACAAGTTAGGTTCCGGCCCCGCTGGAAGAAAACCCTGGACCCAGTGCTGGCGCCTGGACCCGGATTGTCGCGAGCGATGAACACTTCATCCTCACCCTTGGCAATGTGCAAGCCGAACCACGAGACTTTCTTCCGGATCGTCCCTTCGGCGACATTGTAGCTGCCGCGGCCAAGACAATAGTCGACGATGTCGATGATCGCCGATTTACCGGTCTTCGACTTGCCCGTGATAATGTTCAATCCAGTTTCGCGGAAAGGAACAATCTGCTGATCGCCGGAGTGGCTGTAAACGACGATTGCCTTAATGATGAAACTCATGGGCGAACTCCCAGGGCTGCGGCGACTGAGGTTTCAGATCCAGATTTTGCAAGCCATCTACCCATGAACTTCGATCTATCTATGATTTCTTTGGTTTCTGCGGTTGTGTCGTCCAAGAATGATTTGGGGAAGGTTGCTCGACGCTCCCCAGGGCGGAGATTTCCCGTGCCATCGACACTGATCGTCTTTGTCGCGAGTCCGAAAAGGATCGCTTCCTTGATATATGGCGTTAAGTTATGTGCTCTCGAGGCAAAGCCGATGAGCAGATCCTCGTTTTCTTGCACCCAAGCATAAAGTGACGTCACCGTGGAATAGGGCAGCCGTTCCCGGCTGCTACGGTGGAGAGCAGTCGATAAAGCAAGAATCAGCAAAAAGAGCGAGGCTCCCTCGCGGCCATCTTTGGTCAAGTCGCGCAAAAATTCATGGGACAGCGCGCAGAGGAATGAAGGACCGAAAAGGTTTGCTTCTTCAGGCGGGCGCCTCATCCATGAGTCAAGCCGCGCCATCGTCAGCTCCAACCGTGAGATGGTCGAGGAAGTTGGGATGCCAGCCCACCTTCACCCGATCCGCCAAACCGTGGAACGATCCCGCGGTGATCCAAGTCTCGATCACGTTGCGAAATTCGATCTGCTGCTGGCTTGCCCAGTGGAAGACCTTGCGGCCCATCGCGTTCTTTGAATCATCGTCGGCTGTTTGAGCTTCACCGCACTCTTCTTCGAACTTGCGTTCCCAAGAATCCTGCAGCTTGCTTTCAAAGCGGGCAACATCACCGTCGAGGAGGAGGTTTTCCCGCGCCCACTTCGACCGTTGGGTATTCGACCGGTAGAAATCCTGGATACCGCGCTTTATTGCCCTGTCAGATAGTTGGATCAGCCGCATCTGTTTGACGTAGGTCTCGCTCTCATCCTCGATTGAGTAGGGTCGCTCACCGAACTCGGTAGGATCGCTGACAGGCAGGCCGGCTGGCCCATAAAGTGCGGCGAACTCCTGTGCCTTTATTGCGATGTGTTGAACCGGGATGTCTGAGGTCTCCACCCCTACGAGGCGCTTCGCAACCGCCCCCAGCCACCAACCTTCAAGCGACTGGGCGACCTTGTTAGCCGACGTGGCCGACAGGATTCGAAGCTCCCCTTCCAGCTCATCGAAAACATTGTGCAGGTCCGGTGCGCCATCCAATACGACGATGGAGGCAAGCAGCACGTCCGCCTCTTCGTCGGTCAACGAGAGGAACTCGTGACGGCCCGGCTCCGATGTCTTGTTGGTCGATGCGCGGGCGGCAGCTGAAAGCCGCTCTCGTGCTACTTTGCGATCGTCAGGTCCGCTGCCAGTTCGCAGCATTGCCAGCGCCCCCTCAGCAGGCGCCGTCGCAGTTGTGATCAGAAGCCGCCGAGTATCAGCGTTTGAGAAGGAGCCTGCCTTCAGCTGCGAAATCCAGATCCGGAGGGTTTTCCAGATGTCGACGCTATTATCGGTAACGTCCTTTGGACCGATATGGTGTTTGGCTTGAACGACGCAGTGCGCCAAATCTTCCTCGTGAAACGCTACGTCGTCGAACTTTTCGATCGAGACGTGGCAATTCGGCTTGACCTTCATTTCGCGTATCGCAAGAAGTAATGCCAATCTGCACTGATAAAGATAGCCGGCAAGTGAACCGGATGCATCGTACTGGTTGGCCAATTGCAAGCCCTTCTCCCCCCAGAAGTTGTTCTGCCAACCTACTATTATTTATGCAGTAATTACCAGTGCATAAAGCGGAGTTTCACGAGGTTAAGTTGGGGAGTTGCTAAGGCATCAAAGACCTCAGCCGGTTCCCACAAAAATTGTTTGGAATAGCAAACATCCGTGCAGGTACACGTGTCAACTTCGGAATTCGGAGTTGATCGCTTCGTCGACAGGGGCGACTAGATTCGACCCGCGGCCGTCAAATCAGTCGTCTTCTTCTAGGAAATTAAGCACTGCTATTCCGCGCCTGACCCGCTCCCGCGTGTCGTCGAAGTCTTCGAATGCGTCGCCGTCTTCAATGAACGGTCTACAGGCATGATAATGTGCCATAGCCCTTACCCGCGAAATGGTGCGGCCCTCTTCCAGTCGACTTGCGAGAGAGTCGGGACTATCGCATCCTTCGCGTACGATCGCAGCGAGAGTCGACAACACAGTCGGGATGGGAGTGGTCGGTTCTCCTGCGAGTTCACCAGCAGCATTTCGGGCGATCAGGATTCTAGCAGGAAGGCCCGCGATGAATGCCAAATCCTGGACAACACGTAGCGCGAACTGCCGCGCGAACTTACAATTGCCGACGTCTTGGCTACCCGTGTAGTGCCGCTCGATTTCGCATAGAGGTCTCGCAGACATCCAGAGGGGCAAAATATTTAGAAGCGCAGATAGGCCTTGCTCTCCCCTCTCTTCGTCCGAGGGCAGCTTCTTGTAGGCTTCGCCAAAAAGCCCTTCGAGGTTTTCGGGCCTGACGAAGTCGAGCAGTCGATCCGGGATTTCCGCGATCCATATGAGCAACTTCGTTATGACCTCGATCGCGCTTCCTTCGAGAAGGCCGTTGTCGAGCAGGGTCTGGATCCCGCGCAGATTTTGCACCGAAACGCCGGTTGATCCAGAAACGAGGTCCATCCACCCTCGCACTGACGATTCGCCCATAAGTGCCTTGGCGTCTAGTGCCGCTTCGATACGGCTCTCGATCCATTGTTCGTTGCCGTCTCGGCGTGCCTTGTACGCCGCAAATGAGCGAGAGAGCAATTTTCTCGCTCCCTCAAACTCGTCTTCACCAGAAGATAGAGGCAGCTTGCTCACTAGATAAGCAGCCATGCCACCTTCCACGGCACTGACATGAATTCGATCCAAAAGCTCTGTTAGCGGGTCATCGATCTCGAGGCATTGATCCGACTGCTGGAAGATGCTTCGCAACGTTTCCCAGTGATCGTCTATTTCGCCGGTCGCCTCGTCGAAGTCGATAACGCGGCTGGGGACGACCAATACGAGTCCTTGAGAGCGCTCGCCGGCCCGTCCGGCGCGCCCGGCGGCGTTGAGCACCTCATGCGCTTCCAAGACTTCCAGCCTGTTGGCCTCTGGATCGAAGCGGCTATCGCCCGCGATTATGACGATTTCTGCGGGAAGATTCATACCCTGTGCAAGGGTCGAGGTGGCGAAAAGCACGCCGATCCCGTCTGGCCGTTTGAAGAGTGATTCATGCAGATGGCGTTCCTCCCTGAGAAGGAGGCCGTGATGGCTTGCCGCCCCGCCACTAAAGGTCCCATCTTCGTCGAGACGCAGATAGCAGTATTCCGATCCGCCCATCTCCTCGACGGCAATAGTTCGCCATTTCCGTTCAATCTCAGTCAGCGTCACAGGCGGAGACTGATGGAGTTTGTGGAAATCGCGGCTTGCGGCATTCGCAAGTACAGTTGTCTGAACGAAAACCAAGGTCTTGATGCCGCTCGCCGAAGACGCCGCAGCGATCGCAGCACTCAGTTTATTGCCATTCGGTGTGAGTCGCCATTGGCGTTGCTTGCCCACTGCTGTACTGAAATGCGGCGCATTGTCGATCAATTTCAATAAAGTGTAGTCTTCAGTATCCGTACTGGCCCAAGTTTGGTGCAAAGAGAAAAGGCCGACTGGCGGCGCGTTCAGCTGTCGCTCTATTTTTGCCGGCGCGCCGTTTTTTTCTGCGGATAGTCCCGCCGCGCCTGGATCAAAATCTCCATTAGCTCGGATATGCGGTTCGCGGGATAAACGACGGTTCCTCGGATCTGGCGTGTGGGCTTCCACGTCAAATCCAGAGCAAGGCAATCGCGTCCGGTCAGTTTCTGCACCCAAGACGCTATCTCGCCTGCGTTTTTCATCATCGCAGAAAGCAGCAGAACGTCGGCAGATGGTGCTGTCGCCGTTAGATTGAGGACGGTCAGCATCGCGTCTACAGCGCGTCGGCTTCTGTCGTCATCCCTTGGATGCAGCAAATGGCATTCATCGAAAACAATGAGCCCGAGGTCTTCAAATGCCTCGGGCTGGACCGAATGGAGAAGGAGGCATCTTTCCGGCGTGGTGACTATCACTGAGGGCAGCACCACGACGTCAGCGAAAGTGACCTCGTCCTCAAGTTCGCTGACGACTTTGTAATCCTGGAATGTCTTTGCAAGCGCTGTTGCAGTCTGGTCGACGAGAGCGTTGGTGGGCGCAAGGAAGACCACCTGCTCGCCGCGTAAAAGAGCTGCCGCGATCTTCAATTCGGCCAGCGTGGACTTCCCGCCGCCTGTCGGGAAGCTGATCGCGGCCGAAACCCCCTGTTCGAGATAGCCCTTGTCAATTGCATCCCGGTGATTTCGCCAGAGGTATGGGCGCTTCGCCGCCATTCTCTTAACTATCTTCCGCCAAGCCGGCTGTCCGACGCCGCCTGGGGTCGGAGTGCGGGCGATCGCTGTAACCATAAGATCCCGCTCGACGGCAAGGAGGAGGTTTGCAAGGTGAAGGGGGCCGGAGAAAAGACTATAGACTGCGTTGTCCGCGACTTCATCAACGCTTAAGGCTTTTACTTTTGCGAATGTCGCCTGAGCAGTTTCTCCTTCGGTGAATTCTCCGTCATCGATTCTCGAGAGGAGCTGCCTGGCTAACTTCCGAACTCCAATGAATAGATGGAGAAGGAGTGCCTGTTGTGCCTGGTCATCGAGTGGCGCATCTTCGTCAAACGCTGGGGTGTCCATATCCAGAATAATGTTCAGTTCACCCTTAGCAAGGCTACGGATGGATAGAAGCAGAGCGTCCTCGATTTTAGTAGCTCTTATCTGATCAGGGAGGATCGCTTTGGAAGCCTCGGCCGCGTCCGCGAAAGAGTCAGCGATCATGAAAAGAAGCGTTGCGCAGACTTCGGGCGAAACAGAGGATCTGGTGATGAAGCTCTGCTGAGGTGGACTCTGGCGCAGTGCGATACCTTGGGCGTAAACTTGGTGCGCCGTTCCCGAAATGAATGCCGCTGCGGCCCGATTCTCGCGGTCCGGAAGTAACGCAACTAGGGCTTCGTGTGTCGCCGAGAGGCGTCTCATTCGGCGAAGCGTGGTTATCAATGCTGGAGAAAGATTCTCTTCCTGATCGTCTGCAAACCGCAATCTCGCCGCGACTATTTCCGCATACGCCTTGGTAAACTCGTTAGGGAGTTCTTTAAGGTTGACGCCCGCCAGTTCCGGGCCTGAGGCGATGAGAGATACAGTTGAGGCATCAAACATGGGGCGCGAGCTCGGAGATGCGCGTTTCGACCTTGTCCGTGAAAGCGTCCATCCAACCCCTCATATTCGGGATAAAGATTGTTTCTGCACGACGACGGTTCACATTGCCGGTCACAAGATCATTGTAGCCCTTAAAAAGTCCCTTTCGGACGTTGTCATCGAGATGCTTGTCTTTGACGGTTATGCTTATCCGGTAGCGCCTCGCGTCTTTCCAAATTATCTTTTCGATGGCTTCCTCGATCGCGAAATCGGATGCGGAGCCATGGAGGGCCTCAAGCATCGACGTCGCCTCATGCGTCAGTTCCGTGATCCGCTGTCCGATTTCAAGCTTTTGAACCTCAGGCCAGACCTTATTGCGTACCGTAGCTCGAGGTGATGTCGTGGCCTTGTCCTCGAAAATCACGATCGCTGACACCGTGCTACCATCTGGTGACATTTCCAGCTGCATGCCGTCGAAACCGTGGTCAGCCTTGCGAATATGGGGGGCTCGAATGAACGCGTTGCCCCGGTTGGCGTTGGCCGCGATCCATGAGATTACTTGGAAAATCCAACCATCGCGCTTTGATGTAGAACCATCCGCGTCCCGCGCAAGCTTGTCGAGCGCGTCGGCAACATGGTCGGCGGTCGTCGTGGGCGGCCTTGGGGCCAGTCGCTGTAGGACCTTGGAGATGTGTCGGTACTGTCCGAGCGTGACGCGGGCTACCTGATCGACAAGTTCATCCTCGTCTTCGATCTCCCAAGACCACCCATGACATAGTTGGTCATGATCCGTCGCCGCCAAACTGAGTGTCATTTTCGATGCGCATCCCCACGAGTGCCGATTCGCCGACCCCATGCATATGGTTGCATTTTTCGTTCAAGCGCGACACGGCATGTTTAAATGCTGGTGTGAAAAAAGTGACGCGTTTACCTTTGTGGATGCCGTCAAGCCATGACCAATGGTTCTGCTCGGCAAAAATAGATAAGATCAGTTTAGATTTTTGATAATCAATGACTTACGTGGAGTTATTTGAGGGTCGATGGTTCACATCCCATCAAAGCCAGTCGGCTCTAGATTTTCCGCCGCGGGATTGTCGTTGAGTAGATATTCAGAGACTGTAGATATCGATCCGCGTTTGTCAGCGCCTCGACGCCTGCGGCTTGTTGCGGTTTGCCAGCAGGCCGCACAGGACCTCCGAGACGGCGAGCGCCGGGGTCAGCGTATGGAAGAACGTCTGGCTTTCGGTCGAGATCAAGACGCTCTGGCTGGCGATCGAGACGAGCGGCGAGACCTCACTGTCGGTGATCGCGACGATCGACATGTTTCGCTCTCTGGCAACTTCCGCCAGCTCCAGGGTCTGCAGCGCGTAAGGATTGATGGAAATGACAAGCAGGGCATCGTCAGCCGTCGCCCGCATCAGCGCATCGCCACCCGTTCCTGCCGGTCCGTCGAGATGTATTGTCTTGTCGCCCAGCAGGGTCATGACATAGTGAAAATGCCAGGCGACCGAATGGCAGGATCGCAGGCCGAGCACATACACGCGTCGCGCCGTAAACAGATGATCGGCCACAGCACTCAGCCGCTGCAGCGATTCCGGCTCACTCAGTCTTGCGATCTGAGCCGACAGACTTTGCAGCATGTTCCCTGCAAAATCGTGGGTATCCGTGCCGAGTGCGCCGGCACTGTTGTTCAGGGCGCGCGCGGCAAAACCATCGGCGCCGACGCGAATTGCCTGGGCATGATGGGATCGTATTTCCTCATAGCTTTCCAGGCCAAGGAACTTCGTAAGGCGCGTGATCGTCGACGGCTGAACGCCTGCATTGCGGGCAAGCTCCCGCATCGAGACTAGAGCCACGTCCTGCGGGTGCTCCAGAATGTATCGCGCCGCTTGCTGCAGCTGATGTGACATTTCGTCAAAGCGGGCGATGATCCGCGCCCGCAACGGATCGGCATGCAACATTTGGATCATCTTTCAATGGTGCGTTGCAGGTAGGCTTTCACGGAATCGCGCGGAAAGTCAAATATAATGAGCCAGTTGTGAATCTTTCCGACAGGCTATCACTGATCCAGATGTTTCATTTACGCATAAGAAAGATACGTTTGTGCTCAATATATCATCAATAAAACAAATGTTGCATTTATCGGCAAAGACTGCAACAAATGTAGCGAGATTGGAATCCCTGATCAATTGCATCGCATCATCGAGAGACACATGACGAGAATTCTTCATCGTTCGATCGGCGCCAATTTGCCGAGAGCCGTCGCCGGACAGGGCGTCTACATCACCGATTCCGAAGGTCGCGATTATATCGACGGATCTGGCGGCGCCGCCGTCAGCTGCCTCGGCCACGGCCATCCGGACATCGCCGCAGCGATGAAAGCGCAGATCGATAGGATCAGCTACGCGCACACATCCTTCTTCACCACGGACGCTGCGGAAACGCTTGCCGATCGCCTTGTGGCTCTGACCCCGGACGGGCTCGATCACGTCTATCTCGTCTCCGGTGGTTCTGAAGCCGTCGAGGCGGCGCTGAAGATGGCGCGCCAGTACTTCGTCGAAATCGGCCAGCCGCAGCGCCGGCACATCATCGCGCGGCGCCAGAGCTACCACGGCAACACAATCGGCGCTCTGGCGACCGGCGGCAATGCCTGGCGCCGAGCACAGTTCCAGCCGATCCTTCCCGAAACCCATCATGTCTCGCCCTGCTATGCCTACCGTGATCGGCAGGTGGGGGAAGCTGACGCAGATTATGCAACGCGGCTGGCCGCCGAACTTGAGGCGAAGATCCTCGAACTTGGTGCCGACGAGGTGATTGCCTTCGTCGCGGAGCCCGTGGTTGGTGCGACGCTCGGTGCGGTTGGCCCGGTTCCCGATTATTTCAAGAAAATCCGTGCTGTCTGCGACAAATATGGTGTGCTTTTGATCCTCGACGAGGTCATGTGCGGTATGGGACGGACCGGAACGCTATTCGCATTCGAGCAGGAGGGTATCGTTCCCGACCTGGTGACGATTGCGAAGGGCCTTGGCGGCGGTTACCAGCCGATCGGTGCGGTCATGCTGACCGGTCGGATTTACCGCGCCTTCGCCGAGGGTTCGGGGATGTTTCAGCATGGCCATACCTATATTGGCCATCCGGTTGCCGCCGCCGCCGCCGATAAGGTGATCGAGATCCTGTCGGGTACTGATATTCTTGAGAATGTCATCCAGATGGGCGATCGCCTTCAAGCGGGCCTGGAAGCGCGGCTCAGCCAGCATGCGCATGTCGGCGATATCCGCGGGCGCGGGCTGTTCCGCGGTATCGAGATCGTCGCCGACAGGGAGAGCAAGGAAACGTTCGATCCGTCGCGCAAGATCCACGCGAAGATCAAGCGTGAGGCGATGCAGCGCGGCTTGCTCTGCTATCCGATGGGCGGGACGATCGACGGTATTCGAGGCGCCCACGTGCTGCTCGCGCCACCGTACGTCATCAAGCCCGCGGAAATCGACATGATCGTCGATCGGGTTGCGTCGGCCATCGACGCGGCGATCGGAGGCTGACTATGGTACGCCGTATCGCGTTTGCCGGCTTCAATCTTGAATCGGTCACGGCGGTCCCGCAGATCGTCGACCTGGCGGAGTTCGAGCGAGTCTGCGTCCGCGGCGACGATCTCGTGGCGCAGTTCCGCGGCACCAACACCGTCCCCGGTGGCGTGATCAAGGTCTGCGACGACAACGACGTTGAAATGGTGCCACTCTTCCACACGCTATTGGGCGCGCTCGGTCCGGCCTCTTCGGAGGCGGTTGGCTTCTACATCGCGGAAATCCTTGCCGGTCTGGAGCGGGCCGGACCACTTGACGGCGTCGTGCTGTTCTTGCACGGCGCCTGCTGGCGCCGGGATATGACGATGTCGAGCGCGCCGTCATCGATGCGGTGCGCGATCGTCTGGCAACGCTGCCGATCGCCGTCGCGCTAGATTATCACGGCAATATCGACGCATCGACCATCCGGAACGCAGATGTCGCGGTTGCCTATCGTCATTCCCCTCATATCGATATGGGCGAGACCGGAGAGCGCGCCGCGACCGCCCTGGTCCGAATGATCGAAAGTGGAAGACGGCCCGGCCTGGCGATTGCCCGGCCTGATATCGTCATCCCCTCGATCATGTCTGCCACGTCGCTGGAACCACTTGCGACCATTATCGCCGAGGCGCGGGCGCTGGAAGCCGCAGGAGATTGCGACATCTCGCTGATGGCCGGATTTTCCTACGCCGATTCCGTCAATACCGGGATGTCGGTGATTTGCCTCGACTGGGATGGTGTCGAAGCGGCGCAGCGCAAAGCCGATGCGCTGTGCGCCAGGCTGCGCAACGATCGCGGCGCGCTGTCCTCCGCTGTACCGGTTACGTCCGTCACCGAGGCGATTGCGGATGTCGAGATGCGTCCAGCCAGCGGTGGTCCGATCGTTCTTCTCGAGCATGCGGACCGAATGAACGATTCCACCCATGTGCTCAGAGCGTTGATCGGCAGGGATGTCGGTCGGGTCCATGTCCCGTTCTTGCTGGATCCGCAGGCTGCGATCGCTGCAGCAGACGTGGGCGTCGGATCGACGATGACGGTGAACCTAGCTGGCAGGAGCGATCCTGCGACCGGCGGACCACTATCGGTCGATGCCAAGGTCGTCTGGGCCGGGCAAAAATCCTATACGGTGTCCGGGCGCTATCAGCGCGGCTCGCTTGTCGATCTCGGTGCGACGGCACTCCTCGACATCGGGCCGATCCGCGTCTCGGTCGTGTCCCATTTCGCCTTCGCCGTCGATGGGGATCCATTCACCATCTTCGGTGAGCGACCGGAAGATTACGACGTCATCCTGCTACGGTCCAAGACGCATTTTCGTGACTTCTACGAGCCGGTCGCCAGCCGCATCATCGTCGTCGACACCCCGGATCTCGGTCCGGCGGATGTCCGTCTGATTTCCTACCAGCAGCTCGACACCTCGAATGTCTGGCCGTGGAACGCGCATCAATCAAATCAAAATAAAACAACACACTCCGGAGAGGTGAAATGACAATTTACGGAAGAAGCATCCCGGCCATCGGGGCGCTTGTCGCAGGACTTGCGCTGGCCGCACCGGCTTTGGCTGAAACGACGATCACGGCGGTTATGCAGGCGCCTTTGCGCACGCTCGATCCCGAGATCAGCACGGCGCAGATCGTCCGCACCCACGGTTTCATGGTGTTCGACACGCTGCTCGGCATGGATGCTCAATATCGCCCGCAACCGCAAATGGCCGACTATGTCGTTTCTGACGACAAGATGACTTATACGCTGACGCTGCGTGACGGTCTCAAATGGCATGACGGGTCGGCAGTCACGGCAGACGATTGCGTCGCTTCGCTGAAGCGCTGGGCCGAGAACGACAGTGCCGGTCGCACGCTGATGGCGCATGTCGCCTCACTCGAAGCCATCTCCGACAAGCAGATCGTCCTCAAGCTTTCCAAGCCGTTCGGTCAGGTGCTCGAGCTTCTCGCCAAGCCGTCGCCGATCCCCCCTTTCATGATGCCGAAACGTCTGGCGGAAACGCCGAAGGGCCAGCAGATCACCGAGATGGATGGCTCCGGTCCATTCAAGTTCGTCGCCAGCGAATACCGTCCGGGCGATCAGGCCGTCTATGTCAAAAACACCGATTACGTGCCGCGTTCCGAACCGATGAGCTGGACGGCCGGCGGCAAGGTTGTCAATGTCGACAAGGTCGTGTGGAAGGCGATGCCGGACATGCAGACCTCGATCAACGCGCTGCAGTCCGGTGATGTCGATCTGATCGAGCAAGTCACGACTGACTGGTGCCTCTCCTTGAGGCGAACGCGGATGTCAAGGTCGGCATTCTCAATCCGCTCGGCAGCCAGGTGACCGGGTTGTTCAACCATCTGATCCCGCCTTTCAACAATCCCGATATCCGCAAAGCGGCCATGTATGCACTGGATCAGAGCCAGCTGATGCAAACCGCAATCGGAACGCCTGACTACTACAAGCTTTGCGCTTCCGATTATGGCTGCGACGTGCCGCTGGCCTCCAACGCCGGTTCGGAATACCTGTCCGGCTCCGCCGACGAGCGCATGGCAAAGGCCAAGGACCTGTTGAAAAAGGCCGGTTACGATGGCACGCCGGTGCTGATGATGCAGCCGACGGATCTGACGGTTCTCAGCACCCAGCCGATCGTCGCCGCCGAGCGGCTGCGGGAGGCCGGCTTCAAGGTCGATGTCGCTTCGATGGATTGGGCAACGCTGCAGTCGCGCAAGAACAGCACCGCGGCCGTCAAGGATGGCGGCTGGAACATGTTCTTCACCTACTGGGGCGTCACCGGCATCTGGAACCCGCTCGTCAACGTGCTCCTTGATGGTACGGGCAAGGATGGTACGGCATGGTCCGGCTGGCCGAAGAATGACGAAGTTCCGAAGCTGCGTGCCGCCTATCTCGTCGCGTCCAGCCTCGATGAGCAGAAGAAGATCGCATCGCAGATCCAGAAGATCGCCTATGACGACGGCTTTTACTACAATGCCGGCGAATTCCAGTCGGTTGCCGCGTGGCGTTCCGATGTGACTGATCTGCAGAAGGCGCCGATCACGATCTTCTGGGGCGTCAAGAAGTAACTCCGACCATAATGCGGGCAGTGCGACACTGCCCGCAGCAGTTGCCGGCCAAAAAGGGACGCCGATGATCTATTATTTCGTAAGAAGAGTGTTGATGGCGATACCCGTCATGTTCTTCGTGGCGTTGTTCGTGTTTCTGATGCTGCGCCTAACCCCGGGGGATCCGGCCCAGGCAATCGCTGGCGACCAGGCAACCCCGGCGCAGATCGCTGCGATCCGGCAGAACCTCGGTCTGGACGAGCCGCTGGTCGGCCAGTTCGTCACCTGGATCGGCAATATGGCGCATGGCGATTTCGGCGTGTCGCTGATCTCGCAGAAACCGGCCCTTGAAATGATCGGCCAGCGCATCGGTCCAACCCTGTCGCTCGCCGTCGTGGCGATGCTGCTCACCATTGTCATCTCGCTACCGCTTGGTGTGATGGCGGCTTGGCGTCATGGCGGTCTCATCGATCGCGCCGTGATGTCGATTTCGGTGCTCGGCTTCTCGCTGCCGATCTTCGTCATCGGCTATATCCTGATCGCGATCTTTGCCGTTCATCTGAAATGGTTTCCAGTTCAGGGCTACAAGCCGATCACCGACGGATTGGGTCCGTTCCTTTACCGCATTGTCCTGCCCGGGCTGGCACTGTCGTCGATCTATATCGCGCTGGTCTCGCGTATGACGCGCGCATCGATGCTGGAAGTGTTGAAGGAGGACTATGTCCGCACCGCGCGCGCAAGGGGCTCTCGGAAGTCATCGTTCTCTTTCGTCATGCGCTACGCAATGCAGCAATCCCGATCCTCACCGTTATTGGCAGCGGCTTTGCCATGATGATCTCGGGCGTGGTGGTAACGGAGACCGTCTTCAACATTCCCGGCCTCGGTCGGCTGGTTGTGGATGCCGTGCTGTCGCGTGACTATCCGCTGATCCAGGCGATCATCCTTTTGACCGCTGGCACTTATGTCCTGATCAACCTGATCATCGACCTCTCCTATGCCGTGACCGACCCGCGAATTCGCTATCAATGAGTGACGCCTTGACCACATCCCTTCTCACGCCCCGGCGCCGATTGATCGAAAATGTGCCGCACTGGACGACGATCTTGGCTCTGATCGTACTGGTTCTCGTGATTGCCATGGCGCTGCTGGCGCCGGTTCTGGCGCATTTCGAGCCGACCAAGCTCAATCCGATCATGCGGCTAAAACCGTCTTCCGCCACTTACTGGCTCGGCACCGACAGTTTCGGACGTGACCTCTATTCCCGCGTCATCTATGGCGCGCGCGTGTCGCTTCTGGTTGGCGCCGGTGTTGCGTTCGGCTCGCTCGTCATCGGGTTGCCGCTAGGCCTGATTGCCGGTTGGTTCAGAAGCGTCGATGCCGTGATGATGCGGATGATGGACGGTCTGATGGCCATCCCCGGCATTCTCCTCGCAATCGCAATCGTCGCGCTGACCAAGGCGGGCCTTGTCACCGTAATCATCGCCATCATGCTGCCCGAGATCCCACAGGTCGTGCGTCTCGTTCGGTCGCGGGTGATCGCTGCCCGATCCGAGACCTTCGTTCAGGCCGCCGTGCTACTCGGCACGCCGACGCACAAGCTTATTCTTCGGCATCTTCTGCGACGACGATCGCGCCGCTTATCGTGCAGGGGACCTATATTTACGCATCCGCGATCCTCACCGAGGCCGCCCTGTCATTTCTCGGCGTTGGTATCGGTACCGAGATCCCGACCTGGGGCAATATCATGGCGGAGGGCCGGCTCTTTTTCGCGTTGAACCCCTGGCTGGTGTTCTGGCCGGCGATCGTTCTGTCCCTTTGCATCCTGTCGATCAACCTGCTGGGCGACGCGCTGCGCGATCGTCTCGATCCAAAAATGAAGGGGAGGGCCGGCTGATGGCGCAGGACACGAGCAAGGCGGCACCCGTTCTGTCGGTTCGCGGATTGAAGGTGGCGACGAGGGGAAAGCGCCCATCCACCATTTTGCATGGGATCGATTTTGACATCTATCCGGGCGAGACCGTCTGCCTTGTCGGAGAGTCCGGCTCTGGCAAGTCGGTGACGTCGCTCGTGACGATGGATCTTCTGCCGAAAGAGGAATTGCAGGCTATCGACGGTGAAGTTCTGCTGAATGGCGAGGATATCCTGAAGGCAACCGCGGCGCGGACGAAGGCCCTCCGCGGTGCTGATATGGCGATGATCTTCCAGGAGCCGATGACGGCGCTCAACCCGGTTCTGACCATCGGCCTGCAGATGGACGAGGTCTATCAGGCCCATACTGCGCTGTCGGCCGCAGCACGCAGGAAAGCGGCGCTCGACGTGTTCGGATCCGTGCATCTTCCGGACCCGCCGCGGATCTATGACAGCTATCCTCATCAGCTCTCCGGCGGCCAGCGTCAGCGTGTCATGATCGCCATGGCGCTGGCGTTGAAGCCGAAACTGCTGATCGCCGACGAGCCGACAACGGCGCTAGATGTCACGACCCAGATGCAGATCCTGTCCCTGATCAAGGAATTGCAGGAAGAGCAGAACACAGCGGTGCTGTTTATCACCCATGACATGGCGTCGTCGTCGACATCGCCGACCGCGTCTGCGTCATGTGCCGCGGCGAGATGGTCGAAACCGGTCCTGTCGAGGACGTCCTGGCGCGGCCACAGAAGGCCTATACGCGGGAACTTCTGGGCGCCGTTCCGTCGCTGACGCCACGGCAGGGGCGTGAGATGGACGATTCCACAGCACTTGTAGATGTTCGTGGTCTTCAAAAAACCTTCGAGATGGGGACGTTTTTCGATCAGCTGCGGGGCAAGCCAGCACGGCGCGTGCATGCCGTCAGCGACGTAAGTTTCGCACTGTCGCCCGGTCGAACGCTCGGCATTGTCGGGGAAAGCGGATCCGGCAAATCGACGGTTGCCCGTTGCCTTCTGCGGCTCGAAGATCCGACCGCCGGCAATCTGTTCGTCAAGGGCCAGGATATCGCCGGCCTGCGCGGTGAAAAAGCGCTGGCTGCCTCGCGGCGCTCCGTCCAGATGATCTTCCAGGATCCCAATCGTTCGCTCAATCCGCGCCTGCGCATCGGCGAGAGCCTGATCGAAGGTCCGTTGAACCTTGGGGAAGCGCGCCAGAGCGCCATGCAACGCGCCGGCGAGCTGCTGGAGGTCGTCGGCTTGCCGAGAACCAGTCTCGATCGCTTTCCGCATCAGTTTTCCGGTGGTCAGCGGCAGCGCATCGCGATCGCCCGAGCCCTGATGATGGAGCCGGACGTGATTGTCGCCGATGAGGCAGTCTCGGCGCTCGACGTCTCCGTTCAGGCCCAGGTGCTCGATCTTCTCTCCGAGATCCAGGAACGCCGCAATCTGGCGATCCTCTTCATCACCCATGATCTGCGTGTAGCAGCTCAGATCTGCGATGAAGTGATGGTGATGCAGCGTGGCAAGGTCATTGAATACGGCGCGCCGAGGTTCTCGCACATCCCGCGCAGGATTATACCCGCGCCCTGATTGACGCCGCACCTGGCCGCGACTGGGATTTTGCCACCGGCCAACGCATTTTGGGAGCCGCATGATGATCAACGCTAGCCTGATCCAGTTCGATGCGAAGCCGCTGGCTTCTGCGCAGAACATTGAGCGCATCGTCTCTTTCATCGAGGCGGAGGCCGAGAGTGGCGCCGAGCTGGTGGTCGTGCCAGAGCTCGCCAATACCGGCTATGTAGAGCCGCTCACACCGGGCGGCTCGATGGTCAGCGATTGCGCCAACTATCCCGAGGCGCTCTATGACGCTTGTGCTGACCTCGAAGGGCCGCAGGTGAAGGCGCTGACCGATATCGCAGCTGCCCGCGGCGTCCATCTGGTCGTCGGTCTCGGGGTCCGCGATCGCCGGCTGGCAGGCGTCATGCGCAATGCCTCGTTGCTGATCAGCCTGCGGGCCTGCAGGGCGTCTACGTCAAGGTTCACCAGTGGCAGAACGAGAAACTGTATTTTATCCGCGGTGACCGGATCGATACCTACCCGCTGCTCAGCACCCGGCTCGGAATGCAGATCTGCTACGATATCCGCTTTCCGGAAATCACCCGCATCATGGCCTGTGAAGGAGCCGGTATCATCACCTCCGTCTGGGCATCGTTTGGCGCTGACGGGCAGCCTGTGGCCGATGAAGGACTGTTCATCCACCGGGCCTATACCCGCGCGGTCGAGAACGGCGTGTTCTTCCTGAGCTGCAACAGGGCAGGACTCCACGGCGATCAGCGGTTTTTCGGCCGGTCCTGCGTCATCGCGCCGGATGGGCGTGTTCTCGGCAACCTAGCCCATGACCGGGAAGATATCCTGCGTGTCGAGCTCGACCTGGCCGACATCACCCGTTACCGAGCTGCTACCGGGATCTGGACCGATCGTGTTCCTGAGCTCTATGCGCGCTATGCCTCCCCGGTTGGCACCAATTCCATTGCGAAAGACCCTCAATGACCAAGTCTCCCTGCCCACCGTTGGCCGATGACCAGTGGCCGGAATCGATTGCCGACCTGAAGGATGGTTTCGCCGGCGCGCTCAATGTCTATCGCACGATGGCACACCATCCGGACCTGGTTCGAGCGTGGGCGCCATTACGTCAGCATATCGTCAAAGATACCGCGCTCGGATTGGAGCGCTCGGAATTAGTGATCCTGCGCGCTGCCCATCGGATGGGGTCCGCCTACGAGTGGGCGCATCACGTCAGCCGCGCTCGTAAGCTCGGCATGTCGGATGACCGTATCGCCGCCATGCGCGCGATGCCGGCGGGCGTGGACGGATTGATCGCTCGGGCTGTCGACCACCTGTTCGATGACAAGCGTCTACCAGCTGCACTTGAACACGAGCTGGCGGCTGCCATCGGCCGGGCCGCCGTGTTCGATCTGATCGCGACAGTCGGGTTCTATTCCGTCCTGGGCTATATCCTGATGACCTACGATACCCCGATTGACGACGTGGTGGTCGCGGAAATGGTTGCCGCTCCACTATAAGCGGGTCGCTGGTTCGTATCTGCTCAAGACCTTATGTAGTCAGTTGTCCGTCCTTCAGGCGGACAACTGATGGGCATGTCGACAGTAATGGCATAACAACACGCTCTCAGGATTGCCCGACCGCTTTCCTTCCTGCACGTGCGACGCATCCGCGGTGATGTCGAACTTCGCGTAAACGTCGTCGATTCTACCGGATGCGCCAAACGCGTGCATACCGACGAACAGATCATCGAGGCCTATATAGCGATCCCATGAATCTTGGACGGCCGCCTCGACAGCGACCCGGGCCCGCGTATCACCGATGACCCGACGCCGGTACTCGATATCCTGCTTCTCGAACGCGAGACGGCATGGCATCGAAACAACGGCTGTTAGGATACCTTCCTTTTGCAAGGTTTCGCGCGCCTCGACCGCCAAATGCAACTCAGATCCGGTCGAAAAGATCGTCAGCTGCCGTTCGCCGCCCTCGGCTTCGAGGAGCACATATCCACCCCTTGCCGACAGATTTTCGGCCGAAGCCTCCCTGCGGAGCAAGGGCATCGGCTGGCGCGATAGGGCGATCAATGCTGCCTCGCGCGGCGTGTCCATGATTGCTTCCCAGCACTCAGCCGTTTCGATCGGATCACCGGGCCGATAGACGGCCAGTCTGGGGATGGCCCGCAACGCACTCAGGTGTTCTACCGGCTGATGGGTGGGACCATCTTCGCCAAGTCCGATGGAATCATGGGTCATGACGAAGATTGAGCGAACCTCCATCATGGCCGCAAGCCGGATCGATGGGCGGCAATAATCCGAGAAGGTCAGGAAAGTGCCGCCATAGGGGATCAATCCGCCATCCAGCGCCAGGCCGTTCATCGCCGCCGCCATCCCATGCTCACGAACGCCATAAAGGATGTAAGATCCAGCAAAATTCTCAGGAGAGATCTCGACCTGGTTTTGGCTTGGTGTTGTTCGATGGGGGTGAGGTCGGCCGAGCCGCCCAGAAGCTCAGGAACGGCGTCGAACAGGTGATTGAGCACGATGCCGCTCGCCTGCCGGGTCGCCAGCTCTTTCTCGGAAGCCAGAAGTTCGTCCGTTGCAGCGCCGATCGCGGACCGCCAGTCCTTCGGGAGATCCCCCTTCATCCGTCGGTCGAAATCCTCGCGGCCGCTCGTTTCCACCCGAGCAGTCCAGTCGAGCGTTCGGCACGTCCCTTTGCGCCGATGATTCGCCAGGCATCGAGCAGATTCTGGGGAATTTCGAAGGGCGGCGATGTCCAGCCGAGGATATCGCGCGCGCCGGCGATCTCTTCTTCACCCGGCGCATCACTATGCGCCTTCTGCGTGCCAGCCTTGGTCGGAAAGCCGAAACCGATGATCGTCTTGCAGGCGATCAGTGACGGCTTGTCGGTGACGTTCTGTGCCTCGATGATTGCAGCGCGGATCGCATCGGTATCATGCCCGTCAATTTCCTGCACATGCCAGTTTGCCGCGCGGAAGCGATGCGGTTGATTATCGGAATCGGCCAGACTGATCGCGCCGTCGATCGAAATCGAATTGTCGTCCCAGAACGCGATCAGCTTGCCGAGCTTGTGATGTCCCGCGAGCGAGATCGCCTCATGGGTGATGCCCTCCATAAGGCAGCCGTCGCCGAGGAACACATAGGTGTGGTGGTCGACGAGCCGGTTACCGAAGGACGCATTGAGGATACGCTCGCCGAGCGCAAGGCCGACCGAGTTGGCGATGCCCTGACCGAGCGGCCCGGTGGTCGTTTCGATGCCCGTGGCATGATGATATTCGGGATGGCCGGCAGTGCGGCTGTCGATCTGCCGGAACCGCTTGATCTCCTCGATCGTCATGTCCTCATACCCTGTGAGGTACAGGAGGCTGTAGAGCAGCATCGACCCGTGGCCATTCGAAATCAGAAACCTGTCACGGTCGAACCAGTGTGGATCTGCGGCATCGAATTTGAGGAACTCGGAGAAGAGGACGGTGGCGATGTCCGCCATGCCCATCGGCATGCCGGGATGGCCGCTTTTCGCCTTCTGGACTGCATCCATGGATAAGAAACGGATGCAGTCGGCCATATCCCTGAGGTGCTTGTCCTTTGGGACGGGAACGGTCTTCAGGAACTGATTTGTGAGGTCGGCCATGGTCAGATCCTTCATTTGCCAGCGGAAATACAACCACCCAGACACAAAAGACAAAACAGCCACCGGCATACTGGCGCAGTTTCACGGGAAGGGAAGCGGGATTTCGGTCGAGGTGGTTCTGTCGATCAGGACGCAACGGACCGCGCGGCGGCTGGTTCCCTCAACGTCCCACGATTTGGGAACAGATATCAGCGCAGCCGGTTAGCGCGGGTATCCTGAAGAGCAAAAACATTCTGTACGCTACCGTACCGACGGACCGTTGTGACAATTTCGCACTTTCTGATATTGCCAAATTCCTTTTAATTGCCTGGTATCAGCATTTGGGGAATGCGATGCCTAATGTGGTGCACATCGACTTCGCGGTGCATTGGGAGAAGCCTGTGCATGTGGGCAAAAGCGACCTGTTAGATCAAATTATTCGCGGTCCGGCCGAAGCGATCAGATATATTGATGACCACCTCGACGAGCGTGGACGACAGTATTATTCCAAAGCATGGCACTTGTGCCACGGCGCACTTAAGGGCGAAACGAGCCTCGATCTCTCCAGACAGGCCTTCCTCATCGCTTTCGCGGCATCGAGCATGATCACTATGTTCCCGGAGTGCTTCTAAGCGGGGACAAACACGTCCAAGGTGCCCCACTAAGCCTTTTGCGGACAAGGCAATAATGCCGTGCTGTTGGCAGTTCACGTTCTTCATCATGTAACGTGATCCCTGAAAGGCATAGCTTGTACACCTGAAGTTCAAGCCCTGCACATATTTGTTTGATCTGCGCCTGATGAACTGCATGTGCTGGGCGCCAAGTTCCGATTTCATAATTATCTGCAACGAAATCTGATCGCTGATGCATTTGGGGCTCGTTAAAGTGAACCTTGGCTAGCACCGATAACGCGATCTTGTAGCGATTTGCGACACCGCATTCGTAACAAACAAGTGGTGTGGGAAGAAGGACAGACAGACTTTACAAAACGGGGTGCTAGAGGTCGGCTTCGAAAGAGGCGGGAATTTAATCAAATATCAAGAAAGCACATGCGCTTCGATAGCGGCGGCGATAAATGCTTCCCGAGCCTCTTCGACAGATGCCCGCCGTTCTACGGCATCCGCACAAATTACCCTGGCCAAATTGTAACGCTTGCCTCGCTCTGCGGGCCATCGGACTGCCAAGTAGTGAAGGGCATCTGCGGGTCCTCGACTTTCTCGGAAGAGCCATAGCCGATCCTGATGTACAGGGGCGTTACCCAGCTAGGTGTCATGGGGCTGTCAGTTTTTTGGCTATCCATAGACGTTCTCCGTCTCCGTGGAAGAAGATTGTTCCCGCTAGCAAGTGGAAGTCAACGCGGAAACGTTGTTGCAGTGCGGAATGTCTTCCAGCGTACAAAGTTGGATCTTTGAGGAACGTCCTGCCCCGATGAACTTCACCTGATTATCTGGCGCATGTGGTCGCAGTGCGCGCGATCTTAGCATGATTTGAAATATGGATACGCAACGAGACACAGCTGCCGATGACGATGTCATTTCCAGCGCCCCGCTTTGTCATCTAGCGTACCGATCTCCTTTACTGGGGCGTGCATGATACATTGGAATTATGGATGAGAAGACTGGTCGCTTATCACAAAAGACCCTGGCTGAAATGCATGTTGGTATAGCTTACGACCAAGGACGAGCGGCCGCCCTTCAAAACCTTGATGACCAAGAGAATCCGTATTCGCGCCGCCTCGAGCCGAAGCAATTTGATGCCTGGTTGGATGGCTACCGTTCTCGCTGATGGCCCACGCTAAGGGTGCTCACTGAGCTGGCACAAATCGTTTGTTCATTCGTTAGGTCCGCGCAATGCGGAGAGAGCGAATGGAATTCCTATATTTTGCCTATGAGTGCGCAGACAAAAGTCTGTATTTTACCGAGACGCTTGAGCAATGTCGCGAACAGGCGCATGAATACCCAGACAAGCCATTGCCGATCTATGCTTATCAATTCGAATCGCCCGACCATCATGACGTCTTGAACATCCTGGCGTCGATGGAGCAGCCTTCGACAGCGTTGATCGATGCCTGCCTAGTCGAGCGGACGTTTATTGAGATGGTTGCGACCAGCTCTTCACCAGCTCCGCCAAATAGCTCACAACGAGGCATTGATCCGGACGATGGCGATGATAGAGATTACGCCTAAAACCGGAGACTTTTCATCCGGAATATTTTCCTTGCCTGATAATTTGATAGGCTGCTTGACATCATTCACATCGATTTCAGCAGTTCCTTGAGCTCATCCGGCTCTTTGACCCCAAAGAGGTACCAATTCACCAGATCATGTGCGATGGCTTCTGCATCCTTCTGATCAACGGCGATATGCCGTTCTGCGCAGACTTCCTCCAGAATTTTCCTGAGCACCGCGAGATCGGTTGGGCGTAACGCATCGAACGACGAGAAATGCATGTGTCAAACCCCTTTTTGCCGAGAGTAGCTCATATCGTGGTCGGGGAGAACGAGAAACACGGTACGCTTTCGTACCAAAGTCGCCGATTTTGCAACGTTTTTGGTCAGGAGCGAGGCGCTTTCTGAACAGAGGAAGCGTCAGCGGCAATTGAATAATGGAAAGAGCCCGTTATTTCTTCTGCGACTGGCACTAATTTGATTAGATACAGCCGGGCTTGCCGATCCGTTATCGCAGCCGTCGCTCGATGGACATCCTTGGTGGGTTTAAACTTCCGACGGTCTGCAGACTAATTAAGGGTGCTGATCCTAACGGATGCGACGTGCTCGTGCCCGAAGTGGAGGCGATTGAGATGGTCCAACCTCAACAAGAGTACGTGCGTAACAAACTGCTCACAATGCTGCCGGCTTCAGATTTCGCGCAAATTGCGGAAGACCTCGAGCAGATTGATCTGCCCCGTGGTACGATGCTCGCCAAGGTCGGCAAACCGATTGAGCACGTATATTTTCTCACATCAGGTATCGGTTCGCTCGTTGCCACCACTCCGCAAGGCCATCGTGCCGAAGCCGGAATATTCGGTTTTGATGGATATGTTCCCACAACCGCGATCGCTGAGGTTGAGACGAGCTCGCATGACGTTGGGATGCAGGTGGCGGGTGATGCGTATCGTATGGCCTATTCGCGATTTCGGGCGGCAATGGATATCAAGAATTTTTCCAAAGTGGTCACCCGGTCAATCGAGGCTTTCTCTGTCCAACTTTCCCATACAGCTGTGTCAAACGCCGTCCATGACGTCAATCAAAGGCTCGCGAGGTGGCTCCTCATGTGTCACGATCGTGTATTGGGCAATGAGATCGGCCTGACACATGAGTTCATCGGGATGATGCTCGCAGTGCGGCGGCCGAGCGTGACAAACTCACTTCATACACTCGAAGGAAATGGATTTGTAAAAACTCAGCGCGGCCTGATCACGATCAGGAACAGGTCTGCACTTGAAGAGTTTGCTCGGGATGCATACGGAAAGCCTGAGGCTGAATATAGACGCCTTATGAAGGACCTTTTCTGAGGCCAGCAGATTGTCTGCCGCAATAGCATTAAAAAGGTTAGACACACACTATGAGCCGCTATTTCTTTCACCTGCGCCGCGACGACGAAACGGTCCCGGATATAGAGGGAGATGATTTCCGCGATGACGGCGCTGCTCGCGCCAGTGCGATCAATTCCGTTCGAGAACTCGCTGCGGCACAGATTAAGAGCGGAGAAGCTGTTACGGATGCATTTATGGACGTCGTCGATGAGGGAGGGAATGTCTTATTCAGTATCTCGTTCCACGATGTCGTGCAGAATCACTTGAGAAAATAGCTTTTAGTATGAGCCGATCAGACGTCGGTATTCCTCTTCAGGTCCACCGTAGGCGCCACCAGCGAACTCTTCCAGGCCCTTCCGGTCCCGAATGGTAATCCTACCCCGTTCCGTGACCACCAGTTTCTTCCCTTCAAGAACGTGAAGAGCATTGGTAATGCTCGGTCGTCGAACGGCAAGCATGGATGCAATCACACCATGCGTCAGCGAAATTTCATTGCCTTCCAGCCGGTCGTGGCACATCAGGAGCCAGCGTGCCAGTCGCTGGTCCATCTGATAGTTTGCGTTACAAAGCGCGGTGAAGGAGATCTGCGCGGAGAACGCTTGAATGAAGCGGGCCAACAGGTTCGCAAAGACTGGTGTACGCGGCAGCTTTCGGGTGATCGCTTCGAGCGACATTCTATAACCGTCGCCCGCGACCTGCATCACGACCTCATGGATGCTAATTGTTCCACCGACGCCTGCCGAGGTTGGACAAAATCCTTCTCGACCGACCATGCCGGCCTCAGCGCGGTGGCCATCGGTGGAGGCGGTAACGACGGAGCCAATGCCGCTGCAGAGAAAATAGACATTCTCGAAGACACCGTTCGCACCGGCAATCACTTGCCCTTTCGGCAGATTGATTGGCTCCAAGCAGTCTCTGAAAAGCTCGAATTCGTTTTCTGGCAATAAGGCGAGGATTCGGTTTCTTAAGCAAGGATGATTCGGATCGTGCATAGCATCTCAAACGCGGGCGCGAACCGGAGCCCACGGCCGCCAAGCCCTGAGCTATTTCAAGCGGTTGTGGATTCTATACCACCCAGGATTTCCAGCGGATTTTATGTACGCTGGCATACCCTCGACCACGCACATAGATTATATTCCAGTCTGCCGCTCGCATCCGCTCGGTATAACTGGTCGGCATAACTGCCGATCTCCGCGTTCTCACAACAGCGTGGATCTGAAAAGCCGCGACTGTCTCAGGACTAATAGGCGATCTGATCGAGTTCGGGATAGTGGCGGAAAATGCCGTTTTCGTTGAACGCCAATCGCCTATCGGAGGCAAGATAGGCGGCTACGCCCGGTCTCTGCCTGACAATCTCGCGCAATGCCGCCACACGCGGGTAAGCATCGTTGAAATTTGCCAGTGCACGCGGGAATGCATAGGCCAGTCCTTCGGCAATCTGGAACAGTGAGAGATCAACATAGGTGAAGCGGTTGCCTAGCGCAAAGGCGTGGCCGGCGCAGTCACCGCCTTCCACATCACGCTCGGCGGATGCGGCCAGCAAACGGTCGAAATAGCCGATGAATTTCGGAACTCGGTGCGTGAGGAATGCCGCGGTGCGGGCTCTCGCCTCGTCCTTCTGGTCCTCGTAAAAATCTGCCGCGCTGATCGGATGATGCGTGTCGTGAACTTCCGCGATAAAGTCGGTGATCGTTAGCTGCATGCCATGTGCCTCGGCTCGCAGCGCTTCGTCGTCTGGGACGAGCCCCAACCTCGGAGCAAGATAGTGCAGGATGTTTGCGACGTGGGAGATGACATATTCGCCGTCCTTAAGGAAGGGCGGCGCGAAAGGCGGTACACCCCTTCTGCCTAGACCTTTCAGCCAAGCCATCATCGTCTCCATGCCTTCAGGCTCGCGGGCGACGTCGCGATACTCGGCACCAGCATCCTCTAGCGCCAGACGAACGAATTCCCCTCGGCCTTGAATGCCATCCCAGTAGAATAGTTCATAGGGCATTGTCACACCTTTCGAGATTGGTCGGTACGGCGACGGGCCGGCGTCATAGTCCGCGGCTCGGTTGCGGTTCAAGCGCCTCTATGGCGTTTCTTACCTCCGTTACACCAAGGATCGCTGCAGCCACTTCGCCTGCGCGCAGCGCTTCCTGCGGATAGAGGACCGTGCCGGTCAGGCTGATTACTGATCCTTCCGCCACCACTTTGACATTCGCGGCATCGACATCACCGGCAACGCCGAGCGCATCCGAGACCGCGATTTCAAGCCTTGCCAGTGGCGGGCTTTCGTCGTTCATCGCTGGGGCTGCTTCGTGAAACTCGCGTTGTTTATACACCATCTTCGTTATCCTGATTTACCGTCGCCGCCGCCGGGGAAACGCGCGAGGCGGCTCAAGGTTCATGTGTCCTCGGTTGCAATGATGGCGGCGGGGGGTATTTTAAAGCATTGGCGAAGTTTGCAGCGTGTGAATAATTGCCAGAGACTTCTGCGTGACGTCACAGCGGGCGTCGTTGTTACCGACACACTGTACGTACATTTGGTTTTGGGTATCCGCGCAAAACCAGAATGCAGTCCTGATCATAGGTGCTTGAGGGCAGGGTCAAGGAAAAGCCGGCAATTCTCAACGGGTCAGCGCAGGGGCTCTGGTTGACGCGTATGAGACGAAGCGCCGCTGTCAGGACGGACATCTGGTCGATGTTTCACTCAGGGTCTCACCGATCTTTGACTTGGCCGGTAGGATTATTGGCGCCCTGAAAATCGCCGCAGCATTGTCGCTCGCCCTCCACGAGCGTGTAACGAAATCGGCTTTTCCCGTCCTAACGGGACAGGTGTCGATTATGTAGATCTATGACCCTCGAAGCGCTGCTCTCAGCCTTCGCTGGCAGGAAAGCCACGGACCGAAAGTGGATAACCCGACCGAGAAGGGTTTCGGAGCTTGCCTTGTTGAGCGTTTGCTGGCGGCGGAGCTTAACGGGGCGTCGACGATAATCTACGACGCTGGAGGAGTCGTGTGTGAAATCGAGGCTGTATTGGGATCGCACGCCGCAAATTGACTCGCTGGGATGAACGCATTCACCACTATCTTTGGTCGCGCACATGATCTTGCCGTCAGCGTTACCGGTCTAGGTCATGGTTGTGCGATGCTCGAAGCTCTTGACATCGTGATGAGCGCGGAGGGCATTCACGATTTGCGCTGATGTCGGCTTGCCCGAATTCATCTTCCAGCGCAGTTCAAACACGACTTCCTCGTGATGTGTATCGATCGGATGAATGGCAATGAAACAGGCCTCCACGCCGGGCAGCAGTTCAGGTGTAATGTCAGGGAGGTTACTGCCAGACGCGACTTTGATCCCGACCGATCCCTTCTGCTCGCTAGCCAGCCACAGACCGAACGCCTTGAGGGGCGAAAGCGCCACAAATGCGACCACCGTGGCTATGGCGCCGACGATCAGTTGCCCACCACCGAAACTCAGGCCAATGGCTGTCACCAGCCAGAGTGTGGCTGCAGTCGTGACGCCGGTCGCGACATCGCCGCGTCGCAGGATGGCTCCGCCGCCGATGAAGCCAACGCCCGTGAGGATGCCAAGCGGTAATCTCAAGATATCCATTGAGCCACTTGCCGCCTGGCTTGTCGACAAAAGCAGGTTGGCTGGATCATCGAGATGCAAGCCGCCAACCCGACCAGAAGTGTGGTCCTAAGGCCTGCTGCATGACCACCTCGCTCCCGGTTTGTGCCGATAAGGACGCCGGCAATCAGAGTGGCGGCAATTCGCAAGCCGATGTCCGGCCAAGTGGGTGTGATCGGCATCAAATCGTTGAAGAAGGCCATCTTTACCGTCGCTCGGGTTGTGTTTGGGAAAGTCGGCGCCGACCTGTGTTTAAGCCTCCTGCTTTATCAGTGGTGCGCATGGTTTTCGTTACGTTTGCGGGTCGCCGCGGCTTTCCAACGCCACCCCCGGATTTCGGGCATATCTTCACCGTGCTTTCGAACATAGGCTCTGTGCTTGTCGAGCTTCGAGCGCAGCTGCTCGACAAGCCCGGGAACCTGTTCGGCGAGTCCCTTGATGCGGCCTATCGCCTCCAAAGCCAGGTGATAGCGGTCCAGTTCGTTGATCACCGTCATGTCGAATGGCGTGGTCGTCGTGCCTTCCTCGATGAAGCCGCGGACATGGATGTTGTCGTGGTTGGTGCGGCGGTAGGTCAGCCGATGAATGAGGTAGGGATAGCCGTGATAGGCGAATATCACCGGCTTGTCGGGCGTGAAAATGCGGTCGAATTTGTCATGGTCAAGCCCGTGAGGGTGCTGCTCGGGATCCTGCAGCGCCAAGAGATCGACGACGTTGACCGTCCTGATCTTGAGGCTTGGGATCGCCTCGTGCAGGATCATCACGGCGGCGAGCGTCTCCATGGTCGGCACGTCGCCGGCGCAGGCCATCACAACATCGGGTGCGATCGTATCGTCCTCAAAGCTTGCCCATTCCCAGATGCCGATGCCCGCCTCGCAATGGGCCGCAGCTTCATCAACCGATAGATATTGCGATTCAGGTTGTTTGCCAGCGACAATGACATTGATGCGGTCATAGGTTCGAAGGCAATGGTCCCCGACCCAGAGCAACGTATTGGCGTCAGGTGGCAGATAGATGCGGACGATATCGGCCTTCTTGTTGGCGACCAGATCGACAAAGCCCGGATCCTGGTGTGAGAAGCCGTTGTGATCCTGCCGCCAGACATGCGAGGTCAGCAGATAGTTGAGCGACGAGATCGGTTGGCGCCATTCCAGCTGGCGTGTCACCTTCAGCCATTTGGCATGCTGGTTGAACATCGAATCGACGATGTGGATGAAGGCTTCGTAGCAGGAAAACAGTCCGTGCCGGCCGGTCAGCAGATAGCCTTCAAGCCATCCCTGGCATAAATGCTCCGACAGGACCTCCATCACCCGGCCGTCGAGCGCGAGATGAACGTCGTAGGCTTCTATGCCTTGCATCCACACGCGGTCGGTCTGTTCGAACACCGCACCCAGCCGGTTGGATTCCGTTTCGTCTGGCCCGAAGATTCGAAAATTGCTCGCATCTGCGTTCAGCTTGACGATCGCGGCCAGATAGTTTCCGAGACGCCGGTCGAGCCAATCTGCTGTGAGCCGCGGTCGCCGATCTCGACGGCAAAATCGGCGATAGGCGGAACGACGAGCTCTTTCCGCAGACGGCCGCCATTGGCGAAGGGCGTCGCTCCCATCCGCTTGTCACCGTCCGGCGCGAGTGCCCGGAGCTCCTGCTTCAGCCGGCCATCCACGTCGAAGAGATCGCTGGGATCGTAGCTTCGCATCCAGTCCTCCAGGATGCGGCGGTGGCCTTCGTCGGTACGGCAGTTCGAGACCGGCACCTGATGCGCGCGCCAGAAGCCCTCAACCTTCTTGCCATCGACTTCCTTTGGCCCGGTCCAACCTTTGGGGCTGCGCAGCGCGATCATCGGCCAGCGCGGGACACCGGAAGAGACCGAGCCGCCACGGGCCTCGGCCTGTATGGCCGAAATGAGGCCAAATGCCTGATCAAACACGGCCGCCATCTTCCGGTGCATGTCGTCGGGGTCGCTGCCCTCAATGAAGATCGGCTCGTAGCCGTATCCGGAAAACAGATGGCGCAGGTCGTCGTCGGAGCTTCGGGCAAGCAGGGTGGGGTTGGCAATCTTGTAGCCGTTGAGATGCAGGATCGGCAGCACCGCGCGTCGCGCGCCGGATTGAGGAACTTGATCGAATGCCAGGACGTCGCAAGCGGTCCGGTCTCTGCCTCGCCGTCGCCGACGACGCAGGCTGCGACCAGACCCGGATTGTCGAAGACGGCGCCGAAGGCATGCACCAGCGAATAGCCGAGTTCTCCACCCTCGTTGATCGAACCGGGCGTCTCCGGTGCGGCATGGCTCGGAATGCCGCCGGGGAAGGAAAACTGCTTGAAGAGCCGCTGCATCCCCTCGACAGACTCCGGCACGTCCGGATAGATCTCGCTGTAAGTCCCTTCCAAGTAGCTATTGGCGACCATGCCCGGACCGCCATGGCCTGGACCGCAGATATATACGACATCCACGTCACGCGCCTTAATGACGCGGTTCAAGTGGGCGTAGATGAAATTCAGGCCGGGCGTCGTGCCCCAATGGCCGAGCAGGCGAGGCTTGATGTCTTCGGACTTGAGCGGCTCATGCAGGAGTGGATTGTCCATCAGATAGATCTGGCCGACCGAAAGGTAGTTTGCGGCGCGCCAGTAGCGGTCGATCAGCGAAAGCTCTTCGTCGGAAATTCGGGGCCGTGTCGTGTCCATGAAATCTCCTGAGGGTTGTGGTCAGGCAAGAAGTGCTATGGCCTCGTCGGCGAGCACCTGTTCCTCGTCGGTCGGCAAAACCAGAAGCTTTATCCGGCTCGATGGCGTGCTGATAACGGGTTGGTTTCGCTCGTTGAACGTCGAGTCCAATTCCGCGCCGAGCCAAGCTAGGCGTTCCGCGACACGCGCGCGAACCTGCGGCTGGTTTTCGCCGACGCCGCCGGTAAAGACGAAAGCGTCGATACCACCGAGCGTCGCCGCCAAACGGCCTGTCTCGCCGCCAATGCGCAGGCAGAAGAGATCGATTGCCTCGGCCGCTTCCGGCGCATCGCTTGCCAGTAGGGCGCGCGTATCTCCGCTGACCCCGGACACGCCGATCAGGCCGCAATCGTGGTAGAGAAAATGTTCCAGCCGGTCCGCATCAGCCATCCCGCTGCGCATCAGGTGGATTAAAACACCCGGATCGGTCCAGCCCGGCCGCGTCGCCATCGGGATGCCGTCGAGCGCCGAAAAACCCATGCTGGTGTCGACGCTCTTACCAGCGTTTAAGGCACAGAGGCTGGCACCGCTGCCAAGATGGGCGATGACCACTTTTCCGCCTGCAATTTCCGGAGCGATCTCGCGCAATTTGCCTGCAATGAACGTATAGGACAGCCCATGAAATCCGTATCGGCGAATACCGTCGTCATGCATATTGCGAGGGATGGCGATACGCCGCACCAGGTCGCTTTGTGTCGCGTGGAATGCCGTATCGAAGGATGCGGTTTGTGCGAGCCGTGGGTGTAGATCAGACAACGCATGGATCGCCTTCAAGGCCTGTGGCTGATGCAGCGGCGCAAGCGGGATCAAGCGTTCGATGCGCTCTATGGTTGCCGCGCCGAGCAGGACGGGCGCATGAAAATCCAGCCCTCCGTGGACGACGCGATGGGCGGCGGCGGTCAGACGACCGGAGACTTTAGAAAAGAGGTTATCCATCGTCTGCGCAATCACACTGGAAAAATCGCTGTTATGATCCGCTTGAATGTGAGTTTCGTGTCTTTGATCACCAATCGAATAGCGAAGTGCGTGCAACCCGTCACCGAAATCGATCTTGCCGCGACCGAGGGCGCGAGCCTTGGTGTCCCGGCAGGAAAATATGCCGAGCTTGAGTGAAGACGAGCCGGCGTTGAACGTCAGCAGGATTGCTTCAGACATAGCTGATCCCGTTCATGGCGTGCGGGAAGAAAGCTAGTGCGGAGACCAAAGTTAACAAGCTTATGAAGCAGAAGCATTCGCGAGACAGGGGCGAAGCCGGTGAAAGAAGGACATTGGGCATGCGCTGCTATGTTTTGCATTACGGATCGCCCTCTTTCGCCCGTTGCTACTCACCCACTGGTGCAACCCTCGTTGTTAATCGGCCATGAGTGCTGCCATTTCCCTTTGACGTGCTGGCGCAAATTTGATCTTTGCCCCGGCTGCAGGGAATCGGATGTAAGCGCGATTTTCAGGTCCTGCTGCGGAGATGGGTTGAGCAGGCTTGTGTCCATTACGGAGGTTATGGA
>CABHNZ010000031.1 GCA_902167985.1 Shinella sp. UYSO24
ACGCGGGGTGGAGCAGCCCGGTAGCTCGTCAGGCTCATAACCTGAAGGCCGCAGGTTCAAATCCTGCCCCCGCAACCAAATCTCCCAAAACATTCACAGAACACAATCAAGATCATCAGCCCGCAAAAGCGGGATATTCGCGTTTCTACGTCGTGTCAGGCCTTGGACGTGCTGTGGCCCGTCTGCGGCAAGGTCAGCAGCGCCAAAAAATGAGGGGAGGGGCCTCGGGCGTGTGCCCGGCTATGGCCGTCGCGCGCGGATCTGTGCCATAAGGGGCTCCTATTCGTGACGCGATATGACGTCCAAATCCTCCTGGAGTGCCCATGCCGCAGCGCCAGTCCGGCCTTGATGCCCTGTTCGACGGAAATGATGCCAGAGACCCGCGCAGTGTGCTGGCGAAAGTCTATGGCTATAGTTCCTTCCGCGGCAAGCAGGAGGCCGTCGTCAGCCATGTGGTTGCGGGCGGCGATGCGGTCGTGCTGTTTCCGACGGGTGCCGGTAAATCGCTCTGCTTTCAGGTGCCGGCGCTCTGCCGCGATGGGGTGGGCATTGTCGTTTCGCCGCTGATTGCCTTGATGCGCGATCAGGTCGAGGCGCTGAAGCAACTCGGGGTGAGGGCGGCGGCGCTCAATTCCTCGCTGTCGCGCGAAGAGTTCGATGCGGTCAGGGCGGGGATTTCTGCGGGCACGCTCGATCTTCTCTATGTGACGCCGGAGCGGATCGTCACGCCGGGTTTCCGGCAGATGATCGGCAATGCGAAGATCTCGCTGTTTGCGATCGACGAGGCGCATTGCGTGTCCCAATGGGGACATGATTTCCGCCCGGAATATCGCCAGCTGGGCGAGCTGGCCTCGCTGTTTCCCGGCGTGCCGCGCATCGCGCTGACGGCGACGGCCGATCCGCATACGCGTGACGATATCATCGAGCGGCTCGGGCTTTCCGGCGCCGAAGTCTTCACCACCTCGTTCGACCGGCCGAATATCGCCTATGAAATCGTCGAGCGCGACCAGCCGCGCCAGCAATTGCTGCGCTTCCTGTCACGGCACAGGGGGGCGAGCGGCATTGTCTATTGCCTGTCGCGGGCGAAGGTGGAAGAGACCGCCGACTGGCTGGAAGATCAGGGTATTCGGGCGCTGCCCTATCACGCCGGCATGGAGCGCGAGATCCGCGACCGAAACCAGGATGCCTTCCTGAAGGAAGAGGATCTCTGCCTCGTCGCCACCGTCGCCTTCGGCATGGGCATAGACAAGCCGAATGTCCGCTATGTGGCGCATCTCGATCTGCCGGGCTCGGTCGAGGCCTATTATCAGGAGACGGGTCGCGCCGGGCGCGACGGGCTCTCTTCGGAAGTCTGGATGGCCTATGGCATGGCCGATGTCATCCAGCGCGGCCGGATGATCGATGGCTCGGGTTCGGGCGATGACATCAAGCGCGTCGAGCGCTCCAAGCTCAATGCGCTGCTGGCCATCTGCGAGACGGCGGGCTGCCGTCGGCAGGCGATCCTCAAGCATTTCGGGGAAGCGCATCAGGGCGGTTGCGGCAATTGTGATACCTGCCTCAAGCCTGTCGAGACCTGGGATGGAACCGAGGCGGCGATCAAGGCGCTGGCGGCGATCTACCGGACCGGCGAACGCTTTGGTACAGGCCATGTGATCGATGTGCTGATGGGCCATGACAATGAGAAGACCCGGCGCTTCGGCCATGTGGGCATGCCGGTCTTCGGCGCCGGCAGCGATCTGCCGGCGAAGACGTGGCAATCGGTCTATCGCCAGCTTCTCGCCGCCGGCTTCGTGCAGGTCAATCACGAGGCCTTCGGGGCGCTGACGCTTGGCCCAGACGCGCGCGCGGTGTTCCGGCGCGAGCGCGAGGTTCGGTTCCGCAAGGACAGGCCGACGACCGGCAAGGCGGCACGCAACGCCTCGCAGCGTTCGGAAAGCGCGCGGGCGGAGCTTTCGGGGCGTGACGGAGAGCTTTTCGAGGCGCTGCGCCGCAAGCGGATGGAGATCGCCAAGGATCTCTCCGTGCCGCCCTATGTGGTGTTTGCCGATACGGTGCTGATCGCCTTTGCCACCGAGCGGCCGCTCGATCATGATGCGCTCATCAATATTTCCGGCGTCGGGCAATCCAAGCTCGAACGCTATGGCGATGCGTTTCTGGAAGTCATCCACGAGTTTGAATGATCACGAATTTCACGGTTCTCTTGCTGCACTGCAGCAAGAACTGCGCATCAGCCATGCATTTCCGTCTATTGGCGTTTTCCTGTGCAGTTTGTAAACGGTGACGCTCCGACCCATGCAGAAATGGAACGACCGATGGAAAGCAGCTCCGCACCCAATGGCGAACTGACGCTTCGCACCCTTGCCATGCCGGCCGACGCAAATCCCGCCGGTGATATTTTCGGCGGCTGGGTCATGTGGCAGATGGACCTTGCGGCCTTCGTGCGCGCCAATGACGTGGTGAAGGGGCGCACCGTCACTGTGGCGGTGCAGGAAATCGTCTTCAAGAAGCCGGTCAAGATTGGCGATACGCTCTGCGTCTACACGACGATCGAGCGGATCGGCCGTACCTCCGTGACGCTCGGGCTCGAAGCCTGGACGCGGCGCGATGACCAGACATTGCGCGAGAAAGTAACCGAGGCCAAGTTCACCATGGTGGCGGTCGATGCAGAGGGCAAGCCGCGGCCGATTGCGGCCGATGCGCCGCCTTCGCCGGCCATTGCCTGAGGAGAATTGAGAAAGGGCGGATCTTCACGGTCCGCCCTTTTTTCGTTTCACGCCTTCATGCGGCCGTTCGTTCAGATCGTGTGGTAGGCACGGTTGAAATAGATGAGGCTTGAGCCTTCACTTCTGTCCTTCAGGGCCACGACGTCACAGACGAGAATGTCATGGCTGCCGCTCTGGAAGATATCGCGGATGCGGCAGTCGAAGGATTCGAGTGCGCCTTCGAGAACCGGGCTTGCGGTTTCAAGCGTCGACCATGTGGCGGCTGCAAAGCGTTCGTCGATCGGCGTCTTGCCGCCGAAGAGCTGCGAGAGCGCGCGGTGCTGGTCGCTGGTGACGTTGACGCAGAGAACCCGGTTGGTGGTGACGGGCTGGTAGGCCGAGGAATTGCGGTTGATGCAGACGAGCAGGCTCGGCGGCGTATCGCTGACGCTGCAGACGGCGGTGGCGGCAAAGCCGGCACGGCCGCCGGGGCCATCGGTCGTGACAATGCTGACCGCGGCACCAAGGCGCGACATGGCATTGCGGAAACCGATGCGAAACTCCTCGCTGACGGCTGTCACCGGGGTTTCCGGCGAAGGGGTTGAGGTCGCTTCCGCGTCGGTCTTGCTCATCTCAGTCTGCTCCAGAGGCTGTTCGTCGCATATGGGTTTTTCGGGCGGGGCGTCCGGCGCATCCACCGAGGGGAGGCCACCATAGGATAGAAGTTTTCGCGCCGCATCATGAAATATTGTCCGCGGCACAGGCATGGCGCTCATGCGCCGGAGGGGCGGAAGTCGGCGGTCACGACATGGCGGTTGCCGGGATAGGTCATGGTCACGCGGGTCACGGGGCCGGATGCGTTCCATGTTCGGCGCTCGATCACAAGGCAGGCTTCCTTGGCAGAAAGGTTCAGGAGCTTGTGCTCCTTGCGGTCGGCAGGCACGGCCTGGATACGGTGCTGCGCCGTCGTCCAGGGAATGAGCGAGGAGAGCCAGGGGCCGGGGGCGATGGCGATGAAGTCGAAATCGGCGGCTTCCGGCACGGTTTTCAGGTTGATCAGCCGCTCTTCCAGGCAAAAAGGCTGACCGCCGGCGAGATGCAGGCCCGTGACCGAGAGAAGCTCGCCGGCCGTCTCGTCCGTCAGCCATGCGAGATCGTCGCCTGAGGCCTTACGGCGCTGAAGCGAGAGGCGCTCGTAGCCGTATTCGAGGTTCAGCGAGCGGACCTCGTCGCGGATGTCGTGGATTTCGAGAACTGCCGACTGCGCCTTCGGCTGGGCAACAAAGCTGCCGAGCCGCTTGCGGCGCTCGATCAGGCCCGATTGCACCAGCTGGCCCATGACCTTGTTCACGGTCATGCGCGAGACGCCGTAATGGGTGGCGAGATCCACTTCGAAGGGCAGCGGATGGCCGGGCGGCCATGCGCCCGACACGATCTTGTCCTCGATATCCGCCAAAATCCTGCGGTGAAGCGTCTGGTCGCCGGCGATCGTCGTTTTCCCTGCTATCCTGTGGGGCCGTGTCTACGGCTTTCCAAGGACGTCTATAGAAGCGTGGCGCTGCGTCAATCCGCCAGCAGGCGTTGCATGGTGGCAAGGAAGCGGGCGCGGATGCTTTCGCGCGCGCCATGGCGGCCGCCCGTCACCTTTTTCGCACCGCCGGACCAGACGCTGTCGACGGCGATGTCGCTGCCGAAAATCCAGTTGTCGAGGAGATCGTCGCCGGCAAAATAGGGCGCGCGGCTGACATCCAGCGAAACGATATCGGCCGGGCTGCCCACTGTAAGTCCCGTCTTCGTGGCAAGGGCTGCACCGGCGCATCGATGGCGGCATCGAAGAGGCGGCGGCCAGTCGAGCCGTTCGGACGCGCGATGACGTTTCGGGCGCGGTGGGCAAGGCGCTGCGAATATTCGAGCTGGCGCAGTTCTCCCGGCAGCGAGATCAGCACATTGCTATCCGACCCGACGCCGATGCGGCCGCCTTGTTCAAGGAAATCGGCGGCGGCAAAGGTGCCATCGCCAAGATTGGCCTCGGTGATCGGGCAAAGGCCGGCAATCGCGCCGCTTTTTGCCATGCCGGAGACTTCGCTATCCGTCAGGTGGGTGGCGTGGATGAGGCACCAGCGATCATCGACGGGGGCATTGGCGAGCAGCCATTCGACGGGCCGGGCGCCGGAAAAGGCAATGCTGTCTTCGACTTCCTTCACCTGTTCGGCGACATGGATATGGATCGGTCCTCCTTCGGCCAAGGGCAGGATGGCGGTCAGTTCTTCCGATGTCGCGGCACGCAGGCTGTGCGGCGCGATGCCGAGCTGCATGCCGGGGAGATTGCGTCTGATGTCGCCTGCGCCCTGCATCAGACGGCCAAAGCTTTCGACCGAATTGATGAAACGGCGCTGGCCATCGATCGGCGGCTGGCCGCCGAAGCCGGAATGGGCGTAGAAGACCGGCAGCAGCGTCAGGCCGATACCGGTCGAGGCGCTTGCCGCGGCAATGCGTTCGGCATGTTCGGCGATATTGGCGTAAGGCGTGCCGTCACGGTCGTGATGCAGGTAATGAAACTCGCCGACGCGGGCAAAACCCTGTTCCAGCATCTCGACATAAAGCTGGGCTGCGACGGCCTCTATATCGTCGGGCGTCATCTTCAGCGCGAAGCGATACATCAGGGTGCGCCAGCTCCAGAAACTGTCATTGCCGGGGCCGCGCAGTTCGGTGAGGCCGGCCATGGCGCGCTGGAAGGCGTGGCTGTGGAGATTGCCCATGGCGGGCACGAGAACCGCATGGCGCTCATCGGATGCGCCGGCCGCAACGCCTGTCTCGATGGCGGAAATCGCGCCGTCCGTGATGGTCAGGCGGATGTCGGAGGCCCAGCCATCGGGCAGAAGGGCGGCGGTCGCGTGCAGTGTCGTTGCGGCCTGTTTGATCGGGCCGCCTGTCGTTTCGGGGGATGTCACTGCGCTCTGGTTCGTCACGTCAACCGTTCTCCTCTTGCGGCATTTTGGGGCCGGGTCGATCATAGGGTCGAAACCGATCTCGAAAAATGCTCTTGTCACCTTGCAAATATGTATATACATTTTTCGACATAACGAAAGTCGCAATCAAAGCGCGGGAACGAAAAATTGGGCGATCATTCCATGTCTCAGCCGCAAACCGTGGGCGCTGCCGCCTCCGCCATCACCCTCTGGACCAATGCCCGGCTGGCAACGCTTGTCGAGGGAGCCGAGGGGCTCGGTGCCATCGAGAAGGGTGCGATTGCGGCGCGTGACGGCGTCATCGTCTATGTCGGGCCTGAGGTGGATCTGCCGTCCGGGATGAGGGCCGGTGCAGCACTCGTCGATTGCGGCGGGCGCTGGATCACGCCTGCGCTCATCGATTGCCACACCCATCTCGTCTTCGGTGGCGACAGGGCGATGGAATTCGAGATGCGGCTTGCGGGCGCAACCTATGAAGAGGTGGCGCGGGCCGGCGGCGGTATCGTCTCCTCGGTCAAAGCGACGAACGGGCTTTCCGTCGAAGGCTCGTGGAAGCGACCCTGCCGCGGCTCGATGCGCTGCTTGCCGAAGGGATCTCGACCATCGAGATCAAGTCCGGCTACGGGCTTTCCATCGAGGGTGAGCTCAACATGCTGCGCGCTGCCCGCGCGCTCGAAAAGGTCCGGCCGGTCCGGATCGTCACTACCTATCTTGCCGCCCATGCAACGCCGGTCGAATACAAGGGGCGGAATGCCGATTATATCGCCGATGTGGTTCTGCCGGGCATGGACCGGGGCCATGCGGAAGGCCTGATCGATGCGGTCGACGGGTTCTGCGAGGGGATCGCCTTCTCCGTCGAAGAGATGCGGGTGGTCTTCGATCATGCCAAGGCGCTCGGGCTGCCGGTGAAGCTGCATGCCGAGCAGCTTTCCAATCTCGGCGGTGCTGCGATGGCGGCCTCTTATGGCGCGCTCTCGGCCGATCATGTCGAATATCTCGATGCCGAGGGGGCGCAAGCGATGGCGAAGGCGGGCACGGTTGCCGTGCTTCTGCCCGGCGCCTTCTATGCGATCAACGAGACGCAGAAGCCGCCGGTCAAGGCGCTGCGCGAGGCCGGCGCGCATATCGCCATTGCCACGGATTGCAATCCGGGCACGTCGCCGCTCACCTCGCTGCTTCTTACCATGAATATGGCGGCGACGCTGTTTCGCCTGACGGTCGACGAATGCCTTGCCGGCGCCACCCGCGAGGCGGCGCGTGCGCTCGGGCTTCTCGGTGAGGTCGGCACGCTTGAGGTCGGCAAGTCGGCCGATCTCGCGATCTGGAATATCGAGCGGCCGGCGGAGCTTGTCTACCGCATCGGCTTCAATCCCCTCCATTCCCGCATCTTCAAGGGTCAGAAGGTCTCCGCATGACGATCACGCTTTTTCCCGGCAATGTGCCGCTCAAGGATCTCTCGGAGATCTACTGGACCAACGGTTCGGCCAAGCTCGATCCGTCCTTCGATGCGCTGGTGCTGAAGGCTGCCGCCCGTATCGCCGAGATCGCGGTCGGCAATGCGCCGGTCTATGGCATCAATACCGGCTTCGGCAAACTGGCCTCGATCAAGATCGACGCGGCGGATCTTGCGACCTTGCAGCGTAATCTCATCCTGTCGCATTGCTGCGGGCTTGGCGCGCCTCTGCCGGAAAATGTCGTGCGGCTGATCATGGCGCTGAAGCTGATTTCGCTCGGTCGCGGTGCCTCCGGCGTGCGGCTCGAACTGATCCGGCTGATCGAAGGCATGCTGGAAAAGGGCGTCATCCCGGTCATTCCCGAAAAGGGTTCGGTCGGCGCATCCGGCGATCTGGCGCCGCTTGCGCATATGGCTGCGACGATGATGGGCGAGGGCGAGGCGTTTTCGGGGGTGTCCGCATGGCCTCCGCCGAGGCGCTGTCCAAGGCGGGCCTTGCTCCCGTCGTGCTGGCCGCGAAAGAAGGGCTGGCGCTGATCAACGGCACCCAGACCTCGACGGCGCTGGCGCTGGCCGGCCTGTTCCGCGCCCATCGGGCAGCGCAGACGGCGCTCGTCACCGGCGCTCTCTCGACCGATGCGGCGATGGGCTCATCTGCGCCCTTCCATCCCGATATTCATACGCTGCGCGGTCATAAGGGCCAGATCGATGCGGGGGCGGCGCTGCGCCAGTTGCTGTCCGGTTCGGAAATCCGCGAAAGCCATATCGAAGGCGACGAGCGGGTGCAGGACCCCTATTGCATCCGCTGCCAGCCTCAGGTGGATGGCGCCTGCCTCGATCTTCTGCGGCAGGTGGCCCGCACACTCGAAATCGAGGCCAATGCCGTCACCGACAATCCTCTGGTTCTCTCCGACAATGAAGTCGTCTCGGGTGGCAATTTCCATGCCGAACCGGTCGCCTTTGCCGCCGACCAGACGGCGCTTGCGATCTGCGAGATCGGCGCGATTGCGCAGCGGCGTATCGCGCTGCTTGTCGATCCGGCGCTCTCCTATGGCCTTCCGGCGTTTCTGTCGAAGAAGCCGGGGCTGAATTCCGGCCTGATGATTGCCGAAGTCACCTCTGCGGCGCTGATGAGCGAGAACAAGCAGATGTCGCATCCGGCATCGGTGGATTCGACGCCGACCTCGGCCAATCAGGAAGACCATGTGTCGATGGCCTGCCATGGCGCACGTCGTCTTCTAGCGATGACCGAAAACCTCTTCGGCATTCTCGGCATCGAGGCGCTGGCCGCCGTTCAGGGCGTCGAGCTGCGTGGTCCGCTGAAGACCAGCCCGGAACTGGAAAAGGCCGTCGCAGTGCTGCGCGCCGCCGTGCCGGTACTGGAAGACGACCGCTATATGGCGCCGGATCTTGCCGCCGCCGCCGGTCTCGTCGCGTCCGGCGCGATCGTCTCTGCCATTTCCGCCGGCATTCTGCCGGTGCTTGATATCTGACTTACAAGAACGGGAACTTCATCATGACCAATCCACGCCACAATATCCGTGATGTCCGCGCCCCGCGGGGCAATGAGCTGAACGCCAAGAGCTGGACGACCGAAGCGCCGCTTCGCATGCTGATGAACAATCTCGACCCGGATGTCGCGGAAAATCCGCATGAACTGGTGGTCTATGGCGGTATCGGCCGCGCCGCCCGCACCTGGGACGATTTCGACAAGATCGCTGCGACGCTGAAGACGCTGACGGAAGAAGAGACGCTGCTGGTGCAGTCCGGCAAGCCGGTCGGCGTGTTCCGCACCCACAAGGATGCGCCGCGCGTGCTGATCGCCAATTCCAACCTCGTGCCGCATTGGGCGACATGGGACCATTTCAACGAGCTGGATAAGAAGGGCCTTGCGATGTACGGCCAGATGACGGCCGGTTCGTGGATCTATATCGGCACGCAGGGCATCGTGCAGGGCACGTATGAAACCTTCGTCGAGGCCGGGCGCCAGCATTATAACGGCGATCTCAAGGGCAAGTGGATTCTGACTGGCGGTCTCGGCGGGATGGGCGGCGCGCAGCCGCTGGCCGCTGTCATGGCCGGCGCCTGCTGCCTCGCCGTCGAAAGCGACGAGACGCGCATCGATTTTCGCCTGCGCACCCGTTATGTCGACGCGAAGGCCACGAGCCTCGACGAGGCGCTGGCACTGATCGCCGAATGGACGGCAAAGGGCGAGGCGAAGTCCGTCGGCCTGCTTGGCAATGCAGCCGAAATCTTCCCGGAACTCGTTCGCCGCATGAAGGCCGGCGGTCCGCGCCCGGATATCGTCACCGACCAGACGTCTGCGCATGACCCGCGCAACGGCTATCTGCCGATCGGCTGGACGGTTGCCGAACACAAGGCCAAGCGCGAGAGCGACCCGAAATCCGTCGAGGATGCCGCGCGCGCCTCGATGAAGAGCCATGTCGAAGCCATGGTCGCCTTCTGGGATGCCGGCGTGCCGACGCTCGATTATGGCAACAATATCCGTCAGGTGGCGAAGGACGAGGGGCTGGAAAACGCCTTTGCCTTCCCCGGTTTCGTGCCGGCCTATATCCGCCCGCTCTTCTGCCGCGGTATCGGCCCGTTCCGCTGGGCCGCCCTTTCCGGTGATCCGGAGGACATCTACAAGACCGATGCCAAGGTGAAGGAACTGCTGCCCGACAACAAGCACCTGCATAACTGGCTCGACATGGCCCGCGAACGCATCGCCTTCCAGGGCCTGCCGGCGCGGATTTGCTGGGTGGGTCTCGGCGATCGCCACAAGCTCGGCCTTGCCTTCAACGAGATGGTGAGGAATGGCGAGCTTTCCGCCCCGATCGTCATCGGCCGCGACCATCTCGACAGTGGCTCGGTCGCCTCGCCGAACCGTGAGACGGAAGCAATGAAGGACGGCTCTGATGCCGTGTCTGACTGGCCGCTGCTGAACGCGCTGCTTAACACCGCATCGGGCGCCACCTGGGTGTCGCTGCATCATGGCGGCGGCGTCGGCATGGGCTATTCGCAGCATTCCGGCATGGTGATCTGCGCCGATGGCACCGACGATGCGGCGCGTCGTCTGGAACGGGTTCTGTGGAACGATCCGGCGACCGGCGTGATGCGCCATGCGGATGCCGGCTATGAGATCGCCGTCGACTGCGCCACGGAAAAGGGCCTGCGGCTTCCCGGCATTCTGGGGAACTGAGCCTCATGCAGATCCTGCGTGCGAAAGACTATCGGCGCATGCCGTGGAAGAATGGCAAGGGCGAGACGGTGGAAATCACCGTCTTTCCCGCCAATGCCTCCGTTGCCGATTTCGGCTGGCGCGTCTCCATGGCGCCGGTCGTTTCGGACGGTGCTTTTTCCTCCTTCGAGGAGATCGACCGGACGCTCTCGATCCTGACCGGCGAGGGCATGAAGCTTTCGGTCGCGGGGATGGGAAACGTGATGCTGGGCAGCGCGTCCGATCCCTTTTCCTTTCCCGGCGATGCCGAGACCGATGCGGTTCTGACGCAGGGGCCGATCACCGATCTCAACGTGATGACCCGTCGCGGCCGGTTTTCGCACCGGGTGAAGCGCGTGGCGGCGGCGGGCGAGATTGCGCTTTCGGGCGACGCCGATGTCACGATGATCGTGGTCACGGGCGAGGCCAGTGTCGAGGGCACGGCACTTGGGCCGCTCGATGCAGTTGTGGTGGCGAGGCAGGAAGGCCGGCTTTCTGTCGCAGGTGACAAACCATATTTCGTGATCGAGATCATCGCAGCGGCCTGAGGCGGTTTGCAGTTGACATTTTCCGCCGGACGCGGTCGCTTGAGGTATTGATTTCTCTTCATTTACCCGGAGTGACGCCCGATGGCCTATCAGACCACGATCGAACAGACGGTTTTCCGTTTCGACGACCTGAAACAATTGATGGCCAAGGCGACGCCGGAGCGATCCGGCGACCAGCTTGCCGGGATTGCGGCTGACGGTCCCGTCGAGCGGCTGGCGGCGCAGATGGCGCTGGCCGATCTGCCGCTGAAGGCATTTCTTTCCGAAGAACTGATTTCTTCCGACGAGGACGAGGTTTCGCAGCTGATCGCCGAACAGCATGATGAGAAAGCGTTTTCGGCCATCTCGTCGCTCACTGTCGGCGAGTTTCGCGAATGGCTGTTGAAGCCGGAAACCGGGCAGCGGCAGCTCGAAGCCGTCACCTATGGGCTGACGCCGGAAATGGTGGCGGCCGTCTCCAAGATCATGCGGGTGCAGGATCTGATCACCGTTGCCGCCAAGCGCGAGGTCGTCACCCGCTTCCGCTCGACGATCGGGCTGAAGGGACGGCTTTCCACCCGCAACCAGCCGAACCATCCGACCGATGACAGCTATGGCATTGCGGCGTCGGCCATCGACGGCTTGCTGATGGGATCGGGCGATGCCGTGATCGGCGTCAATCCGGCAACCGATGCGACGGAGGATTATATCCGCATCGTCTCGCTGCTTGACGAATTGCGCTCGCGGCTTGCCATCCCCACCCAGACCTGCTGCCTCGGCCATGTGACGACGGCAATCCGGGCGATGGAAAAGGCGGCACCCGTCGATCTCGTCTTCCAGTCCGTTGCCGGTTCGCAAAAGGCCAATGACGGGTTCGGCGTCAATCTCGCCATCCTGAAGGAAGCCCATGATGCGGCGCGCGGGCTGAAGCGCGGGGCGCCGGATGCCAATCTCATGTATTTCGAGACGGGGCAGGGGGCGGCACTTTCCGCCGACGCACATTTCGGCGTCGACCAGCAGACGATGGAAGTGCGTGCCTATGCCGTGGCGCGGCAGTTCTCGCCGCTTCTGGTCAACACAGTCGTCGGCTTTATCGGGCCGGAATATCTCTTCAACGGCAAGCAGATCATCCGCGCCGGCCTCGAAGACCATTTCTGCGGCAAGCTGATGGGCCTGCCGATGGGTGTCGATGTCTGTTACACCAACCATGCGGATGCCGATCAGGAAGACATGGATACGCTGCTGACGCTGCTCTGCGCGGCAAACGTCAATTTCGTCATCACCGTGCCGGGCGCCGACGACATCATGCTGAACTATCAGTCGCTGTCGCATCACGACGCCGTCTATTGCCGCGAGACGCTGCACCGGCCGCCGGCACCGGAATTCGAAGAATGGCTGCGCGAGGTGGGGCTTACCGACACCGCCGGCATGCTGCGGGACGGGCCGGCGCAGCTGACGAGCCGGATTTCCGAGCTCAGCCTGCTGGGAGCGTGACGATGACAAAGCCCGATATGCTCTCCACGACGATCGCCTCCGATGGCGCGACTGTTGCATCCGGTGAGCGCCATCTCGATCTCAAGGCCATGACCGATGCGCGTGTGTCGCTCGGCCGCTTCGGCTCCGGCCTGCCGACGAAGGCGCAGCTTTCCTTTCTGCTCGATCATGCCCGCGCGCGCGAAGCCGTCTGGACCGCGGCCGATGGCGAAGGATTGCAGCAGCGCTTCGCAGCGCTCGGGCTCGGTGTGGTTGCCGTCGAAAGTCTTGCGACCGAACGCAGCATCTATGTTCGCCGGCCGGATCTCGGGCGGCAGATTTCTGAGCGCTCTCAGGCGGCGCTGACAGAGGCCACCTCCGGTGCCGATGCGGCGGATGTGGTGATCGTGGTGGCCGACGGGCTGTCTTCCAGTGCGGTCGATATCAATGCCGTGCCGCTGGTGGAGGCAATTGCCGCGCGGCTTGGCGCCATCGGCCTGTCGCTGGCGCTGTGGTGATTGCCGCGCAGGCGCGCGTGGCGCTGGCCGATCCGGTCGGCGAGGCGCTCGGCGCAAAAGCCTCGATCATGCTGATCGGCGAGCGGCCGGGGCTTTCGGCCGCCGACAGTCTCGGCGCTATCTGACATTCGCACCGAAGACCGGCACGCCGGATTCGCGTCGCAACTGCATTTCCAACATCCGCGATGGCGGCATGGCCATCCCGGCCGCTGCCGATGCGATCGTCGCCCTGTTGCGCGACATGCTGAGGACCGGCATCAGCGGTGTGGCGCTGAAGGATGCGGCAGCGCGGCTTGGCGACGGCCGATAGGATCGGTGCCGGTTCAGCTGCGGGCGCGCATTCTCGTTGCCAGAACATTGCGGATCGAGAAGCTGGAATGGATGCGCAGCACGCCCGGCATGGTGGAGAGGATCTCCTTGTGGATGCGCTCGAATTCGCCGGCGCTCGCCACTTCGACACGCAGGAGATAATCGGCGCCGCCGGTCATCAGGTAACATTCCTTGATTTCCGGATGACGGCGAACGGCCGCCTCGAAACGGTTGAGGTAATCCTCGGTCTGGCGCTCCAGCGTGATGTTGATGATGACCGCGATCGCCTGTTCGCCAGCGCCGCTGTCGATCAGCGTCGTGTAGCCGCGAATGACGCCGCTATCTTCCAGAATGCGGATGCGCCGCAGGCAGGCGGAAGGGGATAGCCCGACTTCCTCGGCAAGCTTGGCATTGCTGATGCGGGCATTGAGTTTCAGCAGGCGCAGGAGATTGCGGTCTATCGCATCCATGGTTGGTCAAATCTGCAAATCGTTGATCAGTTCGTGCATTTATCTTCGAATAATTGAAACTTTCAACGACGAAATCGCGGAAAATTCTTCGATCCTTCACATACCATTGTCCCAACAAAAGGTGGGAACATGGATGCGACAAGGTCTTTGCAGAACGATGCCGTCATGGTGCGTTCCGCGCCGAGCCATATGTCATCGGCCGATGCCGATGCGGCGCTGCCGGCTGGCTATCCCGGCTATCTGACAATCGATCTCGGCGCGCTTTCCCGCAATTATCAGGCCATGACCCGAAGAGTTGCGCCAGCCATGGCGGCAGCGGTGGTCAAGGCCGATGCCTATGGGCTCGGTGCGGATCGCGTCGCGCCCGCACTTTACGCTGCCGGTTGCCGGCATTTCTTCGTTGCCCAGTTTCACGAGGCGCTGGCCATCCGCCCGATCCTCGGCGTTGACGCGAAGGTGTTCGTGCTCAATGGCTTGCAGCCCGGCAATGAAGAGCCTTGCGTTCAGGCCGGTATCATTCCGGTTTTGAACGGGATGGAACAGCTTGCTTCATGGCAGGCGCTTGCCGGTTCGCTCGGCCGGACGCTGCCGGCCGTGTTGCAGTTCGATACGGGCATGTCGCGGCTCGGGCTTGCGCCTGCCGATCTCGATGACGTCCAGAAGGCGATTGAGAAGGGCGGGCTCGATATCCTGTTCGTCATGAGCCATCTCGCCTGCGGCGACGAGCCGGATAATGCGCAGAATGGCGAACAGCTTGCCGAGATGCAGCGGATTGCCGCCTGCTTTGCCGATCTGCCGCTCTGCTTTGCCAATTCGGGCGGTTCGTTTCTCGGTGCGGGCTATCATGGTGCATTGGTGCGCCCCGGCATTGCCGTCTATGGCGGCGCGCCGCATGGTAATGCAGACAATCCGATGGAGCCGGTCGCAAGCCTCGACGTTGCCGTGGTGCAGACGCGGACAGTGCCTGCGGGTGCTAAGATCGGCTATGGCGGATCGCATGTCGCAGCCCGGCCGATGGTGCTTGCGACGATCGCTGCGGGTTATGCCGATGGCCTGCCGCGGACGCTCAGCGATCGCGGCGCCGTCTATTTCGACGGCGTGCGCCTGCCGATCGTCGGGCGCGTTTCGATGGACAGTATCATCATCGACGCTTCCGCGCTGCCGCAAGGTCGGCTGACGCTCGGCGCCCGGGTCGAGGTGATCGGCCCGAACCAGAGCCTTGACGCATTGGCGGCAGATGCGGGTACTATCTCCTACGAGATCCTCACCAGCCTCGGCAGCCGCTACTTCCGCAATTATCGATAAGGGTCGGTCCCGGCCCCTCAACTCTCCTTGAGGCAGACATGAAAGTCATCGTTCTCGGCGCCGGTGTCGTCGGCACCACCACCGCCTATCAGCTTGCAAAGGCCGGACACGAGGTCACGGTCATCGACCGGCAGCCCGGTCCTGCGCTGGAAACCAGCTTTGCCAATGCCGGTCAGGTCTCGTTCGGCTATTGCGGCCCCTGGGCTGCTCCGGGCGTTCCGGTCAAAGCCATCAAGTGGATGATGGAAAAGCATGCGCCGCTGATCATCAAGCCGAAGGCGGATATGGCGATGTTCTCGTGGCTGGCACAGATGCTCGCCAATTGCACCGAGGGCCGTTACGCGCTGAACAAGGGCCGGATGCTCAGGCTCTCCGAATATAGCCGTCTGTCGCTGGCCGAGGTTCGTGCCGAGACCGGCATTGCCTATGACGCCGGCATGCAGGGCACGGTGCAGCTGTTCCGCACCCAGCAGCAGCTCGATGCGTCTGCCAAGGACGTCAAGGCGCTGGCCGCCGATGGCGTGCCGTTCGAGGTGCTGGATCGCGAAGGCTGCATTCGTGTCGAGCCGGCGCTGGCGCATGCGCGCGACAAGATTGCCGGCGGCTTCTGACGCCGAAGGACGAGACGGGCGACTGCTTCAAGTTCACCAATGCGCTGGCCGCCAAGGCGGTCGAGCTGGGCGTGACCTTCCGTTATGGCGTCAGCGCCGATCATCTGGCCGTCGAAGGCGGCCGAATTGCCGGTGTCGTCGTTTCCGGCCAGCTGGTCGCGGCCGACAGCGTCGTCGTGGCGCTCGGCAGCTATTCGCCTGCCATGGTGAAGTCGCTCGGCATTTCGCTGCCGGTCTATCCGGTCAAGGGCTACTCGCTGACGATCCCGATCATCGACGAGAGCCGGGCCGTGACCTCGACGGTTCTGGACGAGACCTACAAGATTGCCATCACCCGTCTCGGCGACCGTATCCGCGTCGGTGGCATGGCGGAAATCTCCGGCTTCACCAAGGATCTGCCGGAAGCGCGCCGCAAGACGCTGGAGCTTTCGGTAACGGATCTCTTCCCGGGCGGCGATCTGTCGAAGGCGACCTTCTGGTCGGGCCTGCGTCCGATGACGCCGGATGGTACGCCGGTCATCGGCAAGACCAAGATCGACGGCCTCTATCTCAATACCGGCCATGGCACGCTCGGCTGGACGATGAGCACCGGTTCGGCACGGGTCATCAGCGATCTCGTTTCCGGCCGCAAGCCGGAAATCGATGCGGCGGATCTTGCGGTTTCGCGTTACGCCTGATTGAGCGATCGCCGGCGGCGCCATGCGCTGCCGGCCAGAGGCAGGAGAATGGCGCTGATGATCAGCGCTGCTCCGGCCCAGGTCGAGAGACCGGCGATCTCGCCGAACATGACCCAGGCGACGATTGCGACGAAGGGCAGGCGGAGAAATTCCACCGAGGCCACATGCGAGGCGTCCGCCATGGCGAGCGCCTTGGTCATCAGCGCCATGTTGGCGGCGCCAAGCACGCCCTGCAGCACCAGAAGCGCAAGGTTTGCCGGGCTCGGCGTCTCCCAGAAGAGAACGGCCGGAATGGCGGCGATCGGCACCGTCAGGATGAGGTTCCAGACGACCAGCGTTTCGGGGCTGTCGGAGGCCGACATTTTTTTTCAGCATCAGCTGCACCAGCGCCTGAAGGGCTGCGGCCGCCACGGCCAGCATCAGCGCCAGCCATTCGCTGCTGTCGCCGCCGCTTGGCGAAATGATGATGAGCGCGCCGGCAAAACCCGCAAGGATGGCGGCTATGCGCGACAGGGTGAGCGCTTCTTTCAGCGCCAGCCATGCGCCGATCATGACGAAGATCGGCGCGGTGAACATGATGGCGGTCACATCGGCAAGTGCCGCTTCAGCAAAGGCTGCAAAACCGCAGACGAGCGACAGCAGCTTCAGCGCCGAGCGGAGAATATGCAGCCAGCGATAGCGCGTCTTCAGAACCGCAGGGCGCCAGAGGACCCAGGGCAGAATGGCCATCAGGCCGCAAAAACATCGGAAGAAGCCGATGACGAAGGGGTGCACTTCTCCCGCCAGCAGGCGGACGATGGCGGCGTCGACGGCCGTCAGGGCGGCGGCCGATGTGGCATAGAGGATGGCAAGCATTGTCTGCTCGCGAAGAGATCGAAGAGATGTCAGGTCGCTGACCGCGGTCATGATAGGCTCCGGCAGCGCGAATGCAGCGACGCGGGGTAGAGATGAATGATCGCTGGCGGATGCTGCCACCGATCGGCAAGTCATGCAATTTGCAGAATTGACGGCCCGCAGGGGCGGGCCGCCCGATTTTCCCGGATCAGGGTTCCAGCGTCACGCTCATTGCATATTCGCCGTCGAGCAGGACTTCGACCTTGCCGGAGCCGGGAAGCGTCATCGCACCCGACAGGGCGCCGGTGGTGATCAGCCGGCCCTTCAGGAGGACGTCCGGCGCGCGCGTCGGGTCATTGGCATAGGCCATCAGCCAGGAGAGAACATCGCCCGTCGGGTGGCTGCCGGGGCCGTCATAGATGACGGTATCGCCGAGCGTCACTTTCAGCGGGCGGCCGCCGACGTCATCGAGGAAGGATTTCGGCACGACCGGGCCGCGGGCAAAGCCGCCATTGCCGATGCGATCGGCATAATAGAGCGGATAGGAGACGCTGCCGCCTTCCTGAATGGCCGAGAAGAGAAGCTCGCAGCCGAGATAGGCGTTTTCCACCGCATCGACGATCTCTTCACGGCTATAGGGTTCGGCGCGCGGCGGAAGATCGCGGCCGAGAAGGACCGGAATTTCCACCTCGAAGCGCATGCCCGGCGCATGGGGCATGACGGCGTTCGTGCCATCTTCCTCGTAAGGATGCATAAGGGCGGCAGTCGGCTGCTTGTCGGGCGTCATCGCCGCCTTCCAGGCGGCGCCGGTTGCGCCTTCGAGGCCTGCCAGCGCTTGGCGGCGACGGCAGCCGTTGCAAGGTCCGGGGGGATGGGGAAGCTTGCCGTCGGTGCGGTCTTCTGTTCCGTGCGAAGTGCGTGAATGGTCTTTGCCAGCGCCTCGGTATCGAATGCCGCTGCCGAATGATCGGACATGCTATCCTCCTTATCCATGCCGTGATGGTGCGCGTGTCAGGCGCGCGCCATCTTCAAGTGCTCGCCGGCCACCTTGTCGAGGTGATTGAGATCCGACGAGATCGTGGCAAAGGTATAACCTTCCGCGAGGCGTTTGGAAGCCACATCACCCGCATTCGTGTGAATGCCGGCCGCAATATTTGCGTTTTTCGCGGCCTGCGAAATCCGCGCCAGAGCGGCTTCGAATTCGGCGGCCTTTTCGGTGTCGTTGATCGTCTTGCCGCCCAGCGCCAGCATCAGGTCGGCGGGGCCGACATAGATGCCATCGACACCCTCGACGGCGCAGATGGCATCGAGATTGGCGAGGCCTTCCTCCGTCTCGATCATGACGATGCAGGCGACTTCCTCGTTCATCTTTGCCGTTTCCGGGCCGGAACGCAGGCCGGCACGCATCGGGCCATAGGAGCGCAGGCCCTGACGCGGAAAGCGGCAGGCGCGCACGGCTTCCTTGGCCTGTTCTGCCGTGTCGATGAGCGGAATGATGACGCCGCGGGCGCCGGCATCGAGCGCCTGGCCGATGAGATCGACGCGGTTGGCCGCAACACGGACCATGCCGGCGCATTCGTTTTGCCGAGGGCCGCGCCGGCATCGATGGCAATCAGGCCGTTCAGCACCGACTGGTAATCGAGGAAGCCGTGCTGGGCATCGAAGCAGACATAGTCATAGCCGTGGCGGGCGACGCGTTCCTGAATGGCGGGAACAGGCAGCTGGCTCCAGTAACCGACGATGCGCTCGCGGCCACGCAGGCGGGCGGCGAAGGAGGCGCTCATGCGGCAACTCCCTTTTCCGACCGGTTGCCGGCAAGGCGTGCCGCATAATCCAGCGCGCAGAGCATGTTGACGTGGTTGGCCTTGCCAGTGCCGGCAATATCGAAGGCGGTGCCATGGTCGACCGAGGTGCGGTCGATCGGCAGGCCGAGCGAGACGTTGACGGCGCTGTCGAAGGCGACGAGCTTGATCGGGATATGGCCCTGATCGTGATACTGGGCAATCACCAGATCGAAGGCGCCCTGATAGGCGCGGTGATAGACGGTATCGGCCGAGATGGGGCCGGAGACATTCATGCCTTCGGCCTTGGCCTGTTCGACGGCCGGGCGCAGGAATTCGTCATCCTCGGTGCCGAAAAGGCCGTTTTCGCCGCAATGCGGATTGATGCCGGCAACGGCGATGCGCGGGTTTTCATAGCCCATGCGCTTCAAGTGTTCGTAGCCCGTGCGGATGGTGGCAAGCACCCGTTCCGGCTTGGCGCGGTCGATCGCCGTGCGCAGCGAAACATGGGTCGAGACATGGATGACCTTCAGCCGCTCCGAGGCAAGCAGCATCCACGAGGATTTCGAGCCTGTCAGCGCCGCCAGCATGCCGGTATGGCCATCGTAATGATGGCGGCGGAGTTCAGCGCTTCCTTGTTGATCGGCGCCGTGACGATGCCGGCTGCCTCTCCCGATTGCGCCATGCGGACGGCCGCCTCGATATAACGGAAGCTTGCCTCGCCGCAGGCGGGCGAAAGCACGCCGAACTTGCCGGGAAGCCCCTCGACCGGGATATGCTCCAGAAGTGCGGCACCCGGCACAGGCTTTCCCCTGTCGGCAAAGGCGAGATCGACATTGCAGGCCTTTACCGCACGCTCGATCGTGTCGCGATCGCCGATGACGACGAAATTGCCGCGCTCGTCTGCCGGCATGGTGGCGATCGCCTTGACGATCACTTCCGCGCCAACGCCTGAAGGGTCTCCCATCGTGATGGCGATGGGAGCGCGTCTGTTATCCTGGGTCATGGTTTCCTCCTGTTGGGTGGTAAAAGGCTACAGATTTCCCAAGTTGTCAACTTTTCAATATTCACGAAAATTGCTTTTTAGGATGCGCGATCAATTGGAATATGAATGCTTTCCGTGATTTCTGCTCAGGCCTGGGGTGGAAAACGTCACAAATCTGATTTACATGTTTACCGGTTGTCACTGCTTTCCCGAGGAGGGGCCGGACGAGCGGTCAGGGTCAGGCGGCGACACGCAACATTGACGAGCAGTATTGAGGAGCAGCGGTGAGGAGGATGACGCTTGCAGGTTCTGATCATTGCCGATGATCTGACGGGAGCACTGGATTCCGTCGTGGCATTCGCCAATCGTGGCTTGCGCAGCGTCGTGCTGCGGCATCCGGCGGCGATGCGCGGGTTTGATTTCTCCTCGGTGGATGTCGTGGCCGTCAGTACCGGTTCGCGCGACGGGTCGGTCGAGGCTGCGCGCGCCGCAGTGGCGCAGGTGGTTTCGGCGCTTGGCGGCATGCGGCCGGCGCATGTCTTCAAGAAAGTGGATTCCCGGCTGAAGGGGCATGTGGGGGCGGAAACGGCCGTGCTTGCCGACGGGCTTGGTCTCACCCGTCTTTTGGTCGCGCGGCCATTCCGGATATGGGGCGGGTGGTGCGCGGTGGTTCTGTGGTCGGTATGGGGGTTCATGAGCCGATCGCGATTGCGGCCTGCTTTGCCGGACATGGTGGGGCGGCTCATGGGGCCGGGGCCACGCATGGGTTTGACATTGTGGCACCTGATGTGGAGAGCGATGCGGATTTCGATGGGCTTCTGGTCGGTGAAGCCGGGGAGACACGGGAGACCGGGGAGACCGGGCGGGCTGCGGAGGCGGGCTTGATGCTGGTTGGTGCGCGGGGGCTTGCGGCGGCGCTTGCCCGGATGCTTGCACCGAATGGACACTGCAATGTGCCGGAGACGCTGCCGGGACCGGCGTTGTTTGCCATCGGTTCACGCGATCCGATCACCGAGGCGCAGGTGGCGGCGTGAAGAGCGATGAGCGGGTGACGAATGTGGTGGCCGTCAATGGCAGGTTTGCGGAGCCGGTTTCGTTCGGGGTCGGTGTGACGCTTGCCAAGCTGACGGCCGGTGAGGAGCCGGTGGCGGCGGATCTTGCCGGGCGATTGTTTGCCGAGGGTGTCTCGATCGCGATCGAAGCCGAGGTGCCGGCAACGCTGCTCGGCTGCGGCGGCGAGACGGCGAATGCGCTGCTCGAGCGGTTTTCCGTCGAGCGGCTGGATGTGATTGCCGAGATCCTGCCCGGCGTGCCGCTCTCGCGCGGCAGGATTTGTGGTAGAACAGTCAACATCATCACCAAATCCGGCGGGTTCGGTGATGCCGAGACGCTGAGGCGATTGGCCGGAATGGTCGAATCGGGAGATAATGGTCAATCGGCGGGCGCTGCGCAAAGGCGGCAGGCGGCCCGGCCAATGGAAGCAGAAGACAGGCCATGACATCATCGTCACAGGAAACCGCGGTCAAGCAGGATCTGGCGCCCGAAGGCAAGCCGGAGGGGAAGCTTGAGGGCAAGCAGGAAAGTAAGCAGGAGCGGGGCAAGCCTCGTTCGTCGCTGGGCGACCGTATCTATCACCTGCTCTACAGCCGCATCGTCAATGGCGAATATCCGACGAACCAGAAACTGCCGCCGGAACTGATGCTGGCGGAAGAATTCGGCGTGTCGCGGCCGGTGCTGCGGAGCGCGCTTGAACGGTTGCGCGACGAGGGGCTTCTCTATTCCCGCCAGGGCGCCGGCAGCTATGTGCGCCGGCCGCAGCAGGCAGCGCTCGGCTTTGCCCGTGTCGAGACGATCGCCGATATCCAGCGCTGCTACGAGTTCCGCATCACGATCGAGACGGATGCCGCCTATCATGCCGCACTTCGGCACAATCCGGAGGCGCTGCGCGAGATCAAGGATGCGCTCGATCTGCTCGATGCCGCGACGGGCTCGCTGAAGCATCGCGAGGATGCCGATTATGCCTTTCACATGGCGGTCATCAGGGCTTCCAACAACCATTTCTACGAGACGTCGCTTCGGGCGCTGCGCGAGCATATCCAGGTCGGCATGAAGATGCATGGCCAGTCGCTGATGTCGGACGGGCCGCGCGGGCTGGAACAGGCCTATGCGGAGCACAAAGGCATTTACGAGGCGATCGTGGCCCGCGATGCGGCCGGCGCCAAGACTGCGATGATGCATCACATCAACAATTCCCGCGACCGGTTGTTCGGCGGGGGGATGATCAACCTGTCGATGGGGCAGTAAGGGTGCCGGTTGCCGGGGTCTCGGGGCCAGTTGGTCGGGGAGGCCGGGTAGCGGTTTTGCAGTAGGGGAATGCCGGTCTGGCGGTGCCTACTTTTATCTCCGTCATCCTCGCCCCTGTGGCCAGGATCTAACCACGGTCAATATTGGATGTGGACAGATCCTCGGGACGAGCCCGAGGATGACGGTTGAGGCGTTGGAGATGCCGTCTTTATGTCGCCGCGGCCGGTCCCAAGGCCGCCATGACGCACCACATCAACCATTCCCGCGACCAGCCATAGGGCCTTGCGATAGAGGTATGCTGGTCGTCGAGCCTTCGCCTTCCTCGTCCTCGCGGCGAGGATCCAACCAAGGTCCCGACTGATGTGGACAGATCCTCCGGTCAAGCCGGAGGATGGTGATGGAGAGTTCTTGAGCAAGGGCAGGCGAGACTACGGCGCAGGCCTTCGTGTGCCGGCTCCGCCGCGTCCTCGCAGCCTTACATTGCCTTCGGCAGCGCCACGCCAAGCCGTCCGGCATGGGCTTCGAGCGATGGCATGATCGTCGGGTAGAGTTCGACGCCATTTTCCAGTGCCGCCTTCTTTCGCGCCATGGCGGCTTCGCCGGGAAGGCGAACCTTGGTCACGCCGGGGCGAGGCGGGGAGGCGTGGCAGGCATCAGCCAGCCAGCCGGTCTGGCGCAGGAAGGCGTCGCGGCCGCCAAAGGCCTCCGGATCCCAGACCTGTACCGTCACCGACGCATTCATGCCTTTCGGGTGATCGGCGCGGCCGTAGCCCGCCAGCCCCTGCGTCAGGGCTTCGGCAAACAGCGCCATGCCATAACCCTTCTGGCCATGGTCGAGGCCGCCTGTCGGAAGAAGTGTGCCGCCGGCTTCGAGCGTCTTCGGGTCGCGCGAGGGATTGCCCTCGGCATCCATCAGCCAGTCGGCCTCATATTGCCGGCCTTCGCGGATCAGCCGTTGCGACATGTTGTTGGTGGTGATCGAGGCGGAGATATCGATGAGGATCGGCCCGTCCGGCGTCGGGATGCCGTGGGCGACCGGATCGGGTGTGTAGACGCCCTTCAGCCCGCCGAAGGGGGCAACCTGCGAGCCGGAGGGCGACGAGGAGGTGATGGAGGCCATCATGCCCTTTTCCGTTGCCATCGGCAGATAGGCGGCAAGCGCGCCGATATGGTGGCTGTTGCCGATGGCAATCACCGCCGTGCCGAATTTTTCCGCCCGTTCGATGCCGAGTTTCAGCGCTTCGGCCGTCAGCCAGGCGCCGGGCAGGCGGTTGCCGTTCCAGCAGATCGAGGCGCCGCGGTCGCTGATCGTTTCCCAGCTGCCGGATTTGGTCATGATGCCGTCAGCAATGCTTTGCAGATACATGCCGGCGAGTGCGAGGCCATGGGTCGAATGGCCCATCAGATCGGCCTCGACGAGATAGGTGGCAACGGCTTCGGCCTTTTCGGCTTCGAGCCCGGCATTGGAGAAAAGTGCGCGGGCCAGTGTGAGAAGATCGGCCGCTGCGTAACGGGGAGATGTCATGATGCGAAGACCTCCGGATTGAGGACGCGGGAAGGACGGTTGCCGGCTATAAAATCCTTGATGTCAGTAACCACCATCATGCCCATGTTTTCGAAGGCTTCAAGGCTGTCGGCGCCGCTATGCGGGGTGAAGACGACATTCTTCGAGCGGAAGAGCGGATGGGAAATATCCGGCGGCTCGGTGACGAAGGCATCGATCGCGGCGCCGCGCAGGCGGCCGTTCTCGATGGCATCGGCAAGCGCATCGTTATCCACCACCTCGCCGCGGGCAAGGTTCATCAGGCAGGATGTCGGTTTCATCAGCGCCAGACGGTCGGCGCCGATCAGCGCGGCATTGCCGGCACCGCCGAAGACATGCAGCGACACATAATCGGCACGCGCAAGCAGCGTATCGAGATCGAGAAGCTCGATATTATGCTCCGCCATGAAGGCGCGGTCGGGATAGAGATCGGCGGCAATGACTGTCATGCCAAGCCCGATCGCCTTTCTGGCGAGAAGCTTGCCGATATTGCCGAGCCCGACAATGCCGAGCACCTTGCCGGAAACCTCGATGCCGGGCCGCCTTTCCCAGCCGCCCGAGGTGACGCTGACATGGCCCTGCGGGATGTTGCGCGAGAGCGAGAACATCAGCCCGACGGCAAGTTCCGCCACCGCGTTGGAATTGGCGGCCGGCGTGTTGGTGACGGGCAGGCGTTTTGCGGTGCAGGCGGCAAGATCGATACTGTCTATGCCGACGCCGTGTTTCAGGACGGCGCGCAGTCTTGTCGCGCCGTCGAAGGTCGATGCATTGACGGCGGGAAGGCCTGCCACGAGAAAATCGATCCGGCCGATGTGATCCGACAGGCCGCCATCCGGGCGGCTCGTATCGGTACAGCGGATGATTTCCCAGCCGGTCTCTTCAAGGATCTGCGGCAGGCGGCCATGGCGGCCGAAGCCGGGCGATGTGGTGGCGACGACGATGCCGCCGCCGTCACCGCCACCATTTGTATTTCCGTCAGAGGCTGGCATCAGCGGCCGCCTCCGTGAGCAGCCCCCATTTCTTCAGGATATCGGCGATCTTGCGATCCTGTTCGGCATCGGGGAGCAGTGCCGGCTGGCGGCTTGCGCCGACGGAACTATCCATCAGGTAGAGCGCGCGCTTGACGAGCGCCGGCGGGTAGCCGAGGCCGTAAAGATCCTTGCGGAAGCCGCCGAAAATCTCCTGCTGGCGCTCTGCCTCTGCGATATCGCCGGCATTATAGGCGCTGCAGATCTTGGCCAGCACGTCCGGCATGACATTGCCGAGTCCGGAAATGCAGCCCTTGGCGCCGTTCTGGAAGGACCAGAGAACCAGATGATCGGGGCCGGAATAGACGTCGAAACCATCGACGTCGCGACCGATCGCCATATAGGCTTCGAGCGTATCCTGCGCGCCGCCGCTATCCTTGATGCCGGCGATATTGCCGTGGCTGGAGAGCGCGCGCGCCGTTTCCGGTTCGATATGGTTCTGGGTGCGGGCGGGGATGTCATAGAGATAGACCGGCGTCTTCACCGCGTCTGCGACCGAGGAGAAGTGGCGGATCAGGCCATCCTGGGTGCAGGCGATGAAGAAGGGTGTGATGACGGCGATGCCATCGACGCCGATCCGGTCGAATTCTTTTGCCAGAAGCTTTGTCTCGAAAGTGGCCGGCATGCCGGCATTGACGATGACCTTGGCGCGGCCGCCGACCTCATCCACCACTTCTTCCGTCAGCTTGACCTTTTCCTCGAAGGTGAGCGCGGAGAAATCGCCGTTGGTGCCGGCGCACATGATGTTGTTGCCGGCTGCGACCTGCCGGCGGACCTGCGCCCGCGTCGCCTTGTAGTTGATGGTCTCGTCATCGTTGAAGCAGGTGACGAGTGCGACGAAGGTTTCGCTTTTCTTCGATGAAGTCATGGCCTTGGGATCTCCCGTTTCTCCTGTGGCCGGCGGCTCAGCGTGTTGCGGCTGCAGCCGGCGCGGCTCTTCCCTGATGGAAAGGCAGATCGGGCGAGGGCGTGGTTCGGCAAGATGTCGAGACGAGACGTGGTGTCGAGATTTGCCGGTGCCTCCTCCCGAGGCTTTCCAGAATGCCGGCCCGCAAGCATCCTCCTTGGCAGGCCAGTCTCGTCAGAAGAGATCGCGCGTTGCGGTAAAGTTGTCAATAAAGTCGCGCCAAAATAATTGCTTTTTGGCGAGTTTGGCGACAAGTCGGTCGTGATGCCGTCGACATGGTAGCGTAGATCAGTCCGATACGGCCAATTTGTAAATCCTCTATTTTTTCGATTTAATCGGCAATTTGAGCCGTAAATCGCGTATTTAGGGCCATTCGGGCGGCGGTGGCGACGGGGCTTTCGAAAAAGAAAGCGATACTTGTTGACAAATATTATGATCTCACCCAGTTTCGAGGCTGGAGGCGAGGAGTCTCGGAGGAGTGCCGGCGTGGAGTAGGGCCGGCAGAACGCATGATTTCAGATGCGAGGAAAGCTATGACGACGATCGATCGACCGCTGGAGATGCTGCGGCCCGCCATGGTGCGTTTCGGGGAGGGAACGATTGGCGTGCTTGCCGAGTGGATTGCGGAAAAGGGCATAAGACGCCCGTTCATCGTATCCGATGCCTTCAATGCGACGCGCACGGATCTTTTGAAAATTTCCGGTGCGACCGAGTTCAGCAAAGTGATGCCGGAGCCGGATCTCACCAATCTCGAAGATGCCGTTGCGGCGGCCGAAAAGGCCGAGCCGGATGCGATCATCGGCTTTGGCGGCGGCAGCGCCATGGATCTGGCCAAGCTGGTGGCCGTCATGGTCGGCTCGGGCAAGGTTTTGAGCGATATTTCCGGGCCGCATCGCGCGCCGCCGCGCAAGGTGGCGCTCATCCAGATCCCGACGACGGCCGGCACCGGCAGTGAGGTGGGCACGCGGGCGCTGATCACCGATCCGAAGACGATGAACAAGGTGGCGACCGAGAGCCGGCACATGCTGGCCGATCTCGCCATCGTCGATCCGGGCCTCACCATCACCGTGCCTGCGGCGATTACTGCTGCGACCGGTGTCGATGCCATGGCGCATTGCGTCGAAGCCTTCACCAGCAAGCGGTCGCATCCGATCATCGATACCTATGCGCTCGAGGGCACGAAACTTGTCGGCAAGTTTCTGGCGAGAGCCGTCAAGGATGGCAGCGATGTCGAGGCGCGGGCTGGGCTTTCGCTGGCGGCTTTCTATGGCGGTGTCTGTCTCGGCCCGGTCAATACGACGGCGGGACATGCTGTTTCCTATCCGCTTGGCACCCGCCACAAGATTGCCCATGGCATCGCCAATGCGCTGATTTTCCCGCATGTTCTGGCGATCAATTTCGATGCGGTGCCGGAGAAGACGAAGCTCGTCTGCGCGGCGTTGGGCTTTGCCGCCGATACGCGCGAAGAGGTGTTTGCAGGCGCCTATGCCTTCTGCAAGGGCCTCGGTCTCGACATGACGCTTTCGGGGCATGGCGTGCCGGAGAGTGATCTCTCCGCGATGGCCGAGGAGGCGCATGCCATCCGCCGGCTGCTCGATTTCAATCCGAAGGATCTGTCGGTCACGGATATTCTGGCGATCTACAAGGCCGCGTATTGAGGGTTTTCGGCTTTGGCGTTTTCGGCCGGGCTCGGTTTTCGGACCAGGCCCGCCTTTTTTGTCGGGGCTGCGGAAAGTTGGGAAATTGCCGATCGCCCAATTTTGTTCTAATGTATCAACATTATTGCGAGAGGGCTGCCATGGCGATCACGACGCTTTCCAGCAGGGAATTTCAGCAGAATGCCAGCAAAGCCCAACAGGCTGCCGAAAGCGGGCCGGTCTTCATCACCAAGCGCGGCAAGCCGACCCAGGTTCTCCTGAGTATCGAGGAATACAAGCGGATCGCCGGTGGGCGTCGCAATCTGGTGGAGGCTCTGTCCATGCCGGGGCTCTCGGATATCGATCTCGATGTTCCGGTGCTAGAAGGAACGGTGCGTCCGGCTGATTTTTCCTGATGTTCGTGCTCGACACGAATGTTCTCTCCGAGCTTCGCAAAGCCGGCGATGGCCGCGCCGACAGGAATGTCGTGGACTGGTTGTCGGGGCAGGATGCGGGCCTGTTCTATCTTTCTGCCATCACGGTGATGGAAACCAATCTCGGCATTCTGCTGATCGAACGGCGCGATGCGGTTCAGGGCAAGCTGCTGCGGCAATGGTTCGAAAGCCATGTTCTGCCGGAGTTCGCGGATCGTATTCTGCCGGTCGATACTTCTGTTGCGATCACCTGTGCTGCCCTGCATGTGCCCAATCCGCGTCCGGAACGGGATGCGTTGATCGCGGCCACTGCTCTTGTTCATGGGATGAGCATCGTGACGCGGAATATCACGGATTTTCAGGGTACGGGCGTGACCGTCATCAACCCGTTCGATCCTCGCGCATAATGACTGTCATGACAAAAGCCCGGCTGGCGCTTCCATCAACCGGGCCTCCTCCTCTGCCATCCGTGTTTTCCCGTCACGCCGGCAAATGATGTCGGCTGTTTATGCCGGAAGCGCCTCTCGCTCCTGCCGTCTTGTGTGCTGGATGTCCGGGTCGGGATCGAGGCCGGCGCCAGAAGGCGGCGGGTGTAATCCTGTTTCGGATTGCCGAAGATTTCGCGGGCGGTGCCGATCTCGACGATCTCGCCCGATTTCATCACCATCACATGGTCGGCGAAATCGCGCACGACGGGCAGGTCATGGGCGATGAAGATGAAGGCGATCTTCAGCTCCTGCCTCAGCTTGTCGAGAAGCGCTATGACCTGCGCCTGGATCGATACGTCGAGGGCCGAGACGGCCTCATCGCAGATGATCAGTTCCGGTTCGAGTGCCAGCGCGCGGGCAATGGCGATACGCTGGCGCTGGCCGCCGGAGAATTGATGCGGGTAGCGCTTTGCATGTTCCGGCGACAGGCCGACTTGCATCAGAAGCTCGTTGACGCGCTCCTTCCACTTGGCTTTCGGCAGGATTTCCGGGTGGATGACCCAGGCCTCGGAGATGAGGTCGAAGACCGACATGCGCGGATTGAGCGATTGCGTCGGGTCCTGAAACACCATCTGGATCTGCCGGCGCAGGCCGTAAAGCTCCTTGCGCGGCATGGAGATGAGGTCGCGGCCCTTCCAGAAGGCCTCGCCGCTATCGGCTTCCTCAAGCCTCAAGAGGCAGCGGGCGACGGTGGATTTTCCCGAGCCGCTCTCGCCGACGACAGCCAGCGTCTCGCCCGGCTGCAGGTTGAAGGAGACGCCCTTCAGCGCCTTGAAGGCACCATAGGTCTTGACCAGCTGCTTGACCTCAAGAAGCGGTTTTCCCGCACCCTGCGGATCGTGGATCGCACCCTTGCCGGGGGCGGCGCCGATCAGCTTCTTCGTATAGGGGTGCTGCGGGTTGTGATAGACGTCCTTCGGCGTGCCGGTCTCGACGATCTCACCCGCATTCATCACCACCACGCGGTCCGCCACCTCGGCGACGACGCCGAGATCGTGGGTGATGAGAAGCAGGCCCATGCCCGTTTCGCGCTGCAATTCATTGAGGAGGGCCAGAACCTCGGCCTGCACCGTCACGTCGAGCGCCGTCGTCGGCTCGTCGGCAATGACGATATCCGGTTTCATGGCAAGCGCCATGGCAATCATCACGCGCTGGCGCTGGCCGCCGGAAAACTGGTGCGGATATTTGTGCATCGCCGCTTCCGGCTGCGGAAGGCCGACACGGGTGAAGAGTTCCAGCGCACGCTTTTCGGCCGAGGCCTTGTCGATACCGTGGATGCGCATGGTCTCGATCAGCTGCCAGCCGACCGTATAGACCGGGTTCAGGTGGCCGAGCGGATCCTGAAAGATCATGGCGATGCGCTTGCCGTTGATGGCGCGGCGATCGCTGGTTGGCATGGTGAGAAGGTTCTTGCCTTCGAACAGAACCTCGCCGGAGGTGATCTCGCCCGGCGGCATGTCGATGAGGTTCATGATCGCCGAGGCCGAGACGGATTTGCCCGAGCCGCTTTCGCCGAGAATGGCCAGCGTTTCGCCGCGATCCAGATGCCAGCTGATATTGCGCACGGCTTTGACGATGCCGCCTGCGGTGTGGAACTGGACCGAGAGGTTTCTGATGTCGAGAAGATGCTCAGCCATTGGCCTTTGCTCCCTTCTTGCTGATTTCGAGGCGCCAACGCTGGGCGGGGTCGAGTGCGATGCGCAGCCAGTTGGACAGGAGATTGAGCGACATGGTGGTCAGGATGATCGCCAGACCCGGCCAGAAGGCCAGCCACCAGGCGGTCGCCAGATATTGCTTGCCCTGGCTCACCATCAGGCCCCAGGTGATTTCCGGCGGCTGGATGCCGATGCCGAGGAAGGAGAGCGACGACTCCGCCAGCATGACGAAGGCGAAATCGAGGGTCGCAATCGTTACCAGCGTCGGGATGACCATCGGCAGGATGTGGCGGAAGACGATGCGGGTCGAAGACGCGCCCATGACCTCTGCCGCCTCGACGAACATGCGCTGACGGATTTCCAGGACTTCGGCGCGGGTGGTGCGCAGATAGACCGGAATGCGGGTGACGGCGAGAACGATGATCAGATTGCCGACCGACGGGGCCAGAATATAGAGCACGATGACGGCGAGCAGCAGTGACGGGAAGGACATGATGACGTCCGCCAGCCGCATGATGATATTGCTGACGCGGGCCGAGGAGTATCCGGCGACGAGGCCGAGCAGGGCGCCGATGACCGAGGAACAGACGACGGCGCCGGCGGCGATCATCATCGTGTTCTGGGCGGCGACGACGACGCGCGGCAGGAGCGGGCGGCCAAGCGCATCCGAGCCCATGACATAGAGCCAGCCCTGCGTGATGACGAAGGGCGGGCCGTTTCGGCCGCGCAGGTTCTGGTGCAGCGCCGCATCGCCCATCAGCATCGGGCCGAAAATGGCGCAGAGCACGATCAGGATGAGGAAGAGGGCAGCGAAGAAGGCGAACTTGTCGCGCCACAGCATGCCGAGCACCTTGGTGAAGCCGCTCGGTTCCTTGTCCATCGTCGTCTTTGTGGTCGTGGTTTCGGGAAAAGTCTGTGTCATCGTCATGGCCTTAGGTCCGGACGCGCGGATCGAGGATCGCATAGGCGATATCGATCAGGATGTTCATGACGAAGATGGCCAGAGCAGTGACCATGATCGCGGCGAGGATGACGTTGAAGTCGCGTTGCAGGATACTGTCGATCATCAGCTTGCCGACGCCGGGAAAGCCGAAGATGGTTTCGATGACAACGGCGCCGTTCAGCATGGCGGCGGCCTGATCGCCGATGACGGTGATGACCGGGAGCATGGCGTTGCGCAGCGTATGGACGAAGATGATCGAGAGGTTGCCGACGCCTTGGCGCGGGCGGTCTTCACATAGAGCGAGCCGAAGGATTGCAGCATCGAGCCGCGGACGATCTGCAGGATGAGACCGAAGGGGCGGATGAAGAGGACGGCGATCGGCAGGATCCAGTGCCAGACCGTGCCGGTGCCGGATGTGGGCAGCCAGGCGAGGTTGACGGCGAAGATGACGATTGCGACGATCGCGACCCAGAAATCCGGGGCGGATGCGCCGATCAGAGAGACGAGCGAGGCAAAGCGGTCGAAAATGCCGCCGGGCTTGTAGGCGGCGAGCGAGCCGACGACGATGGCGGCAACCGTGACCAGAACCGTGGTGATCGCGGCAAGCTGGAAAGTCCAGGCAAAGCCTTCGAGCACGACGTCGATCGAAGGGCGGGCCTGACGCAGAGACTGGCCGAAATCGAGATGCAGGAGATCCCAGACATAGCGGCCGAACTGGACGATGACGGGATCGTTCAGGCCGTGCTGCTCGCGGAAATTATCGAGCATCTGCTGCGTGGCTTCCGCCGGCAGGAACAGGGCTGCCGGATCGCCCGTCAGTCGCGACAGGAAGAATACCGCCACGATCAGGACCGCGAGCGAAAAGAAGCTCGATAGAATACGGCCGAAAATCAGTTTTCGCATTGCCTTCTCCTCATGCAACGAGGCGCGGCGGCTGGTTTCCCTTGGCGCCGCGCCTGCTGATTGTGTGGGGCTTACTTGAAGCCGATCTGGGACAGCTGCAGCTGGCCGTTGGTGGCGATCGTCGGCGTGAACGTGACGCGATCGTTGACGCGGGCGAAGCTCACCTGATTGAACAGGAGGATATCGGGGACGATATCGTTGTTCAGGTAGGCGATCAGGTCGGACCACTTCTTGGCGCGGTCGTCGCCGGTGGCGGCCGAGGCGTCATCGATCATCTTGTCGACCTTCGGGTCCGAGAAGCCGGATTGCGGGCCCTTGCTGTCATACTTGAAGAACATCGAGAAGACCGGGTCGCCACGGGCATTGTCGTGCTGGGCGCCGACGAGCTGGGCATTGCGCTCCGGCGAATAGGGCTTCGAATAGAGATGCTCGAACTCGGCGACTTCATACATCTGAAGATCGACGTTGAGACCGACATCGTTGAGCATGCCCTGGATCGCTTCCATCACTTCCAGACGTTCGGGAAGAGATTGGTGCGGCCGATGATGGTGATCTTGGCGCTGGTATCGACGCCGGCGGCCTTCGCCTCGGCAATCAGCTTCTTGGCCTTTTCGGGGTCATAGGGCCAGGGCTTGATATCCTTGTTGAAGCCGAGCGTGGTCGGCGGAACAATCGCGGTTGCCAGCGTCGTTTCGGCCGGCACGATGCTGCCGACGAAGGCGTTGCGGTCGATGGCAAGGTTCAGCGCCTCGCGGATGCGCTTGTCCTGCAGCGGCGGCTTGCCCTGGTCGATACGCAGGTAGAAGACTTCCGAGTTTGGATAGCGTGGTCGGTCTTCTTGTCGGTGGCGTCGGTGACGGAGATCGCCGGTGCGATATCGGCTTCGCCGGTCTTGACCATGGCGGCGGCAACGGCCGGGTCGGAACGGAAGACATAGGTCGCCTTGGCGACTTCAGGCTTGTCGCCCCAGTAATCGTCGCGGCGTTCCAGCACGACATTCTGGCCGACATTCCAGGCGGTCATCTTGTAGGGGCCGGTGCCGACAGGCTTGCGGGTGAATTCCATCGGCGTCGTCTTCGGCACGATGGTGACGATCGACATCAGGAGCGGCAGGATCGGCTGTTCCGGATCGCCGGTAATGTCGATCGTGTTGGCATCGACGACCTTGGTGGAGATCTTCGTATTGCCGAAATAGCGCGGCGTTTCGCAGCTGAGCTTCGGGCTCATGGCGCGCTCGATCGAATATTTCACGTCGTCTGCGGTGAAATCCGAGCCATCGGAGAATTTGACGCCCTTGCGCAGGTGGAAGCGCCAGGTCTTGCCGTCCACCTGTTCCCACTTGTCGGCGAGGCGCGGCATCAGGCCCTTGTTATGGGCGACGTCGAATTCGGTCAGCGTCTCGTTGATGTTTTCCAAGAGGATACGGCCGATATTGGAGCGCGTGGACATGCACGGCTCCATCAGGTCCACACCTTCGCCAAGCACGATGGTGACGTCCTTGCCCTTGGCTGCCTGCGCATAAGCTGCGGGCATGCCGGCATGGACGATGCCTGCAAGAGCGACGCCCAATGTCAACAATCTACGTTTCATAGTGATCCTCCCTGATCACGACGGTTGAAAGGTTCATTCCGCCCGGCGCTTCGGCTTGTCGCCTCCTTGCCGGAAAATCCGTCTGCCCCGGTCACGACGCTCCCGGCGCCGTTTGCATGCTGTCGAAGGAGGAATGGTGGCGTTCAGGCATTTGTCCTGAAGCCCGACCGAATGTGATTTTTGCGGCCGGCGGCATCCGGGGCGGGTGCGCGGCCGTTGTCAAATTCACATCATCGGTTCCATGCTGATCCTCCGTCCTGTCAGGGCGCCTCCACGCTCTGAACATGGTGCAGATTGACGTCTTTTGCCCCAACATGTCAACTGGTAACATGAAAATGCTGCTTCATGCCTTTGTTCATGTGCAATGACATTGCGCTTCATCTATATTTTTCAATGCTTTGTTTTGACATTTCCGTGAGAGGCCGAAAATATTTCAACTTGACAACATGTAAAATCGAACCGAAGTTCGCCGCCAAGAAGACGACATTCTAGGAGGAAGATATGTCACCGGAGGAAATCGCAAACCGCATGGATGGAAGACTGTCGGAGGAAAGCGGGGGACGGCGCGAAGCCTTCATCCCGTCGCCGGTCATCCAGAACCACGCAGCCTTTCTCGCCTTCCTGCCCGATGGCAGCCTCGGCTGCGCGTGGTTCGGCGGAACGCTGGAAGGCAAGTCGGATATTTCCATTCATATCTCGCGACTTATGCCGGGTGCGGATGCCTGGAGCGCGGCGTCGCGCGTCACCGACGATCCCGATCATTCGGAGCAGAACCCGGTCATTCGAAGTGGCCCGGACGGGATCACGCTGTTTCACACGTCGCAGGTCTCGGGCAATCAGGACAGCAGCCTCATCAGTCGCGGGTGCTGACCATTGACGGCGCTGCCGTGCGGTCAAGCGCGTCCGTGACGCTGCCGCTTGCCGCCGGAACGTTCGTGCGCGCACCTGTCATCACCCGCGAAGATGGTGCGATGCTTCTGCCGCTGTTTCTCTGCAAGGCGAAGCCGGGGACGAAGTGGAACGGCAGCCATGATACGGCGGCGCTGGCGATCAGTGCGGATGGCGGCAAGACGTGGCGGACGGTCGATGTGCCGAATTCCTTCGGCTGCGTGCATATGACGATCGTGCCGCTTGAAGGCACTCATATGGTTGCCTTCTTCCGTCGCAGGCAGGCGGATTTCGTCTATCGCACCGAAAGCCATGATGGTGGCGAGACATGGAGCGTGCCGGAAGCGACCGACGTTCCGAACAACAATTCCTCGATCAATGCCATCCGCCTGAAAGACGGGCGGATCGCGCTTCTCTGCAATCCCGTCTCGGCGGCAACCTCTGCCGATCGCCGTGCCTCGCTCTATGACGAACTGGGCGAAGATGACGACCGGCCGGATTCCGATGGCGGGATCACGCCGATCTGGGGCGTGCCCCGCGCGCCGCTGACGCTCTGCTTTTCCGAGGATGGCGGCAAGACCTTCCCGGTCCGCAAGCTTGTCGAGGATGGGCCGGGGACGTGCCTTTCCAACAATTCGATCGACGGCCACAACAAGGAGCTATCCTATCCGGTGCTTGTCGAAAGTGCGGACGAGGCGCTGCATCTCGCCTTCACCTTCCATCGCCGGGCAATCAAATATGTGCGGCTGGAAAAGAGCTGGCGGCCCTGACACCTGCGGGGTGCGTGGCCTTTTCGTGCAGGGAAGGACGGCGGGCCGGTATCTGGTTCCGTCAAGTCGTGTATCTGGTCCTGTCCATCTCGGGCGTTCTGCCTTGCGGTGATTTGCCGATCCGTGTGAAATAGCGATCCGCCTGTCCTTGTCCTTTGCGGCAAGACGGGCGGCGCCTTTCACTGCCCGGCCATGCTGCCGCGACCTGATGGTTGCCGGTCGGGCCGGGGTGGCGGAGATGATACGCCCGATCCGATCCGCCCACCGTAACCCGCCCTTGATACCTTGTAAGACCCGAAAGGACTTTTCATGACCAAGACCGTTCTCGTTACCGGCGCGACCGCCGGTTTCGGCCAGGCGATTGCCCGCCGCTTTTCTTCCGAGGGCTACAAGCTCGTCATCACCGGCCGCCGTCAGGAGCGGCTCGATGCGCTGGTTGCCGAACTCGGCGGCGCTGAGAAGGCGCATGCGCTCTGCTTCGACATTCGCGATGAGGCGGCGACGGAAGCGGCGCTGAAATCGCTGCCGGCGGAATTTGCCGCTATCGACGTTCTCGTCAACAATGCAGGGCTCGCGCTCGGCACCGGCCCGGCGCAGGATTGCGATCTTGGCGAGTGGAAGACGATGATCGACACCAATATTACCGGTCTCGTCACGATCACGCGGCTGATGCTGGAAGGCCTGATCGCGCGGCGCGGTCTCGTCGTCAATCTCTCGTCGGTTGCGGCCAACTGGCCCTATCCGGGCGGCAATGTCTATGGCGCGACAAAATCCTTCGTGCAGCAGTTTTCGCGCGGACTGCGCAGCGATCTGTCGTCCAAGGGCGTGCGCGTGACCTCGATCGAGCCGGGCATGGCGGAAAGCGAATTCACGCTGGTTCGCACCGGCGGCAATCAGGAAGCCTATGACAAGCTTTATTCCGGCGCCAATCCGCTGCAGCCGGAAGATATTGCCGAGACGATCTTCTGGGTCGCTTCGCTGCCGGCGCATATGAACATCAACACGATGGAAATCATGCCGGTCTATCAGTCCTGGGCACCGTTCCAGGTTTATCGCGAGACGAAATAGGTTTCTGCCGCTCCGGTCGTCGGGTCGGGTAGAGCGAGGGGCGGCCTGCAGGCGGCCCTTCGGGCTGCCGATGACGGCTACCCTCCCTCTTCCGTCAAGCCCGAGGATGAGGATATCGAACCGCAGAGGGGTTGCCATTAAGCTCAGGGGCCGTCCTTGCAGACGGCCCCTTTGTCGTTTCAGCCGAAAACCTTGGTCAGGGCCTTGTCGATCGCATCGGTGATGGCGTCGATATCGGTGGCCGTGGCGATCAGGGCCGGCGAGAGGCAGAGCGTGTTGTTGAGGCCCGGCAGCGAGCGGTTGGTGACGCCGATCAGGACGCCGAGCGCGCCGCATTCGGCAACCACGGCCTGACCGAGATGTTCTGCCACCGGTTCCTTGGTCTTGCGGTCCGAGACGAGTTCGGCACCCCAGAAGAGGCCGAGGCCGCGCACATCGCCGATCACCTGATGCTTTTCCTGGAGCGCCAGAAGATTGCCCTTGAGGCGCTCGCCCATGGCGGTGGTGTTGTCCAGCAGGTTCTCGTCTTCGATGATCCGCATGTTTTCCAGCGCCGCCGCCGGTCCTGCCGTGCAGCCGCCGAAAGTGGAGATGTCGCGGAAATAGGACAGCGGGTCGGTCGGATCGTCCTTGAACATCTCGAAGACGCGTTCCGTCGTCACGGTGCAGGAGATTGCCGCATAGCCGGAGGCAAGGCCCTTGGCCATCGTCACGAAATCCGGCTCGATGCCGTAATGCTGGTAGCCGAACCATTTGCCGGTGCGGCCGACGCCGCAGACGACTTCATCGATATGCAGCAGAATGTCGTATTTTTTGCAGATTTCCTGCACCTTCTGCCAGTAACCTTCCGGCGGCACGATGACGCCGCCGCCGGCCGTGACCGGCTCAAGGCACAGGAGGCCGATGGTTTCCGGGCCTTCGCGCAGGATGACTTCCTCGATCGCTTCGGCAGCGCGGATGCCGTAATTGTCGATATCGCCCCACTGGCTGCGATATTCGAGGCAATGCGGCACTTCGATGAAGCCGTCAGGCATCGGTCCATACTGGGCGGCGCGCTGCGGCTGGCCGGATGCTGCCAGAACGCCGATCGTCGTGCCGTGATAGTCGCGCTCGCGGTAGAGGATCTTGTACTTGCCGCCGCCATGTTTGCGGTGCGCGAGCTGGCGCACCATCTTGAACACCTTCTCGTTGGCTTCCGAGCCGGAGTTCGAATAGTAGACGCGGGTCATGCCCGGCATTTTTTCGATCAGCTTCTGGGCGAACTGGGCGGCGGGAACGTTGCCGGCAGCACCAGCGAAATAGTTGAGCTTCACCAGCTGGTCGCGGACGCATCGGCGATCGAGGTCCGGCCATAACCGACATTGACGGTCCAGACCGCGCCGGAGACGGCATCGAGATATTCGCGGCCATTGGCATCCCAGAGCCGCATGCCCTTGCCTTCGACATAGACGCGCGGATCATTGGTTTCGAACTGCTTGTGCTGGACCAGATGGTGCCAGACATGCGCGCGGTCGGCCTCGATCACATCGCGGATATCGTTGGGGTTCGGTGTCGCCATATTCATCGTGATGAAGTTCCCAGGATTGTCGTTGCTGCAACCCTAGCACACGTCTTGGCGCAAGATCATATCAGGACGAACTGGCTCCATCGAAATGGCGAACTGGCTCCATGCTGATGTCATTCTCCAAAAGCGCGCCGAGTTTCGTCAGCCCGGCCTCGATCCTGTGGGTCGGAATCGCGCCGAAGCCGAGGCGGAAGAAGCGGCGGCCATCACGCGCGTCGGCAAAGAAGACGTCGCCCGGCTCAATCAGGATGCCGTGGTCCTGCGCCACGGCGGCGGCAGCACGGCTGTCAAAACCTTCCGGTCCCTCGATCCAGAAATTCGCCGCGCCCTCGCCACGGCTGAAGGTGAAGGAGGGCATGGCGACCTGGAGAGTGCGGGCGATGAGGCGTGCCCTTGCCAGCATTTCATTGCCGATGCGGTTCAGGTGCTGGCGGTAGTGACCGAGCGCGATGAAGGTGGCGAGCGTGCGCTGGTTGTTGATCGGCGGGTGGCGCATGATGACGCGGCGCAGCATGCGCAATTCGCGGATGACCGGCCGCGGCGCCACGACATAGCCGACGCGCAGGCCAGGGGCGAGAACCTTGGAAAAGCTGCCGACATAGATGACGCGGCCCTCGCTATCGAGGCTTTTCAGGGGCGGGATCGCCGCATCGCCTTCGACCGAGAGGTCGGCGTCGTAATCATCCTCGACCAGAACCACGTCGTGGCGGGCGGCGGCCTCGATCAGCGCGCGGCGGCGTTCGAGCGGCATGACGCGCGTCGTCGGACATTGATGGCTGACGGTGATGAAGGCGACGCGGTTTCCGGCAAAGGTCTCGTCGGGGATGACGCCATGGGCGTCGCTGTTCAGGAGAACCGGTTGGCCGGTGGCAAGCTCGATCATATTGCGGACGTCTGGATAGCCGGGGTTTTCCACGGCCGCCGGCGTGTCGCGATCGACGAGAAGCTGGACGATCAGCGAGAGCGCGTGCTGCGAGCCGATGGTGACGATGATCTCGCCTTCGGCAGCGCGGATGCCGCGGCGGGGGAGAACCTGAAGGCGCAGCTGTTCAAGCAAGTCCGGGTCGTCGTCGTCGATCATGTCGGCGGCCCAGCCCTGGATTTCCTGCACGCTGGATGTGGCGCGCACGGCCTCCCGCCAGTTGTTGATCGGGAAGAGGCCGCGATCATACTGGCCGAAAAGGAAGGGATAGGGATAGGCCTGCCAGTCGCGCGGCTTGTAGAACATCGACAGTTTCGACGGGTGGACGGCGAAGCGGGACGACCAGTCGGCCTCGGCTTGAGGGCCGTCATGGCTTTCCGGCTGGGCGATATCGATGGAGGCGACGAAAATGCCGCTGCGTTCGCGGGCAATCAGCATGCCCTCGTCGATCAGCCGCTGATAGGCCGCCGTCACCGTGTTGCGGCCGATGCCGAGATGGGTTGCCAGAATGCGTGAGGAGGGAAGGCGGGTGTTGGCGCGCAACATGCCGGTTTCGATCGCATGGACGATCAGCCGGCGGATCTGTCGGTTCAATCCCGACGCCTTGCGATCCAAGCCGGAAAAGACCTGACGCCAGATGGGTTCCAGCGACGGGCGCGGGGTTTTGGCCGAGGTCGTCTCTGTGGCGACGTCGTCGTTTTGCCCGTTGTCGATGGGGGCCGGGGCGGGGTCTTCCATGGGGGCGGTTGCCCGGTTCTGCTGCATGCCTTGCCTGTCGTGCCGCGCTTGTTTGCCTCGACGGTCTCGTCCGAAGCGTGCGGAAGGCCATGATGCGCGAGGGATGGGGTTGGGGCAAGGTGGGCGCGCAACAAGGGGCAAGATGCCGATGCTTGCGGCCGATGTGGTTCTCCTCCCCATGCAGCGGCACGGGGAGGAGAAAAGGTGCTTACTTGACGAAGAGCTGGCGGGGGAAGTTGGTCAGCTTCTCGTAGCCGGTCTCGGTGATGGTGATCGTCTCCGACATGCCAAAACCCTGTGCCAGAACATAGGTGTGGAAGGTCTGGCCCGGTTCGAAGACCCAGGTGCTGTTTTCGGCCGCTTCCAGCGGCTCGCCGCCATTCGGCTGCAGCATGAGGCCGACCGAGTAGAAGGTCTTGTTCGTATAGGTCTCGCGCAGGCCGGCGGAGAGCACGCCGTCGCGGTAGATCGCGTCGGGCACGCGCACCGAAATGCCCGGCTTTACTTCGCGGATGGCGGCGTCCTGAATGGCGATCAGCTGCTCGACGATCCTATGGTCGTCATCCTTGACCGGTCCGACGCGGATCGGGCGCATGAAGCGGGCGTGGTAGTGCTTCACATTCGGGGTCGTCTCGATCTGGACGATGTCGCCCGCTTCCAGAACACGGTCGGAATAGCCGCCATGCAGGTGGAAAGCGCGCTCGCCCGAGGACATGACGCCGGGGCCGGGAAGATCGGAGCCGGCGCGGATCATTGCGGCGCAGACTTCGGCTGCCATTTCGCGCTCGGTGACGCCGACTGCGGCGCTATCGATTGCGGCCTGCATGCCTGCCTCGGCGGCCCTTGCGGCGCGGCGCTGGTAGGCGATTTCGGCCGGCGACTTGATGAGGCGCATGACCGGGGCGAGATTGCTCTCGTCCTGCCAGACGATGCCCGGCAGCGAGGATTTCAGGTATTCGTAGCGGCCGGCCGAGAGCGGCCATGCGGAGAGTTCGATGCCGAGCTTTGCCGTCTTGCCCATGCGGCTTTCGATGGCGGAGGCGGCAACGGCCATGCGGTCGTCGCTATCGGCCCACATGACGCGATCCTTGAAGACGCAGGTCGTGTCGAGATAATATTCCTCGACGTCGCGGCAGAACAGGGTCGGCTCGCCTTCCGCGGGATGATGGCGAATTGCAGCGTGCCATAGGCGCGGGTGAAATAGCCGGTGAGCCAGGTGACGGTTTCCGGCAGGAAGGCAACCATGCCGTCGAGGCCCTTGGCCTTCAGCGCAGTCTGGACGCGGGCGAGGCGGGCGAGAAATTCTTCTCTCTCGAACCAGTAGGCGGGCGTGTACATCGGGGTCGATCCTTGGAAAATCAGGGGTTCAGGACGAGATCGGCAAAGCGAGTGAGCATGGTCTTGGATTCGGCCGCCTCATGCGCCTGCGCCTTCAGGTCGTCGATGTCGGCGCCATCCTGCTCCATGCGGGCGCGGTTTTCCTCAAACCAGATGACGGCCTGATCCTTGGTGACTTCCGGGTGGCCCTGGATGCCCCAGATGTCCCTGTCCTTGTAGCGCCAGATCTGGTTGGGGCAGAGGTCGGAGGAGGCGAGGATCGTCATGTCGGGATGCTCGGCCTTTACCTCGTCATTGTGCCAGACGAACATGTGGACATGGTCCTTCAGATCGCGGGCGATCTTGTCGGTCCTGGTGGCTTCGGTGAGCGGCAGGTCCTTGTAGCCGATCTCGCAGAAGGAGCGGCGGAAGACCTGATCGCGGCCGCAGAGCGCGGAGCCGAGGATCTGGCTGCCGAAGCAGATGCCGAGCATCGGGATGTCCTTCTCGGCGGCCTTCTGGATCAGCTCATGCTCGCGCAGGATGAAGGGCACATCCTCATAGGCGCCGTGCGGGCTACCGGAGAGGAAGATGCCGTCATAGCCGTCGAGCGTCTCGGGAAACTCGTTATTGTAGGCCCAGTAGCGATCGACGTTGAGGCCCCAGCTCTCGAACCGGTCGTCGAGCTTTGCGATGGACTGGAATTTCCGGCCGTTGCCGAGATAGAGCAGGCGTCCCGCCATGTGTTTCACCACTTTCGATGTTGATTGCCACTGATCTCTTGGGATGACTGGGCAGGCGGCCGTGCCAGTGGCGGTGCGTTCACGGCCTGCCTGCTTGGATTGGTCTGGCGATCAGCGCGTCAGCGGCGGATCGAGGCAGAGCGCCGAGACGATGCGGGCAGCCTCGGCGAAATCGTCGATTTCCATCGCCTCGTCGGGATTGTGGCTGCCGTTTTCGTTGCGGATGAAGACCATGCCGGTCGGCACGCCCTGGCCGGCAAACACTGCCGCGTCATGGCCGGCACCGCAGGCCATCGTGATCGCGTCGATATTCTGCTCGGCGGCGGCGCTCGTCAGGGCTGCGACGATCGCATCGTCCATCTTGGCGGGCGTGCTGTCGGTCAGGCGGCCGAGTTCGAAGCGGACATTGTAGCGGGCCTCGACGCGGGCAACGGCGTCTGCGGTGATCGCCTGCATGCGCTGAAGCGTTTCCGGCTCCTGGCTGCGGACATCAAGGGCAAAATTCAGGCGGCCGGCGATCTTGCTGAAGGCGGCCTCGGCGGCATCCGTGGAGAACTGGCCGAAGGTGATGACGAGGTCGGCGCCCTCTTCCTGAAGTTCGGTCCAGGCGTTTTCCAGTTCCATGACGAGGGCGGATGAGGCGCGCACCGCATCCTGCCGGAACTCGCGCGGGGTGGCGCCGGAATGGGCGTAGGCGCCGATGCAGCGCGCCTCGCGATAACGGAAGGAGCCGCGAATGCCGGTGACGATGCCGACCGGGATGCCACGCTCGACCAGCAGCGGGCCCTGTTCGATATGCGGCTCGATGAACATGGCGATGTTCTTGGGATCGAGATGCGGGGTTGCGGCGCGGAGCGTCTCGCTATTGCCGCCGGCCGCATCGATGGCCCGGCCGAGCGGCACCTGATCGGAGGAGCGCTTGACGTGATCGAGTTCCTTTGCCGTCAACAGGCCGAAGGCGGCTCGGCTGCCGATATAGGAGGCGCCGAACCAGGTGCTTTCCTCGGCGCGCACGGCCATGATGGTGATGTCGCGCAGCGGGCGGATGCGGCCCGGACATAGCCCGAGATGACCGACAGGCCGAGAAGCACGCCGGCTGCGCCATCGAAATTGCCGCCCATCGGCACGGAATCCAGATGCGAGCCGATGAAGATCGCAGGGCCCTCTTCGCGGCCCTTCATCGTGAGGTAGAGGTTGCAGCCGGCATCGGTGGAAATCTCCAGTCCGAGCTTGCGGGCTTCGCGCGTCACGATGTCATGGGCGATCTGCTCGCCGAGACCGTAGGACGTGCGGGTGATGCCGCGATTGGTGCCGGTGCGGCGGCGCAGTTCGTCGAAGAGGCGTTCCGCAAGGCCGATATCGACCGGTGCCTGATTGCTGCCTTCGACTGCGACTGCGGTCGCGCCCTCACGATAGCTGGTCATACGCGGGCCAATCTCCTGATAATGCTGTCTCTGACCCCGTCGAGATGCCGGCGCATGGCCTTCGAGGCATCTTCGGGGCGGTCGTCGAGAAGCGCCTGGAGAATGTCGATATGCTCCTGGCACGTCGATTCCAGACGCTCCGGTACGCTGCGGAGGTCAAAGATCTGGGTTTGCAGGCGCAGGGTGCGGATGATCTGCGCCAGTTGCGGATTGCCGGCCGCTTCCGCGATGCCGCTATGGATGCGGTCATCGACGCCGCGCACGACGCTGCGGTCCGGCTTGGGGGCGCCGTCACGGGCGCCTTGAAGAATGTCGGTGAGGGTGGCGATGAGATCATCGAGTTCGGCGACCGGCATGCGGCCGGCGGCAAGTCTTGCCGCCTCCGGCTCGATTAGCTGGCGGATCTGTAGCGCATCCATGTAGTCGTCGATCCGCATCTGCTTCACCTGCAGGCCGCGCGTGCCCTGACGGATCAGAAGACCTTCACCCTCAAGCATGAGAAGCGCATCGCGGATCGGCGTGCGGGACATGCTGAGCACTTCGGCAAGACGGCGCTCGGTCACGGTTCCGCCCGGCTCGACACTGCCGGAGAGGATCAGGTTCAGGATCTGTTCGTAGGCCTGCAGGGCAAGTCGCTTGTCGGTTTCGATCAGCATGATCCTAGTCTTTCTTCGGCTGGAGATCCCCGGATGCCCTCTTCGGGATCCGGCGGAATTGGTGTCGTGTTGCGGGGCTGATGCCATGCGAACCACGGGTTGTCACCAGAGTGTCTTGCTCTTTCGCTCGCTCGTCCACTGCCTCCCGGCCTTGTCCCCCACCTTGTCCTCGCCCTGTCCTCTGGCGTGTTGCGGCGGGGATGCAAAATTTAGTATTCCTTGTGTTGACGTTTGGTATACCGAACTCTAGGGTAATGCAACAGCCAGCATGCAGCGCTCGAGCGAAAGAGTGCAAAAGGGAAGAAGACGTGACGCCGACATTCGAACCCAACCTGCCGTTCACCCGCGAGGAGCATCTCGATCGTCAGGCGCGTCTGAGGGCGAAGCTTCAGGAACGTGGCCAGGATGCCATGCTCGTCTTTGCGCAGGAGAGCATGTTCTGGCTGACGGGTTACGACACCGGCGGCTATGTCTATTACCAGTGCCTCGTCGTGCCGGCCGATGGCCGCCAGCCGATCCTGCTTACCCGCCGCCCGGATCTGGTTCAGGCGAAACAGACCAGCATCATCGAGGATATCCGCATCTGGTGGGATGCCGAGGATGCCAATCCGGCGCAGGACCTCAAGGTCATTCTCGAAGAACTCGGGCTTGGCGGCAAGAAGATCGCCATCGAGCTCAACACCCACGGCCTGACCGGCTGGAACCTCTACCGCACGCAGCAGACGATCGGCGACTGGTGCACGCTGGAAGATGATGTGCATTCCATCCGATGGCTGCGCCTCATCAAGTCGCCGGCCGAAATCGAATATACCCGCAAGGCCGCGCGCATTCTCGACACCTCGCTCAACGCCGTCATCGATGCGGCGCGTCCGGGCATTCTCGACAGCGACCTGAAGGCCGTCTACCTGACGTCGATCCTCGGGCAGGGCGCCGACATGCCGCCGAATGCGCCGCTCTTCAATTCCGGCCCGCGCGCCGTCTATGGTCGCGGGGTTTCCGATCCGCGCCGTCTCGAGGCACAGGATCAGATCCTGTCGAATATCCGGTCGCCTATCGTCGCTATAACGTGAAGACGGAGTGGACGATCTTGTTTGGCGAAGTCTCCGACGCGCATCGCAAGATGTACGACGTCGGCATGGAGACGCTGCGCAGGATGACCGAGATCGCACGGCCGGGCACGACGCTTGGCGAAATCTTCGACGTCTATGCCGACGGGCTGGACAAGGGCGGCTACAAGCGGGCGCGCTATGGCGCCACCGGCTATTCGGTCGGCTGCACCTTTGCCCCGACCAGCATGGACGTGCCGCCGATGATCTATTCCGGCAATCCGACCGTCTGCCAGCCGGGGATGACGCTGTTCTACCACGTCATGAACGGCGATGCCGATACCGGCCTTGCGATGGGCGTCGGGCACACGCTGCTCGTCACCGACGGGGCGCCGGAAGTGCTGACCGGCCTGCCGGACGAGCTGACCGTTATCCGTTAAGGGGCATCCGCTGAAGCGGCACAGAAGTTTGGACCGGAAAACCATAAGAACAGTGTCCCCGG
>CABHNZ010000032.1 GCA_902167985.1 Shinella sp. UYSO24
AAAAACCGACACCCAGATCCACAAAAGACCCAAACGTCAAAACCCCAGGAGCCAAACCGTTAAATCCGGCTCATCAGCATCGCAGCCAACTTCTCAGAGAGTTTTAAAACGAACATCGTCGTCGCTTGCAGCGCCGCCGCCCTCGTCAGTGAGCGGGGTTATAGATCCCACTTTCCAAACCGTCAACAGCGCAAAAGGAAGTTTTTCAAACAAACAGACAAGGTGTTGATTTGAAATAATATTTTAACATGAAACGGCAATTTCCCGACTTCAGGACTTGGTAGCTAGACGAGCCCAGGCGCCGAACCCGTCTGAGGACCGGAACATCGCAGAAATCTTTGCTCGAAGAGGCATTCTTATGTGGGCCAAGGCGATGAATGTGGACGTCCAACGTCTACACAGGCCGCCTAATGGCTGCGGCAAATGCCGCAACAGCGAGGCTCGCGGTTGCCCGTGGCGGATGTCCTGCCTAAAACTGCCATCAGATACGACAGCATTCCTTATCTGATGGCTACCGAGTGGTATCAATATGGCAGTACGACCGTATGCGCAGAAATCGGTCTTCGACCTGGAAGCGATCTTCGAACGGTCGCGCGACAATGCCAGTGAACTTGAACGGCTGTCGACCGAATTGACCTTCAGGACCACCGGCAAGGCGCGGTCTCTGGCGACGAAGGTCGGGCAATCTCTCGACGTATTGAACAACACCAGGATAGTCTCCCTGCCGGCCGCCAGGCTTCAGCCCGGCAATCCCGTCTGGTATCGGATCCGTCGACCGGGGTTTCAACGCGCGATGTGACCGCAACGGTCGTACGACTGGGGCCGGATGCTCCTCTACAACCTCAGGCCCGTCCACAAAATGTCGGTCAGAAGCAGACAGGCAAAGACGAGATCGAACAGACGGCACCGCGGTCTTTCGCGCCTTCGGGCAAGACGAATGACGCCCGCGCGATACTGGCAGCCTGGACGGTGCTCGAAGCGCTGTCTCCGCAGAGTTACAAGCGCCCGGAAGAGATGGCGGCCGGAGACCGGTCCAGGCTGGCCTTTTTGGAGCGAGGCGTTCCGTGGGGAGCGAAGGCGCGCAGCAAACCCAATTACAAGCTCTATTTCGAGATCATCCTCGGCGCATCGCTCTCGACAAAGCGACGGACGAGCTGGTCAAGGTTTTTGGCGTTGACGAGGAGCGTTCCCGCCCGGATGGCAAGAAGGCAGCCATGGGCTCGATCCTGGTCGACAAGGACGGTTATCTGGTCGAGGGCAACGGGATCACGGTTTCCAGTTTTGCCTGGGCACTCAAGCCGGCGCTCGATTTGCAGCTTGCCGGCCTTGGGGCCTGGCCGAAGGCCCAGCGGCGGATTATCGAGGAGCTGGACCGAATTTTGCGCCGGCACGATGACAACGGCGAGCCGATAGCACTCAATGCAGATGTCATCCTCACGGCACATCGATGGATTGTATCGCAATTTGGCGTGCCTGAGCATCTGGTCGAACCGCCGACATTCGCGCTTAGGATTTTTCAACATTTCAAGGCGAAGACACCACCTGAGACATCGCTGCTGAACTCCTTCTATCTTGAAGATCTGGGCGAGGCTGTCGGTTTGATCACCTCGGGCAAAGCCGGCGCCGGTTTGCAGCGCTATATGGGAATTGGCAGGCCGGAGCAGACGATTGATGTCCTCTCACCCGTTTCCGCCATAGAACCGTTCGTCGCTCCATCGCTCACGCCGCTGGCACGCTGGCCCTCGCAGGGCGGTCATCCATTGGTGCTGCTGCAGCAGGCGGCCGTGAATGCGGCACGACATGAACTGGGTCATACTTCCGGCATGATGGGCATCAATGGGCCGCCCGGAACCGGCAAGACCACGCTACTCCGAGATATCGTCGTCGGATGTGTGGTTGATCGAGCCACGGCAATGACGGGTTTCGAAAAGCCCCAGGATGCATTTTCCGTGACGGGCGAGAAGCTGGCTTTCGGCGCCGGCATCTTTCAGCACTTCTATCGGCTGGACAACTCGTTAAAGGGGCATGAGATCGTCGTAGCCTCTTCCAATAACAAGGCCGTTGAAAATGTCAGCAAGGAGCTTCCTCTCAAGGAGGCGAATGGCAGGCCGGAAGAGGTATCCTACTTCAGGTCCATCAGCGACCTGATCGCAAACCCAAACGCGCCGGTTATTTCGAAACGGACGATGACACCGTATCCGAACCCGTCGAAACATGGGGACTGATCGCGGCCGCACTCGGCAATGGCGGCAATCGGGGCGCGTTCCAGCAGGGGTTCTGGTGGAACCAGGACGGCGGCTTGCTGACCTACCTGAAGGCCGCGCGCGGCAGGAACGTCATGCGCGAGATCAAGGAAGAGCAGAGCGGCAAAGTCATCGATCGTGTCATGCCGAGCGTCGTGACCCATGAACGCCCCAGTACCAATGAAGCGGACGCCGCCGCTGCTTGGCGCAAAGCAAAGGCAGCCTTCCTCACGCTCAAGACATCCATAGAAGCCGAAATCGCCAGTATCGAGAGCATGCGCCAGGACATACTGGCGCTTCAGGTGGCAACCGCCGACCTGCAAAAGCTGAAGCGGCTTCGAGCGGGCCTGGATGAAGCCGTTTTAAAGGCCCGTCAGATTGTCGCTTCTCGAATCCAAGATAAGGAGAAGACGAAATCGCCGGTCGAGCAGGCCAGCCTTCTGCTCGGTAGCCATCTGGCTGGCCGTCCAGGCTTCTTTTCCCGGTTGTTTGCGACAGCAGCCTGGAAAACATGGAGCGCCACGCAACAGAAGCTTTCGGCAACGCTCCAGCAGGTGGCCGAGCGGGCGCAGGCTGCACAGGATGCCCTCGAGCTTGCCGAGGCCGATTACGGCAGCGTTCAATCCCGATTACAGCAGCTGAGCGGCGAACTTTCCAGCAAGCAGCAGGAGGTCTCGACATTGGAGGCGGCTGCGGCACGGGCAAAATCCGCTTGGTGATCGTATCGTTGATGAGCTGTTTTTCCAGCGAGACCATGAGGCTCTGCATTTGACGGCACCATGGCTTCCGGATGACGTTCACCGCTTGCGCGAAGATCTGTTCGCCGCGGCATTGCGGGTGCACAAGGCGTTCATCGACGCTTCGGCCAGTCGGATGCAACACAATCTCGGCCTGCTGATGTCGGGAATGGTGGCAGGTGCCTTCCAGTCAGCCGCTCACCGTGAGCTTCTGCCGGATCTCTGGTCGAGCCTTTTCATGGTCGTGCCGACGATCTCCACGACATTCGCCTCTGTCCGCACGATGTTCGGGGATCTGCCGCCAGAGAGCATTGGCTGGCTCCTCATTGACGAGGCAGGCCAATCCCTGCCTCAAGCGGCCGTCGGAGCGATCATGCGGGCAAAGCGCTCTGTCGTTGTCGGCGATCCGCTGCAGATCCCGCCTGTTGTTTCGCTTCCGAAGAAGCTGAATACCGAGATCTGCAAGTTCTTCGACATTGACGAGATAGAGTGGTCCGCCCCTGCGGCCTCGACGCAAACCCTTGCGGATCAGGCATCGCGCTTCAAATCCACCTTCATCACGGACATGGGTGATCGAGAGGTCGGGCTGCCGCTGCTCGTTCACAGACGCTGCCAGAACCCGATGTTCGACGTTTCCAACGCCATCGCTTATGCCGGACAGATGGTGCATGCCGTGGGGCCGAGGAAACCGGGCGCTATCGGCTCCGCATTGGGACCATCGCGCTGGATCGACATGAACGGCGACGCCGAGACAAAATGGTCTCCCGACGAAGGCGAGGCTGTCATTCGGATGCTCGGCGCGCTCGCCGCCGCAGGAGTGACGGATCCAGACCTGTTCATCATCACGCCGTTTAAGATCGTTGAGCAGGAAATGCACAGGCGTCTTTATAGAGAAGGCGATCTATTGCGGGCTCTCGGGGTAAAATCCGACGCGTGGAGCCGCGACCGTGTCGGTACCATCCACACGTTCCAAGGCCGCGAAGCAGATACGGTGATCCTGCTTCTGGGAGCGCCGAGGGCCACACAATACAGGGCACGCCAATGGGCGGCGAGCCCGCCGAACATCATCAATGTTGCCGTGTCACGCGCCAAACAGAACCTCTATGTGGTCGGTTCAGCCGCCGCATGGGCGGGGGCTGGAACCAGCCTTCAGATCCTGCAGCGTCAGTTGGCGTCAGCGCGAGATGTCGTCGATAGCCACCATGTTTGACCTCAGACCCAGCTTTCCTCCGGCATTGCGCAGGGCTTTTGCTTCTATCGCTCTGATCTTCGCAAGCGCGCCGCGCTCCGCGTCAACCATATAGTCCCGAGCCAAAGGCAAGGTCGCAATCTCCTTCGTCAGCTGGATCTGCCAGTTCATATGGCCAAGGCGGCGGAAAGCAAGCTCCGACCCGACGAGATAGAATTCGAACATCCGGCAGAACCGCTCGTCATAGAGCGCCGTCAGGGCTGCGCGATGTCTGTCGAAGCGCTCGCGCCACAATTCGAGCGTCCGGGCATAATGCAGGCGCAGGATTTCGATATCCGTTGCCCATAGACCCGACTTCTCCACGACCGACATCACCTCCGACACAGCCGGCGAGTAGCCACCGGGGAAGATGTATTTGGCGATCCAGGGGTTTGTGCTGCCCGGCCCATCCGCCCGGCCGATAGCATGGATGACCGCCACGCCGCCGTCGCGCAGAAGCGACTTCACCTTGTCGAAAAAGGTCTTGTAGTGATTGATGCCGACATGTTCGAACATGCCGACGGAGACGATCCGGTCGACCTTGTGATCCCAGTTGCGGTAGTCGATCAGTTCGAAGGAGACGAGATCGCTCAAGCCCTCCTCGAAGGCCCGCCGACGGGCAACGGCAAGCTGTTCCTGGGAAAGCGTCAGCCCCGTGACCCTCGCGCCATATTCCCTTGCCAGGAACAGGGCCATTCCGCCCCATCCGCAACCGATATCCACAACCTCAAGACCCGGCCGATCCAGCATCAGCTTGGAGGCAATATGGATCTTCTTCTTCAGTTGGGCATCCTCCAGCGTCTCGTCGCCATCCGGAAAATAGGCGCAGGAATATTGCCGGTCATGATCGAGCATGACCGAATAGAGGCGATCGTCGAGGTCATAGTGATGCGCGACATTGCGCCTGGAGCGCCCCATCGTATTGAACTGATCTAGCCCCCGGCGCAGCCAGCGGACCTTTTCCATCAACTTGTCGAACGGATGGGTTCCGCCCTCCATCGAGTTCATGGCGAGGAAATCGAGCGTCCCGAAAAGGTCTCCATCACCGAACTCCACATCGCCATCCATATAGGCTTCGCCGAGCGCGAGCGCCGGATTTCGTGCCAGCCGACGTTGCGCCCGGGTACTGAGGATCGCGAGTGATGCATGCGGCTCACGTCCGGTCCCGAAGGATCGCACCGATCCGTTCGGGAAGGTGACGGTCAGTGTGCCGATCTTGACCAGACGCTCAAGTGCTGCTTCGAGGATCATGTCAGCGCTCCAGAAAATTGGACAATGTCAGGTCGACCAGCTCGTCGCCGCGGCCGTTCATCACCGTCTTCAGGGCCCAGAGACTGAAGCCCTTCACCTGTTCCGCCTTGATTTGCGGCGGCATGGAGAGTTCCTGGCTATTGGTGACAACGTCGAGCAGCGCCGGCCCGTCATGGGAAAGGATGTCCTTGACGGCATCCTCCAGTTCGGCCGGATCCTCGACCCGGATGGCATGGACGCCGACGGATCGGGCGAGGTCGGCAAAATTCGGGTTCTTCAGCGTGGTTCCTGTTTCAAGGAAGCCTGACGCCTTCATTTCCATCGCGACGAAGCCGAGGGTGGAGTTGTTGAAGATGATGACCTTGACCGGCAGATCCTGCTGCACCAGCGTCAGGAAATCGCCCATCAGCATGGAAAACCCGCCATCGCCGGAGAGGCTGATGATCTGGCGGCCGGGATAGCGGACTGCGCGCCGATCGCCTGCGGCATGGCATTGGCCATGGAGCCGTGAGCGAGCGAGCCGATGATCCGGCGCCTACCGTTCATCTTCAGATAGCGTGCCGCCCAGATGGTCGGTGTGCCGACATCGAAGGTGAAGACGGCATCTTCGTTCGCATGGTCGCTGACGAGCTTTGCCAGATATTGCGGGTGGATCTTGCGGCCGGCCTTGCCGGTGGCAAGTTCATCCAGCCCGGCGCGCGCTGACGTAACGCTTCTTGCAATAATCGAGATAGGCCGTGCTCGATTTTGCTTCGATGAGCGGAAGAACAGCCTCGATCGTCGATTTGACGTCCCCGACGAGCGCAAGATCGAGCGGCACGCGACGCCCGAGATTTTCCGGCCGCAGATCCACCTGGACCACCTTTGCATGCGCGGGGAAAAACTGGCGATAGGGAAAGTCCGTGCCCAGCATGACGAGCGTGTCACAATCCTGCATCGCCGCATAGCCGGAGGAAAAGCCGATGAGACCGGTCATGCCGACATCATAGGGATTGTCCCATTCCACATATTCCTTGCCGCCAAGCGCATGGACGATCGGCGCCTTCAGCTTTTCCGCCAGCTTCAGCAACTCGGCATGGGCGCCTGGCAACCGCGGCCACAAAACAGCGTCGTCTTGGAGCTGCTGTTTAGAATGTCGGCGAACTGTGAAATCTCGCTGGGCTGCGGGGTGACGGTCGGTTGCGGCAAGGCGAAGGCCGCCGGCTGCGAGATCTTGCCGGCGAATTCCGAAAGCGCCACGTCGCCCGGAATGACGATCACCGCCACGCCACGCTTGCCGATCGCCGCGCGGATCGCCGATTCCAGCACACCGGGCAGCTGATCCGGGTGGCTGACCATTTCGCAGAAATGGCTGCATTCGCGGAAAAGCTGGTCCGGATGGGTTTCCTGAAAATAGCCGCGACCGACCTCCGCTGACGGGATCTGGGCGGCGATGGCCAGCACGGGAACGCGAGAGCGATGGCAATCGAAAAGGCCGTTGATCAGGTGAAGATTGCCCGGTCCGCAGCTGCCGGCGCAGACGGCAAGCTCGCCGGTCAGATGCGCTTCGGCACCGGCAGCAAAGGCGGCGGTTTCCTCATGCCTCGTGTGGACCCACTCGATATTCTTGCGGACACGCAAGGATTCCGTCAGCCCGTTCAGGCTGTCGCCGACCACACCATAGATGCGGCGCACGCCAGCGGCGTGGAGAATTTCGGTAATGACGTCTGCTGCCTTCTTGGCCATGAGAGGCTCCCTGATGAAGTAATCGGAAATGCCGGAGGCGAAACGCATTGCCTGCGCGCTGCAGACACAGCCGGCACTCACAAGGTTTTTTGGGAAACGGCGACTGGCGGGACTATTCCGTCAGTCCCGCGAGCGACATGATGAAACGGAAGATCATGGCAAAGACGCCGAGACCGATGACCGACATGGACCAGATGGCAATCATCCAGCCGATCCGCGCGACCGGCCCTTGAACGGAATGTCTGATCGCCATCAGTGATACCCCTCGCCGACGGCCAGCTTCCCGCGAAACACGTAGTAGGACCATGTCGTGTAGACGAGGATGACCGGGATGATCAGGAGCGCGCCGACCAGCGTGAAGCCCATGCTTTCAGCCGGAGCCGCGGCCGCCCAGATGCTTATCGAAGGCGGAATGATCATCGGCCACATGCTGATTGCAAGTCCGGTATAGCCGAGGAAGATCATCAGCAGCGCCAGGATGAAGGGCGCCGCATGGACCGCGCGGCTGCGCAGAACCCGCAGGTGAAGCCAGGTGACACCGAGAACCAGCAGCGGCACCGGCGCGAAGAAGAAGAGATTGGGCAAGCGCAGCCAGCGTGCCGCCACCTGCGGGTGCATGATCGGCGTCCAGATGCTGACGATGATGATGGCGACGAGCAGGGCAGTCGAGATCCATTGCGCCAGATCGCGCATGCGGCGCTGCAGGTCGTCGGTCGTCTTCATGATGAGCCATGTCGAGCCGAGAAGCGCATAGGCGACCAGCAGGGCAAAGCCGGTAAAGATGCTGAACGGGGTGAAGCAGTCGAGCGCGTGCCGGTGAATGTCGTGCCTTCAAGCTTGAAGCCGTCGATGAAGGCGCCGAGTGCCACGCCCTGGCAGAAGGTCGCGACATATGAGCCTCCTGCGAACGCCTTGTCCCAGAAGGGCTTGTGGCGATCGGTAGCCTTGAAGCGGAATTCGAAGGAGACGCCGCGCCAGATCAGCCCGGCAAGCATGAACATCAGCGGCAGATAAAGGGCGCTCAGGAGAAAGCCGTAGGCCAGTGGGAAGGCTGCAAACATGGCAGCACCACCGAGCACCAGCCATGTCTCGTTGCCATCCCAGACCGGGGCCACGGTATTGACCATGACGTCGCGCTCATGCCGATCGGACACGAAGGGAAAGAGGATGCCGATCCCGAGATCGAAGCCATCCATGACCACATACATCATGACGCCGAAGGCGATGATGACTGCCCAGACGAGGGGAAGATCGATACCCATCTCAAACCTCCTTGGTTTCGCGCGCAGGCGCCGTATCGAATGTGTCGGGAGCGGCGGAAAAAGGCCTTGCAGGACGCTGTATCTGGCCGCCATCGTGCGGGTGAACGCCGTCCCGGCCCTCGTCCGGACCATGGGCAACCATCTTGAGCATGAAGCCGATCCCGGTGCCGAAGAGCAGGAAATACATGACGATGAACATGACGAGCGTGATGCTGAGGGCGAGAACCGAGTGGTTGGAGACGGCATCCTGCGTGCGCAATATACCGTAAACCACCCAGGCTGGCGCCCGACCTCGGTGGTGATCCAGCCGGCAAGCACGGCGATCAGCCCGGCCGGCCCCATACAGAGGGCAAACAGCATGAAGAGCCGCGTTTCGAAGAGTTTGCCACGCCAACGCAGATAGGCACCCCAGAGGCCGAGCAGCAGCATGGCAAGACCAAGGCCGACCATGATGCGGAAGGTGAAGAAGATGATCGTCGAATCCGGCCGGTCCTGCGGCGCGAATTCCTTCAGGCCCGGGATCTTGCCATGCAGCGTATGGGTGAGGATCAGGCTGCCGAGATAGGGGATCTCGATCGCGTATTTCGTCTCCTCCGCCTTCATGTCGGGAATGCCGAAGGCGATCAGCGGCAGGCTGGAGGCATTCGGATCGTTCTGCCAGTGGCCTTCGATCGGCGGCGATCTTGGCGGGCTGGTGTTCGAGCGTGTTGAGACCATGGGCATCGCCGACGAACATCTGGATTGGCGCGACGAAGAGAAGCATCCACAGCGCCATCGAGAACATCTTTCGGACGGCCGGCGTGGAGCGGCCACGAAGCAGATGCCAGGCGCCCGCGGCACCGACGAAAAGCGCCGTGGAGAGGTAGGCGGCCAGCGTCATATGCGCCAGGCGGAAGGGGAAGGACGGATTGAAGATCACTGCCAGCCAGTCGGTCGGCACGACCCGGCCGTTGATGATCTCGAAACCCTGCGGCGTCTGCATCCAGCTGTTCGACGCCAGGATCCAGGTGGTGGAAATCAGCGTGCCGATGGCAACCATGGCCGTGGCAAACATGTGCAGGCCCGGGCCGACCTTGTTCCAGCCGAAGAGCATGACGCCGAGAAAGCCCGCTTCCAGAAAGAAAGCCGTCAGCACTTCATAAGTCAGGAGCGGGCCGGTGACGCCGCCGGCGAACTGCGAGAAGCCGCTCCAGTTGGTGCCGAACTCATAGGCCATGACGAGACCCGAGACGACGCCCATGCCGAAATTGACGGCGAAGATCTTCGACCAGAAGTGATAGAGCTCGACATAGACCGGATTTCGGCGGATGAGCCATAAGGCTTCCAGAACCGCCAGATAACTGGCGAGGCCAATCGTGATGGCCGGGAAAATGATATGGAACGAGACCGTAAAAGCAAATTGCAGTCGCGCAAGTTCGAATGCGCTGAAACCCAGCATCAAGGCGCTCCTTCACGTGAATGACTGATGGCGAGCACGAGGCGCTCGGTTGCTCGATGCTCGTAAAGGGAGCATCCGCCATGACATTCGCGGCAAGCAGCATCAGCCGCAATTACACGTAGGTATAGAATGACTATGCCAAGATATCTGCGGCATCCGAAACGGTGATCGATCAAAGACGCGATGCGGCGGGGGGAGAGACCCGCCGCATCGACAGGTCGTTCAGGAGGCCCGCCTGCCCAACTGAAGACCAACGGCAATTGCACTGGCAACACATGCTGCAAGCGTTGCGGCTGTCCATCCGTAGTGATTGTAGACCACGGTCCCGACTGCCGATCCTGCGGCGCCACCCAGAAACATGGATCCCATGAACACCGTATTCAGCCGAGCACGGGCTTCAGGCGCAGCGAGTAGACGATCGATTGGTTGGATACCATGGCCGACTGCATGCCGAAGTCGAGGGTTATGACGCCGATGACGAGCGCAGTGATGGTCGGAGAGGCGGCGAACAGCACCCAGGACAATAGACTGATTATGGCTCCGAGCTTGACGACGATGGCCGGGCCGCGTCTATCCGAGATCTTGCCGGCAAACGGTGCTGCGATCACACCGACTGCTCCGACAATGCCGAACAGCCCGGCAGTGCCTGCCCCCATTCCGAATTGTGGCTCAGCGAGCCGAAACGGCAGAACGGTCCAGAAAGCCGAGAAACCCGCGAAAAGAAGGGCCTGGGTGACGGCTGCGCGGCGCAGTTGCGGCAATTCGCGCCAAAGCGTGCGGATCGATGCCAGCAGTGCCGGGTAGCGAAGCTGGCTTGCGGGTGCTGCAGACGGCAGCACTGCCCACATGCCGATCGCGGCAATCACGGCGACCGGCGCGGCGATCATGTACATCTCGCGCCAGCCGAGCCCGCCACCAACGTAGCCGGCGACCGTTCGGCTCAACAAAACACCGCCAAGCAGGCCAGACATCAACGTGCCCACCGTTGCGCCACGCCGTTCGGGCGAAGCCAGATGCGCTGCGAAGGGAATGATCTGTTGCGCCACCGTGGCGGTGAAGCCGACAAACACCGAGGCGATCAGAACCGTCGCCGTGGTCGATGCGAAGGCCAGCGCGAGGAGCGCGAGTGCCAGAACCGCAAACTGTGCGACGATCAGGCGCTTGCGTTCAACGATATCGCCGAGTGGGACCAGAAGAAACAGGCCCGCGGCGTAACCAAGCTGGGTGATGGGCGAGATGATGCCTGCGGCACCGGGCAATTCGTGCGCCATGATTTTCAGCATGGGTTGATTATAGTAGATATTCGCGACGGCAACGCCTGTGGCCAGCGCCATCGCAAAGGTCAACGGTGTCGTCATTCTTGGTGCGGCAATCGCCGACGGAGTGGTGAAAGTCATCTCTGACCTCCTTTCGAGGAAGAATGACAATGGTTATCTTCCCAACAATATTGTTCATCAATCGATGATGTTGCACAGTCACGGTGCAGTTTTGAACGGGGCGGGCATGGACTGGAGTGACGTTCGTATTTTTCTGGCGATTGCGCGAAGCGGGACGCTGGGTGGCGCCGGACGCCTTCTGAAAATCAGCCATCCGACAGTCAGTCGACGATTGCAGGCGCTTGAGGAAGCGACGGGACAAGTGCTCTTTCAGCGCACCGCCGATGGATATGTGCTTACCGATGACGGGGCAGCGGTGCTGACCATGGCCGAGCATATGGAAGAGGCAGCGCTGGCAATGGAACGCCGCTTGTCGGGCGATGAGCAGAAGCTTGAAGGTACTCTGCGCATATCCTTGCCCGACTGGTTCGGAGCCTGGGTCCTGCCGGCGGTCATGGCAAGGTTTTCAAGGGCGCATCCCGACGTCGATATCGAGGTTCTGACCGGCACCCGCCTGTTCAGCCTGGCGCAACGGGAGGCAGATGTCGCCTTCCGCATCCATCCATTCGTCGAGGCGGATATCGTCCAGCGCCGCCTTATCGATATGCCCTATGGTGTCTACATAGCCCGCGACGTCGACGCGCCCACCCGAGGCGATGGGGATGGGTTCACGCTTGTCACGATGGACACCTCGCTTGGCGCCTTTCCCGATATCGACTGGCTGAAGCAGAAGCTTCCGGGCGCGAGGGTGGCGTTGAAGTCGAACAATCGGAACGTTCAGGCCCAGATGAGTTGCGCCGGTATCGGTATCGCAGTCCTGCCGCGCCCCGTTGGCGACCAGCAGCAGAAACTCAGACGTCTCGATCTTGGCGAGGATCCGCCATCGCGGGAAATCTGGATGGGCTATCACCGGGATGTCAGGCGATCGGCGCGATTGCGCGCATTCGTCGATCTTGCGACAGGAATGCTTGCCAGTTGACCGAGGATTGCCGTCACGTCGGCGGGATTACCGACGGCGTGCGCGGACGGGGGGCGCTTATGACAAAGTGCCGCCGTTGCTGCGGTATCAGGGTTGCCCTGACCGGTTTGCCTTTCGTGCAGGGTGCGGACCGGAGCATGCAGCAATTGGTCAATAGAGACAGATAGCGAGGTTCCGGTCGGCGTTCCCTTGTATTGCGCCTTGAGCCTCTCCGCGACTGCATGGAGCAGATCGGAGAAATCGCTCGACGCTATGCCATCGGCTTTGCGCATCAGGCCGATCAGGGGATCGGTCAGGATTTCGGGCATGGTGAGATCGCGGTTCATTATGCCCTCCTTGGCCGGTCATGAGGCGAGAAATCTTGTGCTGGAAATTCAGTGGCGACGATATCAACCCGTGCAGCAGCCGGTCGATAACGCGGAAGACGACGGGGACAGATGCAGTCGTCCTGCATCAAGCCCGCGATGGTTCCGGCTGCGAGGCTGACCGTAAGCCAACCCCGCAACCGGAACCAAGTATCGGCATTTCAGCAGCTTGTCTGGCACCGCCGACCGAGGGCCGACGGTCGCAAATCAAGCCTTGATGAACGCAAGGAGGTCCGGGTTGATGACGTCCGCATGGGTCGTCAGCATCCCGTGCGGATAACCCTTGTAAATCTTCAGCGTGCCGTTTTTCAGCAGCTTGATCTGGAGTTCGGCCGCATCCTTGTACGGCACGACCTGATCGTCGTCGCCCTGGGTCACGAGTGTGGGCACGGTGATCGCTTTCAGATCCTCGGTCTGATCGGTTTCGGAGAAGGCCTTGATCCCCTCATAATGGGCATTTGCGGCGCCCATCATGCCCTGACGCCACCAATTGTCGATGACACCCGGATAGACCTTCGCGTCCGGGCGGTTGAACCCGTAGAACGGTCCGGATGCGACATCGAGGAAGAACTGGGCGCGGTTGGCGGCAAGAGCCGAGCGGAAGCCGTCGAAGACTTCCATCGGCGTGCCGCCGGGATTGGAGGCCGTCTTGACCATCAGCGGCGGAACGGCGGAAACGAGGATCGCCTTGGCGACGCGGCCTGCGGCTGGCCATATCTCGCCACATAGCGGGCAACTTCGCCACCGCCCGTCGAATGGCCGATATGGATGGCATTCTTCAGGTTCAGGTGCTCAGCCACGGCATTGGCGTCGGCGGCATAATGATCCATGTCGTGGCCATTGCTGACCTGTTGCGAGCGACCATGGCCACGGCGATCATGGGCTACGACACGAAAGCCATTCGCGAGGAAGAACAGCATTTGCGTATCCCAGTCGTCCGACGACAGCGGCCAGCCGTGATGGAAATGGATCGGCTGCGCATCCTTCGGACCCCAGTCCTTGTAGAAAATCTGCACACCGTCTTTGGTGGTTACATAGCTCATGGTTCCGTTTCCTTCTTGCTTGGTTTTCTTCGTCGCAGCTTCGGCGACAGAGGGGAGAGGCAGTGCCATTGCGGCAGCCGTGACGGCGCCGGAGATCAGGATGCCGCGGCGATTGATGGGAAGCGTCTGGTTGGTCATTGGTTTCTCCTGCCGATCCCGATCACACATCGCGCGATGTTTCGAACAGGAACCACACCCGTCCTTCGGTCTCGTCGATCCAGTTTTCGATCAGGCTCGTCGTTGCAACGTCGTTATGCTCGGAGGTCGTGCCATGCAATGCCCGCAGGATGCTCACCAGTTGCTCATTGTCGTCGCGCAATTCGGCAATCATGTCGTCGGGCGTGACGAAATCGGCATCATTGTCCGACAGGCGCTGAAGTCGCGTGGCATGCCCCAGCGAGCGCAGCGTCGTTCCGCCAAGCTTGCGGGCACGCTCTGCAATGACATCCGTCATATCCAGGATCTGCGAAGCCTGTTCATCGAGCAGCAGGTGATAGTCGCGGAAATTGCGGCCGGACATGTGCCAATGGAAATTCTTGGTCTTCAGATAGAGCGCAAAGACATCGGCCAGAAGCGTGGTCAGCGATGCCGAAATCTCCTGCCGTGCGATAGCTCCGAGGTCGGTCGGTGTGGCAAGCGGTGCCAGGCGCCGGGTAGCCAGCAATGGTTTGCTCATGACTCTCTCCAGTTGGAAGGTTGTTTGCCGCCCCAGCGGAAAACCTGAGTGAAGCTACGAAAATCCGTGTGCCGTGAGTATCCGATTGAAGTATCGGATGGCCTGAACCTTCGTATAGGTGACGAAGTGGAACACTCGTGCAGGGTCGGCAATCGCGCCGCCCGGCGCCTCAAGGCGAGACCAAAAGCCGGAAAGCGACAGCCAGGTAACTGCAGATCAGCCGTGAGCCTTGAACCGACCGGCCCTGTGTCACCGCACGCCCGATGCCGGTCAGTTCACGGCATGCAGCGTCAGAGACGTGATACCGGCTGCGATGTTGACGCCCTCTTCGGCCTGCAGAGCGATCGGCTGCAATGCGATTGTTCCATGCAGGCCGCCGCCCAGCACCTTGGCGCCGAGGCCGACCCCGAGTGCGGCATCGGCCGACACGCCCGTATAGGTACCCGAAAGGGCAGCCTTTTCGCGAGAGGCCGGCGCAAAGACCAGCCAGGCAAGCTTGGCCTGCTTGATCTCGCCAAGATCGAGGCCGAACTCGGTGATCTTGCCCTTGTAGGCTTCCTTTTCGGCGCCATCGCTCGGGGTGAAGATGCAGCTCATTTCCTGCTGCGAGCCGACGATAACACCCAGACCTGCGGAGACATCGCAATCAAGACGTCCGGCCTCGACGTGCTCGGCTGCGAATGCAGTGCCAACGCTGGCAAATGCAGCGAATGAGAAGGTTGCGGCGACGGCAAATATAGAACGGCGGCTCATGAACTCTTTCCTCTTGTCCGTGTCTCAGACGAGCGGCCCCTGCTCGGGATCCGGCTCGTGTGACACCGCTCTGTCAGCGGTCAGGAAAAACTAGGCCCCTCGCCTTTCACTTGAAATCATACGGATATGTATCGGATCTATACGAGTGGCTGATCCACCCCATCCAATGGTCTGTCATCTCGCCTGTGCGTCATCTCCAAGGCAGCTTCCGGCAGGCCTCGCTGCGACCGAATATCGACCTATGCTTGTGTATAGATCCGGAGGCTCTCCGTCGCTGTTAGGCTGTCTGCTCATAAACAGTGGAGACCGCGATGACGAAGAAACGTCCCGAAGGCATCAAGGCATATAACGAACCGGCAGGCGGATGGGGGGCACTGAAGGCTGTCGCCGAAACTCTGGCGAGACAGCAGGTCGTAGCGCAGGGAACGGCGACGCTGTTGAAGGCGAACCAGCCGGAGGGCTTCGATTGTCCCGGCTGCGCATGGCCCGACCCCAAGCACACCTCGTCTTTCGAATTCTGCGAAAACGGCGCCAAGGCCATCACCTGGGAATCAACCGCCAACGCGTCAGCCCGGATTTCTTCGCCAGCCACACGGTTTCCGAACTCTGGACATGGACCGATCACGAACTCGAAAATCAGGGCCGCCTCACCCACCCGATGATCTATGACGCTGCGAGCGACCGCTACAGGCCGATCGAGTGGGAAGAGGCCTTCGTGCTGATCGGCAAGCAACTCAACGCACTTGAAAGCCCGCATCAGGCGGAATTCTACACGTCCGGCCGCGCGTCCAACGAATCCGCCTTCCTCTATCAGGCCTTCGTGCGCGCATTCGGGACCAACAACTTTCCGGACTGCTCGAACATGTGCCACGAGGCAACAAGCGTCGGCCTGCCGGAATCGATCGGCGTCGGCAAGGGCACGGTAACGCTTGAAGACTTCGATCATTGCGATGCGATCTTCAGCTTCGGGCACAACCCCGGCACCAACCACCCACGCATGATGACGACGCTGCATGAAGCCTCGCGTCGAGGCACGCCGATCGTGGTCTTCAACCCCTTCAAGGAGCGGGCGCTGGAAAAATTCGCGGCACCGCAGGATCCGATCGAAATGGCGACCTTCTCGTCGACCGAGATCGCCTCGGCCTATCATCAGGTCCGCACCGGCGGCGATCTCGCGGCGCTCAAGGGCATGATGAAATCGATCTTCGAGCGCGATGCCGCCGACCTTGCCTCTGGTGGTCCGGGCGTCCTCGACCGGGCCTTCATCGCCGAACACACGCTTGGCATAGACGAGCTGCGCCGGGATGTCGAAGCGACCAGCTGGGACGATATCCTCCACTATTCCGGCCTGTCGCGCGCATCGATCGAAAGCGCGGTCGATGTCTATCTGAAAGCCAGGAATGTCATTTATGCTACGGCATGGGTCTGACCCAGCACGCCAACGGCACCCATAATGTGCAGCAGGCCACCAATCTCCTCCTGCTTCGCGGCAATCTGGGACGCGAGGGCGCCGGCATCTGCCCGGTTCGCGGCCATTCCAATGTGCAGGGCGATCGCACGGTCGGCATCACCGAGATCCCCAATGCGGCGCTTCTCGACGGCATGGAACGCGCCTTCGGCTTCCGGCCGACAGGCGAAAAAGGCCACAATGCGATCGAGGCAATCGAAGCCATCGCCGAAGGCCGTTCCAAGGCGCTGATCTGCCTCGGCGGTAATCTGGCTGTTGCCATGTCCGATCCGACAATCACCTTTGCGGGCATGCGTAAGCTTGAGCTTGCGGTTCACATCTCGACCAAGCTCAATCGCTCGCACCTGTTGACGGGAAAAACCTGCATCGTTCTGCCCTGCCTCGGCCGGACCGATCTCGACACGCAGGCGTCGGGACCGCAATCGGTCACGGTGGAGGATTCCATGTCCATGGTTCACGCCTCGCGCGGCTTCCTCAACCCGCCGAGCCCGTTCCTGAAGTCGGAGCCGGCCATTCTCGCCGGCATTGCCTACGCAACGCTTGGCTCCAAATATGGAATTGACTGGCTTGGCCTTGTCGAGAACTACGACCGGATCCGCGAGAGGATCGAGATCGTCTTTCCGGATTTCGAGAACTTCAATAGGCGCGTGCGCGTGCGCGGCGGCTTCCGGCTGAATGTCCCGGCCTCTCACCGCGAATGGCGGACGGCGACCGGCAAGGCCAATTTCCTGGTCGCCTGCGGGCTCGACGAGGATCCGCGCCTGAAGGATCCGGAAACGCTCGTGCTCGCAACGATGCGCAGTCATGACCAGTATAACACGACGGTCTACGGTCTCGATGATCGCTATCGCGGCGTTTTCGGGCGGCGTGACGTCATCTTCATCAGCGCCAAAGATCTTGCCTCGCGCGGCCTGAAGGAAGGCGACCGGATCGATGTTCACGCCGTGACTGAAAATGGACCGGAACGGTCAGTTCGCGGCTATACCGCAGTTGCCTACGACCTTCCGCAAGGCTCCGTCGGCGGCTACTATCCCGAGATGAACGCGATCGTAGCGCTCAGCCATTACGATCATAAATCGGGGACGCCTGCCTATAAGGGCGTGCCGGTGAAGATTGTCCGCTCCGAAGCGGCATGAAGACGGCCGGCGCGCTTGACACGGGTTTGCAGGACGATTGAAAGATTATCCTCATGATCGCATCCCGCAAGCCCCCCCAACCGGCAGCGCCGGTCGTCTATATCATCGACGATGACGCTTCCATGCAGGAATCGCTCGTCGACCTTTTCCGCTCGATGTCGATCGAGGCCGTCGCGTTGGCGACACGGCGGCCTTCCTCGAGGCCGCCCGGCCGGGACCCGGATGTATTCTGCTGGATGTACGACTGCCCGATCTGAACGGGCTGGAACTGCAGGAACATCTCAACGCCCGGGGTAACAGGATGCCGATCATCTTCATGACCGGTTATGGCGATATCCCGATGACGGTCAAAGCTATGAAAGCTGGTGCTTCCGACTTCCTGACCAAGCCCTTTGGCGACACAGAACTGCTGGCGGCCGTGGACGTCGCACTGGCGCGCAGTGCCGAGATCCGCAAGGACGATACGGCAAGCGAGGAGGCAGCATCGCTTTACGACAGCCTGACACCGCGCGAGCAGGAAGTGATGCAGCTTGTGGTTCAGGGCCTGATGAACAAGCAGATCGCCTTCCAGATGGGAATAACGGAAGTCACGGTGAAGCTCCATCGCGGCAATGTCATGCGCAAGATGGATGTCCGATCGCTGGCAGATCTCGTCCGTGTTGCCGAGCTTCTGGGATATGGCAAACGGCCCTGAGCCGGCATAATCTGCCTGTGGCCTCATCAACGGCCCGCGCAACAGGCGCAGAACTTGCCTTCCCATTCCCGTCACTCCCGTTCAAGCCTCCCATGGCGGTCATGGCGGTCATGGCGCCCATGGCAATCATGGCACTTTGGTTTATCCCGGCGTTCCAAAGGGACAGGAGGGCCTACACCCTCGTATAGCTGCCACCTCCGATTGTTTCCTTTATTTTCCGGTCGTCACGCGATGGGCCATCTGCGCCCGCAGGGACACGCATATCTCAGCTCGCGATCCTGTCCGCCGGCGAGGTTCATCCGGAGACCCGCGGCCGTTCTGCCGCCATCGGCATAACCTCGGCTCTGCGGAACAGCGTCGCCACTTTTTCAACGAAGGAGCAGCGGTGAAAGTCTCCATTCTCGAACAATCGACCCTTTCGGAAAACGGCTCGGCGGCCGATGCCATCCAGAATACAGTCTGGCTGGCACGGGAGGCCGATTACCTTGGCTACGAGCGGCTTTGGCTCTCGGAGCATCACAATATGAGCATCCTGCAAGGCTCCTCGCCCGAAGTTCTGCTTGCGGCCATAGGCTCCAAGACTGATCGCATCCGGCTGGGATCAGGCGGCGTGATGTTGCCGAACCATTCGGCATACAAGGTGGCGGAGAACTTCCGGGTTCTCGAAGCGCTGTTTCCCGGCCGTGTGGATTGCGGCATCGGCCGTGCCAGTGGTGGAGATCCCCATTCGACAATGCTTCTGAACCCGCCGCAGGACGTCGATTTCCCGCAGCAGGTCAACCAGCTCGAACTCTTCCTTCATGACGACCACCAGAGGGTTGTCGCGACACCCAGGGTGAGTGGCGTGCCATCGCTGTGGCTGCTGTCCGCTGGCTCTCATCCCGAGAGCGGGCGCATGGCGGCCGAGAAGGGAATGGGCCTTGCGATCGCTCTGTTCATCAATCCGGCAGCCACGCGCGAGGCGGTCAGCCAGTATCGCCGCCACTTCCGCCCGTCGGCCGAGTTCCCTGAGCCCCGCGTGCTGATCGCCCTGAATTCGTCGGTGCAGATACACCGGCGAAACTTGAGGAATTGAAAAAGGCATCCGACTATTTCAGGCTGATGCGCGACAGCGGCACCTATCCGAAGGCAGTGCCCTCACCCGAGACGCTGGACCGTATCGAGTTCTCACCCAGTCAGAAGGCTTACCTCGCCCGGATCGCCAATCGCGAGATCATCGGCCTCATTGACGATGCCATCGCGGAAATCGCCGAGCGCGCGGCCGCATACGACGCGGACGAAGTCATGCTGACGACGATGTGCTTCGATATCGAGGACAAGATACGCGCCTTTCACCAGATCGCCGACCGGATCGTGAGCTGACGGAAATGAGTGAGAAGCTGACCCTTTCCATTCTCGATATCGGGCCGATCCGCTCGAACCAGTCGAGCACAGAATGCTTCCACTCGATGATCGAGTTGGCAAAGCTTGGTGAAAGACTTGGCTATCATCGTTACTGGCTGGCGGAACATCATAACGTCGCGGCGGTCGCAGCCAGCCATACGGCATCGTTTGCGCCTGTGATCGGCGCCCATACGAGCCGTATCCGCATCGGCGGCTGCGTGCTTCTGGCGCATTATCCGCCGCTGCTCGTCGCCGAACAGATGGGACTGGTTGAGGCCTGCTATCCCGGCCGTGTCGATCTCGGCATCGGCCGCTCCACCGGTGCCGACTGGGCGACCAGTTCGCTTTTGCGGGGCGGGGCAGAAATGAAGACCGATGAGGCAATGCTGGCGGACCTCACCAATCTGCTTGCCCTCAACCGGCCCGAAGGCCTGACCGTTTCACAGGACGAGCGTGAATTCACAATCAGGGCAGTACCGAACGCGAAAACGGCCCCCTCACCCTGGATCCTCGGGACATCATGGTACTCGGCCCAGCTGGCGGCCGAACTGGGGCTGCCTTACGCCTTCGGCTATCACATCCGTGCAGAAGGTGCGAAGGAGGCCATTGCCCTGTACCGGGAGCGGTTCCGGCCAAGCGCATACCTTGCCGAGCCGAAGGTTCTGGTTTCGGCGATCGTCGTGATCGGCGAGACCGATGAGGAGGCCGAGAGGCTTGCCCGCCCGCAGCTGTTTTTCATGTCGGCCTTCCGCTCCGGCGAGCCGGTTCAGCCGCAGATGCTGGTCGAGGAGGCAGACGGCATGGAGTTTGCGCCGCGCCACGAAAGGCTCGTCGCCATGTTTCGCCGGTCATGGATCATCGGTTCTCCGGACACTGCAGCAAAAGGCATTGCCGGGCTTGCGGCGGATCTTGGCGTGTCAGAAATGATGATCAATCCGGTCGGCGCCGCATACGCGTCACAGCCCGCCGATCGCGCTCCGAACCGCGAGTTCACCCTGTCCACACTGGCAGAGCGGTTTCCACAATAACGGCGCCCGGTTCGCACGCCCCGGCGATTAAGTAACCAATCACTTACGGAAAAGAATGTGTGCCGGTCCCTGCCGCAGATCCGGCGGGGCCGGCTTTTTTATGGCACCCGCTCATCCCGGCGCCTCTCGGCGACGATCTCCTGAATGTCGAGATCCTGCTCGATCTTCCTCATGATCGCATCCGAAACATGCCCTGCCCTGTACATTCTGAGAATTTCAGCGCGACCGGCGCGTATCGCGAAGATGGTCGCATCGAGATGCTCCGCAGATAGCGGACGGCGATCTTCCGCTGCCGCGTCGAAATCCGCACCTGTCGCGACGCCGATGTAATCGCGGCGTGCATCGCCGGAACCGTTCCGCTCACGCAGCGCCTCATGCTGGATCCTCGCTATTTTGCTGCGCACCGCAGCCTCGTCACGCGCGACTTGCGTATCGGTTTTGGCGCAAGGGAAGGAAACAGTCCGACGAGCAAGGGCAATGTCGATCCCTGAACAAGGACCGTGACAAGGATCACACCGAAGGCAGAGGCCAGGATCAGATCCCTCCCGGGAAAATCGACCGGCAGCGACAAGGCCGCAGCAAGAGTGACCGCGCCCCTCATGCCCGCCCAGCTGACGATGACGGTCATCGGGAGGGAGGGAATATGTCTTGGGTGAATGCCCGCATGGGACAACAGCGTCCAGACGAGATCCGATCCTGCCAGCCAGGCGAACCGTGTTCCAATGACCGTCACGACGACGGCCATGACAGGAAGCGCGAGTGTCTGGATCCCGTCGCCGACGCTTTCGAAGTGATTGAGCGCCTGGCGCAACGAGAGGCCGATCAGGACGAAGAGAAGCGACTGGAGCAGAAAGACGAGGATGCGCCAGAAGGCCTGCGCGCGGATGCGGGTGAGGGCCGAGAAGATCTCGTGCTGCTGCCAGCCGAGCATCAGGCCGGTCGTCACCGTGGCGAGAACGCCCGAAAGCCCGAGCTGATCAGAGGCCATGTAGGAGACGGCGGCCAGAAGCAGCGTGCCGGTGACGATGAGTTCGCTATTGCCGAAGCGGCGCAGGAGACGCAGCGCTATCCAGCCGAGACAGAAGCCGACCATGATCCCGCCAATCGAAACAACGAAAAAGTTTCCGATTGCAGTTGGCACGTCGAATTTGCCCCCGAGAGCGGCGGCAACGGCAAAATGGAAAAGCACGAGGCCGCTCGCGTCATTGACCAGGCTCTCGCCCGCCAGCACGGTCATGACCCGGTTCGGAAGCCGCAGCTTTTCCAGAACGGCCTTCGCCGCCACGGCGTCGGGCGGCGAGACGATCGCTCCAAGAGCAAAGGCGGCAGACCAGGGGATATCGGGTCGCAGCCCGTGGACAACGCAGCCAACCGCAAGCGTGGTAAAGGCAACCGCACCAACGGCAAGCGATGAGATCGCCGCGAAATACTGTTTGAAATCGAGCCAGACGGTCTGGTAGGCGCTGCTGAAAAGCAGCGGCGGCATGAAGACGACCATCACGATATCGGGGTCCATGGCGACCACCGGAATGCCCGGGATGAAGGCCAGCGCTATTCCGCCGCCTATCAGCGCCGCCGCCGACGGCAGGTGAAGACGGCGGGCTGCCAGCGCCAGCACGAGAACGGCCATCAGCAGGCCGACAAGAAACTGGTATTCCAGCTCGATGGACATTTCGGCGGTCTCACGGATCAGAGGTGTGCAGCCGAGGCCGCCGTCTTGAGAGGCTGTCTTGCCTTAGCGATATCCCATTGCCGCGGCACGCAGATAGTCCATGTAACGGTCCCGCCCGTGCAGCGCACTTCTTGTACCGAGCCGGGCGGCGACGGCCGATGACCAGCCATGCGCAGCCATTCCCTGCTTTTCCTGGAAGCGGCTCATGATGCGATCATAGGCCGAGATTTCCTCTCCCGCCGCTACCCGGTAGACCTCGTGATGGACAACGATGCCCTGGCTCAGACGCGGCTTGATATCCGTGTCATGTGCGGGATGCGGGCGGCCGACGACAAGGCCGGTCACGGGCACGCAGCGTTCGGGAAGCTGGAGCAGAGTCGACAGCGCCTCCGCATTGTTGCGCACGGCGCCAATGAAGCAGGTTCCGTATCCCAGCGCCTCGAAGGCAAGCGCCGCATTCTGCGCGGCGATGCAGGCATCGATCGTGCCCAGCATCATGGTCTCGAAATAGTCGAAAGCTTCGCGCGGCGTGTCATAGGCCTCGCCGATCGCATAATTGCGGCTCTGGTCGGCAAGCCAGACCAGCATCAGCGGTGCATCTTCGATCTGTCGCTGATTGCCACAAAGCTGATTGACCTCGCGCTTGTGAGCCGGATCCGAGATCCGGACGACGCTCCAGCTCTGCAGGTTGGAGGATGTGGCGGCCGACTGCGCCGCGGCGATGGCGGTTCTGAAATCGCCTTCAGCGACGGGATCTGACGTGTAGCGGCGGATGGTTCTGTGCATCAGCATGTGATCGATGACGGCATTATCCTGCCGGACAAGGCCATCAGTCTCGCCATATCTATCCTCGATCGCGTCATCGACCGGTCGACCATATTGCACGGCGTAATTCTTGTAAGCGCTCACCCTCACCTCCATAATAATGACGTATCAGCCCCACATAACGGTTTCGACAAGGCGCAGTTGAGGCGCCTTGTCGAACCAATGTCAGTCGATCGAGCTTACTCTGCCGCAACCTTGGTTGCTGCCTTGGCAAGCGCCTTGCGGGCAATGCTCTCGGCGAATTTCGGCGTTTCGCGATGATTGTGATCGCCACCGGCAGCCTGCCGGGCCTTTGCCGCATCTTCAAACGACTGGCCATGCTTTTCGATGAAGGCCATGAAGGCGTCGGTCGGGTGGCACGTTACCTGGTTCGTATAGCGGGTACGGTTGCCATCGATCGATTCCGCGATCAGTTCCCAGATGACGTTGACCTGCGTGCGCTCGCCGGTCGGCGTGAAGACGTCGGAGATCGAGTTCATCCGGCAATAGGACGGCGTTGCCTCGTCTGCCACATAGTGCTGAACCACCAGGGCCGTGCCGATCTTCTCGACATTGATGGACATCCGGCGGCCATCATCGGTGAAGGTCGAGCCGCAGGCAATGTGATCGGGCTCGCAGCAGCGCAGATATTCGGCTTCCGGCAGGTTGAACAGCCAATCGGCGATATCGATCTGGTCGAGCGGAACGTCGATCTCGTGCGAGTAAGCGGATTTGGAAAGCAGCTTGTCGGTGAGAACTTTCATTGTCTTTTCCTTTCGGTCTGATTTCGCCACCGCAATCGCGGTAGGTTCGACGGCACCGTTCGTGGCGCTCTGATGGTGATCGGTTCGGGCAGATAGCTCTCTGCTCCGGGGTGAAGGTCGCATCCCGCAGGCATGGCCTCAATTATACGGATGGGTCTCGACCCTATCCCTTGGTCTTGGTCCCTGGTCTTGGTCCGTTGCTGTTGGTCAGTCGCAACTCGCCTGCGTGGTGCGTTTGAAAAAATGCTGCGTGTTTTTGTGCGACAGACAGGAGATTTGTCCAAATCCTGCGGCTTCTGCCGTAGTTCACGAGTAATAAATTGCACCGAAGGGAGGCGCGGGATAAGCCGGAATCTCGTCGAAACGGCTTTGCGCGGAATGCAAAGATGAAAGCAGAATTCCTCTCAACCTTCGTGGATGTGGTGCAGGCGGGAAGCTTCTCGGGAGCGGCCCGCAAACGCGCCGTCACCCCGTCTGCCGTCGTCAGGCAGATCGATACGCTTGAGCAGGATCTCGGTGTGGCCCTTCTCATCCGCTCGACGCGAGCGCTGACCCTGACCGATGCCGGCGAGAAATTGCATGAACGTGCGCTCAGGCTGCTTGACGACATCGCCGACACTCACGCCGAAGTTGCAGCCTTCGGCGGTTCTGTATCAGGCACGCTTCGGATCGCCTGCTCTCCGACTTTCGGCAAACGTTATCTCCTCCCTGTCGCGGCAGCATTGCAGGCCGAGCATCCGGACCTCAGGATTGAGCTGGAGTTGACGGAACGGCTGGCCGATCCGGTGCAGGAACGGCTCGATCTCGTCATCCGCATGGGGGTTCTGCCGAACAGTACATTGATCGGAACCCGACTTGCGCCGATGCGCCGCCTTCTGGTTGCAAGCCCGTCCTATCTGGACAGGACCGGCGTGCCTCGAAGCATCGACGATCTCTCTGGGCATCGGCTGCTGGACAAGCTCCATGGTGCCGATCTTCTTGGATGGTCAGATGTGCTTGGCACACCCGCCGGAGAAGCCGGCCATGGTGAGGTGACATTCCGCTCCGACGATTTCGAGGCCTTGCGCGGCGCGGCAGAAGCTGGAATGGGCATCGCCTTCCTGTCCACATGGGTCGTCGGCCCCGCCATCCGGGACGCAGGTTGCGAGCCCTGCTGCCGGGCCTCGATCGCTGGAACGACGATCCTGCCGGCATTTATCTGCTGCGCGCCCTGCCGCGCCCAAGCGCCAAGGTTCAGGCTTTCTCGAAGGCGCTTATCGCTTCGATCGGCCATCCGCCCTTCTGGGAACCGGCAGTCTAACCCGGCATTTTTCCGTCGCTACCGCCAGTAAGATACGGCCGAGATTGGGCTCGGCCAAGCCTCCGTTTCGCCCGCTTCGTCGTCGGTTCGCCCCATGGCGCGCGGCGACATGACGCAGCGGCTCATCCGTATCGATGACACCCGCTGACGACCTTCGTGGCGCAATTTGAATAGCTTGCGATCCAATTCATACCCCCGGTTTTCAACCGCCAAAGCCCCTAAAACCCCATAAACCGGGGGGTTACATTCCGGAATCTCGCCACTAGTGTGCCGCCCTTCCGCGACGCGGAAAACGTGAGCATGACTAAAAATGGCTGAAAAAGCCGCAGAAAGGTGGGGATATCCCATGTATCACTTCCATAAGAAATTCCTGGCAACAGCACTGGTTGGCACCTTGCTTGCCTGTTCCACCCTCTATTCCGCAGAGGCTGCGACGCTCAACATCCAGAATGGCGGCGACCCGCAGTCGCTCGATCCACAGAAGATGTCGGGCGACTGGGAGAACCGCATCGCCGGTGACATTTTCGAAGGTCTGGTGACGGAAGATGCCAAGGATAATCCGATCCCCGGCCAGGCCGAAAGCTGGACGATCTCGCCCGACGGCAAGGTCTACACGTTCAAGCTTCGCGACGGCATCAAGTGGTCCGATGGCCAGCCGGTAACGGCGGGCGATTTCGTCTTCGCCTTCCAGCGTCTCGTCGATCCGAAGAACGCTGCCGACTACGCCTATCTGCAGTTCACCATCAAGAACGCGGAAAAGATCAACAAGGGCGAGATCACCGATCTCAACCAGCTCGGCGTCAAGGCGATCGACGACAAGACGCTCGAAATCACCCTTGAAAACCCGACCCCGTATTTCATCAACGCCCTGATGCACTATACCGCCTATCCGCTGCCCAAGCATGTGGTGGAAGCCAAGGGCGCCGACTGGGTGAAGATCGGCAATATCGTCACCAACGGTCCTTACAAGCCGGTCGAATGGGTGCCGGGCTCGCACGTTCTGACGGCGAAGAACGACCAGTATTGGGACGCCAAGGATGTGAGGATCGACGGCGTGAAGTTCTTCGTTCTCGAAGACCAGCAGGCCGCGCTGAAGCGCTACCGCGCCGGCGAGTTCGACATCCTCACCGACTTCCCCACCGACCAGTATGACTGGATGAAGAAGAACCTTCCCGGTCAGGCGCATGTGACGCCCTTCTCGGGCCTCTACTACTACGTCATCAACTCGCAGAAGGGCCCGACGGCAGACAAGCGCGTTCGCCAGGCTCTCTCCATGGCGATCAACCGCGAAGTCATCGGTCCGCAGATCCTCGGCACCGGCGAACTGCCGGCCTATTCCTGGGTTCCGCCGGGCACTGCGAACTATGGCGAGCCGGCCTATGTCTCGTGGAAGGACGAGCCCTACAAGCAGAAGGTCGAGGAAGCCAAGAAGCTGCTGAAGGATGCCGGTTTCGGCCCCGACAAGCCGCTGTCGCTGGAACTGAAATACAACACCAACGACAACCACAAGCGCATCGCCGTCGCGATCGCCGCCATGTGGAAGCCGCTCGGTGTCAACGTTCAGCTCGTCAACTCGGAAACCAAGGTTCACTACGACCAGCTGCAGCGCGGTGACGTGCAGGTTGGCCGTGCGGGCTGGCTGGCCGATTACAACGATCCGGACAACTTCCTCAATCTGCTCGTCACCGGCGTCAGATGAATTACGGCCGCTGGTCGAATGCCGAGTATGACAAGCTGATCAAGGACGGCAATACCGAAACCGATCTGAAGAAGCGTGCGGAAATGTTCAAGAAGGCCGAGCAGATCGCCCTGGACGACAGTGCCGCCCTGCCGATCTACTATTACGTCTCCAAGAACGTCGTTTCGCCGAAGATCGAAGGCTTCGTCGACAATATCCAGGACATCCACCGCACGCGCTGGCTGTCGTTCAAGGATTAAGAGAGGCTTTGTCTTGAACTTGCCCGCAAGGGTGGCGGCAACGCAAAGAGACCTCTCCTGACCCTCCCCTCTTGGGGGAGGGTTTGATCCGGCTGCGCCGGCCTGCTGCGCAAGTGGCGGGCCGGGCAGCGGGGCGGAGAGGATATGCGGTTGGCGACCATTCCCGGCCCTGCCTTGTCCGGCACCGATTGGCCCGGCCCGTCGCCCATGACAGCAGAACCCGGCGCAGAAGAGACCGTACCCACCATGATCAAATATGCATTCCGTCGATTGCTGTCGACGATCCCCGTTCTGTGGATCGCCGTCACGGCATGTTTCTTCGTCCTGAGGCTTGCTCCGGGCGGCCCCTTCGATGGCGAGCGGCCGCTGCCGCCGGTCATCCTGAAAAATCTCGCGGCGCACTATCATCTCGATCAGCCGCTCATTCAGCAATATTTCCTCTATGTCGGCGATCTTCTGCGGGGCGATCTCGGCCCCTCCTTCGCCAGCGAGGACTTCACAGTGGCGCAGCAGATCATGATCGGGCTGCCCTACACGTTCATCATCGGCACCTCGGCCTTCCTGCTCGCCATCATCATCGGCGTGACAGTCGGCTGTCTCGGGGCGCTCTACCAGAACAAGGCACCGGATTACATTCTGGGTGCAATGATCCTGGTAGGCGTCGTACTGCCGAACTTCCTGATCGCACCAATCCTTCAGCTCGTCATCGGCATCCATCTCGAATGGCTGCCCGTCGGTGGCTGGGGTGACGGCTCCCTCAAATATCTCGTGCTGCCGGTCGTCGTTCTGGCGCTGCCGCATGCGGGGCGCATCTCGCGCATCACCCGCGGATCGATGATCGAGGTGATGGGCCAGAACTTCATCAGGACCGCGAAAGCCAAGGGCATAGGCCCACGGCTGACCGTCATGCGCCATGCGCTGAAACCGGCGATGATGCCGGTCGTCTCCTATCTCGGTCCGGCGGCAAGCTATCTGCTTACCGGCTCGCTGGTGGTCGAAAGCGTCTTCGGCCTGCCCGGTATCGGCCGCTACTTCATCAATGCCGCGCTCAACCGCGACTACGGCATGGTTCTCGGCACGGTGATCTTCTACATGGTCCTGATCGTCGTCCTGAACCTCCTCGTCGATATCGCCTATGCCTGGCTCGATCCGAAAGTGAGAAACCGATGATCCTCAATCCCGCAAAGAGAGAGCTTCTGGCGGCGGAATTGCTGGAAGCAGAAGGCCTTGCGCCCGAAAGCCGCTCGCTGACCCGCGATGCACTGCGACGCCTCTGTCGCAACAAGGCGGCCGTCCTGTCGATCGCCGTCCTGACGCTGCTCGTGCTCGCCGCCCTGATCGGCCCCTATCTCATCCCCTATGGCTACGAGGATCCGGATTGGGCCGCCTTCCGCTCGCCGCCATCGATGGCCGACGGCCATTATTTCGGCACCGACCCCAACGGCCGTGACCTGCTTGCCCGCGTGCTCTACGGAACCCGCGTGTCGCTTGCAGTCGCCGTCACCGCGACCCTCGTTTCGGTCGTCATCGGCGTGCTTTACGGCGCGATTGCCGGCTATTTCGGCGGCCGCGTGGATGCCGTCATGATGCGCTTCGTCGACATCATGTACGCCTTCCCTTACATCCTCTTCGTCATCCTGCTGATGGTGATTTTCGGCCGCAACGTCTATCTGCTGTTTGCAGCGATCGGTGCGCTCGAATGGCTGACCATGGCCCGTATCGTGCGCGGCCAGACGCTCTCGCTCAAGCAGCGGGAATTCGTCGAGGCCGCCCGCGCCTCGGGCCAGAAGCCGCTGAAGATCATCACCAAGCACATCATCCCCAATCTGGTCGGACCGGTCGTCATCTTCGCGGCCCTCACCGTGCCGGAAATCATCGCCACCGAAAGCTTCCTTTCCTATCTCGGCTTCGGCGTTCAGGAGCCGCTCACCTCGCTCGGCACCCTGATCTCCGAGGGCACGGATGCGATGGAAAGCATGACCTGGCTTCTGGTTTTTCCGGCGGGCTTCCTCGTAGCCCTGCTGCTCAGCCTTCTCTTCATCGGAGACGGCCTGCGCGATGCGTTCGACCCGAAGGATCGCTGACATGAACGATATCAACAGACAGACAGTGCAGGACGACGTCCTGCTCGAACTGAAGGACTATTCCATCAGCTTCGCGACCCCTGACGGCACGGTGCAGGCGGTCTCCGGCATCAATCTCAAGGTCAGGCGCGGCGAGCGTATCGCGATCGTCGGCGAGAGCGGTTCCGGCAAGAGCCAGACCTTTCTCGGGCTGATGGGCCTGCTTGCCAAGAACGGCCAAACCTCCGGCCAGGCGCTTCTCGAAGGCCGCGACGTGCTGTCGCTGAAGCCGCGCGAACTCGACAAGGTGCGCGGCCGGGACATGGCCATGGTCTTCCAGGACCCGATGACTGCTCTTAACCCGTCGATGAAGATCTCGCGGCAGCTGACCGAGCAGCTGGAAATCCACCGCGGCTTTTCCGCTCGCGCCGCCTCGGCAGAGGCGCTCGACATGCTGAAGCGCGTCGGTATCCCCGACCCGAACCGGCGGTTCAATCTCTATCCGCATGAACTCTCGGGCGGCATGCGCCAGCGCATCGTCATCGCCATGGCGCTCCTGACCAAGCCGAAGCTGCTGATCGCCGACGAACCGACGACGGCGCTCGACGTGACCATCCAGGCGCAGATCCTCGACCTCTTCAACGATCTGACGGCCGAGATGAACACGGCACTCCTGATGATTACCCACGATCTCGGCGTGGTGGCCGGCCTCGCGGACCGCGTTGCCGTCATGTATGCCGGCCGGATCGTCGAGGAGGCTCCCGTCGACGAGCTTTTCGAGAACCCGGCCCATCCCTATACGGCAGCACTGCATGCGGCGATCCCGCGGCCGGATCAGGATGTCGACGATCTCGTCGTCATTCCCGGCCGTCCGCCGAACCTCAAGCACCTGCCGAAAGGGTGCAGCTTCTCGCCGCGCTGTCCGCAGGTGCAGGATCACTGCATCGACCGGCCTCCGGCGCTTGATCTTCTCGCACCCGGCCATTGCGCCGCCTGCTTCAATCCCTTCCCCCGTCGAGAGGAGCTTCTGACCCATGCTTGACGAGACCCAGAGTGCAAGAACGCTTCTGAGCGTCGAAAACCTGACGACCGAATTCGAAGTCCCCGCGAAATCGTTTTTCGGCAAGCCGGCGCGGCTGACCGCCGTCAACAATGTCTCCTTCGAATTGAAGGAAGGCCGCACGCTCGGCATCGTCGGCGAAAGCGGCTGCGGAAAATCGACGCTTGGCCGCTCCATCCTGCAGCTCATCCGGGCGCAGAAGGGCCGCGTCGTCTGGCAGGGCAAAAACCTGCTTGACCTGTCGGAAGAGCAGATGCGCACCGCGCGCCGCGACATGCAGATCATCTTTCAGGATCCGATCGCCTCGCTCGATCCGCGCATGACGGTGGGCGATATCATCGCCGAGCCGCTGACCGTGTTCGAACCGAAGCTGACGCGCGCCCAGCGGACGGCACGGGTGCAGGAGATCATGGCTGCGGTCGGTCTCGTGCCGGAAATGATCAACCGCTATCCGCACGAATTTTCCGGCGGTCAGGCGCAGCGTATCGGGATTGCCCGTGCCGTCATCAGCCGCCCGAAACTGATCGTCTGCGACGAGCCCGTCTCGGCGCTCGACGTCTCGATCCAGGGACAGGTGATCACGCTTTTGCGCAAACTGCGCAAGGAATTCGGCCTGACGCTGATCTTCATCAGCCATGACCTTTCGGTGGTGCGGCTGATCTCGGACGATGTGCTGGTTCTCTATCTCGGACGGATTGTCGAAGCTGGCGAATGCGCCACCGTCTTCGATCATCCGGCGCATCCCTACACGCAGGCACTGTTTTCGGCAGCTCCGATCCCCGATCCGAAGCTCGCCCGTCAGCGCAGCCGCATCAGGCTTCAAGGCGACCCGCCGTCGCCGATGAACCCGCCGCCCGGCTGTCCTTTCCAGCCACGCTGCTGGAAGGCGACGGATATCTGTCGCAGCGCCATGCCGAAAAGCGAGCTCATTCGCCCCGGCCAGACCGCTGCCTGCTACCATATGGACAGCCCGCCGCCGGCGGCCTGAGCCACTTCCCATCGGCTTGACCCACACGGGTCAGGCCGTTCACCCCTCAGGCATTCTTGGGCAAAGTCAGGGCCAGATCGATATATTCGATAAGCTTCGAGAGATCGACCCGGCTTGCCCAGGAACGCCAACGCCCCCCCCGTCCAGAGCAGCCGTGCGCGTACGCTCGTCATGATACGACGTCATGAAGATCATCGGAGGGCGGTTTCCCTCCCGGTTCAGGCGGCCCTGCAGCTCAATGCCGCTCAGGCAGGCATCTTGACGTCAACGACCATACAGTCGATCGACGATCGCGGCTCATAGCCGAGAAAAGCCTCGGCGGTATCAAACAGCTTGCTTTCATGGCCCAGTGATTTCACCAGGTCATCGAGAGCTTCGCGAATGGCCATGTCGTCGTCGACAATGGCGATCAGGGAGGATGGGGACACTTATTTGCGACTTTCGTACGTTATGCATCTGCCTCAGGCGACGCGAACCATTGCAGGTTTCGCTATGCGTGACAGATGTTCATTGGCCTGTTCGGTTGCCCGGACAAGTTCTGCGACCGACTTGACCTGCATCTTGCGCATGACATTACCACGGTGCAGTTTGACGGTGATTTCGCTGATGCCGAGCCTGAAGGCAATCTGCTTGTTCATCAGCCCTTCGACCACGGCCTCCATCACCTCCCGCTCTCTCGCGGTCAGCGTTTCCAGACGATCCGTCACCTCCTGATGGCGACGCATGTCGCGGCGGCGCGATGCATCGCGATCGACAGCAGCAAGAACCGCATCGAGAATATCCTGGTCACGAAATGGCTTTGCGAGGAAATCCACCGCACCGGCCTTCATGGCCCGCACGCTCATCGAAATATCGCCGTAACCCGTCATGAAGACGATCGGCAGCAGGCTTCCGGCGCGCTCGAGATGCTTCTGGAAATCCAGCCCGTTGACGCCCGGCAGACGCACGTCAAGCACGATGCAGCCGGCCCTGCCAAGCTCTGCCTGTGCCAGAAATTCGTCCGGGCTGGCAAAGGCCTTCGCCTCGAACTTCATCGAAAGGAACAGATCGACAAGGGATTCGCGCATGGAGAGGTCGTCGTCGAGAATGTAGATGACGGGCGAATCCGGGTTCCGCCTGCTGGTCTTGAGTTCAAGCACTGGCTGTCTCCTTCGGTAATTTGATTTCGAATATCGCGCCGCCATCCGGATGATTAGATCCTTCGAGCGTACCGCCTCTGGCTTCAATCGTACTTCTGCAAATCGATAGGCCGATCCCCATTCCGTTTTCCTTCGTCGTGAAGAAGGGCTTGAAAAGTTTCTCCTTTGCCTCCGGCGCCAGGCCCGTGCCGGTATCGCGCACGGAAATCAGGATATGGTCCGCATCGGCCGGTGCTTCGAGAGCAATCGTCACCAGTCGTTTTGAGGAGCCCGATGCGCTCATGGCTTGCGCGGCATTGGAAATGAGGTTGATTAGCACCTGCTGCAGCTCGACGCGGACGCCTGAGATCGGAGGAATGTTGTCGCCAACCACCACCGCCACCTCTGCCCGCTCGCGCTGCAGGTCGAGTTCCACGAGGGCAAGCGTGTCACCGACCAGCGTACGCAAATCGAAAATCTCTGTTTCGCTGGGCGTTGCCAGCATCAGGCGCGGGTATTCTTGAAGATATCGCTGGCACGCTTGCTGTCGCGCAGGATCCGTTCGGCCGATCGCTTGGCCGCATCGATATCCGGAGGGTCGCGGTCGAGCCATCTGACAAGCGTCTGCGAATTGACGGCGATGGCGCCGAGCGGCTGGTTGAGTTCGTGCGCAAGCGAGGCCGAGAGCGCGCCGACCGTTGCGGCCTTGGAAGCACGGCTCAATTCCGCCTGGGCATCGGCCAGCGCCTTTCGCGCCTCTTCCCGCTGCGTGACGTCCACCATGCTGACGACGACACGGTTGAAGGCCGACGGATCCTTGGGGAAGCTGATGCCGAGCAGGACGAGCTTGCGCTCGCCATCCTCGTTGAAGACCTCGGCATTATCCTCGAAATAGCTGGCACCATCCATGACCGCCTGGAGAAGCGAGGCAAACGTGTCGCTGTCCTTGGGAATGATGCGATGCATGATACCGCCGGCCTCACCGGCGGCGAAGGCCCCGAGAAGCTCCACCGCGGCCTCATTGGCATCGACGATCTCGATCTTGCCGACGCATTCGGCAAGAAAACCCGGGTTGGCATGGGCGTAAGCCTTGACGTCTCGCACGCCGCGCGCCTTCAGCGACATGAGATAATCGCGCAGCTTCGCGTAGTCGCGTTCCCACAGGCCACCCGCGTGCGATCGAAGATGGACCGGTAACGCGCCTCGCTTTCGCGCAATGCCGCATTGGTATGAAGCAGGGCTGCACGGGCATGCTCGTTGCGCAGGAGAAGGGCCGTTGTGACGCCGAGGGCCGCAAGGCAACCGCGAGACGAAGGAATGTCGGAAAATCCGGATCGGGCGCGTGGGTGAGGAAGAATGAGACCAGCGAGCAGGTCATGAAGACCGCAGTCAAGATGATCAGGCCCAGCCGATTGACGGCTTCGGCGGCCAGAAGAAGCGCGATCACATAGAGAACGGCAATCGCTCCCTCGATCTCGGTCAGGGTATCGACGGAAAAGACAGCGACGGCGACGACAAGAGCCGCGCCCGCAAACAGATAGTCGTGCCGACCTGCCTCACGTCTTGCCAATCCCAATTGCAGCGCCTCTGCCATAGAATGTTCCACTGTTGCCCGGTTTCGAAGATACCGGTTCGCAGCACCCACCGGACCTATACAATGGTGTAGTTGCGCGCCCGGAGACGGGGGAAGGTATGCAGGTCTATCCATCAGGATTGCCCTGCGAGGACAGGCCTATACCAAAGTGCAGCAAGCCCAGACATTCGTCCGATGGCGACTTTGCTGGCGAGGGCCTAGCTTCAACCGAAAGAGACTTACAGCCCATGTGACCGACCCAGCGGGGATGACGGCGCACCGGCCATATCTTCGGACACCACCTCGAAGCTGCACCGGATCATGCCCGTCTTTGACGGGACCCGGGATCGCCGGCTTCTCGAACAACCACGCCGCAAGGACACGCCACAATGATCATCAACCAGACTGCACCCGGTTCCGTGCTTTTCGCCCTTCCCGTCGCCGCGGCTGCGGTTTTCCTTCTCGATGTGCTCGGCCCCTATTCGCCGGAGACTGCTGCACTTTTCGTGCCGCTTATCCTGCTTTCGATATGGGCTTTCTCGGCAGCCGGTGTTGCCTATACCGGGCTGGTGAGCTTCGTCATGACGATCACAAGCTACGTCCTCTCCCACAACAATGGCTTCGACCGGACAAACGCGCAGGAACTGCTCGTCATTCTTGTCGTGCTGGTCATCACCACCGCCTTGTCCGTCGGTATTTCCCGACGCATGCACCGGGCGTGACGCCGACCTCAAGGGGTAATCACCGCGCTGTTTGGAGCGCGCGGCTGGGAAGCACAGGGCTTTACCGACACTCACACCACAGGGGAGACACACTATGTCAGACAGGCCATCTCATGCGCTGCCCGCCGGCAGCCCGGCACCGGATTTCACCCTTCACGCAACGCCAGACCAGACGTTGTCGCTTTCCGAACTCAAGGGCTCGCCCGTCATCCTGGCCTTCTATCCAGCTGACTGGAGCCCGGTCTGCGGCGACCAGATGACATTCTACAACCAGATCCTTCCAACCTTCGCCAAGGCCGGTGCCCAGCTCATCGGCATTTCAGTCGATGGCTCGTGGTGCCATGAAGCCTTTGCCGCCGACAGGAAGCTGCATTTTCCACTGCTTGCCGACTTCGAACCCAAGGGCGCCGTGGCAAAGGCATACGGCGTCTACCGCGACAAGGAAGGCACGTCCGAGCGCGCGCTCTTCGTCATCGATGGCGGCGGCACGATCCGCTGGAGCTACGTTTCCCCGGTCGGGATCAACCCCGGCGCCGACGGCATACTGGATGCGCTTGATAACCTGACAACCGATGCCGCCAGCCAAGGAGATGCCAAATGAGCCGGCTTGTTCACCCGTTCGACGCTGCCGATCATATCGATGGCCGGCCCGACGCCGCCGTAACGCTGATCGAATATGGCGACTACCAGTGCCCCTATTGCGGCGAGGCCTACCCTGTCCTCAAGCAGGTGGTACGCGCGCTTGGCGGCCGGATCCGCTTTGTTTTCGTAATTTCCCATTGAGCGAAATCCATCCCGATGCGCTGCGTGCGGCACAATTCGCCGAGGCGGCAGCCTCGATCGGCCAATTCTGGCCGGCGCATGACCTGCTCTATGAAAACCAGAATGCGCTTGGTGAAGACGATCTCTACCGTTATGCGCCGATGGTGGGCCTGCCTCACGCCGTGCTCAAGGAGGCTTTTGCCGGCCGCTTCAACGAGAAGATTGCCAGAGACTTCGATGGCGGCATTCGCGGTGGCGTCAACGGCACACCGTCTCTCTTCATCAATGGCCAGCGCTATGATGGTGAGCGCGATGCAGACAGCATCATCGAGGCACTGACGGTGGCGCTGGAAAACCAGCCCGAGCTCTGACCTTAACCCTTTCTGCCGGCATCAGCCACCCGCCTGATGCCGGTTTGCCGGAAGACTTACGATCGTGCCGCCCAGTTGGCGCCGCGCCGGAAGATGGTCCGCATCTGCGGCACATCGAACTCCTTGGCCTGATGGCCAAGCGACGAGTAGAACACCCGGCCCTTGCCGTATTTCCGTTTCCAGACGACGGGCATGGTAACACCATCGATCCAGTAGGCGTGGTCTCCGGTAAATGTCGTGGTGGCGAGCACCTCGTTCGACGGGTCGACATGCATGTAATATTGCTCGGACGTGTAGGGAAAGTCGGTGATCCCTTCCATCAGCGGGTCGTCCGGCCGTGTCACATTCACCGTGTAATCGATGATATTGCCCGGATGGGCCACCCATTGGCCGCCGATGATGAACTGGTAATCGACGGAATCTCGAAACGCATCACCGGCGCCCCCATGATAGCCGGCAATCCCGACACCGCTTTCGACGGCCGCCGCGAGGTTCTTCACCTCTTCTTTCTCGATCTTCGACATGGTCATGATCGGCACGATCAGGCTCAGGTCGTGAATGGAGGGATCAGCGAAGGCCTCGGTGGAATGGGCGAGGTAGACCTTGAAACCATCCTCCTCCAGCATCGGCTTGATGATTTCGGCGCATTCCTGCGGTTCATGGCCGCTCCAGCCGCCCCATACGATCAGTGCTTCACGCATATTGTCATCTCCTCCCTAATTCACTTGGCCAGATGGCCATCCACCAGCGACTGGCCCAGAGGCGCCGGCCGCGAAACAGTCGTGGTCATCTCGATGGTACGCCCTTCCTGCGAGGCGGTATGGAACGCCTCCATGACCTCCAGCACATGCAGGGCGAGATCACCATTTGCGCGATGCGGGCGATCGTTGCGAATGGCGTAAGCCATGTCGGCGAGCCCGATCGAGCGATAATTTCCCTCCGCATAGGGCATGGTGATCGCCTTCTCTTCGAACTGGCCACCCTTTTTCAGATATTCGACCGGGCCGCCAAAACGGTTCGGATCGGGCACGATCAGCGTTCCTTCCGTGCCATAGACTTCCAGAGGCACATGCCTGTGGCCGGCAACATCGAAGCTCATGCCGATCTGTACGACGGCGCCGTTCTCGAAGGCCATGACGCCCGCGACATGCGTCGGAACCTCGACCGGGATGCGTTCACCATTGCGCGGCTCGCTGGTGATGATGCGCTCCGCACGCGGCTTCGTCGCAAAGCCCGCGACGCGCGACACCGGCCCGAGCAGGTTGACGAGATCGGTGATGTAATAGGGGCCCATATCGAGCATAGGCCCGCCACCGACCTCATAGTAGAAGGCCGGGTTCGGATGCCAGCGTTCATGGCCGGGGCACATGAAGGTGGCCGTGCCGCCGACGGGAATGCCGATCACACCTTCATCAACCAGCGTTCTTGCCGTCTGATGACCGCCGCCAAGGAATGTGTCAGGCGCTGCACCGATGCGCAGGCCTTTTGCCTTGGCCACATCCCGCAGGGTCTTGCCTTCGGCAAAGGTAATGCCGAGCGGCTTTTCCGAATAAGCGTGCTTGCCAGCCTCCAGCACCTGAAGGCCGACGGCGACATGCGCCTTCGGGATGGTCAGGTTCAGAACGATCTCGACCTTCGGATCGGCCAGAAGTTCATCGATCGTCGTTGCAGCCAGATTGAACTCGGCGGCCCGCGCCTTCGCCGTCTCGATATTCAGATCGGCCAGTCCCCGAATATCGAGGATCGGAAAATCCGTGGTGATCGCCTTCAGATAGGCGCCCGAAATATTACCGCATCCGATGATGCCTATACCGACTTTTTCCATCATTCTCCTCCCGATGGTCCATGTCTTTCAGTGTCAGATTGCCGGTCCCGTCGTACTCCAGGGGGACTCGTAGAGTTCGTAGAGCGCGACTGCTGCTGCGCCGCGCGCCCAGAAATCGTCGCTCGCATCGTCGAACACGAGCTCGCTGACGTCGCGAAGCGAAGGCGGAATGGCCATCAGATAGGCGTCGCGCAGGCTGTTGAGGAAGGGTTCTCCCAGGGCGAGCGACGAGCCGACCAGAATGACCCGCGGCGGCGCAAACAGCGTGACGATATTGGCAACCGTCAGGCCGATCGCCTCGCCGGCTCTGATCGCGGCGCTGATGAGGGTATTGTCGTCGGCCTTGATCAAGGTCTGCGCATGCGCCATGCCGCGCCCGAGCCGGACGGCTTCGGCAAAGGGGCCATCCCCCCGATGCTCCTCGAAAATCGCAGCCTCTCCCGCCTTGCTGGACAGGCGCACGACGCCGTCGGTGCCCATGCCAAGCACGAGGTCGCCGAGATTGTGGCTGAGGCCGCCTGCCCCGCGAAACGGCCGGTTCTCATGCAATACGCCAAGCCCGAGCGTATGTTCGAGCGAGATCAGCACCATGTCTTCCAGATCGCGCGCCTTGCCGAACCAGTGATGAGCCAGCGTGATTGCCGTCGCATCGCTTTCGATAATGGCGGGAACGCCGAGCCGCGACGACATCTCTGTGGCGAAATCGACATCGGTATCGCGCAGAATGGGGCTTGAACGGATGCGCCCGGTGCGATGCTCGATGACGCCCGGCAGGCCGAGGCAGATGCTATGCACATCCTTCAGCCCGAGCCCGGCATCGACCACGCAGCGCCGCACACCATCCTCGACGAGATCGGCGATCACGCTGATCGGCTGGCGATCGATGCGGATCGGCAGGGTGAGCGTCGAAAGCACGTCACCGCGGAAATCGGCAACGACGAAGATCATCCGGCTTGCCGCGATCTTGGCTCCGACGACGCGGGCTGCTGCGGGATTGAGTTCCAGCATGACCCGCGGACGGCCACGGGCGGACTCGTTGCGGATATCGCCCTCGTGCCGCGTCAGGATGAGACCGTCATCGAGCAGCGAGCCGGTGATCGCCGACACCGTGGTCGCCGACAATTCGGTCCGTTCGGAAATCTCGACGCGCGAGATAGGGCCTGGCGCCTGATCGTGTCCATCACGCTCAGACGGTTCATGGCACGCATGAGTTCTGGGTCGGCGGTTTTCATCTCATCCTGCACTCGATGGCCTTGAACGGCGGAGACATCACGCACTGGCAATTTAATCCGCACCGCGAATTAAATTGCCATAGTGTTAAGGCCGCTTCTGCCGCACTGGCAAGCGAAATTGCGAGGAAAAGTTGAAATTTTTGGCGTCATGAGAGTTTTTTACTCACCCTATTGACACATGGAAGATGCTCGACAATTATTTAATTCGGATACTGGATTAAAGAGCTTTGGGAGGAGCGCCTTATGTCCAAGAGAACTCGTGGCCTGTTATGGCTTTCCGCATCCGCTTTCGCTTTTTCCGCATCGATATTGACGGCCGGCACGGCAGCCGCCGACAGCGTCATCCGCTGGATGCATGTGGAACAGGTGCCCGGCAATCTCGCCGTATGGCGCAAGATCGCCGACGACTTCGAGGCCAAGCACCCCGGCGTCAAGATCGAGATGCAATTCCTCGAAAACCAGGCGTTCAAGGCGAAGATCCCGACACTTCTGCAATCGAAGGACGCGCCGAGCTTCTTCTATACCTGGGGCGGCGGCGTGCTGCAGGCCCAGTCGGTAACGGGAACGCTCAGGCCGCTCGATGCCGCACTCGACGCCAATGGCGGGGAATGGCGCAAATCGCTCAACCCTTCTGCCGTCGAGGGCCTGACATTCGATGGCAAGGTCTGGGCGTCGCCGACCAAGAGCGGCCTTGTCTCGTTCTATTACAATAAGGAGCTGTTCAAGAAGGCCGGGATCGACGCGACGAAGATCGCCAGCTGGGATGATTTTCTCGGCGCCGTCAAAACGCTGAAACAGGCGGGCATCACGCCGATCGCCGGCGGTGGGCGGGACAAATGGCCACTGCATTTCTACTGGGGCTATCTCGCCATGCGCGAGGCCGGCCGACAGGGTTTTGCCGATGCGAAAGCCGGCAAGAACGACGGCTTTGCGGGTGAAGCCTTCGTCAAGGCCGGCGAGCATCTGGCCGAGTTGGGCAAGCTCGAACCGTTCCAGAACGGCTATCTGGGCGCGACATGGAACGATGCGCTCGCAGCCTTCGGTGATGGTCGGGCCGCGATCATCCTCAGCTTCGAAAACACGCCTGCGACCCAGGCCTCCAATTCGACCAGCCGCAAGGGGCTTCCCGATGACAATATCGGGCGTTTCCCCTTTCCGCTCGTCAGCGGCGGGCCGGGCGTGCTGACCGATGATTTCGGCGGCCTGAACGGCTGGGTCGTCACCAAGAACGCCCCGCCGGAGACCGAGGAATTCCTCAAATACATGGCAAGCCTCGACGTGCAGAAGACGCTCGCCAAGGAAACCCAGATCATGCCGGTCACGAAGGCGCGGGCGAGGCCGTCTCGTCGCCTCTCCTGAAGGAAGTCTCCGACGCGCTTGCCAAGGAGACCTGGCACCAGAACTTCCTCGATCAGGATCTCGGCCCGAATGTCGGCGCCGTCGTCAATGACGTCAGCGTGGAAGTCGTTTCCGGCGGCATGAAGCCGGCTGATGCTGCCCAGCAGATCGAGGACACCTACTCGCTCGAGCGCAAGTAGGCATCCCTGTCGACGGCGCCGCATGAGCGGTGCCGCCGGCTCTTCCCCGGTTTCCGTTTCGTGCGACCCCAGGAGCCCGAACGCCGATGAGCGATACTCTTCTATCCACCAATGCCATGCCCATGGGGCAAGCCAAGTCGGTGCCACAACGCCGACGGCGCTCTCTGGCGCATAGCAAATGGCCGGTTCTGGTGCTTTTCCTGCCGCCGGCACTTCTGCTCTTTTCCGTTCTGGTCATCCTGCCCATGGGCGAGGCCGCCTGGTATTCGTTCTTCAACTGGAACGGCTACGGCACGCCGACGCAGTGGGTCGGCTGGCGGAATTACGAGCTGATCTTCCGCAATGGCGCCTTTACCCAGGCGCTCATCAACAACGGCCTGATCGTCGTCGCCTCGATCTGCCTGCAGGTACCGCTGGCGCTCTGGCTAGCGACGATGATTTCCAGCCGAATCAAGGGCGCGCTGTTCTTCCGGCTGATCTTCTTCCTGCCCTATGTGCTGGCCGATGTTGCCGCCGGCATGATCTGGCGCTTCGTCTATGACGGCGATTTTGGTCTGGTCGGCGGGATCGCCCGCTTCCTCGGCTTTGATGCACCCTTCTGGCTCGCGGACCGCGATGTCGCCATGTATGCCATCCTCGGTGTCGTCGTCTGGAAGTATTTCGGCTTCCACATGATGCTCTTCATCGCCGGCCTGCAATCGATCGACAAGAGCGTTCTGGAAGCAGCCGATATCGACGGCGCCACCGGATTTCAGAAATTCCGCCTCGTTACCCTGCCGCTTCTCGGCTCGACTGTCCGGCTTTCGGTCTTCTTCGCCGTGGTCGGCTCGCTGCAGCTCTTCGACATGATCATGCCGCTCACCGGCGGCGGCCCGTCGAACTCGACGCAGACGATGGTGACGTTCCTCTACAATTTCGGGGTGACACGCATGCAGGTCGGTTTCGGCAGCGCCGTCGGCGTCGTGCTGTTCGTGATCTGCGTGACGCTCGCCTTCAGCTACAAGCGGGTGTTCATGCGCCATGACTGATATCTCGACACTCCCCCTGAAGGATGCGGCAACGGCGCAGGGCTCCGGCCAGCGGATGCGTGCGGGAACGAAGCTCTATGTCTACGCATCGCTGATCCTCGTGGCCGCGATCGTCGTCGTGCCGCTCCTCAGCACCGCACTCGGCGGCTTCAAGACGCTGAGCGACCTGCGCGGCAACCCGTTCGGCATGCCCTCCGAATGGCAGTGGAGCAATTACGGCGATATCATCGTCAGCCAGCGCTACTGGCTGCAGATGGGCAATTCGCTGGTGATTGCGCTGCTGACCGTCTTCCTGACGCTGACATTCGGCGCCATGGCCGCCTTCTGCTTTGCCCATATCCGCTTTTTTGGCGCCGATTATCTCGTCAACTACTTCCTGATCGGGCTGATGTTTCCGGCAGCGACCGCGATCCTGCCGCTTTACATCCGCATCCGCGATCTGGGGCTCATCGATACCTATTGGGGCGTGGTCCTGCCGCAGGTCGCCTTCGGCATGGGGATGAGCATCATGCTCTTTCGCAACTACTTCAAAAACCTGCCTTCGGAACTCTTCGATGCGGCCTTTGTCGATGGCTGCGGCTACATGCGCTTCTTCTGGCATGTGACCTTGCCGCTGTCGCGCCCGATCATCGCCACTGTCGGCATCATCTCCTTCGTCGGCAGCTGGAACAGCTACATCCTGCCGCTGATCATGCTGAACTCGGAAAGCCGCTATCCCTGGCCGCTCGGCATCATGATCTATCGCGGCGAATTCAGCACCGAATGGCAGCTAGTGCTCGCCTTCATCACGCTCACCATCCTGCCCACCATCATCGTGTTTTTCCTGGCTCAGAAGCACATCATCGCCGGCCTTACCGCCGGTGCGGTGAAATCCTGACGCGGCCGGAACGGAGGTACAGAAAATGGCATCTGTCGAACTCAAGCAGGTCCGCAAGGCCTATGGCGCGCTCGAAGTCATTCACGGCGTCTCGCTGTCGATCGAGGACGGGCAGTTCATCGCGCTGGTCGGCCCGTCCGGCTGCGGCAAGTCCACGCTTCTGCGGATGATCGCCGGCCTCGAGGAGATCAGCGGCGGCGACATCATTATCGACAATACCGTCGTCAATGAACTGACCCCGCGCGAACGCAATATTGCGATGGTCTTCCAGTCCTACGCGCTCTATCCGCACATGACGGTCGCGGAAAACATGGGCTTCAACCTGCGGCTTTCCGGCACGCCGAAACAGGTGATTGCGGAGCGCGTCAATGAAGCCGCCCGCATGCTCGACCTGGTGCCGCTGCTCGACCGCAAGCCGGCCCAGCTTTCCGGCGGCCAGCGCCAGCGCGTCGCCATGGGCCGCGCCATCGTACGCAATCCCGCGGTCTTCCTCTTCGATGAACCGCTCTCCAACCTCGATGCCAAACTCCGAGTACAGATGCGCTCTGAAATCAAGCGCCTGCACCAGAAGGTAGGCACCACCTCGATCTATGTCACGCATGACCAGATCGAGGCGATGACACTGGCCGACCGTATCGTGGTTCTCAATCAGGGCCGAGTGGAACAGGAGGGCACGCCGATGGAGCTTTACAAGAAGCCGGCCAATCTCTTCGTCGCCGCCTTCATCGGCTCGCCCGCCATGAACCTGATCGACGGCACGGTCGATGCCAGCGATAACGCCCCGGCCGCCCGCCTGACCGATGGCACGGCGATCCGCATCAGCGCCGATCGCAAGGTGAAGCGCGGGCAGTCGATCAAGATCGGCCTGCGCCCGGAACACTTGAGCCCCGGTGCAGCAGGAACCGCATTGGCCGGGCAGACCCTGCTGGTGGAGCCGACCGGTGCGCAGACCCATGTCGTCTTCGATCTCGCCGGCCAGCCGGTGACGGCCATCGTCGATGGCGAGTTTCCCGTGCGCTTCGGCTCGCGCTTCGAGACGAGCGTACCGGTGGAACAGGTGCATGTGTTCGACAGCCAGAGCGGGCTTGCGCTCTGATCATTGCGGGCAGCGGCCGATGGCTGCCCCGTGCCCATCTTATCGAGAGGCGATTTCATGAAGACGATCAAAGGGCCTGCACTCTTTCTCGGCCAGTTTGCCGGAGACAGCGCGCCATTCAACAGCTGGGACAGCATCACGAAATGGGCCGCTGACATGGGTTATGTCGGCGTGCAGGTGCCATCCTGGGCAAGCCAGCTCATCGATCTGGAAAAGGCCGCAAGCTCCAAGGACTATTGCGATGAATTCGCCGGCATAGCGCGGGAAAACGGCGTCGCCGTCACGGAGCTTTCCACTCACCTGCAGGGGCAGCTCATCGCAGTTCACCCTGCCTATGACGAGGCATTCGACGGTTTTACCATTCCAGCCATGCGGGGCAACCCGAAAGCCCGGCAGGAATGGGCCGTCAACCAGGTGAAGATGGCGCTCACCGCCTCGAAACATCTCGGCATCAACGCCCATGCCACCTTTTCAGGTGCATT
>CABHNZ010000033.1 GCA_902167985.1 Shinella sp. UYSO24
TCTGGTATTAATGTCAGCACTAATGCTGGTTCTAATGCCAGAACATCGCCTGATTTGCCCGATCAGCAAAACAGCTCACCGGACGCTCACTACCAAGGAGCGAAAGGCTCATGCTCTGCCCGATCACCTGCGGCGGGTCGAGCAGGTGATCGAGCCTGACAGCATCGCTTGCCCCTGCGGTTGCGGCGACATGGTTCGGATTGGTGAAGACCGAACAGAGAGGCTCGACCGTGTCCCTGCCACAATCTGATGCCGTGGGCCTATGCTGCCCGTGTCAAAGCCTCACAATGAGCTCGTCAAATACTATCCGTTGAGCTCACAGCCGGACATCACACAAAACTAACCCGCCGATGCAACTGACAAATCAATGGGTCGCAGACGGCGCTTACGATTAACGCGTGTGAAAAAAACTGATTAAATGTGCGCTCGCGATAGTGCACTACCATCAAGCCAAGCGCAAAGTTTCATCAGTCCATCGCCAAGGGAGGTTCTAGGCTCCCAAGTAAGCTCCTGGCGAGCAGTCTCAATGTTGCACGATGCATGACGTACGTCACCCTCACGATACAGTCCATTTACCCGTGGGGTAGGGGCGCCATAAATCGAAGAAATCAATTTCGCCAACTCAAGGATCGACGTCGTCATACCAGATCCAACATCAATGGGGACATATGAAGTGCCGCCGTTGATTGCACTGAGTGATATTGCGCTAGCAACATCTTCAATAAAGACAAAGTCCCGTGTGATCGCCCCATCTTCGAATACCGGTATTGCTCCCCCGCCTTTCGCGACACGTGCAAAAAGTGGGACAATACCGGTATAGCTATTTGTTAGTGATTGTCCTGGCCCGTATACGTTCTGTAGCCTTAGGATCGCCAGATCCGTACCATATGACTGCGTCCAGCACCGGAGGATATGCTCTTGAGCAAGTTTAGTAGCGCCATAAATGCTTATGGGCCGGGGCTCGGTGTACCTCGCATCGAAGGAAAGGCTGGATTTGCCATCAAAATCCCATAGCTTTTCCTCTAACATCTTTCTTGGACGCTGTCCCGGGTAGGATACTGTGCCCGTTGCATTGTCCTTCCAAGCACCTTCGCCGTACACAGCTCGGCTAGACGAGAGAACTATCCGGTCAGGCATCGCTCCGTGCCTGACAAATGCGTCAAGCATACGAGTGGTGCCGACTACATTTACATTTGCGTGCCTCGTTGCTTCTGTCAGAGACTGACCGGTGCCTGTCTCCGCAGCTAAGTGAACTACAACATCATAGGCGCCTTGAGCTAAAATTTCACTCCACACCTCTTCATTCGTGATGTCGCCAATGACAAGTTTCACTCTTGCATCGAGAGCTAGAGGACGGGATGCCCTTTCATGAATTTGAGGATGCAGGTTGTCCACGGCCACTACTGTGTCGAAGTGGTCGGCAAGAAGTGTCGAGATCGCACAGCCGATAAACCCGGCGCCGCCGGTGACTAAGCATTTTTTAGACATAGTGTGTCCGCCCATAGTGTTTCTGGCAGAAGGATTGAACAGGCACCCGAATTTTCCTACTTTTGGGATAGGTCACGTAAATTTTGGCGTACGGTTTGGATCCAATGTATTAACGGATTTTCACCCGATTTGGCCACATCGGGGAAGCTTTCGAGATAGGACGCGACATCGAATTTCGGATTTGGTGAGATGCCTTGTTTGGCTCCTCTTATTATAAAGTGGACCAATGGATTAATGTCATTGGCGACCGCCTCCGGACTCCCATTGAGGTAGTGACGCGTATCAAACGCCCAATGCGGGTTTCTGCCTTCAGCAGCTCCATACAAAAGATAGTGAGAAAGAGGTTCCATTTTATGCGACGCCACATCTGGATTCTCCGAAAGGTAGAAACCGACATCGAATACAGGATGGGGACTTAAGTGCTCTTTCCAGCCGTATTTAAGATAATCGACCAATGGATTCTGCACGACGCGATTATGAACCTGCGATACGTAAAAGGCTGGATCAAACAAGGGGTGAGGCGAGGCACCTTGATGGGCGCCAGTCACGAGATAATGAGCAAATGGATTGAATGGCACATCCTGATCTAAGTTATGTTCCACATAAAACGACGAATTAAAAAGAGGCGTAAGTTCTCGCTCTTCCCACCAACCGAATAAGAAATAGTCCAACAACTCGAACTTGCGTGCTCGTTTTTCCAATCGCCGGCCGTTATCGTTTCTAGTTAATGTGAGGAATCGATCTACTGCACTTATAGCGTGCAAGAACTCAGATACGGCGGCATCGCTTGTTGCGATACGATCGAGTGAACGAGATACCAAACCGAAGCGAGGATACAACTTTTCGTGGACTCTTGCGATAATTTTATGCCGCTCCGACCGCAAATCTGGCCGGTTTGGTTGCGATGGCACATAGGAAATTGGTTTCACACCGCAAAGTTTTTGAAGGACGTTAGTAGTCTTCGCCTCGATGCGTTCGTGTGCCAGAGCAACGCTATCGGTTCGAAGCCCACTTTCCGCAAATTTTCTTATTTCGCTTGGCGATTGCCCAAATGGTGATACTGGATTACCCGCTTGCTGCCATAGCTTGAGCATGTGCAGCTGCCAGGGAAAATTCCACGGCATGAATGATGATATCTTTTCGAGTTTATACTCAAGCATCCCGTAATTCAGGGAAGCTTGCTGCTCGCTCAACGTCTGCATCGTAACGAACCCTGCATCCTGAGCAGTATACGATATCAAGCGCTCAAGGACGTGAGCGAGACCGCCGTCGGAATGGTTAGGCTCTGCGTTGAAATCTTCCCATTTCCAGCGATGAGCGAACAGTTTCTTTAGTGCCGCTGGTCGAAACCAGAACATAGTTCCATAAGCAGCAACAGGCGTTGTTTCGTCAAGCTCGACGTTCAATCGCAGCATCTTTGCGACTTCAATTGCACGCGCCTTGTTAGCGAACCACGCGCTTCCGAGCGTTGGATAAGAGATATGAACGACCGGTGGGACTACAAGCCCAAGCCACGGCTTCTCAGCGAACAAAGCCAAGATGCGCTGGGCAAAGCCTTTTGTCGGCGCTAAGTTCTCCAGCATATGACGTTTGAATAATAGGCCGCGGCCACCCTCCACCTGTGGGGACTTCTTAGTATGCAGCCGAAGCACGAGATCGTAGGTGTCACTCAGGAACTCATCTCTCCATGTGATGAATAGTGATGACATATCCCGGCCGCGGTTCTGCGCGACGACACGTATATCGACACGGCCAGTGACCCCTAGCTTGGACAAGTGAGATTCTATCTCAGATGCCTTGCTTTCGTCACTCGTGCTGATCAGCAACGGTACATCGGGGCCAATATTATTGGCAATTTCAACGAGTTCATCGAGCAGTTCGACGTAGTAAACATGGGCGCAAACCGCAATGCGCAACTCGTTAACGTTCTCCGGCACAGATCCAGGAGGTTCGGAAGATAAGACCGATGTCAACCCAGCATTAGTGTTGAGAGTTCTTAGTTTTGATCCACGAAGAATATTCTTCCAAATCAGGGATTCGTCATATGACGATGTCTTGCGGAGAACATTAAGGGCTCTTGGGAGATCGATAGCATTCTGTTCGATAAAAATCGGGTCATGAAAGAAAATCCTGCGCTTCAATATTGGACAACGACGCTCCATTGCTAAATCTACATTGATGAAGCAAGGATAGTTAGATGGATAAGCGTTGTCATCGTCGTATACGGAACAAATATAGCCTTTATCGGTAAAGTATTTCGTGAACTTTGATTCGTGCTTAAGGACGGAATCGACATAGCTGTCGATTGCCGGCATATTTTTCCAATAGTCCCAAAAATCACTTGAATGAAGAAGAGGGGCCCGCACGGCAATAAAGTGGGAATTCAGGTGTCTTGGCAAAACTCCGCTATTCGTAAACGGATTTGGGATCATTTCCTTATGCGCGGTAATTCCCCAGAAGTCGCATTTGCGGCTTCTCATCTCGTCAAACATCTCTGAGAAAGGGAAAATGGGGCCGTAGAATGTGTGGTTCAGAAGCAGTATTTCGTCGTACTGTAGGAGATTGTGATAGCCAACTTTCTCTATACCTGCCTTATAAGCCCAAACATCGAAGCCTTCATTTGGGCGAATGAGCACTTCTGCTCCCAATGCCTCGAGGCGCCTTTTGTCCGACGTTGATATCTCACCGTTGGATACAAAAATGTTTCTCTGGACGAAAGGCTTTAAACTCGCCACGAGAAAGAACATGTACTCATCGACGATCTTGTCAGCATCATAGAAAAATGTAACTGCAAGCGTGCGCATTGGGGGTCCTTATTTAATACCAGCGCCGACTGACAGCGATCGGGCCTGGTTATGCTGTTCTCTTGAAGGCAGTTTGAAATTCATACTTATCGTTACACAGTGCCCTCATTTTGGACAGCATATCGCTTATGTGCTGCGAGGGCTCCAATAATTAGGAACCCTCGCTAGTCAGATGACATATTTCATCAAACTTTATGACAGCTATCGTATTTCCGCCCATTCGCTCTGTGTTCACAAGGCTCAGTAAATCTGCCCCGACGTCTCGGATCACTCCAGTCATCGTGACAACGATAAGGGTCTTGTGGGCTCGCAGGGAAAACGGCAAATGGCGCTTATTGCTCCAATATACGGGTGAGATATGCGCCGTACTTGCTCTTGCCGTATGCTGCTGCCAGATTGCTAAGTTCGTCTCGAGTTATAAAGCCTTTAAGGTAAGCTATCTCCTCCGGGCAATTTATCTTCAGTTCCTGTCGGCGCTCCAGGGTCGCCACGTATTCAGCCGCGCCCAAGAGGCTGTCGGGAGTTCCGGTATCGAACCAAGCAAACCCGCGCCCTAGTGTCTCGACGTTGAGCTTACCTTGCTCAAGGTAAAACCTATTGACGTCTGTAATTTCCAGTTCGCCACGTGGGGAAGGACTTAGGTTCGCAGCAATATCGATGACACTCGCATCGTAAAAATACAGGCCGGTAACAGCAAAATTTGATTTCGGTACCTGTGGCTTCTCTTCTATCGAAATTGCTTTCTTATTTTCATCGAATTCCACCACCCCATACCGCTCTGGATCGGAGACCCGATAAGCAAACACGGTCGCGCCTGCCAGATCGGAAATTGCACGTTCAAACATGCTCGTTATTCCGTGGCCGTAGAAAATGTTATCACCCAAGATCAAACATGAGGCACTGTCGCCGACGAAATCGGCGCCGATGATGTAAGCTTGAGCAAGTCCACCTGGCTCTGGCTGAGTCGCATACGAGAGATCAAGCCCCCACTTAGAGCCATCCCCTAACAGCATTTGAAATGTCGGCAAGTCTCGTGGAGTCGATATTATCAATATCTCCCGGATACCAGCGAGCATCAATGTCGACAGCGGGTAGAAGATCATCGGCTTGTCGTAAACCGGCATCAATTGTTTCGACATAACAAGCGTCATGGGATGAAGCCGCGTGCCACTGCCGCCGGCTAGGATTATACCCTTCAATTTCGCTCTCCTAGTACTAATGTATAATTGACGGTCGTGGTGCGACCTGACTTCCTACAGCACGATCTCATAGGCCTAGTCGTTCGCCCTCGTAGCTTTTGCGCAGAGGCGCCCACCACCATTCATTGTCGAGATACCAACGAACCGTCTTTTCGATGCCGCTGTCAAAGTTCTCCTGCGCCTTCCAGCCGAGTTCTGTCTCGAGCTTCGTCGCATCAATCGCATAACGAGCATCATGACCGGGCCGGTCGGTAACATAGGTGATCAACCTGGAATGGCTTTCCCTGTTGGGACGGAACTGATCCATCAGGGCGCAAATGCGCGTGACAACGTCGATATTACGGCGCTCGTTGCGGCCGCCGACATTGTAGGTTTCCCCGATCCGGCCGCGCTCGGCGATGATATCGAGCGCCCGCGCATGGTCTTCGACATAGAGCCAATCGCGGATGTTTGCCCCATTGCCGTAGACCGGCAGTGGCTTTCCCTCCATCGCGTTGAGGATGATCAGAGGAATGAGCTTTTCGGGGAAGTGGAACGGCCCGTAATTGTTCGAGCAGTTTGATACGACGACAGGGAAGCCATAGGTGCGCGCCCAGGCCTTGGCGAGGTGATCAGAGGCTGCCTTCGAGGCGGAATAGGGGGAGCTTGGATCATAAGGGGTCTCTTCGGTAAAGAGACCGTCGTCACCGAGCGAGCCATAGACCTCGTCCGTCGAGACATGCAGAAAGCGGAAGGTGTCCTTCTTCGCCGGTTCCAGGCTGAGCCAATACTGGCGAGCGCATTCCAGCATCGTAAAAGTGCCGATGATATTAGTATCGACAAAATCCTTGGCACCGGTGATCGAGCGATCCACATGGCTCTCGGCTGCTAGATGCATGATCCGGTCAGGTTGGAAGCTTGTTATAGCTTCTGCAATTGCTGCGCGATCGCATATGTCAGCTTTGAGGAAACGGTAGCCCGCCTGATTGCCGACGGATGCCAAGGATGTCTCAGTCCCAGCATAAGTCAGCTTGTCAACATTAAGCACCTCATAGCCCTTGTCGAGCACCAGGTGCCGAACAACAGCAGAACCGATAAAGCCGGCTCCGCCGGTGACAACTACGCGCATTCAAACATCTCCATGCGTATTCTGCGGTTCAGCCCGTTAAAGCGACCGCCTCTGTGACGCGGCAAACCTAGCGAAAATCACTGACTGATCAACGCCCGATCGTCAACTTTAAAGCGGAAAATCTGGAGTGCATACCTCTTCAGTAGATAAAGGCTTCACCCAGTTCGGCAAGCAAAGGCTGCTTACGGTCTTTATCCGAAAGCATCGCCTTTTCGGCGTCCAAAGGCCAATCTATGCCAAGCGCCGGATCGTCCCACTTAAGGCCGCGATCGTGCTCTGCGCTGTAATAGTTCGTCACCTTATAGCTGATCTCGGTGTTGGGCAGCAGCGTACAGAAACCATGCGCAAAGCCAGGCGGAACCCAAAGCTGCCGACCATTTTCCGCCGTTAACTCCACTGCAACATGCTTTCCAAAAGTTGGCGAGCCCTTGCGGATATCAACTGCAACATCAAGCAAAGCGCCACCAATGCAGCGGACCAACTTTCCCTGAGCTTTCGGATCCAACTGAAAATGCAAACCGCGGACGGTTCCCACCTCGGCCGACAAAGACTGGTTGTCCTGCACAAAGTCGAACGGCCCAACCTGTTCAGAGAACAGAGATTGTCGGAATGTCTCCATAAATAGCCGCGCTGTCGCCGAATTTCTTTGGCTCGATGATCACTACGTCCGGGATGCTTGTTCGCTCAAAGTGCATGTGGGAATGGCTCGCTTTTGGGTGGGCTTGCAGGTTCAACTATATTTCAACTTTGTCGCTGTAAAGGCCATCGCCTCTGCAATCCTTGATCTAAAACGGTGGATGCGTAGGGCAACAGAAGGTGACGCCATCTGCCCATTGGCCCCATGGACGCTTCACGCCCGGTGGACACTCTCTCCCTAACGGAACCCATGGGATATCGAATGTTAAAAACAATCACCCAGCAGACTAATTGAAGCGGGACCAATCCAGCCTAATATGATGCCCATCTGACCGTTCCGTGAGCCTTGGGCAAGGGCGAGTATGGCACAGCTGCCATTAGAGGTCTTTTGCGGCGTCACATCAGACTGCATCACTACGGCGAGGTGACATGTTCCCGGTCAGGGAACGCCGGTAACTGCACACCTCGCAACTCTATCGGTCGACCGCCCCGTCCTGCAACAATCCTTCCAGCCAATCAACCTCCTGATCCGTCATATCCTTGGTCGCGATCGCGACCCTTAGCCTGCGGACTTCCCCGCATTCCGGGCAAGCCTTTTGGCCCTGCCATTCCCGCTCGCCGTCAAAACCACAGGCATCGCATTTGAACCGCGCCATCTGCCCCCTCACTGTCCGGCTGATACGGTAATGGAGCATGCCTGCGGCTTCCCCGACGAGGCGACGGCCTTACGGCAAGCGGTGATCGCAGCGCTGTTGGCCTCGATCAGCCGATCTGCCGCCGAAACTCGATCCCAGGACGCCGGACTGGCGAACCGCATCAATGCCATGCCGGAATTCCAGGCATCGTCGCCCATCACGAAACTTGCCACACGCGGCGCCGCCGAGAACGGCAAGATCGCCGGCGCAATCAACGTCAACAGGATGCCGGCCACCACGCAGGAGCCACCAACGCTGACCAACCACCAGTTCTGTCGGCGGCGCTCGCGGGCTCCCTCCACATGGGCGGATAGGTTTCGGGTGACGCGCTCGAGATCGGATGACCGCTGCTCGAGCTTCTGTACGGCAGATCGAACCAGCCCCTCGCCGCTGCGCTCGAGGACGCGGGCATAGTGCTCGGCACCCTGGCGAAGAACCGGCGCCTGGTGGATCGCCTGCAGATGCTCGCCCACGACGGTAAGCTGCTGCGTCATGCGACCCAGCTCGGCACTGTAATCGACGGTCGCGCCCTGCCGCTCCAACTGGTCGAAGGCGGACTCGACACCCTTGCGGATCGTCGTCATCTCCCGGCCGAGATCGGCAGCCAGGTCCTCAACCGTATCGCGCAAGGCCTCGAACGCAGCGGCCGGATCGCCGGCATCATCCTCGTCGTGGAACGCCGCTGGCTCCATGTCCTCGGGATGGTGATTGCGATCGTCGTCCGTCATGCCGTCTCGTCCTTCTATCGTTCAAGCCCCATGCTCTGGCTGCGGCTCTGGGTCAGCTGCCGCTCCATCTCTCGGGCAACGGTCTGATCCCGACCGATGTAATGTATCCCCATCTCCTGGGCGCGATTGCGCAGGGTCGTCTCAAGCTGCGGGTCGCCGCCAAGCTGCTGGCTCATCCCGCGCATTTCTGCATCGACCTTACCCCGCGCCTCGTCATTGTTCCAACCCCGAAGCGCCTGACGCTCGGAACGCAGTTCGTTCCAGCGCTCGATGAAGCGATCAGCCCGCACGTTCGGGTCTGCCTGCAGGGCGCGTTCCCGGTCCATGCCGGCGACGAGCTGGCCGACACGCTCGCGGCCGGAGAGCTGCGTCATCGCTTGGCCCATCTGAGGGTCGTACTGCAGGGCAGAACGGACGAGCGCATGCGATCCGGGCCGAACCTGATCCAGGTCGGCCGCAGCGGCGCGATAGGCCTGCTTCTGCGTGTCGAGAACGGGGAGCTTTTGGCCGACCTGCCGATCGACGGAACTGTAGGCCTGCGCATAGCGATCCACGGCCTGCTCAAAGCCCGACATAGACCGCACCCGCTCCGCCAGCCTGTCGCGCTCGCCACCACTGCCCGAAGACCGCTCGCCGTCGCGCTCTGGCCGTTCGGTCTGCGCAGCGCCACGGCCAGGCTTCAGCTTCAGCCCATCGAACATGCCGCGCCGAGGCGCACGCTCCACGCGCTCAGGACCGGCCTGCGAGGGGGTCCGCTCCTCGTAAGCAGAACGCTCGCTGGGAGACCGATCCTGAACTGCCCTCGCCGCAATGGCGAGGGAGGGCGCCTCGTGCCCCTTGATTGCGGCACCAGCAAGATCGATCTCGCTGCGAACGCCGATCGCCTCGGCAATGCCGCGCCGCTCGGCAAAGTCACGCGCATAGTCCAGCGTCGTCTCCTTCGCCCCGGAGCGCGACAGCCGGCTTTCGAGCTGGTCATAGGCAATCTCTCCGGCACCCTGAACCCGCCATCCATTACGATGGGTCTCGGTTCCATCCGGCAAGGTGACGGGAACGGCCCCCTCATGACGAAGACCGATCGTCGCGCCGATCTTCGGAGACGCCTCCGCCATCGCCCGCCCCAGATCGACACCCCATGTCGTCGAACGCTCGCCGTTGCCATTCTCCAGCGTCACGAAATAGCTGTCGCGATTGCCTTGCCTGTGCTCGTAGGGCGCAACCCCATGCGCCACCAGCTGGCCTGCTCTCTTGTCGGTAAACTCTTGCCTGTCAGCATAGAGCTGCGCCCCGTCACGATGGCGGGTCATGGCGACATAGGTCAGATGCCGATCCATCGTGCCCGACGCCAGCACGAAGGCACGATCGACGGTCGCGCCCTGGTTCTTATGGATCGTGGTCGCATAGCCATGATCAATGGCCTGGTAACTGTGCACCGGTACAGTGACGAGATCGGATTTATCCGCCGTTCTCCCGTCGAGCTGCACTTGTATTGCGTCGCGCTCGACGGAGAGCACCTTCCCCAACATGCCGTTCTTGACGCCGAGATCCCGATCGTTTTCCAGAAACACGATCCGATCACCTTCGGCAAAGTCGCGCTTTCCGTCATTGGTCTGATAGGTCAGTGCTCGAACCCGCTCCTGGCCCCTGCCCTCCCCGATCGAAAGCTCGTCACGCCGGCACCAGCGGGCGCGACCCGCGCCAGGTCGCCGCGTTCCTGAAGTCCCGAACGGATCGCGTCATTGATGGCGCGAACATCGGCGCGGCGATGCGCCATCGCGACACGACTGCCGTCTGGCCGGTTCTCACGATCGGCAAGATAATCTGACACGATCGCCGCCCTCGCCGCATCTCCATCGGCAGCAAAATGAATGTCGCCGTGATCCCGATAGGCGGCCAGGCCATCGGCGGTCTTGTGGGTGGCAAATGACACCGACGCATCCCGCTGCCAGCCCTCACGCTGCCGGCGGATTTCGGAAAGTTCGGCATGGCCGATCCGCTCGGCAATGGCGCGGAACGGTGCGCCGGCACCGATCGCCTGCAGCTGCTCGTGATCTCCGACGAGAACGATCTTCGCGCCGCGCTGCTCGGCCTCGCCAATGAAGCCGGCGAGCTGCCGGCTGCCCACCATGCCCGCCTCATCGATGACAAACACATCGCCGCGGCCGAGCGTCCCCCGGTCGCGTTCCCAACCCCGCGACCAGGACGCAAGCGTTCGGCTCTCGATGCCAGAACTCTCCTCAAGGCCTTCAGCTGCTTTGCCAGAAAGTGCGGCACCATGAACCCGATACCCCTGCCCTTCCCAGGCCTCACGCGCGGCCGCCAGCATCGTCGATTTGCCAGCGCCGGCAAACCCGACCACCGCCGAAATCCGCTCCGGCCCGGTCACATGCTCGATCGCTTGGCGCTGCTCGTCCGACAGCCGCGCAGCACCATCACCGGACGCTTTCTGAATGGCCGCATCCTGCCGGCCGATCGCTCTAACAACATGCCGGCGATCGACACCATGACTGCGATCACCTGCCATCCGCTCCGCCGATCGCGCCATGCCGGATTCAAGATTGACCATCTCGCGGGTCGAATATTTCGCAAGCTCGATCTCGCCCGTCTGCGCATCAACACGCTCGGGCTGAAGCTCGGCCAATGCCGGCGATGCCATCACCGACGCAAACGCATTCTGGAACGTCTGGGCATCGTCATTGATGTAGCGATGCAGTGTGCGGGCAACGTCGCGCCGATCGAACACGCTCTTCTCCTGGGAGATGATCGTCAGAACCTGTTCGGGCTTTTCGCGGATCAGCTCGGCATTCTTCTGGGCCGCCTCTGCATCCAGCCGAGCCCGCTCGACGACCATCCCTTGGCGCTGCATCTGGGTGGCATGAACCCCGACATGTTCGGTCGGTGAAAGCTCAAGCCCTCGCTCCTGATGGGAGCGATGATCGATCCGGATATCCAGCCCTTCGCGCTGAAGCTGACTGTTCGCAATGCTCTCCCACGACTGCCGGATATCACGAAGCTGCATGTCGGTCGTCGCCATCCCATTAGATAGCAACCGCGCGTTCTTGTGCTCAAGATAGGTCTTGTACCCAAGACCACCCTCGCCCACCTGTCGCGTCGTCATCATCACATGCGCATGGTAATTCCGGACATCGCCTTTCTCATGCGGGGCATGGATCGCGAAATCCACCGCAGCGCCATACCGATTGGCCAGGTCCTGGGCAAAGGTCCGCGCCGCATCAATCCGTCCTTCGGCCGATAGCTCATACGGAAGCCCGATCTCAAACTCGCGAGCGACACGGGCGTCTTTGCGTTTTTCGGCGAACTCGGCCGCATTCCATAAGGCCGATCGGTTGAGAGCCCATTCGGCCGAGCTTCCTTCAGGCAGAACAATCTCGGTGTGCTCGACGCCCTCTTTTCGAGTGAAGTCATGCACCAACCCATCGCGCTCGTTCGTCATCTTCACTGCGCACCGATAAGCTGCGGACGCAACCGCGCTGCGGCCGGACGACCGCGATATCGGCTTTGTGCTGAGATGATAGATCGCCAAACGGCATCCTCCGAACGCCAAGGAGGATAACAAGCACTGACTTGCGCAGCAAGTCGTAAGTGCGCCCTTATAATCCTGCTCGCTACGCTCTCGAAATTATAGGTATCCCGCTGCGGCTAACCTCATCTGGTGACAAGAAGCACGGAGTTTGACTGATTGGTTGGCAGTTTTCTGACTTCAAATGGCATCTTTACCGCGACCAATGGGGCCGTTTCCCCTATAGTGATCAGCAATCGGAACGAAAGGCGGCGGTAAATTGACTCAACGCACGTATGCGAAATCCGCGATCACCCAGCTCAAGCAAGCTTCGTCGCGTCGGCCGCCCTGGCAGTTGACGACGATCGGAAACACGGATCAGCTGGTTCATCTATCGGCGGAAATCGTCAACGCTCTGACACGGATCTTCGATCTCGTCCCGGCGCTGGGTGGCGTAACGATCAAGACGGAACATGGCGATCTGTCGGTGAGCCGTGATTTTCCGAGTGGATATACGGAGACGGTCGATGCTCTGATCGCCTCTGTATTCGAGAACGACACCGGCATTACCGGCATCGTATTCCCGGCGACCAGCACGCGGCCCGAACATATAGCCACGGCGGACAATCCGCACTTTCTGCCAAGCGGAAAAGAGATCGCGGCGATCACCGCTTCTCATGAAGCCGGGGAGATGAGCAGCGAAGAAGCGCTTCGCAGGATCAAGGACGTTTATTCAAAGGAGTAGGATTTTGGCGCGCAAGACAATTGAACAGCGGTTGGCTGAACTCGATGCACAGCGATCGGCGCTAAAGGCGAGATTGGGGAAACAGGAGCGGGCCAACGATACGCGGCGCAAGGTCCTGCTCGGTGCCCTGGTCCTGCATCGTCTCGAAAACACCGGCGATCCGGAATTTACAAAACGCCTCGCAGATTGGCTGCGCCGTGAGCTGCCCGGTTTCCTCCACCCGCGATGGTGACAAGGCACTGTTTGCCGATCTGCTCGGCGCAGAAAAACCGATCACGGAGGGAACGCCGGAGCAGTCGGCATGACGGTGGTCAGCGCATTTTCCATGATGTTCCGCACCGCCGCCAAGAACCCTGGATGGGCTGTCGGCGCGTTCCTATTCACAGCCCTTTCGAAAGGCGGCCTACGTTTCGCCGTCCTTTATGTCGCAATCATCCTGGTCGCCGGTATATGGGGCGGCTCGTCGATGGCGGAGGCCGGCTTTGCTCAAGGGACATGGGGATGGGCCGCGTTCAATATCGGCTTCCTCGTCTTCATGGTGATCCTGTTCCTGGCAATGGTTACGCCCAATGTGCTTCTCCATTTCGGCAACGTCCAGGCGGACACCCATGGATCGGCACGCTTCGCTACTGACAAGGAAGTTGCTCCCCTCACCCGCTCCGGAACCGGCCTTCTGATCGGCCGCGACCCGAAATCCAAATCCCTCATGCGCTATGACGGGCCGGCTCATCTGCTGACCATGGCGCCGACGCGAACCGGCAAAGGTGTGGGAACGATCATCCCCAATCTGTTGACCGCAGATCGCTCGGTGATCTGCATCGACCCCAAGGGCGAGAATGCGAAAATCGCCGGCCGCGCCCGCCAGAATTTTGGCCCGGTCCATGTCCTCGATCCCTTCGGCATTACCGGCAAACCCTCGGCCGCTTTCAATCCTCTCGACACGCTCGATGTGGACGGCCTCGATGTGGCGGAGGATGCCAGTACGCTGGCCGATGCGCTGTCTTCGACGAGCCTGGCATGTCGGGTGAGGCCCATTGGAACGAAGAGGCCAAGGCGCTGATTTCGGGGCTGCTGCTGACGATCGCGGCCGTCGAGCCAGCCGGCCGCCGGCACCTCGGGACGTTGCGCGAATATCTGACGCTTGCCCCCGAGAATTTTGCCGCCTTGCTGAGACAAATGTAGGCGACCGACGCGGCGGCCGGTCTGATCGCCCGCGCTGCCAATCGTCACCTCTGCAAGTCCGATCGAGAGGCGGCTGGCGCGGCGGCTTCATCGCAACAGCGATCATCAGCTTCGTCTTCTTCGTGCTGTTCTGGTTCTATTACCGCGACCCGAGCGCCGATCGTCAGCTCTCGCAGGAGGAGCGCACCTATATCAAGGCCGGCGGCGCCGCGCAGGAAGGCGAGGCTGCGACCAATGCCACAGGCCTCCTCGGTTATCTTCTGCGCAACCGCAAGGTCTGGGGCCTGTCGGTCGGCTTTGCGGCTTACGGCTACGCATTTGCGCTCTTCATCTTCTGGCTGCCGGATTATCTGGTGAAGGAGATGCATATGAACATTCTGAAATCGGCCACGTTCACCACCATACCATGGATTTGCGCCACGATTTCGGACCTTCTGATCGGCGGTTGGCTGATCGATCATCTGATCCGCAAGGGTCATGACGAATCGAAGGTCCGCAAGACCATAATCGTCTCCGGCATGCTGATGGGCCTTGCCGTCGTCGGCGCCGGCCTCACTTCCGATCCCTATTGGGCAATCTTCTGGATCACCGTCTCGCTCAGCGGTCTTGCCGCTGCAGCACCCGCCGGTTGGTCGATCCCGTCACTGATCGCGCCGAAGGGCGGTGCGGCCACCATCGGCGGCATCATGAACTTCTTAAACAGCATCACAGGCATAGCGGCCCCCATCATCACCGGCTTCATTGTCGGGGCGACACAATCCTTCAGCCGCGCCTTCATTCTGGCGGGCGTGATGCTGGCGATCGGCATCCTCTCCTATGTCTTCGTGCTTGGCCGCATCGAGCCCATTCCCGAGCCCGGGGGCAGGCAAGGCCTGACCTTTACCCTGATCAATTTTCTACAAGTCTGGAAAGGATTTAATCCCATGAAAATCACCAGTGCCAAGGTGATCGTCTGCTCACCCGGACGCAATTTCGTGACGCTCAAGATCGAGACGGACGACAGCATATACGGAATTGGCGATGCGACAGTGAACGGTCGCGAGCTCGCTGTCGCCTCTTATCTTAAGGATCATCTCGTCCCCTGCCTGATCGGAAGGGATGCCTCGCAGATCGAGGATATATGGCAATATTTCTACAAGGGTGCCTATTGGCGCCGCGGCCCGATCACCATGGCCGCGATCGCCGCAGTCGACGTGGCGCTCTGGGATATCAAGGCGAAAGCGCCCAATATGCCGCTCTACCAGCTGCTTGGCGGCGCCAGCCAAACCCATATGTTGACCTATACCCACGCCAATGGCGAGACGATCGAGGAGACGGCCGACAAAGTCGCGCAGTTCCAGTTTGAAGGCTGGAAAGCGATCCGCGTTCAGGCTGCCGTGCCCGGCCAGCCGATCACCTATGGCGTTGAGAAGGTCGGCTCCTTGTCGCAGGCAGAAAACAAGCCACGCGAGACCTCATGGGATACGCCGACATATCTGCGCTTCCTGCCGAAGCTGCTCGACCGTCTGCGGGACCGCTTTGGCTTCGACTTGCATCTTCTGCATGACGTGCATCACCGGCTGCCCCCTCAGGAAGCGGCGCGGCTTGCCAAGGATGTTGAACGTCACGACCTGTTCTGGCTGGAAGATGCTGTTCCCGCAGAAAACCAGGAGAGCTACCGGCTGATCCGCCAGCATTCGACCACGCCTCTGGCGCTCGGAGAAGTGTTTAACTCGATCCATGATTGCCGGCAGCTGATCCAGGAACAGCTGATTGACTATATCCGCACCACGCCACTGCATGCCGGCGGCATCACCCATGTGCGCCAGATCGCCGGCCTTGCTGCCCTCTACCACATCCGCACCGCCTGCCATGGTGCGGCAGACATGTCGCCTATTACCATGGGAGCAGCGCTTCATTTCGACCGCTGGGTGCCAAATTTCGGCATTCAGGAATATGCCTTCCATCCGCCAGAAGCCAGAAGCCAGAAGCCAGAAGCCAGAAGCCAGAAGCCAGAAACGTCTTCCCGCACGAATGGCATTTCAATGACGGCTATCTTCATAGCGGTGAGAAACCCGGCCATGGCGTCGATATTGACGAGGCAGCGGCGGCAAAATACCCGTACCGCCAGGCTTATCTGGACGTTGCGCGGCTTACCGACGGCACGCTCTGGAGCTGGTAGCAATAGCAATGATGCTCATGGGCATCCTGGCCCCCTGTTTCTTACAAGCGGGGGCGCCGGCCACCTCACATCGCACGATTGGAATGACCGCAGCCGCAAAAAGCGACCGTCCGAGACAGACCACAGGTCACACCCGCCCTCCCCTGCCCGCAGATCGCCCGCTCAGTCCCCTTTGACGGGCACCGCCTCGCGGCTGGCCCCACCCGACGCAACAAGACCGGGAATCAGACGCACAAGCCGGCTCTCCGCAAACCTCTTGAGTTCGGCAAGCATGGCGCAGGTCACGGCGGTAATGATGATGATCGGCACGAAAGACCATGCATCCAGCATGCCCAGTTGCGATATATGATAGGCCGCAATGACGATGACGGTCTGGTGCACGATGTAATAGGTCATGATCGATCTGTTCAGATAGGCGATCACTCTGTTGGGGCGATTGGCGAACCTTGCCGCGAAAGCCAGCAGTGAAACGATCGCGCACCACTGAAAGATCGATCGCATGATGCGCACGACGATCACAAGTACATCCGGCCATTCATGCCGCGGGATAGTCATGACGATCGCTGCCAGCGCCAGAAACGAGATGGCGGCCAGGCCAGCACTCATCCACTTCTGGCGGTCGATCTCCTGCCAGAAGCGCGGTTCATCGGCCACCAATGCGCCGGCCACAAACATCGAAAAATACAGGACATGGACATAAAAGTCGGTCGTGATGACCAAGGTCTCGCCGAAAAGCGGATAGAGCCCGACGCGAAGCACAGCAAAAAGGCGATCGGCACCAGCAGCAATTTCTTGCCAGACAACATCGAGGCAAATGCCGAGGAGACATTGGCCAATAGGCCCGGAGCGAGGCAGCACCACCGACCATGCCATCAGATAGATCCAGAGATAGGCCAGAAACCACATGTGTTCCAATCTGAGACCGGAAATCACATAGGTCGTCCAGAAGTCCCAATAGGATGCATCAGATGTAGCATTATCCTCCGACAGGTATATCTGCGGCGGAACGATAACAAATACCCCGAAAAGAAACGGCACCAGCAATTGCCGTGTTCGCGCCTTGCGAATTTCGGCCATAGATCTCTTCTTCAGGAGAGATGCGGTCACGAGCCCGGAAATGAAGAAGAGAAGGCTCATTCTCCACGGATGAGATCCGACCGAAATGAGGTCAACAAGCCGACTGCCTTCGCCCGCATTGAGCAACCAAGTCCGCGTCCCGTAAATAAGACTGGTGTGGTATATTATAAGCGTTCCGAAACACAGGACGCGCAAGGCATCTATATCGTAACGCCGACCTTCAAATCTTTCCCTGATCATGAAAAGCCCGCCCCTCAAGCCGAGCAGATACAATCACAAGATTGCTTAGGGAATATTAATGTAATCTGCGCGATTAGACTGATTATCGAACAGTTTTTCATTTAACACGATCTTCAACACGCGAAAGAGAGCCAGCCGGGTTCGCTGACCGGCAGGTCAGGCGCCACGATCGCGCCTCCCCTCCTCGCAGATTGAGGCCCTGCCACGCGCCTGCGTGGTGATGAAGCAGCGTCTATCGACGATGATGATTGTCCTGCCGGGCCGATACTGTTGAGCGCGGCCCCGCCACGGCGTTATCGGGTAGTCGTCAGCCGGTCGCCTTTCGGCGGAGATACTCGCTCACGACCCCGCGCAACATGCTCGCATCCTCAGGTGATATGCCGCTCGGCCTGAAGGTCACATCGGTCACGTCACGCCCGGAAAATAAGCGTAGAACATCAGCGCAGACAGGTAGCTGCCGTAGATCGAGGGATGATTGCAATCGTCGTACAGGCTGAAGTCCTGCGGCCGGCTCTGCAGGGCTTCCCAGATGATGCCGACATTGACGAGATCGACACCGGTCAGCGCGGCCAGACTTGCGTGTTGTTCCTGAATATTGCGGTGCATGCCGGCATAGCCGGAGGGCAGTATCCAGTCTGCGGTGGTTGGGATGCCTGCATGGTCGGTGCAGCGGTCAGTATAGCGTTAGGTCACGAACATCGAAGGCCGCGCACCGTTCGATTGGACCTCGCGGATCAAATTGGCCGCGACCTCCCACGTCCCGCCGGAATGCTGGGCACTATATTGTTCGCTGCTCAAGACCTGCAGCACGACATGATCCCAGCTGCGGGCAAGCAGGGCCTGGGTCTTCGAACTGCTCATATGGTCGGCAAGACTGACGCCCGGCTCCGCGTCCATCTCGACATGCAGCTTTTCCGGATAGCCGGCGGAGTCTGCGATCGAACGCACCATAAACGGCATGTTGTGATAGAATGTCCGGCTGTTGCCGATGAAAAGCGCTGTCCGCTCCGGTCGGCTATCCAGAAGATCCTTCACATAGGCTCCCACGCCATTGAAGGGAGGAAGAAAGATCAGCGAACCGCCCAGAATTGCGCCCAGCACCACCGTCCGATTGATCTTGAACACGCCGCAACCTCATACAATCCTGCCAGTCCTCCATGATTACCGGTCAAGACGTAAAGGATAGGTTGCCCGGTGCACCTTCTGCAACGCAAGCGAGGCCGCGTGTCGCGCGGGAAGGCGAAGAACCGGAAAAGGCCTGAGACGTCTAAGTTCTTGCCGCCCTCAGATCTCGTCAAACGGCTTTCCGGCCATCGGTGCGGTCTTTGTGTAGAGCAGGTCCTGATCCTGCCACTGCTCCTCGAAACTGGCGATCGAACGGCCGCTGAGCGCCGGATCCAGCACACCGAGTTCCGCCGATATGCCTTCCACGAGCGAGAGGCCAGGCAGGATCGTTGCGAAAAACGAGGTGCTCTCGGCGGGTGCCAGCAATAGATGATCGGCTGTCTGGACGAGCGGCTCGAGTGCCGCATCGGTGATGATGCAGGTGGTTGCCCCCTTTTCTTTCGCTTGCCGGGCCGCCTTGATCGCGGAATTGTAAAGCCGCCAGAAGGTGATGATGACGACCGTGTCGCCTTCCTTCACATCGCCGAGCGCATTGGCAATCGCAACGCCGTCCGTTGCAAACTCGCTGCGGTAGCCGCATAGGGTGGCGTGATGCGCCAGTATGTTGGCAATCGAGGCAAAGCTGCCGGAACCGATGATCACCCGCCGCCGGCCCGTTGCAATCGCCTTTGCAACATCGCGCACTACCTGCCTGTCGGTTCGCCTTCTCAGCGCCACGAGCTGTTCGATCTGGCGATTGATCGCCGTGTCGAACGGCCGCTCGCTGCCGGTTTCTTCCTGGTGCACGACATTGAGATCGGGCGCCGAGAGCTTGCTCATGAAGCGGGCACGGATTTCCTGGCGGAAATCCGGCCAACCGGAAAAATTCAGGCTCTGCGCTGCGCGCGTGATCGTCGCGACATTCACGTTGGCAGCCGTTGCAAGGTCCGAGGCCGAGCAAATGACGCAAATCGTGGGTCGTTGATAACGGCCTGAACGACGCTGTGAGCCGCCGGAGACAGGCCATGCTTGTCCTCGAGCGAGCGCAGCCAATCCTCGAGAGACGGCGCCACGGTCTCTGCAGCGTTTTTGCATATTGCATATTATAGTCCCATCGTGCAAAAAATGTTGCATGCGGCAGATGGCCGCAAAGATATCGACCGCAATGCGAAAATCGCTTTAGCATGACTCGGGGAACGACGATGAATAATACTGCCGCAAGACTGGAAAGGCTGCCCGTCGGGCGCTTCCAGTATAAATTGCTGATGATGGGGGGCCTCGGCTACATGTTCGAGGCCTGGGATGCGGGCATTATCGCCTTCATCCTGCCGGCTCTGCGCGCCCAGTGGCAGCTGACCAGCCTGCAGGTGGGCTATCTTGCCAGCAGCACTTATGTCGGCTTTCTGGTTGGCGCGCTGGTCGCCGGCGCCATCGGCGACCGCTTCGGCCGCAAGAATGTCATGCTCTGGGCGCTTGTCCTGTTCTGCCTCGCAAGCCTTGTCGGTGCTGGCTTGAACGACTGGCACCAGTTCTTTGCCGTCCGCGTCATCGGTGGGCTTGGTATGGGGGCGGAGGCAGCCATTATCGCGCCCTTCCTGTCGGAATTCGTCGGCGCGCAGTATCGCGGCCGGTTTACCGCCTCACTTGCGGCCTTTTTCTCCTTCGGCTTCGTCATTTCGGCCATCATCGGCTATCTCGTCGTACCGACCTCGCCGGATGGCTGGCGCTATGCGCTGGTCATTACCGCCCTGCCCGTCGTTATCATTCTGTGGTGGCGTCGCGGCCTGACCGAATCGCCCCGCTGGCTTGAAACCCAGGGCCGTCATCAGGAAGCGGATGCGATCGTCACCGCGATCGAGGCCGATTACGCAGCGCGCGGCATAACCCTGCCTCCGGTCCAGCCGGCACCGCAGACCGTCACCGCGGCCGCCACGGTCGCCACCTCCTGGGTTGCCAATTTCAAGACGCTTGTCTCGCCACGCTTCCTGCGCATCACCATCATGACATGGCTTCTCTGGGTCTCCGTGACCTTCTCGATCTATGCCTTCATGACCTGGATCCCGAGCCTCCTGGTAGAACGCGGCATGACGATGACGCGCAGCTTCTCCTTCTCGATCCTGATCTATGCGGCGCAGATCCCCGGCTATTTCACCGCCGCATGGCTCTGCGAGAAGATCGGCCGCCCCTATACGATCGTCACCTATATGGCCTTTGCCGCTATTTCGGCACTCTCGCTCGCCTTTGCCGGCGATGACATGCAGGTCATCATTCTGGCCATGGCGCTCTCCTTCTTCGTCAACGGCATCGCGGCCGGCGAATATGCCTATACGCCGGAAGTGTTTCCCACCCGCATCCGCGCAACGGGTGTCGGCACGGCATCCGCGATTGGCCGTATCGGCGGCATTGCGGCACCGATCCTTGTCGGCGCGGTCTATCCGATCGGCGGCTTTGCCGGCGTCTTCGGCATGACGACCGTCATCCTCCTGATTGGCGGCCTTTCGGTTCTCATCCTCGGCATCCCGACGAAGAACCGCTCGCTCGAGGAAATCGAGGCGGAAGAATTTGCTGAACGGGCTCGTTGAGCCATCTTGAAACCGGGAAACGGAGCGGCCTTGTGGCCGTTCCCATTCTGAAAGGAAACGCCAATGCAGATCACCGAACGCCTTTATGCCGCCATGCAGCAGCCCGGCCAGCCGGGCACGTTCTTCGACGCGCTCGATGCGCTGATCCGCGACGAGGTCGGCCATATCCTCTTCACCCTGCTTGCCGTGGATGGCAAGGAAGTGGTGCGGATCTATACATCGGATGCCGTGCACTACCCGGTCTCCGGCCGCAAGCCGATGGGCGACACCCCATGGGGCCGGCTCGTCATCGATGACAGAAAAGCTTTCTCGCCAAGGATCCGGAAGGCCTGCGCTGGGCCTTCTTCGATCACGAGCTGATTGCCAGCCTTGGTGGCGGTTCGCAGATCAACGTGCCCGTCGTCTATGATGGTCGCTGCATCGGCACGATCAACCTCACCCACCGCGATGGCTATTACAACGAGACCCACCTGAAGACGGTCGAGGCCATGGCACCCTCGCTGGTCGCCTATTTCCTGGCCGCAGCCTCGGGCACCTGAACCTGCTGACGCAGATTACGCCCCCCATTTCCGACCACCCGAAAGCCGATAAATGTCTACACTTCTTCTGAAAAACGCCCGTATCGTCGATGGCTCGCGCGAAACCCTAAGCGAACCGGTCGATATCCTGATCCGGGACGAGCTGATCGTCGAAACCGGCCCTTCCCTCTCCGCCACTGCCGACCGGGTCATCGATCTTGCCGGCAAGACGGTCATGCCGGGCCTCATCGACTGCCATGTCCATGTAATCGCCACCAAGCTCGATCTCGGCGCCAATGCCGAACTGCCCAATTCGCTGGTGGCGCTGCGCTCCGCCAACATCATGAAGGCGATGCTGATGCGCGGCTTCACCACGGTGCGCGATCTCGGCGGCGCCGATGAGGGGCTGGTGCAGGCGCTGCACGAAGGCGCGATCATCGGTCCGCGGCTGATCATCTGCGGCAAGGCCTTGTCGCAGACCGGTGGCCACACCGATTACCGCGGCCGCTTCAACCGCCGTCCGGTGGATTATTATGCCGACAAGCTCGGCACGCTCGGCCGCATCTGCGATGGCGTTGCCGAAGTCCGCAAGGCCTGCCGCGAGGAGATCATGGCCGGCGCACAGTTCATCAAGCTGATGGCGAATGGCGGCGTCTCCTCGCCGACGGATCCGATCGCCAATCTCGGCTTCTCCCGCGAGGAATTGCTGGCCGCCGTCGAAGAGGCAGAAAACGCCCAGACCTATGTCTCGGCGCATCTCTATACGGATGCGGCAATCCGCCGGGCGATCGAATGCGGCGTGAAGTCGATCGAGCACGGCAACCTGATTTCGCCGGAAACCGCCCGGCTTGCCAAGGAACGCGGCGCCTTCGTCGTGCCGACCAATATCGTCTATGAGCGCCTCGCCCTCGACGGTGCAGATCTCGGCCTGCCGCCCGCCTCCGTCGCCAAGATCGAGGATGTCCGCAGCGCCGGCATCGATGCCCTGAAGACGCTGTATGAGGCCGGTGTCACCATGGTCTACGGCACCGATCTCCTGGGCGAGATGCACGAGCACCAGTCGGAAGAATTCGTGTTGCGCGGCAAGCATTTGCCGGCGGCCGACGTCATCCGCTCTGCAACGCTCGACGCCGCCAGGGCGCTCGGTCAGGAAGGCAAGATCGGCGCCATCGTCGAAGGCGCTTTTGCCGATCTCATCGTCGTCGATGGCAATCCGCTCGAGGACCTGACGCTTCTGACCGGCCAGGGCCGCCATATGCCGCTGATCGTCAAGGGCGGCGCAATCGTCAAGGAAGTCGCATAAGCGGACAAGGCCCGAACCGGGAAACCGCAAGAGCTACCGCCGGTCGAGAGAGAAGACCGGCGGCACCCTTTCCCGCTCTCTCCTCTCTTTCCTCTCCTCTCCTCCCCTTCCCTCCCCTCCCCTGACGAAAAATCAGCACTCATCCTTCCCGGGCATAAGTCTTGGAAAGATCCGCTCCATGTGACATATGGAAACCCGTGGGGCGGGGCATGCTTATGATCGATCTCAGAGACGCAACCTATTTCATTGCCATTGCGGAAGCGGGAAACCTGGCGCTTGCCGCCGAAAAGCTCGGTCGCACGCAGCCGGCGCTGACGAAATGCATCCATCGCCTCGAAGACGATCTGCGCACCGCCCTCTTTCGCCATGAGGGAAGGCGGCTGGTTCTGACGGAAGCCGGCGATGTGTTTTATGCCCGCATGCGAAGCCTTCTCGGCCATGCGTCGGAAATCCGCCGCGAGATCGCCGACCTTGGCACGGGTGTTGCGGGCCTCATCCGCATCGGCTCCGCCGCAACCGCCGCCGAATACATGCTGCCGACTCTTGCCGCAGAACTCATCCGGCGCGCGCCGGCCGTCAGCATCGACCTAACGGTCGGCATGAACGACGTTCTCGTGCGTGCGCTGATAGAAAAGAACCTCGATCTCGTCTTCGGCCCGCTCACCAGCTTCACCCGCGATCCGGAACGGTTCGAGGCCTTTCCGCTGGTCAGCGATGATGCGGTTGCCGTTGCAAGCCGCGATCATCCGATTTTCGATGGCCCCTGTACGCTGGAAAGCCTCCTGCCCTACAAATGGGTGCTTTCGGGCGGCGGCGTAGCAACCCGCCAATGGCTGGAAAACACCTTTTCCACCTTGGGGCTTCCACCGCCCAAGGTCCAGATGCAGACGAGTTCCATCTCTCTCCTGCCCCGCCTGATTGCCGAAACCAAGCTTTTGAGCTTCATATCGCGGCGCAATCTCGCCCCCGGCGGGGTCGGATCGCATCTGCGGGAAATCCCTCTTGACGCAACGACGATGCGGCGCGAGTTCGGCCTTATCCGTCTGCGCGAGGCCTATTTCACGCCGGCCGCCCGCCTTCTCGTACTCATCGCCAATGAAAAACGGCCGGAACTGGCGGGTAGTCCCCTGCCCTCTCCGGCCGATATCGGCTGACATTGCGTTGAATGACGGCGCAAGCTCGGCTGCGCCGCCCAGCCTATGTTTGGCGCCTATCTATAAAGCGGGATGACGCCGATCAGCATTGCGACAACCAGCATGATGAGCGAAGAGATGACCGACCAGCGGATCGTGTATTTCTGCGTTTCGCCGTAATTCAGATCAAGCCGGCTCACCAGCAGGTAAGTCGAGGCGACAAGCGGGCTCAGGATATGCACCGGCTGGCGACGAGCGAGGCGCGCGCCATTTCCGCACCGGTGATCCCGTAATGGCCGGCGGCTTCCGCCAGGATCGGCAGCATGCCGAAATAGAAGACGTCGTTTGAGACGAGCCATGTCACGGGAATGCTGATAAGCGCTGTAATAACAGCCATATAGGGCCCGACCGACTGGGGAATGACAGAGACGATCGCCTTCGCAAGCGCGCTTGCCATGCCGGTCTCGTTCAGGATGCCGATGAAGACACTGGCCGAAAACAGCATGATGGCAACCGAGAGGATTGCCGGAGCATGCGAGCCGATAACCTCCTGCTGACGCTTGTATTGCGGGAAGTTCACCGTGACGGCAATCGCAGCGCCGATCATGAAGAGATAGGAGAGCGGCAGGAGTTCGAGCACCAGCGAGGTCATCAGGACGATGGTCAGCGCCCAGTTGAAATAGAGCTTCCAGGTGGCAGATCCGCGATCCTCGATCAGGGTGGAGGAATCAAGCTCCACATGGCCGATCCGCTTGCGCTCGCGAAGGCCGAATAGATAGGCCATGACGAAGGCCCAGGCGACGCAGGCAAGAAGCGGCAGGATGAGCGGCGTGAAGACGTCCGACATCTCGACCTTCATCGAGGCCGCCGCCCGCGCCGTCGGCCCGCCCCAGGGCAGAAGATTGCCGATACCGGTGCATTGCAACAGCAGACAGGCGACCATCGGAAGCGAAAGGCCAAGCCGGCGATAAAGCGGCATGAAGGCCGAAAGCGTAATCATGTAGACGGTTGCGCCGTCGCCATCGAGCGCAACGATATAGCCCAGCGCCACCGTGCCGATGAAGATCCTCACCGGATCGCCGCCGACCGCACCGATAATCCTCTTGACTATCGGATCGAACATGCCGGCATCCGTCATCACCATGAAATAGAGCATGGCGAAAATCAAAAGCACGCCTGTCGGCGCAATCGTCTTGATGCCCTTGACGACCATATCGCCCATATCGCCGCCGAAACCACCGATCAGCGCAAACACTGTCGGCACAAGGATCAGCACGGTGACGGCCGACATGCGGCCGCTGATCAGTAGATAGATGAAACACGCAAACATTGCGAAGCTGAGCGCAATCAGCATGATGAACTTCCTCCTCCCGCAGGCCTCCAGCCTGCGCTTTCCTGATAGTTCGAAAAACGCCTGCCTTGCGGCGGCAGATGAACCGACGCCTGCAGGCCTTTTCGCATGGCTGAAACCGCGCGGGCGTGAGAGGGGCTTCCCGAGGCCCTCTCCGGAGCCGTCCCGAAAGTCCCCACAAGAGACCCCGAAAGAGGTCTCGCAGAACGGGTTTCCGGGCATTCCGCACGTCGTCTATCGGATTATCCGGGTCAGACCGGCAGGCCCTTTGCCCGCAGGATCGCGTCGAAACGCTCCGGATCGGACGTGCCTTCGAGATTGGTCTTGCGGATCTTCGCCTCACGCTCGAGATGTGCCAGCGCCTTCGGCAGAAGGGCTGCCGCATCCGCCGCCGGAATGGCAATCACGCCATCCAGATCGCCGAGAATGAGATCGCCCGGCTGCACCACCAGACCACCGACGCAGACCGCCACGTTGATCTCGCCGGGGCCATCCTTGCTCGGGCCGCGATGCGTGTGACCGCGGGCAAAGACCGGCATCTCACCTTCCGCCCATTCGGCCAGATCGCGAATGGCGCCATCGATGACGAAACCGCCGAGCTTCTTCGTCATCGCGGTGGTGCGGATCAGCCCGCCGATCACCGCTTGGCTGACATCGGCACCACCATCGATGATGATGACATCACCGGGGCCAGCCATCATCATCGCCTTGTGGACCATCAGGTTATCGCCCGGCCGCACGCGCACCGTCACCGCCTGGCCGCACATGATCCTCGCGCCGTGATAGGCATTGAGGCCCATCGTGCCGATCGACCGGCCCATGCAGTCACCGGCTACAGCAACCGGTATTTCCCTAAATTTTTCAATAAGATCCTGCGGAAGATCCTGATGCCGGGGATTGATCCGGTAGCCGGCAGGCCAGACCGTTTCACCGTGGTTTTGATCGCTCATGGCGCTATTCCTTCGCTTTCGATGTGGGTATCCGCCTGGGACAGGGTTTCCGGATTGACGCAGGAGGTGGCCGGTGGCGGGTTCTGTGACAGGAAGCCGAGGACATTTTTCGCGGCCCCGACGGCCATTCCCGCCAATGCTGCGGGTGTGGAGCCGCCGACATGCGGTGTCAGAACCACATTGGTGAGGCCAAGCAGCGGGCTTTCCGGCGAAATCGGCTCCTGTGCCGTGGTATCGAGGCCGGCGGCGAACAATCTGCCGCTTTGCAGCGCTGCGATCAGCGCCGGCTCGTCCACCACCTCGCCGCGTGCGGTATTGATGAGAATGGCCTGATCCGGAAGCTTTGAAAGGGTTTCCGCATTGATTATGGCGCGGGTATGGGCGTTGAGCGGCACATGCAGGCTGAGCACATTGCTCAACGGCAGAAGTTCCTCAAGCGAGCCGACCATTTCCACTCCCTCGGCGGGGGATGCAAGGCCGATACCCGGATCGAAGGCTCGAACCTTCATGCCGATGGCAAGGCAGGCTCTGGTAAGCTTCTGGCCGATCTGCCCGAAGCCGATAAGGCCAAGCGTCTTGCCGGAAAGTTCGATACCGTCCTGCGCCCGCGACCAGTTGCTCGATTTCAGCTCCGCATCCATCCAGCTGATCCGCCGGGCGGCCGACAGCATCAGGCCAAGCGCCATTTCAGCGACAGACTGCGCATTGGCGCCCGGTGTGACGAAGACGGGAATGCCCCGCTCACTTGCCGCAGCAACGTCGATATTGCTGACGCCGACACCATGTTTGCTGATGACCTTTAAAGTCGGGCAGGATGCGATGGCCGTGGCGGAAAGCGTCGCCGTTCTCGATATGACGGCATCGATCGGGTTGCCCGCCATGATCCGGTCGACCTCGGCCTCCTCCCCTCCCCTCTCCAGATAGATGAGCCGGCAACCGGCCTCTTCCAGAATGGCAACGCCCTCGGGATGAAGCGACGGCGCGGTGATGAAGATCGTATATGACAAAATCCTGCACTCCCTGTCGCCAAAGGCGCCGGGAGGTGCTCTCGTCCCCTATGCCTTCAGCAGTGGCACGGCGGGGGCACGAGTTTCATATTTCCCGAGATCCTCGGGACTATTGCACCGGCTCCTCCGCTCGGTAGCTTCAGTTCTATTTTCGGCAGATATGAAATCAATTTCATTATTTTCATGCCGACATAGCCGCCGGAATATTTTCAAGCATTCCCCACTCCGGTTTTCCGCATACTCTCGCTCGACAAAAGGCGTGAAAGCGCCGACCCGACCGCCTTTTCCCGGTTTTGCGGGGAAAAATCAGCAAAATTCCGCGTATCTCATTGCATTCATTGAGAAAACACCTCTTTTGACGGCCGTCAACATGCTCTCGCCCGCACATCATCCGGCCAGACGGTCTCCCATGCCATTTGCTCGCAGCTGCGCCATCACCATCGGGCCGAGCGAGAATTCACCGCGCTCGCTGCGCCGGGTCAGGTCCCGCAGATAGCCGCCGGGGGAGTTGATCATGTTTGCCCGCTCCAGCATGCAGGCCAGTGTCGCCGCGGCATTTTCCGGCCCCATCGCCTCGCAGGCATCCTGATAGGCCGATGGGCTGATGCCGAGCATCGAGCGGACGACGACCGCCGCAGCCATCAGATCCCGCCAGCTGGCAATCGCGCCACCCGGCCCGTAATCGGCAATCGCCGGGCAGGCCTTCAGCACGACGGCAAGCGGGAATGCCTTCAGCGGCTCGCTCTGCCGCCTGATCGCCTGGCTCGCTTCGCCCCCTGCTCTTCTCTAGAGCGAGGTTCAAATTCAGTGATGGGTTGGGGTTTGAATTCTGTGTGTGGCGCTCATTATGAGCATGATTGGTGCTATTAATCTTAGTTTCTTCGAGATTTTCCAGTCGGTTGAAGACTTCCGCACGGAGAAGCTCCATCTCGTCGAGGAGATCGGCCAGTTCGGTGATGGATGGCGAGCGTGGAATGCGCCCTACGATGGCCACATAAGCGTCCTCGATCGCCAGCCAGTCGCCGTCCGCACCTTCTTCGATGGCAGCCGAGATCAGCTTGCGCACGTCGCGGCGGCAGATGGTCAGGTTCTCCTTGGCCTTGCGGAAGGCAGCACGCTCGGCCACCACCTGCTGTGCCATGATGGCCAGTTCCTCGGCCCGCGCCAGAAGCGGCGAAAGATCGAAACCGAAAGCGCTTTCGATCGTGCCTGATCGTCCTTGCGGGCGAAGCGCTTGCCGTTGGCGCTATCCTTGCGGTTGATCATGCCGGTCTCGACCAGAATGGCGAGATGACGGCGAAGCGTTGCGCCGGCCATGCCATGGGCGCGAAGCGAAAGCTGGATGTTGGAGGGAAACACGATCATCTGCGCGCCCTGGCGCAATTCGCTTTCCGGATAGAAGGAGAGGAGGGCGTCGAGGACCGCAAGACTGTTCGACTGCAGGCCAAGCCTGTCCATCGCAGCCGAGGCGTCGCGAAACACCTTCCACTTGTCCGCAGTCTTGCCCGCCTTGATCTCGCCTGCGGCCTGTTGCCGTTTCACGAGCGCAAGCGTCATCGGCCGCCGCCCGAAGGGCGTCGTCACATGTCCGGTTTGCATTTTCTCTCACCTTTCGAAAGGCAAAAGAAATCCGCTCACCAAAAGGGTGCCAAAGAGACTTGACTGGGATTCGTGGAAATGCGATTCTGAGCTTGCTACAGATCGAGAAGGGCTTCCACGGGCAACCGTTCGGGGGCCTTTTTCTTTTGCGGTCCGTCCTATCCTTTGTTCATCTGTTTTCGGTATCTGGCGTAAAGCTCGTCGAGGCTGTCGGCGAGGAACTCACCGAATTCGACCGCGTCCTTCGCCTTCAGAGCCAGCGTGTAACTCTTGCCGTCATTGCGGATGCTTGCCGAAACGGCACCGTCGCGCGGACGCCATTTCGACAGTTTCGGTTCGCGCAGATAGCCCTGCGGCTTCTTGCGGGTCAGCGCATCTATGACGAAGGCAAAGCGCGCATCGCCATTGAGGCCGGAGAGATCCGTCTTGGCGAGCGTCTCGCGCAGCGCTTCGAGCGTCTTCGGTTTCTCGATAAGCTGCTTCAGCTCGTACCAGCGGTCACGGCCCGGAGAACGCGCGCCGCCGATCGCCGACAGAACATCTTCCGGCATATTGGCGACAGACAGCATTTTGGAGAGCGTCGCGCGGTCGATCGAAAGGGCCGCCATCACGGTGGCGCTGTCGGCATCATAGTTCAATGCGCCGAGCTGCCTGGCAAACATCGCCTTTTCGATGAAGGAGAGATCGGCTCTGGCCGAGTTTTCCTGACCCTGGGCAATCACATGCTGGCGGTCGTCGATCGCCTTGACGACGGCGCGGACCTTGCGGCCGAGCGCCTTCAGCGCACGAAGGCGGCGATGGCCGAACACCGCCATGTAGCGGCCGGCATCCTGCGGGTGAGGGCGCACGAGGATGGGGCTGTTTTGCCCATGCTCGCGGATCGCCGCAACCAGCTCGTCGAAAGCCTGCGGATCGTCTTCGATACGGTCACGCACGAAAGAGGCATCGATCGCATCCGGATCAAGCTCGATGACGGTCTCGCCTTCGAGAAGCTTGTCGGCCCGCTCGGCCAGCTCATCGATCGTCGACATGATCGAGCGGGATGCGCCCTTGACGGTGTAATCAAGCGCAATGCTGTTTTCCGGCGGCGCCTCATTCATCAGATTGGCGAAGGGGTTTTTACGCGCCATATCGCGCTCCTTCCGTGATCCGATTGATATCGTTAGAAAACCGGCAGTGTTTGACGGCCGTCAACAGGGCAGGGCAGGGGCGTCTCACAGGCGCCCCCATGCCTGATGGATCAGGCCCTGGATTTCGAAATTCACCGCATCCATGCATTCGATAGCGCGGTCATAGGTGCCGCGGGTGAAGTTGTTGCGTTCGACTTCGTAAAGCGTCTGCTTGGTCAGGCCCGCATCGGAAATCGCCGTCGACTTCACCATCGGCTGTTTCAGGATTTCTTCGGCCAGCATGGACTGCATGAAGCCGAGCATCTGCGCCTGCGGCACATCGGTCGGCTCGTAGCGGGTGATCAGATAGCGCAGCCAGTCCATTTCGACATTGGCGCCGGCGCGCTTGATCGTCTTGGTGATATTGCCGAGCATCAGCAGGAACTGGCTCATCGACATGAGGTCGAGCATCTGCGGATGAACGGTGATCAGCACGGAAGTCGCTGCCGTCAGCGCCGTCAGCGTCAGGTAGCCGAGCTGGGGAGGGCAGTCGACGATCACCACGTCATAGCGGTCATCGACATCGGCCAGCGCCTTGCCGAGACGGGTGAAGAAGCGCTTGCCTTCGACGGATGTCTGCATGGCAAGCGGCGTATCATATTCATATTCCTGCAATTCGAGATTGGCAGGCACGATATCGAGATCCGGGAAATTGGTTTCGAGGATCACATCGCGGATCGACTTGCGCTCGTCGTCATAACGGATCGCGTCATAGAGCGACGGGTTCTTGTCGAGTTCCGGCTGGAAGCCGTGAAGCGCAGACAGCGATGCCTGCGGGTCGAGATCGACGGCGAGAACCCGGTGGCCGGTCAGCGCCAGATGCTGGGCGAGATGGGCTGTCGTCGTGGTCTTGCCCGAGCCGCCCTTGAAGTTGACGACGGCGATGACCTGAAGCTTGTCGCCCGGCTTGCGGTGGGGGACATATTTCTTCGCGTCCGATTTTCCCGTCCGGTCGAGATAGTGGCGCATCTCGCGCATCTGCTCGCCCGTATAGAAGCGGCGGCCGCCGGTCGACGTGGTCGGGATCGGCCCCTTGCCTTCCAGATGAAGGCGCTTCAGATTGTTCGGGCTGACGCCGAGATAATGGGCAACTTCCGCCATGGAGAAGGTGCGCAATGTCTTCCTGGCATTCGGCGGAAACTTCTCCATTCGAAGCTGGTCGAGACGACGCGAGATCTCTGCGCCTTGCAACAGGATCTTTTCATCGAACTCGAAAGTCGGCAGTTTCGAATAGGCATTCATCGGCGAGACCATTCTGGCGATAAAACGGGAGCTTCTTTCAAACTGTCGCCAGTATCTGCGATTCTATTGGCCGTGCAAGGCGAATGTGGTTAACCAATGGTTAACACCGATCCACGGCTGAATGGCTAACGCATTGTTTTTACGTTACTACCTTGGAAAACACGATCCTTTGCCGGATTCGGTTATACCCCGATTGAATCACATCCAGCGCCTGTATCGCGTTGATTTTCGCCATTTTCCAGCGTGGGGGGAGGGGAGGTGGAGATGAGACGAGAGAATCAGCAGGAGGGAATCGGCCACCTCCGGCAGCCGGCCGGCGATCAGGCGTTCCGCGGTTGAACGCCGGGTAATTGCCACTATAATAGCATTCACATCCCCATATGGAATTATCTGCTATCATGATGGCATTTAGCATGACATCGCCCGCCGAGATCGTTCAGGCGATCTCGGACCGGCTGAAACAGCGGCGCATCGATGCCGGCCTGACCCAGAGGGAACTCGCCGAAAGGGCAGGGGTGCCTTATGGCTCGCTGCGCGTTCTGGAAGACAAGGGCAAGGCTTCACTGGAGGCCGTGGTCAAGGTCGCCTTCGCGCTTCAGGCGGAAGCGGAGTTCGAAATGCTCTTCCCACCGCGCAGGGCAATGACCATCGATGACGTCATCGAACAGCCGAAGAGACAGCGCCCGAAGAGACAAAGGGCAAGACGGCCCTTTGCCGCAAGCGGGGAGGTTGGCCGGACATGACCTTCACGCCGGTGCGCAAGATGGCGGTTTCGCTTGATCTTCAAAGCGCGCCGCGCCGCCTTGGAACGCTCGCCTGGAGCAGCGGCGAAAGGCGCGCCTATTTCGAATTTGCGCCGGAATTCCTCGCAAGCCCGCTTCTCGTCTCGCCGTTTCACCTGATGGCGAATTCCGGCGTCATAGAGGCGCCGCGCGACCCTTTGATGGCCTTCACGGGATCTTCAACGACAGCCTGCCGGACGGCTGGGGGCGGTTGCTGCTCGACAGACGCCTGCGCAAGGCGGGTGTCGATTATCATGCGCTGACGCCGCTCGATCGTCTCTCGGCAGTAGGGGAGGGGGGCATGGGGGCGCTCACCTATCACCCGGAACTGGCCGAGGAAGAGCGCGGGCGCGATGATCTCGACTGGTTCGTCGAGCAGGTGGATCTCGTGCAGCAGAACATGGATACGGCCGATCTTGACGCCCTTCAGGGCGCACAGGGCGGCTCGGCCGCGCGCGGCCGAAGATCATGATCGGCCTTGCGCCGGAAAGCGATCTCTTCGTGCTCGATTACGGCCAGCGGCTGAAACCCGGCTTCGAACAATGGATCGTCAAGGCAGAAAGCTCGATGACCCGGCCGATATCGGCGCCGAAGAGCAGGCCTATGCGCTGATGGCGCGGGCAGCCGGCATCACGATGGCGAAAACCCGCCTCTTCGAGACCCGAAAGGCCACCGGCTGTTTGCCACGCAGCGCTTCGATCGCACCGCCGGCGGGCGCCTGCACATGCAGACGGCAAGCGGTCTCCTCAATGCCAGCCATCGCGAAGCCTCCTTAAGCTACGAAATGCTGCACAAGCTGACCCTGATGATGACGCGCGACAGCACCGAAGTCTTGCAGATGTTCCGGCGCATGGTCTTCAACATCTATGCCCGCAATCGCGACGACCACGCCAAGAACCACGCTTTCCTGATGGATGCCGACGGAAAATGGAGATTGTCGCCGGCCTATGACCTTACCTTTTCCTCCGGGCCGGCGGGGAACACAGCGCCGACGTGGCGGGGGAGGGGAGGGCGCCCGGCATGGCGGAGATCCTGAAGGTTGCGGCCTCGGCCTCCGTTGCCCAAAAGACCGCAGCGCCGATAATCGACGAGGTCCGCAGCGTGATTGGCCGCTGGCGACAGTTTGCCGATGAGGCAGGCCTCATGGCCTCCCGGCGGGATGAGCTCGACCAGATCCTGAACCCGTAAGCCGCGAGGCCGGAGGCCTCACGTCGCCTTTTGTCTTCAGAAAAGGGCGGTTGCGGCAAAGATCGGGCCTGAACGGGTGATGGCCGGAGGGGGCATGGTGGGGCCGGTCATGGCTGAACTGGCCACGGCAGGGCCGGTCGGGTGGTAGCGGGTGGGGCGATAGCCGCGACGGCGCTTGGCGCTGAGCAGCGCCAGAAACCGCAAGACGGCCTCTGCCTCATCCGCGTGAAGGTCGATCCGGCTCTGTCCGCCTGTGCCGATCCGCCCCCAGCGGCGCACAAGAGCTGCGCCGCCAAAGAGATCGGGCTCGATCGAAAGCGTATAGAAACGCGCCATGTTGCGGCTGATATCGGTCCGCTCGATGTAAATATGGTAGGGCTGGATCATGGGCGGATTCTGGCCGCCAAGGCCATTTCCGTCCAACGAGACTTATGAATCGATCAGGGCCGACCGATTCATGCCGTTGATGCCTCAAGGCGCATTGCGATCAGAAGAGACGATGACAGGCCGGCGCGAACGGCCATCTGTGGCCGCAGTCTTACGCCAGCGGCATCAGCAGCGGATCGACCGAAACCTCGTGCTTCAGCACCCGCAGCGCGAAAGTCGAGCGGGAATGGCGGATGCCGGGCAGGCGATAGAGCGATTCCCGCAGGAAACGCTCGTAATGATCCGTGCCGGTGACGGCCACCTTGACGAGATAGTCGTAACCGCCGGTGACGAGATGCGCCTCCATCACCTCCGGCATGGCGGCAAGCGCCTGTCCGAAGCTTTCGAGCATCTTTTCGTCATGCTTGTCGAGCGTCACCTCGATGAAGACGACATTCGGCACGCCGATCGCGCGGGCATCGATCACCGCCACATAGCCGCTGATGGCGCCCATGGCCTCCAGCCGCTTGACGCGGGTCCAGCATGGCGTGGCCGAGAGGCCGACCTTTTCGGCCAGCTCTGCGATGGTAAGCCGGCCATCCGAGCGGAGAACCGACAGGATCTTGCGGTCGCGGATATCCAGCGGCGCATCCGTGCCGCTGCGCCGGGATGTGCCGGATACAGAACCACTATTCTTCGTTCTAGCCATATTTGCCCGTGCCATTCTGTCTGAGGTGAATTCTGCAGTGATAAAAAGAAGCCTTCTCCTGATCCACAGAACTATCCTTTCTCGACACGAACAGTCGAGCGATAATGATGATGACGCGCCATTTCATGGATATCCGGGCCAATCTTTCCGAAGGGCAGGGGGGCCTGATCCGCATTCTGACCGATGCGGAGCGCTTCGGCCTTGTGGTTCAACGCCTGGATCTTGAGCCTGCGGCCGATCAGGCTGCGGGTCTGCATCTGTCTGCAACCTTTGTGACCGGCGCGACGGAGATCGATGCGACGCAGCTTGCCGCACGGTTTGCCCGGCATGCCGGCGTGACCATGGTGACATGTAGAGAACGCTCTCACGGCCCGATCGCGCGGCTGCCGCAAACGCGCCGCAGCGGGTGGCCGCAGAGGCGACGGTAGAGACAAAGGTTGACGCTGAGGTTGAGGCAGCAGCATGAGGCCTGCATCCTTCGCCGGTCTTCTGATCTTTCTGGCCGCGCCGCTGCTCTTTGCCAGCAACATGGTCGCGCCCGCTGGCTGGCGACGGGCACGCCGCCGCTGACGCTTGCCGCCGGACGCTGGCTGATTGCCGCGATTGTTCTCTTCCCGATCATCCGGCGAGAGCTTGGACAGGCCCTGCCGCAGATCCGGGCGCGGATGCGCGATCTCGTCATTCTTGGCTCACTCGGCGGTGCGCTCAGCGTGGCGCCGCAATATGCGGCCGCCCATGACACAAGCGCCGGCCATATCGCACTGATGTTTGCGCTGACGCCGGTGCTTGTTTCGTTGCTTGAGCGGCTGGTCTGGGGCGTCAGGCTTTCGCGCCAGGTGATGGCTGGCGCCGCAATAGCCTTTCTCGGCATCGGTATTGCGACTTTCGAGGGCAGCCTTGCGCGGCTGGTGGAGGTGCGCATCAATCTTGGCGATGTGCTGGCGCTGGTCGCCGCGATCGCATGGTCCGTCTATACGGCGCTCCTGAAGCGCAGGCCGGTCTTCTTGCCGCCGCTTCTCATGCTGTGGACCTGTGCCGTGACGGCGGCAGGCCTGCTCTTGCCCTTCGCGATGGTGGAGCTTGCTCTCGGTGGCGCAAAGGAGACCTTCACAGCCAAAGGGCTCGGTGGAATGCTGTTCCTCGCCCTTGTTGCCGGCATTGCCGCCTATTTCGTCTATGGCAAGGTGGTATCACGCTTCGGCCCGGCACGCGCCAGCATGGCCATGTATCTGGTGCCGCTCTTTGCGCTGGCACTTGGCACGCTCGTGCTCGGCGAACCCCTGCACGCCTATCACGGCGCGGCCGTCGCCCTCGTTCTCCTCGGCGTGACAATCGCCAACCTGCCATCGAAGGCGCGTGCGGGTATTGCGACCGCGCCGGAAGGCGGAAAGCTGGTGTGGACCGACTTCATCTTCCCGAATGGATCGACACCTGTGGCGAACCCTCGGGTCGGCGGCCTTGATAGCGCTGATCGGCAACTTTCGCCAGCTCGCGATTGTGAGACGATCCAGCTTCTCGGCAGTGGCTGCCCCAACACCAGCGCACATCTTGACGGGCTGCGCTCAAAACAGGCCGGCCCGCTTTTTTTGGGGGGATCACCACCTCGCCATTCGGCTCCTCGATCTGAAGCTCCTTGCGAGACCGAGCGTAAGTGAGGCATTCGAGCTTGGATCAATCGGGGAGAACAGGTCCATTAAAATGCAGGTTTGGCAACATGAGCTTTCTCGATGACGCAATCGAGCGCGAGCGCCCTATATGCGCTCGCGGAAACTGACCGCCATTGAGGTGGCGAGGATCTCAGGTAACAGTGCATCTCCCGGAGCATCGCTACGAACTGTGCGCTGTAACATCAAAAGACCGGCTGAAAGCAAATCACGGAATTGAGGCAAGACCGGTTTGCCTTTTGGGCTGGGAAGCGCCAACGAGAGAGAGAACGGCGTCAAGTCCGACTGGCCTCGAACTGCTGCCCCGCTGCGCCAATTTGCCCGCAAGCAACTGAACGGCGTCATTATACGGTGTCAAAATACCATGAATACGCCCAAGAAGAACGATCTCCCCATTCAGGAAATCGACTTCACTCGATGTACCACGCGCAAAACTTTGCCAGGTCGATTGCTGGCCGGGATGGATGCCGCTGTTTTGTGCCACGCGCCAGTTCGAAATGTCGATCGTCCGCTCGGACGGTGTCGCGAGCCGGTAGCCTGCGGCCTGAAGCGTGCGGCGGGCCTCGTCCACCAGGGCTTCGCCGATTTCACCCCGTAAATCGGCCGGGCCATCGAAAAGTTCGAGCACGTTGCGAACGTTGTGAAGCAGTTTTGCCGATTTCCAGCGGCGGATGTCGCTGCTCTGTTCGGCGAGATATCCGGCACGGTACAGATCAGCGGCGATCCGGTTGCTGGTTTCATTGGCGCCATTGGGAAACCGCCCGACGGTCACGATCGCCGACCTCGGGATCACCGCCGACCACGACCTGGCCCGTCTCGGTGAACCGGGCGGGCGTCAGGATGCTTGCTCCATAGACGTTCGCAAATGTCCTCAGAGCGGCAGCCTCCGTGGCGAGCCCGTTCTGAAACGTGACCACCGGCAGGTTTTCGGCGGCCGCGCTGTGGTTCCCGCAACGGGCCGCCAGGACCAGAAGGCAAGCGCGCCGGCTGCATCCTGCGACTTGACCGTCAGCAGGAGGATATCATCCGGCGCGAGTTCGGGCGGATCGCCGAGATCGAAGGCGCTGAGCTTGATCTGCTGCGTGCCCGAGGGCCGCTGATAACTCAAGCCGTGCTCTCTGATATGGCTGATCTGCGCGCCGCGGCCGACCAGCGCGTAAGTGATGCCGTTGAGTTCGAACTGCGCCGCAAGGCTGGCGCCGACCGCGCCGGCTCCGATGATTACATACCGTGTCATCTGCTTTTCCCTGTACTGCTTTTTCTCACACGCCGAGATTCTGCCGGAGCGTCTCGTGCCGGTAATCGTGGTGGAATATGCCGCGCCGCTGCAGCTCGGGGATCAGGTGTTCCGTCACGGCGGAGAGGCCGAGTTCGTATTTCAGCGTGAAGGCCAGGAAATTGAACCCGTCCGTCGCACCGCGCTCGTAACGGTCCTGCAGCTGGTCGGCGACGTTTCGACCGAGCCGATCGGGAACCAGTGACCGGCGCCGCTGGAATGGTAAATGATGAGATCGCGCACCGTGCGGACCTTGCCGCTCTCGATCAGATCGCGGAACACGCCGAAACGGGAGCGCCGGCCCTGCACATCTGCGGTCTGCGGCAGATCGTTGATCGGGATTTCGTCATCAAGATCGATGCCCTCGAAATCGACGCCGCCGAACTGGCTGGCAAGCGACTTGCGCCCCTCCTCGAAATCGATGTCATCGATCACCTTCTGCCAGAAACGCTTCGCCTCTTCATCCGTGGAACCGATGACGGGCGCAACGCCGGGGAGGATCTTGATCGCATCCGGTGAACGTCCGTTGGCAGCGGCCCGCGCTTTGAAATCCCGGTATAGCTCGATCGACGGTTCTGTTTCCGTAAGGCCGGTGGTGAAGATAACGTCGGCCACCCGCGCGCGAGCTGCCGTCCTTCCGTGGAGGAGCCGGCCTGCGCAAGGATCGGCCGATCCTGCGGGCTACGCGAGACGTTGAGGGGACCCTGGACGGAAAAATGCCGGCTGTTCCAGTCGATGCGATGCACCTTGCCCGCATCGACGACCTGGCGGCCGAGATCGTCATAACTGACGGCGTCCGCTTCCCAGCTTTCCCACAATGCCTGCACCACGCCGGCAAATTCCTCGGCAACGGCATATCGGTCGTCATGAGCCGGCAGCGGCTTGCCAAAATTTTTCTCGCCTGCCGAGGATGTGACGAGGTTCCAGCCCGCACGTCCCTTGGAAATGTGATCGAGCGATAGCACCTGCCGGGCGAGATTGTAGGGCTCGGTGAAGGAAGTCGAGATGGAGCCGATCAGGCCGATCCGCGAGGTTTTCGCGGCAAGCGCGCTCAACAGAGTGACCGGCTCCAGCCCTGGTTTCGGCGCCGTTTCGCTGGTAACGAGTGCGTCCGCGAGGAAGATCGTGTGTATCTTTCCCTGCTCGGCCTGTTGTGCCTGTTCGACATAGGCATCGATATCGAGAAGATTGTCGGTCGGGCCGTTGCGCCCCTGTTTCTTCGCCTGCCCGGTGCCACCCAGTAAAAGGCCGAGCACCAGTCCCTGGCCGCGTTCGCTCTGGCGGCCCGCCCACTTGTTCGTCATGTCTTTTGTCCTCGAAATGATTGTCAGGCCGTGACGCGATCGCGCTGTTCGGCAGGGCGACGCAGATGGCCGATTTCCGGTATCGTCTCTGGTGTCGCGGGGTTGAGGCCAAGCCGGGAATTGTCGCGTTCGGAGAGCGGGTGGACCTGCACAAAACCCTTGTGAACCGACAATTCGACATCCACGCCATAGACCCGCTTGATCAGGTCTGGCGAATAGACGTCTGCCGGGCGGCCATTGGCGATCACGACGCATCCTGCAGGAAGACGACGCGGTCGGTGAAGCGCGCTGCCTGGTTGAGATCGTGGATCGCGATGATCGCGGCGACGTTGTTCGTGCGCGTCACCTCGCGGGCGACTTCCAGCGTCTGCCACTGGTAACGGATGTCGAGCGCGCTGGTCGGCTCGTCGAGAAGCAGGATTTCCGGGTCCTGGGCAAGCGCGCGGGCAATCAGCACACGTTGTCCCTGGCCGCCGGAAAGTTCGGTCACGGCACGGTCGCCGAGCTCGTCGAGGCCCATGCGCTGCATGGCGGCTTCCACATGCACCCAGTCTTCCTCCCGCGGTCGCGTGCCGAAATAGGGCGTGCGGCCGAGAAGGACGGCTTCCCTGATATCGAGGCCGAAGGAAAGCCCGATCGATTGCGGCACATAGGCGACGATCTTTGCAAGGTCCCGGCGGGAAAGTTTTGTCAGGTCCGTACCATCGTTCCAGGAGATGGAGCCGCTGGTGTGGCTGTTGATCCCGGCAATCGTCTTGATCAGTGTCGACTTGCCGGAACCGTTGGCTCCGAGAAGGCCGACAAGTTCGCCCTTCTCGACTTTCAGGCTTGCGCCTTTGACGACCTGTCTTTTGCCGTAACCGACTTCGAGTGAGGAAATCTTGAGGGTCATTCGATTGCCTTTTGTCGAGTGAGGATGAGGTAGAGGAAAATCGGAGCGCCGACCAAGGCATCGATGATGCCGACGGGAATGACGCCGGGCGTAATGACAAGCCGGCCGACCGCATCGGAGATGACCAGAAGCAGGGCACCTATGATGGCCGAGAACGCGATAAGGAAACGATGGTTGGCGCCGACGACCAGCCGGGCGATATGCGGTGCTACGAGGCCGACAAAACCTATAATGCCGGTGAACGCGATGGTGACGGCGGTCAGCGTCGCGGCGATGGCAATGGTCTGCAGCCGCACCGTCGATACGGCGACGCCAAGGCTCTTGGCTGAATCATCCCCGGCAAAAGCGATCGCGTTCAGGGCGCTGCTGCGGAAGCGGATATAGGGAAAGGCGATCGCGAGAAGCAGGAAGAGGACCAGAACCTGATACCACGCCGAATTGTTCACCGATCCCCATGTCCAGCGGACGATCGCGGCCAGCACCTCGTCCTCCGCGAAATACTGGATGCAGGCGGTGAGCGCTCCGAACATCTGCGAGAGCGCGATGCCGACCAGAATGAGCGTCGTTGCATGGAGGTTGCGGGTTGAGGCGAGCGACAGGACAAGGGCGGTGTTGAGGAAGGAAAAGATGAGCGCGCCGATGACCAGCGAGATTGTAGCACTGCCCGCCGTTGCCCCGAATACGACGATCGCAAGCGACGCGCCGAAAGCGGCAGCCGGTGCTATGCCAAGTGTATAGGGGCTGACCAGCGGATTGCGTAGCAGGCCCTGGAACAGCGTGCCCGCAATAGCCAGCGCCGCGCCGCCGAGTATTGCCAAAAGAACGCGGGGCAACCGTAATTCCCAGATGACATTGTGCATGAGGAGCGATGCACGGTCGGTCGGAACGGTACCGGTGATTTTGGCCCAGAAGGTTTGCAGGACATCAATCAGTGTGGCGCCCGAAGTTCCGATCTGGATACCGGCAAGGGCGGCTGCAATGACAGCTGCAATCCCGAGCGCGATCGCCAGCTTCTGGTTGGTGTATTTGTCATGGGCCGGACGCGGTCTTGTCGCCGGGCGGGAAGGCAGAGGATCAGAATGCACTGAGCTCATGGTCTCTCTCGTCATCAATGGAAAGGGAGGTCGCGATGCCGACAGGCTTTAAGCGCCGAGCTTGTAGGCGTAGTCGGCAACCGGCCGCGGCTCTATTCCCTGCACCGTCAGCCAGCGGGCGAAATAGGTATCGACATCCACGTCGGCGAGACGATCCGGATAAAGCCATTTGGCAACGGCCAGCGCGCCGATCTGCTTTCCGAGTGCCGAGAAGAAGAAATTGCTGAAGACGAAAACATTCTTGTTCTGGACGGCCTGGATCGCGTTCCAGCCGGGGCGATTGACGATGCGTTCCGCCTGCCCGGCCAGTAATTCCTGGTCCCAGGGCGCGTAACCGGCAGCATGCCCATCAATGCCGTTATGGATGATGACATCGGGATTGCGATTGATGATCTCGACCGGGTCGACCGTGTAGGTGTGCACCGAGGCACTGCCGGTATTGGCGATGGTGATGTCGCCAAAAATGTTCTTGCCGCCGCCGAGCACGATCGTGTCATGCCAGCCGGAGCCGGGCAGGGAAGTGACAAAATCGGCATTGTTTTCGAAATAGACTTTCTTCCGCTCCACGCCTTTCAGGTGTTCCGTCAGGACCTTGTCGATATCGTCGTAAAGCTGTGCGAGATCTGCTGCACCTTTCTCGGCACCAAAGATCTTGCCGATATTGGGCAATTGTGCGCGCAAAACCTTCGGGTCCCAGGTGCTGACGACGACGACCTCTATCCCGAAGGGTTTCAGCTTCTCGACGGCATCCTGCCAGGGGGCGTTGCGGCGGGTGAAGAACACTTCCGCGCCCGATGCGGCGATCGTCTCCCAGTTGGGGCCGTTGAAATTGCCGGCATCAGGAAGGCTCGCAAATTGGCGAAGTAGTCCTTGTTGGCGGCATTTTTCTTGGGGTCGGACGTCTGGTCGATCGCCACGATCGTGTCGCCGGCGCGATCGCGCGGACAATTTCCGTCTGGTACCAAAGGTCGGGATAAACCGCCTTGATCGGCGCCTTCAGCGTGACTTCACGCCCAAGCTCGTCGGTGATCGTGATGGTCTTCTGCTCCGCGGCCTCGGCTTCCGTGACGGCTGAAAGTCCGAGCTTCTGAGCCAGTGGGCTCAGAAGGAATGCCCCCGAAATGACGAGCGCCTGGCGGCGCCCTACAGATGCTTTAGAAACAAAGTTTGAATTGGTCATTAGACTTCCTTGGCGCTCAGGTGCTGAAGACGGATTGCAGAAGGTCATTCCAGGCCGCATCAGAAAAGCCTAGGGAAGGGGCCGGCTTCGAGGAAGGCTGAGTATTCTTTTTCTACTATTTTTATAGAAATTATTTGGTCAGTTGCCGATTGGTGGAGCCGATTGTACCCGGCTACGCATAATGTGGCGGAGGAGTTGGAATGTCCGCTTCGTTGCAAAGTAGAAATGTCCGCTTAGGCTTTCTCCGGCACAAGGACCAGCCCCGATCTGAGCGGCTGATCCCGGTTGCAAGATCAGATCGGGGCGGGTGGTAAATACACCCTTCGGCTTTAGCTTCGAGACGCCTCACTCCGCAGCCTGCTGCCGTGCAAGTGCTTTTTCCCGCCGAGCAATGACGGCCGGATCATTCATGTAATCTCTTCGTGGACCTGGTTTGCGCCCGCGTGGCTTGTAGCCATTCTTGTCGCTGTTGCTCTTCACCGCCGGCTTGTCCTGCTGCTCCTGGCGCTCCCTGATATAAGCCAGAACCTCACCCAACCGCTTGTTCTCGGTGATCGCCGCATGCGTCACCCGCTGGTCCTTGTCGAACACCGTGTAGGGCAGGGATAAGCCTTTCCACCGCACATCCAGACGACCATTCGCATAGGCATAGGTCTCGACATAGCGACCGACCAGACCGCGCGTCACCTCGCTCTCCTCCAGCATGATCCGCTTGCGCTCGAACGAAAACGTCAGCTGCGATCCGACATAACGCTGCTCGCGCTTGCACAAGATCTCCGTCAGCCGATCCGGCGTCAGATTCAGCGGACGATGCAGGTCATCGGGTCGGGCAGGGACGATCGCAAACCGCGCATTGTAGTCCTCCATGAAACCAGGCAAAAACGCATTGCCGGCCTCCATGCTGTCGATGCCGCAAAGCCTGAGCTCCTTGACCAACCGGTCCTGCAGAGTCCGGTTCATTCGTTCGACACGGCCTTTGGCTTGGCTCGAGTTCGCACAAAGAATCTCGATGTTTAGCTCGCAAAGCGCACGTCCGAACTGAGTCATACCTTGACCGGCCCTGGCATCGCTCTTTGCCACCCGGAAGACCGAATGCTTGTCCGAGTAGAAAGCAATCGGCGCCCCGTGATGCTGGAGATAAAGCTCCAGCGCCTCGAAGTAGGTGAAGGCGCTTTCAGAACGCACAAAGCGCAACTGCATCAGCCTGCCGGTCGCATCGTCGACAAACACCAGCAACGAGCACGGCGGTCCGCGGTCCTCGAACCAGCGATGATCCGAACCGTCGATCTGCACCAGTTCACCATAAGCCTCGCGTCGCAGCCGCGGCTGATGAAACGTCCGCCGCTGCTTGCGTGACAACCACAGTCCGGCATCCGACATCCAGCCGCGGACCGTCTCGCGCGACACACGCAAGCCGTCGAGCTCAGTCAGCTTCTCAGTGGCCAAAGTCGGCCCGAAGTCCGCATAGCGTTCACGAACCAGCGTCATCGCATAATCCCGAACACCGTCGCTGATCCGATTGTTCGATGGCCGGCCGATCGCCTTATGCCGGATCGACGCCGCGCCGCCAGTCCGCATCCGTTGCAAAAGCCGACGCACCTGACGCTCACTCAGGTCAAGCACATGCGCCGCCGACACCACGGTCATCCGGCCGGCGATCACCTTCGACAAAACCTCGATCCGCTGCAGATCGCGCTCGCTCATCGCAATCAATCCCATCTGCAATCTCCCAGGCATCGATCAGACCCGGGGAGTGTGACATTCCAACTTTGCAGAAACAGGACATTCTAACTTTGCGGTGGAGAAGCTAACCCAAGTGCACCATGCCTTCGCTTTAGGGTAGGGGATCACCCTCCTTCTTGTAAATGAG
>CABHNZ010000034.1 GCA_902167985.1 Shinella sp. UYSO24
TCCATAACCTCCGTAATGGACACAAGCCTGCTCAACCCATCTCCGCAGCAGGACCTGAAAATCGCGCTTACGAATGTCCCGCACGGCAACCCCGACGAACTCATCTTGAAACAACATCTGAGTACGCACTTCTGGCGCAGACACCCCGAGCACTCCGATTTCAAGATCGATCGCTCCCTCCCTGAGCGGGGTCGCATCTTTCTCGGGCTTGGGCGCAAAACAAGTCGGACGTTCGGAGCTTTGTCGATGATGGAGACCACCAGCGTCGCCGCGAACCGTTCGATGAAGCCCTCATGGCGCGGATCGTGAAGGTTCGCGTGAGTGTGGTTACATCCATATCACCGGCGTGCGGGCTAAGGACGTCCTGAACGTCGCGCGTCAGGCCATGGACGCGGTCCCGCAGTTCGGCGGCGCGAGGTGTCGGCACCAGCCCGCGTCCTGCACGCACAAGCAGTGGATCCCCGGTCACAGTTCGCAGGCGTGTGAGTGTGCGGCTCATCGCCGAAGCGCTGAGGCCAAGGCGACGTGCCGCGCCCGTTACGCTGCATTCTGCAAGCAAAGCGTCGAGCGCCAGGAGGAGATTGAGATCTACGTTGCTCATTGCATCTTGTCCCATGACAAGGCGCTGGATGCAACAACACTGTGCATCTTGTGCGTCTGGCGCATGTCCAGCGCGGCGGCCATATTCCTGACACCTGAAACGAAGGAAGGCGTTCCAATGCGCTCTTTCACTATTGGACGGAGAGACACCATGAAAATCCTGGCTGCCGCGGTCACGACCGCAACCTTGTCGACGCCATCCAAGGCTGCGGAGACCGCACGCCCGACGGTTCTGATCATCGGCGCGTCACGGGGCCTTGGGCTCGCCATGGCCGCGGAGTTTCTGAAGAAGGGCTGGAACGTGGTCGGCACGGTACGCAGCGACAACACCAGGTTCCACGATCTTGCCGCGGCCAATGAGGGCCGAGTCGAGATAGAGCATGTCGATGTGACCATGCCCGACCAGATCGCCGCGCTGCGGGATCGTCTGGCCGGACGCCGCTTCGACATTCTCTTCCACAACGCCGGCACCGCCAACAGGAACCAGAACGAACCGACCGGATCGGTTTCGACGGATGAGTTCAAACGGGTAATGGTCACCAATGCGCTCGGTCCGTTGCGCGTCATCGAGAGCCTTGAGGGCCTCGTCCCGCCGGACGGCATGATCGGCGTCATGTCGTCGGGCCAGGCCAGTGTCAGCGGCAACACGAATGGCGGGCACGAAGTCTACCGTGGCAGCAAGTCCGCCTTGAACCAGTACATGCGCAGCTATGCCGCCCGTCATGCCGGGGAGCGTCGTCCGTTGATCCTGATGGCGCCGGGTTGGGTCCGAACGGATCTGGGCGGCCCGGACGCGCCGCTCAGTATCGAAGAAAGCATTCCGAAAGTGGTGAACGTGCTGCTTTCCCAACGGGAAACACCCGGTTTGCAATTCCTCGACCGTGAAGGCCGCACCGTCGCATGGTGAACCCGAGATGCCGCCCCGGCGTGATTACCAACGCGGGTACAGCGAAATAGACAAGGTGATCCATGAAACTGATTGGCATAGAAGAGCACTTCCTCACGCCCGAGATACGTGATGCCTGGAACGCCGCTCGCCTGGAAGCGGTCGATCCGAGCGTTGGCATCCATTCCGGAACGATAGAGCGCCGTCTGTTCGACCTGGCCGAAGATCGGCTTGCCTTGATGGACGAGACTGGGCTCGACGTGCAGGTCCTGTCGCTGACCACGCCGGCGCTGCATGACCTCGGGCCGGAAAGCGTGGACATGGCGCGACGGACCAACGACCTCCTGGCCGCCGCAGTCGCACGCCACCCGACGCGTTTCCAGGCGTTTGCCACCCTCCCCGTCGCGAGACCCGACGAAGCCGCGCTGGAACTCGAACGCTGTGTCAAAACACTCGGCTTCAAGGGCACAATGCTGTGCGCGCGTTGGAGCACATAATCTCGACCACCCTTCACTGACACCGATCTTTCGATCGGCCGAAGCGTTGGGTGTACCGACCCTGCTCCATCCCCGCACGCCGGACATGGCCGTCAGGTCATCCTACTATTCTGGCTTCACACCGGAAGTGGATGCGGCTTTTTCCAGCTATGGTCTTGGCTGGCATTATGATGCCGGTATTCAGTTCATCCGCCTTGTGCTCGCCGGTACATTCGATCGCATGCCAGACTTACAGATCATTCTCGGCCACTGGGGCGAACTGGTGCTGTTCTATGCCGAGCGTCTGGCGGCGATGGACCGGGTGTCGGGATTGGCTCATCCGATCGCAACCTATCTCCGCCAAAACCTTTACGTCACGGCAAGCGGAATGTTCCTGCCGCACTACCTCGAACGGGCCATGGCGGTGGTCGGGCCCGATCGACTGCTGTTCTCCACCGACTATCCCTACCAGTATCGCCAGGGTGGAGACGCAAGGCGGTTCCTGGATAACTGCGGACTCACCGAAACGGCGAAAATCGGTTTTGCCCATCGCAACTGGGACCGGCTGACCGGCGGGCGGGTGTCCTGAAAAATCGAAGTGCTGTCGTCTAGTGGAACGGCTGCGAAACATAGTCCGGCCGGTCTGCCGCTCACCGCGAGTGAGGCCGGTCGTGTTTGAGTGCAGCATCGAGGACCGCCTGTCGGGTTGATCGCAGAACTTCGTCCGACAATGCGGGATCTGCCTTCAGTACCGCCCGCGAAACCGCCAAGGCGCCTATATGTGCCGTGACCGCCGCAATGGCCATCTGCCGCCTGCCTGTTTTGGGTATGGCCTTATCGAGCGAGGCTTCGACCATCGCGACCTCCTCTTCGAAGGCCTTGGTAAAACTCTCACTAAACGCCTCACCCTGTCTACCGGCTTCGCTGGCCGAGGCAGCCATGGGACAGCCGGTGGCTAGCCTGTCACGCATACGTTCGGACATCAGAGCGTCCACATAGTCAGCATAGGATGGTGAGCGATCTCCAGCCCAGGCGCGCATGGCGGCCATGTTTCCAGCGAACCCTTCAGAGAAGGCCGCAGCGGCAAGCGCATCCTTTGAGCTGAAATGCGCGTAAAGCGCACCGTGGGTAAGACCCGCTTCCCTGGCGACGTCCGCAACACCGACCCCGTCTATGCCTTTTTCACGGAAAAGCTTGCTGGCGGCGCGCAGTAGCGCCTCGCGGTTCTCAGCCGCCTTCTCCTTTGAAACACGCATTATTCGCTCCGATCAATCATCGGCCAAATTAATAGTTGCGTTCACCATCAAAGTCAATTAATTGTGGTCGCAATGAATAAATGACGAGGTCTTGGAGCTTCGTTGCAGCAATCCTGAGTGCCGCCCAACAACCCGCAAGGAGAGAAGCCGTCATGTCGAAACCATCCAAATTGCTCGCGTCCGGCGCGATTGCGCTGGGGCTTGCAAGCGCCGCTCTTCCAGCCAACGCAGAACCCATCCGCAACGTTGTGCTGGTGCATGGCGCTTTTGCCGACGGATCAGGCTGGAAGCCGGTCTACGACCGTCTGATCAAGAAGGGCTTCAAGGTCTCGATCGTTCAGCAGCCCGAGACAAGCCTGGAGGGCGACGTTGCGGCAACGCGGCGCGTCATCGATATGCAGGACGGACCCGTCGTGCTGGTCGGTCACAGCTGGGGCGGCCAGGTCATCACCGATGCCGGCGCCGACCCCAAGGTCAAGGCGCTTGTCTATCTCGCTGCGCTGATGCCAGACGTCGGCGAAAGCACCGAGACGCTGGAGACCAAACCCGAGTTTCCGCCGCCGAACAACGACGTCAAGGCGACCGCTGACGGCTTCTTCTACATGGACCCGGCAAAGTTTCACGAGAACTTCGCTGCGGACTCTTCGAAAGAGCTGGCCGCGTTCATGGCCGCCTCCCAGGTCCTGCTTGCGGAGAAAGCATTCAAGACGCCCGCCACTGCGGCACCCTGGAAAACCAAGCCTACCTATGCGGTCGTGGCCGGTGCTGACAAGACGATTAATCCCGATCTTGAACGCTGGATGTACAAGCGCGCCGGCGCCCACGTCACCGAGGTGCCCGGATCCAGCCACACCGTCTTCTTTTCTCATCCGGATATCGTCGTGTCCGTGATCGAAAAGGCGGCTGCACAGTAAGCACGAAGCTAGAGCGTCACTGTGCATCAAGCGGGATTCACCAACTCCCGGCGATCCTCCGCACAAAGGACTGAGACGTCCAGTCTTACCAATCAATCCAAAGGAGTTATCTCCATGCGTTACAAGCTTTTCGGCAAGCATACGGGTCTGCGGGTATCCGAACTCGTGCTCGGTACGGGCAATTTCGGAACCCGTTGGGGTCATGGAAGTGAGCCTGAGGAGGCGCGCCGCGTCCTCGACACCTATGCGGAAGCCGGCGGCAATTTCCTCGACACGGCCGACAGCTATCAGTTCGGCCAATCGGAGGAGATTCTGGGTGACCTGCTCGGCGGCCGACGCGGCGACTTTGTCCTGGCGTCGAAATTTGCGCGAAGCTCCAGCCCGCAGGGCGGACTGCTTGCAACCGGCAACAGCCGCCTTGCCATGGTCGCTTCTGTCGAAGCAAGCCTCAAGCGGCTGAAGACCGACCGCATCGATCTTTATTGGGTACACTATGCCGACGGCGTCACCCCGATCGAGGAAATCGTGCGCGGCTTCGACGACCTGGTGCGCGCCGGCAAGATCCTCTATGCAGGCCTTTCCGACTTCCCCGCTTGGCGCGTAGCGCGCGCCGCCACGATCTCTGAGCTGCGCGGCGCGGTGCCAATCGCCGGTCTGCAGGTTGAGCACAGTTTGGTGGAGCGCACCACCGAATACGAGCTGCTGCCCATGGCTGCGGCTCTAGGCCTTGGCATCGTCGGCTGGTCGCCGCTCGGTGGCGGAATGCTGACCGGCAAATACCGCAAGGGCGAGAAAGGCCGCGCCGAAGGATTTGGCGGCAAGGTGTTCCAGGCCGAGAATTCAAATCAGCGCAGTGCCATCCTCGATGCCGTAATCGCCATCGCCGATGAGGTCGGCGCAACGCCCGGTGAAATCGCGATTGCCTGGGTTGCAGCCAAGGGCGTGCTGCCCATTATCGGGCCGCGTACGGTGCAACAGCTTGAAGGCAATCTCGCAGCGACGAAGATCCGTCTCTCGGCTGAGCAGGTCGGACGTCTCGATACGGTCAGCGCACCGCCGCCGATCTTTCCTTACACCTTGCTCGATGACCCGGAAAACCGGGATCGCATCTTCGGTGGGAAACTCGACCTGTTCGACGCGTCGAGCACTCCCGTCGCCTGACGAACTACCTAGCAAACAAATCGACCGTCTCGACGAAAGTCCGATGCCAAGTAACGTTCCACGGAATTCGCTTCATGTCGAGCACGTGCGGATCATCTGCGCTCACTCCTATGAAGAGGTGTTGGCGGCGCTCAGAGCCCACACCCCAGAGCTCGGATCCGCACTGGCCAAAGATCTCAGAGCCTCACGCACGGATGCCATCGCATACCATCGTGCGCATGGTCCGAAGCTTTGGCTGTTCGAAAGTCGCGATCATGGCTCTCTATTGCGTGCGGAAGAGCGTACCGCGAAGGCCGTTCAGTTAGAAATCGGCAATCGACTGACGGCGGAAATGAAGACGCCAACGCTAACGTTGTCGACAAACTATGAGGTTCGTAGCCCCGTCGCATTGCGATCTCTAGTTCGCAAGTTTCTCAGCACTCAATTTCAACACCACCAATAGCCCCTTCTCAGACCAGTCGTAGGAAATGCTCCCGCCGAGTTGACCCGATACACTGCGATTGAGCAACTTGCTACCGTAACCCCCTTCGCTGTCAGGTGGCTCTACGACCGGCCCGCCTCGCTCAGTCCAGTTCAAGATCACTTCGCCTCCCTCGGCCGATCCGGAGAGGTCAAGACTTCCACTATCCTGAGACAAAGCACCGTATTTCATGGAGTTCGTCGCAAGCTCATGGAAGATGAGTGCCAGTGAAGTCGCGGCCGCCTCCCCTACCCCCATGCGCGGCACGGCGACCCGAATGCGCCCTTTGAATGCTCCAAGATCCTCATACGGCGCCAGCAGAACAGATAAAAGGTCGCCCAAAAGAGCGGCATGTCCTTGTGAACCCGGGATCGGACGCACGAGATCATGCGCTCGTCCGAGTGCTGACAACCGAGCTGTCAGTTCCTTCGCCATTTCCTTAGCTGTCGTCGCCGACTGCGAGGTTATGTTGGTCAGGCCCATTGCAATCGCGAGGAGGTTTTTCACCCGGTGGCTCATCTCGCCAGCCAGCAATTCGTTGCCTTCTTCGGCTTGCTTGCGGCCGGTCACATCGAGGAATACTCCGAACATCTGCCCCTCGTGCAAGGCGCTATCGTCGCCCAATCCACGCGCGGATACCCATCGAATTTCATTGCTCACCATGATGCGGAAATCGATTTCATATGCTCCCACGATCCCGCGCGTTGCGGTGAATGCAGCGCGCACCCGGTCGCGGTCGGCTGGATGAATGTGGGCCGAGAGGTCCTCGAACTTGACCTCGCCGCTTCTTTCCAAGCCCCATAACTCGAAGCCCTTTTCGTCCATCGCAAAACGATCGTTTGTGACGTTCCACGACCAAAGAGCTACCCCGGCTGCATGGATGGCACGACGAAGATTTTCCGGTTTCCAGAGCGGATGGTTAGGGTCGCTAAATGGCACTGCTACATCTCCATAAACGATAGGTCATTCTGATATCGAAAATCACGAATATTTCGTTTTATAGGGCCAGTCCACTATCCGCGGTGGAGCCTAAGTCGCCAAAGCAACACATCGATCCTCACCGAGAGCGGTACGATGACTCCCGTCGAAGAGCACTTGCTCATTATGGAGCGAAACGGTTATCCCGAAGAGGTCTACTACCTGCTCGCGCGAGCCTGCCTGCCTATCACATAAGTGCGAAAACTGGGTGTGCCGGCCTTCGCGCTGGCAAGGGGGTGGTTCCCGAGGCTCTGCGCTCTACTTGTGCGGCCGCCGCATAAAACCCCTGCCCGTGCTACCCGGAGTTCGCCGTTCAGGCAGAGTTGCATAGCGGCCATCACCTGTGTTTCATTGAGGACGGGAATGCTGCGCCGAAATCGTCCTTCCCCGGTGGTTAACCCGCGATGCGATAGCAATCGCGACCGCCATTTTTGGCGGCGTACAGCGCAAAATCGGCTCTCCTCATAACCGATACGAGCGCTTCACCGCGTCCGACAGCGGCGATGCCGAAACTCGCGGAGACCTGAACATGCTCTGGCAGCATTGAGAAGCGGCACTGGGCCAAGCTCGCCTGTACACCGCCGACGAAGACCTCGGCACCAGGCGCTTCGCACGGACGGAGTAGAACCGCAAACTCTTCCCCGCCGATCCGTCCGCAGATACCTGCCTCTCCGGCGACTTCCTTGAGCAAGCGACCGAAACGCGCAATGACCTCGTCTCCAGCTCCGTGGCCGTAGTGGTCGTTAATGTGCTTGAAATGATCCAGGTCGCAAAGGACCAAGCAGAAGGGACCGTTCGCCTGTCGCAAGGACAGATCGGCCTCTTCGTGGAACAGCGAACGGGTCTTAAGCCCCGACAGGGCATCGAACCGAGCCGATTTGACGGCTGCGTGGACATAGGCCCGGCCAAGGATCATGAGCAAGCTCAGCCCTAGAAGCAGGGAAATAATAGCTCCGGCCGTTTGAGAAATCTGGGCATAGGTACTGGTGATATAGCTGGCGACGTCGGAGCCGGTGGTGATGGTCGCAGCCAGCAGGCTTTTGAGGAGAAATTGCACCGACGCCACCAAGAGCACGGCTGACAGGGCCCAGTCCGCTATACGTTTACCGCGAGTCGTTAGGACGAGAACGCCACCAATCCCCGCCATCAACGCAAAGGGAGCCTGATAGCCGACAGCATGGAACAATGAGTCGCGCGGGATGTGCGGGATAACCAGCAGGTGAAGGACGCATGCCGCGACGAAGATGGTCCATAGCCATGGAACAGCCCGGTAGGCGCGGTACTGATGCGCAATTCCAGTGACGATGAGTGTCAGCGCCGTGATGAGAAGGACAGCAGATAAACCGGAAATCACGCGAGGAACGGGGCTGATCGGCGCCAAGGACTCAACAAAGGCCACGCCCGAGGCAGCAAGGAAGCCCAGCCCACAAAGGTTGCCGAAGACTTTTCGATCATCGCGGGCGAGAGCGAAATAGGCGGCAGCAAACGCTAAACCAATTGTCAAGTTGACGAGAAGCAGGAACGCCGCACCTTTCACCGTACTCTCTCCTGGGGTAGAGCAACCGGAAGCCCGATCTGAGGCCAGAACCTTTCCGTGGCCTCGGCGCTCCCCGCTGGTTGGTCGCACAGCCGATATGAGGAAGGTCCATTAGGCGTTGCAAGCCGGGAGGCAACACTGATCGTACAGACGCAATCAACATAGGCAAGGATTACACTCATATGGGAGAGACCTGGGAAGGATGTCGACGGGCGGGTGAAAGCCGGCCAGGCGCCTGCGCGTTCTCAACGTCTTCTCCAGCCTTGACCGAAGCTTTAGTCGGCGTAATGACGCGTGGAGGAAAGCAGTCTTCTCTCTTCATAACCTTCCAGTAGACGCCCATGAGATGCCTCAGGGTTTGCCGGATCGACTTATCGTACACGTCATCAAACCCAAGGCGTCGGCTGGGCAGCGACGCCGCCTCCGGATAAGATCAGAACTCTTCCCAGCTGTCCGACCGGGCACCGCCGCCCGCGGCGACCTTGAGTTTTGGCGCTATTGTCGCGGATGTTGCTTGCGGCGACACGCGCGCCAAAGCCCTGCCCGCTCGGCGCAACGCCGAGGTCTGAACCGTGCCGACGCTGAATTGCGCGATCAGGCTTCGCAGCCGACCTGCTTCCTCGGCAAGCGCATTGGATGCCGCATTCGATTCCTCGACCATGGCGGCATTCTGCTGGGTCGTCTGGTCCATGGAGTTCACGGCAGAGTTGACTTCGGCCAGGCCGGTGGCCTGCTCCTTTGCGGAGGTGGCGATTGCCTCCATGTGATTGTTGATCTCGATGATGAAGCCTCCGATCGTCTTCAACGCCTCACCGGCGTCGCGCACGAGCTTCACGCCGCTCTCGACTTCGGACGTGGAGTTCTGGATAAGGCCCTTGATCTCCTTGGCGGCCTGAGCGGAGCGCTGCGCGAGTTCGCGAACCTCCTGCGCGACCACCGCAAAGCCTTTGCCGGCCTCACCGGCGCGCGCGGCTTCCACGCCGGCGTTCAGCGCCAGCAGATTGGTCTGGAAAGCAATTTCGTCGATCACGCCGATGATGTTGGATATCTGCTGCGAGCTCTCCTCGATCTTTCGCATCGCCTCCTCGGCGAGTGAAACCACTTCGGCGGATTTGACTGCGGATTGATTGGCCTGGCCTGCCACACCACGAGCTTCTTCAGTCCGCTTCGTCGAGCTGCTGACGTTGGCGGTGATCTCGTCGAGAGCAGCGGCTGTCTCCTCAAGGGACGCCGCCTGCTGCTCCGTCCGCTTCGACAGATCGTTTGCGCCCGAGGCGATCTCGCGGGTGCCGGAATCAATCCGCGCCGTCGTGTCCGCCACGGAACCGAGGGCGACGCCGAGCTTGTCGACAGCCTCGTTGAAATTGCTCCTGAGACTTTCGAAGTCGGCCGCAAACGGCTGTTCCAGGCGAAAATCCAACCGGCCCTCGGCAAGCTTATTGAGCGACGAGCCGATTTCCGTCACGGCGAAAACCCGGTCCGTGACGTCGTTTGCGTATTTCACCACCTTGGCGACTTTTCCGTGTTCGTCGAGGATCGGGTTATAAGAAGCATTCAGGACGACTTTCTTGCCGTTCTTGCCGATGCGGACAAACTCCTGTGCCTGAAACCGGCCGCTCTTGAGATCGCTCCAGAACTCGGCATACTCGGAGCTGGCGGCATAAGCCCGGTCCAAGAACATGCTGTGATGCTTGCCCCGGATCTCGTCCAGCGAATAGCCCATCGTCTTGCAGAAGTTCTCATTGGCCGTCACGATTTCTCCCTCCAGGGTGAACTCGATGATGGCCTGAACACGGCTGATCGCAGCCATCTGGTTCTGGTAGTCGAGATTGAGAAGGCGCTGTTTCGCGTCAGCCCACTCCACCACGAACGCCTTCGTCTTCCCCCCTTCTATAATCGGCGTGACGTGAAGGTCGAAGCTGTGGCTGCCGACGCGGATGGTTGCGCTGTGAGGCTTCGTCAGCCGCGCTAGCATGCCCCGCTGGTGCGACGGGGTCTTATGGAAGATATCAATATTGCTTCCGATCAAGGTATCGACGGCAAATTGCGGGAGTTGCTTTTTCAGGTCCTGTTCGGCCGCTCTTAGCAACTCGCACACTGCGTCATTCATGTAGGTGATGTTCAGCTTGCTGTCGGCGATCATGACATTTGCCTTAATGCTTGCCAGTGCTGCCAGTTGAGCTTTTGCGTTGCCGCCGATCATTCCAATCATGTCACGCCTTTCGAAGTCATTGTATCAAGCTGCGATTGGGGCAATCGATGGTTCATCGCTGAACACCAAATTCACGCATGTGCGAATATTGGCATTGATGGATTAATGGTCGTTTAACGATAACTTTGTCTGCGTTTCCTCTGTAACAGGTTGAAAATCTACGCTCGGAAGCAGCTGCGATTTATCTCATGTTGAGACGCTTGATCCGCCAAGACGAAGCTCTGCTATTTTTTCTTCGATACCATCGAATCGTAGTAGCGCTGCATTCCTCTCCCTTTCTTTTGATTACGTGGCACCGGGACGAGGGGGATGTACTGAGCGACTTGAACGCGCGGATAAGGACATCCGGTAGCAAATCTCGAATATGTCAGAGTCGTCCTCTCGGCAGGCGCTTGTACGCGACGACGGCACCGGTCAGAGCAATCGCCAACACGGTCGTAATCCATGCCTGGTAAGTGAGCGTCCGGTGAGCTGGTTTTGGTCGGTGGGGGAATTAGCGCAAATTACATCACAGATGATTCATTTGTGACGTAACAGGGTATGAATGGCTAAGGTTGAGATCCTGACGGGTGCCGAGCGACAACGTCGATGGTCGACAGAACAGAAGCTTTCGATATTGCAGGAAGCGTTCAGCGCAGATGGAAGCGTTTCTGATGTAGCGCGCCGGCACGACGTTCTCCCGCAACAGATTTACGCGTGGCGAAAGAAGTTCATGCCACGCGAATTTAAATCTCCGGAGACTGCATCGTTCATCCCGGTTTCGCTTATCGGGCCATCTGAGAACTCCAGCGACGGCTCCAGGAGGAACGGTCCTCGGTCGAGGACCAAGGACATTGAGATCGTTCTGAGGAATGGTCGAGTGCTAAGAATTGCGGCTGATTTGGATCTTGAGATGCTGTCGTCGCTCGTCGCCTGTGTGGAGGCGGCATGATCGGGCCATCGGGGAATGTGCGGGTCTATTTGGCCTGCGGAGTGACCGATATGCGGCGTGGCATTGATGGCCTATCGGCGCTGGTCGAAACGGTCGTGAAGGAGGCGCCGGGCTCGGGCGCGATCTTCGGCTTCCGCGGAAAGCGCGCTGACCGGATCAAGCTTCTTTGGTGGGACGGCCAAGGGTTCTGCCTATTCTACAAGATTTTGGAGCGCGGGTACTTTCCATGGCCGACGGCGAAAGAGGGTGTAGCGCACCTGACGCGGGCGCAGCTTTCCATGCTCGTTGAGGGGATTGATTGGCGACGCCCGGCGTGGACGTCCGCTCCCGGCCGAATGGGATAAAAGCTATATTTTGCAGGGGCATCCGAGGCTTCATGCTGGCGCGTCATTTGCAAATCGGCTAGATTCGCGGGTATGGAAACCAGCGCCGCTGGACAGTCAGGACGAGCTCACTGCTTTGCGCGCACTCGTCGCCGAACAGGCGGCGAAACTTGAGAGCCAGCAAGCCGAGGTCATCAAGCGAGACTCCATAATCGGGCTTCTTCGCGCGCAACTGGAGCTTCTCCGACATCGGCAACATGGCGCGTCTTCGGAAAAGATCGACCGGAAGATCGAGCAGTTCGAACTGATGCTGGAGGAGATCGAGGCCTCCCGTGCTGAGGCTGAAATGCGCTCCGGGAAAACTCCTTTGCCGGAGTTGGACGACGCGCCGGACAAGCCGAAACGCAAACCACTGCCCGATGGTCTCGCCACCGAAGAACTGGTCTATGCGGCTCCCTGCAATTGCCCGACCTGCGGTGGCACCTCGTTCCTGAAGGCGGCCGACAGGGTGATCCAGGTGTTGGAGCACGTGCCGGCGTCGGTCAAGATTGTCCGGCATGTCGAAAAGCGCATGATTTGCAGGGAATGCGATACGGCAGTGACTGGCGAGATGCCGACCTTGCCGATCGAACGCGGCAAACCCGGGCCGGGACTGCTCGCCCATATCATGATCGCCAAATTCGACGATCACATTCCCCTCTACCGTCTGTCCGAGATGTACGACCGGTTGGGGATAGACATCTCCCGATCCGTGATGGCTGACTGGGTCGGCCGCGTATCCACTTTGCTGACGCCGCTCGTCTTGTTGATCAGGGCCCACATCGCCGCGCTCGACCGAATACATACGGACGATACCCCGGTCGATGTTCTCGACCCCGGACGGGGCAAGACAAAAACCGGCAGGGTCTGGGTCTACGTCTTCGACGGCAGTGGCTATCAATCCGCCACTCCCGCAGCCATCGCCTATTACTACAGCCCTGACCGCAAAGGCGCGCATCCGGCTGACCACCTCGCAAACTTCAGCGGCGTGATGCATGCCGACGGCTATGGGGGTTACAAGAAACTCTACGGCAACCAGATCATCGAAGCCGCCTGCATGGCGCATGTGCGCCGCAAATTCCATGATGTGATCAAGCTGAAGCCTTCTCCCATCGCTGAGGAAGCGCTGTCGCGTATTGGAGCACTCTACGATATCGAGGATCGTATCCAAGGCATGTCGGCTGATGAGCGGCGTAGCCTGCGACAACAACACGCCAGACCAATTCTGGACGAGCTGAAAGTCTGGATCGAAGCCACGCTTTCGACGCTGCCACAGAAGCAGAAGCTCGCCGAGGCAATGCGATACGCCCTGTCTAGATGGGCGGCTTTGAGCGTCTACATCGACGATGGCCGGGTCGAAATCGACAACAACATTGCTGAACGAGCAATGAGACCGCTCGGAATTGGCAGAAAGAACTGGCTTTTTGCTGGCTCCGATAGCGGCGGTGAGCGCATCGCCAACGTCCTGACCATCATCGAAACGGTCAAATTGCGCGGGCGAAATCCGGAGGTGTATCTGACAGATTCCTTGCCCGGATCCAGGATCATCCCAAGGATCGAATTGAAGACCTGCTGCCCTGGAACTGGACGCCAGCAAACGCTCGATGCGAGGCCGTCTGATGGCGCGCTCGAGGTACATCTACACACTCAGCCAAGCCGCCGGCATGATCGGCGAGAACCTCGACCTGATCGAAGAAGTGACCGCAAACTCGGACAACATCTCCGAAGGCGAACTGGTTTACGTCAGCGACGGCAGTGAAGATGGCACGAAGGGGCTGACCGAGAATGGCATCGAAGAACTTCAAAGCCTACTCGCCGACATCAGGACGTGGGACGGCGGTATCCGCGAGTTCCTCATCGAAACACAGTGCGATCCTAAAATAATCGACCGCATCATGGCCGATGAGATGAAACGCGGCCTATAGCGTCCATCTCTCGACACCTGAAAATGCGATCGCCGGACGCTCACCCTGGTAAAGGCCTAGCCCGAGAATGAAACCCGCCATGACCGGACTTACCACGTCTGTGACCGCGACGAGTGACTGGATTGCTCCCATGACCACGCCCTGCCGCTCCCGGGGAACCTGAACGGAGATGGAGGCCATAAAGGTCGGCCGGGCAAGCGCGACACCCGTGCTGATGCAGAGAACAGCGAAGGCCAGCGTGGGAATATGCGTTGCGAGGCCCGCCGTGAGGTAGCCGAGCGAGAGAATGCCAAATATCACAACAACAACAATCCGTTCGGTGAAAACATCACTGATTCGCTTCAGCAGGAAGAGCTGGACGACGATATTGATGACGCCGTCGGCAACGAGAAGGTAACTCAGTTCTTTGGGGCCGAAGGCATGACCGTCCCACGTAAACGTGTCTCCAAGGAACACGGCAAGCTCGGAGGTGAAGAGACCGTAGGAAAAATAGTGGCAGAGAAGAACGACGATGAGCACGCGGACCGCCGGCGCTCTGACGATCGACCTGAACGACACCCTGTCTTGGACTCCGGTATCTTCTGCTGGCCGGCCGATCTGCGAAGACGGATTTGCGCCGTTCACCCAAAGTGTGGTGATGACAATGCTGGTTGCGGACAGGATCAGTGACAGCCAGATCGGGGCCGTGAGCGCAAGATCGGTGAGGTACCCTGAAATGCCCGGTCCGATGATGCCGCCAAGTCCAAGGCCGGCGCTCAGGACGCCGATCGCCTGGCGCCTGTTGGTCGGGGTGCTGTTGTCGGCGGCGTAGGCGGCGGCAGCCGAGAAGTTCGCGGCGGTGAGGCCGAGCAGAGCCCTGGCCAGCAGAACGAAGGCCACGGCATTCGCAACGCAAAGCAGCGACAGGCTCACCAACGCCCCGACCTGGCTCCCCAGCAGCACCTTCTTCCGGCCGAAACGGTCTGAAAGCTGGCCGAGGATCGGAGCGGCAACGAACTGGCTGAGCGCTTCGGCCCCCAGGACAAGGCCGAGAACGAGCGGCGTTGCGCCAAGCTCTCTGAGATAGAAGGGCAGGATTGGCAAAACTGCCCCGGCACTCGCCGCGTCGAGGCTCACGATGATGAAGACAGGCAGCATCACCCGCCAGTTCAACCGTGCCTCGCCGAAGGGTTTCTCTTCGATGCGGATCGTTTTCGCTCCCTCGCGCATGTCAGGCACGACCTTGTTGATGTTGAGCTGGCGCGCAAAGGATCCGGAGGGGCCATCCAGACCGACCCTTCGGAAATACTCCTCAAGGGCACTGACGTTCTCATCGGATACCATTGCGCCGACATAACCGTCGGGGCGGATCAGCACCCAAGAGCCTGGCGTCAAAGCGTAGACCTGACGCAAGCAATCTCCATGATCGATAATGTCCGAGCCGATGACATGAATATGCAGATCACAGCGCGGTGCGACGCCCGTCCCGTCGACCTGATAGCCGAGCAACGTCCAGTGCGGCCCCCCGAATAGATCGAACAGTCGCCGTCCCTGCCCCGCGGCACCTCGTACCCGCGCATCCGGAGCCCGATCGCCAGCCAGTAGGCCACCCTTGCGTTCCGGCCTTTCCAGGGCGAGGCTCGATTCGGGATAGCCGATATCGAGTTGGCGCACCTCCCGCCCGCGCCGCATCTCGCCGCGCTTCATCGCCTCGAGCAAATCTGTTGCGAGCCCCAGCATGGCCTGCGCCACGGGCCGGCGTTCCTCTTCATAGCTGTTCAGTAGAGCCTCGGGCGCCCCCGACAGGACTGCCCCCAGCTTCCATCCGAGATTATAGGCGTCCTGCACGCTGGTGTTCAGCCCCTGACCGCCGGTGGGCGGATGGGTGTGCGCGGCATCGCCGGCGAGAAAGATGCGGTCCGATCGGTAGTGATTCGCCAGCCGAGCATTCATCGTAAAGGCCGATGCCCATGATACTGTCGCGATCACGATGTCGCTCCGGCCGGTGCGCTCGGCGAGCAGTGCATTGAGACCGGCGGGCGACAAGTCAACGTCGCCTTCCATCGGGACGGGGCCCTGAAGCTGAAAAAGGTCAGTGCCGGCCAGCGGACAGGCGGAGATCTGGCGCTGCATGTCGCCCTCGCCGAAGCGATGCCAGACATCCCGTGAGAGACCGGACAAGGTTACATCAGCGACGACGGCGCGCACGCCGAGAGTCCTGCCAGGAAATTCGATGCCGAGCGCGTGGCGAACGAAGCTGCGCCCGCCATCTGTCCCGACCAGCCAGCGGACACGTACGGTTTCCTCGCCGGCTGGGGTTACAAGCCTTGCCGTCACACCGTCCTCGTCCTGCTCGAGGCCGGTGAGTTCCGTGCCGAACTCGGTGCAATGGCCAAGTTCCATAAGCCTTTCGCGCATGACCCGCTCGGTCAGGAACTGCGGCACCATCAACGGCAGATGGTAGGGCTCGGCAGGCGTCGGCGGTTCGGCCTCGACCACGTCGGTATCGACGAAGCTTCCATCGTCCCGATATTCGCGTTGCTTCGGATAAAAACCCCCAACTGCAACGAGGCGGTCGAGAATGCCGAGGTCCTCGAACACCTCCTGCGTTCGCGGCTGGATACCCTTGCCGCGCGAGCCGCGAAACGGGTCGTCGAGCTTTTCGATGAGCCTGAACGAGACACCGCGTCGGGCGAGGTCTATGGCAAGCGTCAGGCCAGCGGCGCCCGCGCCGCAGATGAGAACATCTGTCGCGAAATGATTTGTCATGTCGATCTCCATATGTGTATTATGCACTTAAATGGAGATTGGTGATGCCGTCAAGAATAAATGTGCAAAATACACTCGATTCCGCTTCCTTGCGTGAATTGCATGGAGCGCTGATCGACATCGTCAGCGTGATGAACCGGCCGCAACGTGATGAACAGATGGTGCGGGAGGCCGGCATCGCGCTCGATCGCGCGCTGTTTCCGTTGCTGGTCATGATCGAGCGACTAGGCCCGATCGGCATCGTCGATCTCGCTGCGCGCGTCGGGCGCGACTACACCACCGTCAGCCGGCAGGTCTCCAAGCTGGAGGAACTCGGCCTTGCAGAACGTCAGGAAAGCACCACCGACCGCCGCATCCGCGAAGCGGTCATCACAGCCCAGGGCAAGGCCATGACCGACAAGGTTGATGCCACCCGGGAAGCGATGGCCCGGGAGATTTTCGCGGATTGGGACGAAGGCGAGGTCAAGGACCTCATCCGCCTTATGCGCCGATTTGCGGACGCGTGACAGGGGCGCCTTGAAAGATCGCTCCGCCAATTTACCCGTCAGAAACGCGAACAGTTTCCTCTTATCGTCGTCGACAGGTCGTACAATACGCGGCCGGTCGGCAGCTTTACCGATGGAGCGGATAAGCTACCGCCCGTCCGCTGGAAATGCAGAACCTAGAGCAAATGCCGGAGGCTAAGCACAAAGCTGCGCTCGAAAATCTTCGGAAAATCCTGGAAACCGACGACGCATAGGTCAGCTCGAGGCATTCTTTCCGCGAGCGTATGAGGCCGAGATCAGTCGGTCGCGAGAATATTTCCAACGCATAGTAGTCTCCGGCTTGAAAGGGTCTGAACCTTCGACCATGGGACTGCTCGTTAGTCTCAAGGCCTAACACTCTGCATCTACAGCGGCCGGCTCAGCTCGGTTTTCCCACTCCTGTGGGGTCAGCGTCTTGATGTCGAACTGGTCACGCGTTCGGGCGTAGGTATGCCCACCCATACGGCCGACCGCGTCCATCATCTGCTGGTCGATATGCAGATTGGCGGCGTTGACCGCCTCGCTGCGGACGTAGACGCCCAGCACTTCTCCGAGAATGATCTCGCGGGCCGGGCCGACCTGCAGAGTCGTATGCCGGCGGCATTCAAGTGCTGCTGGGGCTGCCAGGATTCGCAGACTGCGGACCATCTGTCCGGGCACGGTCGCGAGACCAGCTTCCTCCATCTCGTTTATCTCCGGACCGAACTTGATGGCACAAACCTCCATCTGGTCGACGAGCGCATTATCGCAGATGTGGACGGTGAACTCCCCTGTCTCGCGGATGTTGCGGGCAGTGTCCTTGAACCGCATGTCAGCATAATTCTCGACGCCGACGGCGACGATCGCTGGATCATGGGTCAACACATTGAAAAAGCTGAACGGGCCTGCGTTCGGCTGGCCCTGTTCTTATCACGGCGTGTTTCCGAAGTATTTCAATCTCAGTCTTGCGATGGTCCAGTCTTCATGGAGACCCAGAATCTGCACAGTCACAGGCTTTATCGGATCGCTGTCTGCCGGATAGGCAAATCCGTACTTGTCAGGGTGAAAGATGTCGACGGTGACGTTCCGTTCCGGGCCGCTATGCGCGTAGTATTCCAGTTTCGTTGCATCCGCCACGATGGCATCGACCTCGGAATGGCCCGCCGATATAGAGTTCCCGTTGGAGCCGCGGGCTATCGCCTTCAGCACGTTTGACCCGAACGGATATCGCCGTCGACAAAGCATCAAAAAGGAGGTCTCATTGTATAGACTTGCCCTAGCCCCACGCCGATAGCGATCCTGCCTTTCCACACTTTTGGTACCGATTGTCGGCATCCGCTACGGTCACAGCAACTGTCGTGTCAGAAGCTGCTCAAGCCAATCGGCGAACACCTGAAGCCTCCTGGAAAGGTGCTGACGATGCGGGTAAAGCAGTGTCATCGGCATGGCGACAGCCCGATGAGCGGGCATCACCTCGACCAGTTCACCTGCGTCGAGGTGCCGCTTTACGTCGTAGGCCGGGATCTGGATGAGGCCAAGGCCGGCAAGGCAGCAGGCGATGTAGGCCTCGGCACTGTTGACCGTGACCCTTCCACGCATTGGCACCAAACGTACTTCGCCATCATCGAGCCATTCCCAATCCTCGACACGCCCCGTCGATGGCGATGCATAATTGACGGCGAGATGCGCAATCAAATCGTCAGGGGCGTCTGGCGTGCCATGTCGAGCGAGATAAGCGGGGCTAGCGACATTGATCAGGGGCAAGTCACCGATCTTGCGGGCAATCAGACCGGAGTCACCAAGCGGTCCGACACGCAGCACGCAATCGATGCTGTCCTCCACCAGGTTGACCGCCCGGTCGGTGACACGCAGGTCGATATCGAGTTGAGGATAACGATCGAGGAATTCAGGCAAGGCTGGCGCGATGATCAAACGGCCAATCCGCCCAGGTACATCGATACGCAGCTTGCCGGTGGGCCCGACAGAGGTTTGCCGGAACAGCCCCTCCGCCTCATCGACATCGGCGATCAACCGCAGGCAGCGTTCATAGAAGGCGGCGCCGTCCTGCGTGGGAGAAACCTTTCGGGTGGTGCGGTGAAGCAGGCGGGCACCAACCCGCGCTTCGAGATCAATCACAGCTGCAGAGACTGACGAACGTGGCAGCCCGAGCGTATCGGCAGCGCGGGTGAAACTCGCGCATTCGACGACGCGGCTAAAAATGCGAAAGAGATCGATACGGTCCAAAGGCGTGGCTCTCATGAGATTGGTCGCCATTCCTGACAGGTGATGTCAGAAATGGCGACTTTATGACGAATACATAGACGATATGCTGCACTACAGAAAGCGGTCACGTAGGTGGCTGCAAGCCAAGCCGAGGAGCAACGCCAATGACTGATCATAACATCAAGGGAAAAACCGTTCTTATCGCCGGTGGCGCGAAGAATCTTGGCGGATTGATCGCGCGCGATCTCGCCGCGCAGGGTGCGAAAGCGATTGCCGTTCACTATAACACCAGCGCCACGAAGCCCGCGGCCGACGAGACGGTCGCGGCAATCAAGGCGGCGGGCGCTAACGCCTTCGCCTTCCAGGCCGACCTCACCACGGCTGGCGCAACCGAGCAACTGTTCACCGATGCGAAGGCGGCATTAGGCGGCATCGATATCGCCATCAACACGGTCGGCAAGGTGCTGAAGAAGCCGATGGTCGAGATCTCGGAATCCGAATATGACGAGATGACCGCCGTCAACTCGAAATCCGCCTTCTTCTTCCTCAAGGAAGCTGGCAAGCATGTCAGCGACAACGGCAAGATTTGCACGCTGGTGACCTCGCTGCTCGGCGCCTACACGCCCTTCTATGCCGCCTATGCCGGCACCAAGGCTCCGGTGGAGCATTTCACGCGGGCGGCCTCGAAGGAGTTTGGCGAGCGCGGCATCTCGGTGACGGCCATCGGCCCGGGCCCAATGGATACGCCCTTCTTCTATCCGGCCGAGGGTGCCGATGCGGTCGCCTATCACAAGACCGCGGCAGCATTGTCAAATTTCTCCAAGACCGGCCTCACCGACATCGAAGACATCGTTCCCTTCATCCGCTTCCTCGTCTCCGAGGGTTGGTGGATGACCGGGCAGACCATCCTCGTGAATGGCGGCTACACGACGAAGTAATTGGTGACGCGGCCGGGCAGGCGCCCGGCCGCTCCCGTTTCCGACCCCTTGACCATTTGGAGCCCACATCGCGTCGCAGCTCCGGGAGTCCCGTCATGACAGCCGTTTTCAGTCTCTCTTCGACATGCAGCGAGAGCATTTCCTCAGTGACGCGACCAAGAGTTATGAGTGGCGGATCGATCAGCTCGACCGCATGGAGCGGATGCTCACCGACAACAGAGATGCACTCTGCGCTGCTCTTTATCAGGATTTCGGCAAGCCGCCTTTCGAGCAACTGTTCGAGATCACCGTGCCAAGCGGGGTGATCAAATATTATCGCGAGAACCTGCGCAACCTGATGGCGCCGCAGCCGCAGCCGATCCCCGTCGGGCTAGAAGCAACTGGTAACAGCGGCGTCATCTACAAGGAGCCCTATGGCGTGACGCTGGTAATCGGCCCGTTCAACGCTCCGATCCTGCTTCTACTCGATCCAGCCATTGCTGCACTGGCCGCTGGCAATACCGTGATCCTGAAGCCGGCGAATACAACGCCAGCGACGGCAGCGCTATTGAGCAAGTTGGTTCCGCGCTATTTCGCACCGGAGAACGTCACGATCGTTACCGGCGGGCGTGAAGAGATCGGCGCGCTGCTCGAACTGCCTTTCGACTTTATCTTCTTCACCGGCTCGTCCACGGTGGGCAAGGTGGTGATGAGGGCGGCGGCCGAGAACCTGACGCCGGTCATCCTGGAACTCGGCGGTCAAAACCCGACGATCGTTGATGCGAGCGCCAATCTCGACGTTGCCGCCGACCGCATCGCCTGGGGCCACAACGCGATCTCTGGGCAATGGTGCATCGCGCCGGGCTATGTCTATGTACATGAAAGCATCGCTGACGTTTTCATCGCCAAGCTCAAGGCGTCGATTGTCAAGATGTATGGCGAGGTTCCAAGCACAAGCCCGGACTTCGCGCGCATGATTAGCGAGCACGACGCAGAGCGGGTTGCCTCCTACATCCTGCCAGAAAAGGTCGTCCATGGCGGCCGCTACGACATCAAGGCACGTTATGTCGAGCCGACGCTCCTCTACCCCTCGACCTGGGACGATCCAGCACTTCAGCAGGAGGTGTTCAGTCCGGTGCTGCCGGTCATGCCGTATCGCGACCTCAAGGAGATCGTGAGCATTATAAAGCGTAAGCCAAAGCCACTCGCAGCATATATCTTCAGCAGGGACCAGACAGTCATCGACTATGTGCTCGGGTCGCTTTCGTTCGGAGGCGGCTGCATCAACCAGACCAATCTGCATTGCTGGATCGACAGTCTGCCGTTTGGCGGCGTCGGCAATAGCGGCATGGGCAAGTATTACGGCAAGGCCGGGTTCGACGCACTCAGCAACACCAAGGCAATGCTGATCGGCAATCCTGATCTCCTGCTCGATATATTCCCGCCCTACGCGGGCAAGGACATTGAAAAGAACCTGAGCGTGTTTTCATGAAGGCCGTATTTCTCGCAATCGTCGTATCCCTCTTTACTCTGCTGGCGTGGTCGCCGGTTGCCGCACAGGAGGCACCGGTGCGGATTGTCGTTCATCCAGGACAAAGCGAGGCCGATATCGGCCGTATCATCTCCGCGGCCACGCAATCGGGCAGAGAGGTGCTGGTAGAGTGGCGTAACAGCGAAGATGCAGCCTGCCCACCTCCGACCGCGCATCTCCTACGACGGAGGTCCCAGAACCGGCGCTGGGCAGTCTCGGGGATGTATTTATGCGCGGAGCCCGGCTTGCTATCGACGGCCTGTCCGGTATCGCCGGTCTCGGTGCTAATATCATCGCGATGCTCGCCACCGAGGGTAAGAGCCTGTTTTCCGTCGTCGCGATTGCCGGCGTTGCAATCGCCGCTGGTGTTCTGGCAGCTGCCCTGTTTCGGCGCATCGTGCAGGGCAGCGACACCGGACGCCATGAGGATCCTCATATCTTCTCAAAAGTTCGAACGGCATTTCGGCGCCTTGTCGTCGATCTGCTTTGCACCGGCCTTCTGGCTGGGTGCGGATATATTCTTCCGAACCTGTTACTGGAAGCCGGCACGCTATCCTTCCAATTGACAAGAGCGTTGGTCACGATTGCGGTGGTCATGGCCCTTTACGCATCCTGCGGTCGTTTTCTTCTCGCATCCACTCCGAATAGGCGACCGCTTATCGATATCGCACACCCACGCTGGCACCTCGCCATGCTGGTCACCTATGGTGCCATAGGCTCCTTCGCCGGCGAAACCGTCAGGCTTGCGAATGCTCGCGGTATGGACAAGGGCGCAATCGAAGGATGGTTCCTTATTTGCACCACTGTCCTGACGGTCCTGAAGTTATGGTGGTTCATTGGAGGGGCGAAGGACATCAGGGACGTGTTCACCGGATTTTCGCCCGGCATCGTTCGCAGACTGGTCGGATACGTTCTGCCGGAATTCTACGCATTGTCGGCGCTTCTCATCTGGCTTGCCGGTTTTCTGATGGCCGGAAGGCCAGAGAGCCCGGCATGGAGCTTTGCCGCCGGAACGACGCAGATCGTTCTGGTCGTCGTTCCCGTAGCGGCCTTCGGAATGTGGGCGATGATGGGCCAGGTTGCGGGCAATCGGCAGGCAGCAGGTGCCACAGATATGGTCACCGCGCTGTTGTGGGGCGCGCGCACAGCAACATCAGGCGCTGTCTGGCTTGCCGGGCTGCACCTCATCGTATCGCTCTGGCAGCCACTTATGTCCGGCCAGCTCGCCGTTGTGACATTCCCGCTCCTGTGGCTGGAGCATATCAGCCTTGCCATCGTCGTAAGCTGGACATTCTGCACGCTGGTATGGCGCTATTTCGAGGCGGTGGCACCTGTACCCGTCATCGCCTTGCCGGGGCAAGAGGATGGAGAAGTAGAGAGTAAGCAAGCAAGCCGCCTCTCGACGGTCATGCCTGTCGTGCGCAATCTGACGCTGGGTGCCGTGCTTGCGATTGCCGGGCTGGTGGTGCTGTCGTCGATCGGCGTCGATGTCGCGCCGCTACTTGCGGGTTTCGGGGTGCTCGGCCTTGCGCTGTCCTTCGGGTCACAGACGCTGGTCAAGGATATCGTTTCGGGCATTTTCTTCATTGCCGACGATGCGTTCCGCGTCGGAGAATATATCGACAGCGGCAAACTCAAGGGAACGGTCGAGCGGATCAATCTACGCTCCATCCGTCTGCGCCACCACAACGGTCCGGTCCATACGATCCCGTTCGGCCAGATCAGCTCGGTGACCAATTACAGTCGTGACTGGGGAACCACCAAGTTCGAATTGCGCTTCGACCGGGATGCCGATGCCGAGATCATTCGCAAGACAGCCAAGAAGATTGGGCTCGCCATGCTGGATGAGCCTGAATTCTCTAATGAATTTCTGATCCCCCTCAAGATGCAGGGCATTCAGGATATCACCGAAACCTCGATGGTCGTCCGCTTCAAGTTCACTTCGAAACCGGGCAATCCCAGCCTCCTCAAGCGGGAGGGCATGAAGAGGTTGCTCGCGGCCCTCAAGGCAGCGGGTGTGCAGCTTGCCTCCAACGCGGTGACGGTTCGAGAAGGAATGGGATTGCCGGCGGCGGCTGCCGCTGAAACGATGCTGAAAGCCACCAAGGAAACCGGCCTGGAGCCAGGATCGGCGCAGTAGGAAAGAATGGAGCGGTACTCAAATGCATATGGTTCTTATGATTCTGACAGGGGCTTTGCTTCTCTGCGTTTTTTCCCTTCTCGGGAAATTGTGGAGCGAAGATCTCATGGGCGTTGCATTCGCTGCGAGGGTCTTCATTCCGACCTGGTTTGTTATAGCGGCAGTCAATCTTTGGATCGGTGTGACGAAAGCCGGTTATTCCGTGCGTGAGGAACTGCCAATTCTCCTGGTCGTCTTCGCGGTTCCCGCGGCACTCGCCGGCGTGGTAATCTGGCGACTTGCGCGGTAAGGACCTGAAAAACATGGCCGAACAGTCTATTCAGCATCATCCCCTCTTGCGCCGCCGCGACGGCCACCACGCCCGGGTCACATTCGAGGAGCTGTTCTTCGATCTCGTCTATGTCTTTGCGGTGACGCAGCTCAGCCACGAGCTCTTGACCAACCTCAAGCCGACCGGCGTCATCGAGACGCTGATCCTCTGGTTCGCAGTCTGGCTCGGCTGGCAATATACCTGCTGGGTCACCAACTGGTTCGACCCGGAGACACCGCGCATCCGCGGCCTGATTTTCGCCGTCATGCTGGCGGGTCTCGTCATGGCCTCGGCCATCCCAGGCGCCTTCGGCGAGCGCGGCTGGATCTTTGCCCTCGCCTATGTCGCGATCCAGGTCGGACGCACGGCCTATATCGTCTGGGAACTGGGTTACGATCATCCGCTTGCGGCCAACTATCGGCGTATGCTCGGCTGGGTGTCGATCTCCGCCCTGTTCTGGACCGCCGGGGCCTTTGTCGAGCACGAAGCCCGCATGGCCTTGTGGGCGGTCGCGATCCTCTGCGAATATGTCTCACCGATGTTCGGCTTCCCGCTACCCGGCCTTGGTCGCTCAAAGACCAGCGACTGGACGATCGAAGGCGGGCATCTCGCTGAACGCTGCCAACTTTTCGTGATCGTCGCGCTGGGCGAGACACTGCTTGCGACCGGCGCCACCATGGCGCGTGCCGAGGTCTGGGATGTGCCGATCCTCTCGGCGCTTCTCGCGACGTTCCTGGGGACGCTCGCGATGTGGTGGCTCTATTTCGGCACATCGAGCAAGGACGCGACCGCCGCCATCACGCGATCTGATGATCCTGGACGGATCGGTGCCTATTTCCACTATATTCACGCCATCCTGATCGGGGGTGTCATCGCCACGGCCGTTGGCAACGACCTCGTGCTCGCCCATCCCCACGATCCACTGAAAACGGCCTATGTTCTGATCCTCGTCGCCGGGCCGACGATCTACCTGCTCGGCAGCGCCGTCTACAAGAAGGCCGTCTACGGGGTGGTGCCGGCATCCCATATGGCCGGCGTCGCGGCGCTCCTCCTCCTGATCCCTGTCGCCTATGCCGTCGATCTACTCGCCATGGGGTGGCTTACGACGATCGTCATGCTCGCTGTCGGTTTCTGGGAGGGCCGGATACTGCGCAAGCGGCGGCTTTCTTCCGCCGTTCAGCCGGCCTCGCACTGAGAGGCAACGGCCATGAACACGCAACAGGTAGGTATCCCGTCGCCGCAGGCGACGCGCGATGAACCCCGGCGCGGCCCGATCGGCGAGGTCGTCGCTTTTTGGCGCAGCGCATCGGCGCAATGGTTCGCCAAGGACTCAAGCTTCGACATCGCCTTCCGCGACCGATTTGCCGACCTCCACATGAAGGTCGCCGCGCGCCTGCACGACGACTGGATGAAGGAGCCAGATGGCGCTCTCGCGCTGCTGATCCTAACCGACCAGTTCCCCCGCAACGCATTTCGTGGCACGGGCCACATGTACGCGACCGATCCGCTCGCCCGGCACTACGCGCGCCAGGCAGAGGCTACGGGGCACATGAAGCACGTCGATGCCGATCTGCGTCTGTTCTTCTGTTTGCCTTTTGCCCATTCAGAGGATCTGGCCGATCAGGATGTCTCGGTGGCGCTGAATGCTAGGCTGGGTCGACCCTGGCTGGAGCACGCCGAAGGCCATCGCGACATCATCCGCCGCTTCGGACGGTTTCCCCACCGCAATCCGATGCTGGGCCGCTCCACAACTGCGGACGAAGCGCGCTTCCTCGAAACCGGCGGCTTCAGAGGCTAGGGGCAGGCGAAGTCATCATTTTGATGCGGGCCTCACCCGCGCATCCAAAAACACAGTTAAAGGAAGACCAAAATGTCAGCATCGGACCTGAAAATCGAAACCCGGATCGGCGTAAAACGGAAACCGCGTCGTATCCTGTCGATCGTTTCCAATACGACCCTGCTCAAGGGCTTTCCGGTCGGCTTCTTCGCCGAGGAAATGACGCGGGCTTTCCTGATGTTCACGGAGGCTGGGCATCGGGTCGATCTTGCCTCGCCGAACGGCGGCGACGTGATGTTCGACACCCATAGCGATCCACGTACGCCCGATGGGGCTTATGCCGACGACCTGATCAGCCTCGGTTTCGTGCATCATGCGAAGTTTGGCCCGCTGTTGAAGAACACCCTTCCTATCAGCGCCGTGGCAGTCGAGGACTACGATGCCGTCTGGGTTGCCGGCGGCGGCGGTCCGCTCCTGACGTTCAAGGGCGACGCCGCGCTGCACGCATTGATCGCGGCGTTCTATGAGAATGGCAAGATCGTCGCATTGATCTGCCACGTATCCGGTCTTCTTTTGTGGACCCGTCTGTTCAATGGCAAACTGTTGGCTGAGGGCAAGAAATGGACGGGTTTCACCGACGCGGAGGAAGGGGAAGTCAACGCCGCATTCGGAATGACCCTCAACGACTACACCATCCAGACCGAGGCAGCCGGCATCGACGGCACCAGCTTCCTCTGCCTTGGCCCCAACGAGCCCTTCGCCATCCGCGATGGACGCCTGATCACGGGTCAGCAACAATGCAGCAGCGCGATTACAGCCGAACTCGTGCTCGAAGCACTTGACGAACAGTAGAACGAGCACAAGCGCGAACGGGCGCGAGCCATCCGCCATCCGCGCGACCTCTTCGATATCGCCGCCCGCGGTTCGGCGATGAATTACCTGAAGACCGGCAAATTCCTGATAGAAGGCAATGCTCTTATTAAGATCGCGCACGACCAGCGCTACGTGGGACAATCCTAGATCTGTCTCGGGTGACCGGATCATGATCAATTCTCCTTTTCCCTCAATTTGCATCATTGACAGATTGAATGGAAATCGAAGATTGCTATAGGAATTATGCAGAATACGAATAACTTCCATCCATCCGATTTGGGTTTGCTGCCGTTTCTCGAGCCGGGTTCAGAGCCGTCGCGGCGTTCAACCCCTATTGGGATCGCTCAGGCTGTACCTTTGAAGACCCCGATGGCTATAGGGTTGTGATTCAGCGATCTGATTGGCATGCCTGACGGAGCAATGCCGCTGCGGAGCTCTCTCGTTTCCGGCAAGTGAATGACGAAGGGACAATGACTACAATTAGACGCTCCCGGCCCGACGAGGGCGATCGCGCAGTGGAAATTTGGCGTGGCGCGGTTGATGCAACACATGACTTTCTCTCGCCGGAGGATCGCCTTTCCATCGAAGAGATGGTGCGTGGCTTTCTGCCCCAAGCGCCGCTTTGGCTTGCCGTGGATGCCAATGACTATCCGCTAGCCTTCATGCTGATCGACAAGGGCCACATGGAGGCGCTGTTCGTCGATGCCGCATGTCGAGGAGCTGGAATCGGTGCCGCACTGATACGCTACGGCCTTACACTTCATCCTAAAATGACAACCGACGTCAATGAGCAGAACAGTCAGGCGGTCGGCTTTTATGAGAAAATGGGCTTCAGGCGCGTCGGTCGTTCGCCGCTCGACGGGCAAGGCAAACCTTATCCTCTCATCCACTTGAAGTACGGTGAATGACCGCAAGCTTTTATATCTCATAATCTCAAGTTCCTTGAAGTCACGTCCTGGCAGATCACTAACACGCGGCGCGCACTAAGAAGCGGACGCAATCCAGATGAGTATACTGACTAGCCCCGGGACCTGCCCGACATCTGGTCATAAATCGGACTAAAAAGCAGTATCGATCCCGATGGGGAACCTGACGCATGGGGTCACAAAAAGAGCAGCTTGAAGATAGGGCGGAAGTAAAGACAAAATGAATCGAATGTACACACGACGGACTACATTTCTGACCCCACTCATTGCCTTACCTTGGTTGTTCGGGCGTGGCGCGCGCGCAGATGACGGCCGAAGGATCGTCGAAGACCGGCTCCGGGAACTCGAAATCCGCAGTGGTGGTCATCTTGGCGTGGCGGTCCTGGACACCGCGACCGGTCAGGTAATTGGGAACCGTCTCGATGAACGCTTCGCTCTGTGCAGCACGTTCAAGGCTCTGGCTATCGCGTTCACGCTCGCACGCGTTGATCGCGGAGAAGAGAAGCTGGACCGAAGAGTCTTCTTCGGCGAAAAGGATCTGGTTATGCCTTTCAAGGCGACTAAACCGCACCTTGCTGACGGCATGACAGTTGAGCAGCTCTGCGAAGCGGCAGCAATTGTCAGCGACAGCACCGCGGCAAATCTACTGATGGCCAGCTTCGGCGGACCTTCTGCATTGACCGCCTATCTGCGCTCAATAGGTGATCAAACGACCCGTATCGACAAGACCGAACTGGCTCTCAATATCGTCAAGTCCGGAGAGACGCACGACACGACTTCGCCGCGCGCGATGGTGGGCACACTGCAACGCATCGTGCTCGGCTCCGCTCTGTCGCCGACGTCGCGGGCGCACCTGACCGAGTGGATGATGGCGTCCAGGGATGCGGCCGCACAACGCCTGCGGGCTGGTTTGCCCGTGGGGTGGCGGATCGCGAACAAGCCCGGGACTTGGGAGGGAATAGCGACCAACGATATCGGGGTAATCTTTCCACCTAATCGCCCTCCCATCGTCGTCGCTGCTTATCTCGGCAGGGCGCGCGGTTCCGTGGCTGATCAGGAAGCAGTTTTGGCCGAAGTCGCGCGCATCATTACGAGAAGCGCATAATCGAAACAGCCGCCAACGGCGGCGGAAAGGCCGCTGTCGATCGACCAAGCCAGCATCTTAGCTGGTGTGGGGCAGAGCGTGCACTTCCGAAAGCAGCCAATCCGCAAAAGCCTGTATCGGACCGTCACTCAACCGGATCGGCTCTGGGAGGATCAGGCTGAAGGTCTTGGAGATCGACTGGCCTTCGGGCCACGGCGCGATCAGACGACCTTCCGCCAATTCCGTCTCGACATAGAGGCGCGGCACCAGCGCGACGCCAAGTCCCGCAAGTGCGGCCTCAATCAGCATGATGTGGAGGTCATAGCATGGGCCGATCGTGGGATTGGTCAGCGTGATTCCGGTTTCCTGCGCATAAAGCTGCCAGGCATCAGGGTTCTGGCGACGGTGCAGACGTGGCAGGCGGTCGAGCGACGCCGCGTCTGCGTCCTTGTCGAGAAGGGCCGGATGACAGACGGGCACCAGCGTCTCGTGCACCAACCTGTGCGTTCTCATACCAGTCCACGCGGGATGCTCGAAATGGATCGCGGCGTCGAAGCCGCTTCCGGCGAGCACGAATGGTTCCATTCGTTCGGCAAGATGCACGATGATGTTGGGATGGCGCTCCTGAAATCCTCCAAGGCGGGGAATGAGCCATCGCGTGGCGAAAGTCGGAATTGTCGCGATATCGATGCTGGCGCCATCCTTGGGCTGCCCCATCAGATACTGGCTGTCACGCTCCAGCCGGTCGAGAGACTCGCGAACCTGGGCTGCATACCGTTCCCCGCTCGGCAGAAGCCTGACGCGATTGCCGACGCGTTCGAACAGCGTCACGCCGAGGAAAGCTTCCAGCCGGCCGATCTGGCGACTGATGGCACCTTCGGTCAGTGCCAACTCGTCCGCCGCACGCGCGAAGCTGCCATGACGCGCCGATGCCTCGAACGCCATGAGAGCGGAATTGCTGGGAATTTTACGGCGCATCGGTGGACTCCGCAGGTTTGATCGGCGTTCATCGCCCTCGGCTTGATATTAGATCATTGAAGGGTGACTCGATATCGATATGCAATGGATCGCCTGCCTCTTACCATGACAAAATATCAATGAAAAACGAAGCCGGAAGCGCTGCGCGGCCGCCGGAGGCGATATGATGATCTATACGGTTGAATGCAGCTTTGCTGATCCGCACAGCGAAGCGGAATGGAACGCGTTTTACAGCCTGGACAAGTTGCCTGCCCTGATTTCGGTCAGTGGCTTTCACACCTCACAGCGTTTCAAAGCGTTGATCGGCGGCTGTCCCGTCTATCTCGCTCTCCATTCGATCGATGGCCTCGATATTCTGACCGGCGAAGAATATAGCCGTAAGGGCGGCGGCAACTTCGCCCGCTGGCAACAACACATCACCGATTGGCACCGGAACCTGTACGAGGGCATCGAACGCGCCCCGGCCGTCGACGAAACCGAATATCTGGTGCTGAGCACAACAGGTCCTCAGCCGCTGCGCGAATTGGGCCTGACGCCGTTTGCGATGCGCGCGGTCGCCATGGAGAAGTTCCCGGAACATCGCTGGCTTGCGAAAGCAAATCGGGACATGATCGGCGAGATCGGGCATCTGCCAGACGATGTTCACGTCTATGCACCGATGACGCCGCAATTGACGAGCGGAGATGACGTCGCCTCCGCAAGCGCGCGGTGAACCCCGATGCCGAATATCACCCTCTACATCTCGCAAGACAGGATGCCGCCGGAGGAGATGCTCGTGGCGCTCACGGAGCGATGCACAGCGCTCTGCACGGGCATCCTTCGGGCGGCCTTGGAGAATGTGCATATCATTTTGTCGCCGTTCGGCATGGCCGAGGCCATCCGGCCTTTGTCGAGATCCAATACCGCCTCGAACCTTTCCGAACGGGGGCGGTGATGGAGCAGTTCATGAAGGAACTGAACGACGTCATTCAGTGCAGCACCGATCTGACCGCGCGAATTCGCTGCTTCGGGTATGAAGCGGCAAGCATCCACGCACGCAACTGAACTCACGCCAGAGACGAACCATGACGATGACCGGATTTCACAGCCAGACAGTTGGCGACCTTACTATCACCGCCATCAGTGACGGCTATCTCCACGCCAATTTCGACCTCCTCTCGAATATCGATGCTGACCATGCCTCTCAAATGCAGGAGAATGCGGGGATACGGGATCACACCGCTATCCACATCAACTGCTATCTGGTGCGCGGAGGTGGTCGCACGGTCCTGATCGATGCCGGCGCGGGCGGTTTCAAACAATGGGGCGGCCGGCTGAAGGACAACCTCGCCCAGGCAGGCATCCAGCCTGCTGCTATTGACGCCATCCTGTCGACTCACGCCCATCCAGACCATGTCGGTGGACTGCTCGACCCCACAGGCGAAGCCGCATTTCCGACGCCGAGCTCATCGCCCATCGGCAGGAAGTCGCGTTCTGGCAGGATGATGGTAATCTGAGCCGCGCGCCCGAGCGTGCCCACGGCAATTTCATCTTCGCACGTCAGGCGTTTGCCGCTTATCGTGGCAGGTTGCGCACGTTCGAGACCGGCGACGTGCTTCCCGGCATGACGGCGGTTCCGCTCCCTGGTCATACGGCAGGACATACCGGCTATCGTCTTGCGTCCTGTGGCCAGAACCTGTTGGTCTGGGGCGACATAGTCCATTTCCCAGAGATCCAGATCCCACGGCCGGACGTGTCGATCGCGTCGATCAGGATACGCATCTCGCCGCGGCGACGCGATCGAGGCTGCTGGATATTGTCAGTTCGGAACGGCTTCTGATCGCCGGGATGCATCTTGGTGAGCTCGGTTTCGCGCGCATCGAGCGAGCGGGGAGAAATTACCACGTCGCCTATGAGGAATGAGCACCGCAAACTCCACATGCGTGACAGAAGGTGTTCACGCTCGTTTGGTGTTTAGGAACGTCAGACCAACTTCCTGCCCAAGTCCTCCAGATCGCCCAGAAACCAGCACGACGATCCCTGATTTGATTCATACACGAAGTCCTTTAGCGCTCTGCTTCGCGCGCATGCGCTTGAAATGTCGCCGAGGACTGCCAGGCGAAGTTGGTAATTGACGAATTTCTGAACGAGCAGCCCCGCAAATCCCGTTTGGAGATCGAAGAAATTCTGCGCCAATCGCACTGCGGGTAGTGCGACCAGATCGGCCCTTTCTCCAAAGGCGGTTCCGATGAGGCTGTTGACATCAGCCTCTGTAGAAATGTGCTGACCGTTCGGGTCGCACGACAATACGCGTAAATTGCCCAGGATTGTAATGACGTCGCTCATGGAATGCGTCCGATTTGCTTGCCTCGAAGAAAATTGAAGATGGTTTCCCGCTGATTGGGGAGGTGATGAAAGGCCTGTTCCAGATAATGAAGTTGCGCGTTCGGCATAGTGCTCTCCACCCGCCGCCTGGTCTCGCTTGAATGAATAAGAGCATCCCGTCCCCCAACAATGATGAGGGCCGGCATCTTCAGGCTCCTGAGATCTGCATCCGAGACGAGCGGAATCGTAATCGACCGTGGGCGGACTTTCGAATGAATGCTGGAGACGAGATCCATCAAAGGTCGCGCCCTGTCGGCCAACGTTTGCGGCTGCGGGCCCATGACCATAGCGCGAACCTTGGCCTTTCCCCAGGAGCCGAGCAACAGAAGCGGCAAGGCTTTTAGGAAGAACGGCTTCTGGCGGCCAATTCCTGCCGGACAAAGCAACGCGAGACGATTGACACGAGACGGACGGCGGACGGCGTAATCCAGAGCAAGCCACCCTCCGAAAGAAACGCCGACAAAGGCGGCGCTTTCCAGATCCAGCCCGGCAAGCACGTCGTCAAGCCACGTCGCGTACCTACCGCCTTCCAAGGGAAGCTGTTTAGCTGTACTCAGCCCTGGCTCCCCGATCACGTCGACGGCATAGACACGAAACGACTGCGACCAGAGTTCGGCATCGAACATCCAGATCGCCGAATTGGTCAGCGCTCCATGCAGGAGAACGAGCGGGGGCGCATCCCTGGGACCACAGGCGACGACAAAAGTGGTGCCCTCTCGTGTATCGACCCAGAAGTGATCGGCAGCAACCGGCCATTGACCAAGAACGTTCCGATATTGATCGACGAGCACGGTGTCGAGTTTCGACATATTCGATATCTCCGTCGTCACCTCACCGCCTCCAGTTGCCTGTCCAGGCTCCTCAAGAGTTCGGAAGTATCGGATGCGGAGCCGATCATAATCAGCTTCAAATGCCGCAACTCCGCATCGTAGACGGAATTGAATTGAACGCGGTCGGGGCTGCGCTCCTGAGAAAGCAGCATTGCCTGAATGGTTACTGTCAGGCGACGCGACAGCTCGGGGGAGACATCCGGCACATCAACAACACAGGATACTCGTGCCGTGATCGGCTGCTGCGGAGCCCGCGCCGCGCCGGCGAATGCATCCAGGTGGGATCGTAAAATTCGATAGGATTTACCGATTTTCGTCCCCTGCAGGCGTCCTTCACGGATAAGCCGGAGCACGGTTTTCGGGTGCAGTGTCAAACGTTCCGCCGCCTGACCGACAGTATAAAACTCTTCAGACATGTCGCCAAAATCATCCTTATTATTCCATAAAAAGGGAACTTATGGATATAATAAGTAGCATTGCGGAACATGGCAAGGCGCAGCACTCAGCGCGACCTGTTAGGTATGCCCGTCTCGACCATCTCCGGGACTGATGACGCGCCGCGACTGAGAGCCAACGCCGTTTCTCGCTAACCAAGTGCATAGTCAGGCAACCGATTTTATATCGGAGGGGATCGATATCGTTGCGATAGCCGCAACGATAGAGGCGATGCCTGCCAGAACGAAAGTTGCGGACAAGGACGACGTAATTACCATGCCGGCCAAGGCGGAACCGAGAGGGAAACCGGCCAGATTCAGGCTCATCGAAATCGACATGACGCGGCCGAGCTGTTGCGGATCGGTTCGACGCTGGCGAAGCGTCAGAAGAGCAACATCGATCGGACCGGACATGACGCCGGCAAGCATAAGGCCGATGGCAAGTCCGCCAAAACCAAACTTTGCAGCCACCGGCCATGCCGCCAAGGCCGTAATGACCATTCCGATCGCCATAATGTGACGCTCGCGACCGGTCGTTCGCAGGTGTCCTGCGAGAAGTGCGCCAATTCCGCCAGCAATCCCCATCGCAGCCCACAGGAAGCCTGTCACCGAGCTACCAACCGAGGCGTCATAATGGCTGGCGACGAAAACTGGAACCACAACATAGAGCACGCCCCAGGTGACCTGGTACATCGAATAGGAGATGGCGAGACCCCTAAGCGTCGGTTGTCTGGCGACGATCTGAATACCTTCCACTGTCTGTTGCATGAACGAAATCTGTCTGGACGCCAATCCGGGAAGGAGCGGTACAAAGGACAGGCAGATGGCGGCAGCGGCGTAAGAGAAGGAGATCACCGACATCGCGCTTTCAGGCCCGAGCCAAGCGGCGACAATGCCGGCCATCGCGGGCCCGACGACATCGACGACGGCATAGATCGCTGTATCGAGCGCATTCGCACGATCGAGCGCATGGGAGGGCACCAGGCGAGGCAACAGCGTTCGCGTACCCGCCGCGCCCAACGGGCCGGCCAGAGAGAACAGGATTACCAGGAAAAGCAGAACTGGCGGCGTTGCCCAATCGAGCCAGCCAACGATGCAGATAGCGCCAATGAATGTTGCGCTGGCAATCATGTCGATCCTGACCGCGATCGTCGGACCTACGCGGTCGAGTAGAACGCCCGCGACCGGACTAACCAGCAAACCCGGAACGATTGCCGCGAACGTCAGCCAGCCGGCCAGTGCCGGTGAAGAGAACCGCGCGAGTATAAACAGCACCAACGTAAGGATGAACATACGCCCGGCCAGACGAGACAAGGTTGCAGCACAGATGAGAGGCATCAAGCCGGGAGTTCTGATGAGTGCTCTGTATGAACTTTGCTGCTCCATGGGAATCTTCGTCATGACCGGAAGGACTGATAGCGCAGGCTCGGGCATCGCCCGATCACAGATTATATTGCATTGCCATTGACGCCTGTACAACCATCAAAGTTAGCCGGCGCGCGGCCAAATGACAGCTTGCGCAACAATGACATCTTGTCCGTTGAACGTAGCGGCGGGAGAGCCGTGCAGTTGGAAGCCAAGATCCAGCGCCTCTGAAATACGGTGACAGAAAGTCGCGTCATCTTTGCCGGTCAGAAGGCGATATCGTGGGAGGTTATGGGGAGGTTTTGTTGCAACGAATTCGGAGGCATCTTTCATATGTCGTCCAACATTTTTCCATATCTACGATCGTAAATCCCGCCTTGCCGTATTTGGCCGGCGGCGGCATAGACGGCACCGATGCCGGAGGACGCGCCAGTGACGATTGCAGTTCCTTGCTGTGACTTTTCAGTCTCGATCATCAACTACGCCCTAGATAACGGTCGCAGATAACTCTCATAATAAGAGTTAGTTAAGCTCTTATCATCAGAGTTACAACATGCTATCGCTGGCGCATCCGAAGCAAGTAGAGGCGAGCGAAAACGATGCGGTCGAAAGGGTTCGAGGGAATGGCTTGCTCGATCGCCGCCGTGATGGGCGCGATCGGGGATCGGTGGGGTATGCTCATCATGCGGGACCTACTGCTCGGCATTCGCCGTTATGACGACCTGCGCCAATCAAGTGGTGTGACCAACGCCACCCTGTCGGACCGGCTGAAACTGCTGGAGGAAAACGGGCTCGTCGAGCGACGGCGGTATCAGACACGGCCCGAGCGGTTCGAATATCAGCCGACCGGAAGAGGTCGCGATCTCGGCCTCCTCATGCAGGCAATGGTGCAGATCGGCGACCAGTGGAACCTGTCCAACCTCGAAGGACCGCCCCTCGACTTCATCGACAGGCGAACGGGCCAATGCGTCAAATTGATTACCGTCAATCGGGAAACGAGTGGGCCAGTCGAGAGGGATCAGCTCGGCGTGCGGCCAGGGCGCGGCGCCGACGCGTTAATGACCTGGCGGCTCTCGCGGGGATCCGAACGCGCAGAGACCTCTGCAGTCCGTTCCGGCCAAAGTCAGGGCGCGGACTATCCCGCAGTCCGGGATGACCATTCCTCCGCCAGAAGCCCGTAAATCAGAGAGTCCCGAACGCCGATATGCGTCTGCCATTCGGCCCGCAGGCGCCCTCCAGCGTGAAGCTGAGCCTCGTCAACAGCGCGATCGACGGCTGGTTGTCCGGATCGGTATCGGCGAAAATGCGCCGTTGTCCTTCGACGAATAATTGGTCGATCAGCATGGTGACAGCTTCGCGCGCATACCCATGCCCCTGTGCTTCGCGCGCAAGCAGATAGCCGATCTCGGACACACCTTCGCGTTTCTGGCCTGCCGCCACGAAGCCAACGGCAAGCTCTTCACCTGTTCGTACAATCGCCCATGAGCGCCAGTTCGATTGATCGTCGTTGGCGAAATACTCCCGCAAGTCCTCGACATGCTCAAAGGGTGCGCGAGACCACCACCGCATCATGTCTGGATCGGCCATCGTTAAAAACAAGGCGTCAGCGTCGGACGGACGGCGTGGGCGCAGTGTCAGGCGATGCGGCTTTGACGTGTCGCCGATCAAAGTCAGTGCCGCTTGTGGGAATGCCATTCTTACTTCCTTTCCGAATGCGTATGCGGTGCAAGACGGCTAGACTCGATCAGGCTTGGGAGTTCACGCTCGAACAGGGTCGCAAGCGTCCGGACTCGAGATGGGATCGGTCGGGTCGCCGAATAAAGAAGATGAAGGTCAAAGCCGGGCAACCCGAAGTCCGGCAGGATGCGCCTGAGGCGCCCGGCGGCGAGGTCATCGGAGCAAACGGGCTCCTGCAAGACACCAATTGCCCCGCCGTCGAGCAGTATGGCGTGCAAAGGCCGCCAGTTGCTCATGGTCATGACGATGTCGACCGGCGCCGACGTCAGTCCCCCATCAGCCGTTTGCAAGGGAAGACGGCCATTGTTGAACAGACCAGACACGCGCGCGAAGGGGTGGCGGATAAGCTCCGCGGCGTCATCGGCGCGCCATAACGCTCAAGATATCCGGGTGAAGCAACCACAACGCGGGAAACATGGCCCAGCTTACGTGCCACGAAGTTGCCCTCGCCGGGATCGCCCAGCCGGAGCGAAATATCCACCCCCTCGGTGGTCGGATCGACGATCCGGTCATTGAGTACCAGATCCACCTTAAGTTCAGGATGACGATTGCGAAGCTCGAGCAGAATGGAGGGTAACACGACCTCCCCCAACCCGTAGGGCGCCGCGATCCTCAATGTGCCGCGTAACGGCATACCTTCCTGCACGCTGGCGAGCGCATCATCGGCAGCTTCAATGGCGATCTTGCACCGTTCGTAGAACACCGCGCCGACATCCGTCACGGAAATCGTGCGCGTGTTCCGCCGCAACAGGCGTGTGCCGAAATCGGCCTCGAGTCGCTCGATCCGCTCGCTCACGGCCGGCTGGCCTATACCGAGATCGCGAGCGGCTGCAGACATGCTGCCGCGCTCTACTACCCGCACATAAACCCGCATTGCCGCCAGATAATCCATGTCGATATTTTATCGGATCATCCGATAAATGAAAGCGGATTGAGCTGCCTACCGATCGGGCCATCCATCATGCAAACTGCGCTCCGCAACTTCAACCGATCACGGCGTGACAGGCTCATGAGCAACATCAAGCTTTACATGTTTCAGTCGGGCACTCAGCAATGCAAGGTGCACGATATCAAGATGAACCGGGGCAACGGCGCCGATTACGAAATACCGGTCCCCTGGTTTCTCCTCGTTCATCCCAAGGGCAACGTTGTCATAGACGGCGGCCTGGCGGCCGAGGGACTGGCCGATCCGCGCGGCTACTGGGGCGCCTCCGTCGATTCCTACAAACCCGTCATGGCCGAAAGCCAGGGTTGCGTTGCGCAATTGGCGATGCTCGGGTTATTGCCTGAGGACGTCAGCTTTGTCGTGCTTTCTCACCTTCATTCGGATCACACCGGCGCAATTGGACGCTTTCCCCGCGCAAAACACATCGCTCAGCGACGGGAATATGAGTATGCCTTCACGCCCGATTGGTTCGCCGCCGGTGCGTATGCGCGCAAGGACTTCGACCGCCCCGGTCTGAGTTGGCAATTCCTGGAAGGCGACGCGTCCGATCACTATGACCTGTTCGGTGACGGCGTCCTTCAGATAGTTTTCACCCCGGGACATACTCTTGGTCACCAATCCATTCTCGTGACCCTCCCCAACAATGGCTCCATCTTGCTGGCCGCCGACGCGGTGTATACGATGGATCACTGGCACGAGAAGGCGCTGCCTGGGTTTCTCGCCTCCGCCGTGGATACCGTGCGGTCGGTGCGTAAATTGCGCGCCCTCGCCGAGCGGGTGGGAGCAACTCTTGTCCCGGGTCATGATCCGGAGATGTGGTCGCAATTCATGCTTGCACCGGACTTTTATGATTGAGTGAAGTCAAATGACCGTTCCCGCAATTGTCATGCACGTCATGAACGCCGATGCCCGACGGAAGGCTCTCCCTGGAAGTGAGCGTATATGTGGTCCGCGAAGGCGCGCACTCTCGGTACCATGTCGGCCCGATTTGGAAACGTCAGGTTGAGCCGCGTTGGGCGGAGCATGGCTTGCGGAAGAAGCGATTCGACGCTCCCATTCATAATGGCGTCTTGGCATAGGCCCTGCGGTAGTAGAGCGACACCGAAGCCGCTCAACATTAGATCCCGCGCCATGGCATGACTATCGACCTCGATCGCACCAGCAGGGAGGAAAACACCATCCAGGACATGCTTTTCAAGATACGCGCGCAGGGCTGGTTGCGGCGAAATGAACCCCGCCAGATCGCCAACTTCTTCCGGCCGCCCGTTCCGGCCCAGCCACGATGTGCTGGCATAAAATGCCCATTCGATGTCGAGCAGCCGGCGTTCGATCGCGGTTTGGGCAGGGCTCGCGCCAACTCTGATCGCGACGTCGATGTTGTCCTGAACAAGGTCAAGCACTGCGTTTGTCGACATGATCTGGAACCGAGCCGCCGAATGGGCCTGCGTGAAGCTAGTGATCGCACTCGCCAGCAACGTGGTGGGAAAATCTGCTGGGATTGTTAGCCTGATCAGACCGCCCAGTGCGCCATCCTCGATTTGCAGCTCATCAAGTGCCTGGACGAGAACATCTACCGGACCCGATGCCTTGTCATAAAGGCGCTGCCCCTCGTCTGTCAGGGCAAAGGAACGGGTCGATCGCTTGAGCAACCGAACCCCTAACGTTTCTTCGAGCATCCTGACCTGAAGGCTCACCGTCGAACGCGGCGTGCCCGTGTGCCGCGCCGCTGCGGTAAACCCGCCAGCACGAACCACTTCGAGAAAGGTCTGGATCGGATCAAGCTTCATCATTGTCCAGAATGATAGATGATGATGGCAGTATTTGCCAGATGATCGTGCGTTCTCTGATGAGCTACAGTGGGACCGGATCATAAGGAGACCACATCATGGACCGCACCCCTCATCTCACCGCGCCTTCAAGCGGCGTACTCTCATCTCACGCCACCGCCCGCTTCTCCGGTATCGATGCCGAAATCCTGCTCGGTGGCGAAGCTGCACCCATGACCGTCATGGCGATGACGGTCCAACCGGACCAGGGTGCACCGGCGCACATTTCGTTTGAGGAGGACAAGGTCTTCTGCATCAGCGAAGGGCGCTTGCTGTTCCTGGTCGATGTGCAGAAGCTCGAGGTGAAAGAAGGAGATCGGCTCTTCGTCGCCAAAGGTGTCGCCCATGGCTTTTCCGCGATGGGAGGCGTGGCGCGCATGATTTTGGTATCGACACCCGCACGCCATGATCGCTTTTTCCAGGCCATGGACGCCCTGCCGGTGCCGCATGACCTCAACCACGTCCAGGCCGTCTGCGAAACGTTCGGCCAAGCCATCGTCGGCCCGGTCGTGACTTCGTAAAGTCGACTGGTACAGGAATGGGAGGGTAACAATCGGCGTCACCCTTAAACCCTGCGAAGCCGTCAGGTTCCTTCATGACATGACCGGCCTTTCATCACATCGCACATCGCGTCGATGATCCGTATCTCGAATTCGCGCGGCAGATCATGTCCCATGCCATCGATCGGCAGGTAAACCGCATTCGGTATCGAGAGCGCCGTATCCTGACCGCAGGCGGGCGGAATCAATGGATCATCCGTTCCGTGGATGACGAGTGTCGGTACCGTGATGTTTGCAAGTCGTGCTCGCCGGTCTCCAGCCACCGCCATGGCAGCGATCTGCCGCGCGGTGCCGCCCGGATCGAAACAACGCCGTACTTCTTCCAAGAGAACGGTGCGATGAGCATCTTCATCGAGGGGATAACCCGTGCCCGCGATTCTGCGTGCAAACGCGAGACGCACCGCCAGAAAGCCTTCTGGATCGATCATAGGATCAGGCGCGGGGCGCATCATCATCGCCATGACATCGGGTGCAGCCTGCGGCAGGGCCGGATTGCCGGTGCTCGACATGATCGACGTCAGGGAAAGGACCCGATCGGCATGATCGCCCGCGAGGACCTGCGCGATCATGCCCCCCATCGAGCGTCCAACGACATGAGCCTTGGCAATCCCCAGCGCATCAAGGAGGCCGATCGCATCCGCCGCCATGTCGTAAAGCGTATAAGGCACGTCGGGTCTGCGCCCGGCCATCAGGGCAGCTGCGAGCGCGCCGAAATCCGGGGCGGGCGAAGTGCGGAAATGGGTCGAGCAGCCTGCATCCCGGTTGTCGAAGCGGATCACGCGATAGCCTCTGGCGGCCAACCCCTTACAGAAGGGCTCGGACCAGCGCATCATCTGCGTTCCGAGCCCCGAAATCAGCAGGATCGGTTCCGCATCGGCATGGCCGTAACTGTTCCAAGCAAGTTCGATGCCATTGGCCTTTACAATATTCATGGTCTCATTCCTGCGCCGGGTAGCGGCATTTCGGACAGCGGCAGAAGTCGTGAATCCGTCACCGCGGCCGTACGATGACCGAGCCCCGCCAGATACTCCGCATGGCTGGCGAAGGAGAGGAAGGACGCGGCACTGGCTTGCCTGATCAGCATCGCCATATCCCAGCGTTCGTCGCCGGGGCCGATCAGGAGGGGGCCGCCTTGGCCAAGAAACAGGATATCGCCGCCGGTCTTCCGCAAAATGGGCAGTGTATGCTCAATATAGCGATCGAAAGCCTCAGCGCCGCTGATCGGCTTGGCAGGTGCCAGATCGGGGTGGCCCGAATAATCGGCGATATCCCTGAAGCGCAGCAGGTTAAGCATCACGACGGGGCCGGCAAGATCGCGCTGTACGAACGTGCGGCCGGCTTCCTGTGTCGGTTCTAGGTAGGAAATGGTTTCGGTTTTCGTCATCGGCGTTCCGTTGAAAAGCTGATTAAGCGCTTTGGTCGTCCCCCGCATCGAACGCGAGACGCAGCGCATAGGTGCGAATGTCTTCAGGCCATGCAGCGATGCGTTCTTCCAGTGCTGGTCGATCGTCTGCGAAGAGGGCCCGGGTCGCTTCTTCGTAGCCGGGCAGATCGCCGGCGATCGCCTGCATGAAGTGGTAGGCGGCGTCTTGGGCTGCCCGTCGGCGCGCGCTCGCCCCTTTCCGCGCCCCTTCGACCAGACGCCTCAGTGTTGCCGACGCACCGCCCAGCTGCTCCCCCAGCCACTCCCACTGTCGGGGTAGCAAGGTTACCTCGCGGGCGACAACGCCGAGCTTTGGCCGACCACGCGTTTCTGGATATGCATTTCCTCCGGGCCCGTCGAGCCGGGCGTGATGTCAATTTTGGGACGGTGGCGTCCTGCGTAGGCCTTCGGAGGTTGCGATAACCGTTCAAGAACTTCCGCATCGCTTCCCTCCAGGTCGAGGTCAATCAGGCGCCCCGTTGCATCATCGAAGACGAGGACCATGTCGGCCACACTCGGGGAGCGCTTTACTGCCAAAGCCACCTCGGGCAAGGGGCCGCTCAGAAGCAGTCTTTGCCCAGCAAACGCTGTGCAGAGCTTAGCAGCAGGATCGAACATAACGCATTCCCGTTGATAGAAGCGCGCTTAATACCCGGATAAAATCGCCACGTCAATTATGCCCGGGTAAAAATCTTTGCTGGTCTCTTGCCGTGAGCCCGTGCTCGTCCTTTGGATCCGATCCTCGTGAAAGTTGGTCGCGTCCTTCCTCTCATAGGGCTGGCTGGAAGCATGCGACCGGCGGTATTTCCCGCCTCGCGCGCCAGCGCCGCGATGGTCGCACCGAGATG
>CABHNZ010000035.1 GCA_902167985.1 Shinella sp. UYSO24
GATTGAAACATGGGTCAAATCTCAGTGATAATTTCCCGCAATCCCGGGTCAGCTCTCAGTGCAAATCAACAGTCATGCAGTCCTCCGATCGCAAACGCAAGCTCTCACCCCTTGGCGAGGGTGGTGCTTGTCATATTCGGCAAATCGTGGTTTCGTGTCCGTGGGCGTGAGAACCCGGACCGAGATAGACCGCACATTCCTTGGCAGGAAACGCTTGAACGCTTGGCGGCGTACGAGCAGCGGTTGAATTGTTGCACCTCTTTGAGGGCAGCAGACGCGCGTGCTTGGCGGCACGGATGCGACCCGACCATTTATGGCCGGGGTGCGCCGTTCTGTCCAGAGGGTTTCCCTTAAAACGTCGCGCCAGTCTCTCGGCTGGTTCTCACCCCCCGGCTGCCGGTCTGTCACCGGCAATGGAGATCTGTCCGTGAGAAGACAGGTTTCCGCCGACCGTGAGAAGTCGGTTCGAACCGAGAGAACCACAATGGAAAACTATCCGACCATACACCGGCGGGATGGCACGCTGTTTTCGCCTGCCCGGAATTCGACAAGGGCGCTATCGCTACGTCGATCGAACGGCTCATCGATATGCTCGATGCCATGGATGATGATCCCGACCTTGAGCCAAGTGGGGACGATAGCGATACCGGTATGCCGGAAGGCTGGATACCTTCTGCCTTTACCGGTTTATGCGAGCAGAACGGCTTCGTGTTGGAAGACGATGAATTTAATGGAGATCACGAAGGCGTCCTCGGCGCCCCTGAGCGCCACCCCGGCAAGGACGTTCGTAAGAGCCGGGCAGCCCAGCGTGGTCATTCACAAGAGCATTGGGCATCCGGCGTTGGCGATGAGCTCGAAAGCAACGACGAGGACGCGGAAGACGGCGGAGACGCGGAGCCCGACGACAGCGGCTATGGTGACGCCGAGGGCATGATCGAAGACACGCGCGGCGAATACGAACTTGGATGGACCACGGACATCAATCAGGAGCACGCTTTACCAGAAACGGACGACAATCCGTGGATGGCAGCAGACGGCGAGCCTGAACTCGGGTGGGCCGGCCACGGCGTCGGTTACCGCGATGGCGACAGTCTTCTTGATACTGAAGCCAATGGCGACGAACTCGACTGGAATGCAGGTTCACCCTGCGGAAACGACAACGGCATTGCCGATCAAGACGCCATTGCTTCAGAGGAATGGGGGTTTGCAGTCTGGCCGGGGGATGGTGAAGGCCACAGAATCGCTGACGACATGATCCGTGGCCTTCCAATCGCGGCAAAGCGGGCGGCGGCTATTTCGCCCTTGGTGCCCATTGATCAACCTGCCCGGCTACATGCGTGGCCGGGCGCCTAGTCTTTGTTCGTCGGATTGTACTTAGTAGCAAAAAAGTCGTATATTATTCAATAAAATCAATGATATTGGCGGAAGAGGTGGGATTCGAACCCACGGTACGGTCTCCCGCACGCCGGTTTTCAAGACCGGTTCCTTAAACCGCTCGGACACTCTTCCGTAAAACCATGCGGTGGGCCATTCTCATAATGGCTCGCATGCCGGACGTCCAGTGCGTGACAGGCCAATGCCGGCCGAATTTCCACTATCTTCAAGAGAAGAAAACAAAAAAGGCCGGGGCGAAATCGCACCGACCTTCCTCTTGATCACTCCAAACCCCTGCCGGTACATCCGCGGTCAACAGCTCTAAGCGATCGCTGCAAGGCGAGTATCGATTTCATTCGACGCTCATCAGCTCTGCACATGGCAGTGATATAGGTGGCGAGTTTGGCGAAAAAAAGATGCAAGGGCAAAAAAACTTCAGCCCTTGGCCTTCTTTCGTCCGAACCTATCCAATCCGCGGCGCCGACAAGCGGCAGAAGTCGGAGATAGAGACCAGATCAGGCGGAGGCACCTTCAACGGCATAGCCCATCTGCAATTCGACCTGCACCGCATGCATGAAGAGTGCTGCCTGATGGGAAATCTCCGCGTCGGCCATGCCCTTGTCACGAAGGCCCTTGGCGAACGTCACCATTTCCGATCGCCAGAAACGGTTGGCTTCTTCGCCGTGGAGACGCTCCAGCGCATCGGCGCAGCGTCTTACGTCAGCGGTGCGGCGGTCAGCCGGAAAGTGCACAACGGTCATTTCAACTCCATACATAGGCGAACAGAACTCGAATCGCCGATCCATGTGTGCACGATGCCCCCGAGTTCTTCACAAATACTGAACGTTGACGGGATGCTGCAAAATTGGAGAGAATTTTACCGAAATCCCGAAATGGCCGCAGCCGCCAAGCTCGTACCCGGCTGCCGCGCGGCCTGCCCTCTTTGCTCGTCGATGCCGCGGTGCTGGCCAGCGCCAGCCCCGGCAGATGATGCTGCTCCTGTCATCGCCGCACTCCCCTCACCTTTCGCCACCGCCAAGTGCGGACCATCTACGCCCTGCAGCACTGACGGCAGTCGGTCCATACACCGCTCCTCACACATGATTGATGGAAGGCGCGCCTCATGGGCAGGATTATCGGATATCTCAGCCAAGGCGCAGACCCGCGCCAGTTCCTGCTGCAATTCCCTGAAACGCAAAACGGCCCGCGCCAGCTTCGCACCGTCAGCGATCGGCAGCTCGATCAGGTTCTCGAGGCTGCGCAATATGCGCCGTGCAGCCCGGCGAACCGCCTTTTCCGCATCGTCATGCGCCACGATCTCGCCCGCCAGTTCATACATCCGGCGATAGCTCGCCACTGCGGCGGCAGCTCTTATCCACGTCATATGGAGCTCAGTCATGGTTCAAATAATTGTGCCATATCGCAAAAAAGCCAGAGGCAGAGCGCAGGCATAGTCAAGCTCACGTTAACCATAAGGCGTCGTTGAGCGATTGCCCCGGCATCTTGCAGGGCGGATGGCGGCTCCCCATCTGCTTCTCGCCCGACGGCCGATCGACAGCCTTTGGAACCTCGCGCACCACTTGGCCGTTATTGGCCGCAAAGGAGTTTTTCATGCGCATCATATTCGTCGTGCTGATCGGCTCGATCCTCAGCATCGCCCTGCTGAAATATTCCGATCAGACGCTCGGCGGAAACGCCATTTATGCAACGCCTGCGGAAATGTCCGCCATGAAGTGATCGGGCTGAGACCTAAGGAGAATGACGATGACGAGGACCAATGCCGTAATCGCATTCCTGTCAGCCCTTGCGGGCGGCCTTGCTGTGGCGCTTTTTGCGCATCCGGTCGGCCAGATCGCAGCATCAAAGACCGAGCGCCTTGGCGGCGCCGGCCGGCCCCGCAACCGAGACCGCGTTCATGCCGCAGCGATTCGGCGTGCCTGGCACTGGGACGCCTGCCGATCAGTGATGACGTGATCGTGGCGCGTCGCGACGTCCTCCCCCTCGCCCCATCGCCGTAAAAACGCAAAAACCGGCTTGAGCCGGGTTTCGCGCGCCTGCGAGGCGTTTCTTTCAGGCGCCATGAGGGCCGACCAGCGGCCCCTTGCCTTAAACCAGGCGGCTCTGCTCAAGTGCCGCTTCGACGAAGCTTGCAAAGAGCGGATGCGGATCGAGCGGGCGGCTCTTCAGTTCCGGATGGTACTGAACGCCGATGAACCACGGATGGTCCTTGTACTCGATGGTTTCCGGCAGGAGACCATCCGGCGACATGCCGGAGAATACGAGGCCGCAGCTTTCCAGCTTGTCCTTGTAGTCGATATTGACTTCGTAGCGGTGGCGGTGACGCTCGGAAATATCCGTGTCGCCGTAGATGTCGGCAATGCGGGTATCTTTCTTCAGCGCCGCCTTGTAGGCGCCGAGGCGCATCGTGCCGCCGAGATCGCCGGCAGCCGAGCGTTTCTGAAGCTCGTTGCCCTTGACCCATTCCGTCATCAGGCCGACGACCGGCTCCTTCGACGGACCGAATTCGGTCGAGGAGGCCTCCTCGATGCCGGCCAGATTGCGGGCGGCTTCGAGAACTGCCATCTGCATGCCGAAGCAGATGCCGAAATACGGCACCTTGCGCTCGCGGGCAAAGCGGGCTGCATTGATCTTGCCCTGTGCGCCGCGCTCGCCGAAACCGCCGGGAACAAGGATGCCATGGACCTTTTCAAGCCACGGAGCCGGATCCTGCTTTTCGAAGATCTCCGATTCGATCCACTCGAGCTTGACCTTGACCTGATTGGCGATGCGCCGTGATGCAGGGCCTCGATCAGCGACTTGTACGCGTCCTTCAGGCCCGTGTACTTGCCGACGATCGCGATCGTCACTTCGCCTTCCGGCGTGTGGATGCGGTTGCAGACTTCTTCCCACTGGTCGAGGCGCGGCTTGGGAGCCGGCTCGATGCCGAAAGCGGCCAGAACCTCGTTGTCGAGACCTTCCTTGTGGTAGGCCATCGGCACGTCGTAGATATTGGCGACGTCGAGCGCCTGGATGACGGCGGAAGCCCGGACGTTGCAGAACAGCGACAGCTTGCGGCGTTCCGCTTCCGGGATCTCCCGGTCGGCACGCACGAGCAGGATGTCGGGATGGATGCCGAGCGCCTGCAGTTCCTTGACGGAATGCTGGGTCGGCTTGGTCTTCAGTTCGCCGGCTGCCGGGATATAGGGCATAAGCGTCAGGTGAACGTAGATTGCGGTGCCGCGCGGCAGGTCGTTGCCGAGCTGACGGATCGCTTCCATGAACGGCATCGCCTCGATGTCGCCAACGGTGCCGCCGATTTCGCAGATGACGAAGTCATAGTCGTCATTGCCTTCGGTGACGAAATCCTTGATCTCGTTGGTGACATGCGGAATGACCTGAACAGTCGCGCCGAGATAGTCGCCGCGGCGTTCCTTGTCGATGATGTTCTTGTAGATCCGACCGGTGGTGATGTTGTCGGTCTTCGTCGCCGAGCGCCCCGTGAAGCGTTCGTAGTGACCGAGGTCGAGGTCCGTCTCGGCCCCATCGTCGGTCACAAACACTTCGCCGTGCTGTGTCGGGCTCATGGTGCCCGGATCGACATTGAGATAGGGATCGAGTTTTCTGAGCCGCACTCGGTATCCCCGAGCTTGCAGCAGTGCACCGAGTGCTGCGGCCGCTATCCCCTTACCAAGAGAGGAAACCACGCCGCCTGTGATGAATACATATCGCGCCATGGGAGTCACCGGATACCTTTTCATTCATGATTCCGCCAGCAGAAATTGCAGTCTGCTCAAAAACGCTGTGGAATCTCCACAAAATAAAACCGGCAGGCTTTTGGCCTGCCGGAGCTTGAAGCCTTTCACCGTGCCATTACTGGCCGGTGGGGACGCCTGCCGGAGATGCCGGAGCGGGCGTCGTCGTCGCTGCGCCGCCTGCGGCCGGGGCAGCAGGTGCTGCCGGCGATGCGCCGGATTCGGACGGAACGCCGTTGCTGGCCGGAGCCTGTGCCGGCGGCGTTGCTGCTGCCGGGCCGAGCTGATCGAGGATACCGTTGCCGGTGCCCTGCTGGCTCTGCGGGATGCGGTTGAGGATATCGGACGGACGCGACTGGTAGCGCGCCATGATGCCGAGACCGAGCGAGGTAATGAAGAACAGCGCCGCCAGGATCGCCGTCGTGCGGGTCAACGCATTGGCTGTGCCGCGCGCGGACATGAAGCCCGATCCGCCGCCGATGCCAAGACCACCGCCCTCGGAGCGCTGGATCAGCACGACGCCGACAAGGGCAAGCACGATCAAAAGATGAATGACGATCAATACGGTCAGCATAAATAGTTATCCCAGCCCCTTTTGCAGGGCGACAAGCAACAGTTTGGCGGCTCTTTACATGAGGCCCGCGCGGTTTCCAAGCCCTCTTGTGCGGTTATGCCGTCAGGCTGTCAGTTCCTCATAGACGCGATAGATGGCGAGGAAGTCATCGGCTTTCAAGCTCGCACCGCCGATCAGGGCGCCATCGACATTCTCGACGGCCATCAGTTCGCGGGCGTTGGACGGCTTCACCGATCCGCCGTAGAGGATGCGCATCGCCTTGCCGGCAGCGCCGAAACGCTCGTAAAGCTCGGCGCGCATGAAGGCATGCGCCACCTCGACGTCGCTTGCGGTCGGCGTGAGCCCGGTGCCGATCGCCCATACGGGTTCATAGGCGATAACTGTATTTTCAGGCGTCGCGCTATCCGGCAAGGAGCCGAAGATCTGGTTCTTCAGCACGTCGAGCGTCTGGTAGGCGTCACGTTCGTCGGCGTTTTCACCGATGCAGATGATCGCCGTCAGGCCAGCCTCATAGGCAGCTTCCGCCTTGGCACGCACAACATGATTGGTCTCGCCGTGATCCATGCGGCGTTCGGAATGGCCGACGATCACATAGGTGCCGAAACAGTCGGCGATCATCTCTGCGGAAATGTCGCCGGTGTGGGCGCCGCTCACCTTGCTATGGCAATCCTGGCCGCCGATCTCGAGCGGACTGTCGGTCGCAAGCGCGGTCGCGACATAAAGAAGCGTTGCCGGCGGGCAGATCAGCGTATCGACCTTTTCTGCGAGCGCACCGTGCACGCCTTGCGCCATGGCCTTGATTTCGGTCAGGGTTTCGCGGGTACCGTTCATTTTCCAGTTCCCGGCGACAAGCGGGCGCACGTCAGGCGTCATCGGCAAAAAGCTCCTCTCTCAATGCCCTCCCCGACGCGATCCGCGCCGGCGAAAGCAGTCTGCCTCCACAGGTACAAAGCCCTGTTTAAGCAGGTTTCCGTCAAATTGGTATCGAAAACGGGAGGATGAGGCGAAATGCTATGGCGCGCCGCATGTCACCGTGTGGAGAGAATGAAATTCAGCGCCTCGCGCCAGTCTACCATGCGGATCGGCGTACCATGCGTCCCGGTCTTGAAGAGCGTGAACATGACCGGGTATTTTTGAGCCTTCAGCTTGCGATAGACAGCCGCCTGATCCTCCCATTTGTAGACGATGTCGGAACTGCCATGGGCGAATAGATCGGCAGTTTCAGCTTGCCGAAAGGCGTCCTGGCCATATCCTTGTCCGGCGGGCCGCCGAGATAGACCATGCCCTTGAGGTAACGGGAAAGCTCGGCATTGCGGGCAGCACCCTGGCAGATATAGCCGCCCATCGAGGCGCAGGCGAGGATGATGGGGCGGCCGGAGGACTGTTCGAACGCATAGCGGATCAGGTCGCCGATCGACGCCATGCCGGCATCGTCGAAGCTCTTGACGCTCGGCGAATAATAGGTGCCGCCGGACTGGACCATCAGGTTCTTCAGGCGGTTGAAATTGCCGCCGAACATGTAGTCGTTGAGGCCGAGACGCCTGTCGCCGCCACGGCCGTGGATGAAGATGACGGTGACGCTTGCCCCCTTCTGCGGGCCGACGCGGCCGACGTCGAGCCCACCGGAGGGTAGCGGCAGCGTTTCGTTCTCCTGCTCGCGGCGCACGCCAAGCGCCACATACTGGTCCTTCACATGCCGTTCGGGCACGGCATCGCGGCCGTTGATGTCGCGCATTTCCTGGTAGTCGATCACCTTGTAGGCGCCGCCATCGGCGCTTTCGAGCACGGTCTGCGCCGAGAAGAGATCATCCTTGAAGGGCTTGATCGGCCCGTCGAGGCGCAGGACAGGGGCTTTTGCCACGGGTGCGGCAGAGACCGGAGAGACGACTAGGAGAAGCGACAGAACCGTTGCCGCAATGCAATCAACTGTGGACATGCGCTGTTTCATTCGCTCTTTCGTACCCTAAAAGCTTGCCTTGATACGGCCGTGGTCGCATTGGTGGGAATAACGCCGTCTCCATGCGGCATCGCGAAAACGCCCGCTTTCTGGCAAAATTGCGGGTGATTCGAAACGACACGAGATGGGTATGGCCTCTTCCTCCGCACCCCGACAGGTACTATCGACACCGCCGATGGATGACAATAACGACCTTTTCGCCGCTCAGCCGGTAGCCTCCCCCGCGCCCAAGTCTGACGCAAAGACGGGTGCTGCGCCGAAGGCTGCCGCACCGGAAGCCGCCAAGCCTGCCGCCTCGCAGCCCGCGCCAAAGCCGCCGGTCAGCGCCAGCGGTGATGATTACGGCGCATCCTCGATCCGCGTTCTCGAAGGTCTCGAACCGGTGCGTATGCGCCCCGGCATGTATATCGGCGGCACGGACGAGAAGGCGCTGCACCATCTCTTCGCCGAAGTCATCGACAACTCGATGGACGAGGCCGTTGCCGGCCACGCCAATTTCATCGAAGTGCATCTGGATGCCGAAGGCTTTCTGAGCGTCACCGATAACGGCCGCGGCATTCCGGTGGAAAACCATCCGCAGGTGCCCGGCAAGTCGACGCTCGAAGTGATCATGACCAAGCTGCATGCCGGCGGCAAGTTCGACGGCAAGGCCTATGAGACGTCGGGCGGTCTGCACGGCGTCGGCGTCTCGGTCGTCAACGCGCTTTCCGACGTGCTCGAAGTCGAGGTTGCCCGCAACAAGAAGCTCTATCGCCAGCGGTTTTCCCGCGGTGTACCGCAGGGCGGGCTGGAAGAACTCGGCGATGTGCATAACCGCCGTGGCACCAAGGTGCGCTTCCACCCAGACGCGCAGATTTTTGGCGAGCATGCGAAATTCGATCCGGGCCGGATCTTTCGCATGGCGCGCTCCAAGGCCTATCTTTTCGGTGGCGTCGAGATCCGCTGGAGCTGTGATCCCGGCATGGTGCCGGAAGGCGGGGACATTCCTGAAAAGGCGGTCTTCCACTTCCCCGGCGGCCTGAAGGATTATCTGGCGGCGACGCTCGGCAAGGAATTCACCGTCACCCGCGAAATCTTTGCCGGACGGACGGAAAAACCGGTGGCCATGGTGCGCTCGAATGGGCGATCACCTGGTATGGCGGCGATCCGCAACTGCATTCCTACTGTAACACCATCCCGACGCCTGAAGGCGGCACGCACGAGGCCGGTCTGCGCATTGCGCTCACCAAGGGCCTGAAGAACTATGCGGAACTGACGCAGAACAAACGGGCCCGCGAAATCACCACTGACGACGTGATGATCTCGGCCGTGGGCATGCTGTCCGTCTTCATCCGCGAGCCGGAATTCGTCGGCCAGACGAAGGACAAGCTGGCGACCGTCGAGGCCCAGCGTCTCGTCGAAAACGCCCTGCGCGACCCGTTCGACCATTATCTTGCCGGCAACCCGAACGAAGCGGCGAAGCTGCTCGAATGGGTGATCGAGCGCTGCGAGGAACGCCTTCGCCGCCGCAAGGAAAAGGAAGTTAACCGCAAGACGGCCGTGCGCAAGCTGCGCCTCCCGGGCAAGCTTGCCGACTGCTCGCAGAATACCGCCGAAGGTGCAGAACTCTTCATCGTCGAGGGTGATTCGGCAGGTGGCTCGGCCAAGCAGGGGCGCAACCGTACCAATCAGGCCATTCTGCCGTTGCGCGGAAAAATCCTGAACGTCGGTTCGGCAAGCCGCGAAAAGCTGTCGGCCAACCAGCAGATCGCCGATCTGGTGCAGGCACTCGGCTGCGGCACGCGGACGAAATATCGCGAGGAAGATCTGCGCTACGAGCGCGTCATCATCATGACCGATGCCGACGTCGACGGTGCGCATATCGCCTCGCTGCTGATCACCTTCTTCTATCAGGAAATGCCGGAACTGATCCGCGGCAACCATCTCTATCTCGCCGTGCCGCCGCTCTATGTCATCCGTCAGGGTGGCAAGACCGTCTATGCCCGCGATGATGCGCATCGCGCAGAGCTGATGGACACCGTGTTCAAGGGCAAGAAGGTCGAAGTCGGCCGCTTCAAGGGCCTTGGCGAAATGATGGCCTCGCAGCTCAAGGAAACCACCATGGATCCGGAAAAGCGCACGCTTCTGCGCGTCGGGATCGACGAGGTGGATTTCGAGGGCACCCGCGAGGCTGTCGACAACCTCATGGGCACCAAGGCGGATGCCCGTTTCCGCTTCATTCAGGAACGCGCCGCCTTCGCCGATAATCTCGATATCTGAGATCGGAATACCGCTCCCCGGCCAGCATCACGCGAGCGTGGCCGGGTTGCCCCGCCCCACACTTTCCGTCGTCATCCTCGCCCTTATGGCGAGGGTTTAACCACGTCCCGTTGGATGTGGCGAACCCGAGGTTGACCGAAGCAATGTTACCGGTCGGTACAATACGACCAATAGCTCACCTTGGGTGAGCCTGCTTCCGTTACGTCAGCCTCGAGACGTTTCCCCTCTATTCCCGTCCACCCAGCACTTTTCGCATGGCGGCGATCAATGCGGCTGCCTCATAGGGCTTGCGCACCACAGGCGCCGAAAAGCTGGCGGGGATGATCGAGCGGTCGCTGTAGCCCGTTGCAAAGACAAAGGGCACGTTGCGACGCTGGAGTTCCTCGGCGATCGGCAGAGATGTACCAGTGCCCAGATTGACGTCGAGAATGGCGACGTCGGGATTGAAGTCCTTGAGGCGTTTCATGGCATCGGCCACCGAGGGGGATGCCGTCACCTTCAGGATGCCGTTCTCCTCCAGCATTGCCTCCACATCCGCCGCGATCAGCATCTGATCTTCGACCAGAAGCACGTCGAGGTCAGACAGGACCAGCTCTGCACCTTCACCATTCCTGACGCCATCGACGCCGAGAACGCCATCGGATGCGCCCTCGTCTTCGGCATGGATATGCTTGGCGGGAATGACGAAACGGGCTTCCACACCCTCTGCCGGATAATGAACCTCCGCCTCGCCGCCGAGTTCGAAGGGCACGCTGCGGCTGATGAGGACGCTGCCGAAGCCGCTGCGGCTCGGGGGCTTTGCCGGCGGGCCATCACGCTCCGTCCAGTTGAGCTCGTAATCGCCATCGGCATTCTTGCGCCAGACGATGTCCAGCCTGCCGCTCGGGCTTGAGAGAGAACCGTATTTGGCCGCGTTGGTGGACATTTCGTGCAGCACCAGCGCCATGACGGAAAACGAACGGCTATCGAGCCAGATGCGCGGACCGCTCAGCGTGATCGTCCGCGGCCCTTCCTTATAGGGCCGAAGCTCGGCCTCCAGCAGTTCTGCCAGGACACCGCCATCGCCGCTTCTGACCACCTGATCATGGGCGAAGGCAAGCGCCTGGATGCGCCCCTTCAGCGAGCCGACGTAATCGCCCAGACTGCGCGCCTCTTCGACCGGATGGCCAACCAGCGCCTTGATGACGGAGAGGATGTTCTTGACGCGGTGATTGAGTTCCTCGTTGAGCATCCGCTGCCGCACATCGGCCTTGCCGCGCTCGTCGGCCAGAAGCTCGTTGTGGTGAAGAACGACTTCCACAAGCACGGCGCGGATCGCATCGGCGATCTCGCGGTCGCTATCGGTCCAGGGCTGGGCCTTGTGGCGTACCTGCTCCTTCCAGATGGCAAAGCTCTTGCGCGGCGTCAGCCGGTCGCCGAGCGGGCCGGTCTCGTAATTCTTTTCCGGATTGCCGGCCCAGTCGAGCGTCTGGACGACTTCCTTGCGGAAGAAGAACAGGTAGTCGCGCGGCCGCTGCGACAGCGGAATGGCGATCACGCCGCAGACCTCTTCCGGCGCTATCGCCGATGTCGGCAGAGCGCTCGACAATTCGAATGTCGACCAGATCTTGCCGCCGGCAACGCCGCCAACGAGGTCGGCCAGTTCCTGAACCTGATGGTCGGCGGGCACACTGCCCTTCGTCGTCCAGATACCATCCAGCCACAGGCCGACACCGTCGCAGGGAAGAATGGCGCCGAAATCATCCAGCGAGGTTCGCAGGAGGCTGGCGATATCGTTGTGGCTTGAGGCCGCCTGCAGGAAGCGATCAAGCGACCGACGCGCCTGCGTCGCCGTCTCCTGCAACTGTTTCTGGCGCAGCGCACTCAGATGCAGCGAGAAGAACTCGCCAAAAGTCTCGGCCGCTATACGCTGCGGCATGGACAGAACCTTGGGCGAATAATGATGACAGGCAATCAGGCCCCAGAGTTCGCCATCGACTATGATCGAGACCGACATTGAGGCCGACACGCCCATATTGCTCAGATACTCGCAATGGACCGGCGAGACGCTGCGCAGATGGGCAAAGGACAGATCGAGTGGCTGCCCGGCCTCGTCGTATTCAGGCAGAATGGCCACGCGCTCATTGCGGGCGTCCGAGATCACGCGGATGGTGTTCTTGATGTAGAGAACGCGTGCCTGTTTCGGGATGTCACCGGCCGGGAAATACTGCCCCTTGAAGCTTTCAAGATCGCGACGCTTGTATTCCGAGACGACCTTGCCCGAGCCGTCCTGCTCGAAACAATAGACCATCACGCGATCATAGCCGAGCATGGCGAACATCAGGCGTGCAGCGCTTTCGATCAGCCGGTCGACGCTCTTCATGTTGCGGATGCGGCTGATCAGCATGCGCGCGACTTCGAGCGGCTGGTCGGCATCCTTGGAAACCGGCTCGAACTCGATGATGACCTTCTGGTCATGGCGGTGCAGCGACACATCCATGCAGAGACCGGATGCAAGGCGCAGGCCATGGCGCAGTGCCGGGCGGGCAGGATCGTCGGAGGTCGCCAGGGCGTTGCGCAGCGCGTGGGCGGTCTCGCCACCGACGACATCCTCAAGCCTGCTGCCGATGATTTCGCCTTCAAAGCCGAGCATCGCGCCAAGATTGGCCGAATGATGGAGGATGACCGATCCGGACGAATCACAGGCCATCAGGCAACCATGCGGCTGGATACTGCCAGGAATGTGGATCGGTTCGCGGTCGCAATTGGTCAGATCGACCGCTTCGCCAGTTTGCATCAAGTTACATTTCCTTGGGCGCCGGCCCAGAGGCAGAGCACCAATGCTTTCGGCCGCCCTCACCTCACCTCTCTGAGGCGATAAACTGGGACAGATTTGCTGATTTTCCAGCATTTCCGGAAAAATTCTGCGCTGGCTTCACATTTCTATCGCATCGTCCCGATACGGCAAGTAACCACGCTTAATTTTAATGTTCGCCCTGTTAGGCTTGCAGCTGCAGTTCGGCTATACCATATGGCCTGACAAGACGGAGACTAGGCGCATCGTGACGACCGGCAGTAAGAAGACAGGACCCAAGGAGCCTCGCTGGCTCGGCCCCGTGACCCCGAACAGGATCGCTTTGATCTCTCCTATTTCGGCCGCACGCTGGTTGATGCTCCTCGTTGCCGCAGCGGCGATCTACTTCTTCCACGGCTTTCTCGTACCGGTTCTCGCGGCCCTGGTCATCGGCTTTGCCAGCTGGCCGCTTTATCGGCGCCTGCTGGCCCGCATCGGCGGCAACACGACGATCGGCGCCACGCTCGCCATCATCTTCATCGTCCTCTTCATCGTCGTGCCCGTATCGATCGGCGCTTCCTACGCGGTGCGTGAAGTCACCGACTGGGTAAAATGGGCGATCGACGTCAACAAATTCGGCGCGCCACCGCCCGCGTGGATCACCGCGCTGCCGTTTGCCGGCGAATGGCTGGGCATCCAGTGGACCCGCCATATCGGCTCGCCCGGCGCTGTCGGCGAAGTCGTGCAACTGGTGAGCGGCGCCAATATCGGCGCGATCTACCATGCCATTCTGGCGGCCAGCAACAGTGCCTTCCATATCATCCTGACGCTGCTTTTCATGCTGATCGCGCTGTTCTTCGTCTATCGCGACGGCGCATCCTTCAGCGGCCAGATCGATCTTCTCGGAGAACGCATCTTCCCGAGCCGCTGGGAGCGGATCTCCCGCGTCGTTCCGGCAACGATCGGCTCGACCGTCACCGGTATGACGCTGATCGCCATCGGCGAGGGCATCGTTCTCGGCCTTGCCTATTGGGTGGCTGGCGTCCCCTCGCCCGTGACGCTCGGTGCGATCACCGGCTTCATGGCGCTCATCCCCGGCGGTGCGCCCCTGTCCTTCACGCTGGTGTCGATCTATCTGGTTGCCAAGGGCTCCTATGTCGCCGGTTTCGGCCTGCTTGCCTGGGGTACCGTGGAACTCTTCATCGTCGACAAGACGATCCGCCCGCGCCTCGTCGGCGGCCCGATCAAATTGCCTTTCCTGCCGACCTTCTTCGGCCTGGTCGGCGGCGTGAAGACGATGGGCTTCCTCGGCCTCTTCATCGGCCCTGTGCTGATGGCGTTGATCGTCTCGATCTGGCGCGAATGGATCCGCGAAGTCCGCATGGCCGATGGCGGCGATACGGATGCGGAAGGCAACACTGACGTCACGGTCGAGCCTCTGGCCGAAGCGGATGGCCGGGGCGATGTTGTCCTCGTGCGCAACAAGGCGTCGTCGCCCTGAGGCAATAAGCACCTACGCAGTGAAACGATCATGAGGGGCCGTCACGGCCCCTTTTTCATGCGCGGACACAAGAGAGCCATACACTGCCGTTTCGCCTTGATTACGCCGGATTGGACAACCATTGCTCGCGCGCCGGCGGCGCTTCACGCCCTGCCGCCGGTGCCGTAGCGGGCGGCCATTGCCGGGCAAAGACGCCGATTTTTCTGAAGGATCCCGCATGAACGCCGCCCTTATCGTGATGACCATTCTCGGCTGCAACGACGCCGGAACCGACTGCCACTATATCGCAACGGAAGAGCAGCGCTGGCCGACGGTGGCGCTTTGCGATTCGGTCTCCGAACAGCATCTGCCGGGCTATGCCAACCAGCCCTATCCGGTGCTGATCGCCGTTTGCCAGAACCCCGACGAAGTGGCCGCCGCGACCGTCGTGCCGCAGCCAAGACCACAGCCGGCTCCAGCGGCGCCGACGACGCCGGAACAGCAGGGCACGGCGGCAGGCGATGCCGTATCGGCAAGCCCGAGCGTCGCAGTTGTTTCCGAGGAGGAGAAGGAGACGCTGGCCGACCGGGCGATCCAGCGCGTGAAAACCGTCCTGCCGACGACCGAAGGCGTCAAGACGGTCATGACAAAGCCGGTCAGGCTCGTCGAGGATGGCTATTCCTGGGTGGCGCGGCGTTTCCAGCGATGAGATGACCGCAAACCGAGGGTCGGTGGCCGCATAGGATGCGGCCGAGGCCCAGTTTATGCGGCAAGCGATGCCTTGATGGCATAGGCGCGCGCGTTGCTTCTCAGATCGGCGCGATGCAGCTGTTCGACCATGTCGCGGATCTCCGAGACGATGGCATGCGGACGGGTCTGGCCGTCGATCTTTTCGACGAGCGCACCGCTGATCGATTCGGCACCGTTGGCTGCCCCGCTGGCAGCCGCCTGACGCCAGAGGAAGACCGCATCGACGAAGACCATCGCCACATCGCGATCGAGACCACAGGCCTCGAACAGGGCGCGCAGCGCATGCATGCGTCCGGTGGCGAGGATAGGGCGCACCCGGCGCTCTTCCAGTCCAGAAAGGTTGACGACGGCGCCGGCAAAGAAATCCAGCCGGCCGCAGCAGAGCGCCTGAATGAGGAAGGCCGGCGTCAGGCGCCCGGCGGCGCGCAGATGCTCGACGAGGATCGGCAGCTCGTCATGGGCAACCGTGCCGGCGATTGCGAGCGTCGCCATCGTATCGGCTTCCCTGCCAAGGCGCTCGATACGGGACGGTGCCAGCGTGGCGCTGACGAGAGCACAGGTCGAGAGTGCCGCGGTGATATGGCCAACCAGCCGATGGCGGGCATCGGCGGGCAGATCGTCACGCAGAAGAAGGCCGTTGCGGATCTCCGGCACATGGCCGAAGCGTTCCGCCATGCGGCGCAGCGAAATCCGGGTGATCGAAGCTTCGCCGTTTTCGAGAAGCAGAAGAAGCTCGGGCACGTCGCCAACCTCGGCAAGTGCTGCACAGACGGGGCGGCTTACCCGCTGACGCGAGGCGATGACGCCGCGCGTGACGCCGTCACCCCGTCCGATGAGGTCGACGAGATCGCCATCTTCGAGAACCGGGGAAAGAGCAATCACGGTGGTGGCGATCTGCGGCTGGTCTTCGGCGAGTGCGAGAATGATCGCACGCGGCGCTTCGCTGGCCATGGCCAGCGCTTCCGCCAGCGCAAGACGAACCACGGGAGAAGTGTCATCCAGAAGATAGGTCAGCGCCAGACCGGCCGCCTGCCGCTCCTCGCCTCCCATTGCCGAATGCAGGTATGCGCGTGCCAGCATGCTGGCCGCCCTTGCCTTGTCGCTCGTCCGCGCGGTTTCCGCCCAGCGAAGAAATGCCTTGATGATCACGACGCCCCTCGATCACGTAAAGCCGGCATGACAACAAACGATTCCGGCTGCAGGATCAGGCTAGGATCAAAAGGTTTATGATTGGTTCACCATATTCTTTAACGCTGCGAAGGCAGGCTTTACGTGCTCGGGCGAACCAGCTGGAAGACGTCCGTGCCGCCATCAGCATAGTCGAGATAGCCCATGCGGCCGATCGGGCGCGACAAGGCCATGTCGATGCGGCCATCGCGGATGATCGTCTCGCTGATATGGATGCCGACGACCTGGCCGAAGACCATGAACGTATCAGCCTTCTCGCCATCGATGCCCCTGGGCTGGATGACTTCGGTCGTGCGGCATTCGAGCACCGCATGCGCCTCGGCGACATAGGGCGCCTCGACGAGCCTGCCCATGGCGGAAGTGAGACCGGCGAGTTCGAACTCGTTGACCCCGTATTCCACCGGCGCGAGGAGGCATTCACCTTGTCGACGATGTGGCGGCTGGCAAGGCTTGCGGTAAAGACGCCGGTTTCCTCGGCGTTCTTCAGGGAATGCTTGCGGCCGGAAGAGGCGAACATTACCAGTTTCGGCCGGTCTGCGACGATGTTGAAAAAGGAATAGGGAGAGAGGTTGAACGATCCATCCCTCCCCTTGGTGCCGATCCAGCCGATCGGCCGCGGCGCGACGATCGCCTTGAAGGGATCATGGGCCATGCCATGCGCGTTGGTGTCGGTTGGATAGAACATCGCAGCTTTTCCCTTATTCGCCGGCGTAGGTGACGACGGAAGCGAGCTCAGGCCGCGGACGGTCCGGGGTCGGGAAATCGCTCGATCCGATATGGATGAAGCCCGCAACCTTCTCCTCCGGCTTGACGCCAAGCGCCGCAAGGGCAGCCGCGTCATAGGAGATCCATTCGGTCCGCCAGTTGGCGACGTAGCCTGCCGCATTGGCGGCAAACAGCATGTTCATGCAGACCGCGCCTGCCGACAGGACCTGCTCCCATTCCGGGATTTTCGCATGCGGCGCAGCCGTCGAGATGACTGCGACGACCAGCGGTGCGCGGGTGAAACGTACCAGTTCGGCCTCGCGCGCTGCATCCGTCATCTCGGGATTGGCCTTCAGGGCAATCTCGAGAAAAGTCTCGCCGAGCGTCTTGCAGATGTCGCCACGATAGACGACGAGCGCCAGGGGGCGATCTTGCCGTGATCGGGGACGCGTACCGAAGCCGTCAGGATGGCTTCGAGTTCCGCCTGGTCCGGTGCCGGGCCCTTGATCTGGGCGACCGGGGTCGAATGGCGGTCGCGGAGATAGTCGGCAAGCTTGATGTCGTTCTGCATGAGATGAAGCTTTCGGTTGGCTTTGCAAAGGATTTCACGCGCCGAAACGCGCTTTGAATTGCACTTCCGGGCTGAAGGCCTTGAAATTGCCCGGTGCTTGGTTTTCAAGTGGCTGTTCGCCCGAAAAGAGTCAACCGGTTCCCGTCAATGTCCGTCAGTCACAAAGCGCTCCTCACCGTCACCCGTTCGCTGGTGGCGACTGCGCTCGTGCTCGTCACGGCCGCCACGTCGATCGCAATGGCGCAGGACAGCGATGCCTTCAAGAGCTTCAAGCAGCTGGACGGTCCGGCCAAGATGCCGAAGGTCAGCGCCTTTTCCGGCACGCCGGCCTCATCCGGCTATCTGAAGGAAGTGCGGTTCGACGCCAAGCTTTCGGCCAGCAGCGACGTCATGCAGGAAGGCCTCGCCTGGCGGGTGTTCAGCCCGATTGCGGGACCGGACGGCAAGCTGCCGCTGGTTGCCAGCGCCAATGGCGGCTCTGCCGATTTCCAGCTGTCTCCGGGCGACTATTTCGTCAACGTCGCCTTCGGGCGCGCCGGCCTCACCAAGACGCTCACCGTGCCCGAGGATGGCGAGGTTGCCCGCCAGACGCTGGTTCTGGATGCCGGCGGCTTCGTGCTCAATGCCGTTGCCGGGACGGACACACGCATCCCGACAAACCAGCTGTCCTTCTCGGTCTATTCCTCGGATGTGAAGGCCAATGGCGACCGCTCGCTCGTGATGTCCGACGTCAAGCCGAACACGCTTGTGAGACTTGCAGCCGGAACCTACCACGTCGTTTCGAACTACGGAGACGTCAATGCCGTGGTGCGTGCCGACATTCAGGTGGATGCCGGAAAACTGACGCAGGCGGTGCTGCAGCACAAGGCGGCGCAGGTGAACCTCAAGCTCGTGTCGCAGCCGGGCGGCGAAGCGGTGGCCGATACCGCATGGTCGCTTCTGACGGCGGCCGGCGACGTGGTCAACGAAAGCGTCAGCGCCTATCCGACCATGGTTTTGGCCGAGGGCGACTATCTCGCCGTCGCCCGCAACAAGGACAAGATCTACCAGCGCGATTTCACGGTGAAGGCCGGCAAGAATGCCGATGTGGAAGTGCTGATGCGCGCGCCGCAGGCGCCCGATCAGCGCAACGAGGCGATAGACGATCCGGATTGATCGACCGCCCCGGCGGATCGTTTCCCTTGACAGGTCACGGCCGCAGGTGCGGCCGATATAAAAACGCCGCTGTCGCGGGCTTCGTTTCCATTATCCGATCAGGATGCCAGCGCCTTCTTGGCGGCAATCGCTGCCTGACGACGCTTGACGTCCGGCGGGGTCGCTTCGTCGACCAGCGAGACGATCGCCTCGTCGAGCGACATCGGCGTCTGGGCCTGCGAGCCGAGACGGCGGATATTGACCGAGCGGTTTTCCGCTTCCTGACGGCCGCAGACGATGATGACCGGAACCTTCGTCACCGAATGCTCGCGGATCTTGTAGTTGATCTTCTCGTTGCGGAAGTCGGTCTCGACTACCATGCCCTGCTCGCGCAGCGCTTCGGCAACTTCACGACCGTAATCGTCCGCATCCGAGGTGATGGTTGCGACGACGACCTGCGTCGGCGCCATCCAGAGCGGCATGTGACCGGCAAAGTTCTCGATCAGGATGCCGAGGAAGCGTTCCATCGAACCGCAGATGGCGCGGTGGATCATCACCGGCTGCTGCTTTTCCGAATTGGCGTCGATGTAGAAAGCGCCAAAACGTTCCGGCAGGTTGAAGTCCACCTGCGTCGTGCCGCACTGCCATTCGCGACCGATCGCGTCCTTCAGCGTGTATTCGAACTTCGGACCGTAGAAGGCGCCCTCGCCCGGCAGGATGCCGGTCTTGATGCGACCGCCGGACTGTTCCTCGATCGTCTTCAGGACGTCCATCATGACGCTTTCGGCGCGGTCCCAGAGAGCGTCGGTGCCGACGCGCTTTTCAGGACGGGTCGACAGCTTGACGACGACTTCCTTGAAGCCGAAATCCTCGTAGACCGAGAGGATCAGGTCGTTGATGCGCAGGCATTCGGCCGCCATCTGCTCGTCGGTGCAGAAGACATGCGCGTCGTCCTGCGTGAAGCCGCGCACGCGCATCAGGCCGTGCAGAGCGCCGGATGCCTCATAGCGGTGAACCAGACCGAACTCGGCGAGACGGATCGGCAGTTCGCGGTAGGATTTGAGGCCGTGCTTGAAAATCTGGACGTGGCCGGGGCAGTTCATCGGCTTCAGCGCAAAGACGCGGTTATCCGCTTCCTCGTCCTTCGGATGCGTGAAGGCATAGGCCGATTTCACCGCGAACATGTTTTCCTGATACCAGCCCCAGTGACCGGAGGTCTCCCAGAGCGAGGCATCGAGAACCTGCGGCGCGTTGACTTCCTCATAGGTGCCCGACAGGCGACGACGCATGTAAGCCGTCAGCGCCTGGAACATGCGCCAGCCCTTGCCGTGCCAGAAGACGACGCCCGGACCTTCTTCCTGAAAATGGAAGAGATCCATCTCGCGGCCCAGCCTGCGATGGTCACGCTTTTCCGCTTCGGCCAGAACGTGGAGATACTGGTCGAGCTCTTCCTGCGTTGCCCAGGCGGTGCCGTAGATACGGGTCAGCATGGCGTTGTTGCTATCGCCGCGCCAATAGGCGCCGGCCACCTTCATCAGCTTGAAGGCGGTGCCGATCTGGCCGGTGGAGGCCATATGCGGGCCACGGCAGAGGTCGAACCAGTCGCCCTGATAGTAGATCTTCAGATCCTGATCGGCCGGGATGGCGTCGACGAGCTCGACCTTGTAGGCCTCCCCCTTGTCGGCGAAAACCTGACGGGCCTGATCGCGCGACCAGATCTGCTTGGTGAACGGCTTGTTGCGGCCGATGATCTCCTTCATCTTCGCCTCGATCTTCGGCAGATCGTCGGGCGTGAAGGGCTCGTTGCGGGCAAAGTCGTAATAGAAACCGTTCTCGATGACTGGGCCGATCGTCACCTGGGTGCCGGGCCACAGTTCCTGCACGGCTTCGGCCATGACGTGGGCGGCATCGTGACGGATCAGTTCCAGCGCGCGCGGATCGGTGCGCGTGACGATCTCGATCTTGCCGTCGATGACGGGATCGGAGAGATCGCGCAGCACGCCATCGATGGCAACGGCGACGGCCTTCTTGACGAGCGACTTGGAAATGCCCTCGGCAACGTCACGGCCGGTCGTGCCTGCGTCATAGACGCGCACGGAGCCATCGGGAAAAGTAAGGGAAACGGATTGGGACATGTCTATCTCCTGTCCAGTCCCGCCAACGAATGCGGGTGGTGGCAAAATGGCCGGCCGAACCATGGTCTAGCGCCGGCTTGCGAACCGCCGCGTGATAGTGTGTTTCGGCCGTTTAGTAAAGTATTGGCGCGGTGGCGAAGGGCTCGAAGGGCCGATCAGTGACGCGTCCAGAAGCGCCAGGGCATCCACCAGTATTGACGCGGGGCAAAGGCCGGCGGGACCGGATCGAGCCCGCCCGTTCCGCCCGGTCCGCAGCGGGCGACGCGAAACAGCGTCAGCCAACCACCGGACCAGAGGCCGTGCCTTGCGACCGCCTCATAGCCATATTCCGAGCAGGTCGGGATATGGCGGCAGGAATTGCCGATGAAGCCGGACAGCGTCAGCTGGTAGAGGCGGATGAGGCCCATGCCGAAAAGCCGGTCCGGCGTCTTTCTGAACGGGCCGCGCCAGTTGCGGGAAAAGCGCCGCGCTGCGGGCTTTTCCTCGTCCTCGTCATCATCGTGGGGTGCGCAGAACTGGCACATGGAGGTCAGATAGCCGCCTGAACCTGTCTGGCGTCGATCTGGTCGATTGCATCGACGACCGCATCGAAGGTCAGCATGGTGGAGGCGTGGCGGGCCTGTAATCCTTGACGGGTTTCAGATAGCGCATCTCTTCGAAGCGCCCCGACGGCCCCTCGCCGCCTTCCTTCAGCATGGCCAGCATATCGGCGCGGGCCTGACGAAGCTCGTCCACCGTTGCCCCCACGACATGCCGCGCCATGATCGACGAGGAGGCCTGGCCGAGTGCGCAGGCCCTCACCTCATGGGAAAAATCGCTGACGATGCCGTGATCCAGCTTCAAAAAGACGCGTATCTTGGAACCACAGAGCCGCGAATGCTTTTCAGATACCGCGTCAGCATCTGCAAGGGTTCCGGCCCTTGTGATGTTGCCCGCAAATTCGAGGATCTTGCTGTTGTAGATATCGTCCATGAAGACCAATCCGAATGGCGATGCGCAGCGTTGAATACATCGTTCACCGGCGCGCTCTATCATAAATCAAGGATAGCCACTATATGTGGTGGCGAACGAGGATGATCAAGAAGATGGCGTTTTCGCCCAATCCTTCGGAAATCGAAAAGAGATACCTTGTAAAATGGCCCGCTGCGGATCAGATACCGCGCTGACCAATGAGATGGGTCTGCCCCATGGACCCGAGCGCCTAACAGAAGACAAGTCGGATGCGGCCTTGAACCGCATCGGGAGACGATAGATGGATGCAATCGTGAAGAATTTTCCGGCCGCCGCCCAGAAGCAGGAACGGCCCTCGCAGCAGGAAGCAGAAGACGCCGTACGCACGCTGTTGCGCTGGGCCGGCGACGATCCGTCGCGAGAAGGCCTGCTCGATACGCCGAAGCGCGTCGCCAAGGCCTATCGCGAACTGTTTGCAGGCTATGAACAGTCGGCCGAAGAGGTTCTTGGCCGGGTGTTCGAGGAAGTGTCGGGCTTCGACGACATCGTTCTCGTCCGCGACATCGATTTCTTCTCGCATTGCGAACATCACATGCTGCCGATCAAGGGCAAGGCGACCGTCGCCTATCTGCCGAGCGGCCCGGTTCTCGGTCTCTCGAAGATCGCCCGCGTCGTCGAGATCTTCGGCCGCCGGCTGCAGACGCAGGAAAACCTGACGGCGCAGATCGCCAAGGCCATCGACGATACGCTGAAGCCGCGTGGTGTTGCCGTGCTGATCGAAGCCGAGCACATGTGCATGGAAATGCGCGGCGTGCAGAAGCAGGGTTCGCATACGCTGACCACGACCTTTACCGGCGAGTTCAAGACGAACCCGACCGAACAGGCACGCTTCTTCACCCTCGCCCGCAGCCGCTGAACCGGATCACCATCATGACCACCGCATTCCCTGCGCCCTCGGCCGACAAGTCGGTTCTTGAGGGCGAAGGCGCGTTTACCCCGCGCTTCGACACCAATGGCCTGATCACCGCCGTCGTCACCGACGCTCACGACGGCGAATTGCTGATGGTGGCGCATATGAATGCGGAGGCGCTGTCGCTCACCATCGATACCGGTATCGCCCATTATTACAGCCGCTCGCGCAGAAACTCTGGAAGAAGGGCGAGACCTCCGGCAACCTGCAGACCGTGAAAGAGATGCGGACCGACTGCGATCAGGACGTCATCTGGCTGAAAGTGTCGGTCGCCGGGCATGATGCAACCTGCCATACCGGCCGTCGCTCCTGCTTCTACAGGATCGTCCAAGACGGCAATGGCAGCGCCATGCTTGAAATCACCGACGATGAGCGGCATTTTGATCCAGATAGCGTGTATTCGGACCAGCAGACGACGTAAGGCTCCACCCGCCCCGTTTTCTCCCGATCTGGCCTCGATAAACGATTTCGCAAGGTTAACATGCGTTAATCGATGATTGCGCATGCCATGCGGGCGTGTCGATCCGCGGCTTGCCGCCGGATCAGGATGGCGCCACGGGCAGTCTAAATGGAGCGACGCCGGCTCTGACGACGCTCCCAGGAGGTCTTTGTCGATGCTGAACTGGAGCAGGAACCGTCCCGATGCAACCAACGCCCCCGCCGATATCGGCGGACAGGCGATACGGGCGGGAGAAAAGCAGGGCGGGATCACTGCCTCAGGCCCCCTGATCGAAAAACCGAAAAAGGCAAAGCTGGCGCTGGCACTCGGTGGCGGCGCTGCCCGCGGCTGGGCGCATATCGGTGTGCTTCGCGCCATCGAAGAGGCGGGGCTCGAAGTCGGCATGGTGGCGGGCACATCGATCGGCGCGCTTGTCGGCGGTTGTTATCTTGCGGGCAAGCTCGACGAACTGGAAGAATTCGCCCGCTCGCTCACCATGCGCCGGATTGCAGCCCTTCTCGATCTCACCATCGGCGGCGCAGGTCTGCTCGGCGGCATGCGGCTCACCAAGCGGATGCAGGAGCATCTGGAAGGCCTCAAGGTCGAGGATCTCGGCCGGCCCTTCGTCTCGGTCGCGACAGAGCTCAATACCGGCCATGAAGTGTGGATATCGAGCGGCTCGCTGATTACGGCGTTGCGGGCGTCCTACGCCCTTCCCGGCATTTTCGAACCGGTGAAATGCAACAACCGTACGCTGGTCGATGGCGCGCTGGTCAATCCGGTGCCCACTTCGGTCTGCCGCGCCTACGAGCAGCCGCTCGTCGTGGCCGTCAATCTCAACTATGACATTTTCGGCCGCTCCGCCGTCGTCAAGCACAGTGCCGGAGAGCATCTGACCGGCGAGGAGCGGATGGGCCGGCGGCCGCCCGTGGCGGTGTGACCGGCACGATGGTGCAGGCCTTCAACATCATCCAGGAACGGATTTCCCGCGCGAGGCTTGCCGGTGATCCGCCGGATCTGGCGCTTCATCCGCGCCTGAGCGATATCGGCCTTTCGGAGTTTCACCGGGCGGGCGAAGCGATCGATCGCGGCTATGAGGAAACCATGGCGCAGATCGCGGCGCTCAAGCGCATGCAGGATGTCTTTGCGCGGTGACATGATTGGGTCGCGCCACGACAAACAAAAACCCTCGGGAATAACCCGAGGGCGGTGATCGTGTAGATCCTTCATCCATGCGCCGAAACCGCGCCTCCCTCCTCCGAAGAAGCGATCCCCGCGCCAACGGATGCGGATCAGCTGGCGATATAGGCCTTCATCTGCTCGGCTTCCATTTCGACCTCCTGCATCCGCGACTTCACGACGTCACCGATGGAGATGATACCGGCCAGCTGGCCGTCCTTCTCCACGGGCACATGGCGGAAGCGGCCGGCGGTCATCATCGCCATGACCTCATCCACCGTCTGTTCGAGACGGCAGTGCTGGATCGTGGTGGTCATCACGGAACGGACAGTCTCACTCAGGACATCGCATCCATGTTTGGCAATCGAACGGACGAGATCGCGCTCGGTGAAGATGCCTGCAATCCGCTGCTCGACACCGACGATGACGACGGCACCGATTTTCTTTTCATTCAGGATTTCGGCGACCTGTTGCAGGGTCTTGCTGGGATCGACGGCTACGACAGCATAGCCCTTGGCATCGAGCACGTTCTTGACTGTTGTCGGCATGGTTTTCTCCTCTCAAACCGCGAGAGCCGCGCCGACCAACGAGGCGAACGGCGCGCCCCTCTGCACGAATAGAGAGTAAGACGACTTAAAAAGGAGATCAAGCTTACCCTTATGTACGAGATGTCGCAGGCAGCGGGTCGAACAGCGGGAAAAGCAGGAAGCCGAACAGGAAGCCGCCGATATGGGCATCCCAGGCGATTTCACCGGAACCGGCGCCGACCAGCGGCATGCCGACCGCGATCAGCACATTGCCGACAAGCCACATGACGGTGAATATGACGACGGTACGGTTCCTGAATGCGGCCAGAACAGTCTGGCGCGGATAAAGATGCCCGAACGTCCGGTCGTAGCCGCCACGAGCCGGAAAGGCGAAGCGGCAGGCAGCCCCCATCAGCGCCGACACCACACCGGAGGCGCCGATCAGCACCGTTTGCTCGCCCCAGTGCAGCGCCGCATGGAAGAATGCGGCCGCCGCCGCAGACAGGATCCAGAACAGGACATAACGGATCGTCCCGATACGCCGGACGACCGGCGCACCGAAAGCGGCAAGCCACAGCGCATTGAAACCGACATGCTCGATCGAGCCGTGAAGCAGCGAATATGTCACCGGGGTCCAAAGCCATTCGAAACCCTGATCCGAGAGCGGATAGACATAACGCAGCGGCGTGAACGCGAAATGGATGAGGACATCCGACTGCAGCCCATCATCCAGCAGATAGGCGTCGATCAGATAGATGCCGACGATCAGCAGCAGTGAGAAGATCAGGCTTCCGGGCAGGTTGAAAACGGGTTGCTTCTCGTTTTCATCTGCTTCCCAGGGCTCCGCGACATCCGGCGCGACAGCCTCTCCGGCTTGCGTTTCGCCGTGCCGGCCTGACCTGTCGTCTTCCATTCCGATGCCCTTTCATCTTCGCGTGGCAAGAGACTTACAAGAGCCATGAGCGAAATGAAAGCGGCGCCACGTTTCGGCCCTACTGAGGCCAAACAACCATTCTTTAACCAAGGGAGGGCGCATTTGGCATGGTTTTCGCTCGGATAGAGGCGCAAGGCGGGCATGAGGCCCTCACCTGGTTCGAAATGGAGCATAAACTCAGGCATGCATAATCGCGCCAGCAGAGAGATTTTCGATTATTGGGTACGGCTCGCCGGAGAGCGGCCGGCGCCGCTGCGCAGCGAAATCGACCCGGTGGCGCTGCGGCGCTACCTGCCGCATCTCTTCATCGCAGCAGTCACAAACCCCTCCGATACGGGAGCCGATCTGACATTCAGACTTGCAGGCACCCGCATCTGCGACATGTTCGGACGCGAGTTCCGCGGCGCAGCCTATGACGAGATGTGGTTCGACAAGGCCAACCACCAGCCTTTCGAAATCGCCGCCAATGCCATCCAGTACGAACGACCCGTCCTCCTCGAAGTCAATGTGCTGCGACCGGCCGATGAGCGCCCCTACGATCTTCTGCTGATGCCGATGCGCCCGCACGACGAAGGCTTCAGCGACAGGCTGCTCGGCGCACTTCTGCCACGCAGCGAAGCGCTTGCCGCTACTGCCACACCTGCTGCGGGCCTGCTTCTCGACCGTTGGACGTTTCTCGAGCGTGATGGCAACATCCCCATGGTGCAGGCGGCGAACGGAGTGCCGGATGCGCCCCGCCCCTCGCTTTTGTCCCGTCTGCTGCCAGCGGCCTTGACCGGCGCCCACAGATAGGGCGCCCATCGTGGTGCTGAATGAAAATGCCGCGCTGTCATTCCTCGCAGTTTAACACAACCTTATGTTAACGGCTGACGCCTATCCTCCGTGGCTACTCAAGACCAGAAAAGCCACCGATCGATGTTCAACTTCCAGTCGGCCCAGACGACCGCCTCCAGTGCCGCGCCCGCTCCGGGCGCCTTCCAGCGCGTGGGCATCAGTGTCGCCGGACGTCTCATGCTGGAAGACCATGAGGAATATACCTGCCAGGTGACAGACATGTCGCCGGGTGACGTGGCGATCCTGTGCGCCGGACGACCGCGCATGGATGAACGGGTCATTGCCTATCTTGAACATATCGGTCGGCTCGAAGGCTATGTGCTTTCGGTCAATCCCGCCGGCTTCGTCATGTCGATCACGGCAACCGAGCGCAAGCGCGAGAAACTCGCAGCCCAGCTCACCTGGATTGCCAACAAGCACGAGCTTGGCCTTCCGGAAGACCGTCGTCACGACCGCCTGACGCCGCGTCAGACACGTTCGGAAATCGTCCTCGAAGACGGCCGTCGTTACGCCTGCCGGATCATGGACCTTTCGCTTTCGGGCGCCGCCATCGATATAGAGATCCGCCCTGCCCTCGGCACGCCGATCAAGCTTGGCCATATGCGCGGTCGCGTCGTGCGCCATTTCATGGAAGGCGTGGCCATCGAGTTCAGCTCGGTTCAGTCGCGTGAGTCGCTCACCGAATTCCTCTGAGCATCGATATCGCCGGGTGACACGGCGGCATCACTCCATCGCACACTGCCCTCGGCCTGAGCGATGAACCGCAGCGTCTCTTGAACGGCCTGAGCCCCGCCCCCGCCGCCTCTATTTTCTTCTTCTCTACTGTTTCATTGCGATGCGATCCCTGTTTGGGACAGCAGATGACGGCATTCGCCTTTTCTCACGCAGATGCACGGCGAAAAAAATGTCTCTTTTCGAGAATTATTTTTGGCTCCCCATGCCGGCGATACAGGCGAAATAGCGCTCTTTCCCGCAGTCATCGCGCATCAGAACCCGGCTCGCCGCAACATGACGGCGCCTGCGGCATTTACCTTACCAAGGCAGACCGGCATCAGCCACCCCGGTGAAAGCCCGGCAGCGCAAGCCCTGCAGCCTTTACCCGGCCATTGGCAGCAAGACCGGACGCCCCGCAAAACCTAACGCGACAGCGGGCATTTTAAGCGAATTTTCTGCGCATTCGATGCGTGTTTTCATCAATATCAATTAGAATAAGCATCTGATTTTACTTCGCTATTTTGCTGTCGATCAAAAACTTGATGGCATTGTCCTCCCAACAACGGGGAGACAAGAAAAATGAACAACCGTAAGGGACTTGGCCTCGCAATCGCGGCCGCCGCATTTGCACTTTCCTTCATCGCACCGATTGGACCATCGTTTGCGATGAACATTGCCAACTCGGGCGCCATGCGCGTTCTCGGCCCGGCCACGCAGCCGATCGGCCATTACGAGTTCTGCAAGATCTATGTCAGCGAATGCGCCAAGACCTATAGCGATCAGGGACCGCTTGGCCTGACGGAAGACAAGTGGCGCACGCTGCTCGACGTCAACTATACGGTCAACACGACGATCAAGCCGATGACCGACATGGAACTCTACGGCGTCGAGGAAAAGTGGGCCTACCCCACTTATGCGGGCGACTGCGAAGACTATGTGCTGCTGAAGCGCAAGATGCTCATGCAGAAGGGTTTTCACCCCTCCGACCTGCTGATCACCGTCGTCCTGCAGCCGAATGGCGAAGGCCATGCAGTCCTGACCGTTCGCACCGACCGCGGCGACTTCATCCTCGACAACATGCGCAACAAGGTTCTGCTCTGGGCCGATACGGAATACACCTATCTCAAGCGCCAGGCCAATGACGATCCGGGCCGCTGGGTCAAGCTGCAGGACGGCCGCACGATGGCGGTAGGCAGCGTCACCAAGTAAGTGTGACGCCCCCTGCCGGCGCCGATGAGATGTTAATTAACTGCGCATTAACCATCATTAACGATACTGCCGTCATCCCCGTGGCGGCGGTATCGCGCGTTTGCGCCCGACGTCCGGAATGTCCCGACAGAGCTCGGGGCAACACGCAACGGCCAGAACGGAGCCGATCATGGCAGCCCACCTCCCCGCCTCGGACGAGGATCAGGAAAGCCCGCTGATCTCCACAGGGTTCATGTTGCGCCTGACGGCCGCGATTGCGGCGATCGCATTCCTCACGGCCCTGATCAGCGTCGGCGGACAGTGGTTTGGCGCACGCATAGCGCTTGCCGGTCACACCGAGAGCACTGCACCGGTCTCCGTCGAGATCGGCCAGGATCGACTGGCTATTCCCGCCAACACGATCCGTTTTCCGGACCAACGCCGAAACGGCCCGACCGAACGCCTCGATCTCTATGTGACATGGCCGCAGATGCAGGGCTACAGCCGCGCGGAGCGGCTGCGGTTCGACGATGTCTCGATCCCTTCCTCCCTGATATTCCTGCAGATGTCGGAGGGCACCATGTCGCGAGACATGTCTGGCCGGCTTCAGCCGATCTACAGCAAGCTCTTCGAGGGCAAGCCGGAGCAAGGCCCTTTCGGCCTTACCCTCCATCATCTGCGCAAGGATAGCGGCTATGGCTCGGAAGTGGTCCTGACAGGTCCCGCAAAGGGCGCCGACACCTATGTCGTGCGCTGCCTCCTGCCGGCCGCCGGAGAGGCCGCAACCAGCAGCGACTGCCAGCGCGACGTGCTCGTCGGCGACAATCTTTCGGTCCTCTACCGATTCTCTTCCGGCCAGCTCAGCGACTGGCAGCGGATCGACGACAGCGTTCACGCTTTCGTCACGGCACACCTCACCGAGGGTGTGCAAAAGGCCGAAAAAGCCCGGTAAAACCTCGATAAAATGCGGTCCACGTCGTCAACCTGCTGTTCATCATAAACGACTTGGTAACGCTATCCCCCTACATTGCTTGGCAACGGTCGCAAGGGGACGGCGGCCGGAAGTAATTACAATCATCATGCAAAAGCGATGAGTGCGGCAGTGTCGAACAGCATGTTCTCCATTGGACACAAAAAGAGTGTCATGGCGGCTCCGGGGCGTTTCCTCGGTTATATTCTTTCCTTGGCCATGGCCTTCACGCTGGTGGCGGCACCTGCGGAAGTGCAGGCAGCGAGCGGCGGCCCCAAGTTCGCCGGCATCGTTGTCGATGCACGCACCGGCAAGGTCCTCTACGGTGAAGACCCGGATGGCCTGCGCTATCCGGCATCCCTCACCAAGATGATGACGCTCTATCTGACGTTCGAGGCGCTTGAGGCGCATCGTTTCAGTGTCGACACGCTCGTTCCCGTTTCCGCCCATGCAGCCGGCCAGGCCCCGACGAAGCTCGGCGTTCGCCCCGGCGGCAAGGTGACGGTCGATCAGGCCATTCGTGCCATCGTGACACGCTCGGCCAATGACATGGCGACCGCACTCGGCGAAATGGTCGCCGGCGGTTCCGAAGACCGCTTTGCCCAGATGATGACGCAAAGGCCCGCGCTCTCGGCATGACGCGTACGACCTACCGCAATGCCAACGGCCTGCCGAACACCGCACAGATGACGACGGCGCGTGATCAGGCGCGTCTCGGCATCGCCCTTCGCCAGCACTTCCCGCAGTATTACGGCTATTTCTCGATCCGCAGCTTCACCTTCGGCAAGCAGTATATCGGCAACCACAACCATCTGGTCGGCACTGTGCCGGGCGTTGACGGCATCAAGACCGGCTATACCCGCGCTGCCGGCAGCAACCTTGCGACCTCGGTCAAGATCGATGGCCGTTCGATGGTTGCCGTCATTCTCGGTGGTCGCTCCAGCGCTGCCCGTGACGCAACCATGCGCAAGCTCGTTGCCGAATACCTGCCGAAAGCCTCCCGCGGTGGCGAAACCAACCTGATTTCCGCCGTCTCTCCGCCGCCGGCCCCGGTTGCACCGGTACGCTCGGTTCCGGCCGTTGCGGCAGAGGCATCCGACGTGCGTGAAGTCGCGGGTCTCGGACTGCCCAATAGCGGCCCTGTGCCGAACGCCCGCTACGAGGAAGAACCGGCAACGGTCGCCTATGCCGGCGAATCGGCCCGCAAGCGCTCCGCTGCCGAAGCCCTCGACACGGCCATGGCCGGATCGCCGGCTGCCAAGCGCGCCGCCAAGGCGCAGCGTGCGGATAGCGTCGATGAAGTCACGACCGCCTCGACTGCCGGCCGCGACATGTCCGGCTGGGTGATCCAGATCGGCGCATCGCCGAGCCAGAAGATGGCGCTCGACCTTCTTCAGGACGCACAGGACAAGGGTGGCCGGGCGCTGCGCGCGGCAAAGCCCTACACGGTCGCCTTCAACAGCAACGGTTCGCAGGTCTACCGCGCCCGCTTCGGCGGCTTCGATGACCAGAAGGCTGCCGTGGAAGCCTGCAGCGCGCTCAAGAAGAAGGGCGTCAGCTGCTGGGCCTCGGCACAGTAATGAAGAATGAGGCGGCTCGGCAGCATCTGCCGGGCCTCCTTTGTCCAAATGCCGCGGCGCGTATCGGCGCGGTGAAATCTCGAATGTAATGTGTAACGGGGTTTCCGATGGGAATGAATGAAAACGGTGCGGACACGTTTGGTCCCGCACGCAGCCAGAGGGCAAAGGGCATAGCGCTCAACCCTCTCCATGAGGCAGCCATGCGACTTGCAGGTCTCGGCATGAACGGTCTTGGGATCGGTAGCCGTGGGATAAACGGTTTCGGCATCAACAAGTCTCGCGAGAAGACCAAGGATCTGGTGACGATGCTGCTCAGCCACGCGCCCGCGCCTGGCGTCACTCCCAGCCGGAAGCCAAGATCCACCTGCATGTCACGTCGCGGGCCGGCCGTTCGCCGATCCGCATGAAACTTCGCTGACCCGTCAGCCCCGATCGATCAGAGCAGGCCGAGTTCGGCCAGCTCGCGCCGCAGATCTTCTGGAAGTGCCGTGACGTCATCACCCAGGCCGGTGAGATCGCGCGGCGCTTCTTCCGTTTTGAGGTAACGCCATCCCTGGAAGGGGCGCTTGGGCTGCGGCGCCGTCTCGATGACTTCCGGGCCAAGCACCAGGTCGCAGCGCTGGATGCCGTCGCCGCCGGTAAAGGTCGTGATGTCGAGAAGTTTTTGACGAGCGGAGACCTGCCCCTTGATCACCCAGTAGAGCGAACCGCCGTCGAGCAATTCCTCGACGCGCTTCGGCACCATGCGGGTCGTGTGGGTGCTGTGCGGCTCAAGGCCGGCAGCAATCGCCGACAGCGAGCGCTGCGCGACCCATTCACGAAGATCGTCGATACTGTCTGCACCGACGCAGAGCTTGATGAGATGAAGAGCCATGCCTTCCCTTCAAGACCCAAAGCCGGCGAAGGTCAAGCCGCACGTCAGCGTCCGGCTTTCTCCTCCACAGTGATGCCCTGCGTAAGCTTCAGCGTGAAACCCGCTCTTGCTGGTCTCAGCATTCGACCACATTGACGGCGAGGCCGCCGGTGGAGGTTTCCTTGTATTTCTCGCTCATGTCATTGCCGGTCTGGCGCATGGTCTCGATACAGGCGTCGAGCGGCACGAAATGGGTGCCGTCGCCCTTGATCGCCAGCGAAGCTGCCGTGACCGCCTTGACCGCGCCAAGCGCATTGCGCTCGATGCACGGCACCTGCACGAGGCCGGCGATCGGATCGCAGGTCATGCCGAGATGGTGTTCAAGTGCGATCTCGGCGGCATTCTCGATCTGCTCGGGCGATCCGCCGAGCACTGAGGCAAGCCCTGCAGCCGCCATGGCAGCCGCCGAGCCCACCTCGCCCTGACAGCCGACTTCGGCGCCGGAGATCGAGGCATTGTGCTTGATGATGCCGCCGACGGCAGCAGCCGTCAGGAGGAAGTTGCGAACATCCTCTTCGGTCGCATCCTCATGGAAATGCAGGAAATAGCGGATGGTCGCGGGAATGACGCCGGCCGCACCATTGGTCGGCGCGGTGACGACGCGGCCGCCGCCGGCATTTTCCTCGTTGACGGCCATCGCGTAGACCGAGAGCCAGTCATTGGCGAGGAGCGGGTTCAGCCGGTTGGAGCGCCATTCGGCATTGAGCTTATCGTGGATGTCGCGAGCGCGGCGCTTGACCTTGAGACCGCCCGGCATGATGCCGTCAACCTTCAGGCCGCGGTCGATGCAGTTCTTCATCGCAGCCCAGATACGGTCGAGACCGGCATCCAGTTCCTCGGCGCTCATCTTGGTCAGTTCGTTGGCGCGCTTCATCTGGGCGATCGTCAGACCGGCACCGCGCGACATGTCGAGCATCTGGCGGGCCGAGGCAAAGGGATAGGGCACGCGGTCAGAGCTTGCCGTCTTCTTCTGCGCCTTCATGGCTTCGAGTTCGGTATCGGTGACGACGAAGCCGCCGCCGATCGAATAATAGATCCGCTTGAGGAGCAGCCTTCCCTCATGATCAAAGGCGGAGAAGCTCATGCCGTTTGCATGGCCGGGAAGCGGCTGCTTCTTGTCGAAGATCAGATCGGTTTCCGGCTTGAAATCATAGGCCGGATGACCGGGCGGCGTCACCTTGCCGCTGCGCTCCACGCCCGAGATGATCTCGTCCATGTGATCCGGATCGACCGTGTGCGGCTCCTCGCCCATCAGGCCGAGGATGACCGCCCTGCCGTCCCATGACCGATGCCCGTATAGGCAAGCGAGCCATGCAGGCTGACCTTGAGCGCGGTGACATGAGCGCCGGCCGGGCGCGGCCATTCGTTGGACAGGACGAGCGCCAGAAAACGGGTGGCAGCCGACATCGGCCCCATCGTGTGCGAGCTCGAAGGGCCGATACCGATCTTGAAGACATCGAAGACGGAAAGAAACATGGTGTCCTGCTGGTCCTGATCCGTGACGCGACCATGGTCGCGCCTGTTATCCTGTGGCGAAGGCTAGGCCAATCTGCGGCTCTGCCCATGCGGCCGCCCGACATTCCATTTCATGGCCGCGACATCGGTGCCGGATACGGAAGATATGGCCATGCTGCGGCCGCATTGCGACGCGCTCATAGCACGCCACCGCGACAGGACAAGCGTAACATTGGCCATGAACATTCCCGCCGTGATCCCCGCCTTCATCGCAAGGCTTGCCGTGCCGCCCGAAACAAAGCAAGAGAGACCAGTGATCGGCTCCATCCCCCGGCAGACCCCATGATTCTGGCAGATTACATCGCTCTTGCCCTGTTTGCCCTGCTCTGGGGCCTCTATTCCTGGTTCACCGCCGGATCAGGCTCACGATTGCTGCCGCGCCTCAGCCTCAACAGGGCGATGGCCGAGCGGCGGCATCGCTGGATCTACAATTCGCTGAAGCGCGACATCCGGATGATCGACACGCAGATCTTCGCCGGTCTGCAGAACGGCACGGCATTTTTCGCCACGTCGTCGATGTTTGCGCTCGGCAGCTGCTTTGCCTTGCTCGGCGCCACCGAAAAGGTGGATCAGGTGTTTTCCAACCTGCCGCTCGTGCCCTATGGCGGCCGTACGGCCTTCGAACTCAAGGTCGGCGGACTGGCCTTTCTCTTCGGCTATGCCTTCTTCAAGTTCGGCTGGGCCTACCGGCTGTTCAACTATTGCACCATTCTGTTCGGCGCCCTGCCGATGACGCGGGAGGCGGAGGCCAATCCGGCAGCGGCCCACAAGGCGGCCGATCACGTCGTCAGAATGAACACGATCGCCGCCAGCCACTTCAATGCGGGCCTGCGTACACTCTTTCTGTCGATCGGCTATCTCGGCTGGTTTGCCGGGCCCTATATGTTCATGGCAACGACAATCGTCATCGTCGTTGCCCTGCTGCGCCGCCAGTATTTCTCCGAGGCGCGGCTTGCCATCATGGAAGACGACTGAGGACATACCGATTTGAGTGCCGCCGACAGCAATTCGCACCAGATGCCTGAGCGCATGACGGACCGTATTCCGCGTATTCAACTGATCGATACGCTGCGCGGCCTCGCCCTGATTGCCATGGCATCCTACCATTTCACCTGGGATCTCGAATATTTCGGCTATGTCGATCCCGGTACGGCAACCTCGGGCTTCTTCCGCATCTATGCGCGCTGCATTGCCAGCACGTTCCTGTTTCTGGCCGGCGTTTCGCTGGTGCTGGCCCATGGCCGCGGCATCCGCTGGGCGGCCTTCCGCAAGCGTCTCTATATGGTCGCGGCGCCGCACTACTGATCAGCGTCGCCACATGGTTCATTTTCCAGAATGAATGGATCTATTTCGGCATCCTGCACAACATGACGGTCAGCAGCCTGATCGGCCTTCTCTTCGTGCGCCTGCCCTGGTTCGTGCCCGGCCTCGTCGCAATCGCCATCGTCGGCGCCATGGTGACGGACTATGCGTTGATGCCGGGGCTGATGGATACGCCGCTCTTCGACAGCCGCTGGCTGAGCTGGATCGGCTTTGCCGAAATGCCGCCGCGCTCCAACGACTATGTTCCGGTCTTTCCATGGATCGCCGCCGTGCTTGCCGGTATCGCGATTGCCGGATTGGTCCTTTCGCGTGGCTGGCATTCCCGGCTTGCGGCAGTTCAGACGAAACACAACATCCTGACCAAAGCCGGCCGGCACAGCCTTGCCTTCTACCTCATCCACCAGCCGGTGTTGCTCGCCCTGCTCTATCTCTTCTCATACGTTCACCCAGCACCGCCGCCGGATCCGCGGCTGACCTACATGATGAGCTGCCAGCAGAGCTGCGTGGGCGAAGCCAATGACACGAAGCTCTGCACTTATTTCTGCTCCTGCACCGCCGACCGGCTGACTACGGAACACCTGATGACGCCGCTGCAGAACGGCACGATCACCCCGCAAGACGGCCGGATCACTCAAATGGCGCAGGAATGTTCGATCATGCCCGATCCGGATGCGGCAAAGCCGGGGCAATCGACACCCAAGCCGTAAGTCATTCCAACCAGTCAACATGCAAAAGGGCCGCCGGATATTCCGGCGGCCCTTTCGTCATTCGTTCATCCGGTGAGGCTTACCGGCTCGACGCGACCGGCTTTACCAGCGGCGTGATGCGTCGGATGGTGACGCGGCGGTTTTCCTGGTTGGGGCCATCGGTGCGGACCTTGAGGAACTGCTCGCCGTAACCCTGTGTCGCGAGATTTTCCGGCGGGATGCCGAAGGCGTCGGTCAGAACCTGCGCGACCGATTCCGCCCGCTGGTCGGACAGGATCAGGTTGGACTGGGCCGACCCGACCGCATCCGTGTGTCCCTCGATGAGGAAGGTTTCGGACGGATCCCGGCCGAGCACTTCCTTGATCGCATCGGCCACGCGACGCAGCGAGCCGGCCTGGTTCATCGGAATGTCGGCGCTTCCCGTGGCGAATGTCACCGTATCGAGGTCGATACGGCGAACCTTGTCGCGGATACGCGCCGAGTAGCGCACCTCATCCAGCGAATAGACGCGCTCGACGCGTTCGACCGGCGGCTGTTCGAGGAAGCGGTAATAGTCGCGGTTCGGCTCGCTCGACGTGTCGATGATATAGTCGTCGACCGGCACCGAGAGGCGCATGGGCGGCAGATCGTCGCCCGGATCACGCCACTGGTAGTTCTGGCTGCGGTCGTTATCCATCAGCTCCGGTGCGTAATAGAGCACGTATTCCTGGCCCCCGCGCACGATGCGCGAACGCTGGATGACCTCGCCGTAGCGATTGCGGATGGTGACGATGCGCGTCCCGTCATCACGGGTGATGACTCGCGGACGCGACCGTCGCGCAGCTGGTCATATTCCGGCGGACGACCGCCCTGTTCGTAGAACCGACGGCTGTCGTCATGGCGCACGACCGGCTGATTGTCGATCGTGATGATGACGCGGTTGTCGTCACGGTCGCGGCCCTGAGGCGGCGCGTAGCTCTGGTCATAATCCCAGCCGCGCGGGCGATCGAATTGCGGCCGGTTGTCGAGACGCTGACCGCGCTCCTGATCAAGCGCCTCGAACTGCTGCTGTTGCTGACGCGTCTCGCGGGTGCCGATCTGCGCATCCGCATCGGAACGCGGTGGCGGCAGAGGCGCACCGGCCTGCTGCGGCGGCAGCGGACGTCCGTTCGGACCGTTGCCAGCGGGACCACCTTGCGGGCCACCCTGAGCACCACCACGCTGAGGACGCGCCTGCATCGGCTGCTTGGCACTATCGAGAACGGCTGCGCCATTTTCAACCGGCAGGACGAGCTGCTCGCCGGGCTTGGCGGCCGAGGGATCCTTCGCCAGTTCCTTGGCGCGCTCGACCTGCTGTGGCGTCACCGGCGGCGGAGGCGGCTGCTGAACCGATCCGGCCTGCTGGGCAGCATTCGGCTGAGCAGCACCCGGCTGGGCACCGGCGGGGGTTACGCCATTCTGCTGACCGGGCGGCTGAGCAGGCGGCTGGCCCGGCACCTGACCTTGGGCCTGTCCCGGGATCGGATTAGGCGCGCGGCCTGGAGCCTGCCCCTGTGGCTGACCCTGTGGTTGACCTGTGGTTGACCATGTGCCTGCCCCTGATTGGGCGCTGACCGGGGGGCTGAGCTGATGGCTGACCGGGGGCATGACCTGTGTTGCACTACCGGACGGCGCTCCCGGCTGGGCTGCCGGACGCGGCGGCTGGCCGCCTGCCTGATTGCTGCCCGGGACAGCGGCAGGCGCGTTGGCCGGCGCCTCACCAGCCGGCGGCGTTGCCGG
>CABHNZ010000036.1 GCA_902167985.1 Shinella sp. UYSO24
AAATTCCCGAGTTCTTTTCGAGTTTCGCACCTGATTTTCGTGTCGTCGCAGAATATGGCAGACCGTGTCAAAAGTCCCGGCCTGGCTGACTTCTTCCAAGCGCAAGCTTTGACACCAATTCGGCGACTGATTGGCCCACATCCTGCGCCGCAGTATCGACAACCAGTGGGCTTTGCCCCCAATCGTCATAGTGTCGGGCCATAATTTCTTCCCAGGTTGGCTTTATCAACCCCTGAACATCTGTTGCCCGCGTTTCCGCCCTTCGGCGATGTTCATTTTTGTCGGAACAGATAACCTCTATTTCAACTGATGGCACTGCCGAGCGCGTGGCAACCGATAGCCAGGCATCTCGCGTGACCTTCAAGCAATTCACAGAATCCGCAATGACCGTATTGCCGAGCGCCAGATTGTCTTCCGCGATCCCATAGGCGACCATATATCCCGCCGGGCCGACGTCCGCTTTCAAGACTGCAGAAGCTCGTATATTTTGTTCGACCGTATCGACGCGGACATAGCTCGCCCCGAGCTCCTTCGCCAAAGCACGCGCGATCGTCGTTTTTCCGGTGCCCGGCAAGCCGCCAAAAATAATAAGCATGAATACTGACCTTCCGTGTGCTCATGCGCGCTGGGAACCCGACCGGAGGATTCCTGATCGCAAAATCTCATGGTATATTCTGCCATGGCACATTTATCAGGAACAGACCGCTTGCAAATGCTGCTTCTGCCTGAAGTGGCGGACGATTACGTCGGCCCAGACAACCCGGTCCGATTTATCGAAGCTTTCATTGACGGGCTGGATTTGCAGGCCTCCGGATTTGTCCGCGTAGAGCCCAAGGGGACGGGTCGTCTCGGTTACGATCCGGCCGATCTTCTGAAGCTTTACCTGTATGGATATTTGAATCGAGTGCGATCGAGCCGTCGGCTGGAAGTTGAGACTCATCGCAACATCGAGGTGATCTGGCTGCTGCGGCACCTGAAGCCAGATCACAAAACCATAGCCAACTTCCGCCGGGTCAACCATGCTGCTTTCCGGCAGGTGTTCCGGGAGTTCGTCATCCTGTGCCGCCAACTCGATCTGTTCGGCCGGGAACTGCTGGCGGTGGACGGTACGCGCATCAAGGCGGTGAACAACAAGAGTCGTAATTTCACGCGGGCGGCGCTGACAAAGTTCATCCGCGAGGCCGACGAACGGCTGACCGAGTATATGAAGCGGCTCGATGACGGCGATGCACAGGAAAAGAATACTGGCAGTGGCGGACCGCGAGCCCAAAACCTCGCCGAGAAGATCGCTGCGATCAAAGGCAAGCGTGATCGCCACAAGGCCCTGCTTGATGAGCTGGATCGCACCGGCGAAGACCAGATATCGCACACCGATCCGGATAGCCGCGCTATGGCGCACATGACCAAGGTCGGCGTCGGTTACAACATCCAGCTTGCCGTCGACGTGAAGCACAAGCTGATCGCCGAACAGGAGGTCAGCAGCCAGGTCGTCGACATGGGACTGCTGACACAGACGACGCAGGCGGCGATGGACACGCTCGGCGTCGGGCAAATCGAGGTGGTTGCCGATCGCGGCTACTTCAAGGTCGAGGACATCGAGGCCTGCGAGAAGGCAGGCATCACCGCCTATGTCCCCAAGCCATTGCGAGGAGCCGCTGTCCGCGAGGGTTTCTTCTCCAAGGATGAGTTCCGCTATGATGCCGGGAGGGATGTCTATGTCTGCCCGGCGGGACAGCATCTTTCTCCACGCTATGAGAAAAGACGCGCGACCTGAAGCTTGTCGAATACTGCAACCGTGATGCCTGCCGGTCCTGCGATCTGAAGGCGCATTGCACCCATGGGTATCGAAGGGTTGGGCGTGTCGAGAACGAGGCGGTGCTAGACCGGATGGCAGCGCGCCTTGCCGCCAGACCAGAAGTCCTGGACCAGCGACGCGAAAGCGTTGAGCACCCGTTCGGGACCATAAAACAATGGATGTATCAGGGTGCATTCCTGATGCGGCGGCTGGAAAATGTGCGCGGCGAGTTCACCTTGACGGCACTCGCCTACAACATTCGAAGAGCCATCACCCTCGTCGGCGTCACCGGCCTGATAGCCGCTGTCAGAGCTTGAGGGGAGCTCAGCAACCCGAAAAGGAGTACCTTTCCCCTCAAGGAGCCGATCAGATCCCGTCAGAAACGGATTATCACACGAGCAGGAGCCGACCACCAAAGTTTCCATAGCAACGACCGCGCAAGCACTAAACTCATCGCGTCACGAGTTTTGACACAGTCTGATGGATTTTCGCGACGGATTCCACGCGATAGATTCCGGCTAGGTACACGGGAACGGAAGCCACATTGCTTATCGGATATGCTAGGGTCTCGACCGACGACCAGACACTAGACCAGCAGCGCGCGACGCTGAAGGTGATAGGATGCAAGCGCATCTTTGAGGAAAAGGCATCGGGGGCAAAGCGCAATCGACCGCAACTCGCCGTATTGCTCAACCAACTCCGGGAAGGCGATGTTGTAACCGTCACCCGGCTAGACCGCCTTGCTCGATCGACGCGTGACCTTCTCGATATTGCAGAGCAACTGGACGCCGCAAAAGCAGGTTTACGCTCGTTGGCCGAGCCCTGGGCCGACACGACGTCGCCGGCTGGACGCATGGTGCTTACTATCTTTGCGGGTATTGCCGAATTTGAGCGATCCTTGATCCATGAGCGTACCAGTAGCGGCAGAGCCGCCGCCAAAGCTAAGGGTGTCCGTTTTGGTCGTCCTCCTGCTCTTTCTGCTGACCAGGTAGCGCTTGCCAGAAAACTTTTAGATGAGGGCCAGCCCGCACGCGACGTCGCCGCGATACTGAAGGTGCATCCTGCCACTCTCTATCGCTATATTTCGAGATAGCCGGTTTATAGCGAAATCCCGGTTCACTCCTCGTGCTCTGATCCCATTCTAGACCTTCCCATGTGCCATGTTTACGCTGGTCCAGATCCCGAAATCTTGCTAGAAGCCGATGTGTCAGTAAATTGACAAAGAAAAATCCCTGTTGGGTAGGCGAAATTATTACCTCACGGTGGGCGATCGTTTCATCCGAGGTAGGGCCCAGAACATTACCACTAAACAGCGCAAAGTATTCAGCGCTAGTAGCCAGGTAGACGAAACACGGGTAGGCAGGTGTGGTAAAATTCTGGCCTACCGCTGGCATGCCTGCCTATTGAAGCCGGCACAGTCTTCCCTCACATTCTCGCTACATTCAACGTTTGCGAGATTCCTATGACCACTCAAGACAGTACCGTCGTCGCCTTTCCGGCGAAGCCTGCCGAACCCGCGCCGAGTAGCTTCGATAAGATCTGGGGCAAGAAGGTTAAAAGCCATGGCTACGCAGCCATCCCGACGATCCTTATTCGCTCCCAGCATCGGCTTGGAATCAACAGCACGCAGTTCTGCCTGTTGATGCACCTCCTCGACCTCTTCTGGTCACCGGATCGTCCTCCCTTCCCTACCAAGCAGCAGTTGGCAGATCGCATTGGTATCAAGCCGTCATCCGTCAAGCCCAACATGAAGGCACTGGAGACGGCCGGTCTTATCCAAAGGGTGCAGCACAAGACCTCAGCAGGCGACTGGGGTGCCAACACCTACCACCTCGACGGCCTGATTCAACGCATTAAGGATCTGGAGCCGGAGTTTGACATGGAAAAGCAAAAGAGGCTTGCAGAGAGGAAGAGGGTAGAGACCCCCAAGGGCAAGCGGCCAAAGGCACAATAGGCAAGGCTGCAGAAATGAATTACCCCGGCCGCATGCCTAGGGCAGAGACGGTACCGGGGTTTACGAAGCAACATATATACAGGGGTGGGGGATAAATCAACCCCTGGGGGTTACCATGACCATTGTGAGCACAGACGAGACAGTACCCTACGAGGGCATAGAGGATACCCTGTCGGCCGATAGGTTCAGCACCTATTGGGATGGCAGACGGTGACCGCAATAAGGCCGTCGCTCTCTATACCCTCAATGCCCTCCTGAGCGAGAGCCTTCAGCTCCCGCTGCATATGCTTGAGGTGGCCCTGCGCAACCGCATCCACCAGGTCATGACCAAGGTCCATGGCGAGACATGGTTCGACATGCCCGAACACCAGCTGAACTCCACCCAGGCCGATATGATCGCTAGAGCCCGCCAAGACCTAGCCGAGAAGGGCAAGGATGACACTCCTGCTAGGATTGTTGCTGCCCTCACCTTCGGATTCTGGACTGCAATGCTTGGCAAGGAATACGAAAACCTTTGGCAGCAGACCCTAAAAGACATCGCCAAGCGTGAAGACGGCAAGGGTCTTCGCCGCAAGGACTTCACAAGATCGCTCAGTGCAATCCGGACACTGCGCAACAGGCTTGCCCACCATGAGACTGTCCTCTACTGGGACCTGCGCAAGCATTATGGCAATATCCTGCAGCTGATCGTTTGGCTGTCGCCCGTCGCGGCCGACTGGTGTCGTGCCTATTGCCGCTTCGAAAGCCTCTATCCGGTTGAGGGGGGCGCCCTTGTTGTCGAAACAGCACCTAAAATCGGCATACCGGATACTGGCGAGTAATCAGACTGCGAGCAGGTCAATCACAATTTTCTTGAACAACGCGTGTTGATAAGTGGTCACCCGAAAACTGCACCTAAAGGTTTTGGGGTTGCAGAATCGGATCGAATCGTCATTTCTAGTAACATGGCCCAGATAGATCGAAATCCCAGTCGTGAGAGAGTATCAGCCCACCGTGAGCGCGTTCGTGCTTCTGGGCGGGTTTATGTCAATACGGATCTCCCCGCCGATCTGGTGGACTGTCTTGACAAAATCAAGACAGAACGCGGGCTGGCTTCGCGGGCACAAGTGTTTGAATTAGCTTTAAAGGCGTTTGTTGATAATGAAATGAGGGCATAACGAAAAAACCCCTCGCCGCTGGTAACGGCTAGGGGTTTTCGGTCAGTTACGACATCGGCTTTTGAGGCCAGGATAATAAGTCTCAAAATAGCCGAGTGTTCGCGAACCTGCAAGGGGTGTCTCTTGCGGGAACGATGAATCTTTGTCCGCTGTCCACAGTCGTGCCCGCCTGAAAAGGAGGCGGAAAAGACATGTTTGAACAGATTGGGACGGTGCTCGCAGGGGCACCGGCCGAACGGGAACGTACACCTGTTCGGCGGCAGAGCCGTGCGCGCGGCCGCTGCGAAGGTGTATTCTGGCGCAGGACGAACCGGCAGGACGTTCGCAAGATCCTACTTGCTGCACGGCGCTACGAACTAGCCGGCCGACAGCGAGGTTCTCGCAATGGTCCTCTTGGAAGCGTTGCGATTGAGATCATGGAGTTGTTTGTCAACCTGGTCGACTTTCGCACCGGCCGGCTGGAACCCTCGATCGATACACTCATGCTGAAACTACGCCGTTCGCGTGACGCGATCGTGCGGGCGCTGAAGAGCTTACGCGTTCATGGTTTCCTAGATTGGCTACGGCGATACGAGCCGACAGGCAAGGCGGGGCGCGGCCCCCAGGTGAAACAGGCCAGCAATGCCTACCGCATGTCCCTGCCGGATCGCGCACGACAGCTCCTTGGGCGTTGGGGTGCGACCCCTCCCCCTCCGGAAGATCACGCCCAGGCCGAAGCCGAGCGTACGGCCGTCATGGCCATGCACCGCGCTTCGCTGGATGTCGAAGCACGAACATTGTTCGATGTCGGCGATAATCCCTTGGGGCAGGCACTTGCTCGCCTCGGAAAAGCAATCAATCAACGCGAGTCCGCCAGACAGACTGAATCCCAATCTAGTTCTATAATCTATCGAGAAAGATAAACAGACGCCGCTGTTGGGGCTTCTAACGAGCCCCTGCGACGGTTCCGGCCCGCGCTTATTGCGGGCCGGCGCAGCATCCTCGCGACCATACATTGACCCATTTAATTTGAAGCAACCCTATATTTGCTTTTGAAAGGGGGAGGGGGTTGGCGGCAGGGTCAAATAATGCGAATATTGGATAAACGCACCGTTCTTATCCGATAGGAGTCAACAAGTGTCATTGGAGACCATTGATGGCAAGGCTGTCAAAAATCTGGCCGGGGCACACGCCCTGAATGGGGCTGTCGTGTTCGGTCAACCTGGGGGCTATGCCGTTCTAGTCAGGTACGGGGTGAACGAAAGGGCGGTGGCCGCCCAGCGGTCGCGCCGTATGCGGATCTGGCGGAATTTGAACACCGCGGCCGCCTATGTTCGCGACGAACTCGGCCTTGCCCGGTTCGAAATCGACATGACGGACCATGATCCGGCTGCCGTCGAGCGGAAACGACCGGATACGGCTGAGCGCCAACGGCAGATACACGAAGCGGCCGAGCATGACGCCTGGTTTCGCGGTGAGGTGCAAAAGGCTCTCGACGGTATTAAGGATGGCTCGAACGCCGTGATCCCCGAGGATGAGTGGGCGGAGCGCGCCAAGGCCAAAAGGGCAGATCTCCAGCGCCGCATCGTGACAAATGGCCACTAAACGCATGCGCTTGTCAGGCGCGATTTTTACGCTGCTGATCTTGATCGTATTGTAGAGCGTATCGCTGAGAACAATCCAGCCGCAGCGCTGGACATGTGGAATGAGATCGAAAGCCAGGTTGAGCGGCTTTGCGATTTTCCGCACTCTGGCAGAACTGGACGAATGCCAGAAACCAGAGACTGGTCGTTACTGGCACGGCATATATTGTTGTCTACCTAGTCGGCAATGACGTGGAGCTTGTGCGCGTCCTGCATGGCGCGCAAAAATGGCCCCCGGAGGCTAGATGCCGTCACTCGTTGGAATGCGAACAGCGCTTCGGCTCAAACTTTGTTGCTGTTCTTAGCGAGGAGATCTACCGCCTTCTCAAACGCCTCTCCTAGAACCCAACCGTTGGCATCAGCAATTGCATAAACGCCTCGATTGTGTCTGGACGAACCTTCAGGTTGAGCTGGGCTGAGCGACCAGTGCGCCGGCGCCGGGTGGCGCGAGCTGTTACTGGAGCAGGCGTCAGCTTGGGCTCTCTGCTCTTGAAGTTGGCCTTTTCAGCTGCCTGCGCCATGGTGGCTTTGTCGGGACGCTTAGCCGGCGTAGGCTGGAAATCACTCAGATCGAGAACGGGGTCCGGTGCGACTGTCGCATCGACGTCGTCCTCGAATCCAAGGCTAGGACGAGTCATCAAGCGGCCCTCCCCTGCTCTTTTGTCTGCTTCAGGCGTGCGATCACTTCCGCAGCGAATGCCATGGCGTTCTGGACCGCCTTATCGACGTTGCTAACCTGTTTAGGATCGAGGTTGGACAGCAGCCCGCCGAAATCAAGCAGGTCGCGGTAAGCCGCGCGCTCGACAATTGATATTGCCAGCACCTCAATGCCAGCTTGGTCAAGCTGATCACGTACGTTTTTAAGCGATCGAGAAGTGACCGCAGCACTGACGCGCGTCAACAATACCGCAAACGGTATTTCGCGGCGCGCCATGCGCGACTGATTTCGGATCAGTTTAATGGTCTTCGAGGCGCCTTTCGCATCCATCGAGGCGCCTTGGGTGGGGATGATCACCAAGTCCGACATGCCAATGGCGTTGGCGACCATGAGACTCGCAGTGCCTTCGCAATCGATGATCACGAACTGATTTTCGGAGGACGCATCCTCTATAACGTCCCCAATCGTGTCTTCGGTCACATTGCCGATGATCGTTACGTTCGCAGGCTTGCCAGGTAACGCACCCCACTGAGAAATCCAGCGCTCGGGATCTGCATCTAGGATGGCAACGCTTGCACCCCTTGCCGCTAGCTCACCGGCAAGCAGCAGTGCAGACGTAGTCTTCCCGGCACCGCCTTTTGGGTTGGCGAACGAAATAACAGGCATGGCTTTGTCCTTCTCTCCATCACCAACCAATTTAACGCTGAAAACCTAACAGATAGCTACCAGCTAGCTAATGGTAGCATCATAGCCATGGCTATTAATAGGTATCTACATGATACTGGTAGCTACTAGCTATCTATAGGATAGCTATCAGTTGGGATGTGGGATGTTTCGACAAGGCTACTATCTGGTAGCTTTTGCTACCAGATAGTAGCCTCACGACGCATGCAACCTGAATGAGCGTGCCGAGCCATCTCCCGGCCTGAGTTCGCTCGAGTAACAGATTGATTTCGAACTGGGCGCTGGCCTGAATTGGCCTAGATCCTGCGCTTGCTGGCCGTCGTGCGTGACAAGGGATTACAAAACATCGCCTGATGCGCCGCCAAGTCGACGGAACCGCTCCCGGCCGGCCCTACGGTCCCTTTTGAGAGAGCGTACCGGCCGAGAGCTACCTACACTGAATGCAGGTGGCGCGCGGGGCAGGAGCGGCGAGAGACATGCTCCCGCGCTTCAACCTATAGTCCGCGCCACCTTCTGAAAGACTATATTTTCTTATCCAAGCGGATCGGAGAGAAGGGGGGCCGCTGTCGTGGTCGGTAGTGCCGAAGAGCTGAAGGACGCCTGCAAAAAACTCATTGAGGAAAACGATGATTGGCGTGTGGAGCAGGCTAGAGGAACAGAATTTTGAAGGGACGAAGTGCCGAAGGCATTTACATGAGCTGGGCAACATATACCTAACAATGTTGTGAAGATTTTAATGAGAACACACGCTCGTTTTCTCGGTTTGGCTGTAAAAGATCGGAGACGCACTAAATGACCTCATCTTTACGCGCAGATATTGCCGACCCTTCGCTCAACATGGGCTTTTTCAGTTGGAATGTGCAGGATAATCTACTTTTCGGAGATGATGTTTTTGGCGAAATTTATGGCTTTTCAAACGAAGAACTCGCGACAGGCCTTGCTGTCGAGGCCATTCTTGATCGGATAGCGATCGAGGATCGTGGGCGAATAGCAGAAAGAGTGCATCACGGTATCGTTTCGGGCACAGCTGGCACGTTGCAGTATTCTGTCCTTGGTCCTAATGGAACGAGAATTCAGGTCGTGTCCTTCGGACGTTGTCTCAGGGATGTAGACGGTATCCCCTCGCTTTACACGGGTACCGTAATGATGGCGTCGCATGCCGCCCTGGCGGTTGCGATTAGCCCGATGGAAGTCCATTGCCAGGCTGCCTTATCCATCGCGCAGAAAGAGGGTCGAGAGTTGACCGCACGCTATTTGTCGTCCGCACTTCGCTCGTTAGGCCTTACAGAATTAGCCTGAACCGTATCCGTTGCGAACACCCCACACGGATTTTGCTTGACGCTTGACGAGACGCCTCTGGGGGATCTGTCCTACGAGATGTCGTTTGCAGGAGCGCCGGGATTGAAGCGCATTGGTTTGCAGTGCGCGTAGATGGTTTCGACAGCGGTTGGGATGGCGAGCCATGCGTCTTTAAGGAGGGCCTCTGGCGGCCTCGGGTACACTGCTGAGACCATTTCGAGCAGATCGGGCTCCGTGGCTTGCATCAATATGGCCATGATGGGTTCGCCGGTCTGTTTCTCGGCCATGAGGGGCGCCCAGGCTGCCAGGTTCAGTTTGATGGCGCCATAGAACCCATCGGCCCAATCCCCAGGCAGGACTTCCTCATCATCCGTGCGCATGAGCATCGGAGCATATCGGCCGGGCGCCGTCAGTTGGTGAGCGATGAGGTTGTAGTGATCGACGATCGTTTCGATCACGGCGTAGGTCTTGTTTCCAACGAACGCCTTCTCCTCGTGCTTCCCAATGACATGGAACATCCAGTCATTGGGAAGCAGGAAGACCGGACCCGCGGCCAACCCCGTCAGGAACCCATTGAGCGTTGACACGCCCCGGCATGGTGGCGCCGGCTCTGCTTTGTCGAACCACGTCTCCAACTGATCAAGCGTTAGAAGCTTTGCACGCTTGGGAGCCTTCACGCTGCTACCGCCATGTTCATATCCGCATGTTCCTGTTTCCAATGCCAAGGCAGGCAACGCCAAAGCGAGGTCGACTTTATCTCCCCGGACACGATGCGTTCAAGAACGTCATTGAGCCAGGTATAGGGATCGAGCCCGTTCAATTTGGCCGTGGTCAGCAAAGAACCTAATATGGCCCAGGTCTCGGCACCGCCATCACTGCCGGCGAACAGGCTGTTGACGCGCCCGAGTGCGACGCTGCGCATATTGCGCTCGACGGTGTTGGAATCGACCTCAAGTCTTCCATCCTCAAGGAAGAGGGTCAGGCCAGCCCAATGGCCCAGCGTGTATTTGATGGCAGAGGCGACTGGGTCCTTGGCGGATATATCTTTGAGCGCGTCCATCAGCAGCATTTTCAGATCAGCCATCAAGACCTTGCTCTTTGCTTGCCGGACACCGAGCCGATGTTCGGCGCTCGTTGAGCGGATTGAGGCCTCGATCGCATAGACCTCAGCCAGGCGTTCGATCACCACCTTGGCCAGCTCGGATTTGTACTTCTTGAAGACATCGACAAACTTGCGACGCGCATGGGCCAGGCAGTAGGCAAGCGCAATGCTGCCCGCCCGGCGATCCGGTCGGGTCAGGCTCTTGTAGGCCTTGTACGCATCAACCTGCAAAATCCCGCTATAGCGGACCAACTGCGACTGGATCTCCGTCTTTCCCCGACCTTGCGCAAAGACATAGGCGACAGCCGGATAGGCTGGTCCATTCCAGGGCCGATCATCCACGGCGTGGGCCCAGAACTGGCAAATCTTGGTTCGTGTTCGGTCTCGCTTGAGGACCGGCATTCGGGTTTCATCGACAAAGACCCGAGAATGACTATGGATATAGGCCAATAGCTTGTCGTAAAGCGATTTCAGCCACCAGGCGGAGCGTTTCACCCAACCGCAAAGCGTTGACGTATCGAGCCGGACACCCTGACCCTTCAACATCTGAACTTGACGGTTGAGCGGCAGATACCAAGCATATCGCCATACCACGACATTGCTGATCATGGACGTCGTGGCCAGCCCTCCGTCGAACAGCCGAGACTTCGCCTTCGCTTGAACAATGCCAGTCTGGCAGGCCCGGCAGGCATATTTCGGGCGCACGGTGCGCAGGACATAAAGGGTTGCCGGCCGCGACGCCAGGACCTCGCTCTGGTCTTCTCCGATACGATGGAGCTTTCCCTGGCAGCAGGCACATTCCAACGATGAGGGCTCGATGACCTCGACAACCCGTTCAAGATGCTCCGGCAGAGCGCCGATGTTGCGACGAGGCTGAGAACGGCAGCTTGCCGGGCGCGGCATTTTCGGGAGGCCGGCACCGTCGCTTTCCGAAGCCACCTCAGGCTCAACGGCCACGTCGCCCAGATCGAGACGGATCTGCCCTTCGACCATATGGGCCAACTGTTCGGATCGTTGGCCAAAGGGCTTTGCATGGGCCGACTTCAACAGCACCTTGAGACGCTCGATTTCAGCGTCTCTTTCCAGGATCATGCCGACCAGAATGTCAGGATCCCGCGGCAGATGTTGGCCACGATCGAGCATGCCAAAATCTAGCAGATCGGCACGGAATTGTCGATCGATTCCAATGGGATCACGCTATTTTTGCAGGCCGTTTGACCGGCTTCTTCTCCACCCGTGTCCAGTCCAGGCCATCAAGCAAAAGCGCCAATTCGCTGGCGCTGAGACGAACCGCTCCATCGTGAACAGCCGGCCAGGTGAAACGCCGATCCTCCAAAACCTTGGTCAACAGCACCATGCCGCTGCCATCCCAGACAACCATCTTCAGACGATCGTTCCGCTTGCTGCGGAAGACATAGATGTCGCCTGAGTATGGGTTGGCGCCGAGCGCAGTCGATACCAGCGCCGCCAGCCCATTGATGCCCTTCCTGAAGTCCACCGGTTTTCAAGCAATCATGATCCGCAAATCCGATCCAAGTGAGATCACGCCGAGGCCCTGAGCGCTTTGAACACCATGCACAGTGCCTGCTCATCGATGCCACCCTCGATCACGGCACAGGCACCGTCGATTTCGACACGGATCGTCAGCGCCGTCACCGCGGCCGGGCCGCCCAAGCCTTCATCGGCTCTGACCACCGGCACAAAGCGCATCTCCTCGTCATGCGATATGTGCTCTCGCGCGCAGCGCCGCCAATAGTGCAGCAGCCCCTGGCTCACGCCATATTGGCGCGCAACGGCAGAGATATTTGCTCCAGGCACAAAGCTGGCCGCCGTGATTTCCGCCTTCTCATCAGCGCTCCAACGCGCCGGCGCTCTTTACCAAGCAAAACCTCGACACGGCGAGCGTCCGCCTGTCATCGACAACTTCGCTCGTGGCATAGTGCTGATGACTGTCATCAGCACTATGCGATGACGCCTTCTCGTCGACATCGACTGGTCCCAAATCCATAGTTCCGTCTCCCACAATCACGTCAGAGCCGAATTATGCGCGAGCCGAAACCATCTGAAAACGTGGGGCGCTCGCGACGGTTACCCTGAACCTCGACGAGCTTGGCCAGGATGCGAGCAACGCGTGCGGCCTTGATTGCCGAATGCGGATCGCCACTCCGACGTTGGCGAGCGATTTGCCTCAAAAGGGATGACAGCGCCGAAGTTTCTTCCACATCAACTCTCCGCGTTCCTATGATCCCCATCACTTCATCGACGCGCAATCCAGCGAAACTATGATTGGGCTCTAAATTAGGGCGATGGCGGCTGAATGAAACGGTGACGTAAATAATCGCGCCGATTGCAGTCGCCATGATCAGCGCGTTACTAATGTCCGCACCATTCATTATTGGATCATATTCACGATGATCTGCGTCGGCTACAGCGCATTTTCAGAGCGAGGTCGAAAAGACGCAGAGAGCGGTGAGCCAGGAACGGCGCAGGTAGGTTATTGCTTCTGGCAACAAGGACTTTTGCCAGCATCTGTCGCTTTGATGCGACAAGCTGTTCCAGATTGATATCCGTATTAAAGGCCACACGCCGGGCCTCGTTCTCGAGCATGTTCATAATCTCCTTCAGCCTCATGCCGGGGAGGGGCCGGTTTAGCAACGAAGTTGGTGTGATTGAAAGTCACGTTTTGACGGCAGCGCCAGTTTCGTTAATAAATCAAGAAAATAATTCGAATAATTTTCTCATTCCGTCGAGATGCGGTTGCGGAAGCGCTTGTCACCATGACGTAGAGGTGCCTCTTTCCTGGGGCGCATAGACGCTGGATTGAATGAAACAGTCTGATTTTAGATCACGTACGGCAAGCTAGTTCGAGGCTCAAACGGTTATAAGGTTATAAGGCGACTTCACCGAACTGCACGCCAAGTTCTCCTAGTTTTCGCCAGCGAACGGTACAAGTTTGTCGGGCGCCGTCTTAAAAGAGAAGCAGGAACTCATCCGGAATCCCATGGTGGTCTCCAAAACGATCTTTGCGCCGCCAGCCGAGATGTTCCTCCATGCAGTTGCGTGTGGCCGAACCGCCGCCATACACAATTTTTGCACCTTTCAGCGTCCGTGTTCGCGGCGTGCTGCGCTGCTCGTTCATAGGAAGTCCTTGCCCATCAATGTTTCCATCCGCCGACTGGCTGGTCTTGAAATGCCCCTATTGGAAGTTCATCATCGTTTTCCTATGTAAAGCCCATCACGGCAAGTACGCCGGACGGCGCGTTGGACATTCGCGTATCGCTTCCCGCTTTGACGTCCGGCCCGGGGAAGCATTCCTATCCAGACTAGGCACTGACTTGGCCCACCCTTAACGGGTGGGTTTCTTTTGCGTCTCTTTAAAGCGCAGAAAAGTCTTCTGACACCGCTCGCATCCAGCATTTCGATCGAGGCATGAGTGGGTTTGGCACGCAGCAGCCGGGCCGCCGTTCCATCACATCGACATCGGCCTGGTCGGTGAAGACAACGGTCAGTTTTCCGCCGTTGGATTCCACCCGGATTTCCGACTGTTTACCCTCAGCATGATTGTCGTTCATTAATCGCCCCGCTTATGAGTGAACAAGGTCGAGAGCATATCGCGCATCAGATCTCTGGAGATCTCTCCGCTCTTCAACTTCGACACGATCTCCCGCAACGATTTTCCAGACGACAAGATATGCGGATCTTCACGTGTGGCCATATGTCCGGGGAACTCGATGGCGTCGATGGCAGGATCCTTCTTAAATATGCCGGCAATCGTCTTGTCGATGTGTCTGACATAGTTTCGGGAAAAGTCGCGCGATACGTGAACGATCCCGTGGTGTGTATGGACGGTGAAGTCAGGTAGTTCTGTTAACAGATCGAGTATGGTGGCCAACGCTTCCCGTGTGCCTGGGCTGATATCTGCGGCTCCACTGCCTGTCATCATCAGCTGCCACGGTCTGCCGCGATCGCTTCCTGCTACCATATATCGCCTCAGGGCTGTGGCCTTGACCGTCCTTTCATCGCTTGTCCATTTCAGAAGCCTAGCTGGCGTAGGCAAGGGCGCGGCCAGTAGACGGATAATTTGCCGCGCCCCGACATTCCACTTCTGTTTGGTGGAGTGGACGATTTCCCGCGAAAAATATTACCCAGTGCAACCTGCCTGAGTTATACGACGAGCCCCTTCATCGGTTGCAGTGCTTCAGATCCGGGAAAGACAACATTACCGAGCAGGCCTGCGTTGGCACCGAGCAGATCTACCGCAATACCCTTGAGCACGGAACGGACGTCCGTTGTTGCCGCAAGGTCTCGTCCATCTTGCAACTGTGCTTCCTTCAGGCCCGGCCAATCGGTGATGACACGTCCGCCGCGGATCGCGCCACCGGCCAGAAACGCCGTCGTGCCTGTCCCGTGGTCGGTCCCTTCCGTCCCGTTGACCCGCGCCGTCCGACCGAACTCCGTCGCCACGAAGATGGCTGTGTCCTTCCACACAGGACCAAGCTCCTGTTCGAATGCGGCAAGAGCGCTATCCAGGCCCCCGAGCAGCTTCGCTAACCGATCGACTTCGTTGGCGTGCGTATCCCAGCCTTCGAATGCCAGCGCCGCGATGCGCGGCCCTTCCTCATGTGCGATCAGCCGGGCAGCACCTCTTGCCATCTGCTCCATGCCGCTTGGATCGCCCGGACCGCCCCGCGCTTGATATCGACACCGGATGCGATCTTGCCGGTCTCGATGCCTTCCTGCAGAAGCCCTGCGAGCATGGGATCTGTCTGTCCATAGAGATCGGCGAGCCTGGGAGCGAGATCGCCATCGGCTGGTTTGAGGACGGAGGGCGCCCAACCGAGGAGCGGCGCCTTTCCTCGGATGACGAGCGGCGCGTTAGCCCCGACCGACAGTCCCCGCACCCGCTTCGACGCTCCTGGGGCAACGGTGTCCCCTGCCGGCAACCCTTCCAGCAGCCGGTTGAGCCATCCGGTCTCAACGTGGCCGGGTGTCGGAAAGCCGGATTCGAGAACATCCTGCCCATCGAAATGGGAGCGATCGCGATAGGCCGTCGCGCTCGCATGAACGACCGCCGCCTGCCCTGCTCGATAGAGGCGCTGAAAGTTTGGCATTGACGGATGCAGGGCAAAGAAGCCATCCAGCGGTAGCGCGGGATGATCGCCATCCGTGCGCATGGCGATTTCCTGTCGCAGCCTTTTGTAGTCGGGATCGCCGATCGGCGGGACGGCGGTCAGACCATCAAGGGCGCCCCGCAGGATGATGGTGACGAAGCGGGGATCGCGGTTGCCGGCGGCGCGAACAAACCTAGGCATGAAGGCCCAGGCGAACAACATGCCGGAAGCACCGAGCACGGTGCGGCGCGTGGGAGAGAGGTGTTCACACAGCATGATCAAAGCCTCTGGAATTCGGGGGAAAGGAAAGCGATCGATAGGCCCTGTGGTTTGGTCTCCGCCCGTGATACGGCTTGTATTGTCTGTGCGGACGCCAAAGGCCCCAAGCGGTCGCTAACGAGAAGCCGGGGATCAATGTCGGCCGGCGCCTGGTGCGCAAAGAGATTGGCCGCGTCGATGCGCGTCGCCAAACCCTCGGACGAGGCCCAGCCGTCGCTGACGTCGGAAAAACCGTTCGGCCCGGATGGGTTCCACATCGGTTGGCCAAGCGCGTTCAGAACGGAGACGATCTGCTCCGGCTTCGGTTTCAGGCCCGTGGCCCTCAGAATGGCGACGACATAATCCAAAGGAGAGCGCAGTTTTGTAAGGTTCGGGCTCCATGCCTCGTCCGCGTCGATGAGAGCGGTGTAGACGGCCGAAAGATCGCCGTGCGAGCGGGTGTACGCGGCGGCCAGCTTCTCGATCAACGGTGGGGGCGGTTGATCGGCCACGAAGTGACGAAGAAGCTTGGCCGCCAGATGTCGAGCCGTCGCGGGATGGCGGGCAAGATCACGTAGAGCCGTCTTCCCCTGCTCGACGCCGTCATCGGCGTAGGTGATTCCCATGACCGTCTGGTCGCCGGGCTCATGCGCGCCGGCATTGAACACGAAGCTGCCGATCGGCCCGGGGTGCTTTTCGTCGCGATAGACCGTCCAGCCGGTAATGATGCGGGCAAGCGAGGTCACATCTGCCTGGGTGTAGCCGCTGCCAACCCCAAGCGTATGCAGTTCCATGATCTCGCGGGCGAGGTTTTCGTTCAGGCCACGGTGCTTGTTTCTGTTGGCCGGTGACGTCGGGCCAATAGATTGCTGGTTGTCGAGAAAGTACAGCATTGCCGGATGGGTTTCGACCGCAAGCAGCATATCCTCGAAGCGGCCGAAGACGTGAGGACGGATTGCCTCCCGTTCAAATGCACCGGACAGGATGTGGACATCACCACCCTTACCCGTCGCGACGGCAAAATGATTGGCCCAGAACATGGCCAGCCGTTCGCCAAAACCGATCAACGGCTGGTGGATGGTGCCGTTGAAGCGTGCATCAACCTCCGCAAGCAGGACCTGTTGCGGCAAATACGGCCGTTTCGATACGGGCATCTGGGCACCAGTGTTGGCCTGCGGGTCTTTGGGCGCCGACGCATGCCGATATTCATGGCCCGGTCCGGGTGGCTCGCTTGAGCCGGAACCGGTACCGGAGCGGCAGCCTTCTGGGCTGGAACCGAGACCGCCGTGACGGCTCTTCGCCTTTCAGCTTCGACCTCATGATTATAGGCGATTAGGTCTTTGAGCAGATCGGCACTGGACCCCAGGGCCGGCCCGACGGGCGTGGGCGTGTAGCGCTCGACGATTTCCTGCTTCAAACGATCGCGGGCCTCTCCTGTGATCGCCTTAAGCTCTCCTTCGCGTGCGCCAAGCCCAAATCGCCAGAGGGCGAGTGCGGCATCCATGTCGTTTGAATTTGCCATGGTCGATACGAGCTCCGTTTCGCAATCGACCCTTTAAACTCTCCGACTGAGCCAAACCCGTCGGTCAGTAAATGTGATCATTTCGTGGCTGGTTTTGGGGCCTCGCGGGCCAGAAGGCCTTCGGCGAGTTTTCGGCGGGCGTCGAGCGGCAGACTGGCCGCAAACGTCACGGCGGCTTTCTCTGTTGCTTTGCGGACCTCGTATTCTGCGTCTCGCGCCTGGTCCAATGCGCCCCTTAGTGCATTGCGTCCAGAGTAGGTTCCCCCATGAGAGCTGCGGCCTCAATCCGCGCCTGGCGTGCAGCCAGCGACTGGTCACGAGCCGATCTGCGGGCATCATTCAAGGCGCGCTGAAACGCCTCCATGTCCCCTTTGCTCAATTGCTCCCCGGCCAACGGCAGTTTGTTGACAACGGCGGAGGGCTCGACCTTGAAGAAGACAAAGGCAGCGCCAGCAAAAGCGAAGAGCAGAAATGTATTGAGGCCAAGCAAGCCAACGACCAGCCGACGAAACGTGAATTCTGTCATTGTGCCTCCTGCATAAGGTCCGGTTGCAGCTCGCCAAAGGCCGTCGCACTCTCTGTCGTTGTGAAAGCATGCGGTGGTGCGGCGAACGTCATCACAGCCGCGCCTGTCAAACCACCTGTCAGGCTCACCCCGATCATGGTGGCGCCCAGCGTCAAACGGCGAAGCCAACGGCGAGATGCGATCTGGCGGGTACCTGTCGCCAGGATTTGAGTACGCAGTGCGGATGAAGGCTGAGGTATCTGATAGCGCGCTAATACAGCATCGAGGGCGGACGCAGATGCGATCATGGCCCGACCTTCGGCGGTCGCGGCAAAGGACAGAGCGATTGATCGAGACGTCTCGGGCCACCAATTGGCATCTCCGCCATAGGCGGCGATCAATCTTTGGAATTGCTGGCTGTCCATCGTCTGTTCCATTTCCCTCATGACGGCTCTCCAAGAATAGTCTCCAGCGCTCGCCGACCGCGGGAAAGCAGGCTCTCTAGCGCATCAACCGTGATGCGCATGGCGTCGGCGGCATCACGGTTGGACATATCCTGATAATAGACCAGAATAATCGCTTCCCGCTGACGAGGCGCAATGGCCTGAAGGGCGCGTTCTACATCGCTTCCCGTGAGGCCCTGCGGCAAGGTGGCTGTTTCATATGATTTTTCATCCGGGCATTCGGCTTGCCCCACGGCCTCGTGAGCCTTCCGTTTATTCAGTCTGTCGTAACAAAGGTTCAGCGCTACACGATGGATCCATGTGTCGAACTTGGCGTTTTCGCGCTGCCAGTGGCCGGCATGCTTCCAGATGCGGAGGAATGTTTCCTGCGCCACGTCCTCGGCCTCAGTCGGGTCGCCTAGCATACGTGTTGCAAGCGCCAGCAGGCGCGGTAGCTTTCGGATGACCATGGCCTGCATCGAACTGACATCGCCGGCAGCAATTCCATCAAGCAACTGGTCATCTCTATCCACCATCATGTTTTGAACGTCTCGCCGTTCGTTAAACCGGGACGTATCTCGTCAACTGGGTCTCGCTTGATCTGACGAATACACTGTCGAACTTAAACAGCCACTCGAGCAATAATCCGTCGGTCATGGTTCTGGTGCCGTTGAATTTGCAGCCACACATCGCTCCTCAGCCTGCGGCATCTTACCCCGGCTGCTCCGGCGTACCCTCCCTCATCGGTTTTTCTGCGCCGAGCAGATCGGCAAAGAGTGCCTTGTCACCATCGCGGGTGAGGAAGCCAGGCAGCTCACGGCGCAGCCAATCTGCGAGGCGTTTTGTAAATTCCGGATCGCCTGCGTTTTCGAGACGATGCAGGACCAGGGCACCGAGCAGGACCTTGCGCCGCGTATCGTTGGCCCGTTCCTGTTTTCCCAATCGGGCCTTCAGCGCCGACCGTTGTGCATCCAGTTCCGCCAGCCGCTGTTCAATTGTTTTGCGCGCCAAATTTCTACTCCTTTGAATAAACGTCCTTGATCCTGCGAAGCGCTTCTTCGCTGCTCATCTCCCCGGCTTCATGAGAGGCGGTAATCGCCGCGATCTCTTTTCCGCATTGCAGAAAATGTGGATAGTCAGCCGTGGCCATATGTTCGGGCCGCGTGCTGGTCGCCGGGAATACGATGCCGGTAATGTCGGCGTCGTTCTCGAATACAGAGCCGATCAGAGCATCGACCGTCTCCATAGATCCACTTGGAAAATCACTGCTCACCGACAGGTCGCCATGTTCCGTCTTGATCGTCACACCACCCAGCGCCGGCATGAGATCGAGGATCCGCGTCAGAGCGCCAACGGTTTCCGCCGAAAGGGTAACCGGCTCATCCGTGTTTCCGATCAACGCCAGTTGCCATGGTGGTCGCCGTGACGAAGCTTGCTTCAGCTTGGTGATCGCGGATTTCTCATACGTGCGTTCAGTCAATTTACCGCCGCCTTTCGTTCCGATTGCTGATCACTATGGGGGAAACGAGCTCGATGATCACGGTAAAGATACCCTTTTTGGCCAGAAAACTGCCAACCGATCAGCCATTTCATGCGTTTTCCGTAGCGAATTTAGGTTAGCCGCAGTGTGATACCGATGATTTCGAGAGCGTAGCGAGCAGGATCATAAGGGCGCACTTACGACTTGCTGCGCAAGTCAGTGCTTGTTATCCTCCTCGGCACTCGGAGGATGCCGTTTGGCGATCTATCATCTCAGCGCAAAGCCGATATCGCGGTCATCCGGTCGTAGCGCTGTTGCATCCGCCGCTTACCGTTCTGCCGTAAAGCTGACGAACGAGCGCGACGGGCTGGTACATGACTTCACCCGAAAAGAGGGCGTGCAGCATACCGAGATCGTTCTTCCCGAGCCGGGTGCCGGCGCCACGGGTTCGGCCAATTGGGCACTTGACCGGTCGGCTTTGTGGAATGCCGCCGAGTTTGCAGAGAAGCGAAAAGACGCCCGTGTGGCCCGCGAGTTCGAGATCGGGCTTCCGCATGAGCTGTCGGCTGAAGGGCGGATCGAGGCGACGCGGAGCTTCGCCCAGGATCTGGCAAATCGCTATGGCGCAGCGGTGGATTTTGCGATCCATGCGCCGCATGAGAAAGGCGATGTTCGGAATTATCATGCCCACGTCTTGATGACGACGCGTCAGGTGGGTGAGGGCGGTCTTGGAGAAAAAACCTATCTTGAGCACAAGAATGCCCGGCTGTTGTCGAATGGGATGGCGACGACGGACATGCAGCTTCGCGATATCCGTCAATCGTGGGAGAGCATTGCGAACAGCCAGCTTCAGCGCGAGGGGCTGGATGTCAGGATCGATCATCGCTCGCATCAGGAGCGCGGGCTGGAACTTTCGCCGACCGAGCATGTCGGTGTTCATGCCACCCAGATGCAGCGGCAGGGAATGGGCGTCGAGCGGGCGCGGCTGGATGCGGAAGCGGCTCAGAAGAATGCCGACCTGATCCGCGAAAAGCCGGAACAGGTTCTGACGATCATCTCTCAGGAGAAGAGCGTGTTCGATCGTCGCGACGTTGCGCGCGCCTTGCATCGCTACATCAATGACGATGCCCAGACGTTCCAGAATGCGTTTGCGTCGGTGATGGCATCGCCGGCATTGGCCGAACTTCAGCCGGAGCGGGTTGACCCGCAAACGGGCGAGATCGAGCTTGCGAAATATTCGACCCGCGAGATGGTCAATCTTGAATCCGGCATGGCACGATCGGCCGAGCGGATGGCGGATGATCGCAGTCATGGTGTCGATCGCCGGCATGTCGTTTCTGCGATCGGCCGGCAGGATGCGGCCATTCAGAAAGCGTCCGGTGATGGGGCGGCGCGACTGTCGGACGAGCAGCGCCAGGCGATCGAGCATGTGACCGGGCCGGAGCGGATTTCGGCGGTGGTCGGGTTTGCCGGGGCTGGCAAATCCACCATGTTGGCGGCTGCGCGTGAGGCGTGGGAAGCGCAGGGGTATCGGGTTCATGGGGCGGCGCTTTCCGGTAAGGCGGCCGAGGGGCTGGAGGAGAGTTCTGGGATCGAGAGCCGGACGCTTGCGTCCTGGTCGCATGGTTGGGAACGCGACCGTGGGACGCTCGGCCGCGGCGATGTTTTTGTCATCGACGAGGCCGGCATGATCGGGAGCCGGCAGCTTTCCGGCTTCATTGGCGAGGCCGAGAAGCGCGGTGCGAAAATCGTTCTTGTCGGGGATCATGAGCAGCTGCAGGCGATCGGTGCCGGCGCACCGTTCAGGGCCATTGCCGAACGGATCGGACATGCGGAACTCTCCGAAATCCGCCGGCAGCGCGAGGGCTGGCAGCGTGAGGCATCGGTGTCGTTTGCCACCCACAAGACCGCCGATGGTCTGGCGGCCTATCGGGATCATGGCGACGTTCACTTTGCCGCCGATGGAGACGCGGCGCGGGCGGCCATCGTGCAGGATTATCTGGCCGATCGGGAGGACCGTCCGGACGGCAGTCGTGTCGCCATGGCCCATCGTCGTGTCGATGTTCGCGCCATCAATGACGCGATCCGTTCGGGACTTCAGGAACGCGGCGAGCTGGCGCAAGTCGCGCCTGGTAGTTCAGGTGAGGGCGAGTTGTCGATCGGGGAGGGCAGGGGCGAGGAACGGCCTCGGGCGCTGACCTATCAGACCAATGACGGGAGCCGAGATTTTGCCGAAGGCGACCGGATCGTGTTTCTGGAAAACAACCGGGATCTCGGCGTCAAGAATGGGATGCTGGGGAAGGTGCTCTCCGTCGAGCAGGACGCAATACAAGTGCAGCTCGACGGGAGAACGGCGGAAAAATCCGATCTCGTCACTGTACCGGTGAACAGTTACCAGGCCATTGATCATGGCTATGCGACGACGATCCATAAGAACCAGGGCGCGACCGTCGATCGGGCCTTCGTGCTGGCGTCAGGCACGATGGATCGGCATCTCACCTATGTCGCCATGACCCGTCATCGTGACGGGGCGCAGCTCTATGCCGACAGGCAAGAGTTCACCGACCGGAAAGCAGGCCAGTTGGTGGCGCATGGGGTGGCGCCTTACGAGCACAAGGCCGGCAATCGCGATAGCTATTTCGTGACGCTGGAGAATGCCAGTGGCGAACGCTCGACGACATGGGGTGTGGATCTGGGGCGGGCGATGGCCGAGGCGTCGCCGGAGATCGGTGCGACGATCGGCCTCGTCATGAGGGGGCGGTCCCTGTTACTTTGCCGGATGGCACACAGACGCATCGCAATGGATGGCGGGTTCAGGATGCCCGTGAGCTTGCCTATGATCAGCTCGAAAGCCGGCTGTCGCGTTCCGGCGCGAAAGAAACGACGCTGGATTATGCCAGGGACTTTGCCGAGCGGCGCGGCATTGCCGAGGCGATCGGCGTTCGCAGCGAGATCGATCTTGGTGATGCCGTAATCAAGGGGCACGAGGCGCCCTCCCTTGCTGGCTCGACAGCGTGGGCAGTTCAGGATCGGTCACACAGCGAGCGTTCTGCTTACGAGGAGCGTACCCCCTCGCAGGCCGATCCTGAACGCATTGAGCGTGCTTCTCGGCGCGGCATGTTCGATGGCCTGAAGCTGAAACTTGGCCGTGGCGCTACACAGGCCGAACGGCCGGCGCGGGACGCGAGCGGCGCCAGGAGGATCGAGGCGAACGGGATCGGCTGGCGGAGCGGGTGCGGCCCATGTCGGGCTTTGAGCAGGCCGTCGATCGCTACGCGCAGGCCTATAGTTCCGTCGATCGTCAGCTCAACCAGGATCTGCCTGTCCTGGATGCCCAGAAGCAGGCCTATCGCGTAGCGGCCGCCGACATGGACCAGGTGCGGCCGGGATCGCATGCGCTGGTCCGCTCGGCCATGCACTATGATCCACACACCGCCGATGCCATGACGCAGCTTTCCGGCCGCGAGCGTGTGGGCCAGCTCGTTGCCGGCATGGACCGGGAACGCGCCCTGCAGGCCGACCCAAATGTGCGGGCCGATCGCTTTATCGAGCGCTGGAACGAACTTCGCTCCGAGCGTCAGGAGCTTCGGGGTTGGAACAATGACGAGGCGCGGGGTAAGGTCGATGCGGAAATGCGTGGGATGAGCCAGCGTCTTGGCGGTGACCCGCAGCTTGAAACGACCCTGCGCAATCGCGCCCAGGAGATGGGGATCAACTATATCGGTCGTGATCAGACCATAAGCCACGAGATGGAGCGGCAGCTGACCCAGGGCCGCAGCCAGAGCATGGGGCTTGAACGATAGAAGGACGAGACGGCATGACGGACGATGATCGCAATCACCATCCCGAGGACATGGAGCCAGAAGCGTTCCACGACGAGGATGATGCCGGCGATCCGGCGGCCGCGTTCGAGGCCTTGCGCGATACGGTCGAGGACCTGGCCGCCGATCTCGGCCGGGAAATGACGACGATCCGCAAGGGTGTCGAGTCTGCCTTCGACCAGCTGGAGCGGCAGGGGGCTACCGTCGATTACAGTGCCGAGCTGGGCCGCATCACGCAGCAGCTTACCGTCGTGGGCGAGCATCTGCAGGCGATCCATCAGCGCCGGTTCTCCGGCAGGGTGCCGAGCACTATGCTCGCGTCCTCGAGCGCAGCGGCGAGGGCTTGGTGCGATCGGCGGCGCAGAAGCTTGAGAACAGGGCGTCCGATCTCGAGCGCATCAGCAATGTGCTGGCCTCGCACAACAAAAGCGCTCTGCATCGCAAGGATCAGGATTTCCGGATGTGGGTGGCGACCGGGGTTGGCGTCGTCGTGGGGGCGTTTCTTTTGGCCTTCGTGCCGCGCTTTCTGCCGTTTTCGGCCGATAGTCGTGTCGCCGCACTCGTGATGGGTGAGAGTGTTTGGAATGCTGGCGTCTCGCTCATGACGTCCGCTGATCCTGCGACGGTCCGGCGCGTGGCAGAAGCGGACAGGCTCGTCATCGCGAATAAGGATGCTTTGGCAGATTGCCGTGCCTCTGCCGCAAAGGCGGGTAAAGAGCAGAAATGCACAATCGTTGTGCCAGGACCGGAGAAGGCTCAGTGAGCGAGAGAAGCCCCAGCGTCGTAGAAGAACGCAATCACAAAACAACGACCGCGTGGAAAGTTTCTCGTGGGCCAGTCAAAGCTGACCGCTACACGTTGGAGGCTGCAAAAGTGATTGAGGCCATGCTGACTGTCCCGATCGCGGTTTTGCCGAAGGTTGAAGGCGATCTTGTGCTGCCGTTCAGGGTCGGGGTTGGTGCCGAGATAGAGACGCTCTTGCGGCCGGATGCGTCACCGAAGGAGTTGCGAAAGGCGCTTCGTCGTTACGCTCATAGCGCGGGGTATCTGTTCGCCTCTGCTCAGCCGGATGCCTATCGACATGAGGTTAATGGTGAGGCGATCGAGCCGGTCAGCGAAAGTGATCGCATAAATGCGCGCCAGTCATTCCTAATCGTGCAGAGGAAGCGGAAGGAGCGTCGGCAGCAGCGAGCGGGGCAAATGATTGATGATGATCATGCCGATCGGATCGGAAACATATCCTCGCCGTAATGGTGGAGCCTGGTATGGTGCCGTCTGCAGAGCCATCTGACCCTTAGGGGATCGTCGTAGTGGTCATGGTGAGCATCGACGGCGTACTCTCCACAAACCTCACACGGCAGCTTTTCTAGCTCACCTGCTTTCACGGCTCGCTGAACGGCCAGATGGGCATCGTATTTCGCCGGGTTTGCCCGACGCCAATGCGCTTGACGAGTATTGGTCTTGAGCATGCCGTTCCTTCCTTTCCACGTTAAGAGGTTACCTGCTGGTCATTTGAGGCTTTGCCGCGTCTGGTGCAGCCAGCTCCGATACACTCCCCGAAGAGATTATCGTAGCTGGAACTATTCGGCTTTCGGGCCGTTTCTGGGCACCACGAATATACGTGGAGACCAAGAAAATACGAGGAAAACCCATGAAGAAGATTATTGCCACTACCGTCGCTTTCGTCGCCCTGACCGGTGCTGCTTACGCTCAGCAGGCCGCCGCTCCGGCCGCCGCAGGCTCTGATGCAACGATGGTTGGCCCGGGCATCACCATGGGTACGGCTGCAACGATGCCGCTGAAGTACGTGGAAATCAAGGATACCGACCTGGTCACGTCCAAGCTTGTTGGCGTAGACATCTACAACAAGCAGAACGAGGAAATCGGTGAGATTTCCGATGTGGTGATCGGCGACGGAAAGTCGGTTATCGGCATCGTCGCCAGCGTCGGCGGCTTCCTTGGGATGGGTACCAGCTATGTCGTGCTCGATCCGGCGTCCGTAGCGTTGAACAACGACAACGGCACCTGGAAGGCTTATGTTGACACCAACAAGGATGCCCTCTCTAAGGCGCCGAAGCTTGATTACGACAAGTTCAAAAAGTGATAATCCCACGCTAGCCACGTTTGGTAAGCAACTTCAAGAGGCCGGGCGAGAGATCGCGCGGCCTCTTGGGTTGATGCATCTTAGAGTCGGACTCGAAAAGCCTTGAACGATATCCATACCTCGCCAACCGTCGGGTGATCAGGTGAACGTGGGCGATCATGATCCACGCTTCGGCTGAGGCGATAGATCTTTCGACATCCTTTCCCAGTCTGCGGCATCTTCCAAGCCAGGCGAAGGTCGTTCGACCACCCATCGACGCGGCAGGATCTCAAAGCCTTTCGCCTTGTCTGAGCGCTTGATGATTTCAATCGTCCAGGGCCCGATCTTGCTCAGCTTGTCGCCAGCATAACCGCCATCGTCGAAGACATGCAGAAGCGAAGTTTGGTAATGAAGGTCTGCGACTTCTATTTCCCGACGGAGTATAGGCGGCAAAGCGACTTCACATGGCCGACCATCCGGCGAGTTTTGTCAGACGCGTATTCGTGAATGTCTCATCGATGAAGATGAGACGCATCAAGCTCTGTTAAAGAATCGCCTCGACGGTTGATCCACTGGTGGCGCTCCTTGCAGTCCCAGGCCTGCGCTGCTCACTTGCCTACAGGATTTTTTGTTGCTCAGCCCCAGCCGCCAGGCGGGTACGCCTGCTTGGCGGCGATCAGAGAACCAGATGACAGATGCAGGATCACCATGTTGTTGCCGAACCGGGGCGAAATCCGGAAACGGCGTCAGTACCAGCGCGGACGACTGTTATCAGTGATCAGCCACGCCAGCATGGCGCTGACCGCCAATATGGCGACAACGGCGCCCGTGGTGGCTCCGGGGTTTTCCCGTACTACGTCGCGCACGGCTACCGCCTCACTCTGCAAGGCTCTGGACGCCTTACGGATTTTCGGTGCGATGGTGTCGGCAGCGTTGCTGATTGCGTCACCCGTCGTCTGGGCCAACGTCGTTTTCAGCGCCGCCAACTGAGCCTTAAGTTCATCCATTTCGGCCTCGATATTCCGCGCCATCAGCCGTCTCCTACGCCTTTGAAATCACAGAATGCGATCGAAGCCGGATTGGTTCCTTTCGACGGAACACTTACCCGACAAACTGCACGCCGAGGCTGCCCGTCGCGCGCCAGACCACAACGCATTCAAAGGACCGACCATCAGCAAGGTCCAGCCGGAACGCCGGAGGCGGCGCAAGGGCATTCTCCGTCTGGATACGCGCGCCGGTTTCCGACAGGTTGCGCACAACAGCGTCAAGCACGGAGCGACCGGCATTGAAGACGATTTTGCCGCCGAGAAGCGTGCGGTGACGTTGGGATTGTCGCTGTTCCGGCTCTTCAGCCATCCTGGCCCCCGATTTGCGAGCGATAGTCATTCTTCCTACTCCGAATTGACTATCGCTTAATGGCCCCAATTTACAACGTCAGGTGAGCAAAGGGAGGATGTGTTGCATCAGTATCGATCCAGAAAACTGAACGAGGAGATGGTCTTCGCGGTGTTGGCAAACACGACGCGCCGCCTAATTCTTCGCCATCTCCTGCGCGACGGCGCTTTGTCGGTCACGACCATTGCTGCGCGGATCGATTATTCGCCGACCGCAACCTCGCAACATCTCGCCAAACTCCGGGATACTCTTCTGGTCACGCGCAGCCGATCGGGGCACCAGGTCTTCTACAGCGTCGATCATCCGGATGCCATCACGCTGGTAAAGACGATCGAGGCCGTCTTTGGGGATGTGGGTCGTTAAAACAGCAGGCGCTTATGAGGCCAATTCTTACCACGCTGTAACTTGACAGGTAATCGTATATCGCTAACTTGCAAAGCTGTCGGAAGTCTTTCACTTCTGCAACATGTTTGGATAGCCCCATTATCTAGACAGAAGGCCCGGTTCTGATCAGCCGGGCCTTTTCCGTTGACATAGCACGTCCGTCGAATAGGTTGCTCGTGTTAGGGACTCCAAAAGCTAACGAGGAACGGCCCGGTGCTTCTCCAAAAGCTCGCATCGGGCCTTTCTTTTGGAGCAGGCGAGATTATCTATATGGAAGCAAGGGCATCCTTGCTCTGAAGTGATAGCACTGAAAATTGGATGGTCGCTGCCCTTAGCGTGCCATCCCTTTTCAAAGCCCCTTAATAGAAATCGCTTTTTTCATACGGGTGCGACATGCTGACTGACCATCTGCGCGAAGCCAACCTCCCTCTTACCTCCTCACAACTGACGGCATGCCAGGCCGCTTTCGATGCGGCCTGTGCTGATCTCGGCATCGACAAGGGAGGCGGCGTTGCCCGACGCTTGGCCGTCTACGTGTTTGAATACTATAGACAGGGCATTGGCACTCCCGATGAGTTGCGGAAGCTCGCGGCCCTCGCCATTAAAAGTGACGGAACGATTACGGCAGAAGCCGACCCAGCTATGGAGTTAGCCGGTCGGCATCAACGCCTTTAAAGAGGCCGACGCCCTTGATGTTAAGACGCCCTGCGATCTGTAGACAATAGCAAGCGCTGCCTCATGGCGTGTTGCTCTCCAGGCGACGCTAAATTGCTTAAAGTCAGCTCATGCTAATATTAGCATTAAAAATAGAACGCTTGGCGAACGAATAATAGACATCATCTCTGACAATCCTGATTTTTTGCAGGTTCAACATTATAGCCACCCCTGATAATACAGGGGTAACGGGAAACTATACTTTCTTAACAGGACGTTAACTGTTCCGCGCTGTATCATGTTGCATGAATGTCCGGGAGAACATCATGCCGCAGTCAAGCTTGAGCGAACTGGACGAACAGGCCGTGCTGATTGCTTTGGCCAATCCGATCCGCTTGCGGATCATGCGCCATGTGCTGAGCAGAAAAGAGGCTTCTGTTACGGCAATGGCGGCTGAGCTTGATCTGGCCCAGGCAACGGTCTCGCAGCATTTGAAGGTGTTGCGGGAGGCGGGGCTCCTGGAACGCAGGCGTGCCAAGACCCTCATATTTTACAAGGCCGTTCACTCCCAGGCGTTCGCTGTGATGAAGGCTCTGGATGCTGTATTCCATCCGCGACGTAGTCATATCGAAATGCCCTGACTGCCTTCACGCAAAGTGCATTTGTTCCAAACCTACACATGGGATATATGCGTGAGAAAGGACATATCGAGGGGCGGGAATGTCCGACGACCGGCATCAACCGATCGAGATCGGCAATCAGAGGTTTTTAGTCAGCATGGCAACGGCCTACGATCAGGGCCGTGCCTGCGCGATGCAGCGGCTGACTGCAGATGAGTGTCCTTATCTGCGCCATAAAGAACAAGACCTGTACGATGCGTGGTTACGGGGCTACCAATCATATCAGCAGCCGGACTCGTGAACGGTCTTCCGGCACGCCACCTGAGGCTGTGCGGTAGAGGGATGCCCCGTCAAAGCCCTCTACCGCCATCCTCCTCGTATACCTATGTTTATGGCTGCGTGAGGCGACCCGTCGGATAGATCGTCACAGGCCGGAAATACGATCGATCCCGGCGTCTGGCGATGTAGCTGGCCAGTTACCCGGTCAAATAGGTGCGTTATACCGGTAGTTTAGCAGAAAAGCCGGTGCGCGCGAACGCAAAACTCATCGCGCGACGACGAGCCTTACACAACCCGGTAAACAGAGGTTAAACAAGAGCGCGCAAACCGGCGCTATGCGTGTCCTTCCGGGCAATCTCCCGAAGTCAGCACGAATTTGAGGATTGCGTGTTGTTGCTCCAATGCCTCAGCGGCGACCATCAGCAGCTCCCTGGCTTCGACATCGGACATATACTGCCAGTCTCGAACCCAATCTCGGATCTCTTGGGCGACGGGGCAATATTCAGGGCATGATGCGCCGGTCATTCCGTTTCCTCCTCCAACCCGTTAAGCTGGGTGTCGAGAACGATCTTCAGCGCCCGTATCATGGCCGCTGCTGATAACAACTCCTGTTTGACCTCATCGTTGCTAAACATTACCACGGAACGTGACATTGTCATGATATCAACCAGCGGATCGCGGCTGAAATCCGTGGGTCCGGTGCGTGTGCGGCGCCGCAGATCGCGAATGATGGTGTAGGCCCGGTCGAGGAGCCGCGCCCGCTCGAACTCCGAAAGCCTCGCGATCTCATTGGCGGCCCTGACCAGCTCGGAAATGAAATCCGGGATCGGGTTCATGGGTTCAGGAGGTTGGGCAAAGGTTGCAGGGCGTTCATACGGCGCGTCAACTCCACCGCCTTATCCTGCTTTGCACCGATCAGGAACCGCCCCTCGCGCGGCGGCTTGACCCACGTATCGAAGACGGTCCATGTGCCGTCCGGTTCCTGGCGAAAGTCATAACGAGGTTGCGGCGTATCGGTCATAGTGGCCCTCTGCATCAGTCGTCGGGGCCGAAGAATACAATGGTTTGACAAAAACGTCCAGAATGGACGAAGGGAGCTAGATAGCCTTCCAACTCCCGGACAACGGTTCATGAAAGTGTCCGATTGGCAGGTCAGCGGTGCGGGTCACCGATAAGGTATGTCTGTGTTGCAAAAATCTTAATATTTGCGCCACTCAGTATCCCGCTTCTTTTTGATGCCGAAAAGCCAACACATAAACTGTATCGTCGGCTGGCTCATGACGATACAGCGCGACATAGCCGGAATCGCCAAACGCTATCACTAGTTCGCGCAGTTCCGGCATTTCGGGGAGGGGCCGGCCTATATCTGGTGTATTTTCCAGCAGGAGGAATTGCCGTTCGATAGCCTGACCGGCCCGTTTGGCGGCTTCCGGGGCTTTCAAGGATAGGAACCGTCGGCAGCGCGCCAACCCCACGGTCGCGCCTTCTGTAATGATTACTTGTGGCACTCAGGCATAGCCTTTTCATCATCGGTGCCCCAAGTGTCCAACCAGGTGCGGACTTCTTGCCCAGTGAGGTGCCTGCCGGTTTCCTTATAGGTCTCCCAAGACGCCAAAGCTTCCTGCTTAAAGCTCTCGCGCGCTTCCTCACGGTCAACATACTGCTGGATCGCTTCGAGCATAATCCAATGCGCCGAACGTCGACGTTGGCTAGCGAGCTGTTGGACGCGGCTTTTCAAGCGGTCGTCAATCTTGAGGGAAGTTGCCATATGCATACCTTTTATCACGTAGTAATACCTCATGATAACATAGCCTTTCCTTGCTGACCTGTCCATGCGAAGGTTTTGCGGTGGAAGCGTTGCAAAACTTTGTCGCAAAATCCAGATTTTTGCATCTGACTTTTGCGACACGATTGCTTTCGCCTTAATGTCGATTCAGATCAACGACTTACGGGTGAGAAGCGAAAAGCTATTTTGCGCCGTCGCAAAACTTAGGATTTTCGCGACAACCTTAGTAACGTCCACAGTCTACCGACCACATCGCTCGGCCTATACCAAAGTAGCGTAGGTGGCCTACTTTTGCGCTAACGTGGAGAGATGTGTTACGCCGAAGCCATCAGCATACTTAAGGCCGTATCCGAGCATCCTGTCGAACGCGATGTGGGCGACCCAAACCAGACTGACATCAACCATTGTTTCAGAACCTGAAAAGATGCCGGCAGCGATCGCGGCTAATGGCAGGCCATACCAGTGCATAACATTATAGACGGCCGCTCCTACTCTCCGGCCTGCTGTGTAGCCGGCGATCGAGATGTCCGGCGCAAGAAACAACACTCCGAACATCCACCAGCTTGCACCGGAGTGGGTGTAGGCCGCGACGGCAACCAGTAGTGTCATGGCCCCTTCCAAGCGAAGCAAAGCTGTCAGTGTGTCGGTCTCGTTTTTCAACATAGTTGCATCTCCGTAATTGGCGAGAACTAGATTGAGTATTTACTAGTGTATGGAAACGGTTGAATTTTGGATGGGGGAAATTCGAAAATGAATAGATTGGATTGGGCCTTACTCCGCTCCTTTGCTGCTGTCCTTGATACTGGCTCCCTATCGAGCGCTGCAGCGCAGACCGGGTCAACGCAACCGACCCTAAGCCGACATATCCGCGAATTGGAAACTGCGCTCGGTGTTTCCTTGTTTACGCGCTCAGTCCGCGGGTTGGAGCCGACAGATGCTGCGGTGGCTCTTGCGGACGACGCCCGGCGGATGGACATGGCAGCCGACGCGCTTGCGCTCAAGGCGAGCGGGCACGCGCAGGAACTTGCGGGCACCGTCAGGGTAACCGCGTCAATGGTCGTCGCCAATTTGGTGCTGCCAACGATCATTGCAGCTTTGCGTATTGAAGAGCCGAATATTCAGCTCGAGATCGTTGCTAGCGATTCCACACAGAACCTTCTTCGGCGGGATGCAGATATTGCCATCCGCATGGCCGATCCATCGCAAAATGCCTTAGTCGCCCGTAAAGTCGGCCAGATACCAATAGGCTTATTCGGGGCAACATCTTATCTAGCTCGCCGAGGTCGTCCAATGACGACTGACGATCTTGCAGACCACGATATCATCGGCTTTGATCGTGATGAGGGCATTCTCAAGGCATTCGCTTCAAATGGGCTAAACTTGACGCGTGATCATTTCCCCATCCGTTGCGACGACCAAATGGTGTCGTGGCACCTGTTGATGGCCGGAACCGGGCTTGCTTTCGCACAAGTGCCCTTAGCATCCGCTCAGCCATCGCTCGAACCAATAAATGTTGGGCTTAAACTGCCCTTGATGCCGATGTGGCTCGTTATGCACGAAGAAGTCCGAACCAACGCTCGTATACGTCGCATCGTCGATCTATTAAGCGAAGCGCTGGATGCTTGGTTGCGAAGCTTCTAAGAATTGCAAGCTGTAAAGGGTAGCCCGACGGCGGCTTTTGCATATCGCAAAATTCCCGAGTTCTTTTCGAGTTTCGCACCTGATTTTCGTGTCGTCGCAGAATATGGCAGACCGTGTCAA
>CABHNZ010000037.1 GCA_902167985.1 Shinella sp. UYSO24
GCCAGAAGCACCTTGGAGACGCCGGAGAGCTTTGCAGCAGCATCGGCAGCAGCCTTGGCGCCTGCACCGGCAACGAGGATATGGACGTCGCCGCCAATCTGAGCCGCTGCGGTCAGCGTCTTCGCCGTCTGGTCGGAGAGTGTGGCATTGTCGTGTTCTGCCAGAAGAAGAATGGCCATGTTATGTAACTCCTTGCTCTTCGGGCGGTTCAAATGATGCCGGCGGTCTTCAGCGCGCCGACCAGTTCGTCAACGCTTCCGACCTTGACGCCAGCCTTGCGGCCGCCCGGCTCCTCGGTCTTCAGCACCTTGAGGCGCGGCGAGACATCGACGCCGAAATCGGCAGGGGTCTTCTTGTCGAGCGGCTTCTTCTTTGCCTTCATGATGTTCGGCAGGGACGCATAGCGCGGCTCGTTCAGACGCAGGTCGGTGGTGACGACGGCCGGGAGCTTGACTTCGATCGTCTGCAGACCGCCATCGACTTCGCGGGTCACGGCAGCCTTGTCACTGGTGATCTCGATCTTCGAGGCAAAGGTTGCCTGAGCGGAACCGAGAAGCGCTGCCAGCATCTGGCCGGTCTGGTTGCTGTCGTCATCGATCGCCTGCTTGCCGACGATGATGAGGCCCGGCTGTTCGGCATCGACGACGCCCTTGAGGAGTTTTGCCACGGCGAGCGGCTCGACCGTTTCTTCGGTCTCGATCAGGATGGCGCGGTCGGCGCCCATGGCGAGTGCCGTGCGCAGCGTCTCTTCCGACTTGGCCGGACCGATCGACACGACGACCACTTCCTCTGCCTTGCCTTTTTCCTTCAGCCGCAGAGCCTCTTCCACCGAGATCTCGTCGAAGGGGTTCATCGACATCTTCACGTTGGCGAGCTCGACACCCGAACCATCCGGCTTGACCCGGATCTTCACATTGTAATCGACCACGCGCTTGACTGGTACGAGGATCTTCATCGGGTCCTTCCTTGACTGAAATTCAAGCCGCAAAATGCGACATCGGCCATGTTTTCATTTGTCAGTTGGCGACATGGATACGCATTTTTTGCACGAATACAACGTGCATTCACTGTCGCAGGCTTGTCGTTTTCTCATAGAGACATGCGCTGGCCACGCGGGGAGACATGCGCCGGCGACGCGGGCGAGGGCAAGCGCGCGCCGGGGCGGGTCAGCGATGCTGGCCGGGAACCCACAATATGTCTGCCCTGCCATCGTCATTTGCGGCGCGGGCCGCAACGAAGAGGAAGTCGGAGAGACGATTGACATAGGTGAGGGCGGCGGCGCTGACCGGTTCCTGTCGCGACAGTTCGACCATCTGGCGCTCGGCCCTTCTCGACACCGTGCGGGCGAGATGAAGATAGGCGGCCGCCGGCGAGCCGCCCGGCAGGACGAAGCTCTTGAGCGGCGAGAGATTGGCGTTGAGCGCGTCGATCTCTTCTTCCAGCCGGGTCGCCTGTGCCGCGACGATGCGCAGCGGCTCGTATTCCGGAGGCTTACCGTCATCGGGTGTGGCAAGATCGGCGCCGAGATCGAAGAGATCGTTCTGGATGCGCAGCAGCATGGCATCGAGGGGGGCAAGCCCGGCCGTGTGCAGCCTTGCCATGCCGACCGTCGCATTGGTCTCGTCGATCGTGCCATAGGCCTCGACCCGCAGGTCGAATTTTTCCCGGCGCGGGCCGGAGACCAGCCCCGTCGTGCCGTCATCGCCGGTGCGGGTGTAGATCTTGTTGAGTTTTACCATCTCTTATCGGTCTTTCAGGTGGTCTCGAATGTCTAGTTTCAGCCGGGGTTCAGCCGGGGCGGCCGCCGCCGGTGATCCAGAGCGTCAGCATGATCAGGATGACGGCGATCGCCTGCAGCATGACGCGCAGCTGCATCAGCTTGTTGGAAGTGTTGGCGTCGCGGCCCTTCATCATGTTGTAGAGGCCGCGGATCAGCACGAGCACGACGAGGCCCATGACGATCAAGGCAATGACGGCGGTGAAACTCGACATGGGCCTGCGGTCCTCCCCGACCGTCAATCGATGCGGCGCATCAGCCGGTAGAAGAGATCGGCCGGCAGAAGCCGTTTTAAGAATGCGCCCTGCTTGGCCGGCTTCGTCACCAGATAATGCGGCTTCGGACGCGCGGCGGTCAAGGCTTCGACAAGGACCGCATGTACCGCTTCCGGGCCGAGCTTGTGGCGATTGACCGGGCCGCGGCCATCGAGCCGTCGCAACTGCTTTTCGTATTGCGCGGCGTGGGCAGAGGCCGCGATATCGATATTCTCGTGGACTTTTGCGAGCGCGGTTGCGGTGAATTTGGAGGCGATCGGGCCGGGTTCGATGAGGCTCACATGGATGCCCGAACCTTCCAGCTCCATCCGCATCGTCACGGTCAGGCCTTCGAGCGCGAATTTCGACGCCGTATAGGCGCCGCGATAGCGATAGGGCACGAGGCCGAGGATGGACGAGCAGTTGACGATGCGCCCGCTGCCTGCCTTGCGCATCAGCGGGATGACGCGGCGGGTCAGTTCATGCCAGCCGAAGAAATTGGTCTCGAACTGCACGCGCAGCACATCGGTCGGCAGATCCTCCACCGCGCCGGGCTGGCCATAGGCGCCATTGTTGAACAGCGCGTCGATCCTGCCGCCGGTGCGCTCCGTCACCGTATCGACGAGGGCGGCGATCGTCTCGGGCTTCGTGTAATCCATCAGCAGCGTTTCGATGCCGTCTGCCTCGAGGCCGGTCCTGTCTTCCTCGCGCCGGACGGTTGCAAAGACCCGCCAGCCCTCGGATTTCAGCGCGCGGGCGCAATAAGCGCCGATACCGGAGGAACAGCCGGTGACGATGATCGTTCTTCCTCTATCGGTCATTACGGATTTCCCTCTGCAACCAAACCTGTAAAAGTGGCGAACCTGTAAAACTGGCAATGTTCCTCCCATATTCGCCGGGAGATCACAAACCGCCTTGTAACGAACTTGCAACGAAACTGAGCCTTCAGGTCACATTTGCCCGGAGATCGAAACGGAGTTGGCATTGCCGGAAGAAAACCGCCCCGTCAGATGGTACAGGCTGGCCTTCAAGGTCGTGTGGGATGCCTATTGGCATTTCGCCGAGGATGACGGCTGGGCGATGGCGAGCCATGTGGCGCTGTCGGGGCTTCTGGCGCTCTTCCCGTTCCTGATTTTCGGTACGGCGCTGGCCGGTTTTCTCGGTGCCGGCGGCTTTTCGCAGACGGCGATCCACCTGATGTTCGACACATGGCCGGCCGATATCGCCCAGCCGATCGCAACCGAAATCCAGCGGGTGATCGAGATGCCGCGCGGCGGGCTTTGACGATCTCGGTTCTGGCGGCCGCCTATTTCGCCTCCAACGGCGTCGAGGCGCTGCGCATCTCGCTCAACCGCGCTTACCGGGTGATCGAGAACCGGCCGTGGTATGTCACGCGTCTTGCCAGTCTCGGCTATGTGGTGATCGCGGTCATCATGTTTGCCGTCATCAGTATCGTGCTTCTTGCCGTGCCCGTCGCCTCGCGCTTTGCGCAGACGCGGTTTCCCTGGCTGATCAGCGATCTCAATGCTGCGGCCAACTGGGGCCTGATCGGCACGGCGCTGATCCTGCTGATCGGGCTGCTCGCCTCGCATAAATGGCTGCCGGCCGGGCGCGTCGGCTGATCGACATCCTGCCCGGCGTGATCCTGACGATCGCGCTCTGGACGCTGTTCGGCTTCGGCTTTGCCACCTATCTTGCGACATTCGCCAATTACGCCGCGACCTATGCGGGCCTCGCCTCGATCATGATCGTGCTGGTCTTCCTCTATATGGTCGGCGTGATCTTCATGCTGGGGGCCGAGTTCAACGCGGCGCTGATGAAGTACCAGATCTATTCGGTGTTCAACCGTTTTCGGCGCGGGCAAAAGCCGCTTGCAGTGCAGAAGACCTCAGAGGCCGGTGAGCCGGCGAATGTCGAGCGGCCGAAGGCCGTCGTCGCGCAGCGCGGCGAGACCCGTTGACCCCTCGCTCTTCGACAGCTTTTTCCAGTCCGGCCCGAAAAGGAGCCGGTGATGGTGATAGACCGGCTGCGGCAGGCCGAGCAGTTCCTGCAGGAGACGGTGGACCGAGGTTGCGGCATATAGATCGCGCCCGCGCACGACATTGGTGACGCCCTGTAGCGCGTCATCGACCGTGACGGACAGATGGTAGCTCGACGGCGCATCCGAGCGTGACAGGATGACGTCGCCCCAGAGCGCCGGATCGGCCGCAATCATTTCGGATGCGCCGTTGCCCGTCTCTGTCCAGAAGAGCGGGGCCGGTATTCGTTGCAGCGCCTTTGCCATGTCGAGCCGGAAGGCATGGCGGGTGCGGATTCGATCAGCTTTTCGCGTTCAGCCGCGCTGCGCTGCCGGTCATCCGGCGGGTAGAGCGGCGAGCCGTCCGGATCGCGCGGCCATGTTTCGCCGCCGGCTTCATGGGCGGCGACCTTCGCCTTGACCTCGCCGCGGGTCAGGAAGGCGGGATAGATCAGGCCCATCGCATCGAGCTTTTCGAGGGCTGCCGCATAGGCATCGAAATGCTCCGACTGGCGGCGGACGGGCTTTTCCCATTCGATGCCGAGCCAGGCGAGATCGCGGTAGATCGCCTCTTCGTAAGCGGGCGTGCAGCGGGTGAGATCAATATCCTCGATGCGCAGCAGAAGCCGTCCGCCCTGATCCTTCGCCATGTCGTGGTTCATCAGAGCCGAAAGCGCGTGGCCGAGATGCAGAAGGCCATTCGGGCTTGGCGCGAAGCGGAAGATCGGGGTATCGGGGTGAGGTGCGGACATGGCTTCTTCTGCCATGGTTTGCCGGTAATGGCCATGTGGCCAGTGGGTAGGTGTGGGCAGGGGGTGATAGTCAATGGCGGCTGCGATCGACGGGACGAGAACCATTCGCGGCACGGCCGATATCGACGAGGGGCTTGCCGCACTGGTGATGGCCGATCCGCGTCTCGGCCGGGTCGTGGACGCCGCGGGGCCGGTGCCGCTCCGGCTGTCCGAGCCTGGGTTTTCCGGGCTTGCCTCGATCATCGTGTCGCAGATGGTGTCGCGCGCAGCGCCGATGCGATCTGGGGGCGGATTGTGGCGGCGGGGCCGGTGACGCCCGCCACTTATCTTGCACATGATCCTGCCGTCGCGGCCACGTTCGGCCTGTCGCGCGCCAAGGCCTCGACGCTTGTGAAGCTCGCAGCAGCGATCGAGGAGGGGAATTTCGATCTTGATGCCGTCGCCACGCTCGAGACATCCGAGGCATTGAAGCGGATGACGGCGCTGCCGGGGATCGGGCCGTGGACGGCTGAGGTCTATCTGATGTTCTGCGGCGGGCATGCGGATCTCTTTCCGGCCGGCGACGTGGCGCTGCAGGCGGCCGTTGCGCATGCCTTCGATCTTGCGGAGCGACCGAGCGCCAAGATGCTGTCTGAGATTGCGCTAGGCTGGCAGCCTTGGCGGGCTGTCGCCGCCCGGCTTTTCTGGGCCTATTACGGCGCTTCGATGCGTCGAAACGTGACACCCATTGCGTGAAAGCTTATCAATCTACTGCGCAGAATTAATAGGGCTTCACAATCCTGTAACAACGGACCTAATATAGAAGGACAGATGCCGAATCGGGTAGGAGCGTCACTTGACGATTGCAGTCTCCCCGCAGGCCCTGCCGGCGCTCGTCTTGAACGCTGACTACCGGCCGCTGAGTTATTATCCCTTGTCGTTATGGTCCTGGCAGGACGCGATCAAGGCGGTCTTCCTTGACCGTGTGAACATCATCGCGGAATACGAACATTCTGTGTGTTCACCCAGCTTCTCGATGAAGCTGCCGAGCGTCGTCAGCCTGAAAACCTATGTGCAGCCGACACGAAATCCCGCATTCACACGCTTCAACGTGTTCCTGCGCGACAAGTTCGAGTGCCAGTATTGTGGCGAGCGTGACGAACTGACCTTCGACCATGTCATCCCGCGCGCCCATGGCGGCGAGACGACCTGGGAAAATGTCGTTGCGGCCTGCTCGCCCTGCAATCTGCGCAAGGGCAGCAAATTGCCCAAGCAGGCCGGCATGTTCCCGCACCAGCATCCCTATGCGCCGTCCGTGCAGGATCTACACAACAATGGCCGGCTCTTCCCGCCGAACTATCTGCACGAAAGCTGGATGGATTATCTCTACTGGGATACCGAGCTTCAGCCGTAAGCTTTTCTGCCGGAGGCGCTGCGACGTCAGGCACCCGCGCAGAGCCGGTGCCTGAATTTATCTGCGCGCCCTTGGCTCAGGCAGCCTTTTCGCGCCGATGAAGGCGAGTGCGCCGAGCACGACGCCGGCCACGACATTCCAGCCAGCCAGCGAGATGCCGAGGATGCGCAGGGCAGCCTGATCGCATTGCGGGCCATGCACGGCATTCAGCGTCGAAAGCAGGCTACCGGCATTTGTGGTTGCCGGGCCTGCCGGGCTGGTGCAGCTCGACGGGCCTGCCCAGAAGCCCCATTCGACGCCGCGTGATAGGCGCCGATGCCGGCGCGACCAGCATCATCACGCCGATGACGACGAGGAGCACGCGGGTAATCCAGGCGGGAAGCGAATAGACGGAAGCAGCGAAGGCGATGATGCCGAGCGGGATGCCGAAGTAGTAGGGGTTCCGTTCGATCAGGCAGAGATGGCAGGGCAGGTAGCCGCCGATATGTTCGAAGCAGAGCGCGCCGCCGATGATCAGCGCCATGCCGACCGTGACAATGGCCGAATAGGTCGCGCCTGCGTTCGAGCGGGAAAGGGTTGCCGTGAATGCCATCTGTGTTTCCTTGGTCGTTCAGACGCCGTTGCGGACCGATTTTGCGCGCGGCGACGTCTTGCGACGCCGGCCATCCCGAGGCTCTTAAAGCAGATGCCGGGAATGTGTAAATCCGTGCAGACGCCGCAGACTGTTTCCAGGGTGGAAACTTTCCGTGACTTTGCGGGCTTTTCAGGGCGTTTTTCTCGTTTTCGTTGAGGGAACCGGCATTTTTCCTACCCGGCTATACTTGGAACATTCCCTAAACCTTTTAAAGTCATGATAGCGTAGCCGGCATGACAGCCGGACCGTCAGGAACCGACATGATCTCGATTTTCAGCCGCCGCCTTCTGCATCGCTTCACTGCCGGACATCGGAATTCGGGACTATCGGCAGCGGGCCTGTCGAATGGATCGGACGCGGGTGAGCCCTCGCCGGTGAAAATGGTCGATGCCGGGCTGATACAGCCGCTGAGCGCCGATCACATGGTCCGGATCGCCACCGACATGGCGTTCGACGTGCCGCTGGCAGCCGGGCTTGGTGCTGGGCTGAGCGCTGGTTTGGGTGCTGGGCTTTGCGATGGGTTTTGCGATGGGCTGGGTGCTGGGCTGGGTGCTGGACTGGCCGGTGAGGCTTCCGCCGAATTTCTCTGGCTGCGCAGTCTCTTCGACCGCTCGTTCAAGGCGGCGCGGATCGGGGTGTGGGAATGCAGCCTGCCGGACGAGACCCTGCGCTGGACCGATGTGGTCTATGAACTCTTCGATCTTTCGCCTCAGGCGCCGATTCGCGCGAGGGTACGGTGAAGCTCTATACGGAGGAATCGCGCAAGCGGCTGAACGCCCTGCGCGAAGAGGCGATCCGCACCGGCGGCGGTTTCACGCTCGATGCCGAGATCATCACCGCCAAGGGCAATGCCCGCTGGATGCGCATCACCGCGACGGTGGAGATGGCAAACGGTGTTCCCGTCCGCATTTTCGGGATGAAACAGGATATTACCGCTGAAAAGGCGATGGTCGACCGGATCCGCCATCTTGCCGATTTCGACAGTCTGACGGGGCTTGCCAGCCGCGCCCGTTTCGAAGTTGCGTTCGAAACCCTGTGCGCCAGCGACCGGGCCGAAAAGGCCTGCCTTCTGCTCGTTGATCTCGACGGGTTCAAGCAGGTCAATGATCGGCTCGGCCATCCGGCAGGCGATGCCTGCCTCAAGCGGGCGGCCGATCGCCTCGTCGCGGCCCTGCCGGATGCCGAGATGGTGGCGCGTATCGGCGGCGACGAATTTGCCATTCTGCATCCGCTCGCCGCGCAGGAGGATCTCTGCATTCTGGCGCGCCGGCTGGTGAGCGAACTCGGCTTCGTCGTCGACGAGGCCGGGGCAGCGATTGCAGTGGGTGCCTCTGTCGGGGCGGCCTTCACGGGCCCGTCCGTTGCGCCGAAGGATATTTTCTCCGCCGCCGACCGGGCGCTCTACAGCGCCAAGGCCGCCGGCAAGAACGGCTTCAGTCTCGCAACCGTCAAGGAAGCAGCCGCCGAAGCGGCTTGAGGCCATAGGGGCCGCCAGAGGCGGCTATCAGCCGCCTGTCAGTCGCCGTAGAGAAGCTTAGCTTCTTCAGGCCGACAGGGCCTTCGCCTGTGAATGGCTTTCTATGCGGGTGTGAAGCGCCTCGGCGACGGCGCTCAGAAACTCCCTGCGGCGATCATCCAGCGTCATTTCCGCATCGACCTTCAGGGGCTCGCGGATCTTTTCCATGAAGCCGGAATGATCGTATTCATCGGATGCCACGTTCACCTCGACCTCATCCATGAAATGGGCAAGAAGAGGCGTCAGGGAGAGGTTCGTGTCCTTCTGATATTGAATGGCCATCTGCTGCGCCAGCTTGCGCATCTGCACATAGGGACCGAACTCAGCGCTCATCGCATTCTCCTTTTGAGGCTTGCACGGCAGATATCTAAGTAGCCAAGCGCCAGTCTCAACGTGTGGATGCAGTATTTTTTGCCGCAGGCGGCAAAGACAGGGCTGATTTCATCCGGAAACCCGGTGCGCTTCAGCGCGCACAATGCGGTTTCTGCACAATTTCTGCAGGTCTATCCAAGGGATACTAAAATCGGATTGAAGTGGTGCCCCGTGCCGGAATCGAACCAGCACTCCTCTCGGAACCTGATTTTGAGTCAGGCGCGTCTACCAATTCCGCCAACGGGGCACGGTAGATGTGCTTCGCCTCTAACATGCTCCGACAGCGGCGCGCAAGGATGAAGATGGCGGTTATGGCGATTGGGTTCGCATCGTTCCGATACGGCATGGCCAAATATTAGAGATTGCTTAATTTAAGATGCAATGGTGATCGCGCAGTGATGCAACATCGGGGCCTTGATGCGGATTTCTCCTGCACGCCCGGCTGGTGGCCGGTGACGACAGGAGGAGACCATGCTGAAGACAATCGGATTGCAGACAACCGGGATTGCGCTTGAAAGGCCTTCGAAATCTTCGCCGCGCTCGGGCGCGGCGGTGATCGTGGTCAGATCGCTGGTGGTGGCCGTGCCGCTGGTGGCATCGCTCGCGCTTGCGTCGGCCGGCGTGGCGCAGGGCCTTTCCGTCGGTGGCGAGAATGGCATCAATGCCGGCGTCAGCACCAATGACGGGCTCGGCGTCAGCGCCTCCGTGGGTGGCGCGAGCGGGGTGAATGCGGATGCCAATGTCGGCGGTGGCGGCGGAGTTGCGGGGGCCAATGCTTCGGTTGGCGGCGCGGGAGGCGTCAATGCCAGCGCGGGCGTCGGCTCGGGCAGCGGCGGCAACGGGCTCGGCGCGATGTGAATGCCTCCGTCGGTGGTGCCAACGGTGTGAATGCCGGGGTGAGCGCCGATACGGGTAACGGCATCGATGCCGGCGTAACGGCTTCCGTTGGCGGTGCATCCGGTATCGGTGCCGGGGTTGGTGTCGGTATTGGCGGCGGTGCGGCCGGTGGTGGTGCTGGTGCAGGTGGTGGTGCAGGTAGTGGTGCAGGTAGTGGTGCAGGCGGCGGAACGGGCAGTGGGGCCGGTGGCGGCGCGCTGTCGCCGGCGCAAGTCCAGAGCCTGCGCGAGATGTCGCCCGGCGAACGCCAGCGCATGCTGCGGCGCTGTGTCGACGTGACGTCCGGCGGTTACGATGCGGGTCTCGTCAGCCTCTGCAAGATGCTGCGGCTGAGTGCTTCGCGCTGAACCGGCTGAAGGTGCGGTCCGATCACTCAACCTCAATTCCCGAACGGTCGATTAGAGCAATCAAAGGAGCAGCCGGATCACTGTCGTAGATACCGACATTCTTGCCCGCCCGCGCACAAACGATCGACTAAGAGACACCCATGATGCCCCTGCCCAATATGGCACTTCTGTCGATTGCCATCCGTCTTCTTCCCACGAGATAGGTTGTTCGCTCGAAACTCGGTCGACGCTGGCCAAGCAGATGCGAGCAGCCGTAAGTTCGGGAGCTCATGCCAGCCTGATGAGTTGGAGGAAGAACCGAAAGGGTCGAAAGCTAGCTCCTAACGGTACTGATTTCGGCTTGACCTGCTGTATCGTCGAAAAAAGCGATGCACTATCGGTGACGACGTGCAGGCACATGAAACACCCTGCCATAACGACATCGCATTTCTCACCTTCATTTCCTTGCAACCGCATGCTGCCCCCGGGGATTTGGTGGCTTGTTGATGTTCATCTATCAGCCCAGCCGATCTTTAAGCCGGTGCCAGGCGTGCATCTTGTTTGCCGCCTGCACGGTAATCGCGTGCATAGGGACAGGCTTCATCGCGGTCACGGGCAGCGGCATGTCGGCATCCATCCGCCGACCGGCGGCCCAGAGGCCGATCTCCTGGCCGAGCGACATGGACAGTGCCACGCCACGCCCCGAATAGACGCCACCGAAGATCAGGCCTGGCGCAAGGCGATAGAGGCGTGGCTGCCTGTCTTGTACGACGGCAAATGTGCCGTGCCAATATTCCTGCACCTCGGGTACGCCGCCGAAGGCCTTAAACGCCTTGCCTAGTATCCGGCTGACCTTTTCGCGTCCACGCTCAGCCTCATCGAACCAGAAGGAATGGGTGGCACCGCTGACCAGGCGATTGTCGCAATCGTAATGGAAATAGCGCAGATCGTTGCGCATGTCGGAAACGGCTGGGTTCCCAACAAGGACCTGCGAGCGGAGTTCGGCGGAGAGCGGAGCCGTCGCAGCCTGAAACACCTTGACGGGGACGAGCGTGCGCTTGAGGCCTGGCCAGATATCGCCGGTCAGCGCATTGGTCGCGAGCACGACTTCCGGCGAGGTGACACTGCCGGATGAGGTAGATACCCGCCAGCCGGCCGCGACCCGCTCAATCCGCAACGCTCGGGAATTCTCGAATATCACCACGCCCTCACGCTCAAGGGCAGCAGCAAGCCCTATCGTCATGGCGAAAGGATTGATGTGCCCCGAATTGTGAACCATCCAGCCCCCACGATAGGGGCTGCCGATCCTTGCGGTCGCCTCCTCGCCGTCAAGCCAGGAAACATGAGCCCCGAAAGCCTTCCACTCGTCGTGGAACTGGCGGGCGCGGGCAAGCGTCTTTTGCGTATGCGCCGGCTGTATCCAGCCTTCCTGCACCTGATGCGCATCGATCTTGAAACGCTGCATGAGCCCGAAGGCGACACCGGCCGCATCGGCTACCATTCGGTTATAGCGCTGCCCCACGGTCCTTCCATAGGCCGCTTCGAATTCCGACGGAGAAGACTTGGAGTGATGCGAAATGACGAGGCCGTTATTGCGGCCTGATGCCGCCGAGCCGATCTCATTGCCTTCAAGAAGGATGACATTCATACCGCTGTCGCGGGCGCCGAGCGCTGCCGCCAGGCCGGTAAAGCCTCCTCCGACGACAATTACGTCTGCATGCCTGTCACCCAACAGCGCGGGAGCCGCGTCCCGCTTCGCCACCGTCTTGCGCCAGAGATGCGGTGTCTTCCAGTCCACCTCAAACATGGATCGTCTCCCCCGTCGCGCCACCGAGGTAATGGTCGCTGATGGCCGACTGTTTTGCCAGTTCTTGCGCTGGTCCATGAACGCGAACCCGTCCGGTATTCAGCAGATAGGCATAATCGCCGCATTCAAGCGCAAGCTGCACGTTCTGCTCCACGAGAAGAATGGAGATGCCCGACTTCGAGAGGTCTAGGATGATGTGGAAGATCTGCTGGATAATCTTCGGCGCCAAGCCGAGCGAGGGTTCGTCCAGCATCAGAAGCTTGGGCTCCGCCATAAGGGCGCGGCCGATAGCAAGCATCTGCTGCTGGCCACCCGACATACGGCTGGCCGGTCCGTTGCGGCGTTCCTTTAGAATGGGGAAGAGATCAAAGACGTCATTGCGAAGCGCCTCGAAACTCCTGTCAGCGCGGCCGATATGAGCCGCAATCAGATTTTCCTCCACTGTCAGCCTCTGAAAGATCTGGCGACCTTCCGGGCAGTGCGCCAATCCCATTCGCACCACCTGCTCCGGTCGGGCGCCGGTAATGTTCTTTCCGTCGAATTCGATCGTGCCCGCTGTCGCCCGCGCCACACCGGAAATGGAATTCAGCAAAGTGGTCTTGCCGGCACCGTTAGGCCCCAGGATGACGACGATCTCCCGCTCGTCGACTTCGAGGTCGACCGCGTTAAGAACGCCGACGCGTCCGTATCCCGAGCTGAGCCCGACGATTTTGAGCAGCGGTCTTGATGTCGTCGATGTCATTGCCTGTTCCCAGATATGCGAGTTGGACGTCGGAGCTTGCCTGCACTTCCGCGGGCGTACCCTGAAACAGAAGCTTGCCGTGATGCATGACCACGATGCGGTCGCAGACGCTCATGACCAGATCCATGTCGTGTTCCACAACGATGACAATGCGATCCGGCGATCTGAGCGTGGCGAGCCTGGCGGTCAGTTCCGCGGTTTCATGATGGTTGAGGCCGGCGGCCGGCTCGTCCAGCAGAAGGACGCGCGGGTTCATCACCAGTGCGCGCGCGATTTCAAGCATGCGTTGGCGCCCATATGGCAGGCTTCCCGCTTCAGCATCTGCATGGTGTTGCAGATCGAAGAAGGAGAGCAGCTCCATGCAGACCTCCCGGCGCATCCTAAGCCGCTTTTGCGCGAACGGCGGCCAGAATATTTCCCCCCACACCTGGCCAATCTGGCTTGGGTAGAAGCAAACCTCCAGATTCTCCAGCACCGTCATCTGGTCGAACAGGCGGATATTCTGATAGGTGCGCGCCACGCCAGCATTGGCGATCTGATATTTCTTCAGGCCGCTCAAAACCTTGCTGTCCAGGCTGATCTCACCACCGGACACGATATAGGACCCCGCCGTCATGTTTATCAGCGTCGATTTTCCGGCACCGTTCGGCCCGATAATGCCATGAATGAGGCCCGGCTCGAACCGAGTCGAGACATCATCGATGGCGACGTGGCTGCCATACTGCTTGCGTAGCTTCTCGAAGATAAGTGTCATTTTCCCAATAGCCCCCGGATGAGCTTTTCCGGTCCGAATGCGCGCGGCACGATCCCGGCGGGCCGGACGATTATGAGGACGATCATCAGCAGACCGAGGAAAAGGATGCGCCATTCGGCAAATTCGCGCAGCACTTCCGGTAGGAGGATCAGAATCGCAGCTCCGATAACGATGCCGAGGATATTGCCTATACCGCCGATAACGATCATCAGCACGATCAGCACGGATTCCTGCAGTGCGAAGCTATCCGGGCTGACGAAGCGCTGCGACGCGGCGAAAATGACGCCCGCGATCGAGCCGATCGTAGCCGAGGTGGCAAAGGCTGCAAGCTTGGCATTCGTCGTGTCGATGCCGATGCCACGCGCAGCGTCTTGATCCTCGCGGATGGCCGCCCAGGCTTTGCCGAGAATGGATTTCTCCATGCGCCAGACCAGAAAGGCGACGGCGAGCACGACGACGATCAAAAGGCAGTAGATCTCCGTCGGCCGTGCAAGTTCGATGCCTGCAATCGACGCCTTATCGAGCCTTGCGATACCCTTTGGACCACCGGTCAGCCAGTCAAGGTTGTTCAGTACAATGCGGATGATCTCGCCGAAACCGAGCGTGACTACGGCTAGGTAGTCACCCCTGAGCTTCAGGACGGGCAGGCCGAGCACTATGCCTGTGAGGGCGCCTACCCCTGCCGCGATGACAACGATCAGCAGGAAAGGCAGGTGCAAGCCGAGTTGGGGGCTTGCCAGAAGCGCGTAGGTATAGGCTCCGACGGCATAGAAGGCGACAAAGCCGAGATCCAGAAGCCCCGCATAGCCGATGACGATGTTGAGGCCGATGCCGAGAAGGATGTAGATCAGCAGGCCGTTGGCGACACGCACGTAATAATTCGGCAGGAACGGCGTTACCGCGATCAGAGCTATTGCGGTAACGATGACGACGAAGGAAAGCAACCTATTGGCGCGCAACGGAGGCTGGACGGTTGTATCGACCGCAGACATCAGAATTCCCTCTTGTAGACCATGCTCTCCTCAGAGACGGGTTCACCGAGAATGCCGGCGGGCCGTACCAAGAGGACGAGAATGAGAATGACGAATGCAAGTACGTCACGATACTCCGTACCAAGCAGGCCGCCCGAGATAATCGGTAGAAGAGCGGTTCCCGCAACTTCGACAAAGGCGAGGATGAAGGCACCGAGCATGGCGCCGGGGATGGAGCCGATGCCACCGAGGATGGCGGCCGTGAAGGCCTTAAGGCCAACAACCGCGCCCATCGTGGGCGACATGATCCCGTAATAGCTCGCATATAGAATGCCGCCTGCCGCACCGAGCAAGGGGCCGAAGAAAAAGACGAGCGAGATCGCCAGATTGACGTTGATTCCGAGTAATTGCGCCGTTGAGCGATTTTCGGAGACGGCCCGGACAATGATGCCGGCACGGCTGCGATTGACCAGCAGATAGAGTGCACCCATCAGCAAGAAAGCAGCGACGAGGATGCCGATCTGGACCAGGGTCACGGTACCACCTAGGATATCTATGCGGGTGTTCGGAAAGAAGCTCGGAAAGCCGACCGGTTGCGGACCAGCTAGGATCTGCACACCCGTCACCAAGGACAGGGACACACCGAGCGAGGAGAGCATTGGCGCCAGCCGGTTGGAATTACGCAGCGGTTTGTGGGCGAGGCGCTCGATGCCGACCCCGACCAGACCCACGGCGATCACGGAAATGGCGAAGACGATTGCAAGTACCAGAGCCCCCGCACCGCTGATATTGCCTACAAGAAGCGTAATCGCCAGAAAGGCGGCATAGGCCCCGAGCATGAACATCTCGCCATGGGCGAAATTGATCATGCGAAGAACACCGTAAACCATAGTGTAGCCGAGGGCGATAAGGGCGTAGATCGCGCCGATCGTCAGAGCGTTGAATACTTGTTGAATAAGGATACCAAACATGGAGGCCCGTCCACCTGCCCCTGAGAGGGCGTGATAGAAGCGGCGACCGCATTCACAACAGAGAACACGGTCGCACGACGAAATTCCCGTGTGCGGGCATGGACCTGCACACGATTCCCTAGGATTACTTCGTGCCGATCAGGGTGAACTTGTCACCTTCGACCTTGTAAAGATAGGACGGCGCAACCTTCAGTTCGCCCTTGGCGTCGAATTCGAGATGACCGATGGCAGTATCGGCTTTCACGTTGTGCAAGGCCGCGTTTATGTCTTTGCGGGTCAGGCTCTTGGTAGTCTTCAGCACGGCCTCTAGGATCTGCCCCTGTGCATAGCCGTATATTGAATAGGGGCCCGCATCCTGGCCGTACTTGGCTTTGTATTGCGCCGCAAAATCGGCGATTGCCGGAGTGGCATCAAGCGGCGGGGCCGCCACCGCTACCGTTGCGCCCTGAACGTTTGCCTGGCCGGCCTGGGAGATGAATTCGGGCGTGTAACCGCCATCCGGAACCATCAGTGTCGCTTTGACTCCCTGCTCGCGCATCTGCTTGGCAAACAGCGCCAGCTGAGGCATGACGGCACCGAAATAAATGATGTCGGGGTTCTTCGTCTTGATCTGGGCGAGAACCGCGCTGAAGTCCACGTCTGTCGGCGCGACAGAAAGCGTGTCGATAACCTTGCCGCCGCCGTCGGCGAAGTTCTTGCCGAAGATTTCGGAAATTCCCTGGCCGAATACCTGCTTGTCATTGACGATAACGGCGGTCTTGGCATGCAGCTTCTGCAGCGCGTATTCCGCTGGCAGCAATGCGCCCGCAAAGTCGTTGGAGACTGGACGGACCATGAACTTGTAGCCCTGCTGTGTCAGCGACGGGTTGGAGCCGAAGCTCATGGTCGGCAGTGCGCAGTCTTCATAGATAGGCAGCGTCGACTGCGCGACGCCGGAATTGAAATTGACGAGGCCAAGAACGACTGCGTCGTCATCGCAGAATTTCTGCGCGACCAGCGTGCCCTGACGAGGATCGGCCTGATCGTCTTCTTGTTCGATGTTGATCTTGACCCCGTTGACGCCTCCGACAGCGTTAAGCTTGTCGATGTAAAGCTTGAAGCCATTATGCCAGGTCGTGCCGAAATAGGCCTGAGCGCCGGTAATCGGACCGGCCAGGCCAATCGTCACGTCCTTCGCAATGACTGGGCTGGCCAACATGGCAGTCGAGAGAATAAGCGCGGCAACTATCTTCATTGCGGTTCCCCTTTGTTGCAATCCAATCGCGTACAGCAGGCCGTGACCGGTCTTCTTGCCGATGAACGCTATGGAAGCAGACAATAAAGGGAACGTCAATAAAGTGTCGACACTATTGCGTTCAATTTCTTTATGCTCTAATCCGAAGCAGGAACTTGGGGTGTTCGACGCTGCCTGACCTTTGGTTCGCCAGGCGAATAGACCCTCAGCAGCGCATCCTTCAGCGCCAGCTGGGTGGAGGATACGGTAAGTTCGATATGCTTGCGCAACAGGTCCACGCCTTCATTCGTCGCACGCCTGACGGCGGCATCGACGATCTTCGAATGTGCGTCGACCAAATCGTTATTGTGGGTGCTGTGCTCGATCTGGATGCGACGGATGAAACGAATACGCGCGTTTATCGCCTGCAGCTGATTGACGATTTCCGGGTTCCCGGAAAGCTCGGCGATCAGAAGATGGAACCCCTCGTCTTCGACCAGGATGTCGTCTGGGGGCTGGTCACGATAGCCGTCGACTATGCCCGCCCAGTAGGATTTCAGCTTGCCGATCTCCTCGTCGGAGGCCCTTTCGCACATCAGGCGAAAGGCGGCGCATTCGATGATGGAGCGCAATTCATAGAGGTCGATGAGACCCTCGGTGCTGAGGCTGCGGACAAAGAATCCGCGATTGGGTGTCAGCGACACGAAACCTTCGGAGGCAAGCCGATTAAGCGCCTCCCTGATCGGCGTGCGGGAAATGGACAGGCTCTTGGCCAGCCTCATCTCGTTGATGCGCTCTTCCGGCTTCAGCTGGAATTCCACCAGCATTTTTCGAATGGCGTTATAGGCGCGCTCGCTGCTGTCCGCAGAGCGGCGCGTTTCTTGTTCCGCGACGAGCTCGGGAGCGCGGATATCATCAATTTCAGGTTGATTCTTCATAAGGAGTATAGTCCGTCGCCGATCGATAGTGTCGACAATAATATATGCAATTGAGACATTTTTTAACGCGTTGTGGGCAGAACCTCAACCTCTCGGGGAGGACAATATATGACAATCGGGTTTATAGGCGTAGGTCACCTGGCGGCCTCCATGATTACAGGCCTCATACGCTCGGATCATGAAGAGACTATATTGCTGTCGCCACGCGGCAAGTCGAAAGAGCTGGCCGCCCTCTATGGCCTCGACATCTGCACAGACAACCGGGAGTTGACAGAGCGGGCTGACATTGTCGTGCTGGCGGTGAGACCGGTGGATGCGCCCTCTGCGCTGGAAGGCCTGCCCTGGAGGAAGGAACAGGTGGTAATCTCTGTCTGCGCCGGGGTCGCGCTCTCGCGCTTCCCCGCAATTGAAGCCCGTCTCGTTCGTGCAATGCCACTGACTGCAACGGAAATCAACGCTAGCCCCACAGTATTTTATCCTGAAGTCGATAGGGCCGCACGATTGATAGCGCGATTGGGGCCGGCCATCGCGCTACGAAACGAGGACGAGTTCGAGGTCGCGACGGTGAACGCTGCCATTTACGGATGGGCGCAGGATCTCATACGGCAAAGCATGATCTGGGGATGCAAACAGGGCGCGGACGAAAAGATAATGCGCCAGTTGGTAGCCCAGACTTTCGTTGCGGCAGGTCGGATGATTGCCGAAAACAACTCGTCGGTGGAGCAGATGTTGAAGGACCTCGCGACACCGGGCGGGATTACCGAGCTTGGGCTTGCCATTCTCGAACAGAAAGGACAGCCCGAGGCTTGGAGTTCGGCCTGCGAGGCGGTTCTCGCGCGTCTCACACCTACTGCGACTTGATGGCGCTCACGCTGGTGAGACGGGGAAGACGGGATACACATGTCCCCCCGAAGCCTGATCGGTCGGGCTTACAGTCAATTCTGCCACATCGGCATGAGGCGGGAGGTTCAGCGCACAGACCAGCACGGCGGCCACATCTTCCGGACGCAGTGGACGCTGGTGTGTATACATCCGCTCCTGCAGGCCCGCAGCGTCCCCGTCAAAGGCCTGAAGGTAGAATTGTGACTCCACCCTGCCCGGGGCAATCTCGGTCAGCCTCACGCCCCTACCCGCCAGATCATAGCGCAGGACCCGGCCAGCCTGCGACAAGCCCGCCTTGGCGGCTCCATAGGCGGTTGTCCCCGGAAACACCGACGAAGCAGCAGTACTGGTGAGATTGAATATATGCCCGACCCGTCTGGCGATCATGCCGGGCAGCAGCATACGGATGAGCTGAAGCGGCGCCGTGAGATTCAGGGTTACGACCTCTTCGGTTTCCTCTGCGGTCTGCTCATGCAGCGGGCGGACGCTGGAAAGCCCCCCAGCATTGTTCACCAGAACATCGATCTCTACACCTTCGAGCGCTGTCGCAATGGCCGCATGGTCCCGCACGTCGGCAACGACGGGGCGCAACCGATCTCCCAGCCGCGATGCCAGTTCTGCCAGAGGAGCCTCGCTGCGGCCAAGCGCATAGACCGTCAGCCCCTCGCCCACCAATGCCGCGGAAATGGCCGCACCTATGCCCTTCGAGGCACCGGTTACCAATGCGCTGCGATATGTCATGTCACCGCTCCTGATGTTCAGAGTGCGCCGTGTTCGGCCACGCCCCTGAGGATGGAGACCAGCCCGGCTCCCGTTCGCTCTTCAACTGTTCGTGGCTGCGCCCGTTGACGGCAGCAGCGGTCGACCGCGTCACCACGGCGATTGTCTCTTCGTCCAGCCTGGCATCGAGAAGCGTGTCCCAGATCGCCTGATAGGTCGGCCCATACTTGCGCAGGAAGTCTTCCATACCCGCCGCATTGAGCTGGTTGGAGATGAAGGACCCCTGCAGGGTCCATTTCGGGCCGGGTCCGTAGACGAAGGCGCGATCGACATCCTCGACCGAAGCGACGCCATCGCGCACGAGTGCAATCGCCTCGCGCCACATCGCCCCCATCAGGCGCAGTGCCAGATGACCGGTGATCTCCCGGTTCATCACCACGGGCTTCTTGCCGATGTCCTCATAGATCTGCCTTGCAATCTCGACGGATGCCGGATCGGAAAGCCCGCCGCCGACGATTTCCACCAGCGGCATGAGATGGGCAGGGTTGAAGGGATGGCCGAGCACGATCCGGCCGGGGCAGCGGCAATCCCGCTGCATATTGGAAACGAGGAGGGCGGAGGAAGACGATGCGATGACGATATCGTCGGCCACATGGGCTTCGATCTCCGGAAGCAGCTTGAGCTTGACCTCCAGCACTTCCGGCCCGTTCTCCTGAACGAAATCGACCCCTTCCATCGCTTCCGCCAGCGTCGCGAACAGGCGAATTTCGCCCGTCTCCGTTCCATTGCGAGGATTGACGGCATTCAGATCGACAAGCAGTTCGGGCAGCAATCGACGGAACGCCGCCTCCTGGTCTGCCGCACTGTCATAGACACGGACATCGTGGCCCGCATGGGCGAAAGCTGCCGCCCAGCGCTGGCCGATTACGCCGAAGCCGACGATTCCGATCGTTTTCTTCACCACCTGATGCCTTACCTGTCGAGTGCGTTGCGGAAGGCCTCGTTGAGGTCGTTCCAGGGAATGAGGAGATCGATCCATGCACCGATGCGCCCGGCCACGATGATCGCTTCATCGATCAGCGCCGCAAACGGCAGCGGACCGTTCATCGCCGCCTCGAGCGCGAACAGAAGCGCCGGCGTCTCCTCCATGTGACAGAAGTCCCGCAGCCGCGTCGCGGTCTTGTTGAGCGCAAGCGCTGCCGTCTGGCGCAGAGCCGTTTCGTCACGGTTGCCGATTTCGGCACGCACCCACCAGAGCAGTTCGTGCAGGACACGCGCCTCGCCTTCCGCCGCAAAGACGGGGCCTGCGGGGTGCATGATGGCGCGAGACGATGTCACGCGGGCAATGTCGCCCGGCATGGCCGCCCATAGCTGTTCGCGTTTCGCCAGCAAATCCGCCGGCAGCGGCGAGAGCCCGGCAGGTGCCGGCATTTCGCCATCGGCCAAGGTCAAGCTGCCGGTGATGATGCGGCGTCCCTGATCCCGCTTCAGCGTGGCGGCGAGCGCGGCGATCCCCTCGACAGGCGCATCCAGAACCCCGAGTACGGTCACCTGCGCGGTTTCCGCCTGAAGCGGGGCGAAGGTGATCTCCAGGAACTGCCGAACGGGCCAGTAGATGAATGCACCGGCCGGTGCGTCAAGAACATGGGTCGCCCCCTCGACATCCTCGACGAAGGGCGCATGCCAGTAGATATGGCTTCCGGCGATTTTCGGCGTATGTAATTGAAGAGCCTGGGGCAGGCTGCGCAGCATGGCGCTGCGTGTCCGCTCGGCATTGCCGGTCAGCTTGATCGGCCAAGTCTGGCCCTCGGCCGAAAAATGAAGATTCATATTACTTTCCAGGAATGAAGAAGGAGACAGGCTTGAGGATCTGGTTGCGCATGTCGGCGAGATAGTCGGTCTCAATCACCTTCCGGCGATAGGCCTGCCATTCCGGATCGGCTTCCATCTGGTCGCGCCGCGCTTCACGGTCGGCAAGGCTGTCGTATTTCCACAGATGCACGGTGCGCGACAAATCGCCGATATGGGTCTGGAAGAAGCCGAAAGGTTCTCCAAGATAATGGCGCTGCATCGGCAGGCCGACATCTTCGTAAAGCTTCAGGAAGCTCGGCAGCATGTTGGGCTTGGCAGTGTAGGTGCGATGGTCGAAGATCATTTTATGCTCCTTTGTTGCTGCGGGTGCGGGTGATCGCCGGACACAGGAAGCCCGGCGGGTCAGGTTCATGCGCCGGCACTTCGGATCGTTTCCATGATCAGCCTTGCGGTGAGTTTCGGGTTTTCCATCTGCGGCACATGGCCTACGCCGGCCAGAAGATGCACGGCGGCAAAATCCGGCGCCTCGAGGGCGTGACCGCAAGGGATGACCCGATCGGACCGGCCCCAGACGATCCGCGTCGGTATATCCAGCCGGGAAAGCGCCGGGCGCCCGTCGAAGAGCTGAGTGTTGTCCGAGAACAGGTGGCCGGCAAGCCTCTCGAGCGCCGGCCTGTTGCCGAGCTTTTCCATCTGGCGCAGCACTGCCGCCGCGTAGCCATTCGGCAGGGCAGCACTGTCGGCAAGCATGAAAGACAGCCAGCGTTCCAGAGCCGCAGGCGTGTTCGACTGCGTGAGACCCGCGATGAAACCGCCGGAGATCTCCGGACCAAGGCCACCCGGTGCCAGCAGCGTCAGCGACCGCAAGGCGATCCGGCCGACGGCCGAAAGTGCCAGAGCGGTCGCGCCGCCGAGCGAATGACCGACGACATGGGCCTGCTCGATCCCGTCACTTTCCAGCCTCTCGGACACGAAAAGAGCCAGGTCCTGTATGCTGGTGGCCTGTTGATCCGCATTCATGCCATGGCCGGGCAGATCGATCGTAATCGTCTCTATCCCCGGCTCCATCAACGGCAGGACCTGTCGCCAGGCAGAGCGATCTGCGCCAAAGCCATGCAGCAGGACAACGGGCAGAGCCCCCTGCCCTTTCTGCAGAGATGGCGCGGCCACTTGCGCCTGCCCGGAGGCCGACTGCGCCAGAGCAGATGGACCGAGTTCCGGGCCGGCGCGAAGTTCGATCGCTTTCAGGATGTCACGCTGCTTGATCCGGCCATCGGGGCCGGAGCCGGTCACGGTGGCCAATTCAATGCCGGCCTGTATCGCAAGACGGCGCGCGAGCGGGCTCGCGACGATGCGCCGGCCGTTGGCCGGGGCGACCTCCTGCTCAGCCGCGAACACCACGGCGGGGCCGGCAACCGGTGCGGCCGGCGCACCGGCAACCGGCTGCGGAGCAGTCACCGACGGAGCCTGAGGTTCGACATCCGAAATCGTGCCGAGGACAGCGCCGACCGACGCCTCCTGCCCTTCGCCATAGTGAATTTCCGCCAGCCAGCCGTCTCGATCGGCCTCGATCTCGGTGGCGGCCTTGGCCGTTTCGACGGTGACGAGCAAGTCGCCCGGCTTGATCTTCTCGCCGGGCTTGACCGACCAAGATATGACCAGGACGGTCTCCATATATTCGCCGCCAGCACTCTCGATGCTGATAGGATGGGTCGTCATCGGCCAGTCCTCACTTCAAGGTCGCAAGGGCCGCAGCGCGGATCTTTCGGCATTGGGCAGCATCGCCGTTTCCAGCGGCTCGGAATAAGGGATCGGCATGTCGGGCAAGGTGACGCGCGCAACCGGCGCATCCAGTTCGTCGAAGGCATGATCCATGATCGTGGCGGAAAGCTCCGCCGCATAGCCGCAGAAGCGCCAGCCCTCGTTGGCGACGACCGCGTGATGGGTCTTGGCGATCGAGCGGACGATGGCGCCGACATCGAGCGGGCGTAGCGAGCGCAGGTCGATCACCTCGCGGAAACGCCGTCGGCCGCCAGAAGTTCGGCAGCCTTGATCGCCTCGACCACCATTTTCGAGGTGGCGAAAATCGAGACATCCGTTCCCTCGTGTATCGTCGCGGCCTTGCCGAGCGGGACGATGACATCGCCGTCCGGCACTTCGCCTCGGGTATTGTAAAGCAGCTTGTGCTCGAGGAAGACGACGGGCTGGTCATCGCGGATCGCAGCCTTCAGCATGCCCTTGGCATCGGCAGGCGTTGATGGCGCCACGACCTTGATGCCCGGAATATGTGCCAGCATGGAATCGAGCGCCTTGGAATGCTGGGCGCCAGCGCCGGCGCCGCCACCGCCCTGAGTGCGCAGCACGAAGGGCATCTTCACCTGGCCATCCCAGATGTAGTTGTAGATCGATGCCTGGTTGACCAGCGCATCGAGCGTCAACGGGATGAAGTCGGCATACATGACTTCCAAGACCGGCCTTGTTCCCGTCATCGCTGCCGTGACGGCCATGGCCGTCATTGCCTGTTCGGAGATCGGCGTGTCGCGCACCCGGCTTTCGCCGAACTCGTCCATCAATCCCTTTGTCACCTTGAAGACGCCGCCATAGCGGCCGATGTCTTCGCCGAACAGGAATACGGAAGGGTCGGCGGCCATTTCCTCACGCAGGGCAACGTTCAGGGCTTCGGCATATCGCATAAGGGCCATGTCAGTGCGCCTCGCTATAGGGTTTGCATGCTTCATCGATGGAAAATTGCGGCATCGGATCGGAGAGTGCCAACCTGAAGGCCTCGTCGACCTCGGCCTTCGCTTCCGCCTCTATCGCGGCGAGCTTTTCCTCACCGACATCTGCCAGAAGCGCTGCCCGCGAGACGGTGATCGGATCGCGCAACTTCCAGGCCGCGATTTCTTCAGGACTCTGGTAGCCGCCCATATCGGAAGTGGAAAACCCTTCCAGGCGGTAGGTCTTGCACTCGACCATGCCCGGGCCCTCGCCACGACGGGCGCGGTCGACCATGGCTGAGACGGCACGGTAGACGGCGATGGCATCGTTTCCGTCGACGATCTCCGACGGCATGCCATAGCCGGCGGCACGCACGGAAATGTCTTCGACGGACGACTGCACGGCGGACCGGACGGTGAGGCCGAACTGATTGTGCTCGAGCACGAAGACAACGGGAAGCTTCCACAAGGCCGCCATGTTCATCGCCTCGTGGCAGATGCCGGTCTGGGCGGCGCCATCGCCGAACACGCACATGGCGACATTCTTCTGTCCCATGACCTGCATCGAAAGCGCCATGCCGGCGGCCGCAGGGATGCCGGCACCGACGATTGCATTGCCGCCCACCACGCCCTTTGAGGCGTCGGCAACCAGCATGTGGCCGGCACGTCCGCCGCAGGCGCCGGTTTCCCGTCCGAAGATCTCGGCGATAACCGGCCGCATGGCCATGCCCTTGCCGATATAGACGGCGTGGCCGCGATGGGTGGTGGCAACCTTGTCTTCGACCTCGAGCATCGCCGTCGCGGCAATGCCGACGGCTTCCTGGCATCGCAGCGATGGATCGGGCCCCGGGTGCGTCCTTCCTTGTGAAGGGCTCCGAGCCCCTCTTCCAGATGCCGCACCATCAGCATCTTCCGATAGATCTCCAGGTGGTCTTCCGTCGAGGGTGTGTTCTTCACAAGTGAACCTCCAAATGCACTCACAAATTAATACAAAAGTGTCGACACTTTACAAGCCTTTCTGCAAAATAGATTTCGGCCAATCGAAAGGAAGAGAAGATGCGCTTGAAGGGGAAGACTGCGATCGTGACCGGAGCCGGTGCTGGCATCGGAGAGGCCACGGCGGCACTGTTTGCGCGCGAGGGCGCGCGTGTCCTCGTCGCCGACAGGGACGCTGCGACCGCTAACCGGGTTGCCGATGCGATCGGCGGCACGGCAAGCGCCACCGACGTTTCCGACGAGGCAGCGGTCATCGCCATGGCGAAGCTTGCCACCGAGACCTTCGGCGGCGTCGACATTCTCGTCAACAATGCCGGCTACGGCATACGGGGTTCGGTTTTAACGATCGAGGCCGCAGACTGGGACGCACTGATGGCAGTCAACGTCAAGGGCGTCTTCCTCTGCTCTAAACACATCATACCGCTGATGAGAAACGGTGGATCGGTGGTCAATACCGCCTCCAACGTCGCAAATGTAGGCTTGGCCGATCGGGCAGCCTATGTCGCCTCCAAGGGCGCGGTCGCAGCCTTGACACGGTCGATGGCACTCGACCACGCGGCTCAGAAGGTACGCGTCAATGCGGTCGCGCCCGGGACGACATGGTCCAGCTATTTCGACAGGATGCTCGAGACACATCCAGACCCAGACGGTTTCGTCGCGGCCCTGAATGCCCGGGCACCGATGAACCGCGTTGCCCAGCCGGACGAGATCGCCCAGGCCATTCTCTGGCTTGCAAGCGACGAATCCTCCTACGCCACCGGATCGATCCTGACCGTCGATGGCGGCATGACGGCCTGGTAGGCCTCAGCCGGGCGGGGTGATGGTGCGCAGGGCGGCCAGCATCTCATCCAGGTCCTGGCAGGGAAGACACCCGTCGGCAATGAGATCGGCACGCACGTCGACCGGCAGGCCGGAATTGGAATCCTTGGGTATCTCGTTCAGCCGGCCGCCGACCAGGATCGGCAGGTCGAGCCCCTGGGAGACCATGACCGCCTTGACAGCCCTGGCATAGGAAAGCGCCACACCATTATAGGTGCTGATCGCGATCACATCGGCACCCGTCTCCCTGGCATGTCTCACCAGCGTTTCAGGATCGACCGCGACGCCCGCATCGACCAGCCCTGCCCCGAGCCCATCCAGTGCCTGCTCGACCAGATATTTCCCATGCTCGTGAACATCCGTGGTGCCGATACAGACGAGCGGCGGCCTTGCGGCCTGCAGCGGCGCCTGTTGTTCGACCCAGCTTTCTGCCTTGTGATTGAGTTCGCGCGCCCATTCCGCATGGATGAGCGGCTGGCGTCCGCGCGCTGTCTCCAAGCCGGGGCCGAAAAGGCTTTCCATACGCTTCGGTCCCATCCGGCGGATGGCCAGCATCAGCGCCGCCGGATCATCCGTATCGACGCCGCGATCGGCCAATCCAGCAAGAACGGCTGCCGCAAACCGTTTACCGCCGTTCACCAGCGTGTCGGCCATCGCCTCGATCGCCGGCCAGTCGAGAATGGGTGCATAGAAGGGAGCGTGATAGGCGAGCCGGCTCGCAAAGATCTGCGCATCGATGATCTCGTCGACATCCGGAATGCGCTGGTTCTCCGTGACCGGCACCGGATTGACCGCATGGCCGGAAGGCCAGCGCCCCAGTGCCAGGATATCCGCAGTCAGATAGCTCGACAGACTGGCATAGTTGCCGGCCGGCGTAGACTGGTAGGCGACCGTATTGCCGAAGATCATCGTGCCCGGAGCGTCGTTGACCTGCACCAGCGCGGCATGAAAGGCCGCACGCGACAGCGGATCGCTGAAATGGTGCCCGTAGCAATGCGAGGCCCGGGCACCGATCAAATCCTCGACGATATGCTTCTCGATGACGACCATGCCGAGCGCGCAGGCCATGTCGATGAAGAGGCCTGCAAATCCGTCGTCGAGATTGGAATGGACGAGGATCGTCTCATCCTGTGCCGCAATCAGGCCAAGCGCCGTCACGGTCGCTTCCGTGGTCGCGACGTCATCATCCCAATAGGGAAGACGGAAGGTGAAATACTGGCCGAGATTGCCGATTGCCGTGGCGCCTGCGGCAATCGCGGCACGGGTGTTTTCCACGGCACCCGGCAGGCCGAGCATGAAGTCGCCGAAATGCGCGGCCGCCGGCGCGGCATTGGTGATACGGGCGAAATCCTCCGGCCCGTTCAGCACGATCCCCGTCCCGCGTGAGGCCTTTGCCCGCATCGCTTCGGGATAGCCCATCGACCAGTCGAGCGTGATGCCGAAGCGATCGACGGTCACCCCGGATTTCGCACAGGTCTCATGCACCGTGCGGATGGCCTCGATCGTGCGGTTGACGTCGCGAAAGCCGATATGGGCGTGCTGCATCACGCGCCCTTCGGCAGCACTGCGCCTCTTCCATTCGGCCTCGGAACCGACGCCTGCCTCGGACAGGAACAGGCAGGGGCCGAGTTTCCATACACGGGCCATGTCGCGGCCCGCCTGCAGAAGATCGCGGCCATTCTGAAGGCGTGGATCGGTCAAGGTCTCGTCGGAAAACACGGTCATGTCGGCACTGTTTCGATGAATCGGCGGATGGAGGCGGCAAATTCTGCCGGTCGATCCTTGGGATGGAAATGGGCGCCCTCAAGAAGGCTCATCACCGAGCCGGGAATGGCGGCCGCAACCAGTTCGGAAAGCGATGGAGGCGTGAGGATGTCGCTGCCGGCTGCGATGACATGGACGGGGCGGTCTATGAGCGGCAGATCGTCCAGCCTGTCATGGTCGAGCAGCATGCGCACCCGCTGCGCCGTGACCGCAAGAGGAGCAAGCGCCTCCGGCGCCGCCCTGACGGCGGCATCGAACCGCTGCCGATGTTCATCCAGATAGGCCGGTTCATGGCCGAAGACATGGGTCAGGCGCTGGTAGGTCTCGGCAAGCCCCGCCTCCAGCATTTCCGCCCGGGCGATGAACAGGCTGCGGAAGCGCTCATCCGCCCTTGCCCAGGAACTGCTTATGGTGAAACTCGCGCCGATGCCGGCATGGTCAAGCGCAAGTGTCTGCGCGATCGCTCCGCCGGTCGAATGGCCGACAATATGGATCGGCTCGTCTTCAAGGGCCGCGATCGCGGCAAATTCCGCAGAGATCTGACCGATGGAATAGGCGCCTTCCGGCCTGTCGCTGCGCCCGGCACCACGGTGGTCGACGACGGTCAGGCGGAAGCTGTCCCGCATCTCGTCCACCACGCTGTTCCAGAAACGGCCATCGCCGCCGAGGCCGGGAATGAGCATGACCCGCGGCCCACGCTCGCCGAAGCGCTCATAATGGATGCGACACCCATCCGGCGCCACCAGGAAGGGCATTGCTATCTCCTCACATTGTCGAGAAGCTCCCGCGCGGAAGCGGCGAGGCTGAGACCGGTGACGGCCGAGGTCTTGGGATTATCAGGCGACGGGGTATTGGCGAAGCGGAAGGATGCGTGGCCGGCAGCACTGCAGACCTCGATCTCGTGGAAATTGCTGGCCAGTTGCGGGTCGGCGATCACCGAAACCGAAATTTCCGCAGGATAGGCCATGAGCGCAGCCGTAAAGGCTGCATTGGTATTCTTGGGATAGAGCCTTGCCGCTTCCGCCGGGCTGCCTTCAAAAAGCACGACCGTCTCTTGCGGATCGGACAGGCCAAGCGCTTCGAGTTCCGCGCGCCAGGCGGCCACCGGCTTCTTGAGCCTATAGGATATCTTGGCGTCCGGCAGCGTCGAGACTGCAGCCAGATAGTCGAGCCCGCCGATCGCGCCGGACGGAATGACGAGCCTTGCCCCGGATCGCGATCGCGCCTCGGCAATCGCCCGCGCGGTCTCCTCCTCGGCCAGCGCACCAATGGACGCGACGATCACCGGTATACCGGCCTGTAGCAATGGCGGCACATAG
>CABHNZ010000038.1 GCA_902167985.1 Shinella sp. UYSO24
GGACATGCCAAAATCTCCAAAGTGAAGCCATTGAAATTACTGGCATGTCGCACTTGGAAATAGAATGTACCTTGGTTGACACAAATATCAGATAATCAATCTTATGGAACCAAGATCAATTGCTACCTGCGGTATCGAGAAGACAAGACCCTCATGGCTTGGCACCAAAACTTTCAACAAGCGTGGCCACAATTTGCCTCGACGAGGGGTGAGAGTTTCTACCGGATGTGGGAATACGACCTCTTGTCATGCGCCGGAGCCTTTCGATCGCGGTCAATTCAGTTGTGGCAGTACGTCCTTTCAAAAAAGGGAGTGGAGGGTGGGCACCACCGGCCGACGATCTGAACGGGACGGATCAGCAGAAGCCTTGGTCGGATCGAAAATCGGACCTGGTGATATCCAATTCTCGAAGGCTGACGCTCTCCCCGGGCGCTTGACTATATTCCTCCGTCGGAGCGCGCAGCATCTATTGATTTGAACAGTAATGAGCGGAACCACTGATGCCTTGGGTCTTGATGTGTTCGACCGTGCCAAACTGCGATCTTCGAAAATCCCGGTATTGAAAGCGGCGGCTCCATTACCGTGAGTGCGCGGTCACTTCGCGCGAGTCTACTCGGGATCACCGAAATAAGGTCTGTCATTTTCAGAATTTCGCCCAAAGCGAGGAAGCTCCCTACCGACAGCACGACCCGCCTTGCTTGCCTAAGGCGGCGAGCGCAATGTCAGTCACACCGAGAAATCGCTGACCAGAAAGCGAAACCAGGACGTGATCGAGGCTGCAGAACCGATCCAGGGAGATTGCCCCGCTTGGCGCATCTGGATGGCCGGCTTTGGCGGCACAGACATAGGTTTCGTCAAAGAGATGGCGCGAGTACAGGTTTTGCGGTGCCGTCTCAGGTGTAACGAGTGCGAGATCAAGCTCACCTCGCTCAAAGCGCGCTTGCGGATCCTCGTCTTCAACGGGAAGAATTGCAACCCTGATGCCGGGCGCGAGCCTCCGAAGTCTTGGCAAAATGGCAAGACGACTGCGTGCAAGGCGTAGTCGGTAGCCGCCAGCGAGACTGTAAATTCTGCCGTCGACGGGTCGAATACCGCTGGCTGCAAGAGGCCGCCAACCTCGGAGAGGATTTGCCGGATCGGAGTGGCAAGCTCCTCTGCTCTGATGGTCGGGACGATACCGCGCTGGGTGCGGACGAAAAGCGGATCGTCGAAACTGTCGCGCAGGCGGCCGAGCATGCCGCTTACAGCGGGCTGGGTTAGACCCAGGCGGTCAGCCGCGCGTGTGACGTTCCTCTCATCGAACAGCGCGTCGAAGGCTTTCAGGAGATTAAGATCGAGAGACTTGATATCGCGCATACTTATGACCGTAATCAGGAAGGACGATTTTTCTTATCTCTGCACATCTGGCATCAGGAGGCAACCGAACGACTAGACGTTCAGCATCCCAATTATAGAGGAAGACAGACATGACCAAGATGAGCGCGATCGAATGGCCGGAAGGCTACGTTCCGGGCTTTACCGAGAACTTCTGCTCCAATGAAGTGATCGTTGCGGGCCTGACGACGGACAAGGTCTGGCCGCTGTTGAGCGTCGCCACCGCATGGCCGAGCTATTACGCCAACTCGGCGAACATACGCTTCTACGACGGTAAGGGACCAGAATTGGAAAATGGCCGCCGCTTCTATTTCGAAACCTTCGGTTTTCCGGTCGAGGCACAGGTCGTCGAATACGTTGCCCCGGTCCAGGGCAAGCCGGGCCGCATTGCATGGCACGGTTGGGCCGGCGAAGGCGATACGCGCCTCGACGTTCACCACGCCTGGCTGGTCGAGGACCTCGACGGTGGCCGCGTCCGCATCCTCACCCAGGAAACCCAGAAGGGCAAGCCGGCGGAAGAGCTTGCCAAGGCGAAGCCCAACCCGATGATCAACGGCCACCAGGACTGGCTCGACGGCCTCGTTGCTGCAGCCCGAAAGGCCTGATGCCGGAGGCCTGGCTCGCTCAGGCGCGCCGGGTCAGCTCCTTGATCGTTTCGATCACTTCGGCCACGATCCGTTTCGTCCGCGCGGCAAGAACCTTGCCGCGCCGCCGGACGATCCAGAGATCGTGCCGCACAGGACTTGCAAGCTTCAGACAGCGGAGCGCCTCGTGATGCGGATAGGTATCGACACCGCTGCGCGGCAGGATGGTGTAGCCGACGCCGCGGGCCACGGGCTCCGCGATCTGCCCGATCTGGTTGATGAAGCTGCGAACGCGAAGCCGATCGACGCCTTGATAATCGTGCGGGAAGTTTGCCGAAAGCAATTCGTCGGCATAGGCAAAACCGTCCGGATGGGCAATGAAGCCCAGTCTTTCGAGGTCGGCATAGCTGGGATCGCTTGGCTCATCGGCAGGTATCAGCAAACACAGTTCATCCGATCCGATCAGGTCGCCATCGAGGCGCGGGTTGTTGGGCTGGTGGTCTGCAATCCCGATGTCGTAGAGCCCGGAGAGAACGCCCTCGAGAACGCGCGCCTGCGGAGCGGCCTCCAGCCGCACAGTCAGGCCGGGCGATTGCCGCATGAGGCTGATTGCCCGTGGATAGATGAGCATGGCAAGCTGCCGGAACAGGCCAGCGAAACCTGCCCCTGCCCGGCATCGTCTCCGTCGAGGACGTCTCGAAGGTTGCTTTCCTCGCGCGCCTGCGCGCACCGAAATCCCGCACGGCCTCGCCGGCAGGAGTGAGTGTAAACCCCTTTCCATCACGGGTGATCAGAGGTTTGCCTACCTGGTCTTCCAGCTTCCTCAAATGCTGGGAAACGCCGGGCTGGGTCATATTCAGGCGGGCGGCCGCTCGGGTGAAGTGGCCCTCTTCACAAAGCATAGCGAAGGTCTCAAGCCACTGTGAATTCAACAATCAATCATTCCGTTTTGTAATCATTTGGCATCCATATCATAATTTCACATGACGCAATACGGTTACTAGATAGGGGCGGATATCATCGCCGGAGATCCCCATGACGACGACCACGCCTCGCACTTTCTCGCATATCGGCCTTTCGGTTCCCGATCTCGACAAGGCGGTCGCGTTCTATCGCGATGTTCTCGGCTTTTACGTCATCATGCCACCGACCCTGATCGAGCAGGACGAGACCGATATCGGCCTCATGTGCAATGACGTATTCGGGCCGGGCTGGGGCAAGTTCCGCATCGCCCATCTTGCCACCGCGGACCGGATCGGTTTCGAGCTGTTCGAATTCGTCGGCAACCACGCACCTGACAACAATCTCCCCTTCCGCCAGACGGGAATGTTCCATTTCGCGATCCAGGATCCGGATGTCGAAGGCCTGCTGGCCAAGATCGTGGCGGCCGGAGGCAAGCAGCGGATGCCGGTTCGCGAATACTTTCCGGGCAACAAGCCCTATCGCATGGTCTATGTCGAAGACCCCTTCGGCATCGTCTTCGAACTCTACTCCCACTCCTACGAACTGACCTATTCGGCCGGCGCCTACAACTGAGTGCCACCATCCCACGAGGACAATGACACCATGACCGGAACGCGACGCATCCTGCTCGTCCTCACCTCCCATGCCGTCAAAGGAGCGACGGGCAAACCGACTGGCGTATGGCTAGAAGAGCTTGCCGCCCCCTACTACATCTTCCTTTCGGCCGGCTTCGAAGTCGATATCGCTTCTATTGCCGGCGGCACGGTGCCGCTCGATCCCGACTCGGTCGAAGGCGAACAACCTGAATGCGTCAGCCGCTTCCTGGCGGACGAGAAGGCGATGCAGGCGATTATCGCCTCTCGGTCGTAGACGGGATTTCCGCCGCAGCCTACGATGCAGTCTTCCTGCCTGGTGGCCACGGCACAATGTGGGACCTGCCGGAGAGCCAGGCGCTGGCATCGCTTCTCGGCGACGCCAGGACCGGCGGCAAGGTTGTTGCGGCCGTCTGCCACAGCCCATCCGGACTAGTCTCGGCAAAGGATGCCGAGGGCCGTCCGATCGTGGCGGGCCGCAACGTCACCGGCTTCTCGAATTCCGAAGAAGATGCCGTGGCGCTAACGGACGTCGTGCCCTTCCTTCTCGAGACCCGCCTGACGGAGCTCGGCGGGATCTATGCCAGCGGCCCTGACTTCCAGCCCTTTGCACTGCGTGACGGCAAGCTGGTCACAGGTCAAAATCCCGCATCCTCCGACAGGACCGCGGAACTAACCATCGACGCCATCCGGGCCGTACACTGAGAAGGACAGATGGCAGCGAAACAGGAAACGATACCGGCCACACAGCGTGCCTGGACCTGGCGCGGCGATCCGTCGCCGCTAGGCCTGTCACTCGCGGAAATCGCCGTTCCGAAGCCCGTTGCAGGAGAGATCCTTGTCCGCAACGCGATCATCGGCCTCAATCCGGTGGACTGGAAGGTGCTTCGCGGCCTGCCGTCGTGGTCTGACGGTCATGTCCCGGGCGTGGACGGCGCCGGCATTGTCGCCGCTGTCGGCGACGAAAGCCTCAAGCCCTGGCTCGGACGGCGAATCGCCTACCACCAGAGCCTTCACAAGCAAGGCAGTTACGCCGAATATACGCCCGTAGCCGCGTGTGCCCTGATGCAGGTTCCGGACGACCTTGGCCTGTCGTTGGCGGCCAGTCTTCCCTGCCCGGCGCTCACCGCATGGCTCGCCCTCGACAAGCTTCCCCTGCGCCCCGGTGCACGGCTGCTGGTCAGCGGCGCGGGCGGCGCCGTCGGCAACTATGTGGTCCAACTGGCCCTGCAGCGGGGATATGCCGTCACCGCGATGTGTAACAAGCGCCACTGGGATCGCCTGCGTGCCTATGGCGTAAGAGATTTCATCGCAGGGCCGATCACATCGGAAGCGGAGTTGCCCTCCGAACTACTCGGCCGCTGCTTCGCGGTCATCGATATGGTGAGCGGCAGTCATGCCGCACTTTTGGCAAGCGCGCTGGAGGCGAACGGCCACATGGTCTGCGTTCAGGACCGCCTTGCCAATTGGCCATGCGAACCGTTCGGACGCTGCCTTTCCGTCCATGAGGTCGCTCTTGGCGCCAACCATCTGTTCGGCTCCGATGATGCAGGGGCACGACTGGTTCATGCCGGCGAGACCATCATGAAACAGATCCATGATCGCAAGATCCAGCCGGAACCGCTGGTTATCCGGGACTTCTCGGCATTGCCGGACCTCTTGGAAGACCTCAAGCAACGCACCTTCAGCGGCAAGCCGCTGATCAAGGTGAACTGAAGACAAGAACGAAGGAAATCAGGATGCCTGCAGCCTTTCAGCCTTTCAAGCTCAAGGACGTAACCCTCCGCAACCGCATTGCCGTGCCGCCGATGTGCCAGTACAGCGCCAAGGACGGCTTTACCAACGAATGGCATTGGGCCCATTATGCCGGTCTCGCGCGTGGCGGCGCCGGCCTTGTCGTCGTTGAAGCGACAGGCGTTTCGGCAGATGGCCGCATCACCCCCGGCTGCACCGGCCTCTGGAAAGACGAGCAGATCGAAGGCATGGCGCGCATCGCCGCTTCGATCAGGCTGCCGGCTCCGTGCCCGGTATCCAGATCGGCCATGCAGGCCGCAAGGCCAGCGCGAACCTTCCCTGGGAAGGCGACGATCATATTGTCGAGGGCGACCCGCGTGGCTGGGAAACCATCTCTCCGTCGGCGATCGCCTTCGGCGGCGGCCTGTCCAAGGTGCCTCGCGAAATGACACTTGCCGATATCGAACGCGTCAAGGCCGATTTCGTCGCGACGGCCAAGCGCGCCCTGCAGGCAGGATTCGAATGGCTCGAACTGCATTTCGCCCACGGCTATCTGGCCCAGAGCTTCTTTTCGGTACACGCCAACAAGCGTACCGATGCCTATGGTGGTGACGCTGCCGGCCGCAACCGCTTCCTCATCGAAACCTTCGAGGCTGTCCGCAAGGTGTGGCCCGAAAACCTGCCTCTGACGGCGCGCTTCGGCGTTATCGAATTCGACGGACGCGACGGGGACACGCTCGGGGAAGCCATCGCTCTAACCAGGACGCTGCGTGACGGCGGCCTCGACCTGATGAACGTCAGCATGGGCTTTTCCACAATCGATGCCAAGGTTCCGTGGGGGCCGTCCTTCCTCGTGCCGACGGTGGCGCGGGTCCGCAAGGAAACCGGCATGCCGGTCGCTTCGGCATGGTGCGTCGATGCGCCGGCCGACGTCGAAAAGGCCGTCGCGGCTGGTGACATGGATGTCGTGATGATCGGCCGCGCCATGCTCGCCGACCCGCACTACCCCTACCAGCTTGCCATCGCGCTCGGTGAGGAGCGGCCAGCCTGGACGCTGCCGGCACCTATGCACACTGGCTGTCACGCTATCGTGGGCCCGGCAAGGGTTCGGCGCAGTAATCCCCCGCCTGCCCCTACCTCACATCGTTAGAAAAGGAAGCTGAACCATGGACGTAAAACGACGGTCAGTCATCGCGGGCGCCGGCGCGATTGCAATTTCAGGCGTGTTTGGGGCAAGCGCCGCGGCTGGGACACCACGAAAGCTTACCGTGGCAGCGCGATCACCCTGGATGGCCAATCAGGTGGCGCTGACATCGGGCAATGTGATGTTTCTTGGATGCCCGCGCTACACGCCTTCAGAAGATACGCCCGCACTTGTTCGCCGCGACTCCGCTGGACAAATGCATCCCTTTCCGGGGAACGCCTGGAACGAATGGAAACCGGGCGCGGACGGGCGCAATGCCTTCGTCTACCTCAACTCGGTCCATATCTTTGCCGATGATACGGTATGGGTCGTTGATCAGGGCTCATTGAGCGCCGATGCGTTCGGGGCGCAATACGCGAGCCCTCAAGCCGGCGCTCAGAAGATAGTACAGCTATCCTCCGACACCGGCGAGATACTCAAAATCATCCGCTTCGATGAAACGATCCTGCCCGCCGGCGCGAAGATGAATGATCTGCGCTTCCACGGCGCGAAAATGTATGTGTCGGAATCCGGTCTCGGAGCCCTCATCGTCCACGACCTCGTTACCGGCGAAACGATCCGGCGGCTTTCCGGTCGTCCGTCGGTTATGGCGCAGAAGGTATCGATGACATTGGCCCTCCAGCCCGACGGCAAGGAAAAGCCGTTCACGCCACCGAATGCCGATCTCATCGAGATCAGCCAGGATGGCCGATGGCTGTTCTGGGCAGCGCCGACTGGACCGCTCTACAAGATCCCTACGGATTATCTCAATGATCCGGCTATGACCGATGACGAACTCGAAAAACACGTCGAGAAGGTTTCAGACATAGAGTTCTCCAATGGCTGCGCGATGGACACGCTTGAAAACTTCTATTCCTGCGAGACGAAGTCCGGCAAGATCACCGTCATAGCACCTTCAGGCAAGACCGCGACCTTGACCTTTGACCCGGATTTCGTTCGCCCTGATGGCGCATTCATCTCGTCCGACCGGAAGCTCTATGTGCCGCGCAAGCCCCGGGAGCCGGGTGGCAAGGCAGACGCGCCTTTTGCCATCTATGCGGTCCCGCTGCCGGACACAATAGATGGAATACGCCTGGGAAATGCCGTTACCGGTTCAGCATAGACTTTTGGCAAACCACCGACCTGGACGATATCCACCGACCGCATATTTTCAAAGTCAGCATGTGCAGGAGCCTTAGATGAATGAACAGATCGAAGCGGTTCTGGAACTATATCACCAGCGCATAATCGAGGAACGGAGCAAGCCTCGCGTCGAGGCTCCAGGTGGGCGCGATGGCGGCCAAGATCAGAGGATGCGGGCTGTCGGGCCGGAGACAGGCCGTCTCATCAATGTCATCGCCAGAAGCCTCAAGGCGCCGACGATCTTGGAGATCGGCACATCGTTCGGATATTCGGGCATCTGGCTGGCCGAGGCGGCGCGCGCCAGCGGCGGCCGTGTCATAAGTATGGAGCTTCATGGCTACAAGTCAGCTTATGCAAAGGACATGGCAGAACGAGCCGGTCTGGCCGACGTCATCGACTTCAGGATCGGTGACGCTGTCGAGATGATTGCTGCGCTTGAAACCAAGGTCGACTTCATCCTGCTCGATCTTTGGAAGGATCTCTACATTCCATGCCTTGAGGCGTTCTATAGGAAGCTGAACGAGGGCGCGATCATCGTCGCCGACAATATGTTGGGGCCAGATCCGAACGTCCGAGAATACGGCCTTGCCGTTCGCGCCAAGCCGCGAATTTCCAGTGTCTTGCTGCCTATTGGTCAAGGTTTGGAGGTCAGTCGCTTTGGCGCCTGAAACATGGCCAAGTCAAGCTCTTGATGGGAACCGAACTGGCGTCCTTCGGTATATGCAAGCTAAGTCATTGAATTGATGGATCTGCAGCGTTCGGACACTTGGAAGGAGGCTGCATAGTCTCATTGAGGCGAGCAAATGGCAGCGTAAAGTTACCTGCCATCTTCCGCTTCGCGCCAATCGCGGTCATCGCGCAACCGCGCAGCTGTAAGCTATGGGGCGGCGAGACAACGCCTCCGCCGCTCTCCCTGAGCACACATGATAGAGGCTAGATGCCGGAAAAGTCGCCGTCGATCGTCACCCGCGGATTGCTGACGGAATGCGTGGTGTCCAAGGTAGCGAGCGACGTCGTCAGCGCCGAGACGATGACATCCCGGCCCTCGATAATGGGATATTCGGAGCCGGCCTTGGCAGCAGCCGGCCAGAAATCGGAGACGGCATTCTCCGCCAGCGATGAGGCGAGGAGATTGTTGTCGCGAAGATCGATGCCGGCGGTGAAGCGATAGAGGGCCTCGACGACGGCGAGACGGTCCGCGGCGTCATGTGCGAACAACGGCGATAGGGTCATGAATTTGCTCCTTGTCGTGCCGGAGGCATGCGGAATGCACGCCTTTCCCGGCATCGACGCGCTGGGCGCCGATGTTCCTGTTTCGATAGGACTGAAGGTTGGTTTGTTATTCGAGATCGGCGTCAATGCGCTCGATCAGTCCGTCGGGATTGATCGCGATCTTCAAGATCCCGATCTCGTGTCCGAAATCGCCGTTGAAATCGAGTCGGACCTGCGATTGGAAGCCGTCCAGTTCCTTGATGGACAACAGCTTGCTGCTGGTGTTGTAGCCGACGAAGAACCGCTCGAGGTAATGGCGGACACCGTCTCGGCCGACAAAGGCGTCGCCGACCGAGACATCGTCGATGACGGTGTCGGCGGCGAACAGGGACAGCGCCCCTTCGACGTCGAAGGCATTGGCTGTCGTGATGAAGGATTCGACGAGCTTTTGCATGGTGCCTGGTTCCTCAGACATCGTTGATCGAGGTGTCGGCTATGGTTTGTGCGAAGCCGTTTCCGAACAGGGCCGCGGGCGTCTGGAAGCCGGGACGGACTTCGCCGCCGAAGACGCGCCGACCGGCCGCGGCCGCCGCCATCGCCGTGAACGTGTAGCCGTTGACCGTATCAAGGATGGAATGGGTGACCTTCCCATCCGCGCCGGTGACTTCGACGGACGCCTGATAGCGGTTCGCCAGCCGCTCTTCTTCACTCGGGCCGTCCGGGAGGGCCGAGAGATCACCCTGCGGGAAACCATCGCCGGTAACATGCACGAAGGTCTCGACGTCGGGGACCCGCGTCGCCCGCCAGATGGTGATGAGATCGGGCAGCGTCACCGGGAAGCAGTCGACTGCGCCCTTGCCGAAATCGAACTTGCGGATGCCGTCGGCGGCAATCGCGACAAGCTCGCCGTCCACCCGCGCCAGGGTTTCGACGGTGACATTCTCCATGGCGCTGATCGCCGACCCGCGCGAAAGTCCGCCTGCGACATGCAGCGCGATCCTGATCTTGCGAGGGTCGTTCACACGAGCGACCGCATGTCCGGCGAGACTGCCGAGCATGGCGACACTTCCGCCACCACCCGGCATGAGCATCACGCCTGCGGCCTTCGCCTCGTCGTCGAGCGTGCCGGCCAGACGGTAGCTGTCGAGTTCGGCCGCCGTGTCGAGATAATGCACACCGCTGCGGATCGACGCCGTCATCAGCGCATCGGCGGTGCGCATGAATGGTCCTGCGCAGTTCAGCAGGACGGAGACGCCGGCCAGACCGGCGTCGATCGCCGACGCATCGTCGAGGCCGAAGACGCGGTATTCGACGCCGAGTTCTGCAGAGAGTTTGGCGAGGGCCGCCTCGTTGCGGCTGGCAAGAACGAGAGGCGTGCGGGCCGCCTTCGCATGTTCCGCCGCCATGCGGCCGGTATAGCCGGTCGCACCATAGATCATCAGTTTTGTCATGTCAGTGCTGCCATTCCTTGTAGACGAATTCGAGGCTGTAGCCGTCAGGATCTCGAACCTGGGCGGCATAGTAGCGGGGGTCGTAATGGAGCTGCGCTCCCGGCGGATGGATTTTTGAAGCGCCCGCGGAGATAGCGGCGGCATAGGCGGCTTCGACCTGGGAGGTGCCATTGGCGACGAAGCCGATATGAGCGGCCCGTCCTTCGACCACGCCCTCGCGCAGCCAGAAGAACACCCGGCCGTTCGCGCAAACCCTTTCAGGTCTGGATGGCCGGGCGGGCCGTCCTTACCGTCATAGTCGTGCGTATGGACGATCCCGAGCGGTGCCAGCGTCGCCTCGTAGAAGGCGATCGACCGATCGATGTCGCTGACGGAAATGAAGACATGGTCGAGCATGCTGCTCTCCTCTGCTCAGATGATGTAGCCGCCCGAGACCTCGATGTTCTGGGCGTTGATCCAGCGGTTCTCGGACGATAGGAGACTGGCGACGACGCCACCGATCTCTTCCGGCTCTCCGACGCGGCCGAGTGCGGTCTGGCCTGCCAGCATGGCTTCGAACTCGTCGTTCAGGCCACCGCCGAGTTCCGTGCGGATCGCGCCGGGTGCGATCGAGTTGGCCCGGATGCCCCGCTCGCCGAACTCCTTGGCCATGTAGCGGGTCAAGACTTCGAGACCACCCTTGAAGGAGGCATAGGGTGCGACACCAGCGGTCGCTACGCGCGCGGTGGCGCTGGTGATGTTAATGATCTGGCCGCCGTCCGCCATCAGTGGCAGCAGGATCTGGGTCAGGAAGAACGGCCCCTTGAGATGGACGTTGAACAGCCCATCGAACTGTTCCTCCGTGACCGTCGAGATCGGATTGAAGAGGCCGTATCCGGCATTGTTGACGAGATAGTCGAAATCGTCCCGGCCAAAGACGGACCGAAGCTTCGAGGCGACCGCATCACGAAACGCGGGGAACGCGCCGATGTCGCCAACGTCGAGCTTTTGGGCAACGGCCTTCCCGCCGTTCTTGGCGATCGTCTTCACGACGTCTTCCGCCTTTGCGGGATTGCTGTTGTAGGTCACGACAACGCCCATGCCCTTGTCGGCGCATTCAATGGCCGTGCTTGCTCCGAGACCCCGGCTTCCTCCGGTGACGATGACGATCTTCATGGCTGTGTTCCTTGCCCGTTTGATGTGACCTGAAGCTAGGCCTGCATCGTCTTGCCCGCTCACCCATTACTCTCTCAAGCTTGCCTATTTCTGCTTCCCGCTTGCGGATACACCCTCCGTCTGTCACGGTCGCATCCATGGAAAAGCAACTTCAGGAACTGCGCGCGCTGGCCTCGAACGCGGAAAATCGCCGCACGGAAACGGGAATTCCACGCATCGCGATGGTCCAGGGAGAGATCCCCGAGCATAGCCTTTCGGCCGTCTACGAGCCGATGATCAACCTGATCCTGACCGGCTCGAAGACGATGACAGTCGGCGAGAGGACCTTCGCCTACGACCCGGCGACGTATTTCGTGATGTCCGTCGATCTGCCGGCCGTCGGCTCGGTGCATCCCTCGTCCACCGGAGAACCATATCTGGCCGTCAGCTTGACGCTTCATCCCCCAACGGTCGCAGCCCTCATCAGCGACCTGCCGGTGCAGGTCTGCAGCAAGCTGTTCGGTTCCGGCTTCTCGGTCGCGCCGGTCAGCGAGGAGTTGCTCGATGCGTGGGTGCGTATGCTCCGGTTGATGGATCGTCCGGACGAGATCGCAGTGCTTGCACCCGCCTACGAACGGGAAATCCTGTTTCGGGTGCTGCAGGGACCTCTCGGATGGATGCTTCGGGATATCGCCGCGCCGGATGCAGCGCTCTCTCGCATCGGCGTCGCGATCCAATGGATCCGCGAGAATTTTGCAAAGCCGCTGCGCGTGGAATCGCTTGCCGAAATGGCGGCTCTCAGCGTCTCGGCGTTCCACCGTCACTTCAAGGCAGTGACGGCGTTGAGCCCGATCCAGTATCAGAAGCAGGTGCGGCTATTGCATGCCCGGACACTTCTGATGGCTGGAGAAGGAACGGCAACGTCGGTCGCATTCGGTGTCGGATATGAGAGCCCGAATCAATTCAGCCGTGAATATGCTCGGCAGTTCGGCCTACCGCCATCGAAGGACGTCTTACGGCTCCGTGGAGATGCTGCGTGAGGGTGATTGGATCTGGATGCTTTCATCCAACGACCGCTCAGCGCCGAAAGCTGAAGAAGCTTTCGTTATAGGTCTTGAAGGGACTCGAACCGCAGACCTCGTTGATGCAGCCTTCGCTCATCGAGAACGAGTGCTCTTGAAAACAGATACTTACTAAGGATTGTCGTGACTCCCGGCCGGCCGAGGGCGTGCTAGGCGGCTTCTCGCTTGACGACAGTTCCATCGAACAATTAGCAGCCATCTGTAAGTTGGCCAAACCCTGACGATACGCTCGATTTTGGTCAGATCGCCGCTTGCAAGAAATCTTGATTCAGCATCAATGGCTTGGCCTGCAACACAGATAGATGGGTACATTTTTCTACCGTTCCATTGTTGCTTTCTTAACAGGATTGCTCCATATCGTGGTCAACAATACCCGCCACGCCTCGGACGGAACCTCGGTTCCGAAACTGCGCACCCCGGCGGGTTTTTGTTTTCTAGCTATTCGAATCCGCCTATGCAATGGCATGAAGTTCGAAAAGCCTTCCGTCTCCATCTCCGACCAAATCGCCTTGCTGGAAGCAAGGGGAATGGCTGTGCCAGATTATGCCCACGCTGCCCATTGCCTCCAGCATATAAGCTATTATCGGCTAAGGGCCTACTGGTTGCCATTGGAGGACGCGCCACAGGCTAGTGGTGCGCATGGGTTTCAAGCTGGAACCGCCTTCGACCAAGTCTTGGAGCTCTACATTTTTGATCGGCGGCTGCGCCTCCTCGTGATGGATGCGATCGAAAGGATTGAAGTATCCTTGCGAGGTAGCTGGGCACATCACCTTGCCATGAAATACGGGCCACACGGCTATCTCGATCCTTTTCTCTATCACCGGCCCGATCGATATGCCCAAGCCTTCGCCAAATTGATCGAGGATCTGAAAAGGTCGAAAGATACCTTCATACTTCATTACAGGAGCAAATACGACGATCCAGAGCACCCACCGATCTGGATGACAGCCGAAGTGATATCGTTGGGGCAACTCTCGATGTGGTATAATAATCTCAAGAACCGGCCGGATCGACAGGCGATCGCCAAGGTTTACGGGTTGGATGAAACGGTTTTGGTATCGCTCGCCCATCACCTGACATACATCCGCAATATTTGTGCCCATCACGGCCGACTTTGGAACAAGCAGGTGACGGTAAAGATGATTGTGCCGACGTCGCCTGCGAGCTTAAAGCTGGCTATGAATGGACATGCACAAGGGCGAGTCTACAATACCATTGCAGTTCTCGGCTATCTCATGGACATCGTTGCACCGAACAACCAATGGCGCGAACAGATTGTAGGACTGATGGATTCATGCCCGCTGGCGGACAAGGCCGCGATGGGTTTCCCGGCCAATTGGAAGAATCTCCCTGCTTGGAATTGACTAGCCAGGAGTGTCGGATAGCCTTCTACCATAGGTCCGATTTTCGAGCGTGCTCTTGAATGGACGCGAACCGGTGACGCCCAGAGTGCTTCACTTAGGCCATTGATTACGTGTCGTTTTCAATGGATGATACGGCGCCTGGCTAGTCAATGCGGCGTCACTCGTGAGCAAAGCCGTTTTCCTAATGAGATTAGCTCCCGATGCGAAGAGGCCCGACAAGGGTCTTCAGGCAGGCAATCACGGAGAGCGGTGTCAAAAGACCTGTCCTCGGGTTGTCCGGGTTCGGTATTCCTTCAATTGTCATCTTGAAACGCGCAGCATCGGACTCAACCTCAATGTGGTGAGTGTTTCGTGTAACATTGGGATCGGCGATCAGGCGAACTTTCGTTTCGACAGGACCTATTCCGGCAAGGGCGAGTGCCGCGGCGACGTTGACGTTGGCCGGAAAGCCAGTCGCTGCCTCCAGTGCATTGCCCTCGAAAATGCAGATTTCTTCGGTAATACCATCCAGAGAGATCCCCTGCTCGACAAGGTAGGCGCGCCACTCCAACCCTTCGGCGCCTTGCGGGTCTCAATGACAGAGGATGAAATGGTCCCTTGGGCGGCGGCCCGCACTGCGTCGAGACCAATCAGCGCTCCAGTGGGTACAATGATACGTGCACCGCATTGCTCGGCTTCTTCTACCAGCCCCATATTGCGCATCAGCGCGCCGCCCGAGCACGCCACAAGGATCTTACCCGCCGCGATTGCGGGACGCGCAATATCGACGAAAGCGGCTGCAGGGGCTGCTTCGATGACGATATCCGCGTCAGTTAATTCCGCTGGCGAGCCTACCACGGGGGGTGGGCTCGCAAAATCGGCAACAGCTCCCTTTGCCTTTTCAATATCCCGGGACGTCACCGCAGCCAGACGGAACCCTTCGATGTCGTTCCTATCCAGGCTGCGCGCCAGAGAGAGCCCTATGGCTCCCAGTCCCGCGATCGCCACAGTCATTTCATTCATCGTGTTCTCCAATATGCATTTCCGCATTGTGTGGCGGCTTTTGACTTAAGCAGCAGAAGCGACGGACGCGGCGATCGTCGCCTCGAGCATGTCCAGGCGGTCCTGTCCCCAGAAGCCTTCTTCCTTAAAAAGGTAAAATGGTGCGCCAAAAACACCGCGACTGATCGCAGTCTCAGTGTTCTGCCAAAAAATGTCAGAGGTTTCACCTTGCATGGCCAGATCTGCGATGTCGCTCGCTGGCAAATCCATCGTATTTGCGATGGTCGCCAGGACCGTCGGATCCTCAATGTTCTGATCGTCGACCCAGCGCGCCTTCATAATCGCGTGGATCAGATCGTACAGCGGCAGCCCCAGCCGCTGCGCGGCGATCACAAACATCGACGGAACATGTGCATCGGTCGCAGGGTATTTGGGCTGCAGATTAATCGGCATATCAAGCAGCTTACTGAAACGCGCCATCTCGACCAGCCGATAATCTTGGCGCTCCCTTGCACGGAGCGGTAGCTTCAGTCCGCCAGTTCGCGCGAAAACGGTAGTGAAGTCGATCGGATAATAGTTGATCATAAGACCGTGGCGTTCTGCGATCGTTTTGAGCCTCGGATTGCCGAAATAGGCCCAGTCCGAGTTGATCCAGAAGTAATAGTCGATAAATTTGTGCATCCTGACACCTTTTCAGAGCCATGGCTGGGGATAAGTAAATGCCCGTGAGATCCGGCCGGAGCGCTAGACGGGTCCTGCCGTCAGTAGTACCTCTTCGCCGGCACCCGATCCGACGACGGCCGGTCTTTCTACGGTGCTGACGATTTCGATATGCGCTCGTTGCTCGGACGAGCGCTCCAGAGCCGTCAAGACCTCCTGAACATGGGCGGCGAGCGCCCCGGACGCACGGTGTGGTCCTCGGTCGCGGATACCGATCGCCATATCGACCAGCCCAACCATTCGGTAATCTGCAACTTCCTTACCCGCCCGGTTCGTCCGGTTTGGCACCCCAAATGGTAGATCGTCGATCGGCAAAGGCTCCCACGCTCCGCCTCTCACCGAAACCTCGGGAACGCCACCGAAGAAATTTGGATCAGGATTGAACAGACTGCCTTCCGTGCCGTAAATCTCTATCCCGGCTTTGCGGGTGGCATAGACATCCCAGGACATCGTCAAAGCGACATTTGCGCCAGACGCAAACAGAAGCGTACCATTGATAGTAGTCGGCACTTCGACAGGAAACTCAGTTCCGGCAAGTGCCTCGCTGGTGATCGTTCTCGTCTCAAAGGCGCGCGTCGTAATCGCGCTTACCGATGTAACCGGACCGAGCAGGTTGACCAGCTGCGTTATGTAGTACGGCCCGATGTCAAAGTGCGGCCCGCCTCCAAGCTTGTAGAAAAAGCGCGGATCCGGGTGCCAGTGCTCCATACCGCGCGTAGCGATCGTTACGCTGCCACCGATTACCCGACCGATTGTACCCTGATCTATGGCACGCCGGCAGGCCTGATGGCCAGCGCCCAAGAATGTGTCCGGCGCACATCCGATCCGTAGATCTTGGCGTGCGGCTTGATCGAGAAGCGGCTGCGCCTCTGTAATGTCGACAACGAACGGTTTTTCCGAATAGACATGCTTGCCCGCTGCCAGAATTTTTCGGTCGATCTCGGCATGCGCGGCAGGGATAGTCAAGTTGACGACAATCTCGATGTCGGGATCCGACAGCAGCTCGTCAAGCGTCAACGCCAGGCAACCATACAGCCTTGACTTTTCCTCAGCGGCGGCTGCGCGCAGATCGCTAACCGCCTTTACATTGACGAAAGGCGAACGCGCTGCGCCTTTTAGGTAGGCATCCGATATGACGCCACACCCAATGATACCGATGGTGGCAGGCTTCATCTTAGGCTCCCATCTTAGCTATATAATTGAAGCTATTGGTAATCGACGAGATCGGATCAGCCGGCTTATCGTGCTCAACGACCATCAGCCTAGCGCCGCTTGCAACGCAGACTGGCCACAACGCATGCCAGTCGAGTACACCGGAGCCCACATCCGCCCAGCCTGCCTCTTCGACGTTCTCTCCTGAAGGAGCAAGATCCTTCACATGCACCGCCGTCACTCGCGAGCTGTACCGCGACAGAAGAGCTTCAGGGTCGGCTCCTCCCCTGACAATCCAGGCGATATCGGCTTCCCAGGCGAGAGGGCTTGTGCCTGCACCCTCGAAAAGATGGTCGAGTGCCGTCTTGCCGTCGCCTTTCTGCGCCAGCTCCCAGTCATGGTTGTGGTATCCAAGCCGCACGCCGCTCTTGGCGAAAGTATCAGAAACACCCGCGAGCTCTGCCCCAAGGGCCCGCCAGTACTCCGCTGGTGACTGGCGCTCATCTGCAGGAACCGATGGCATAAAGATATCAGCAAGCCCGAGTACGCTGCAGGCATTGAGGACCTTTTCTGGGTCTGCTCGCAGTGCCGCCATGCTGACATGCGCTGAGGATGGCTTCAGCCGATATTGCGCGAGCTTTTCTGCAACAGGTTTAGCGTTTTCCAGATGCGAGCCGACGAGTTCGACGTGCCTGTAACCGGCGGCAGCCACCGCCGACAGAATTCCATCGACATCGCCGAGGGTACGCAATGTGTAAAGCTGGACCGAAAGGATGGGTGTAGCTGAGGATGTTGTCGTCATTATCACAGTCTCTGTTCAGTTTGCTCGTCGAAGATAGAGGCCCGCTTCATATCGAAGCGAAGAAAAACATCATCCGGCAGGCTTCTTGCGATTGGTGGGTCGAGCCGAACCGCAATCCGCTGCCCAGCGAGATCGAACCAACCCAACGTATCGGCACCCATTGGCTCGGTGAACAGCAATCGAGCCTGTACGACATTTGCGTCGGGTCGCTCTGCCAAGGAAATGTGTTCAGGGCGAACGCCCAAAACCACCGACTGGTCTTGCAAGGGTGACTGCTCGAATACGTAGGGACCGGTATCGATTGTGAAGGTGCCCATATCAAGAATGCCACCTTGACCGAGTTTTCCCTTGAGGAAGTTCATGGATGGCGAACCGACGAAACCCGCAACAAACAAGGTCGCTGGACGCTCATAAAGCTCTTCCGGCGCCGCATATTGTTCGACGCGGCCACTTTTCATCACCGCGACGCGCGTCGCAAGCGTCATCGCCTCTATCTGGTCGTGGGTGACGTAAAGCATCGTTGCACCGAGATCACGGTGCAACTTCTTCAGCTCAATCCGCGTCTCGGTCCGTAGCTTGGCGTCAAGATTGGAGAGCGGTTCATCGAAGAGAAAAACCTTCGATTGCTTGACCAGGGCGCGGCCGATTGCAACACGCTGACGTTGCCCTCCCGAAAGCGCAGCCGGTTTTCTGTCGAGAAACGGCTCGATCTGAAGCATCCGGGAAACACGTTCGACCCTCTCTACGATCTCCGCATTCGCAACGCCACTAACCCTCAACCCGAAAGAAAGGTTCTTGCGTACCGACATGGTCGGGTAAAGTGCATAGGACTGAAAGACCATCGAGATGCCACGGCGGCTCGGGTCAAGATCAGTCACATCCGTCCCTGCAATCAGGATTTTCCCGCCATCGACCGGGTCGAGCCCGGCAATCGCATTGAGGAGCGTTGATTTCCCGCAACCGGAAGGCCCCAGAAGAACGATGAACTCGCCCGCCTCAATCGATAGATCGACCGATTTGAGGACATGGTTCTCGCCGTGCCGCTTTTCGAGCGACTGAATGCTGATAGCTGACATTATAGCGTTATCCCTTCACCGCGCCTGCAGTTACACCGCTTACGAAATAACGCCCCGAAAGAAGGTAGAGCAGTAGCGGTGGAAGTGCGGTCAGTAGTGTTGCCGCCATGTTGACGTTGTATTCGACCTCGCCCATCGCAACATGGACGATGTTGTTAAGCTGAACGGTCATCGGCAAATTTTCTCGACCGGCGAAGATCAACCCGAGAAGGTAGTCGTTCCAGATCGCTGTAAACTGCATCATCGTTGCAACCGCGAGTATCCCGGGCGACATCGGCAGGATGATGCTCGCGAAAATGCGCCAGAACCCCGCGCCGTCGATGCGTGCCGCCTTGATCAATTCTTGCGGCAAACCCAAGTAGTAGTTCCGAAAAATCAATGTCATCACGGGTAAGCCGAAGATGACGTGTATCAGGACAATACCGGGGAGCGAGTTGTAGAGGCTAAGCGTGCTGAATATCCGGACTATGGGGTAGAGAATGACCTGATAGGGAATGAAGGCAACCAGCATCATCAGGACCATGATCGTCTTCGTCCCCCGAAACGGCCACATAGCAAGCGCGTATCCGCTGACTGCTCCGGCCAGCACGGACAAAGCGGTTGCAGGAACCACAATCCTGACCGAATTCCAAAAACCCTCGCTGAGCCCGTTGCAAGACAGTCCTGAGCACGCTGTCGACCACGCCTTGCTGAACGCGTCGAAAGACGGATGCATGGGAAAGGCAAATATGGAGGCTCCGGACCTGATCTCTGCCATCGGCTTCAATGCGGTCATCAAGATGACGAAGAACGGCAACAGGAAGATGATGCTGATCACAATGAGGATTGCGTAGATGCCTAGCCTTGGCCAAAGCGAAGTCCCAACACCTTTATCGGCTTGATGGATCATCGTCCTTTCCCCCTGAACGCAATCGAAAGCGGAATGATGACGGCTACGACAGTGATGAGCATCGAGATAGCGGCCGCCGATGCGAGCCCGAGATTGGCGCGGTCGAACGTGTAGTCGATGACGAACACGCCAGGCAGATCAGAAGCGTTGCCAGGCCGCCGCCAGTCATCGCCACAACCAGATCGTAACTTTTGACCACAGCAATCGCGAGAAGCACTGTCGATGTGGCAACTAGCGGCTTCAGCATGGGTAAAACTATGCTGAAATACACGCGCGGTTTGGAGATCCCTTCCAGTCGCGTCGCGCGCCATATCTCGGCATCGACGCCACGTAGACCAGCCAGCATGATCGCCATGATCAATCCCGCCTGATGCCATACCGCGGCAAAAACCAGCGTATAGATCGCGTAATCGCGCTGGACTATCCAATCGAAGGTGAAGTCCTGCCAGCCGAGGCTTCTGACGAGGTTCTGAATGCCGATAGTCGGCATCAAAAGCCATTGCCACGCCAGACCCGTAACGATGTAACTCAATGCCAGCGGATAGAGCAGGATGGTACGAAACACGGCTTCGAAGCGGATCTTGGCATCCATCAGGATCGCAAGGACGATGCCGAGCACCAGCGTCACGGCGATCATCATACCACCGAAGATGAACATGTTACCGTAAGACGTTATCCACCTGGGTGTGGAGAAAAGCCTTATATATTGGCTGACGCCGATGAGCGTGTAGTTCGGGAACATCCCGGAACGAGTGAACGAGATGTAGGCGGTCCAGACAATGCTTCCGTAAAAGCAGATCAGGATAACGGCAAGAGCTGGCGCAAGCGCCAACTTTGCCGACAAGTTACGGGAAGATACGAGTGCCATCGACAGGCTCAGTCCGCAGAGCCGATGATGCCGGCAAATTCGGCCGCAGCCGCCTTTGGCGTGATCGAGCTATCCGTCCAGAAGCGCAGTAGGAAATCCCCGATCGCACCCTCCGTGTCGCCCGTGAAGACGCTGGAATAGCCAGGCAGCAGGTTCTGCGGCGTATGGGAGACGATATCTTGCTCGATTTGTGAACAGGCATCCAGCTTGGGGAGAGGAGCGTCGACCCGGGCCGGGATGCTACCCTTTGTCGAATTGAAGGCGACCTGCACGGTCGGGTCCATGACGGTCTGGACGAGGAGATCGCGCCCCTTGGTATCCTTTGTCATAGGGAATGCCATGAGATCAGTGATGATGATCGGATGACCATCATTTCCGGGAGCAAGCTGACATCCGAATTCTTTACCGGGCGTCATGCCCGCAGTGACAAACTCTGCCTTGGCCCAATCGCCAATGATTTGCATTGCTGCCTTGTTTTGCTGCACGAGATAATTCGTATCATTCCACGTGCGGTTTGGGCTGCCCGCATCAACGTATTCTGTCAGCTTCCGAAGTGTTTCAAATGCCTTGACTGTCGCATCGTCGCCGGCTGCCTTGGGATCATGCTTGGTCCAGATTTTGGCATAATGTCCAGCACCCCCGGTTCCCAGAACGACCGACTGGAACAGATAGTGCATCTGCGGTCGCTGGACCCCGAATGCAAGAGGCGTAAGGCCGGCCGCCTTGATCTTATCTGCCACCGCAAAGAACTCGTCCCAGGTCTTGGGCGGCTGCAGCCCAAGATCGGAAAAAATCTTCTTGTTATAAAACATCATATTAGATGCCTGGATGTTCAAGGGTGCCGCGATCACATGGCCCTCGAACGAGATCCGGTCATAAAGGAGCGGTGGCAGGACATCCTTCCATTTTCCGTCCGTTGCTGCCTTGTCGAGATCGGCAAGGACGCCTTGCGAGGCGAGGTCACGAAGCGTTAGGACGCTCGTCCACTGCATTGCAGTCGGGGGATTGCCGCCAGCAATCCTGTTTAGCGCGGCAGCGCGCGCTGCCGGGCCTCCCACCACGGCGCTGTCAATCCACTTGCCACCCCGCTTTTCAAAGGCATCGGCAATGGCATGGGCCGCCTTGGCTTCTGCACCGGAGGTCCAGAAATGGATCACATCAGCTTCTTGCGCTGACGCGTATCCAACGCCTAAGGTTTGGCCCACAAGAAGAAATACGCCCGCAAAAAGGCCGCGGCGGTAAGGATTTCCGCACATCAATTTAGTTCCCTTATTGTTGCTTCATTACCCCGATTAATGCGTCGGCCGAAAAAGAATGCAAGAGCTATTTTTGTATTTTGGGCAACTTGTTGCCTATCCCATTGACGAGATTTGCAGAAAAGCTGATCCCGTCGACAGCCAAAAAATCGACCCTCACTTGGGTTCTCTTGACCGTTTTCTAGTACTTGCATGCTGGGAGCAGATGTGAATAATGCACCTAAAGACAACTTGTTGCCCATTGGTGAGTTATCATGACGATTGCATGGCAAGGCCATATTGTAGGCCTACACAAGACGCCTCGCGCGTTCCTGCCGATGAGCTCCGACGAAAATCTCCGCCTGATTGCCGGACGCGGAATTGAAGGTGATCGATATTGCCTCGACAACGAGGCGGGGTTCTATTCCCAGAAGCCCGAGGAAGGCCGGCAGGTGACGCTTTTCGAAGCAGAAGTTCTCGATGCGATCCTACGCGACTATAAAATCCAGATGCTACCCGAAGAGCATCGCCGCAATATAACCACACGCGGCGTGCCCCTCAATTGGCTCGTCCACAAGCGCTTTCGTGTTGGGGAATGCCTGTTTGAAGCAACGCGTCTCTCCGTCCCCTGCAAGCACATTGAAGAGATCCTGGGCCGTTCGGTCTTCAACCCGATGGTTCATAGATCCGGCCTGAACTGTAAAATCCTCGTCGGCGGCATCATCCGTCTTGGTGACGCGATCAGGCCGGAATAGACAATGCCCCAATTTATTACGCTTCTGGTCGACGAAATCCGTGACGGCCCTTCTGATGTCCGCCATCTTTCTTTGCGAGATCCTGATAACTGGCGCCTTCCACGGGCGCGCGGGGGCGCATTTAGAGTTGCAGATCCCGGGGGTGGGCACACGCATCTACAGCCTTTGCGGCAATCCATCAGATGAGCGCCGGTGGCAGATCGCAATCAAGCGAGCCACAAGGTCTCGAGGTGGAAGCAATTGGCTACACGACAATCTCAATAAGGGCGACATTATATACACAACGTTTCCGCGCGCCGGGTTCAAGATCGCCGAAAGCGCCCAGCGCCATATTATGGTAGCTGGCGGGATCGGCGTCACCCCCTTTCTCGCTATGGCGCACAGCCTTGAGGCGCAAGGCAAGGACTGGCACCTGCATATCGTCAACCGCGGACAGATCCTGCCCTTGGAGATAGCGGCCCTAATGGGAACGAACCGTGTTGTGTTCCATGATACCAACAAGGTCGCGCGGCCGCCGATTTCAACACTTGTCGGGTCGGCGAACTTAGACACGGCTGCATATTGCTGCGGGCCGACAGACATGGTGGAATCCTTCCAAACTTACACGGCGGATTGGCCAACCGGACTGGCACAGATCGAATATTTTCTTCCGCCCAAGATCGAACCGGTCGCCGACGCAATGCCCTATAGGGTGACACTCGCCAAGTCCGGCATCAGCGGCAACGTTACCGCCGATGAGACGCTCCTCCAGGCCTTGCGACGCCTTGGTAAAAAAGTCGACAGTTCCTGCGAGGGAGGGATCTGCGGTGTTTGTGAGGTTGCATGGCTGGAGGGCTCTCCGGTGCATAGAGACCTCATATTGTCACCAGAGCGGCGCAACACACATTTGCTGGCTTGCGTTTCCGGCTGCTCGTCGGACAAATTGGTCCTCGACCTCTAACAGAAGCGAATGAAATGCTGATCGGATCGCAACTGCGCAGCTTGAGAAAAGCGCAAAACATGACACTCGATGTTCTGGCCGAACGGACTGCCATGAATAAAGGCTACCTGTCCAGGCTGGAGAGAGGCCTGAAGGCTCCTTCGGTCTCTACACTGGTCAAGCTTTCTGAGGCACTGAGTGTGTCTGTCGGCGAGCTGATCGGCGAAAATATCTCAGCGGATTCGATCTATGTGAGCCGCGCGACAGAACGTACCGAGAAAGTAACCCAGGACGAGTTTGGGCGGGATATGGAAATGCTGAGCGGCAATTCCTCCTCGCTCAATGCCTTCATAATATCGCCCGCTACCGAATTCTCCGAGCATAGCCCCCCCTCTTCACATGCAGGCGAAGAATTGCTGATGGCTTTAGCGGGGACGATCGAGATCCGGTTTTCGGACAGGGGGTATGTCTTGGACGAGGGCGACAACATCGTTTTCCCTGGCCATCTTCCACACCGCGTACGACGTATCGGCGATGTGGCCGCCAAGGCGTTGATCGTCGTGTCGCGCGCACACCCATGAGCTAATTGAAAGAATGACGATGAAGACGATCAAGGGCCCTGGCATATTTCTTGGCCAGTTCGCGGGCGACGCGGCACCTTTCAACAGCTGGGACAGCATTACGAAGTGGGCGGCGGAGAAGGGTTACGTCGGCGTGCAGGTTCCCTCATGGGCAAGCCAGCTCATCGATCTGGAAAAGGCCGCGAGCTCGAAGGACTATTGCGATGAATTCGCCGGCGTAGCGCGGGAAAACGGCGTCGCCGTCACCGAACTTTCCACCCATCTGCAGGGGCAGCTCATCGCCGTTCACCCTGCCTATGACGAGGCATTCGACGGTTTTACCATTCCAGCCATGCGGGGCAACCCGAAAGCCCGGCAGGAATGGGCGGTCAATCAGGTGAAGATGGCGCTCACCGCCTCGAAACATCTCGGCATCAACGCCCATGCCACCTTTTCAGGTGCATT
>CABHNZ010000039.1 GCA_902167985.1 Shinella sp. UYSO24
CGCATCGCTATCTCGTCATGCGGTGTCTCGACAATGCCAAGCGGCTGATCGGCCGCGGAGAAAGCCTTGCGCCGCCCGGATGACCGGCCGGCACACCAGACCCGAGACACCGGTACCCTTCGCCTGCCAAAACCTTTGATGAACAACAGAAGACAAGATGCTGTTTCAACCGGAAAAACTGAGCCTCGGCATCGTCCTCCCCATCCAGCCCCGGACGATCAAGGAGGCCGAAACGACCGACATCGATTTCGCCCTGCAGCTCGACCTTGCGGCCCGCGCCGATGCACTGGGTTTCGCCGCGCTCTGGGTCCGTGACGTGCCCCTGAACAGCCCCGCCTATCCCGATCCGATCGGCCATTCGGACCCGTTCGTGCTTCTCGGCGCACTCGCTGCGATGACCCGCAGGATCACGCTTGCGACCGGCGCCATCGTCCTGCCGCTGCGCCATCCATTGCATATCGCCAAGGCCGCGCTCTCGCTCGATGCGCTGTCGGGCGGACGTTTTCTGCTCGGCCTCGGCTCCGGCGATCGCCCTTCGGAATTCAAGGCCTTCGGCGAAAACCTTGCCGACCGACGTGAGCTTTTCCGCAGCCACTGGGAAACACTGTCGGCAGCCATTGCAGGCGATATCGGCGGCCGCGAGGAATACCGCATGGCACCGCGCAGCGGCCGCGACCTGCCGCTGATCGCCGTCGGCTCCTCATCGCAATCGCTGGAATGGATCGCCAGAAACGCTTTGGCATGGATGACCTACCATCGCCCGCTTGCCGTCCAGAAAGACAGGATCGGCCTCTGGCATGGCGCCGTCGCCCGCTCGACAACCGCCTTCAGAGGCCTCGGACAGGCCATGGCGCTCGACCTCGTCGATACGGCATCGGACAGGGTGGAGGAGATCACGCTCGGCTACCGCACCGGCCGCAAGGGCTCCTGCGGGTTCTAGGTGATCTGAAGGCGCTCGGCGTCCACCATGTCGCCCTCAATCTGGCCATGGAGAGCACGCAGGCGACAAAAGCGCTCGGCGTCATCGCAAGCGAGGTTCTGCCGCGGCTGAACGAGGCCTGAGGCCAGACGTTCACACGATCACACAGTCAGTCAGACAGTCAGCCGGCCAGACAGCCATACAGTCAGGCGATCAGCCGCACCAGCCGCCAGAGGCACCCGGCTTGTGGGCAAGCCCATCCCGCACCAGAATTTCGGAAAGCGACATGCCGTTGCGTGTCACATCACGCAGCCGGTGGCCGTCCACCTCGTCGTCATTGCCCTGCCATGTTCTGAGCTCGAAGGGCCCGGAATCGAGAAAGGCCCGCACCCGAAGCTCCGCATCGCTGGCCTTGATCCGCTCCGCATCGCAGCGCGGCTTCTTGATATCCGGCACCTCGATGCCGACGAGACGGATTTTCTGGCCGTGAAAGACGAAGCGATCGGGAGACGACACGCAATCATCCTGCTTGGCCGTACCACAAAGGAAAAACCGCGCCTGATAGGTGCCGGCAAGCGCCGAACTGGCGGTCTCGCCACTGCGCGCAACGGCAACGACTGCCACCTGTTGCCCCTGCTGCGCCGGCTTGCCGATCGGCGCCGGCGGAACGATCGCAGCCGTCTTGCTCTGGTCCATCGCCGCTTCCGCAGGCGAAGCCCCCCGCTGGGCAAGCCCCACGGGACGCGGCGGCACCGGCCCTTCCTTGGGCAGGCTCTTCGGTTCCGCGGACGGGCGCGGCACGCGCCGGATGAGGAGGAAGCTGAAGACGACGATCGCTCCGCCATCTCGGTGAACCTGCCTTCTTTCAACCCGGAAACGAAGTGCCGGACACTCGGAGAATTATCGTAAAGCGCAATCCCGCCGCCGACCACGGCAAGCGATGCGACCCATGGCCAGAGCGCGCCGCGTCCGGAAGCGGCAGGTTTCCGCCTGCTCCCCGCCTTGCGTTTCGTGCCGGACTTGCCCCGCGCCTGCGCCATCGATCATCTCCGCTTTCCGAATCACTTGAGGATCATCAGCGCCGCGTGAAACGCTGCGCGAAGCCCCAAGCCATTGAATCTTCAGCACCGGAACGAAACGGGAATCACATGAGCCCGACCGATGCTCCGGAATTATCCCGACCAAGCGTTGCGGAAAGGTTTCCGGGGGAAAAATCAGGCTCGCCCGGACGGGTATGACATGGGAATATCACCTGCTGCGACAGGGCTCGCCGGAGCGGCAGATTTACTCGACCCGCCCGGTCGCCAGCGCCTGCGCCCATTCCAGCCGACCGTTCTCGGCGGCAAGGCGCGACATCGCCATATGGTCATAGGCGACAGTGCGGAACTCCGGCACCCAGCCGCGTTCGGTCTTTTCGACAATGGCGTAACAGGCCAGCGGATGGCCTACCTCGACCTTGTGCGGATAGGGCAGCTCATCCTCGTAACCGGGGCAGCCGACGCTGCCGGGATTGACGATCAGCCGGCCATCGGCAAGCTGCACCATGCGGGCGATGTGACTGTGCCCGCAAAGGATCAGCGGCTGAGAAATCCCCTCCGCAAGAGCCTCGATTTCCGCCTGCGGGCGAAGCACCACCGCACCCTCAGGCATCACCGTCTCCAGCCAGTAGAGATTATCGTCCTTCGGCGTCGCATGGCAGAGATAGATCTCCTCGCGAAACACCATGTCGACGGGGAGTTTGCGCAGCCAGTCGAAATGCCGCGCCGCAAGCTGGCCATGCGCATGCGGTCCGAGGACCACATCTCGTCGAGCGGCGTTTCGAGCAGATAGCGGTCGTGATTGCCGCGCACGGTCTGCGCACCCGCCATGTCGAGAAGCAGCAGCAGATCGCCGCAGAGCCCAGCCTCCATCGGACCGCTGAAACAATCGCCCAGATTGACGATGTCACGGATGCCGAGCCGCGCGATATCGTCCAGCACCGCCTTCAGCGCCGCGTGATTTCCATGCACATCGGCGATGACCGCAAGGCGCATCAGCTGCCCCTGTAGGTGGAATAGCCATAGGGCGACAGGAGCAGCGGCACATGATAATGCGCCGTCGTATCGGAAATGCCGAAGCGGATCGGGATCACGTCGAGAAAGGCGGGCTCTGTGAGCGCCGCGCCGCTGCGGCGCAGATAATCGCCGGCATGAAACACCAACTCGTATTGCCCGACGCGAAACGTGTCGCCGATCAGGATCGGCCCGCCATCCACCCGGCCATCGGCATTGGTGGTGACGGAACGGATCTTCTGCCGCTCGCCATTCTTCAGGCTGTAGATCTCGATCACCAGCCCTTCGGCCGGCTTGCCCGTCGCCGTGTCGAGCACATGGTGGTAAGGCCGGTCATGGGCGGGGCTCCGTGATGAGATAGGGCGTGTCGAAGAAGAACTCTTCCAGATTGTTGCCCGGCCCGTCGCGATCCGCAATCAGGAAATCGCTGACCGCATCGAAAGCCATCAGCGGATGATGCCAGACATTGCGGCGATAATTCACGCCCTGCCCGGCTGACGCGAGAAACACCTGCGGCCGTCCCGGCCGACCATCCTCGTCGGCGGAAACGGCAAGGAGAAACGGCCGGCCCGACAGCGGCGAAAAGCTCTGGCTGCCGAGCGGATGCCGCTCCATCATGGTGATCGCATAGGGAAACTGCCGCGGCTGGCCACGAAAGATATTGAGGATGACGCGCGCGCCTTCGCCTGCCACTTCAGGCGAAGCCAGCGCATGAAACCGCTCGGTCGTGCCGCCGTTGATGAAGCGCATGGTCTTCGGATCGGCCTCGATCACCTCGCCGAACGGGGCAAAGGCTTCCTGTGTGAGGCGGCTTACGGAAAGGATTTCGCTCAAGATCGGACTTTCAGAAGGAGATGAGACATAAAGAACCGAGGCTTGTCACTCGCCCTGGGCACGCCAGTGGCGAAGGCCATCGAGACTTGCGATGAGATCGGGAATGGCGGTCTGCGCAGTGGACCAGACGGTATCCAGATTGATGCTGAGATAGCCATGTGCGATGCGGTTTCTCATCCCCCGGATCTTGACCCAGGGAATGTCGGGATGATCGCTGGTGAAATCGGGAAACTCCTCCGCCAGACGCATCGAGGCTTCTCCGATAATCAGCAGGTTCATACCGACGGCACGCTGTCTGACGACGTCTTGCAGGAATGCCTCTTGCGTCATCCCGTCGAGAAACTCGCCGATTTCGCGGGCAGCCTTCTCCATTTCACGCAGGTATGTGTTCAGGCGCTCGATCGTCATACGGGCTTGGCTTCCTGAAGAACACGGCCGCGCATCTGGGCCGGAAAATCGCCCGGCGTCAGCAGATGGATTTCAGTTCCGGCCATGATTTCCTTCAGCTCCTCCAGCAACCCACCGAGATCAAACAACGTCGTTCCCGGCAGGCATCGACGAGAATGTCGAGATCGCTGTCGGCCCGGTCCTCGCCGCGTGCGACGGAGCCGAAGACGCGCGGGTTCGCCGCATTGAAGCGTTTCGTCGCCTCGCGGATCGCCTCCCGGTTCTTCTCGAGCACTTCCGATGGTCGCATCAAACATACTCCTGACGGCCAGATTATAGGCCTCGCACCCACAAGCGAAAAGATCGCCGTCCCTTGCGCTCTGACCTTAGCCTTCCGGCAGAAGCGCCAGCAGCCGAAGCAGGGCAATCCGCTCCACCTGCCCGCAGGCGGTAGCAAATTCCTCGCTCGCGCTATTGTCTACTCGCGCCTCGAAAGCAGCAAGAATATCCTGCCTGCCGAGCCCCTTCACCGCGATGATGAAGGGAAAGCCGAATTTTTCCGTATAGGCCGCATTAAGCGCCGTAAACCGCGCATGCTCGGCCGGTGACAACCGGTCGAGCCCGGCGCCGGCCTGCTCCCGCTTGCTGTCCTCGGTCAGCTCACCGGCGATCGCCAGCTTGCCGGCAAGATCGGGATGCGCGCGCAAGACGCCGATCTTCTCCTCATCGCTTGCCTTGCGGAAGACGGACGCCATCGCCTGATGCACGCCCTTGGCGGTCAGCGGAATGAGGATCAGGCCTGCATCATAAGCCCGCTCGGCAATGAACGGCGAATGTTCGAACACGCCACCGAAACGCTCGACGAAATCGCCCCGCGCCGTCACAGCGCACCTGCCGCAAGCCCGTGGCCGGCGGCAAAATCGGCCGGCTTGTGATGCTCATGCCAGTGCTTGGCGATCTCGATGCGCTGCGGCACCCAGACCTTATCGTGGAAAAGGACATATTCCATGAAGCGCCGGAGCGCAGCGATCCGCCCCGGACGGCCGACCAGACGGCAATGCAGCCCGACCGACAGCATTTTCGGCGCTCCCTCCTTGCCCTCGCGATAGAGCTCGTCGAAAGCGTCCTTCAGGTAGTTGAAGAACTGGTCGCCGGCATTGAAACCCTGCGGCGTCGCAAAGCGCATGTCGTTGGTTTCAAGCGTGTAGGGAATGATCAGGAACGGCTTTCCCGCTTGATCCGGCACCCAGTAGGGCAGATCGTCCGCATAACTGTCGGAGGAATAGAGGAACCCGCCCTCTTCCATCACGATCTTCAGCGTATTGTCCGACGGCTTGCCCTGATACATGCCATAGGGCCGCTCGCCGGTAAGCTCGGTATGCAGCCGCACGGCCTCCAGAATATGCTGGCGCTCTAGATCCTCCGGAAAATCCTTGTATTCCAGCCAGCGATAGCCGTGGCTGGCGATTTCCCACCCGGCTTCCTTCATCGCCGCGACGGCTTCCGGGTTACGCGCCATGGCAAGCGTCACGCCATAGACGGTGCATTGCATCTTCAGTTCGGTAAACAGCCGGAAGAGCCGCCAGAAACCGGCGCGCGAGCCGTATTCATAGATCGATTCCATATTGAGATTGCGCTGCCCGGGCCATGGCGCAGCACCGACGATTTCCGACAGGAGGTTTTCCGAAGCCTTGTCGCCGTCGAGGATCGAGCTTTCGCCGCCCTCCTCGTAGTTGATGACGAACTGCACCGCGATATTCGCACCGCCCGGCCATTTCGGATCGGGCGGAGTGCGGCCATAGCCCACCAGTTCGCGCGGATAATTCTTCGGGTCGTTCGGAAATTGCATCTGTTCACCTCGTCATTTGCGACAACGGTAGCGCACCCGCTCCGCGCCTGTCGAGATGATAGTTTTGCCAGATTGCCGAGTATCTTATGCTTGGTCCGCTCACGCACTCCGTCGTGCCGTCACCCGCCCCATCGGATGCAGCGAATGTACATGGAAGGGCGCACCCTGATCGTCCTCGACGAAGAGCGCCAGATTGGCGACTTCGAGCGAACGTCCGAGATAGGGCGCGAAATGCTCCCGCAGCGCCCGCTCGAAACTCGCAATCTCGCCCGGCAGAAGCGGCCCCGTCAAAGCCATGTGGAAACGGAATTCCTGCAGGACGAAGGGATTGCCCCAGCGATAGAGATTGGCGAATTGCAGCGCGGTGAGATCGCCGGGATCGCAGCGCTCGAGTTCTGCCTCGGTAAAGGGCGCGCGGAACGCATCGAATTCCTGCACCACCTCGCCGGCAAGCCCTGCCACGGTCGCGCAGGGAATGGCCGGCGCCAGCGCCAGTGTCGAGCCGACGCGCACGATATCAAGCCCCGGCAGTTCGAAAGGCGCATGCGAACCGGCAAACCGCATCAGATGGCGCAAGAGCATCGGCTCGGCCACATCCGGCGCCAGCCGGAACGGTGCCTTGAGGCCCGCATGAAAGCCGTAGCGCCGCGGCACGGCGGTGTGGAAGGCGATATCGAGAATGCCGATGCCGCGCACGGGCGGCGCTTCCATGGCTTCTCCGGAAAAGGCATTCCGCCCGAGCCATTGGGCGGCAGCCAAGGTCAGCGGATCATGAGCCGGTGGCGTGAAATGTATGGCATAGCGCATGCGTCACCTTCTCGTGCGTCCTTTCTCAAACCCGTTCAACACCTGCGTTTTACGCATTGCTTAAACAACCCTTTGGAGAGGGGTTAGGTGATTTGCATGACAGGCTGACGACGAAGGCAGGCTGGCGGCGAAGGATGAGCGGTATTCGCGCCCTATTTCGCGGCCACGGATAGGTGATGGGCAAGGGTGAAGGACGGCGGCAGGTCGACGGGTTTGCCGCCAAGTCCGGCAAGGGCGGCATCGGCCAGCCGATGGGCGAGCCCGAAACTCACCTTGAAGCCGCCGGCAAGCGCGATCACCGAGGGGTGAGACGGATGCGGACCGATCATCGGATCGCGACCGATCGCCTTCGGCCGCAGCCCCGCCCAGCGCTCGACAACCGGCGCGTCAGCCAGTGAAGGCACCAGCGCCGGGCGCGAAAAATCAGGTCGTCGAGCTTGTCGTCGGTCGAGAATGGCGCATAGAACTCTTCCTCGCTGGTACTGCCGATCGCCACATGACCACCTTCATGCGCCACGACATAGAGCCCGTTGAGGAAGATCACCGGCAGCGCCGGATCGATATCGGCAGCCAGAAGCGCTGCCTGCCCTTTGACGGGCTGGCCGAGCGGCTTCCGGGCTTGCGCCTGATTGCCTTCATGACCGTCAGCCGCCTCACTCCCGCGATGACCATCCCAGTCCTGCGCCGGCCCATCCGCCGGATTGCCGAGCGTCTCCAGAAGCGGAAATGCCCGATGCCCGGCGGCGATGATGCAATGACCGAAACAGATCGCCTCGCCGCCTTTAAGCATCACCCGGCCGCGTTCGGGGTCGATGGCGGCAACCTCGGCACCTTCCACGAGATCGACATGCGGCATGGCGCGGATCGCGGCAGCGAGCGCGGCGCAAAGCGCACGGGGGAAGACACGGGCCGCAAACGTGTCATGCACCAGCCCCGCCTCGGTGAAGGCGCCATCAGGCCACCCAGCGATCGGCGAGGTTTTCAACAGATGCCAGTGAAAGGCATGGCCCTGCTGCTGCCAGTTCTGGCCGGCCTCCAGCGAATGCCGTTCGGCAATCGCGGCAAGATGCGGCTTCGGCAGCGGAATGTAACGGCCGACACGGCGATAGCCGCAGGAAAGCCCCGTCTCGGCCTCGATGGCCGCGACTTCCTGTTCCAGATCAAGAAGAGCGTCGAACTGGAACTGTTTCTTGTCGTTCCAGCGATCCGGCATATGCGGCATCAGCGCCCCGAGCAGGCCGCCGCTTGCGCCATAGGCCGGCACCTTCGCCTCGAGCAAAAGTGTGCGCAGCCCGAGCCGCCCGGCCTTGACCGCTGCCCACAGCCCCATCACGCCGCCGCCGACGATCACGAGATCAGCCGAACGCCGGGCGGCACAGTCACCGGATACACCTTGCGGCCTGTCGCCGGATTGACCGGCACTGCCGGCCGGATTATCCGCTTCTGTCATGAGCGACCACGATCCCGAAAACACACATCAGCAAGGCCCAGTGGGGCAAGGCCGTAACCCCGCAGCCGGCGACGCCCAGACCCTCGACTGGCATGACGGCGATATGCCCTATTCGCAGGAATTTGGCGATCACTTTTATTGCCGCGAAGACGGTCGGCTGGAATGCGGCCATGTCTTTCTCGGCGGCAACGGCCTGCCGGCGCGCTGGCAGACGATCGCCGGGCAGGACGGCATCTTCCGGATCGGCGAACTCGGCTTCGGCACCGGCCTGAATTTCTGCGAGACATGGCGGCAGTGGAAGACCGAGCGCCTGCCGGGCACTGAACTTCACTTCCATTCCTTCGAGCTTTTCCCGATGAAGCGCGAGGAAATCGACCGCGCACTCTCCCGCTGGCCGCAGATCGATGCGGAGCGCAAGGCGCTGGTCGCTGCATGGCCGGAGATAGACGGGGACACCAAGGGCGAGATCACCATCAGGGTCGATGAACAGACCACACTGACCGTCCATTGCGGCCCGGCCTTGGACGCGTCGGACAAGCGCCCGTCACTTTCGATGCCTGGTACCTCGATGGCTTTGCGCCATCGCGCAATCCCGACATGTGGTCGGCCGAACTCATGCAGCTTGTCTTCGACAAGACGACAACCGGCGGCTCGTTTGCCACCTATGCCGCGGCCGGTTTCGTGCGCCGCAATCTCGTCGCTGCGGGCTATGCCGTCGAGCGTCCCCCGGGCTTTGCCGGAAAGCGTGAAATGCTGCGGGGCACGAAAGCCTGATCACGCGGTCTCAACCGCAGGTGACTTGCCAGATGCGCCGGCTGGGCCAAATATCCCGCCGAATGCAGCAAAACCTGTTTCCGGGAAGGGACAACGCATGACGCTGAAGCTCAACATCATCATCGGCTCCACCCGCCCCGGCCGTGGCGGCCCGGTCGTGCCAAATGGGTGGAGGAGATCGCCCGCGCCGATGGAAGGTTCGAGGTCGAACTGGTCGATCTCGCCGATTTCCACCTCCCCGTCTTCGACGAGCCGGCCCATCCGCGCCTGCAGAAATACGAGCACGAGCATACGAAACGCTGGGCAAAGAGCGTCGAAAGCGCCGATGCCTTCCTCTTCGTCGCCCCGGAATACGACTATTTCCCCAATGCCGCGCTCGTCAACGCGCTGCAATATCTCTCGGTGGAATGGGCCCACAAGGTGGCCGGCATCGTCAGCTATGGCGGCGCATCCGGCGGCTGCGCGCCGCTCAGGAACTGCGGCTCCTGATCTCCAACCTCAACATGATGCCGATCCCGCAGACGGTGCCGCTTGCCTTCTATAACAAGAATATCAGCGACGAGCAGGTGTTTACCGCCACCGAGCCGATGGTCGAAGGTCTGAAGGGCGCTCTGGCCGAACTGGAAAAATGGGCAAAGGCCCTGAAGACGATCCGCTGACGCGCGACAATCAGGAGAGCGTATGCCCTGCGGCTTTGAGAAGCGGCAGGGCCTCTCCCACATCCGCCTGCTTGATCAGCAGATAATCCGTATCGAAGGTCGAGACGGCGAAGATGCCGATACCGTTTTCCGAAAGCGGACGGATGACGGAAAGCAGGATGCCGGTCTCGTTGAAGGCAAACGGCCCCTGAAACTTGAAGGCGGCCCAATCCCCATCGTGGCGCACATCGGCCGGCACCCGCATTGCCAGACAGACGATGGACAGCTCCTCCTCCGTCCGCCCGATGCTGACGAACCCCTCGCCGTCCGCCCATGAAGGGATCGCCGATGCGGGATCGAGCCGGGCAATCGCATAGTCGCCGGCAAGCGCTCTGATCGTCACTTTCGGTGCAGTTCCAGAAATCGGGTCAGACATCACATCAGCCTTTCGCGCGTTGCGGCTGGTCGTCGCCGATCCAGGCGCGGATCTTTTCGGTGAGCGCCTCGGGGCTGATCGGCTTCGACAGATAGTCGTCCATGCCGACCTTGAAGCAGAGATCGCGGTCGCTTTCCAGCGCATGGGCGGTCACACCGATGATCGGCGTGCGGACACCGGTCATCTGTTCCTCGATGCGGATCGCTTCCGTCGCCTGATGGCCGTTCATGATCGGCATGGAGACGTCCATTACGATCAGCGACGGCTTGTCGGTTCTCCAGGCCTCGACAGCCTCCGCACCGTTCTTCACCAGCCGGAAATTCCAGTTGGTTGCCTGCAGGATCTGGGTGAAGACGATCTGGTTCACCTCATTGTCTTCCGCCACCAGAATATCGAGCGGCAGGTGATCCCCCTCTTCGCTCTGCTCCGCTGGCCGTAGCGCAGGAACGGCCTGCAAGGCAGGCCTGCCGGCACCCGGCACACGCCCCGCCCCAGTCAATTCCGGCGCGGCAAGCGCCGCAGCCATCGCCTTCGATGTCACCGCCGGCAACCCGGCGCGGGGTGCATTACCCGGTGAACCACCCAAAGAGCTGCCCAAAGAGCCGCCCAAAGATCCACTGGGCATCGCCGCGTGACCCGCAGCACCCGCCATCGGCTCACCGCCCGTCACCCGCTGCGCCTCGCGCAGGTTGCGGATGTGGAGAGCACTGCGCACCGAACGAATGACGTCGATGATCGTGCTGCGCAGGAGATTGGCGCGCGCGGCTTCATCAGGCTTGCCTGGATCTTCAGCTCGGCGAACATGCTGTCGTCGCTCGCCATGTCCATCGAGGTGAGGAAGATGATGCCGGTATCGTCGAAACGATGATCGGCGCGCATGGCGCGGGCAAAATCGAGCCCGTTCATGCCGGGCATGTGATAGTCGAGCACCAGCGCATCGATCACAAGCCCGATGCGGTGCGCTTCGGTGAGGATCGCAAGCCCCTCCTCGCCGCCCTCGGCCGCAACGGCCTCCAGCCCCCACATGGAAAGCTGTTCGAGCAGGATGCGGCGGTTGACCGGATTGTCGTCGATGACGAGGATGCGCGCGCGCTCGTATTGATCGGCAGCACCGTCTGCGCCTTGCGCTCGGCAACGATCGGAAACGGCATGGAAACGGTAAAGACCGATCCGCGGCCGACCTCGCTTTCCACATCCACATGGCCGCCGAAGAGATCGACGAGACCGGAGGTGATCGCAAGCCCGAGCCCGGTGCCCTCATGCCGGCGGGTCGAGGACGTATCGACCTGCGAGAATTTATCGAACACGCTTTTCAGCTTGTCGGCGGGGATACCAAGCCCGGTATCCTCGATCCTGACCGTCAGCATCAGCTCGCCCGGCCCTCTCGGCTCCGATTTGAGATCGATGAAGACATGGCCCTTTTCGGTGAATTTCACCGCATTGCCGACGAGATTGGTGACGATCTGGCGGAACCGCCCGGCATCGCCCAGCACCGTCTCGCGCACGGACACCTCCCCGCGCACGATGAGTTCGATATCCTTCTCGGCGGCAGCGGATGAGAGAAGCGTTGCCACATCCTCGATCGCCTCGACGGGATCGAAAGGCGCGCGCCTGAGCTTCATCTGCCCGGCATCGATCTTGGAGAAGTCGAGAATGTCGTTGATGATCGTCAAAAGGGCATTGCCGGATTTGACGATGATATCGGTGAACGTCTTCTGGCGGGTATCGAGATTGGATTTGGCCAGAAGTTCCGCCATGCCGAGAACGCCGTTCATCGGCGTACGGATCTCGTGGCTCATATTGGCGAGGAATTCCGATTTCGCCCGGTCGGCCGCCTCGGCGCGGGCGAGAAGCCGGGTGAGTTCGGCCTCGCGCAGCTTGGCATCCGTCACATCGGTGAAGACGACGAGCCAGTGATCGCTGCCGGTCAGCTTCGCCTCGATCTGGATCCAGCGCGGTTCCTCGCTGGCCGCATTGCTGCCGATGGAGAGCGGGAAGGATGCAAAGACCGGCTTTCCCGACTGCACGCTCTCTTCCCAGCCGCGCAATGTCGCCGCCGCATTGGCCGGCCCGCCGAAATCGCCGCGCCCGGCACAGATGCGGAAGAGATCGCGCCAGGACGAACCGACACCGATCGCAGCCGAAGGCACGTCGAGCATGCCCGACAGGGCGTCATTGGCAAACACGATCCGGCCGTCATGCATGATGAGCAGGCCTTGCGACATGGCGCTGGTCGCATCGCGCATCAGCGCGCCATGCTCTTCGAGTGCGGCGCGCGCCGCCCGGATTTCCTCGTCGCGGCGCCGCACGGCGGTCACGTCGACATAGGTGAGCAGCATCTTGCCGCCGGTGAGCTTGGTGCCGGAAATCGCCAGAACCCGGCCCTTCGAGCTTTCGACCTCGATCGGCGTCGCCGCCTCCTCGGCCGTCAGCGTCGCGATGCGCTGCTCATAGAAGGCCTCGAAACTCTTCCAGATCGACGAATTGCCATATTCGAAATCGGCACTCAGGAAATCCCGGTAAGACCGGCCCGGCAGTTCGAACTGTTCGTCCGCATCCCAGAAGGCATAGAAGGAGCGGTTGGCGAATTCGAAATCGAAACGCTCGTCCAGAATGGCAAGCCCGACCGGTGTCGCATCGAGGATCAGCCGCAGATCCTCGTGCAGTTTTTCCGCCTTGTCCTTGGCCTGCTTGATCATCGTCACATCGGTGCGCGAGCCGACCAGATGATGGCTGCCCTCGATCGTCGTCACCCGCCGCAGACGCGTGATGACGGGAATGGTCGTGCCGTCCGGAAACGTCACCTCTTCCGTCTTGTCGATCGCCTCGCCTTCGAGAACCCGGTCGTTTTCCAGCCGGAAACGCTCTGCGGCACCGGGAAACATCTCGGTCTCCGTCTTGCCGAGATAGGTCTCGCGGCCGCTGCCGAGCATTTCCTCATAGGCCGCATTGGCATAGGTCAGCCGATGGGCATCATCACGCACGAAGACCGGCACTGGCAGGTCTTCCAGAACCTCGCGCAGCATCTCGGTCTCGCCGATCTTGGCGCGCAGCAGATGTTCCTGTTCCTTGAACTCGCTGACATCCTGCCGGATGACGATGAGAAGCCCGTTTTCCAGCCGCTTGTTGACGCCGCGCAGCCAGCGCCCGTCGGAAAGCTGGTCCAGATCTTCGAAATAGGGCAGCGCGAAAGGCGCCATCTTCTCGGCCACCCAGGCGGCCCGCTCGACCATCTGTGGATCGCCCGCCGTCTGGGCGAAGGCCGCCGCGGGATTGATATGGCGATCATAGACGTCGCCAAGGATCTCCGGCAGCGACATGCCCGGCCGAAGATCGACATCCGAGGAGGCGACATAATCGATCATCTGCGAATTGCAGTAGAGAAGGATATCGCTGCGATCATAGATGGCGATGCCCATGTCCAGCATGTCGAGCGCATCATTGACGAGACCTTCGGACAGGATCGAGAAAGGCGCATTGCCCGAAAGCCCGCTTGGCGGAACGCTTGCCTTGCCGCCTTCGATCACGCTGAGGCTCAGGCGCGAACCGGAAACCGGCGCGTAGCAGCCGAAGATATAGGCATGGTCGTCTTCGGTGAGGAAACGTTCGATGCGGATCTCATGCGTCGCCAGACCATCGTCATTGAACACGATCGAGGTCTCGTCGGTGCCGAAGACGATCGCCCGGCACTCCTTGTCGCGAAGCTCGTCCGCTCCGATCCGGCCGGCGGCACCGCCATTCGTCACCGTTCCACCCGGCTGCCCGGCAAAAGCGCCAACAGGCAGACCGCGAAGCGCGGCATAGGCATGGTTGACCGCGACATAGCGAAGAGCGCTGTCCTTGATGAAGGCCGGCTCGTCGAGATCGTTGATACGCGCACAGGCTTTCCGCAGCAGTTCGCTGTTCCTGGTCACCGGTCCCCGCTTTCCTGATGGTTCGGGCATTCGCCCTGAAAATATTGATTCGTTCCCCAATCCAAGAATAACACCATGACGAGTGTTAACATGCCGTTGTTCGCCGCAGCCGACGTGGCAGCCGACGGGTATGACGACCGGAAATACCGCTCAAAGCGTCGCCAGCCCCTTCAGTTCCATGGCCGGAACGTTGCCCGTTCCTTGCCGGATTTCGGCCACAGTCCCGGCCGCGACCCCACCGGCAATTGCGCCAAACCTGCGAAAAACCAACCCGCAGAGGCATTTGCATGAATGACTGTTCAGGAAACTCCGCCGGAAATTCCATCAATCCGCCGTCATTGGCCGCCATCCTTCGACCCGTACCCTGAACGTCATGGGGAAAGGAAACATCCGATGTCGGCATTCATCAATTCCGCATTCAAGAAGACGGCCGCAATCGGCCTCGTCGCACTGACGCTGGGCGGCGCAGCCGCTGCAACGGCGACGACGGCTGAGGCCCGCGACGACTTCTGGGCCGGTGCTGCCGGTGGTGTGGTCGGCGGCCTGATCGGCGGCGCGATCGCCTCGCAGCCGCGCACCGTCTATGTCGAGCCCGAATACGCTCCGCCGCCGCCCCCGCCGCCGCGCGTCTATCACCGCGCCTATTACGCACCGGCCTATCCGCGCTGCCATTATGAGTGGGTGGAAAACGAATATGGCGACAGCTACCGCGCCCGCGTCTGCCCCGGCTACTGATTGAACACCCGCCTCTGATCCTCCCAGATCGCCAAAAGGCCCGCCCTGCGACAAACAGGGCGGGCCTTTTGCATGGCTCAGAGAACGAACCTGACGCTGGAACTCTTGACTTTCAGTAGAAAATCCACCAGATGCGGTTCAGCTTTCACCTTCCGGCAGCCGCGTGAGTTGCCTCGCTTCCAGTCATTCCTCCTGCAAAGAGGGTTTATCAGCGAAGAAGGAACAAGGCGCAGACGTTAGAAAGCCCCACGACATGAGGGGCCGCGGCGCTGGAAAGCATCATCAACTCACAAGTTCCCAATTCACGCGGGGTTCTTGACGCCAAAGGCAGACCGCACGGCAAGGACGCCGTGACCGGTCATATGCTTCTGGCGCCTCGAAAGGTATTCGCTTTGACGAATTTCCATGAGCTTGGCCTTGCCAAGCAGATCGTAGACACAGTCACCGAGCTTGGCTACGAGAACCCGACGCTATCCAGGAGCAGGCGATCCCGCTTCTGCTCCAGGGCCGCGATCTGATCGGCCTTGCGCAGACCGGCACCGGCAAGACCGCTGCATTCGGCCTGCCGCTGATCGAGCGCCTGATCACCGAAAACATCCGCCCCGACAACCGCACGACCCGTTCGCTCATCCTTGCGCCGACGCGCGAGCTGGTGAACCAGATCGCCACCAACCTCAAGGGCTTCATCAAGAAGTCGCCGCTGCGCATCAACATGGTCGTCGGCGGCGTGTCGATCAACCGCCAGCAGCAGCAGCTGGAACGCGGCACCGACATTCTCGTTGCAACGCCGGGCCGTCTTCTCGACCTCGTCAACCGTCGCGCCCTGTCCTTGACGACGGTGCGCTTCCTCGTCCTCGACGAAGCCGACCAGATGCTCGATCTCGGCTTCGTGCATGACCTGCGCAAGATTGCCAAGATGGTGCCGAAGCGCCGCCAGACGATGCTCTTCTCGGCCACCATGCCGAAGTCGATCGCCGAGCTTGCCGGCGAATATCTGACCGACCCGATGAAGGTCGAAGTCACGCCTCCGGGCAAGGCTGCCGACAAGGTCGATCAGGTCGTCCACTTCGTCGCCGGCAAGGGCGACAAGACCGAACTCCTGCGCAAGTCGCTGAACGACAATCCGGATGGCCGCGCCATCGTCTTCATGCGCACCAAGCACACGGCCGAGAAGCTGATGAAGCATCTCGACAATATCGGCTTTTCGGTTGCCTCCATCCACGGCAACAAGAGCCAGGGCCAGCGCGACCGCGCGCTGAAGGGTTTCCGCGATGGTGAGATCAAGACCCTGATCGCCACCGACGTTGCTGCCCGCGGCATCGACATCCCGGCCGTCAGCCACGTCTACAACTACGACCTGCCGGAAGTGCCGGACGCCTACGTTCACCGTATCGGCCGTACCGCCCGCGCCGGCCGCGAAGGCATGGCGATCGCATTCTGCGCGCCTGACGAAACCATGCTCCTGCGCGACATCGAAAAGCTGATGGGCATCGAGATCGCCACCGCCTCCGGCGAGCGTCCCGAAGCACTCAACCGCCCGGTTCGCGGCGGCGGCAACAACAACAGCCGCGGTGGCAACAAGGCCCGTGGCGGCAATGCCCGCGGTGGCGATGGTCGCGGCAATGGCGGCCAGCGCGCAAATGGCGGCGGCAATAACGGCGAAGGCCGTGGCCCGCGCCGCGAGCGCCCGGCCCGCAAGCCGTTCTTCGGTGAAGCAGCGTCCGAGGCCCCGCGTTCGGAAGGCGACAACGACCTTTCGATGAAGTCGGACTTCCGTCCGGCAAAGCCGAAGGGCGAAGGCCGCCCGCCCCGCAACGACCAGCCCCGCGGCGAAAACCGTCGCGGCGGTCCGAAGGGCGACGGCCAGCGCGGCAACCGCGATCATGCAAGCCACGGCGCGCATGAGCCGGAAAAGCAGCGCAAGGCCCATCACGCCGGCCCGAATGCCGGTTCCGCCCATAACGGTTCCAACCATGCCGCCGGCGATCAGCCGAAGGGTGGTCAGAACCGCCATGCGCCGCAGGGCGAAGCCCGCAACCAGAACCGCGGTCCCGTCCGTTTCGGCGGCGGTGAAAACCGTGGCGGCCAGAACAACGAAAACCGCGGCGGCGGTTTCCAGGGCCGCAAGCGCAGCCGTGGCTGATTTCAGCCTCTGATTGCCGCTTTAAATCACTGAAAGATGAAAAGCCGTCCCGTTTCGGGGCGGCTTTTTCTTTTGCAGATCAGGCTTATCTCCCGAACAGAACTTGGGCAGCTGGCGTTTTTAACGGCAGGAAAACCGTACCGCGCAGTCTCCTTATCCCTCTTGTCTTCGATCCCGGCTGCTACATTTCCCCGATAAGGGAGGGACTACAGGATAAATCCGACAAACTTTCAAAATCTGCGCGGGGCAACTGTCATGCTTCTTGCATTGCCCTTAGCGTTGTACTCTTATTGCCAAAAAAGGGGACGCGTCTTTGGCATTTGATGAAATGTTATCAGCGGACAACCTTCCGCGACCGCCTTACGGCACCTATCACGACTGGTACTCCAGCCAGGATACCGCGCATCTGATCCGCAAGACCCAGGATGCGGAGAACATCTTCCGCAAGACCGGCATCACCTTCGCCGTCTATGGCCATGCGGACAGTTCCGAAAAGCTCATCCCCTTCGACATCATTCCGCGCATCATCTCAGGACGCGAGTGGCGCAAGCTGGCGCAGGGCATCGAGCAGCGCGTTCTGGCGCTCAACGCCTTTCTCGATGACATCTACCACAAGCAGGAAATCATCAAGGCCGGCCGCATTCCGCGCCAGCTGATCGAAAACAACGTCGCCTTCCTGCCGGAAATGATCGGTTTCAAGCCGCCGGGCGCGTCTACACCCATATCGTCGGCACGGACATTGTGCGCACCGGCGAAGACCAGTTCTACGTTCTGGAAGACAATGCCCGCACGCCCTCCGGCGTCTCCTACATGCTGGAGAACCGCGAGACGATGATGCAGATGTTCCCGGAACTCTTCACCCAGAACAAGGTGCAGCGCGTCGAGGATTATCCGCGCCTTCTGCGCCAGTCTCTGGCCTCGCTTGCACCTCCCGGCTGCAAGGGCCGCCCGCGCGTTGCGGTCCTGACCCCCGGCATCTACAATTCCGCCTATTACGAACATTCCTTCCTCGCCGACCAGATGGGCGTCGAACTGGTGGAAGGCGGTGATCTGCGCGTCATCGACGGCAAGGTGAAGATGCGCACCACCCGTGGCTACGAGGCGATCGACGTTCTCTACCGCCGTGTCGATGACGACTTCCTCGACCCCCTCACCTTCCGGCCGGATTCGGCGCTGGGCGTGCCCGGCATCATGGATGTCTATCGCTCGGGCAATATCACCATTGCCAATGCGCCGGGCACCGGCATCTGCGACGACAAGGCGATCTATTCCTACATGCCGGAAATCGTCGAGTTTTATACCGGCCGCAAGGCGCTGCTCGAAAACGTGCCGACATGGCGCTGTTCCGAGCCGCAGAGCCTCAAATACGTGCTGGAGCACATCGAGGAACTGGTCATCAAGGAAGTCCACGGCTCGGGCGGCTACGGCATGCTCGTCGGCCCGACAGCCTCGAAGAAGGAACGTGCCGAGTTTGCCGAAAAGCTGGCCGCCAAGCCGGGCAATTATATCGCCCAGCCGACGCTTGCGCTCTCCACCGTACCGATCTTCGTCAACAAGGGCATTGCGCCCCGCCATGTGGACCTGCGTCCCTATGTGCTTGTCTCAGACAAGGTGAAGATCATTCCCGGCGGCCTGACCCGCGTCGCATTGAAACAGGGCTCCCTCGTCGTCAATTCCAGCCAGGGCGGCGGCACCAAGGATACATGGGTGCTCGAAGACTAGGGGTTCTGGACGATTGGAAGTTCTCGAAGACCAGGAGTTCTCAAAGACTAACCGGTACTTGAAGACTGATTTCATTCCTTTTGATTGAGTGTGTGATCTAGATGCTCGGAAGAACTGCAAACGGCCTCTATTGGATGTTCCGCTACATCGAGAGAGCCGAAAACATTGCGCGGCTGGTGGATGCCGGCCTGCGCGTTTCGCTGACCCGCGCCGGCTCGTCCGACGAAGACTGGCATGGCGTGCTCGAAAGTGCCGGCGTCCGCGAGGCCTATGACGAAGTGCATAAGGAGCTGACGGCCGCCAATGCCGTCGATTACCTTCTCTGTGACCGCACCAACCTGTCGAGCGTGATGTCCTGTATCGAGGCGGGCCGCAACAATGCCCGCATGGTCAGAACAGCGCTCACCCGCGAGACCTGGGAGGCCACCAACGAGGCCTGGATCGACCTCAAGGCGCGGCTGTCGAAAAAGCTGAAGGCCGCCGACCTGCCGGAGCTGATCGACGTGATAAAGCACCGCTGCGGCCTCATCCGCGGCGCCTTTCACGGCTCGATGCTGAGAAACGACCTCTATAATTTCTCCCGCATCGGCACATTCATCGAGCGGGCCGACAATACCAGCCGGATCCTCGACGTGAAGTATTACGTGCTTCTGCCCTCGGTCAGCCAGGTCGGCTCGGCGCTGGACAACATGCAGTGGGAATCGATACTCCGCTCCGTCTCGGCGCATCGCTCCTACGGCTGGGTCTACGAGGGCGACTACCAGTCCGGCAACATTGCCGACTTCCTCATACTGAACGGCCGCATGCCGCGCTCGCTCGCCTATTGCTACGCCAAGATCGTCAGCAATCTCGGCTATCTGGCGGAGGATTACGGCGAGCGGCTGAAGGCCCATGATACGGCGGATGCGATCAAGAAGACGCTGAAGCCGGGCTCGATTGCCGAGATCATGGACCATGGCCTGCATGAATTCCTCGAGGATTTCGTCAGCCGCAACAGCCAGTTGAGCGCCGAGATTTCCGAAGGCTACCGGTTTTACCAGTAGCCTCACCACCTCGCATCGCCCACAGCAGCAAGATCGCCAAGGATGACGCCCATGCGGCTGAAGATTTCGCATACGACAGAATATTTCTATGACGAGCCTGTTCCCTATTCGCTGCAGCGCCTGCGGCTGACGCCGCAGAATGCGCCGGGCCAGAAGGTTCTGAACTGGCAGGTGGCGATCGATGGCGCCAAGATCGAGGCCGGCTATCCGGACCAGTTCGGCAACCGCGTCGATCTCGTCTCGATCGAGGGCGCCGAACACGTCATCCGCATCATTGCCTCGGGCGAAGTGGAGACGGAGGATCGCGCCGGCGTCTTCGGCGTCCATCAGGGCTTCTGCCCGCTCTGGCTCTTCCTGCGCGAGACGCCTCGCACCAAGCCGGGCAAGCTTGTCAAGGAACTGGCGAAATCGGTGAAGGGCGACAGCGAGCTTGCCCAGATGCACGCGCTGATGGAGGCAATCCACGAGGCGGTTGCCTATACGCCCGGCGCCACCACCACCGAGACGACGGCCGAAGAGGCGCTGGCTGCCAAGACCGGCGTCTGTCAGGATCACGCCATATCTTCATCGCGGCCGCCCGCTTCCTGAAGATCCCGGCCCGCTACATCTCCGGCTATCTGATGATGGAGGACCAGCCGGAACAGGTGGCAACCCATGCCTGGGCCGAAGCCCATGTGCCCGGTCTCGGCTGGGTGGGTTTCGATGCGGCCAACAAGATCTGCCCCGACGCGCGCTATGTCAGGATCGCAACCGGCCTCTGCTACAAGGATTGCGCCCCTGTTTCCGGCATGCGCATCGGCCCGATGCAGGAAAATCCCGGCGAAAACCTCAAGGTCTCGCTGACCGTGACCGGTGGCCAGATGCAAAGCCAGTCGCAATCACAGGCACAGGCCCAATCACAGGCACAGGCGCCGACATCGCCCGCCAGCGCGCAGCAATCCCCGTCCCAATCACAGGGTTAAGCAACGCACCCGCCTCGCCTCTCCCGGATATTTCGGGAGAGAGCGGAGCCGGCGCATGTTTCTGAACGCAATGATCTGCCGCGCAAGCCCGGCACCACACAGACCTGCCTACATGGCCGCCTGCAACAGGGATCGATCATGCTTTTCGGCCAGTCGGCATTTCAGTCGGTACTCACCCGGCTCAAGGAAGAGGAAAAGGACGGCGAAGGCGGCGAGCCTCGGCCGGACGCATTCCGCATCAACGGCCTGGCCTCCGGCTTTGTCGCTGAAATGCCGGAACAGACCGCCACGCCGGGCAGCGCTGCCGAACGCGCCAGCGCCTATTTCGAAACCGCAGCCGATGCCAAGCGCACCGCCGACGAACCGAGGGATACGGGCGCATGGTCCGAGCCGCTGGTCTTTGCCGATGATGGCCGCCATGACGGCGGGGATGACGACGCGGATGACGGCGAACATGACGCTTCCGGTCCGAACGCCGGACAGAAGCACGACGAAGAGCATGGCCGAACGACCTCCGCCCACGCCCGCTACGGCGAGGATTTCGCCGCCCCGGCCCGCAAGGCTCCGGCGCAGAAGCAGACCTACGCCCATCTCCTTCGCCTCTCCGAAGCAGAGATCGCCGAGGAACTGGCAATCTCCTTGGATGACACCGAGGCGACACTCACCGAAAAGCGCCGACGCTTCGCCCGCCACAATCATCCCGATGGTGCCCCGCCGCGCTGGCGCGACAATGCCACGATCCGAATGAAGACGGCCAACCTGATGATCGACGCCGCCATAAACCGCCTGCGCCCCCGCTGATGCGCACCGTGCAGCGGTTTCACCCGGCGAGTTGAAGCCGCAATCGCCACGGCCGCGCGAGGAACTTGCACCGGAAGCGAAAAATTCCATTGAAGAGAACCCGCGCCTCAGCTAAGAACCTGCCATCGGACTTGGGCGAGTCACCTCGCCCTCAAACGGTTAGCACCCGTAGCTCAGCTGGATAGAGTGTTGGATTCCGATTCCAAAGGTCACAGGTTCGAATCCTGTCGGGTGCGCCATTTCCAAGTAAAATCAGAATTTTATCGAAGATTGATGCTTTGATTGCGCCTTCTTGGTTCGTCGCAGTGATCGCTACTTTGGGTCATTCGATCCGATAGTCATGTCTCGATGCTGTCAACTTGGGTCAGACGACCTGACTTGGTAATGCACATTGCCCACTACACCGCATTGTAAGATTATCGAAATGGCGTGATTGCTTGGCCTCGATTGGTTGCGCCGATGATCTTTTGGGAAGACCATAAGATGGTTGGAACGGGTATGGCCATGTCGAAAAGCGCTCTTAGGATTGTAGGTGCCGAATTAGAAGCGTACATCGAACGGAAAAGCCGTCCACCTTTGGATAGGGTGTCATCCATACCCTTCGAGCTCGATATCGTGCTTTGTTGCGTGGCACGTGGAAATGTTGCAGCGCTCGGGCTGTGGATCGACAATTTGGCGGCCGCTCTGTCATCTACATGCCACGTAGGCGGAGCAGAGCTTCTTTCGGAATTGAGGTATCTACATTCACGATGGAAACAAGTTGAAGCCACGGCCGGGGTCGGGGCCCTCCTCGACTACCGGCATTGTCTGAAAAGCTCACCGCCCAGTGTCATCGGCCAGGCTCGGATCGATAACGCAACGAGATTTCAACAGACTAGAAACCGGGTCCCCGGTGACCCTCGCTGGGCTTTCGATCTTGAGATAGAATGATATTAAGATCATCGATGTCGTAACCCTCGTAGACCCGCTGCCCATCGATTTCCACCGAATGGTATACTTCACCATCTGCGTCCGATTCTGCGGTCAGCGATCCCTCAGCGATGGCAATTTTCTCGATGACATCGAGTGCCTTCAGATATTTTTCCCTCTGGTGTCTGACCTGTCGGTAGTGTTCAAACGCTGATACCGCTTGGCTCCGGGCATCGGCTCCACGCCCCTTCGAAACGGGGGCTTCGCCCTCAAAGCTAACCTCGTAGTCTGCGATTCCATCCTCTGACTTCTTGAACTTTACCTCGATCGCAATCTCAGACTCCTTGCTGTGGGAAGCGAAAGATCGGACTACCGGAAGAACCTTACCGGCTGGTTTCAAGCAACAAGACGTGCGGTTATCCCAGCGAGCCAAAGCCACGCATCTCGTGCTCAAGGCGTGGATATCGACTTCCCCACGTTATCGCGTCTGGTAAACTGTCCAGGCAACAGGAGGAAGTTTGTTGGCTGATACGGATTCAATGAATGTCTCGAACCGCAAGCTCTCCACGACAGCGGTCGGCGATGCACTTCGTGACCAAGTAATCGACTTGCTCGAAGCAGACAGCCATAAGGTAGACCGCGAAGTCCGTGTCAGCGGTAAGAAGGTTGACGTACTCCTGGAGATCGACGACGAGTTCCGTCCGCAAACGATCGCTATCGAATGCAAAAACCTCGGCAGGAACATGTCGCAGAAGGAACTCAACGAGATTTACGCGGACTACCTCGCACTTATTGAGGAAGGCGAGATCACCAGCGTCTTCGTGATCACCAGGTTAGATTTCTCTCCTGAGGCTAAGCTATATGCAAAGAAGAGACGAGGCCGTCTGGAAATCTTTACGATTACCGAGTTCGAGGATAGTCGCCTTGGATATCGAAGGTACTGTCGTGACGTTCGCGATCTTTTCAGCGAAGGCGGTCTCGAGCACTACTACATCAATTCATCGCTCGAAGACGGCTCCTCGCTTCACGAACAGATAATCTGTTGATTTGCACTGAGAGCTGACCCGGGATTGCGGGAAATTATCACTGAGATTTGACCCATGTTTCAATC
>CABHNZ010000040.1 GCA_902167985.1 Shinella sp. UYSO24
GTCCGGTATAACGCTGGAATAAGCGTCCGGTTAAAGATCGGAATTCCTGTCCGGTTTCATTGGAATACGCACCGTGACTGATCTCCACGTCAAAATGAAGGTCAATTCCGTCGCCAAGCTCACGCGCGGGGAAGAACTGCGCACGCGTCTGCTGGAGCTCGCTCTGACGGGCGTGCCCGACGATCAAATCGCTGAAATACTGACGCGCGAAGGACACCATTCGCCCAATTGTGAGGAGAAGGTTTTGCCAATCACTGTGCAACGCCTCCGCCTTGCAGCGGGCATCAAGGTAAAGGCACAGCGCAATAGATGGACACACGAACCTACTTTGCTCAGCGCCATGCAATTGGCCGCCAGGCTCGATATTCCCGTCAATTGGATTTACGTCCAAATCAGGCGGAAGCGCCTGCTCATCGACCAGCAATCAACCGGAGCATATTTGTTCCAAAATTCTCCGGCGGTCGTCAACGCGGTTCGCGACCTTCGCAACCGTACCATCCATCACCTCGATCTGAGAATCATTCAGCCTCACCAGGAGGGGCATCAACATGCGTAGTCGCTGGAAGGGATCGACTGGCGTAATCCACGCTGGACGCAGCGACCTGCGACGGCAGGCTGATCGCGAACATTCCGCTGTTTTTGTTGGGCTTTCTGCATACGGCATGGTAGCTTTCGGCCATGGACGACGCTGCTTCGGAGATAGCCAGGTTACGGGCCGCGCTTGCGGCATCGGAGGCGCGTGCCGCCTCCGCTGAGGCTGATCTCGCGCAAGTGCGTGCCGTCGTGACGACGTCGGAGGCGGTGATCCGGCACCTCAAGCTCGAGATCGCAAAGCTGCGTCGCGAGCAGTACGGCCAGAGCTCGGAACGGCGCGCCCGGCTGATCCACCAGATGGAATTGCAGCTCGAAGAGCTTGAGGCCGATGCCACCGAGGACGAGATCGCCGCGGAACGCGTGGCGGCACAGGTTGCGCAGGTCCCAGTCTTCGAACGACGCCACCCGGTCCGCAAGCCGTTTCCCGGGCACCTGCCGCGCGAGCGCCTGATCATCGAAGCTCCCGAGCAATGCGCCTGCTGTGGCTCGGCCCGGATCGTTAAGATGGGCGAGGATATCACCGAGACGCTGGAGGTGATCCCACGCCAGTGGAAGGTGATCCAGACGGTGCGCGAGAAGTTCACCTGCCGGGACTGCGAGAAGATCAGCCAGCCACCGGCACCTTTCCATGCGACACCACGCGGATGGGCGGGACCGAACTTGCTCGCGACGATCCTGTTCGAGAAGTTCGGCCAGCACCAGCCATTGAACCGCCAGGCTGAGCGCTACGCCAGAGAGGGCGTCGATCTCAGCCTCTCTACGCTGGCCGACCAGGTTGGAGCCTGCGCAACGGCGCTGCAGCCGATTCATGATCTGATCCGCGCCTATGTGCTGGCTTCCGGGCGGCTGCATGGCGACGACACTACCGTGCCGCTGCTGGCCAGGGGCGCAACGAAGCAAGCGAGGTTATGGACCTACGTTCGCGATGATCGTCCCTTCGCGGGGGGCGCGCCTCCTGCGGCACTCTTCTACTTCTCACCAGATCGGGAGAAGACCCATCCCAACACGCATCTTGCCGGATGGCACGGCATACTGCAGGCGGATGCCTATGGCGGCTACGACGACCTCTATCGTGCCGGCCGCAGCCCCGAACCAATCAAGAGCGCGCTCTGCTGGAGCCATGCGCGACGCAAGTTCTTCGAGTTGGCCGACATCGCCGGCAACGTGCGCAAGGGCAAACCTGCCCATGAGATATCGCCGGTCGCGCTCGAGGCTGTAGCCCGTATCGATGCGCTCTTCGACATCGAGCGGGGCATCAACGGGACGTCCGCAGAGGAACGATTAGCTGCCCGACAACAGCATACTCATCCGCTTGTCGAGGACCTACACGACTGGCTCATGGCCCAGCGCTCCCAGATGTCGAAGCACAATCCAGTTGCCAAGGCGATCAACTACATGTTCGAGAAGGACGCGCGCTGGGAAGCCTTCACCCGGTTCCTCGACGATGGCAGGCTCTGCATGTCGAACAATGCGGCAGAGCGTGCCCTGCGCGGGATCGCTCTCGGAAGAAAGGCATGGCTATTCGCGGGCTCCCAGCGCGGCGGCGAGCGTGCTGCCTTCATGTATTCCCTGATCGTCACGGCTAAGATGGACGATATCGATCCGCAGGCCTGGTTGGCGGATATCTTCGCCCGCATGCCCAACATTCCCGTATCAAGACTGCCGGATCTGCTGCCTTGGAACTGGTCTGCCGCTGGCAGCGGCTGACAGATGGCCGCCTGATGGGCCGTCCGACGCATGTCTACACGATCGGCTACGTCGCTGTGCTGATCGGCGAAAACCTCGAACTCCTCCAGGAAATCGCCAGCAACTCCGACAATATCGACTATGGCGAGATGATCCATGCCCATGACGGCAGCGAAGAGGGCATCACGACATTCACCGACCGGGGCGTCGAGAGCCTGAAAGAATTCCTCGCCGACATCCGCACCTGGGAGGGAGGTGTTCGGCAGTTCCTTGCCGACGAGCAATGTGATCCGCAAAAGATCGAGCGCATCATCGCAGACGAGCCAAAATCATAAGCGGTGCGGCCTACGCCGGATGGATACGGTCCATATAACGTCAGCGGTTTTGCTAAATCGTAGCTTTCAACACTTTTCGAACACGGAAGCTGCTTTTAGATTCTAGGCAAAATGAATATCAGCCCCTCACGTCTTCCCGATCCGCCAATGAGTCACAAACGCTCATTGATGAGCGTTTCTATGAGCTTCATTGCCGAGAGACGGAATTCAGTTGGGTCTGGGCTTGCGTGTCGTTCGCAGGTATCTCGCCGCGAAGAGCGCAATTGGGTCAACGGCCTTAGAACCGGTGCGCTTGCCGTTTCGAAGTAACCAGCCGAGGAGGCTCACCATGGGCATGGCGTCCCTGACCACCGTTCGCTCGAACTGCTGCCAGTGCACCACGCGTTGCGGGGTGCAGGTGGAGCTCCGGAACGGGCAGCCAGTGCGCATCATGGGCGACCCCAACCATCCGCTCACCCGCGGCTTCCTCTGTCCCAGGGGCAGGTCGGGGATCGAGTACCGCAACCATCCCGACCGGTTGACGACACCGCTGCGAAGGGTCGGCGCGCGGGGTGAGGGAAAATGGGCCCCGATCACCTGGGACGAGGCGCTGGATGAGATCGCAGAGGAGATCGTCCGGGTCCGCGACCGCGACGGACCCGAGGCCATTTCCTATCTGTTCGGCACCTTCCATGGCACGGACCAGGCGTCGGTACCCGGCTGATGAACCAGCTCGGCAGTCCCAACAGCGCCGGTTTCGGACAGGTCTGTCTTGGCCCCCGGCTTGTCTCGGAGGCCGTCACCTTCGGCATCGGCCCGGCGACGGCGGATTTGCAGCCCGGTCTGACCAAGGCTGTGGTCCTGTGGTCGTATCGACCGTCGTCGTCAAACGTCCCGACCTGGAAAAAGGTGCTCGCGGCCCGCCGTGCCGGCGCCAAGCTCGTCGTTATCGACCCGATCAGGACGATCGAGGCCGAGAAAGCTGATCTCTGGCTGCAGATCCGCCGCGGAACGGACCCGGTGCTGACCTTGGGCCTGCTTCGCCATATCATCGCCACGGGTTGCTACGACCGCGACTTCGTCGAGAATTGACGGTGGGCTTCGAGGATCTCAAGGCCGCCGTGGAACCCTACACGCTGGCCCATGTGGCCTGCGAGACCGGCCTCAGCGAAGAATCCATCCTGGCCTTCGCGCAGATCATCTGCGACAGCCCTTGCGCCTTTTCGATGGGGCTGGTCAATGGCATGGGCAAGAACGCGATCAATTTCGAGCGGTCGCGCTCTTGTCTGCTTGCGATCACCGGTAACTTGAGCCGCCCGGGAGCCAATGCCCTGAGCGGCCCGCCGAAGGATATGCGCAGCAAGATCGACTTCGAAGCCTACGAGATGTTGCCCGACGCGATAAAGGCCAAGCGGCTCGGCGCCCGGCATTTCGGCTTCCTTGCTCACGGCCTCGATCTGGTCAATGAAGCTCAACGCCGTATCTGGCCGCAACATGAATACGTCATGGCGCCGGGCGTGCTCGCCACGGCCGACGCGCCTTCGATCCTCACAAGCGCCCTGCTCGGAGATCCATATCAGACCCGCGTCATCCTGATCCAGCACGGCAATGTCGTGGCCAATAATGCCGACAGCGCCCGCGCTCAGCGCGCGCTGATGTCCGACGAGGTTTCGCTCGTCGTGGTCCAGGAGCTCAATCACAACGCCACGACGGCCTGCGCCGACATCGTGCTTCCTGCGGCTCACTGGCTGGAAAAATCCTACATGTTCGTCCGCGGTTGCCCATCGCCCCCCGGCCAGATCCGTAGGTGCGGCACTACCGCGTACGGCTCCTATCGTATGCTGTGACGGTAACTCTTACAGATCCATGAAGGAAGGATGCGCACCGATTGGCACTCCACGTGCTTTTGCAGCCAGAATAGTGTCACGCATTACGGTCGGATCACCGCCGTGAAACCCGCAGGCGATATTCGCTGTGGAGACGACATCCTGCATCTTCGCGTCATCACCTGGACGATACGCGTCTGCTGTGGAACCTCACACTCTTCGATCCTCCTCTTACCGACTTTGGGCGGATGAATTGACACGCGTCATTTTGTGGCATAGCTGATCATCAGCAGATCAACAATTCCGAGGCGCATGGTCCAGTCCGTGCGTATTGAAGTGCTAGTCCTTAACGCCCTCCTTTGTCCCACTTGGTCCCCATCATAGGCGCCTCTACGTGACGAAGCTAAAAACACCCCATTCCCGCTAATATCGCCGCGATCCGTTGCTCGATAACATCGCGTATGCAAAAAACTCATGGAGTTTCATCTTGTCAGAGAGCACCCCCGACTGTCCCGTCACGCGCCGTACGATCATGAAGGCTGTTGCCGCAGCGGCCGCCGCTGCAGCCCTTACAACGCCTGCGTCCTCGTTCGCAGCCGCAGACGACGATTTTCAATCGTGTCACAGACACTCACGGATCGCGCCGATCTCGATCCCGTCATCCGCTCGGCTCTCTACCAGGCGCTTACTCAGCTTGACGGTCAATTTCCCGCGAAGTTAGCAAAGCTCAAGGCGTTTATTCAGGACTACACCGCGACCTCCGGTAACCTTGATGCACTGTTGAAGGAACAGGCCAAGGACCTGGCGCCCGTGGCTCAGCAGGTCGCCACGGCCTGGTACCTCGGCATCGTCGGCTCCGGCAAAACATCAAAGACTATCACCTATGCAAACACCCTCGCAAACGCTGCTGTTGCAGATGTACTGACGCCCCCATCCTATGGATTCGGCGAGGTCAACAGCTGGGCCGCCAAGCCGGTCTAATCAAGGAAAATGACAATGAATACAAACCTTTCCGCTGACGTCGTCGTCGTCGGTGCGGGGATCTGCGGTGCGCTCGCTGCAGAAAGTCTCGCCAAGTCGGGAGCATCCGTCCTCATGCTTGAGGCCGGGCCGAAGCTTACGACTGCTGAACTTGTGCATAATTTTCGACAAACCCCATTCAAGTCCGATCTGGTTGCACCCTACCCTTACACGCCCCAAGCGCCCACGCCGACCTTTTCACCCGAAGCCAACAACTATCTTGAGCAGACCGGCCCTCTTGCTTTCGGCGCGCAATATCTGAAGCTGGTCGGCGGTACCAGCTGGCACTGGGCTGCACAGACCTGGCGTTTTTGCCCAACGACTTTCGCTTAAAGAGTGTCTATGGGGTTGGTCGCGACTGGCCGGTCTCCTACGACGAGCTGGAACCTTGGTATCTTGCGGCCGAGCGGATCATGGGTGTGGGCGGCGAAGAAACGCTTGCGCCTCGCAGCGCGCCCTGGCCGATGGAAAAAATCAAGCCGCCATACCTGCAGCAGCGTGTCCATGACCGCCTACAGCCGGACTTCAATCTCATCGGTGATTCAACCGCGCGAAATACACGTCCGTTTGACGGCCGTCCTGCATGCTGCGGAAACAACAATTGCATGCCGCTCTGTCCCATCGATGCACAGTATCATGGGGGCATCGCGGCCGACGCAGCCGTGAAGGCAGGCGTCCGCCTCATCACACAGGCGGTCGTCTACAAGCTAGAACATGACGAGAAGGGCAATATCACCGCGGCTCTCTTTTACGACTGGGACAAGACCTCTTACCGTGTGACCGCTAAGACATTCATCCTTGCCGCCAATGCGATCGAGATCCCGAGGCTTCTGATGCTGTCGGCGAGCGACAAGTTCAAGGATGGACTTGCCAATAGCTCCGGCACAGTTGGCCGCAATCTGATGGATCATCCGTCCGTCAGCGTCACCTTCATGGCCGACGAGGACCTTTGGCCCGGTCGCGGCCCTGTCAGCCCCTGCTCTATCAGCGATTTCCGCGACGGCGACTTCCGCTCCGAGCATGGTGCCTTTCGTATCGACGTTTCCAACGCCTCGGCGGTGGCGGGTGCCGCATCGGCACTGGTTAAAAAGGGCGTTTATGGGAAGCAGCTCGAAGCAGAACTACGCAAGCGTGCAGCTCGCACGATCTCGATCAAGAATTGTCTCGAACAGTTGCCCGACCCGAACAATCGCGTAACGCTGAGCAGCAAGAAGGACGCTCTGGGCCTTCCCACCCCGAGCCTCTACTGGAGCGTCGACGACTACGTGCGCAACGGCTCGAAGAAGACGGTAGAAGCCTATAACGCGATTGCCGCGAAGCTCGGTGGAACAAACGTGGCTCATTCGGCAGAAGGCAAATTCGGAAACCGACAGCATATCTGCGGAACACTTGCCATGGGCGTACATGCGGCAACCAGCGTCACCGACGCTGTCGGGCGCGCCCACGACCATGAGAACCTCTACATGGTCTCGACCGGTGTCATGCCCACAGTTGCAACCTGCAACTCGACCCTGACGGCTGTCGCTTTGGCGCTTCGCACAGCCGACGCGATCCACAAAGCGGCATGAAGGGGAGCATGACAATGATAAAATGTCTCTTCTGAGCATGACCCTGGCGCTCGCCACGACATCTGCGGCCGCCCTCGCAGACGACGCGTCTGATCTCGCCGCCCGCGGGCACTACCTGGCAATAGCCGGCGATTGCGCCGCCTGCCACACTGCCGAACACGGAGATCCCTTTGCGGGTGGCAAGGCAATCGCAACGCCACTCGGTCAAATCTTCTCTACCAATATCACTCCCTCGACATCCGCAGGTATTGGCGACTATACCTTTGCTGATTTCGACCGCGCCTTGCGTCATGGCGTGCGGCGCGATGGCAGCAATCTATACCCCGCGATGCCTTATACAGCCTATGCCAAGATCTCCGACGAAGACATGAAGGCGCTCTACGCATATTTCCATGGCGCTGTCATGCCGGTGGACAAGAAACCGGATCATCAGACCGCCCTTCCCTTCCCGTTTAATCTCCGGTTCTCGATGGCAGGCTGGAACCTGCTCTTTGCACGCGAGACGCCGGACGCGCCGGATGCGTCGCAGTCGCCTGAGTGGAACCGGGGACGCTATCTGTCGGAAGCGCTGGGTCACTGTCAGACCTGCCACACGCCGCGCAATCTGCTGATGGCTGAGGAAGCCAGCAAGGGAATGTCTGGTGCATCTCTTGGCCAATGGTATGCGCCCAACATCACTTCTGACCGTGCGAGAGGGATCGGCGCTTGGTCAGCCGCTCAGATCGCGGAATACTTGAAGAATGGCCATTCCAGCGTCGGATCACAAGCCGGCGGACCGATGCTTGAAGCAATCAATATGAGCTTCTCGAAACTGTCGGATCCCGATCTCAACGCAATCGCGACCTATATCTCCTCGCTTCCGGCGGTGATCAGTGAGGGACATGACAAGACGAGTGCGACAGGTCGCCCTGTGACAAACGACCTGTCGCTGATGAGCGGTTCTGCTGATGCCGGTCAACAAATATATGCTGACAACTGTGCAACCTGCCATCAGTCGACCGGCGCTGGAGGCCGTGGCTTGCCGGCGTTGGTCGCCAACGCCGCGCTGACAAGGCCAGTTGCAGACAATGCGGTGATGGCAGTTCTAGACGGACTTTCACCGCCACAGGGGCATGATATGCCTGCTTTCGCCGACAAGTTGGACGATAGAGAGGTTGCCGATCTCACGAACTTTCTGTTTCGCCAATTCGGCGATCCGTCGATCCAGACAACGGAGCAACAGGTCAAGATCTTGCGGGCTGGTGGTGCGCCGTCGAACTTGATCCAACTAGCCCAGATTGGGATGGTTATCGCCGCAGTGATCCTATTCGCGGTGATCGCGGGCAATTCGATCTTGATAGCGCGGCGCCGACGTCGCGCTAGATCTCGACAGCCATTCGCTTCTTAGCGGCGAGAAGGCTCACGCATATTACGGAAGCGGCGCACCGCCCAAAGGGCGGTGCAACGGGTGAGCACCCGATAATCATCGCATTATTCAGATATTTTCAGATAGATGCTCGCATTAAGAGAATTTCCTGCGGGCATTTTGTCGCATCATCAAATTTCGCATGATTTGACTACTTACAATTGATTGGATTTTACCAAAAATTTCCCGATCGTCCCTAGTTCCTGCTGCATTGCACTATCAGGCTTAAGGGCTCTCTTCGACATGTCGATCTCGATCAGAAATATTCTCATTGGACTGTTTGCGGTGCTCAGCATCATGCTGGCCTGCGTTGCCGGCGCATCGCTGCGCAGTTCGGTCCAGTCCTATGGCAGCAATGCCGAAGTTCTCAATCTGACGCTTCTCGAGGAGGGGCTGTTTCACGGCCTTCTGTCGATGCGCAATGAGCGCAGCGATACGGCACAGGTCCTGCTTCTTTCGCCGGAAAACTCTGCTGCGATCCGCTCCACGATTTCCGGTGAGCGCAGAGAGACGATTGCCGCGATGAAGGCCGCGACCGAAGCACGTGTCGCCGTGACGGCCGATGAGCTTGCCGCGCCGCTGCAATCCGTCATGAGCGCCTATCAGCAGGTGGAGACGCTGCGCGGTCAGGTCGATCAGGCCGCCGGCATGCCGCTCGATCGCCGCGATGCATCGCTCAATCAGCGCTGGATGGCCGAGACCGCGGATTTCCTCGCCAAGGTGGAAGACGTGGCGAACCTGCTTGAAAGCCGTATCCGCACGCTCGATGCGAGCATGGTGCCGCTCAGCCAGATCCGCAGCTCCGCCTGGAGCGCTAGAGCCGCCAGCGGCAATGCCGCCCTCATTCTCAACGATATCGTCGCCAGCGGCCGCGCCATGACGGCTGACGAATATTCCAAGGTGATCGTTGCCGATGCCCGTGTGCTGGCGCTCTGGCAGATCGTCGGCACGCTCGTGTCGCATCCGGCGACGGCGCCGGAGCTGAAGGCGGCCTATGCCAAGGGTGATATCGACTTCTTCACCGGCCCGTTCGCCAGCAAGCGCTCGGACATGATCGAGGCACTCCATCGCGGCGAGCCGTCGCCGCTCAGTGTCAACGAATGGCGCGATACGAATTTCAAGGCGCTGCAGTCGGTTGCCGATGTCGCCGTGTCGGCGATGGTCGGGCTGGAAAAGGCCGCCGCCGCTGCCAAGCGGGATGCTTTCGAGGCGGCGCTCGTCTATGCCTCGGTGTTTATCGTCGCGATGCTGTTTGCCGCGGCTGCCCTTGTTGTCATCGTCTCGCGGGTTGTCCGACCGATCAGCCAGCTGACGCTCTGCATGGACCGTCTGGCGCAGGGCGATCATACGATCACCGTTCCCGGCCTTGCCCGCCGCGATGAAATCGGTGCGATGGTAAAGTCCGTCGAAGTCTTCCGCCAGGCTGCCATCCGTAATGTCGCGCTCGAACTGGAGGCCGAAGAAGGCCGTCGTCGCTCGGCGCTGGAGCGCGAGGAAGTGCAGCGGCTGGCGGAAGCCGAGGCCGATGCCAAGCTCAATCAGGCAACGGGTGAACTGGCGGCCGGCCTCCAGCGCCTCGCTGCGGGCGATATGGACTGCGAGATCCACAACGCCTTCTCGCCGAAATTCGAAGCCCTGCGCCATGACTTCAACACGTCCGTCGCCCAGCTGCGCGATGCGCTTGTCGGCGTCGGTCATGCTGTCTCGACCGTCACCAATGGGTCGCAGGAAATCTCCGCCGCCTCCAGCGACCTTGCCAAGCGCACCGAGCAGCAGGCCGCTTCGCTGGAGGAAACGGCTGCGGCGCTGGAAGAGATCAGCGCCAATGTCACCCAGACATCGAAGCGTACGGCGGAAGCCCGCGACGTGGTGCGCAATGCCAGCGCCAAGGCCGATCATTCGGCACATGTCGTCCGCGATGCGGTCTTTGCCATGGAGCGTATCGAACAGTCATCGACGCAGATCGGCCAGATTATCGGCGTGATCGACGAGATCGCCTTCCAGACCAACCTTCTGGCGCTGAATGCCGGCGTCGAGGCGGCGCGTGCGGGCGAGGCCGGCAAGGGCTTTGCCGTCGTGGCGCAGGAAGTCCGCGAGCTTGCCCAGCGCTCGGCCAAGGCCGCCAAGGAGATCAAGACGCTGATCTCCAGCTCTGCCGTCGCTGTCGGAGAAGGCGTCGAACTGGTCAACAATACCGGCGCCGGGCTGCAGCAGATCACCGAACTGGTGCAGGTGGTCAATGCCCATATGGATGCGATCGCCACCTCGGCGCAGGAGCAGTCGGTCGGCCTTCTTGAGGTCAACACCGCCGTCAACCATATGGATCAGGCCACCCAGCAGAATGCCGCCATGGTGGAGGAGATGAGTGCCGCCGGCTCGACGCTGGCGCAGGAGAGCGCAGTTCTCAACGAGCTCCTCGGTCGGTTTCAGATGGGCAATACACCAGTCAGACGGGGGCCCGTAATGGTTGAGAGCAAAGATGGGAGCCAAGACTTCGGACTTAAAAGAATTAGGCGAGCCGCTATCTAGGCACCTCATCAACGCCTGCCACCGTTGCAATGCCCTAAAAATCCTGACGAGACCGGCAGAACGGCCGCTGGGAGCATCGAAAGTTGAACAGCAACATGCTGTTGCTCACAAGGCAACGGCACGTTGGTGATTCTGACACCGGGTGATTTACGCCGCCTGGGCAAAGGCGGGAAACCGACATCAACGATCGATTGCTCAAATGAGACCACGACAGTGGGGCGGCTCCTAGCCGTTCCCACTGTCGCAACCGCTCAGTTTCTGATCGAATATTGCGACATATGTTAAGAGTTAAGCCAGCGACAAGTCTCAGGATTGAATTCGCTCGTGGTGGACCTGCACAGCGGACATGAACCCCACTGGCCTTACCCGTCGCGTCAGCATTTCTATGACGCGCTCGTAACTCGAGGCTAATGAAAGTGGATCGAAACCCGCGTTATATGCGGCGACCGAAACCCCTCTCCCAAAATCTAATCGTCGATGGCGATGCAGGCTGACTGAGGCTCTCTCGAACAGCTTCGATATCAGGAACCGCGCCGCCGCCGGAAACTGGGCAACATGTAAGCGCTACCATTGGATGTCCATTTGGCGTTCAAGCGAACCACCACCATATCCGCCTATATCGAAGCCTTCCTAGCCCCATATGGACCAATACTGTCACGCTTCAAGAAGAATGGCTTCAATTCAACAGGGGTTACTACCTTGGCCGAACCACGCAGGACCTTGAGCAAGTGCTGGGCCGCAATGATGCCGATCTGCTGGTTATCGACCTTCATGGTGGTCAATCTAGGCGAAAGTCGAGACGAGATCGCCAGATCGTCGAAGCCTGTGATGGAGAAGTCGTCCGGCGCTTTGAAGCCCAGATCCGAAGCCATTGTCAGTGCGCCAAGCGCAAGGTTATCGTTGCCACAGATGATTGCGCTGGGCCGCTCCTTATTCGCCATCAGCGCACTGAAGCTTTGTGCAGCGAACTCCATGCTTGGTGCTCCGACATGCAATAGCTTCGGCGACAGCACCAACCCGGCCTGTGACAAGGCTTCTCTGATCCCCTCAAGGCGGGCCCGCGCACGATCGTTGTTCGCTTCAGGCTGGAAGATGGCACCAAACTTCTCGTGGCCCAAGGAAATAAGATGCTGTGTGATGGCTACAAATGCGGCCTTGTTGTCAAAGCCAATACAGGGATGCGGACAGTTCTCCCGATAGGAATACGTTACGACGTAGGGAATCTGCCTCGCCCTCATGGCATCAAAAAGCTCTGCAGGGTGATCCTCACCAACGATTGTAAGCGCTTCGACGCCCCGCGCGATCATGGCTTGCGCCTGCTTTAACCCCTCTTCTGGGTCATAGTTCGAGCATCCGAGGAGAAGAGTGAAGCCATGCTGTGCATAAACGCTCTGCATGCCGGAAATCTGGCGAGCGAAGATTTCGTTGTCCAGCGTTGGTATGATTGCGCCCGCGATGTGGGTCCTGCTCGATGCCAGCGCCCGGCCAGCCGCGTCCGGAATCCAGTTGAGCGCCCGCGCAGCCTCAAACACTTTTTCTCGAATGATTTCCGTGACTTTGTCCGGCTCATTGAAAGCACGCGATACCGACGCGGTCGAAACACCAGCCAATCGCGCCACTTCTTCCAGCCTCACCCGTCCACTCCCCGACGCTTACGGCGGGTAGGTGATTTGGGGGCAGCCTCATCGTCGGTCGTATCCATGTCTCTTTCCTATTGCCATCGAGTTATGCCTCCTTGCCGGCACACTGAAAAGTACGAATTTCTTGACTCCAAATCTGACTTATTGGATGTAAGCGTTTACAGGGAGTTTTGGAGGAAACTGCGTGATCGTTGTATTCGGGTCGCTGAATGCTGACCTCATCTTTCAGATGAAAGAGGCACCTCAGGCAGGTCAGACGTTGCTGGCAAATGGCATGCGCATGGAGGCGGGTGGCAAGGGCGCGAACCAGGCCGTAGCAGCCGCACGTCTGGGAGCGCCGGTTGCCATGGTTGGAGCCGTTGGCAGCGATGCACTCGCAACTATCGCGTTAGAGAATCTGGCTAACGCCGGCGTCGATGTCAGCGCAGTCTCCCAAGAGCATGAAAGCGCCACAGGGTGCGCATCGGTGATCGTGACCGCATCTGGGCAAAATCAGATCGCAGTCGCTCTTGGCGCAAATCTCGCCAGCGTCGCTGCTCAGGTCACAGACGCGATCTTGTCGAAGGCCGACATCTTGGTTCTCCAAATGGAAAGCCGGACCGAGGAAGTTTGCGCGTTGATCGAACGGGCCTCAATGGCCAAGGTTCCTGTTCTTCTCAATCTTGCACCGGCGATCAGGCTTCCGAAAGAGACCCTTAAACGTTGCAGCTATCTGGTGGTCAACGAAGACGAGGCCGAGGCGTTGGCCGGCTGGCTCGATTGCCAACCGACCGCCACATCACTCAACGCGGCATTGGACACGGCGGTGATCAGGACCCTCGGATCAAAGGGGTCGGAAGCTGCCAGCAATGGTCGGTTCTTCCAGGTTGCCGCCCATCCCGTCATCCCGGTGGACACGACTGCAGCCGGGGACTGCTTTATTGGCGCATTGGCCTCGGGACTACAGCGGAAGCTGTCACTTGAGAGCGCAATGAAGGAAGCATCAGTTGCAGCGTCATTGGCCTGCACGCGACACGGAAGTCAGACAAGCTTGCCTTGGAAAACGGAGATTCAAGACTTCCTCACCTCATCACATCAGTAACGACCAAGAACGACCGGCTGGAGGAAAAGGCCGGGGGACGGAGTGAACAATGAGCAATGTGAATACGGTTGCAGGCGGGATCCCTGCGGCCAACGAACAGACACTGCAGCGCGCGATCAGCCGTGCGAAATGGCGTATCCTGCCCTTTCTGATCCTGATGTACATGCTGGCTTATCTGGATCGCGTGAATATCGGCTTCGCAAAGCAGTCCTATCAAGCGATTACCGGAGTGACGGAAGCAGCGTTCGCGTTTGGGGCCGGTGTCTTCTTTCTGACCTACGCCCTCTTTGAGCTTCCAAGCAACCTGATGCTCCACCGCGTCGGCGCACGCAAATGGCTCTCACGCATCATGGTCACATGGGGCATCATCTCAGCGCTTATGATGTTTGCCTATAACGACACGACATTCACATTGATCCGCGTAGTTCTCGGCGCAGCGGAAGCCGGCCTTTTCCCTGGTGCGATCCTTCTTCTCACCATGTGGTTCCCGAGTGAGGCGCGAGGAAAAATTCTTGCGATCTTCTATTTTGGATCGCCTCTCGCACTGATCTTTGGAGGCCCGATATCCGGCCTTTTCCTCGACATGGATGGCCTGTTCGGCCTTCACGGCTGGCAGCTGATGTTTCTCGTAGAGGGCGGCGTCACGGTCCTCGTCGGCATCTGGGCGTACTTTTACCTCACCAACACCCCGGCAGAAGCCAAATGGATGCCCGAAGACGAACGCCACGCCCTGTCTGCTAAACTCGCCGCTGAGCAGGCAGAGACCGTCAAAACCGGCGAGGTCAAATTCGGTCGCGCAATTCGCAATCCGCGCCTGTTTTACTTTGCTGCGATCTATCTGCTTATTCAGGTCACGGGCCTTGGCGTAGCATTCTATCTTCCCACACAGGTCGCGGCCGTTCTCGGCGTCAAGGTCGGTCTGCTCGTTGGTCTCGTTTCTGCCATCCCGTGGAGTTGCGCCCTGATCGCAGGCTTCTTCTACCCTGACTGGGCAGTTCGAACCGGGCGTCGCCACATCTGCTTCTTGTTTTCGCTTGCTGCGATCGCAATCGGTCTCGTGGCCTCGGCTCATGCGTCACCTGCCTTGGCCATCGTTTCGCTTTGCTTCGTAACGATGGGGATCATGACGGCGCAGCCGATCTTCTGGACCTTTCCGACCCAGTATCTCGGTGGTGCGGCCGCAGCCGGTGGTTTCGCCGTCATCAATTCACTTGGCGCGCTGGGCGGATTCATTGCACCGAACATCCGTGCGGGTGCCGTGCAATGGTCCGGCGTGGAGGCATACGGAATCTATGCGATCGCCTCTGCCGCCATTCTCGCTTTCATCCTTGTCCTGTTCATCAAAAGGGTCGCTGGTCCGGCTGTTGAGCAGGCAATCTCGCCCAACGCTGTACGGACATAAGGTCCGCCGGCATCCCTTCCACTGGTAGTGAAAGACATGACACAGCCACGCAAAATCCTCGTCAACACAGAGCAGTTCAAGAATGGCGACGCACTTTTTGAACCACTCATCGCCGCCGGCTATACAGTGGAGGTCAACGAGACATTCAGGCTTCCCAGCGAGGCGGAACTGATCGAGAAACTCAAGGATGGCGTTGTCGCGACCATCGCCGGCGGCGAACCCTACACGGCACGTGTCCTTGAGACGGCTCCCGATCTTAAGATCGTGGCCCGCTGGGGCGTCGGCTACGACAAGGTGGACGTTGCCGCCGCCACCAAGGCCGGCATTCCGGTCGCCATGGCCTTCGGCGCCAACCATGAAAGCGTGGCCGAATTCGCCCACGCCATGGCGCTGGCCTTGGCGTGCCGCATCGGCACCCGCGATGCGATGGTCAAGAGCCGTCAATGGTTCTTCGACGGTTTTCATCCCGGACTCTGGGGCCGCACCGCCGGCATTGTCGGCCTTGGCCGCATTGGCGGGGCGATGGCCCGCCGTTGCGTCGCGTCGGCCATGGAGGTTCTCGTTTACGACCCCTTCGCCACCGAAGAGCAGCTTGCCGCGCTCGGTGCCAAACGCGCCGAACTCGACGAGGTTTTTTCTAAGGCCGATCTGATCTCCATTCATGCGCCTTCGACGCCAGAGACGCGGCACTTGGTCAACGCGCAGCGGCTGGCGCTGGTGAAGAAGACGGCGATTCTCGTCAACACCTCGCGTGGCCCACTGATCGACGAGACGGCGCTGGTGGCGGCCTTGGGCGAAGGCCGCATCGGCGGCGTAGGTCTCGACGTCTTTGAGGTAGAACCTCTCCCAGCAACATCGCGGCTGCGCGACTTCGACAATGTTCTTCTCTCACCGCACGTGTCGGGCATGGACCGGATGGCCGAGCGTCTGGTGACCGAGCGCTGTGTCGCTAACATCCTGAATTATCTCGGCGGCCGCGCCGGCGAGATCAAGCCCTACGTTGTGAATCCTCAGGTTCTTACAGGCTGAATATCATGTTGAAGAGATTAGAAGGTATCATTCCCGTCATGATCACCCCGTTCGATGCGAACGGTAAGATCGACTACCCCGGCGTGGCGAAACTGGTGGAATGGTATATCGCCAACCGCTCCGACGCGCTGTTTGCCGTCTGCCAATCCAGCGAGATGCAGCTCCTATCTTTAGAGGAACGCGTCGAACTGGCCGCCTTCGTCAAGAAGACCGCGGCCGGACGCATCCCGGTCATTGCGTCTGGCCACGTCAGCGACGATCTGGAGGCACAGCTGGAAGAGCTGACCGCGATCGCAGCCACGGGCGTCGACGGCATGGTTCTGGTCACCAACCGTCTGGATGCCAAGCAGCAGGGTGGCACGAAATTCCTCGACGATCTGCACTGGCTGCTCGAGCGACTGCCGCAGAATCTTCTCCTCGGCCTCTATGAGTGCCCCGCCCCTTATCGGCGCCTGTTGACAGATGAGGAACTGATGGTCTGCGCCAATAGTGGCCGCTTCGCTATCCTCAAGGATGTCTCCTGCGACCTCGATACGGTGAAGCGTCGCGTCGAATTGACCCGGAATACGCCGTTGGCGATCGTCAATGCCAATGCCGCCATCGCCTTCGACGCGATGAAGGCAGGCTCGCGCGGCTTTACCGGCGTGTTCACCAATTTCCATCCGGACCTCTATCGCTGGATGCTCGACAATGCCGATGCGCCTTCGGCGCTGGCCGACGAGCTGTCGATATATCTAGCGCTTGCGGCCATGGCCGAGCCGATGGGCTATCCGAAACTGGCAAAAGCCTACCACCAGCGGCTTGGCACGTTTGATGGCACAGACAGCCGCGTCGTGACCTACGACATTTTCGAGAAGTTCTGGGCGCTCGATAAACTCTTGGACAAGATCGTCGAAGGAACGGAGGATTTTCGCAGGCGCACCGCTCGGGCAGGCTGAGCGACCGTTGGGAGAACGGGAGGAGAGAAAATGACGGAGAACAACGAATTCGAATGGCTGGACGAGCGGGCCGGCGATTGCTTCCTGAGCAATGTCTACCGGCTTGAGAGGATCGCGTCCGGTATGCGCTGGGCCGAGGGCCCGGTCTGGTTCGCCGACCGTCGCTGCCTTCTTTGGAGCGATGTCCCGTCGAGCCGGATGCATGTCTGGACGGAAGATGGTCATGTTGGCCTCTTCCGCGATCCGTCCAACTATTCGAATGGCAATACCCGCGACCGCCAAGGCCGTCTCGTCACCTGCGAACATGCAACGCGTCGGGTGACGCGGACGGAGCCTGATGCTCGATTACCGTGCTGGCCGACCGTTTCGACGGCCAGCGCCTCAATTCGCCGAATGACGTGGTGGTCAAGAGCGATGGCTCGATCTGGTTCACCGATCCGGATTACGGCATCATGACCGATTACGAGGGCGGCCGGGCCGACAGCGAGATCGGCGCCTGCAACGTCTACCGTATCGACGGCGACAGCGGCACGGTCTCTTGCGTCGCCCGCTCCTACATGCGGCCGAACGGACTGGCTTTCGATGCCGGAGAAACCCGGCTGTTCGTGGCCGACAGCGGCGGCTCGCATACGCCGGGCGGCCCACGCAAAATCTTCGTCCATGACGTCACCGATGGCGGACAGCTTGGCGATGCTCGCCTGTTCGCTGATCTGGGCGACAACGTCCCGGACGGGTTCCGTCTCGACGACCGCGGCTACCTGTGGACCAGCGCCGGCCAGGCCGTCGAAATTTACGCGCCGGATGGCGCACTGGTTGGCCGCATCCGAGTACCGGAAAACGTCTCCAACCTCACATTTGGCGGTCGCCATCGCAACCGCCTTTTCATCACCGCGACGACATCGGTCTATGCCGTCTTCACCGCGGCCAAGGGCATCCAGACACCCTGAAACAGTCCGGGCTTTAAGAGGAGGAAATACAGAATGAAAGCAACCATAACCGTCGCAGCAATGCTGCTCGGCACCAGTCTTGCGACCGCAGCCTTTTCGACCGCAGCGCTCGCCGCCGACGGCAAAGCCACCGGCGACACGTCCGGCAAGGTCATTGCGCTTGCCAACAACTATGCCGGCAACAGCTGGCGCCAAGCAATGTTGAAGGACTGGCAGACTGTCGCCAAGCAGGCGGTCGACCAGAAGCTCGCGAAGGAGGCGCCGAGCTTCACCACATCCGAAAACTCGGTCACTGAGCAGGCGCAGCAGATCCAGAACCTCATCCTGCAGGGCGTCGACGCGATCGTCCTCGATGCCGCCTCGCCGACCGCGCTCAACGGCGCCATCAAACAGGCCTGCGACGCCGGCATTGTCGTCGTCTCGTTCGACCAGATCGTCACCGAGCAATGCGCCTACCGGATCGCCACCGACAACAAGTCGATGGGCGTCACCGAGGTCGAGTATCTCGCCAAGCGCCTGAACGGCAAAGGAACGCTCCTCGAAGTCCGTGGCCTGGCCGGCGGCGCGATCGATGCGGATATCCATGCTGGCGTCGTCGAGACACTGAAGAAATATCCGGGCCTCAAAGTGGTCGGCGAAGCCCGTGGTGACTGGACACAGACGGTGGCGCAGAAGGAAGTTTCCGGCATCCTGCCGACTCTTCCGAAGATCGACGGCGTCATCACCCAGGGCGGCGACGGCTATGGCACCGCGCAGGCCTTCACCGCCGCCGGACGCGATTTACCGATCATCATCATGGGCAACCGCTATGACGAAGTGACCTATTGGCAGCAGCAGCGCGACAAGTCCGGTTTCGAGACCATGTCGATCTCCAGCGCTCCTGGTATGGTACAGATGGCTTTCTGGATGGCGCAGCAAGCGCTTGCCGGGAAAGAGATCCCCAAGCAGATCACCATTCCGCTGCTCGAACTGCACCAGAAAGACCTCGACTACTGGGTCAAGCACACGCCGGAGGGCGGCGTGACGACCGCCTCCTATCCGCTCGACTGGACGGTCCAGGCAGTGGATGCGCTGAACGCCGGCAAGAAGCTGCCGGACGTTCCCCTGGTCAACTGAGCGACGTGAACTGAGGCAGATATGATCGACTTGCAAGCCCATACGATGACGATCCAGCTGACTGGAATCGCCCGCAGCTTCGGCCCGGTCAAGGCGCTGCGCGGCGTCGATCTGGCCGTTCCCAGGGGCCAGGTGATCGGCTTGGTCGGTCATAATGGTGCGGGGAAGTCGACGTTGATGAACGTGATCTCCGGTGTCCTGAGCTTCGACACCGGCCGCTACCGCATCGGTGGCGTCGAACAGGGTCACCGGGCGCACCAGCGCCCGGTGAACTCGGAATTGGGGTCGTGTCGCAGGAACTGCTGCTCGCCCCCAATCTCACCGTCGCCGAAAATGCCAGGCTCGTGCACCGCAGCCTAAAGGGGTTTGGCTGGCGCCGCCGCGCGGCGGCGATGATGAGTGACAGCCTCAATGCAATATTCCCGGGCCACGGCATCCATCCCGACGAGCTTCTCGCCGACCTGCCGATCGGCAAGCGGCAGATGGTCGAGATCGCCCGCGCCTTTGCAGGCACGGACATCGCGCTGATGATCCTCGACGAGCCGACCTCGTCTCTCGACGCCAGCGCCTCGGAACAGCTTCTCGCCTATGTGGAAAAACGCCGCCGCGAAGGCATGTCAGCCATTTTCATCTCCCATCTGCTCGGCGAGATCCTCGATGTTGCCAACCGCATCGTCGTGATGCGGGACGGAACCATTGTCATGGATGCACCGGCAGACGGTTTGAGCCGCGACGACCTGGTCGCGGCCATGGGGCACATCACTGACGAGTCGACGACGAAGGCGCCCCGGTCAAGGGCGCAAGACCGACACGGCAGAACGCCCGCCCTGCGTCGCCTATCGGCACAAGCAGGATTGGGCGGTGCCGGTGGATGTCCGGCCCGGCGAGATCATCGGTCTGGCCGGCCTGGCGGGACGCGGCCAGACGGAATTTTTGCACGCGGTCAACCGCGGACAGGGTGTGCGGCCGAAGGACGGGCGCAAGACGAAAGTTGCCTTCGTCGCCGGCGATCGGCGCGCCGACGGTATCTTCACGGCGTGGTCCGTGCAGCAGAACTTGACGATCCGGGCAATGAATGGGTTGCGCAGATGGGGACTGATCGATGCGGCCGCAGAGCGCGCGCTGAGCGATGACTGGAAGAGCCGCATCTCGATCCGCACAGCGAGCCTGAAGACCGATATCGTCACGCTTTCCGGCGCAACCAGCAGAAGGTGCTGTTTGCCAGAGCCCTCGCGTCGGACGCAGACATCATCTTGATGGACGATCCGATGCGCGGTGTCGATGTCGGCACCAAGATGGAGGTCTATGCGCTGATTCAGAAGGAAAGCGAGCGTGGCCGGTGCTTCATCTGGTATACGACCGAATTCGAGGAATTGCATTATTGTGACCGGGTTTATGTCTTCCGGGATGGTGCCGCTGCGGCCCAGTTCCAGAGCGACGAGGTCACCGAAACCAATGTCGTGGGAGCTTCGTTCGCAGCATGACCGCCATCACCCCATCAAGCGAGACAGCCATGCCCACGCATCGCCCCGGCCGGAATGTCGATCTCGTCGCCATCTTGCGCCGTCTCTTGCCCGTCATCATATTTCTCCTGATGCTAGGCTTCGTCATCTCGCTCAATCCACGCGTGGCAAGCTATAACGGCATGACCTTGATGCTCGGACTGGCCGTGCCGATCCTTTTGGCCACCCTAGCCCAGATGTTCGTTATCACGATCGGCGATATCGATCTCTCCATTGGTCCCTTCGTCAGCCTTGTCGCCTGTATTGGTGCAACGCTTCTGACCGACAGCCCTGCAACCGCCTTCGCCCTCTTGGTGCTGGCCACTCTCTGCTATGCGGCGACCGCCGCTATCATCGAGCTGCGGCGTCTTCCGTCGATTGTTGTGACGCTCGGTCTGTCCTTCGTCTGGACCGGCTGTGCGGTACTGATCATGCCGAGCCCCGGCGGCAGCGCCCCGGACTGGCTGCGCGCGGCCATGACCTATCGCCCAACCTTCGTACCCCTGCCGCTGCTGATCGCTGCCGTTATTGGCCTCATACTGCATTGGCTGCTGATGCGCTCTTCCTTCGGGGTCTTGTTACGTGGCGCGGGCGGCTCGCCGCTTGCCATGCGCCGGGCGCGCTGGTCGATGCTCGGGTTGCGCTGCGCGCTCTACGCCCTCGGCGGTTTGTTTGGCGTTCTTTCAGGGCTGGCGCTTCTCGGCCTTACGACATCCGCCGATGCGAATATGGCGACGCGTTACACCCTCTTGTCGATTGCCGGCGTCATTCTCGGCGGCGGTGAATTTACCGGCGGCCGTGTCTCGCCGATCGGCGCGGTGTTCGGTTCGCTGACGCTTGCCCTTACCGCCACCATGTTGACCTTCATGCGCATCTCGCCGGACTGGCAGATTGGTGCGCAGGGTCTGATCCTTCTGGCCGTTCTGGCATTGCGCGTCCTTATCAACGCCATGGGTGCCACCTCTAGGAAGAACCACAAATGAGCTCGATCCCGTTGACCTCGACGATGAAAGCCGTCGCCCGCCTTCCCTGGATCTGGTCCTTTGTGGCGGCCTTCGTCGCTTGGGCGATTGCCGTGGCCGCCGCCTCCGGTCTCGGCGGCGGGGCGATGATCACCGCGGCGCTGACCTTCGCCGTTTTTTCCGTTTTCGTTGGAGTTGGCCAGATGTTCGTCATGGCGAGCGGACCGGGAAATGTCGATCTGTCGATCCCCTCGGTGATCGGGCTGTCCGGCATGGTGGCGATGAAGACTATGGGCGGCGCAGACGACGCCATCCTGACGGGTATCGTCGCTGCCCTCTGCGCCGGGGCCGTAATCGGCGTCGGCAATGCCCTGCTGATCAGGCTCCTGAAAGTGCCACCGATCATCGCAACGCTGTCAATGAGCCTGATTGTCCAGTCGATCGCCATTGCCTACGGACGCGGTTTGCTGATTGCGCCGCCGCCCTTGATGTCGGCAAATGCCACGTACAGGGTCGCCGGCGTGCCGCTGATGGCGGTCTTCGGCACCGTCATCGCCGCTTTGGCCGCCCTTGTCCTGCACCGGACGATCTTCGGCCGTTCAGTCCTGGCCGTGGGACAGAATGATCGCGCAGCAGCCCTTGCAGGTATTCACGTCTGGCGTACCCGCTTTGTGACGTACGGGCTGAGCGGTGTGATGGCCGCCCTGTGCGGAATACTGTTGGCCAGCATTTCTGGCGGCGCATCGCTCGACATGGGCAACGAGTACCTTCTCACCTCTATCGCACTGGTTGTTATCGGTGGGACAAGTGTGTCGGGTGGTCGCGCCAATGTCACAGGGATCTGGGGTGCGGGTCTGTTCCTCTACCTTTTGGTCTCGATGTTGAACTCACTCGGCGTCGGAACTGGCTGGCGTCTCGTATTCACTGGCCTGATTATTATTGCCGTGATTGTCGCGGCAGGCGGTGACGACAGCCGTAGGTAGTATCAGCCTCAGGCCGTTTGCCCATAACTAACCAGGGCTCACCAATAGCCCCGGATTTTTGTCACAGGTTTTAGCCTGTCAGTGATGCTTGTATTTCTCGGTCGAGCAAAGGTCTGACGCGGCCCTCGGTGACCGTTTCAGCTTCCGATGATCTCTCGTGGACCCTAACCGGCAAAAGCCAGGGACCTGCGGACTGAATGTCATCTCTTTCCGTCCGACCTAGACTAAATGTTCGCCTGGGACCGGGTGACCCGTCTCACAATATGCAGGTATCGAGGGTTGCGAGAGCGATGCCCTCGTAGAGCCTCATGGATAGGAGACGGGTCATACGAGACTATCACATATGTCGGCTTGGATGTTCATAAGGAGACGATTGCGGTGGCGCTCGCTGACGGCGGTGGGCGCCGTGACGCACGCGCGTTCGGCCAGATCGCCAATACACCAACGGCCTTGACCCGCATGCTGGCCAAGCTTTCGCAGCCCGGCCGGACATTGAAGTTTTGCTATGAAGCAGGACCTTGCGGCTACGGCATTCAACGGCAACTGTCTGCCGCAGGCCATGATTGCGTGGTGGTCGCGCCTTCCTTGATCCCGCGCAAACCAGGCGATCGCATCAAGACTGACGTCGGGATGCCAACAATCTGGCAAGACTTCATCGCGCTGGAGAACTGAGCGCCGTTTGGATACCCGATAC
>CABHNZ010000041.1 GCA_902167985.1 Shinella sp. UYSO24
TTGACGCCGAGCTGCTTCATCACCCGGTAATCATCGTCGTGGCGGGCTGGGATCTGGGTTCCGAGATACATCACAATTTCTCCATTGAATCGGGGCCTGCGACGGAGCTGTCCGCCAATCGCACCCCGCGTTTGATGTGAGGAAAATTTGCCTTGGCAGTCGCCTGAAACAGAGGTTGCGCGAGGCCGCGGTGTGGCAAACGTGCAAGATAGACATCACCACCCGGGCCAGTGCCGTCGGGTCGCAGGGTCGTGATAAAGGCCATGTCCAAGTCGTCACCGACGAAACAAAGATTTGTCGGATTTGGCACATCGACCTCTATTGCGGCGTCGATCGCGCCTTTTGGCGTCAGGCGCAGAATCCGCCCGGAATCGGACGCAGCGATCCAGTAGCATCCGTCGGCATCGATGGCCGCTCCATCCGGGCGACCACCAAGAGCTCCGGCGTCGGCAAATAGTCGCCCTCCGGACATCGCAGCGGTCTCGCCGTCAAAGTCGTAGGCCATGACGTGAGGCGCGCTTCGATGTGAATCCGACACATACATGGTTCGGCCATCGGCGCTCCAGGCAAGGCCGTTCTGTGTTCGGTAACGGCCACCGCGGGCAACCGCCCGACCAATGCCATCGACGCTGAACAGCGCACCCCAGCCATCAGCAGCAGACGTATCGGGCGCCATGGAGCCGCCCAGAAGCGTCCTTGCCAGTCACAGGCGCCATCATTCATACGCCATCCGGGTGCAAGTTCTGGCCCTGGGCCATAAGCGACCTGCACTTCGTCGTTTTCGATTGTGATGAGTGCAAAGCCGACAGTTGTCGCAGCGACGAACTGCCCGGTCGAAGCCAGCGCAAGCGCGCTCACCTTGACGGGAAGCTCATAGACGGCGAGATTTCCGCGCGGCATTCCAATTTGGTAGAGCCTTGACCGCGGACTATCCACCCAGGTCACGGTCGAGGCGATCCGGTCCCAAACGGGCGATTCCGCTACCACGCAGCACGTGTCCGCGACCTTTTCGGCCTTGTAAACAGGAGCACCGGTGGGCTTTTTTGCGGGCATCACTATCGGGCCTTTCCGTTCAGGCCAATGATGCCAGCCTGAGCTGACTATCGGCGTTAAACAGAAGCGCCTTATGATCGTCTGCCCTCAGGGCAATCGTCTCGCCGATTTGAAGGCTCGTTCTCGTCTTCGAGGACGCAAAGATTTGACCGACCGGTGTGTTGCAGATCACGACAGTATCTGAGCCGGGCGTTTCCCGCTGGACGAATTCCATATGTTCAGGTCGGATGCCAAGCAGCACCGGCTTGCCGTCGACATCACCGTATTTTCCCGCGACCGGCACATGAGTCACACCATCAGCCAGCAGGGCGGACGCCTCCCCCGTCTTGATATGGGCACCAATCACGTTGATAGCAGGCGTACCGATAAAGCCTGCAACGAACAGGCTCCGCGGCGTATCGTACAATTCCAGCGGTGTGCCGGCCTGTTCGACACGACCATCGCGCAGCACGACAATCTTCTGACCCATGGTCATGGCTTCGACCTGGTCATGCGTTACATAGACTGACGTCGTCTTCCAGCGCTGATGCAGATCGCGGATCTCGCCGCGGACCTGGTTTCGCAGTTGGCGTCAAGGTTCGACAGCGGCTCATCGAACAGGAAGACGGCAGGGTTTCGAACGATGGCGCGTCCCATGGCAACGCGCTGCCTTTGCCCCCCGGACAACTCTTTCGGCAACCGATCCAACAGGTTCTCCAACCCTAGGATCTGCGCGACTTCATTGGTCTTCTTGTTGATTTCATCCTTCGACCGTTTGGCAAGCCGCAATGCGAAGCTCATGTTCTCGCGCACGGTCATTTGAGGATAAAGGGCATAGCTCTGGAAAACCATCGCGATGTCCCGCTCCTTCGGCGGCAGGTCGGTGACATCGCGCGAGCCAATATGGACGTGGCCGCTGCTTGCCGGCTCAAGGCCGGCTATGATGCGAAGAAGCGTCGACTTGCCCGATCCGCTCGGCCCAATCAGAACGCAGAACTCACCGTCGTGGATATCGACCGAGACATCCTTGATGATCTCGACAGCGCCAAACGATTTCGACACTCGCTTCAGGGAAACAGCTCCCATGATAATCCCTCCCGTTATTCCGGCGCCTGGCGCGTTTAACCCTTGACTGCACCTGACATGATGCCGCGATTGAATTGCCGCTGTAGCAGCAGATAGATGATGATGCTGGGCGCATGGCGACCAGTGTCGCAGCCGTCAGGATGTTCGGCGTGATGGTGTCATCGACACGCAGGGAACCGAGCATGACCGGCAACGTCATGAGATCCTTGTCATTCACGACGATAAGCGGCAGCAGATACTGATCCCAGATCATGATGAAGCCGAAGATCACCACGGTGCCGAGCGCCGGCCGGACCAGGGGCAGGATGACGTGGAAGAAGATCTGCAACTCATTGGCGCCATCAATCCGGGCCGCTTCCTCCAGTTCGAGAGGAATGGCACGCATGAATTCCGTCAGCATGAAGATCGAGAAAGCCCAGCCGATCACGGGCAGGATCATCGCCAGATGCGTGTCATAGATCGACGCATTGATGATCGGCAGCTCCTTCTGCATGACGAGATAGAGCGGGATTGCAATGACTTCCTCGGGCAGCATCAGCGTGCACAGGATCAACAGGCTCACGACGGCCATGCCGCGGAATTTCTTGCGCGCCAGCGCATAAGCGGCGAGAGAACTGACCATGACCTGCAGAATGGTGCCGACAGTGACCACGATGACCGAGTTCAACAGGTAGCGCCAGACCTTCATTTCGAAGATGGCAATCCTGAAATTCTCCAGCGTCGGCTTCTGCGGGATGAGCATGAGTTCGCCCGGCTTCAGGCTTACACCACTGAACGCAGTGACCATGGTCCCCCAGAAAGGGCCAACGAAGATGACGACAATCAGTGCGTAGAGTAAGAAGCGGCCGATAGAGGCTGTCAGAGACAATTTCATCATGGCTTCCTCACCGGGTGATCCTGGACTTGATTTTCATATGCACAAGCGTCAGCGCCATGGTGAAAAGCAGCAGCAGGAAGGAGACGGCCGAGGCATAGCCGTAATTCATGTCCTCGAAGCCGACTTTGTAGATATGCGTCATGATCGTAGAGGTCGAACCTGCGGGACCGCCGCCTGTCGTCGAATAGACTTCAGCGAAAATCCGGAAGCCGCGAATGAACGACAGCATAATCACGACCGAGATAGACGGAATGATACCCGGTAGGGTGACATGCCAGAGTTTGCGAAGCGGGCTGGCGCCATCGACATTGGCAGCGTCATAGAGTTCGCGGTTGATCGTCGCCAGGCCGGCGATGAAGATCACCATGTCGTAAGGCGCGCTCTTCCACACGCTCATCAGTATGAGCACGAAAAGCGCCTGATTTGGATCGGTCAGGAAGCCCTGTGCATCGATGCCGACAAAGGACAAGATGGAGTTGATGATACCGTAGGGTGCCGAGTTGAAGATAATGCGCCAGATCTCGGCGATGATGGCAACGCTTGTAATGGCCGGCAAGAACACCACGGTGCGGATGATCTGCAGATGCCTTGCCGGCCCTTCGAGAAGAAGTGCCAGGGCAAACGCGACAACCGACGCCGAAAGTGTGGCAGCCACCACATAGATGGTCGTGTGAAGCACCGCCCTGTGCAGGTCAGCATCCTCGAAAGCTCGGTAGAAATTCGCAAGCCCCACCCATTTGCTATCCTCGTAAAACTGGACGTCGTAGAACGACATCGAGAAGCCGGACAGCATCGGGTAGAATTGAACCACGAGAAGATGATCAGCGCCGGCGCCAGAAAGAGCCATGGAACGATCGCGGTCATGAAGCGGCCCGACATTCGCGGCAAACGATAGGCGGATGTCGGGGTGGCGGGCAACGACGTGCCCACCTGATCTTGACTGGACATCTTAACACCTCAGGAGTGACAGGATGTATGCGTGAAGGGATTGGGGTACGACGCCGCGTTACTGCGACGACGCAGACAGGGCATTCTGGGCTTTCAGCTCGCCAGCGACCTGCTTGTTAAGCGCCTTGAGCTCTACGGAGACATCTGCATCGCATTGCGACAGGATGCGATTGAAACCTTCGCCGGTGATCTGCCTTATCGTGGTCCAGTTTGGCACGGCCGGCATATAGTGCCCGTATTTCTCGAACGTGTCCTTGAACACGAGCCACCGTGGATCGTTGCGGATCGCGTTGACATCGACCTTCGAATTGACGGGCAGTCTTACGATGGGCGTCCGACCGGAACCCTGGGCCATGGCAATTCCCTGCCCCTTCGGGGAAATCAGGAATTCAAGGAATTTGACCGGTCCAGTTTCCTGCCTTGCCGCCTTTGTCAGATAGGCACTGGTCCCCTCCGCAAGCGAAGCAACACCGCCGGGGCCGGCAGGCATCATGACGACCTCGACCTTATCCTTGCCGGGCTCGCTATCGAGCTGCGGGATATGATAGGGACCCGAAATGAAAATCCCTGTCTGCCCTGAGCGAAACGTCGGCAACGTATCACCTGTCGTGGCGTTGACGGCACCCGGCTGGCTGAGCTTGTCGCAAACCATCGCGCGAACATAGGTCAGCGCTGCCGTCGCTTCAGGACTATCCAGGGTCGGAGCGAAGCCGTCAGACGTCTGCTTGACGAAATCGCCACCGGCCTCCCAGAGGAAATTACTGACGAACCAGCTCGCGTACCCGCGCGTAGTCGAGCCAGGAATAGCCATACCGAACGTATCGTCTTTACCGTTGCCGTCGGGGTCGTTCTTGGTAAAGGCCTCGGCCATCTTGCGAACGTCGTCCCAGGTCTTCGGCTGCGGCAACCCCAGCTTCTCGCGCCAATCCTTGCGAATGAACATGGCGAACGACTGAGCAGAAATCGGGACAGAATAGAATTTTCCGTCATTCGCCTTGGCGCCATCCCATGCCGACGAGGCGACATCGCTGCTGCCGGCGATTTTACCCGGATCGATGGCCTGCAGGATACCCATCTGGCGCATCTGCCCCATTGCGGCAGTGTCGTTAAGGATTACGTCGGGCAAGTTTCGACCGGCCGCAGCGCGTGCCAACCGCTGTTCGAAATCAATGCCGGTATTAAAGGCCTCAACCGTGATGCCGGTATCGGCTGTAAATGCATCCGTCAGCGCCTTCAGCACACTGACCGACTCGTCGGTCTGACGCGACCAGACCTTAATCGTTTCGGCTTGGGCACCAGTCGCGACGACGCAGACGGCCAACCCTCCGGCAAGAAATGCACGTAATTTCGCGTTCAACATTCACGTCCTCCCAACGCAGAATATTTTCCCGGCATCCTTATCGAATGCCCCTCGCTCATGCTATGAGTTAAAACGTTTTACCAAAACATGCAAGTGTATTTATATGATCAATTTTAGGGCTGGTTATTCGCCTGACATAAGACAGGCGCGCATCGCCGCCGCCATAGATCGCCATCGGACCACTCGATTATTGCTTGTTAGTGGCGCTTCAATCGAGACCAACCCCAGCCTGCAGACGAGGAGTTTCAGCATGTCATAAGATCAATAGGATACGGGGTATCTTCGGGGATGTAATATCTTTAATGCGTGTGATGAAGCGGCGATGGTAAGCACCAGCAAACCGGGCCCTGCATGCCTTGAGAGAGAAGTGAACACTTGGCCTATAGCGGGAGACGAGGAACTGGGCATGATGATTGAGCTGCGCTCCGAGCGATGCAGGGTGACAATTTCCCCCGAGCATGGCGGCACGATCTCGCGGCCGATTACCGGCGCTCGGATGATCAATGGGAGCCGATATTCGCGCCCCTTACGCAACCGGAACTGGGTTTCAATGGCGGATGCTTTGTAATGGCACCTTTCACCAACCGGATCAGAGGGGGGCGCTTTTCCTTTCGCGGCCGCGACGTCACTTTCACGATGAACCGACCAAGCGCGCACATGGCATGTCATGGCCTCGCGCGCGAGCGCAGCTGGACGCTGGCCCATCAAGATGCGCGAACCGCCGTACTTCGCTGCATAATTGAGGAGCCCGACTATCCGTGGCGTTTCCTGATCGTGCAACATATCTCATTGACGGACAACGGCTTTTCGATCGACCTGTCGATCGAAAACAGGGGTGAGGAGCCGCTTCCCTTTGGCATTGGCTTGCATCCTTGGTTTCCGCGTGACAGCGACACTGAAATTGCACTCACGGTCGAGGGAACATATGCCCTCGACGGCTTGGGCCTTCCGGTCGCCTGTCTTCAGCCTCTACCGATAGGCCTGTCTGCGACAGCCATCCATCCCAGTGCAATAGGTCAGTTCGATAGGCTCCTTGCGGGCTGGGCCCCACGATCCGCCAGCATTATTTGGCCATCTAGAGGCATGGGCGCGTGTATTTCCGCAGAAGGTCACTTCCGTCATGCACATCTATTCGTGCCTCGTGACCGCCCCGTTTTTTGCCTGGAGCCCGTCAGCCATGCTCCGGATGTCGTCAATCGACCTGAACTCGGGAACGACGTTGCCATGACACCTCTGGCACCGGGCGAAACGATGAGCGGGGTGATGGGACTGGCGGCCTTCGACCTCGACATCACATACCGGGACCGTGCAGCGTCCACACGGTTAAGCGCCGACCCAACTTGCCCTGCCATGATCTACTCGGCTGGAACCGGAGCGATTCGATAATGCGTCAATCGACACGACCCACTCTCCGTCTGCTTGCCGGCAAAGCCGGCGTCTCCGTCGGAGCGGCATCGCGCGCCTTAAAGGGCGACCTGCGCATTTCCGAGGCGACGCGTCAACGCGTGACAGCGCTGGCGGCGGAACTTGGCTATACGCCCAATCGTGCAGGCTTGGGCCTTCGTACAGGCCGCACCCATATTCTTTCGGCACTGGTCCATCGCCATGACGAAATTCTCGGCTTCGGACCTTCCTGGATCTCCGGCATTTCCAAGGCAACCAAGAACACGCCGTATCAGATCAATGTGCTTCCGATCTTCGACGACGAGGACAGTCTCACACCAATCAAGCAGATGATCCATAGCAGGGCCGCGGATGGCCTCTTGTTTACTCGCACAAGGCCGAACGACCCCCGCGTGCGCCTGCTGCTTGATGCAGATTATCCGTTTGTCTGCCATGGTCGGACCGATATAATGGGGCATGCATGGTTCGATTTCGATAATGATGGGTTTGCTCGCCAGGCGATACGCAAGCTTCACGAGATCGGGAGGCGAAAGATTGCAGTGATCATGCCACCCCCGCAGTTTATGTTTCACCGCTATTTATCGGCTGGCGTCACCGAAGAAGCGGAGAAATTGGGGATGGCAATCGACCTATGCGATGGCGTCAACCTGGACACGCCAGCGGACGCGCTTTGTGCCTATCTGCAGGGACGCTTCGAAACAGATCTCGATTGGTGCGACGGTTTCCTTTGCGCCGGCGAGACATCTGCGATTGTCGCAGCCTCTGTTATCCACGATCTTGGGCTTCGGCCGCAGCTTGACGTGTCCGTTGTGGCCAAGCAGACAACGGGAATTTTCGGGAAGCTACGGCCGTCCTTTCCGGCTTTTTGTGAGGATGTCTCTCTCGCAGGCGAGGTCATGGCGAAGATGCTGATGTCGCTGATCGATGGCGCGGATCCCGGCTCGCAGACGTTCCTGCAGGCTGCCGTTTCCCCGCGCGACCTTCTCCCGGACGATTCAACGTTTTCGCTATGACCATAGAAAGCTGCGCGCTGGCGTTCCCATCGCCGATCTGCAGAGCCGCCGCCTCGATGCGGCCCTCATGAAGCGCTTGTCGGCAGTCCTAAGTCGGTGGATTCCCCAGTTTTCCAGCGAATTAGGGCTGTTTCTGACCCTAATTCGCTGGAGTGGCTGCCTGTCATGCGACTCGATCGGCCCTTCAGGCGCCGAGCGGGAGATCTGGAAGTCAGGCGAACATGATTGGCACCGCCTTTCGCCCCGTTGTGCGGCCCCGACCATCGTGCCCCCCTGATTTCCGGCCTTTCTGGCATAGCGCGCCACTGATACGCGGTTTGCGGTGCCGGTGAGCGCTGACACGCATGAGGTCGGATTTTGCGCTCGGTGGACTTGTATTCTTGGACTATGCAATGCTTGCAGAGGAACCATTATCAGCGCATTCCTTATCCGAACAAAAGCGGTAAAATGGCCCGACAGTCCATGGCAAAGCCAATGAAAAGCAATCCTCCTGCCCGCCGGTTGATCGGCTATGCCCGTGTCTCCACCGACAAGCAGGTCCACGACGCCCAAGTCGACGAACTTCGCGCGGCGGGCTGCGACCGCATATTCGAAGAGCATGGGTCCGGAGCGTCGCGGGCACAACCCGTGCTGGCAAGACTGCTCAAAGATCTCGCCGCCGGCGACGTGCTGGTGGTCGTCAGGCTCGATCGGCTTGCGCGGTCCGTCGGCCACCTGCTCGATATCATTGAGGACCTTGAGCAGCGTGGGGTTCATTTCCGGTCGCTTCGCGATCCGATCGACACATCGACGCCGCAGGGCAAGTTTTCGCTTCAGGTCCTCGGCGCCGTGGCACAGCTAGAGAGAGCGCTTATCGCCGAGCGCACAAAATCGGGAATGCGGGCGGCCAAAGCCCGAGGTCGATTGCCGGCAATCCGGGCCTCCGCGAGCGGCGCTCAGAAGCAATTCGCGCTGCTGCTGCTGCCAGAAACCAAATCTATCTGGATGAGCTCATCACATCGGTCCCGACATGGCTTCCGACGGTGAAGCAGCTTCGGCCCCAGCATAGCTGGGACAACGTAGTTCGAATCCTCAATCGTCTAGGCCATAACTGGACCGTCGAGCGGCTCCGCCGCGCGGCTCACCGAATGGTCAAAGAAAAACTCGCGGATGCCAGGCTGCTGGAACGATCACCTCGCCGCCACCGGAAGACCATCTCATGAAGCTCGTCGCGGCGATCGCCATCGCCGATCCGGCGCTCTCGCTACGTGACATTGCCGGTCAGCTCGACCAAATGGGCGAGCGCCCCGTTCGCGGCGGCCGGAAATGGCAACCTTCGTCGGTCAAGGCCCTGATGGACGAGGCGTTTCGGATGGGCCTTCTCCGAACTTAGAGTTGGTCGACAGAGGCAAGGGCCAATACTGGCGGCTCAAGGGTCGCAGAAATACCCCTTCTGCGACATCGCAAATGTCAGGAGAACAATTGTCGTTTTAATTGGGACATTTGCGACCGTGTGAAGCGTCGGCCCGCCTGCATAGGCAAAACTTTTAAAGACCTTCGATGACAAGCTCTCACGCCGGGTCTTCGACAATCGCAATTGACAAATGTGCATATACACACTTATTATCCGCGACATGAATAATCCCGGATTTGATCAATGCCATTGCCTGGCGATGCGACGCGGCACCCGCAGCATGAGCCGCCTCTATGACGCCCATCTCGAGCCCTCAGGCTTGTCGATCTCGCAATTCTCGCTGCTCAGCGTGATCGCTCAGACACCCGACATCCGTTCGGCAGATCTTGGAACTGTCATGGGTATGGAGCGCACCACGCTTGTCAGAAACCTTGCTCCCCTGCGGGACAGCGGCCTGATCGAGGTGACGCGTCGAAAGGGCGAGCGGTCGCATGGCTATGCTCTAACGGAAAACGGTCGCGCCCGCTTGGCCGAAGCGCGCCCTCTATGGCTGGCGGCCCAGGCTGCCTTCGAGCGTGAATTCGGCGCCGAGCGTTCGGCGAGGTTGCGCATGGACAATCTCGAGGTCGGCAAACTCATCGCGCCCCCGATCTGACCGCTGCAGGATCAGGGTCTCGACAGATCGCCGCACGCGACATGACTTTGAAATGAAAACTCTATCAGGAGATAAAAGCATGCGTATTCTCGTCGTCGGCGCCGGCAGTATCGGCGGATATTTTGGCGGGCGGCTTGCGGCGGCGGGCCGCGACGTGACTTTTCTCGTGCGAGAGCGCCGAGCCGAGATGTTGCGGAAGGATGGATTGAGCATCGTCAGCCCGGCAGGCGATCTGCATATCCCTGCGCCCCGGCTTATTCTCTCGCAAGAGATCAAAGACCCCTTCGATCTCATCATTCTAAGCTGCAAGGCTTATGACCTTGACGAGGCGGCCAGATCCTTCTCGGCGGCTGTCGGTCCCCGGACGTTGATCCTGCCCCTGCTCAACGGCATGCGGCATCTCGACCTGCTGGACGATCGCTTTGGACAGGATCACGTTCTGGGCGGCCAGTGCATGATCTCGACCACACTTGATGCCGATGGGACCATCCGCCATCTGGCCCCGATGCGGGCACTGGTTTTCGGTCCACGTTTCGGCTCTCAGGCCAGGGGCAGCACCGAGGTCTCGGGCATTCTCTCCAATGCCGGGTTCGACGTGCGACTTTCGGCCGACATCAGTCAGGACATGTGGGACAAATGGGTTTTCATCGCCTCAAGTGCCGGGGTCACGACATTGCTGCGTGCCTCGATCGGTGACATCGTGGCAGCAGGCGGCAGCGCTCTGTCTGTGGCGCTGCTCGAAGAGTGTCTGGAAATTGCAGCACGTTCCGGGCATCCGTCCGCGCAACAGTCACGCGAGCGGGCTCTGGGTCTGTTGACCGCGGCCGGTTCGCCAATGACGGCATCGATGATGCGCGACATGGAAAATTGGGCACGGATTGAGGCAGACCACATCATTGGAGACCTGATTGCGCGATCAGGCGATCTGGCAACGCCCTTGTTGAACACGGTTCTGGTCAATCTCAAAGCATACGAGAACCGTCGAAATCGCGAGGCACAACAATAGGCGAAGGAGCATCGATGGCTGGTGTCGAAGGCAGCGCTGAAAGTCAGAGGGATATTGCCCGGGCGTGGCTTGAGCCATCACTGGGAAACACGCTCTTTCTTGACGCTCACTACAGGACGCTGGCCTTCGAGCGGCATTATCACGAAGAATTTGCGATCGGCATCATAGAGAGTGGCTGCCAGGCCTTTTCCTATGATGGCGGGCGCGCCGAATGGACATGACGGCCGGTTCTGTCGCGCTCATTGCTCCAGGCATCGTGCACGAGGGCCGGCGGCCGGTGACGCGGGCTGGCACTACCGGATGTTCTATCCTTCCGCCGATATCGTCCAAGAAGCGACTTCCGAGGCCGGATTGGTAGCCCGTCCCGGCAGCTTCCACATTCCGTCGGTTCACGATCGCCAGATCTTTGAAAGAATTGAGCTCCTCCATCACCTCAGCCGCTCGCAGCATGCCGAAGCCATGCAGATCGAGACCTTGTTCATCGAGTTGATGACCCTGGCTCTCCACCGGCATGCCGGAACCGCAATGGCATCGTCCCCTTCACATCACCGCGTCGGTCTTGGTGTTGCGCGCCAGTTGATAGAAGACGGTTTCGAACTGGCGCCGTCACTTGACGCTCTGGCACGGGCAGCTGGTCTTAGCAAATTCGAGTTCGTCAGGCAGTTTCGAGGGCAATTCGGCCTGCCACCACACGCCTATCTCCGCCTTGTGAGGGTCCGGCGCGCACGAGACCACATTTCGGCCGGTGGGGCCTTGGCGGACTGTGCGATGGCTTGCGGCTTTGCCGACCAGGCCCACATGACCCGCGCGTTCGTCGTGTCCTCGGCATCACGCCTGGCCAGTTCGCGCGGATGCGCGGCTGACGCTCCAATACACCGCCTTTCGCGCAACGGCGTTCAAAACCTATTCCGGGCGACCGAGTAGGATCCCGCCAGATGAAGGGAGTAACCGACATGATCGATCTCAGAAGCGATACCTGCAGCCGGCCGAGCACGGCGATGCGTCAGGCCATGGCAAATGCCGTCGTCGGCGATGACGTTTACGGTGACGACCCGACTGTGAAGGCGCTAGAAGCCGAAGTAGCCGATCTGCTCGGCATGGACGATGCCGTCTACATGCCCACCGGCACGATGACCAATCAGGTCGGCATACGCAGCCATACCGAGCCGGGGGATGCGGTGCTGTTCGATCAGAGCGCCCATGTCTACATACTCGAAGGCGGCGCGCCAGCTGCGTTTTCCGGCGTATTGCCGCGTCTGCTGCCGGGCGTCAGGGGCATTTTCACGGTGGCAGATCTCGATCAGGCCGTCGGCAAGCCGCATCCGTTCTTCCCTGCCACAGTTCCGGCGCCATTGCGGCTCCTGTGCCTTGAGAACACCCACAATATCGGCGGCGGTTCCGTCTGGCCGTTGGATGCCTTGCGGGATGTCACCGCGGCAGGCCGTCGGCACGGCCTGAAATTGCATCTCGACGGCGCCCGCCTGTGGCATGCAAGTGTCGCAACGGGCATCAGCGAAAGGACCTATGCCGAGAATTTTGACAGCGTCAGCGTCTGCTTCTCCAAGGCGCTGGGCGCGCCCGTCGGCTCCTGCCTTGCGGGTTCGGCCGAGTTCGTGACGCGTGCAAGACGGTTCAAGCAGCAGATTGGAGGCGGTTTCCGACAGGCCGGCATCGTGGCCGCTGGTGCGCTTTACGCACTCCGCCACCATCGTCAGGAACTGGGGCAGACCCACGCCAACGCCCGGCGCTTTGCCGAGAGACTGGCATCGCTTTCAGGCGTAGAGATTGATCCGGCGACAGTCGAGACGAATATCGTCCGTTTCCGGCTGAAGACAGCGGACGCAGCAGCCTTCGTCGAGGCAGCTCACCGGGAAGGGCTCTTTCTCCTGCCCTCGGGCACTGACAGTGTGCGCGCGGTTTTCTATCTGGATATTTCAGCTGCCGAAGTCGTTAAAGCAGCAGATATCGTCGCGCAGGTATTGAGGAGCATGCCGCATCGAAAGGCATGAGGCCTGAAGATCGCGCCTCGATCACATGCAAACCAAGCCTCAGCCACTCGGTCAACGCCGATGAGTGGGGTCGGCCGTTGCGAAAGTGTTGACTTTGCGATGCTGCAAACGCCAAGCGATGAAATCGAATAAAACTCGGGGGGCGCGGGATGGAGGTCCAGAGCCGGCCCAAAACGGCCTTTCGCTGTCATGAAACCATATTGGGCGTTACGTTATTGCCGACCCGTCAATCATTGGAGGGAAGCCAATTGCTCATTAGGACTGCTCGATTTTCGGACCTTGACGCTTTACGCAGCATCGAGCTTGCCTCTTTCGAGACCCTTAGAAAATCCGGAGCGATAAGCGGAAAGCCGTCGGCGAGCGACGATGAGGCTTTGCAACGCTATCTTGATCATGGTCTTCTGTATCTCGCTAGCGATGAGAACGACGCTGCCTCTGGGTGGTGTGGTGGCTATGTTGCGGAAAATTTTCTGCATATCAGTGAAATTGATGTCCATCCTGATAGTCAGCGCAGAGGGATTGGCAGATTTCTTCTATCGGCTTTGATCGACGAAGGTCGGGCAAGGAAGCTCGATGGAGCGACATTGACGACTGACCGCTTCGCTCCGTTCAACGCTCCTTTCTACGAGAGACTGGGGTTCGCAATTCTCGGGGAAGAGCGCATTTCTCCACGCCTTTGCAAAATTCTCGAAGCAGAGTTAGCGATTGGTCTCGACCCTACTCGACGGGTCGCGATGGCATTGATGTTCTGAAGCTATGGAAAAGCCCATGTCTTTTATTGGCGCAACGCGGGCATCTCCGATGTGACGCTCTGCTTACCTGTAAGGCATACACTCAACCAACGCAGGCATCAATTCGGCTCTTCCCGTGATGAGGACTGCAGCAGTTCCGTGACCTTCGCACGGTTCTCATTGCCCCAGTCGCATAGCGGTGCCAGTGCCCTGACGAGCGTCTCACCGAACGGTGTCAGCTCATAGTCCACCACCGGCGGCACGCATTTGTGGTCTCGTCTAACGAGGATGTTCATTGCCACAAGATCGCGAAGCTGCTGGATCAACACTTTTTCGCTAATGCCAGCGACACGCCGCTTCACCTCCGAAAACCGGGTGGGTCCGCCCTGCACGTGGTAGAGGATCAAGGGTTTCCATTTGCCGCCGATCACCGTCAAAGAGACGTCAAGCCCACACAGCGTATCCAATCTATCCACAGAAGTCTCACACTTACCTTTTGTCAGTTCTACCTTCCAGGTAACTGCTCGATTATCTATCCGTCTGTCTGCGGCTCGACAATGCCCCAGGTACCGGAAAATCGAGAATAGGGATGGAACTATGAGCGACAACATCCAGGTGATCAAAGAGTTATACGCGGCAGCCGAAGGGCGGTCGCTCGATCTGGCCAAATTTATCTCCTGCTTTTCCAAGGACAGTTATGTGCGCAACGTTCCGGCAGGTATGGAGTTTCGCGGTGAGGACATCGCCATGGTCGCGAGCAGCATGGCCGATGCGTTTCCGGACGTTCACAGGGAGATCTTCGACATATACGCGACAAATGACGTCGTCGAACTGGCCATCCGTGGTACGCATGAAGGGGCACTGGTGACGCCGGCGGGGACAGCTCCGGCAACCGGGAAAGCCATCGATGTTCCCTGTTGCGACGTCTTTCAGATGAAGGACGGCAAGGTGACCTCGTTCCACTGCTACAACGCGGCGTCAATCCTCGTCCAGCAACTAGGCCTCATGGGCAGTGTCGATACCGCAGAGGAAAACTCCGCCAATCTTGGCCGTCAAGCCGATCGATAATTGTAAGGGAAAAGGGCACGGCGGCCTTGGATGTCGAGGCATCCATGGAGTGAAGCTGAGCGGTGGTGCTCAAGCCCACGGCCCCAATTCCTTAAATCGACTTAGCCATCTCCACTTCAGCCTGGCGACCAAGCGACGTAATCCAATCCTTGTAGTGCGGCTGCTTTTCGAGCTGCCGTCCATAGTGGAGTTTCAGTTGCCGAGTAAGCTCGCCGCGACGACCGAGTTGCTCATCAGCAAATGCGACCATGACGGAGTTTGGCCATGCCTGGGGGCGGATCTCTGCGAGGCGACGGAAAAGCGTCTCACCCGGCTCGTTCGGACTTGCTTGCGCCATGAGCGTCAGCATCGCGGCAGTGGATCGTGAGACCCCCATATGGCAATGCACCAGGATATGGGCGTGAGCATCCCTGTCCCGGCCATTTAAGAATGAGGTGCCGAATTTCAGGATCTCGGCCATATGCCGTTCTGAAGGCATTATCTGGCCGTCGCGTTCGGCAATAATGTCATGGAAGCGCAAGGTCGTGCGGACGTGATCGCCATAGCCGGAAAACTCAGTCAGTTCGGGCCTCTCCGGATCAATGGTCGAAAGTACATGCGTGACGTTTCTCGCGCTTTGCGCCGTCAGTTCGTTAATGCCGCAGACGGTCAATTCCGGGGAGAGATCTATTTTCATTCAATATCACCTGATGATGCGATGCGCGGTAGTGGAGCTGTTATTCGCAAGTTATGACAACACTTCATTGCAGACGCCGTTTCGGCAATCAGCATCGTTTGCAAGCAAATCAGGATCGGTGCGAAATCATGCGTTTGGCGATCACCATGGCGGTAAAGCCGTATCGGTTATCTTGGCTGATCTGGGCTGCTTCAGCCGCTTTCTGCATATGGGCGCAGGCGCCTGATCGAATCCCCGGCGATGCACGATAGCCCTCGCCGTGGAATACACGGCAGGAATTTGCTAGAGTAGCTTCTTTGGTGGAGGATATCATGGGTATGCTTGACCGATTGCTATCGGCGCCAGCCGCGTTCATCAGCGATGGTGGCATGGAGACGGATCTGATCTTCCATGAAGGCGCCGAAATGCCGCTTTTCGCTTCCTTCGTTCTTCTGGATACCCCAGAGGGGCGTGAAATGCTGCGGCGCTATGCGCTTTCCTATTTCGATCTCGCCCAGACAGCGAACCGAGGCTTCATGGCGGGTACGCCGACTTGGCGCGCGAACTCCGGCTGGGGAGGCAAGCTCGGGCTCGACGACGCGGGGATCCGGCACGTAAATCGACGCGCCGTCGCGTTCGCCCAAGATCTCCGCGTGAACCACCCTTGGCGCAACAATATCCTGATCGAGGGTGTGCTTGGCCCGGCAGGCGACGGCTATGCACCCGAGCAGCTTTTAACCCCACCCGAATCGTCTCGCCTGCATAGCGCCCAGTTGGAGGCTTTTGCGGAAGAAGGGGTGGACATTGCCTCCGCTTTCACCATCACCCATCCGGGCGAAGCCACCGGGATGCTCAACAGGGCGCGCGAACTCGGCTTGCCGTTCACTCTTTCATTCACAGTCGAGACAGATGGGTGCTTGCCGACTGGGCAGGACCTCGATTCCGCGCTCAGCGAGGTAGAAGCCGCAACCGGTGGCTATGCTCTTTATTACGGGATCAACTGCGCTCATCCCGAACATTTCAGCGATAAGCTGCCATCACGCTGGCTCAACCGAATCGGCATAATTCGGCCAAATGCATCGCGTCGGAGCCACGCCGAATTGGACGAAGCCGCGGACTTGGACGATGGCGACCCCCGAGAATTCGGCGCACTCTGTGCAGAGGTTGTCCGACGACTCCCTAGTTTACGGGTTGTCGGCGGCTGCTGTGGCTCGGATATACGGCATATCCAAGCCATGATCGCGGCAGGTGCCTGATCGGAGATGTCGCCAGTTGGCGCGAGGCGGAAGTCGGGCCTCGGCCCAAAGCAGACTTGGTGGGGTGCGTTCCTCAACGCTAGCGAAGCACGAAACATCACCTCCAAGTGAGGCTAAACACCCTAAGCCAGTTTTCAGAAGCGAATTTAGATATCGTTTGCCGACCAAATCCAGCTCTGCTCATAGCCTCGAACAAGTGCGGTACTCCACTGACATCCTTAATCTGGCTCGGCACCGTGGTGCGTCAAAATCTGATCCAAGCGCTACCCGGTCCTCACCGACGCGATTGATGAGATATTCGATGTGGCGAACAACGGTATCGAGAGAGGTATTTGCATCGAGATGCGCGTCCGCGCGGATGTCATAGACCGCAAGGTTGAAACCTATGACGCCGTCCGTATCCCGTATGGCATCAAGTTGTCGGTCGGTCAGGTTTCTTGTGGATTGGCTGATAGCGTGGGCACAGGCATGAGTGGCAACGAGCGGGGCGTTACTCAATGACGCCACATCCCAAAAGCCTTCCTCGTTCATATGGGCTAGATCGACCATAATCCCAAGGCTATTGCAAACCTTGACGAGTTCCTTTCCAAGAGGCGTCAGTCCGGGGCCTATATTCGGTGATCGCGGAAATGCGAATTGCACGCCATGTCCAAAAATATTCGGACGGCTCCACACAGGTCCCAAAGATCGCAGACCGGCCTGATGCAGGGTGTGCAGGTATTCGAATTCCGCATCGACCGCTTCCGCTCCCTCCATGTGCAGGACTACAGAGAACTGTCCTTGAGACCTGGCAGTTGCAATTTCGTCAACAGTCGTTGCGAAGCGCATTTTCGCGGCGGATCGCTCGACTACAGCCCTCAATGCCGAAAGCTGCCCATCAATCTGAGGTCTGGCCGCCGACAGGCGCAAGTGTCAGTACCGGAGCAATACTCCCCAATAGTGCCGTTTGAATCTTCCCCAGGTGCTGCGGCCGCGTCTCCGGGGCGCGCCCCGGAAGACCGGCGGCGCGTCATCGCCGATACTCCTTTCGATGGTCGGAAGGGGAATGTTGGTGATCAAGCTGAGGGAGACGATCATGATCCTGGATCTGCATCAGCAGGGGCTGACGGTGTCGGCTATTTCCAGAGAAACAGGCATCGATCGCAAGACGGTGCGCAAATATATCGAACGGGGGCTCGAGGCTCCGGCTTATGGCCCGAGGAAGCCTCGCGCGACGGTCATCGATCCGTTCGCTTCATACCTGCGAGAACGGGTGAAGACCTATCCCGGTCTGACCGGCAGTCGGTTGCTTCGGGAACTGCGTGAGCGAGGCTATACTGGTGGCTATACAGCCGTGACGGATTTTCTCCGGGACGTGCGCCCAGCCGCAAGTTCAGGCTATGAGGTTCGTTTCGAGACGCCACCCGGTGAGCAGGCGCAAGTCGATTTCGCCCAATTCCATGTCGTTTTCACCGACGAACCGATGACGCCAAGGATCGTCTGGTTGTTCTCGATGGTGCTAGGGCACAGCCGTCTCATCTGGGCTCGCTTCGTCATGCACCAGAACCTGCCGACCGTCTTGCGTTGCCACATCGCCGCTTTCGAGGCCATCGGCGGTGCCACGCGCGAAGTGCTTTACGATCGGATGAAGACAGCCGTCATCGGTGAAGGTCAGACGGAGGGCATTATCTACAACCGTGCACTCATCGATCTGGCCCGCCACTATGGGTTCCATCCGAAGGCCTGCAAACCTTATCGGGCCAAGACAAAAGGCAAGGTCGAGCGGCCGTTTCGGTATATCCGCGAAGACTTCTTCCTCGCCCGCTCGTTCCGCAATCTTGATGACATGAATGCCCAGCTCCGGCACTGGCTCGATACCGTCGCCAATCCAAGGAAGCACTCAACGACCCAGCGCATTGTCAACGAGGCCTTTGCCGATGAGCGACAGCATTTGCGGCCATTGCCGCTGGCACCGTTCAAATCCGTCCTGAAGCTGGAGCGCCGCGTATCGCGCGAAGGCATGGTCAGCGTTGGCGGCAATACTTACAGCGTTCCGGACGCCACGCGAAGCCGAATGGTCGAAGTTCATTCTCTCGCCGACGAAGTCCGCATCTTCGAGAACGGCACCCTGATCGCAGCGCATCCTGTCCTCGAGGGCCGTAAACAACGTCGGGTTCATCCTGACCACCGACGAGCAATCACGCCGCAACACTGGCCGCGAACACGAGGCGAAGCCATTGTCGTCAAACCCGCCGGCGACACTGTGGTCCAGCGGTCGCTCGCCTTCTATGATGCCGTCGGCAAGGCCCTGGCACAGGAGAGCCGCCCATGAGCGCGACCCTCGATGCCATCCCCTCCATGATCGATCGTATCCGCCATGACCTGGTCGGCTTGAAGATGCCGCGGGCGCTGGAGGCGCTCGACCATGTCGTGCGTCGCCTCGAACATGGCGAACTGTCCGCACTCGAAGCCATAGACATCCTTCTGTCGGAGGAATTGACCCTGCGTGAGAACAGCCGCATCAAGACGGCGCTGCGGATGGGCAGGCTGGCGACGATCAAGACGCTTGCCGGATTCGACTTCACCTTCCAGCCTTCCCTCGATCGGGACCGCATCTTCACACTGGCGCAGCTCGGCTTCGTCGAACGACACGAAGCCGTTCATTTCCTCGGCCCGCCTGGAACCGGCAAAAGCCATCTCGCCACGGCGCTCGGCGTCGAAGCCGTCAAGGCCGGAAAGAGCGTGTACTTCACCACGCTTGCCGACCTGATCGGTTCGCTTGCCCGGTCCGAAAGGGAAGGTCGGCTCCAGGAACGCATTCGCTTCTTCTGCAGGCCGAGCCTGCTCATCGTCGACGAGATCGGCTACTTGCCGGTCGTCCAGGGCGGCGGCAACCTGTTCTTCCAGCTCGTCAACGCCCGTTATGAACGCGGTGCCATGATCCTGACGTCAAACCGCGGCTTCGCGGAATGGGGTGATGTCTTCGGTGACCCTGTCGTTGCCACCGCACTTCTCGACAGGCTGCTTCATCACGCTGTCGTCGTGCAAATCGAAGGATCAAGTTACCGGTTGCGGCAACATGCCGAACTCATGCCAGAACACGTTCGCTCCAAGGCCCTCATCGCACCTCCGGCATTCGCTCCACCTCAAAGACGCGCGGTCGGCCGCCCAAAAGTCCCCAATTCTCCCTGGCGTCCACAACGGCATAAGTGGGGAATTTTACTTCGGCACTTTTGAGGAAAATTCACGCGGCATTGACAGCAAGCTCTCGGGATAGATCACTTCATACCCATCGTCGGTCTTAATAACATTGCCTTCGGGTGCATGTTCAGGCTTGGCCATAAGCGCGAACAGCCCGCCGATCATCCCACCCTCAATGGCGCGAGGCAGATCGAGATGTCCAGTCTCAGACCTTACAAGGAAGTCGCGACCGGGAGACCGGTATTCCGCGAAGAACTGAACCGCATCGTTGTGGCCATCGAAGAACTGAATGTCGGTCATCATGCCCCTCATGATCGTTTGGGATATGAATAGAATGATTTAGCAGCGGAATTATTTCTATGAAAGGCAATGTCCGCTTGTGGCGCTTCTGCGTCAGGAGGCCAACTGGCTGAAGCTGCCATCAAACCGCCCACCTGATCGCTCCCCATGTCTCTCGACTGGTCGATCTCCAGCATAAATGTATTGAAGCTTGTGGCTCAGCCCCATAAACGCTGCCGAAGCTGACAAAGGAATGCAGATGTCGATCACTGTCCAGAAAACAATCCCCGCTGCGCGAATGCATCAGTTCCACCAGATGGTCGAGAGGTGGCTTCAGGAAGGTCCGATCAAGCTCGCGACCAATGCCACGATCACCGCGATGGACAATGCCGCAATCCCGAAGGAAGAACAGGCGGCGATCATCGAGGACCGGGACATCATCATGAAACACAACATGCGGCTCGGCCTGATCAGCGAAGTCTTCGCAGCGGCCATCGAGAAGGCTGTGAAATCATCCCGGTCAGGACATGAGACGCAGGACGAGATCGCTCGATTGATCGTGACTGCAATCGCCATCCGTCAAGACGATGGGAGTGAGCTGGTAACGTTCAACTTCGGCACTCAAAGCGAGGCTGATGCATTCAGCGGGTTCGCTTGACGGCCGTTATCGGCGCTTCTGCGATATGACCGTAACCGGCCGAGGCTGTGTAAAAGCACCAGCGCATCCATGGCATTTCGCAATCGAGCTTGGTCTGGTGGTGACCTTGCCCCCAAGTTTTATCCAGTTTTGAGTTCGCTCCAGCGGTTTTGTGTTGCTGTATTTGGGGCGGTAGCGGCGGGTTGCGGTGGGGAAGCGTTTCGGCTGCGCAGCACCGCATCACGTCGCGGGTTGATGGTCTGGGCGAACTCGGCCGGTGTCAGCCAGCCGAGGCCAGAGTGCGGTCGGTGATCGTTGTAACCGCTGCGCCAGTTTGAAAGGGCTGATCGAGCATGGGGCAGTGACGAGAAGAGCGTTTCATTCAGGAACTCGTCTCGCAGCCGCCCATTGAAGCTTTCGATGAAGGCGTTCTGGATCGGCTTTCCAGGCGCGATGTAGTGCCATTCCACCTTGGTCCGATCCGTCCATTGTAGGATCGCGTTGCTGGTGAACTCGCTGCCATTGTCGCTGACGATCATCTTCGGCTTGCCTCGTCCCTCGATGATCCGGTCCAGCTCAGGAGCAACCCGCAGGCCGGAAAGAGACGTATCGGCGAAGAGGCCCAGGCATTCCCTGGTGCAATCGTCGACGACGGTCAGCACCCGGAACCTGCGACCATCGGTGAGTTGATCCGACACGAAGTCCAGTGACCAGCGATCATTGGCGGCAAGCGGGATCAGCATCGGTGCTCGGGTGCCGATCGCTCGTTTCCGGCCGCCGCGCTTGCGCACCGGGACTATCCTGAATTTTGTGCTCTGGCGTGGTAACTACCTTTCTAGGAGAACCACGTATGAGCATAGA
>CABHNZ010000042.1 GCA_902167985.1 Shinella sp. UYSO24
TCGACACTGTTGTTATCGAAGCGATGGATCTTGCGGATCCCGCATCGGTTGCCGCCTTTGCCGGCAGGATCAATGCGGCGGGCAAGCCGATCTCAATCCTGGTCAGCAGCGCCGGAATCATGGCGACCCCGCTTGCCCGTGATGAGGCGGGGCACGAGAGCCAGTTTGCCACCAATCATCTGGGCCATTTCCGGCTGGTTGCAGGTCTGTGGCCGGCCCTTGTCAAGGCAGACGGCGCGCGGGTGATTTCGGTGTCGTCGCGCGGGCATCAAATCGGCCCGGTCGATTTCGACGATATCGATTTCAAGACGCGCCCCTATGACAAGTGGCAGGCCTATGGTCAGGCAAAGACGGCAAATGCTCTGTTCGCGCTGGAACTTGATCGCCGCGGAGCCGCGCTTGGCGTGCGGGCATTTTCGTTGCACCCTGGCGTCATCCTGACCGATCTCGCCCGCCATCTTACCGAAGACGAGATCAACTCTTTTGATGTCTACGACGAGAACGGCAATCGTCGGGTCGACCCCGCGCGCGACCTCAAGACGCCGGAACAGGGTGCAGCAACAAGCGTCTGGGCAGCAACGCGACCCGAACTCAACGGTATTGGCGGCGTCTACTGCGAAGATTGCGAAGTCGCCCTGCCGCAGGCAGAGACGGATGGGACCAGAGGTGTGGCGCCTTGGGCCATGGATTCACAGGCTGCTGAACGGCTCTGGCTGCTTTCCGAGCATTTGACCGGCTTGTCAGTCAGTGATCGTTGAGACAACAGCCTCCTTTACTGGCGTTTCGCTCGGAGGATGGCTTGCACTGAACTACGCTGTCCGCCGCCACATCGTGTTGACCGTCTCGCTCTGGTCTCTCCGGCAGGGATTGGCCACCAGAGGCAAAAGCCTTGCCGTTTCTGCTGCTCGAATCCTGGGGAAGGGCGAGGCTTCGTGCCATGGTTATGGGGCCGCAGCCCAAAACGCTGTCCGCTAAGGTGCGACCGTTGATGGATCTCATCGCCAGCGTCCATTCAAAAGTCCGCCCACGGTCAATTAAGATTCCGCTTCTGTCGGATGCAGATCTCAGCAGCCTGAAGATGCCGGTCCTCGGGAAGCCCTTGTGGAAGTCACGAGAGCGACCCGCCGCACTTCCAGCAGAGACCAGCTCAGATGGATCGCGTCGCCGGCCTACAGTCGAAAGTCCGCCTTCGGTGAACTACGATTCCGCTTGTCTCAGGTGAAGATCCGACGCTCGTTCCTCGTAGGCGACCTTGTAATTTGCGCCCACCCTCTCGATGCGTGCGAAGCCATGCTCTCCAAGATGCATACCGGCGATCAGAAGTCGTTCCCCACTGACAATATCCAGCAGTCTCGATCGCGTCGCAGCAGCGAGATTACTATCCTGGTCGAATGCAATCGAAACATCCGGCCGCGGGATCTGGATATTGGGGAAATGGACGATGTCGCCCCAGATCAACACGCTTTGGCCACCGCACTCAAGGCGATAGCCGGTATGCCCTGCCGTATGACCGGGGAGCGGAACAGCCGTCATGCCGGGAAGCACTTCGCCGGTCTCAAAGGTGCGCAACCTGTCACGATAAGCGTTAAACGCCCGACGGGCGAAATGGAAGTTGCCTTGGGCGCGTTCGGCGCGCGACTGAGATTGCGTCGTCTTGCCAGAACGCGATTTCCTGCTGATGAACGAGGAGCTCGGCGTTCGGGAATGCGGCTTCACCTGAGGAGGCCACCAATCCTCCAATATGATCCGGATGAGCATGCGTTAACAGAATGGCGTCAATGTCAGTAGTATGGGCGCCTGCTGATGCGAGATTGTCCTTCAGCCCCCCGCCCCATTGTTTGAAACCGCCCGCGCCGGCATCGATCAGGACCGTGCGACCACCTCCGCGCACGAAATAGCAGTTGATGTGGATAGCGGTATGATCCGGTGTCCCCGCTTTCTCCTGCATTTGAGAGGCGTCGTCAGCATCGATATTCGAGAGCAGGTCGAAACCGGCATGGAGATAACCGTCACTGATGGCGGTGATGGTCAGGTCACCGATAGTCTGGTTTGGAAATCTGGTTACGGTCATGATCATGATCGTCTCTGGCGTGGATTCAGTTGCGTGCATGGATGCTCGTCGCTTCGTAGCCGAAGCAGCGAATGCGCGCGGTCAGATGGAGGCTATCCCCGATGGCGACGTCCAGTTCTTCCATGAACTGATCCATCAGCGCCGCTGTCCGGAAAGGTTCGAGGCGATACTGGATCTCGACAAAGGCCAGATGACCTCGGCCATGCCGAACAGCGACGAAAATGACATGCACATTCATCAACGCAGCTTGAAGGATGTCCGTACACAGCAGCGTGCAGCGCTCCGTGAGCGTCGCGAGCGTATCGTCCGGCGGCATCCCATCTTGCGGGATGTAGAGGGTGATATTCGGCATCGCGGTTCATCAAGCGCTGGCAGAGCCGCGGTCATCGCCGCTCGTCAATTGCGGCGTCATCGGCGCATAGACGTGCATGTCCTCCGGCAACTGCCCGATATCGCCGATCATGTTGCGATCCGCCTTCGCAAGCCAACGATGTTCGGGGAACTTCTCCATGGCGACTGCTCGAACGGCAAACGGCGCCAGGCCCAGATTGTCCAGCGGCTCAGGTCCTCTTGCGCTTAGCACCAGGTATTCGGTTGCGCCGACGGCCGGGGCACGCTCGAGGCCGTCGTACAAGTTGCGGTGCCAGTCAGTGATGTGTTGTTGCCATCGAGAAAAATTGCCGCCTCCCTTCTGGCGATATTCTTCGCCAGTTAGAATATCGAGGGCGTCAATCGAATGGATGGCGAGATAGACGGGGCAACCGCCGGTCAACGCCTTGAAGCGCTGTGATGTGTGGAAACCGCTCACCGAAATCAGGGCGGGCAGCTTGTCCAGGCTGTAGAACTCGTTCCATTCCGTCTCGGTGTGGGGATCAGCAAAACTGCATTCAACCGTATAGATCATCGTGTCACCTCCGACCGGGCATCTCGTGCTCCGGCCTTACTTTCATTGATGTTTGATCAAGTTAAGCAATTGTGAGCGCCAGCAATAACGATTTGGAGTCACCCTTCGATGATATTATATCAAGATGAAGCAGCCGAACGCCAATCCATCCCGCTCAGGAGTGCCCGATGCGCCGTAAGATCCCCAGCAATTCGGCTCTCATAGCGTTCGAGGCATCGGCGCGTCATGGCAGTTTTGCACGCGCAGCCGACGAACTGGCTCTGACGGAAGGCGCAATCAGCCGGCAGATCGGTCGGCTGGAGGCTTTCTTGGGTGTCACGTTGTTCGAGCGCATCGGCAACCGGGTCAAGCTTCTGCCAAGCGCGAAGCGGTATGCCGCGCAAGTTAGCGAGTCCCTCGACCGCCTGGAGCGTGACAGCCGGTATGTAATGGGGCAACCCAGCGATGGCGCCAGCATCGATATCGCGACGATCCCCACTTTTGCCACACGCTGGCTTATTCCTCGCCTTGGACGGTTTCGTGAGCGCCACCCGAACATCGTCGTGCATCTTGCCGAGCGAATGGAACCGTTCGTGCTCGCCGGAAGCGGTTTCGACGCGGCCATCCATTTCGAGCATCCCGCATGGTCCGGGATGAGGACACATCGGTTGCTGCACGAGACGCTGGTGCCCGTTTGTCATCCGGCGCTTTTCGACAAAGCCGTGGGCGCGGTGTCGCTCGACCAACTGCCCCGTCTTCACAGGCGCCAGAACCCGGATGCGTGGCAACGTTATGCGCAGGAGACAGGGATCACGCTCACTAATCCTGCGATCGGTCCATACTACGACCTCCATATTATGCTGATCGAGGCCGCACTTGCGGGACTTGGCGTTGCGCTGGTGCCGCGACTATATGTCGAGACGGAGTTGGCGGCAGGGCGTCTAATCGCCCCTTGGCCCGAAAGCCAAGCGATCTCCAAGACGTTCAGCCTAATCCTCCCGGAGCCCATCCGGTTGAGTGAAGCTCCGATACAGGCTTTCGCGGACTGGCTGCTTTCCGAAACTCATCGATTTGATTCTGTGTCGCGCGTCATGACACAGGGCGTTCAACCACCTAGCGTAGCCGAAGCATGATCGCTGGTTCGATTTGCATCAAGAGCTAAAAGGCAGGTGTGCACTCGCGGATTACTCTGTGATGTCGCAACCTTATAATACTGATTTCAATGCCAGCATGCCGACCGCCAAAACGTAGACCATTCCGATGGCGACGAGAAGCGAGACTGGCGATCCGAGGCATGTTCGCTGGCTACCAATCGGCGGCATCATCAGGTCCCGTGCGCTCCTGTATAGCTTCTGCAGCAGGATCAGGTTCGTCGGAGGAAACATCGGAAGGAGGAGCATGAGAGCAGCAAGCCGTACAATGCCGTCCATCGGAGCACCCTCTGCATATGGGAGCAGGTCCCGACCGGAGACGATTATCGTGGCCAACGACGACATGAAGAGAAGCGCGGCCGAAACTCGGCCACGAATACCGACCGACGCAATGGCAGCTATCGCGGCAGCCACAAGCACGACGGCGTGCACCACTGGGTAGCTGCTAATGGCATCATCAAGCATAACCTGCAGCCTCCCCACGTTTTCATCCAGTCGCACGCACTTCCTTCAACACAAGATCACATGACAGATCGGTTAGGCTCCGGACGCAGCCTGAATGGAATCAGACATGATTTCGATGCCGCGGTCGATTTCCTCGTCTGAGACTGTCAGCGGCGGCGCGATACGAAAAACGCCGCCCATTCCGGGCAGTTTGACGATATTCATGCTCAGCCCGCGCCGCATCGCCTCTTCCATGATCTTGGCACCGAGAGCGAATCCCGGGGCTTTCGTCTGCCGATCCGCCACGATCTCCAGACCCATCAGAAGGCCGCGGCCGCGCACATCGCCAACGCATTCGAATCTCTGTTGAAGAGATTCAAGTCCGGCTCGCAACCGTGCGCCACGTTCGATTGCGGCAGCGACAAGGCCCTCTCGTTCGACAACGTCCAGAACAGTGACGCCGACTGCGGCCAGAAGCGGATCGGAGACGTGGGTGGTGTAGAACAGATATCCCTTCTCGAAGGCCTTCTGTTCGATCGCCTCGGTCGTCATCACCGCGGCCAGCGGCAAGCCGGCACCCAGCGTTTTCGAAAGGGTCAGGATATCGGGAGTGACACCATCCCTTTGAAACGCGAACATGTGTCCGGTTCTTCCCACGCCGGTCTGGGCCTCATCCAGAATGAGAAGCATTCCTCGCTCCTCGCATTTTCGCTTGAGCGCAGCCAGATAACCTGCCGGAAGTTCCAGAATACCGCCGCTCGACAGAATTGGCTCGGCGATGAACGCGGCGAGATTTCCCGTCGACTGATTATCGATGAGTGCGAACGCATCATCCAGCTCGGTTTGCCAATCGTTCGTGCCATCCGGCTTTGCGAAGCGAGGACGATAAGAGTTTGGGGCAGGGATCACGAGAGAACCTGCAGCCACCGGCCCGTATCCGCGACGCCCTGCGCTATAGGTCGCGGCGGCGGCTGCGCCCGTCATGCCATGCCAGCTCTGCGCGAAGGCGACCACTTCATGTCCGCCAGTCACAAGTTTCGCCATACGGATGGCAGCCTCGTTGGATTCCGCTCCTGTCGTCAGCAACTGCACACGATCGAGACCTGGCGCGAGCGCCGCAAGGCGTGACGCCAGTTCCACCACCGGACGTGAGAGCATGCCGCTGAAGAGATGTGCGACCGAGCGCATCTGGCGATCGACGGTCGCTACGATGTCCGGATGGGTATGGCCGAGGAGGGCGCTCATCTGCCCCGACGTGAAGTCCAATATGGCGCGGTCGTCGGCGTCATACACGTAGCTTCCGCTCGCACGCTCGACGATGATGCTCTCGAAGCTTGGCCCGTATCGCGTGAGGTGCCTGTTCGCCTGATTCCAGAAGCTCTGCTCATTGTTGAGAGACACGGGTCAATCCCTTCGGTTTATAATGCGGAAAAACTATGCAGTGTTTCCTTTCTCGGCAAATTGATATTATTCTATTCCGATATCAATAAAATCGATGACCGAATGACACTTGATCTTGCAATCCTCAGAAACTTCGCGGCGGTCGCCAGGTCAGGCTCCATAAGTGTGGCATCTCAGCAGGTGGGTCGCACACAATCAACATTGAGCATGCAGATGCAGCGCCTTGAAGAGATGATCGGGCAGGCCCTACTTCATCGGAGCGGATCCGGCGTCCGCCTGACGTCCGCAGGCGAAAAGCTGCTCGTACATGCAGAAGCGCTTCTTGCCCAGCATGACGAGTTGCTGGCCAATATGAGCGGCGCCACTCTGCAGGGCTCCGTCAGTCTGGGCTGCCCTGAAGACTACTCCATCGCTTTCCTTCCCTCCATCCTGAGGGGTTTTTTCGAACGGCACCCGGGCGTCGAACTACGAATGGTATGCGCGCCGACCACCGAGCTGAGGCCAATGCTGAGAAGAAGGCAGATCGATCTCGGTATCATCTCTCTTTCGGAACTGGCCAGTCCGGAGATCATCAGGCGAGAGAATTTCGTGTGGGTGGCAAATTCATCCAGGCCATCTATCCTAGATCGGCCCATCTTGCCCCTTGCCCTTTCCGCGCCTGCCACGCTCGACTACCGCGCGGCCTGCGACGTCATGGAGGCGTCAAACCGCCGGTACCGCGTCGCCTTTGCAAGCAACAGTCTCGCGGGGCTGACAGCGATCGCGCGCTCAGGTCACGCTATCAGCGTCTTCACCAGGACTGCCGTACCGCCGGACCTCTTTGTCGTCACCGACGGAATGCCGGCTCTTCCCACGATAGGACTGGCCGTGGAGTTCGGAGAAAGCCGGCCTTCTTTGATTGCCAAGCTCTCGCCGAACATATCCGCTCGACTCTTCCTGGCCTGTAGCGCTTTCGACAATATAAAGCGGGACGGCCGAGCCAGTTCGTCTCTTCGCCTCCAGGATGCTACGTTTCGGGCCTCGCCTATTGGCTCTCCCGCAGCTATCGATCCTGCAGATACCGTCTAGAGCGGCCCTGCTGTCAGGGCCGCCTGTTCACCGATCGTCTCAGACCCTTAGCTTGAGAAGACCGTCGACCCCAAACGCTTGGTAGATGCCGGCGGTGACCTGGGCGAGCTGCTCGTTCATCTTGTCAACCTGCTCCCCCATGCCTACGAAATCAACGACAGTACGGTTCGGCCGTGTTCCTGCAGGTGCCTCGACCAGACCTACGATCGCTGAGGTGACTTGCCCGACATCCTGGGACGGATGAGAGTCGAGGAACTGCTCATAGCCAGCTAGGGCCTGATCCGGAGCCTTTGCGAATTCACCATAACCTTCCAGTCGGTCTTGGTCCTGTGGATGGACCAGATTTCCGATCCACGACGTTTTGAAGCCGCCAGGCTCTACGAGGACCACGTCGACCCCGAACTGCGAGAGCTCCACGCGGTAGCTGTCGCTCAATGCCTCGACGGCATATTTCGTGGCGCTGTAAGGTCCATAGAAAGGAAGGACTAGACGGCCAAGGAGGCTGGACACGTTGATCACGAGACCGGATCTCTGTGCACGCATTGTGGAAGCGACTGCTCTTATCATGCGATGAACGCCAATGACGTTAACGTCCAAAAGCTTAGCGAACTGATCGGACGTATAGCCCTCCGTCAGTCCGTGGGTGCCGGTACCTGCCACGTTGAGCAGAACATCGATGCCGCCCATTGAAGCGGTCGCCGCCTCGACGCCTTTTCCGACACTGTCATCATCGGTGACGTCAATATCGACGACGCGGGCGCCGCCTTGCGGAGGGACGCAGACGCTTGTGTATTGCGGCCATCGGGGTCACGCATTGTTGCGACTACTTCGTGCCCGTTTTCGAACAGTGCCTTAGCTGCCAGCGTTCCGAACGCACCATTCGCGCCAGTGATAATAATTCGCTTTTTCATCGTATCCTCAGTTTGGATCGTTTCTGAAGACCTCAATTGGGCCTGTCGCAAACAATTTCGGAGCGCGCGCTTATCCTCTAAGCATCTTCATTTTCATGCTTTGTTAACCTTTTGCAGTCCGAAGAGGCGCGCGAGCAAATCGTTCTGATCGTTGATGCTCCAGCCTCCGGAAAAGCCAAAGCCTTTCCTCAACCACAGCATCGCCTCGAAACCCGCGATGGTTCGCCGCGCTGTGTTGAAGGATTGGAAGCCACCGATCTTTGGCATGTTCTTCTTGAGCCGAAAATGGTCACTCTCGATGCGTTGTTGGAGATGCTTCGTGACATAATGCACGGGGTTGGGTTGAAGCAGACCGCCATCTACCGATGTTTTAATCGCGGATGGGAACGTATTCGCTCCATCCGTGCCGATCTTTTCCGGCGACAACAGGGGCTCGTCCTTCAGCATTTTGCGGAAGAAACGCTTGGCGGCATCAAGGTCGCGCTTGGCTGACAGCAGGAAATCCATCGGGTTTCCGTGCTTGTCGATGGCCCGGTACAGGTAGCGCCACTTGCCGCAGATCTTGACGTAGGTTTCGTCAATGCGGACCGAACTGCAATGGGGTCTACGGAACTGGCGAAGCCGTTTCTCGATCATCGGCGCGTAAGCAAGGACCCATCGGTTGATCGTGCTGTGATCCACTTCGAAGCCGCGAGCGCGGAACATCTCCTCAAGGTCTCGATAGCTGAGCGGATAGCGCAGATACCAGGCCACCGCCTGAACAATGAGCCATGCCTCGAAATGCCGCCCCTTGAAGTCGTCCTTTGATTGGCGCTTCAGCTTTTCGGCAATAGCATTCAGAATCATGGGCTCTCTCCGCAACTTTCCGAGCGGCAAATTCCATGCCTATGGTCAACACACGGTTAACCTCGAAAATTTGCGACAAGCCCTCTGATGTCAGTTCGTAGCGTTTCGGCTTCGACATGATATGCCTCCAAATGAAAATCTGGAGGCATATGAATCACAGATTAAAACCGATCTGAATCCTGAATGTCGATTGGACCTAGCCTTAGCAGGCATTATGCCCTGGTCCTTGCCTTATGCCGCCGCGCCACTGACACCAGAAACTCCTCAACGCCGATTATGAGGGGAATACCGAAATCCCCTATCAGGATAGGTATGGAGGGTGAATGGCGCGTTGGATGCTTACGGAAGCATAATCTTCCAGAAATGACGCAACTGCCACGCTGTGGTCTTTCGTATCCCTGGTAATGAGTTCCATCTCAATCTTGTATGAAAGCTGGTCTCCGCCAACGCGGCGCATGGTTCCGCTATCGACCCAGCGAGCGGCGACGTGATCGGGAAGAAAGGCGAGAATTTTGCCGGAAAGGACCATCAGGCTCTGGCTTCTTGGGTCGGTGCCACGGCGCGGATCTTGGCCTGTCCAAGACTCTTTACGGGAACGGCGTGCTCGCTACGCATGGCGAAATCATAGCTCAGGACATCTTGGGGGAGGAGGTCTCGGAGGTCTGTGTCAAAGAGCGCGTGGCCTCTGCCACAATACAACGAGGCGGGCTCTTCATAGATTTTGTATTTCACGATACCAGACGAGGCCGATGGGAAATGGCCTAATCCGATGTCGATCGATCCGTTGATGATCCCGTTTACGATGAACTCTTGCGAGCCGATCTCCAGCTGGACGGTAGCAGAGTTGTTACCGCGAGATAGAAATGTACCGATTACCTCCGGCAGGATGTAGCTCGAGTGGGTGTAGTCGCCGCCGTGTCCCGCTATGCAGAGTTTGCCGGCGATAACGCCGCGGAGAGACGCGAGATCAGTCTCGAAATGCTCCAAGCTTTCTAGAACGGCACTGGCTGAAGCATAGACGCTACGTCCAGCATCGGTAAGCATGAACCCGGACCTGCCGCGTTGGCAAAGCTTAACGCCGAACCTCTCTTCAAAGTTAGTTAAGGTCCCCGAAATATGGGATAAGCTCATGCCTAGTTTCGTCTGGGCTGCTGACAAGCCGCCACTGTCAGCAACGGCTTTGAACACACGGATGGCAATGAGGTCCGAGACTTGGATTTGGGGAGCTGTGTTTCTCAATGACTTGCCTTGCCAGTGACCAAGTTCGCGCTGACTGAATAGCGACGGAGACCTCTACTGGGATATCTTTAGTCACATGACGAAAAAGTAGTCAATAATCCGCCCTGCCTAAACTTCACTCACACCGAAGTTTGGTCGTGGAGACAAAAATTATCCCGTCCCCTTTCGTCCTGTAGCTTGAGCTCACGGAGAAAAACAGGGGATTGTAGTGATACAGAAATTGCATTTGCGGTACGCATTCGGCGTGAGGGCCGGCATATGAAGCAGGTGTCTCCAGCAGCAAATTGGACGCTGACACCGGAGGAGTACTTCCCCGGTGGGGCGCTTGGTCCAAGCGACAGCGTAATCCGGTCGGCCAACGGCGCCATCATTTCGAAGTCCGGTGGCGCTTACCTGCACACGGTTCAGGGCGACACTTATCTCGACTTCGTGATGGGTGGGAGCGCTCTCATATTGGGTCATTGCCATCCGGACGTTACGTCCGCGGTCTCCCAGCATGTTCCGAAGGGCACGCATTACTACCAGATCATGCATGAGCCGGCAGTCAGGTTTGCGGCCGCTCTCAAGGAAACAATCCCTTGCGCCGAAAAGCTCATATTTACCAGCACGGGAAGCGATGCTATCAGCCAGGCACTTCGCATTGCGCGGGCTGCAACGGGTCGCGAAGAGATCCTGCGCTTTGAAGGGGCTTATCATGGTACGAGCGAAGTAGCGCTCGTGGCAATGCAGTCCTCGGGCAATGCGACCCCCGAGCAAGCCGATACGGCTGGCGTCCCTGTGGCGAGCGCCAAGCTTGTGCGTGCATTCTCCTATGGCGATCTTCATGATGTGGCTGCCGTGCTTGCTGCTCACAGCGAGACGATTGCTGCAGTACTTGTCGATCCTGTCCAGCGCTGGTGCAAGCCCGATGGTGCATTCCTGAAGGGCCTGCGAGAGCTTTGCACGCGCTACGGCGTCGTGCTCATCTTCGACGAGGTCGTCAGCGGCTATCGCCTGCAGCTCGATGGAGCGCAAGGCTTTTTCGACGTTCAGCCCGATCTGGCTGCTTATGGCAAGATCATCGGCGGCGGTCTTCCCATCGGTGTTGTCGCTGGCAGGGCTGCTATCATGGATGTCGCGAATGCGATGACCCGCCACGGGACTGGGCTCGTCACCACTACGGGAACCTTCAACGGCAACGCGCTCGCCTGTGTTGCTGGCCTGGCAACCGTTGAGGCGCTCCTTGACGATCAGATCTATGCCCGGCTTTCCCGCCTCGGACAGATCACGCGTGACAGGCTGCAGGAGACTTTCGATCGCCATGGTATTCAGGCGGCTGTGGGCGGCATCGAATCCTTCTGGCAGGTGCATTTCGCAGAAAGCGAGCCTAGGAACTACGCGGAGGTACTGCGCACCGATCGCGAGCGCGCAAAGCGGATGGACGCAGAGTTGCTTCGCCGGGGAATCTTCGTCTTGCCGGGTGGGCGTCGCTCTCTCTCCACTGCCCATACAGAAGATGATATCGAGCACTTCATCGGTGTGGTCGATAAGATGTGCGAGGACGGAAAATGCTGAAGAATGCTGAAGCCGATGAGCTTTTGAATTCCAATGACGGGATTGCGCTGGCAGCCCTGATCAAGAAGGGCGAGCTGACCTCGAGCGAGCTCGTCGAAGCCATGGTCGGCAGGGTCGAGCGTATCGATGGCAGCACCAATGCGGTCATCATGCGCTTCTTCGAGGACGCGCTTGCGCAGTCGAAGCAGCCGCCTCGCGAGGGTCCTCTGGCAGGCGTGCCCATCCTGGTCAAGGATGCCCAAACCGCCTGGGCCGGCCGGCCGATGACCCAGGGCTCATATGTTTTGGAAGATAACGTCGCCAAGGCAGATTCCGAGCTGGTGCTTCGAATGATCGATGCAGGCCTGATCATTGCAGGCAGGACGAACTCGGCAGAGCTCGGCTCGATGTTCGAAACAGCTCCGCCGCTCTACGGAGCCACTCGCAACCCCTGGAACCTTGATCATAGCTCTGGCGGATCGAGTGGCGGAGCAGCTGCCGCGGTTGCCGCCCGTATGCTGCCGATTGCGCATGCTGGCGATGGTGCTGGATCGATCCGCGTTCCGGCGGCCTTCTGCGGCGTATTTGGCCTGAAGCCGACACGCGGACGCATCCCCATGGGCCCTGACGTCCTGGAGTCTCCAGGCGGCATCACACGTCCGGCTTCATCTCTGTCTCGGTACGTGACAATGCGGCCGCGCTGGATGCCGTGTCCGGTGATTGGCTTGGCGCCCCGACGGTTGTCCCGCAATTTGAAAGCCCGCTTCTTCAACAGATCGAACAGCCACCACAGCGGCTGAAGATCGCGCTTGTGAAGAAACCGTTGGCAGATTGCGCCGTCGATCCCGAAATCCTAGCTGCTATTAATGACGTGGCCGCACTTTGCTCGTCGCTAGGGCACGAGATCGTCGAAGACGAATTGCCAGTGCAGAGCCACGAGGTTCTGGAGGCAGTCTGGCTCCATTGGGCGGTCAGCATCGGAACTGCCGTGCATCGTATCGATCGCCGCAAGGGTTCGCCTGGAAATATCAGCCGGGCAGGCAAGTTTGTACAGCTGCTATGGGAGAAGTCCCGGGCGGTCACCGCGGCGGACTATCTCGCAAACCTGAACTTTCTGCAGCAGACCTCGGCAGGTGTCACCCGCTGGATGAAGCAGAAGCAATACGACGTCTGGCTCTCGCCGATGACCGTTGGCCTGCCGCCGCGGCTTGGTTGGCTGGACGCTCAGGTCGACGATCCGCAAGTTGTCTACCAGCGCCAGCGCGACTTTTTCAGCTTCACGCCGCTGGTCAACCACATGGGAGCGCCGGGTATCTCAATACCGCTCAACTGGTCTGCATCCGGGCTTCCGATCGGTGCGCATTTCTGCGGCCATTTTGGCGAAGAGGCATTGCTTCTCCGCCTGGCTCGCCAACTTGAACTCGCGAGGCCCTGGGCCGAAAAAATACCGGCCATTTCGAGCAGTTGACGAGAAGCATCGCTGTTGCGGCGCCCGATGCATGGCGCCGCAACAATTCGACAGAGAAGACAAAAAGGGGAATACGATCATGATCAAGAAGATGAAAATTGCCCTGGTGGCATCGGCATGCTTATTCGTGGCCGCACAGGCTATGGCCGCGGAGCCCCAGTCCGGAGGAGCCTGAACCTTCTCGTGCAGCCGGAGCCTTCTAACCTGATGCTCGGAATTGCGACGAATGCCAGCACGAACCTGGTATCAGGAGCAATCTATGAGGGCTTGCTGCGTTACGATGCTAATCTTAAGCCAATGCCCTCCCTGGCGAAATCCTGGGAAATTTCCACAGACGGCTTGGTCTATACGTTTCACCTGCAGGACAACATCAAATGGCACGATGGCCAGCCGATGACGTCGGCAGACGTCAAGTTTACGGTTGAGGACTTTCTGACGAAGACACAGCCGCGCCATCGTACGATCATGGCCTATGTCCAGTCGGTCGAGACGCCCGACGCGGCCACCGTTGTCTTTCGCCTGAAGGCGCCCTTCGAATCTTTCATTCGCGTCTTCGCCTACAAGACAATGCCGATCGTCCCGATGCATATCTACAAGGGCACGGAGTACGCAACCAATCCGGCCAACGCTACCCCTATCGGGACAGGTCCGTTCAAGTTTGCAGAGTGGCGTAAGGGCAGCTTCATAAAGCTCGTCAAGAATCCTGATTATTATATCAAAGGCAAACCTTACCTCGATCAGCTCATTTATCAGATCGTTCCGGATGGTGCAGCGCGCTCCGCCGCGTTTGAGACGGGCTCTATCGACGTTCTTCCCGGCGGCACCATTGAGAACTTCGACATCCCCCGCCTGGCAGAAATAGACGGTAACTGCTCGACGGAGAAGGGCTGGGAATATTCTTCCCCGGTTGCCTGGATGTGGCTGAACAACCGCAACGCGCCGCTCGAGAATGTTAAATTCCGCCAAGCGATTATGTATGCGCTTGATAGGGACTTCGCCAAGGAAGTTGTTTGGAACGGCTTTGGGAAGGTTGCGAACGGCCCGATTGCATCGACCACCCCGTTCTACAGCGCCCAGGAACCCGTCTACAAGCACGATCCGGCCAAGGCCAAGTCTCTGTTGAAGGAGATCGGCTACAACGGTAAGCCCCTCAAGCTCCTGCCGCTTCCCTATGGTGAGACCTGGCAGCGATGGGCTGAAGTCGTCAAGCAGAACCTTGCCGAAGTCGGTATTCCGCTCGAAATCCAATCCACCGATGTCGCCGGCTGGAACCAGCGGACGGCTCAGTGGGATTACGACCTCGCATTTACCTTCGTCGCGCAAAATGGCGACCCGGCTACGGGTGTGGCGCGCAATTACATCTCCAGCCAGATCGAGAAAGGAAACCCCTTCAACAACGTCGAGGGATATTCCAACCCTGAAGTTGATAAGCTCTTTGCGGATGCAGCGACCGCCTATCCGGCCTCGGCACGCCAAGGCTTGTATGACAAGGCCCAGGCGATCCTTCAGCGGGACGTTCCGGTCGCTTGGCTGATGGAGCTCGGTTTTCCCACCGTCTATAAATGCAAGGTTCAGGACCTCGTCGTAACGGCAAATGGTGTCGGCAATTCCGTTCGGGATGCTTGGATCAAGAAGTAATCTGCCGATAGGCACTGAAAGACAATTCGCCCATGGCAAGATTTATCCTCGCACGTCTGTTCAAGGCAGTGATCATTCTCTTCTGTATCGCCGTTCTGAACTTCCTCCTGATACATTCTGCGCCGGGAGACCCGGCGCAGATCATGGCTGGCGAAGCCGGCGAAACCGATGCGCAATACCTGGCTCAGCTCAGAAGTCGCTTCGGCCTGGATCAACCGCTTCCTATCCAGTTGGGAAAGTATATCGTTGCGGTAGCGCAGCTGGATTTGGGCTTTTCGTATCGGCAGAACGTTCCGGTCGTCAATCTAATTGCTGACCGCCTGCCGGCAACGCTTCTGCTGTCGCTGACTGCGTTTGTCATCTCGCTGATCCTCGGCATCGGCGCGGGAGCACTAGCTGCCTCTCGGCAGGGTAAGCTTGCAGACAGCGCGATCTCCACCCTTGCGTTGGTGTTTTATGCAACGCCTCTGTTCTGGCTAGCCCTGATGGCAGTGATGCTCTTCTCGGTCGAGCTGAACTGGCTTCCGGGCTTTGGATATGAAACGCCTGGCGCTGATCTTGCCGGTTTTGCCAGAGCAATAGACATCGCCAAGCATCTCGTCATGCCGGCTCTGACGCTAGGCCTGTTCTTCATGGCCGTGTACATGCGTATGACCCGCGCTTCGATGCTTGAAGTCAGCCGTCTCGACTTCGTCCGGACCGCCCGGGCCAAGGGACTGGGCGGCCGTATCATCACATTCCGGCATATTCTCCGGAACGCCTTGCTGCCAGTCGTGACGCTTGCTGGTCTGCAAGCGGGGCAGCTCGTGAGCGGTGCCGTCCTGATCGAAACCGTCTTCGCCTGGCCGGGCATCGGCCGTCTCATGTTCGAGGCCCTGCAGCAGCGCGACTACAACCTTCTGCTCGGGATCTTCATCGTTTCGGCGGCTGTGGTTCTGCTCTTCAACCTCGCAACCGATCTTCTCTATCGCCTGATCGACCCAAGGATCCGCTCGTAACATGAAACAGTTCTGGAACGCCTTCAAAACCAACAGAGGCGCGGTCATCGGTCTGATCATTCTCGCTTGCGTCGTGATCTTTTCGGTAATTGCTCCGTTTGTCTTCCCGCGCTCGCCCTGGACCATTGTCCAGCGCCCGTTCATTCCGCCCTTTACTCGGGATGGCTTTTTCTTCGGGACGGATACGCTCGGACGTGATCTCGCCGCCGGGCTGGCACATGGCGCTTACGTCTCGCTGCTGATCGGATGCGTATCAACCGCCGCAGCGCTTTGTATCGGTATTCCGATCGGTGCCGTCGCCGGTTATTTCGGCGGTCGCATCGATGATGCGCTGATGCGGGTCACGGAATTTTTCCAGGTAATCCCGGCCTTCGCATTTGCGGTCGTGTTGGTGGCAATCTTCCAGCCCTCGTTGCTGTCGATCGTTTGCGCCATTGCGGTTGTCTCATGGCCGCCGATTGCCCGTCTGCTTCGCGCCGAGGTGATGTCACTCCGGTCGCGAGAGTTCGTTGAAGCGGCTCAGCTCTCCGGGCAAACAAGCTTCACGATTATCGTTCGGCAAATTCTCCCAAATGCCATTTCTCCCGTGATTGTTCTGTCGACGATGATGATCGCGACATCGATCCTGACCGAGAGCTCGCTGTCCTTCATGGGGCTTGGTGATCCGAACATCATGAGTTGGGGCTATATCATTGGAGCAGGGCGCACGGTCATCCGTCAGGCGTGGTGGATCAGTGTCTTTCCCGGCCTGGCAATCCTGCTGACCGTGCTTGCTTTCAATCTGGTCGGCGAAGGCCTCAACGACGCCCTTAACCCGCGTATCGCAAAGCAGAGATAATCATGGCACATAGTATGAGTGATACCGGCGCCCCGGTCGAACAGAATTCGGCCGTTCCCGTCTTGAGGATCGACAAGCTCAGTATCCCTTTGCCCAGCGGGGCGGATCGACCTTATGCCGTCGACAGGGTTAGTTTCGATCTGATCCCCGGCAAGATCTTGTGCATTGTGGGAGAAAGCGGATCTGGCAAGTCGATGTCGGCAAACGCGATGATGGGTCTTCTGCCGGCCGGTCTGGCGGCCAATTCCGGAAGCATTATTCTGGATGGAGCGGACTTGCTTCAGCTTGACGAGCGCGCGTTGCGGGCCTATCGGGGCCGCCGCATTGCGATGATTTTCCAGGAGCCGATGTCCGCACTCAATCCGCTGATGACGATCAGCGACCAGATCTGTGAAGTGTTCGAAGCCCATAATTTGCTGAGCAAATCGGAGCGGAAGGCGCGTGCATTCGATCTTCTCGAGGAAGTCGGCCTGCCGGACCCGCGCCGCGCCGCAGCGTCCTATCCGTTCCAATTGTCTGGCGGCCAGCGTCAACGCGTCGTTATCGCGATGGCACTGGCGCTCGAACCTCAGGTCCTTATTGCCGACGAACCGACAACCGCTCTGGACGTCACCACGCAGGCCCAGATTCTCAACCTGATCAAGCAGTTGCAGATCAAGCGCCGTATGGCAGTGATGTTCATCACGCATGATTTCGGCGTTGTCGATGAGATCGCAGACACCGTTGCCGTGATGCAATTCGGCCGCGTCGTGGAATATGGCTCGGCTCGAGAAGTCCTCGACAATCCACAACATGACTATACGCGCAAACTGATTTCCGCCATTCCGAGCTTTGACGGTGGACGTGACGCCGGAGAGACCAGTGATCCCATTCTCGCAGTCAATTCTCTTCGACTGACCTACAGGACGAGGAGTGGAGCGAATACCCGCGAGGTCAAGGCCGTCGATGACGTCACCTTCACGGTCGCCAAGGGCGAGACACTGGGCATTGTCGGCGAGAGCGGATCGGGAAAGTCCTCGATGGGACGCTGCCTTGTCCGGTTGCAGACGCCGGATTCGGGCAGCATCATGTTTCATGGCGCAGACTTCGGCAAACTTTCGGGCCGGGAACTGCTTACGGCTCGCCGCAAGGTCCAGATGATTTTCCAGGATCCCTATGGATCGCTCAATCCACGCATTCGCGTAGGGCGCACCATTGCCGATGGTCCCATCGCCTATGGTGAGGACAAGCGCGCGGCTCTTGACCAGGCAAAGGAACTGCTTCAGCTCGTCGGCCTCGGTGCCGACGCGGCGGAACGCTATCCCCACGAGTTTTCGGGTGGTCAGCGCCAGCGTATCGGCATTGCCCGTGCGCTCGCGCTGAAGCCGGAGGTCATCGTCGCAGACGAGGCCGTCAGCGCTCTGGACGTGTCCATTCAGGCGCAGGTTCTTGACCTTCTGGCAGAACTCAAGCTGAAGCTGGGTTTGACGTTGATCTTCATCACCCACGATCTGCGAGTGGCGGCCCAGATATGTGATCGTGTGATGGTGATGCAGAAAGGGCGTTGCGTCGAGATTGGCAATGGCTCCGAGATTTTCAGCCACCCGCGTGATCCTTACACCCGCAGCCTGATTGAAGCGATCCCAGGACGCCACAAGGAAAACGCATAATGACGGATGTGAAGCAGTCTATCGCTGCCGATGCGAGATCGAGGCCTCTGGTCTTCGTCAACCAGATTGCCGAGTGCTTGAACGATGTCATCGCGTCGCACTCTTCCAGGCCACAGGTCATCTTCGACCCTGAACCGCGGGAACCTTGGAGGATCCATGAAGATTCGGATGTGCTCGTAACGCGTGCTTTCGATGGCTGGAAACTAGCTCCGGAAAAGCCGCAAGCGTTGCCACCACGGCTGCGCTGGGTGCAGACGATGTCGGCGGGCATCGATTTCTATCCTCGTTGGTTGCTAGAAGGAAGGCTGGTCACGACCGGTGCTGGCCTGACCGCTCCGGTGATTTCGGAATATGTCATCGCCGCGATCATCCGGGTCGAAAAGCCGATCCAGAAACTTGCCGCGCGATCGCAGAAGGACTGGTTCCAAACTAGGCTCGGTCGGATCGAAGGGCGCCGTTTGGGGATCTTCGGCTATGGTGCAATCGGCAAGAATATCGCGCAGCTTGCCCTGGCGCTTGGAATGGATGTCATGGTGTGCAGGCGATCAGACCCAACCCCGCAGGATGGTCCAATTCAATTCTGCTCCAGCATAGCGGAGCTGGCAGGATGGTCGGATCACCTCGCACTAGCCGCGCCTGCGACTGAGGAAACTCGCGGCATCTTTTCCAGGGGTTTGATCGGAATCGCAAAGCCCGGGTTGCATTTGATTAACGTCTCTCGTGGCGATCTTGTCGATCAAGATGCCTTGATCGAGGGGCTCCAGGGCGGCGCAATCGGCCATGCCACGCTTGATGTGACGACCCCGGAACCGTTGCCGGACGGACATCCACTTTACGCCAAGGATAATGTCATTGTAACGCCGCACATCGCTTGGTCGGGAGCAGACCCGGAAAACGGCCTCGGCCTGCGAATATTGCGGAGTCTCGACGCCATTCTGGAAGGCTATCCGCCGGAAGCAGAGGTAAACCTGACGCGCGGCTACTGACTGCCGCGTATCGTCCCACCCAAATTCCTGCCTCACCATTTAGCACCATACCAGTGTGGATCGGAGTTGCCGCCATGCTCCAAGCATTGCTTTCATGAACACCCTCAAAGTCCTACTTATCGTGATCTTAGCCGGACTGGTCGTCCTCGGCATGGTCCTCCGCCTTAATCCCGCCTTTATCCATCTGCCTGCAAACCTTTTCGGTTCGGCGGCCATAAACGTTTATGGAGCGATTCTAGTTGAGCCAACGATTTTTCCAATCACGCCCAAATCGCGATCGTTGAACTCTTGATGCAACATTTTGCCCCACGGGTGCTTCGCGCGCACATCAAACTGGCCCAGAAGAAGCTGATCGCGCGCGGCAGTGAGATTGGTCTGATATGCTGCGGAGCGCTGGCCGGTGTCCTTGCAGGCCTCGCTGTGAGTGGAATGAGCTGGATTTCGAAGGCAGTGCACGCCTTGATCTTTGGCATCGCCCACAATGACTGGCTGAGCGCGTCTATGATTGATAACAAGCTCCTGTTGATGCTCGCTCCGATGATCGGGGGGATACTGATGGGCTTTGCCTACTTGCTCCTTCGCAAGCGCAGAACCAGGCCCATCGTGGATCCGATCGAAGCGAACGCTCTCTATGGCGGGCGAATTTCTTTGACGGATAGCGTGATCGTCGCGATCCAAAACCTGATTTCGAACGGGTTTGGCGCTTCGGTGGGTTTAGAGGCTGGATATACTCAGCTTTCTGCAGGACTTGCTTCAAAGCTCGGTACGAAGTTTCATCTGCGGCGGGAGGACCTGCGAACGCTTGTCGGTTGTGGAGCAGCCGGAGCGATCGCAGCGGCTTTCGATGCGCCATTGACCGGTGCTTTTTACGCATTCGAGTTGATCATCGGCACCTATAGCACGGTTGCCTTGGCGCCGGTCGTGGTCGCGGCTATCCTAGCAACGCTCGTCGCGCGGGCGTTTACGGGCAACACTTTTGTCATCGAAATCGGTGACATCGGCCACGTGTCTGCCCCGGACTTCCTGCCTGGGATCGCCTTGGGGGCATTCTGCGCCCTGATGGGGATCGCGGTCATGATGGGCGTCGCCTTTACCGAGCAACTTGCGCGGAAGAGCTCCGTCCATCCTGCACTTCGCCCTGCTTTGGGGGGACTTGTGGTCGGATCGCTGGCGTTGGTGACCCCACAGGTTCTTTCCGCCGGTCACGCGCCTTGCATCTCAACCTGGACACGATCAGCCCGTGGTCAACACTGCTGATGATCTTTGTCCTGAAGGCGATCGCTTCAGCCGTCTCCATTGGTTCCGGCTTCCGTGGCGGCTTGTTCTTTGCGTCTCTGTTCATGGGCGCTCTGCTGGGAAAGGCATTTGCTATCCCGGCAGATGCTCTGATGGCTGGTTCACTGACACCGACGATCTTCGCCGTCGTTGGGATGAGCTCGCTCGCTGTCGCGATGATCGGTGGACCGATGACGATGACGTTCCTGGCGCTTGAGATTACTGGCGACTTTCCTATCGCCATCCTTGTCCTGGCGGCCGTCATCAGTTCGTCAGTGGTTGTTAGGACGACCTTTGGTTATTCGTTTGCAACCTGGCGTTTCCACCTGCGCGGCGAGAGCATTCGGAGCGCGCACGACATCGGTTGGATCCGCAATCTGACCGTGGACAAGCTGATGCGCCCCGATGTCAGAGACTGTAAGGAATTTGTGCCCTAGCGATGTTTCAGGCCATCGGGAAACGATCTTCGAACATGATCGCGA
>CABHNZ010000043.1 GCA_902167985.1 Shinella sp. UYSO24
GTCCGGTATAACGCTGGAATAAGCGTCCGGTTAAAGATCGGAATTCCTGTCCGGTTTCATTGGAATACGCATTCAGGCTCGGTCGCCGCGATGCCGCACGCATCTGTGTGACGGAAGCGGCCATCGATGCGATGAGCTTGGCCGCGATCGAGGGCATGCGGGAGAATACGGTTTATGTCAGCACCGGCGGTGGCTGGTCGCCATCGACCGACGCAGTCCTTGTCGCGTTTGCCGGTCGGCCCGGAACCCAGCTCATCGCCGCCACCGATGCCAATTCTCAGGGTGATATCTATGCTGACCGGCTGCGGTCGATTGCCGAGGCGGCGGGTTGCGACTGGCAGCGGCTCCGCCCGCCAGCGGACGATTGGAACGAGGTTCTGCAAAACAGGAGAATGGAGAAGCGAGAAGAAAGTATGGGAAGGAAAAGGAGTAGGCCTGCCGCATGCGCGCCGCCGCATCAAGGGAAGCTTCGCCCGGCCAGGGCCGGCCCTTGACCCGGCCGGACACGAGGCCGGCAAGACGGGAGGGGTCATGACGGACTGAAGAGAACGGCGAGGTTGTAACGAGTGCTGCCGCTTCAGGTCCACAACCCAAAAGGATCAAGCTGATGACCGCGACAAGCCTCCCCCGTAAGATCTTTCAAGGCGTGGCCAAGCGCGCCGACATGTTCCGAATGTTAAACAGGCACGCCAACCGGCCCAACCGCTTCGATGGCGATCGATCATCGCTCTATGCCGGAGAATGGTTTGAGATCGACGAGATATCCTATGACGATATGCTGGATATCCTGCCACCGCTGTGGATGCGTGGCCCCATCTTCGCAATGCGCGAATTCATGACCGGGTCGGTGACCTCAGTCTATTATGCCATCCGGATTGACGGTGCTGTCCGCCACTTTCATGCCTATTGCGACCTTTCCCATCCGAATTCGGTGGAGGCAATGCGCGCGGCGATCATCAACCGCGAGAGCCGACCGGTTCTGGCCATGAGCCGCGAAGAACGCCTCGAGCATATCTGGAGCACGACCGCAGACGACTATCGCGGTTATGTCGGAAACCGCTGGCCGAAGCCGATGCAGGGTCATCGCACAGTGATGCTCTACGGTGGCAAGGAGGGCAGCTTTCTGAAGCTTCTCGACACACTGACCGATGACGAGATCGCCGCCAAGCTGCCGGTGCATCTGCGTCACCTCCCCTCACCCCTGGCCGCATAAGCTAGATCAATCCACCGCATATCGGCGTTGCAGCCGGTCGAACCCTCGACCGGACGATTTCGCACGCCCTTGTTCCAAAGGAGCCCTCCCATGAGCAATGCCCCATTTACTTTCGACATGTTCGGCTCGAGCGCCCTTTCATCGCGCCTCGGTCTGGGCGTCACCGCCTTCGGCGACTTCTCGCCCAATGCCGCCAATGACGACGATCCAGATCCCGTGCCGCCAGCGCGGCACCTGCCCTGCCTGCTATCGCGATCCCTGCCCGGCGCGCAGGACTTCGGGCAAATTTCTATCTCAGCGGCGATCGGGGGCTTGGCGTCTCCTGGAAAGATCGCGCCCGCGCCAACGTCACCGCGATCCTCGTCGCCGACGGCATTTCTAGGCAGGAGCGGCCGGCGACATCAAAGGAGCAGGCCCAGTTGATCCGCTTCACGGGCTTCGGCGCCAGCGACCTGACGAACGGCATGTTTCGTCGGCCCGGCGAGGTCGATTTCCGTGAGGGCTGGGACAATCTCGGCTCTTCCCTCGAGACGGCGGTATCCGAGGCAGACTACGTGTCGCTGGCCCGCTGCACCCAGTATGCGCATTTCACGCCCGAGTTCGTCATCCGAGCGATTTGGGCCGGGGTCCAAAGGCTCGGCTGGCACGGCGGCCGCGTCCTGGAACCGGGCATCGGCACAGGCCTGTTCCCGGCCCTGATACCGCAGCCGTTTCGTGACGCCGCCTATGTCACCGGGATCGAACTCGATCCGATCACGGCCCGTATCGTCGGCCTGCTGCAGCCGAAGGCCCGGATCATCAACGGCGATTTTGCCCGCACCGATCTGGCGCCGATCTACGATCTCGCCATCGGCAATCCGCCCTTCTCCGATCGCACCGTCCGCTCGGACCGCACCTATCGGCCGCTCGGCCTTCGTCTGCACGACTACTTCATCGCCCGATCGATCGATCTCCTGAAGCCCGGTGCGCTCGCCGCCTTCGTCAGCTCTCACGGCACGATGGACAAGGCCGATACGACGGCGCGCGAGCATATTGCAAAATCCGCGGACCTGATCGCCGCGATCCGCCTGCCCGAGGGCAGCTTTCGCCGGGACGCCGGCACGGATGTCGTCGTCGACATCCTGTTCTTCCGGAAACGCAAGGCCGGCGAGCCCGAAGGCGATCAGCTGTGGCTCGATGTCGATGAAATCACCCCGGGCACCGGGGACCAGGGTCCGATCCGCGTGAACCAGTGGTTCGCCCGACACCCCGACTTTGTCCTCGGCACCCATGCCCTGACCTCGGGACCGTTCGGTGAGACCTATACGTGCCGGTCACGCGGTGACGATCTCGAAGCCGCGCTCGCCGCTGCTATCGATCTCCTGCCGGCCGATCTCTATGACGGCGAGCCGACGCTCATAGACATCGATCTGGAAGACGAACTCGCGGAGATCGTCGATCTGCAGCCGAAGGGCGGGCCTGTTCGCGAGGGCAGCTTCTTCCTCGACCACTCCAAGGGCCTGATGCAAATGCTCGACGGTGCGGCGACGTCGGTCATCGTCCGCAAGGGCCGCACCGGAGATGGCATCTCGGAGAAGCATGTCCGGATCATCAGAAAACTCATCCCGATCCGCGATGCGGTGCGCGAGGTGCTGAAGGCGCAGGAGACCGATCGGCCCTGGCGCGATCTTCAGGTTCGTCTGCGCATCGCATGGTCGAGCTTTGTTCGCGATTTCGGGCCGATCAACCATACGACCGTCTCGATCCAGGAGGATGCCGAGACCGGCGAGGTGAAAGAGACCCATCGCCAGCCTAACCTTGCACCCTTCCGCGACGATCCCGATTGCTGGCTGGTCGCCTCCATCGAGGACTATGATCTGGAGACCGACACGGCAAAGCCCGGTCCGATCTTTTCCGAACGCGTGATCGCGCCGCCGGCGCGCCGACCATCACATCGCCGGCAGATGCGCTCGCTGTCGTGCTGAATGAACGCGGCCATGTCGATATCGACCATATCGCCGAGCTGCTCCACAGCGATCCGGCTGATGTGGTCGACGAACTGGGAGAAGCCATCTTCCGCGACCCGGCCGATGGATCGTGGCAGACCGCGGACGGATATCTCTCGGGTGCGGTCCGAACCAAGCTCGCGGCCGCGCAGGCGGCTGCCGAGCTCGATCCGGCCTATGAGCGCAATGTCCGCGCTTGACGGATGTGCAGCCGGCCGATCTTCGCCCCTCCGACATCACCGTGCGTCTCGGCGCGCCATGGATCCCGGCTGCTGATGTCGTGGCCTTCGTGAAGGAGAAGATGGAGGCGGAAATCCGCATCCATCATATGCCGGAGCTTGGCTCTTGGACGGTAGAGGCGCGGCAGCTCGGTTATAGCGCCGCCGGCACATCCGAATGGGGCACCAGCCGCCGCCATGCCGGGGATCTGCTCGCCGATGCGCTGAACAGCCGGGTCCCGCAGATTTTTGACGTGTTCAAGGATGCCGATGGCGAGCGTCGGGTCCTCAACGTCGTCGATACCGAAGCCGCCCGCGACAAGCTGCAGAGGATCAAGCAGGCGTTTCAAGACTGGGTCTGGACCGATCCGGATCGCACCGATCGGCTGGCGCGAGACTACAATGACCGGTTCAACAATATCGCGCCGCGCAAATTCGATGGCTCCCATCTCAAACTTCCCGGCGCCTCAGGCGCCTTCGTTCTTTATGGCCATCAGAAGCGCGGCATCTGGCGGATCATCGCCGATGGCTCCACCTACCTCGCTCATGCCGTCGGCGCCGGCAAGACGATGACCATGGCCGCCGCGATCATGGAACAACGCCGTCTCGGCCTGATCGCCAAGGCGATGCTGGTCGTGCCCGGCCATTGCCTGGCGCAGGCCGCCCGCGAATTCATGGCGCTTTATCCAAACGCCCGCATTCTGGTCGCCGACGAGACCAATTTCACCAAGGACAAGCGCGCACGGTTCCTGTCACGGGCGGCGACCGCCACCTGGGATGCGATCATCATCACGCATTCGGCTTTCCGCTTCATCGCCGTGCCCTCGGCCTTTGAACAGGCGATGATCAGGCAAGAGCTGCAGCTTTACGAGGATCTGCTGACCAAGGTCGACAGTGAGGATCGCGTCTCGCGCAAGCGCCTCGAGCGGTTGAAGGAAGGATTGCAGGAGCGGCTGGAAGGTCTCGCCACCCGCAAGGACGATCTTCTCACCATCTCGGAGATCGGCGTCGACCAGATCGTCGTCGACGAAGCGCAGGAATTCCGGAAGCTCTCCTTCGCTACGAACATGTCGACCCTAAAGGGTATCGATTCCAACGGGTCGCAGCGCGCCTGGGACCTTTATGTCAAATCCCGCTATATTGAGACGAAGAATCCCGGCCGGGCGCTGGTTCTCGCCTCCGGCACGCCGATCACGAACACGCTCGGCGAGATGTTCTCGATCCAGCGCCTACTTGGCCATGCCGCACTTACTGAGCGCGGACTGCACGAGTTTGATGCCTGGGCCTCCTGCTTCGGCGATACGACCACCGAACTCGAAATCCAGCCATCCGGCAAATACAAGCCGGTCAGCCGCTTCGCGAGCTTCGTCAACGTGCCAGAGCTGATCGCGATGTTCCGGTCCTTCGCTGACGTCGTCATGCCCGACGATCTCCGGCAATATGTGAAGGTGCCCAACATCTCGACCGGCCGGCGGCAGATCCTGACGGCCAAGCCGACCGCACTCTTCAAGACCTATCAGCAGATGCTCGATGGCCGGATCAAGGCGATCGAGAGGCGTGAGGGACCGGCCAAGCCTGGTGACGATATCCTGCTGTCGGTCATCACCGATGGTCGGCACGCTGCCATCGATCTCCGTTTCGTCATGCCGGCGGCAGACAATGAGGAAGACAACAAGCTCAATATGCTTGTCCGCAATGCCCACCGGATCTGGCAGGAGACCGGCGAGGCGATCTATCGCCGCCCCGACGGCAAGGACTTTGATCTGCCGGGCGCGGCCCAGATGATCTTTTCCGATCTCGGCACGATCAATGTCGAAAAGACCCGCGGCTTTTCGGCCTATCGGTTCATCCGTGACGAACTGATCCGGCTCGGTGTGCCGGCATCGCAAATTGCCTTCATGCAGGATTTTAAGAAGACCGAGGCCAAGCAACGCCTGTTCGGCGATGTCCGTGCCGGCAAGGTCCGCTTCCTGATCGGATCGTCTGAGACCATGGGCACGGGCGTAACGCTCAGCTGAGGCTGAAGGCCCTCCATCATCTCGATGTGCCATGGCTGCCATCGCAGATCGAGCAGCGCGAAGGCCGCATCGTGCGCCAGGGCAACCAGCACGATGAAGTCGATATCTTCGCCTATGCCACCGAGGGAAGTCTCGATGCCAGCATGTGGCAGAACAACGAGCGCAAGGCCAGGTTCATTGCCGCCGCGCTCTCCGGCGACACCTCGATCCGACGGCTCGAAGATGTCGGCGAAGGCGCGGCCAACCAGTTCGCCATGGCCAAGGCCATCGCTTCAGGCGATGAGCGGCTGATGCAGAAGGCCGGACTGGAAGCGGATATCGCCCGACTTGAACGGCTGCGCGCTGCCCATGAGGACGATCAATATGCTGTCCGCAGGCAAATGCGTGATGCCGAGCGCGAGATCGAGGTCTCGACCCGGCGCATCGGGGAGATCGGCCAGGACATCGAGCGCCTTCGGCCGACCGCCGGCGATGCCTTCGCATGGTGGTGCTCGGCAAAGATCACGTCGAGCGCAAGGAAGCCGGTCGCGCTTTGGTGAAGGAGATCCTCACACTGCTTCAGCTTCAGCAGGAGGGCGCGGTGCATCTCGCCACGATCGGCGGTTTCCATCTGGTCTATGAGGGTGAGCGCTACGGCAAGGGCGATGGTTATCGCTTCGAGACGCTGCTCCAGCGCACCGGCGCTGAATATGAGATCGACCTTTCCAGCACCGTTACGCCACTCGGCGCCATCTCGCGTCTGGAGCACGCGCTTGACGGCTTCGACGACGAGCAGCGCCAGTATCGCCGGCGGCTGGACGAAGCACAGCGGCGTTTGGCGTCCTATCAAACACGCACCGGTGGCCTGTTCCAGTTTGCCACAGAGCTCGATGCCAAGCGTAGCAAGCTGCGTGAGGTCGAGGATGATCTGGCCGCCGAGGTGGTCGCCGAGACCGAGAGAGCGAGCGCCGCGCCTGCCGCATAGCTGCACTGCACAATAAGTGGATGCGTCGTGATCAAAAACGATCATAACGCCCGCAGCTGATGCACATTGCGACCTCCCAGTCGCGCAGCAGCTGTTCCCCTCTGGAGGTTCAAGATCTCCACACTTCATGGGCCGCGGCTTTTGCCGGCGGCCCTTTTTTTACTCTTCTTTTGGCTCATCCGATGCGGCCGGCCGGGCTCTGCCAATCCGGCTCCTCCAGCGTCCGCGGCGCTCGGCGGCCTGAAGTGCCACCAGGTCCAGATATCGCTCGCGCATCTCCTTGAACTCGATCTCGCCTTGGACCCACCCGTCCAGCAAGGCGACGAAAGCGGGATCCTGGTCAATCGGGGCGCCGCGGGCTGCTGCTCGATCGATGGCGCGCTGTGCGATTGCTTTGCGGCTCTCGGGATCAGTGACCATGTGGACCTCGAACATGTTTTAGCGTGGGCCGAGACCTGTAGCAGCCACCGATGCCGACAGCGACTTGAAAAACTACGCCGTCAACAATATCTGAGGATCAGTCCTCGTCTGATGGCATGCTGTGTGCTGCGCCCCCGCGCCACACCATATCGTCCGGGGTTCCAAAAAAGGCGCTCCCCTTCCGGGTCGAGCGCCTTTCCTTTTATGAGAGATTGATCGTCGCTCGGCAGCGCCTGAGACGGTCGGGGAGAAAGTACTGGGGATCATGCCATTTATCTCGTGATACAGACATCGCTCGTTGAAGCCGACGATGAGCAATCGGCTGCACAAAATCCGTCGATCAATTACGCGCTGGCGGCCGTGTCAGCGTCGAGGTCAAATCCGACGAAGCCAGCATCGCACATCATGTTGTCGCTGCCGTCGACCGCAGCTCGCCGCGCGTAGAGCTGCCAGCAGAAACAAGTAGCCTCGCTCAACCAATAACGGCGCCGCTTGGCCCAACCAGCGTAAGCAGGAAGGTCCGTCTAAAGCGCATTGCGTCCGATGCGATCGCGCTTGTGACCGGACGCTGACACGATCGAGCCAACGCGGAGCGCCACATGTCTCGCTCAAGCTTTCCGTAACAAGGTCGGCAAATTCGACAGGAACCGATTTCATGCAGTTTGATTGCTACGCTTTCCAGATCCACCCCAGGCACGATGAGGAATTGCTGTTCAGCGAGACGATGGACGACTGCTACACCGATGCTGTGGCGCACTGGGCGGACATCAAAAGCAACCATCCCGATCTGGCGGCCGGAGGTTCGATGGCGATCTATCACTGCCGAATGATGTTTCCAGATGTCTCGACCATGCTGCTGGTCATGAACAGTGTTGATGGGGCACACAGGATCCTTTACGAGCGCTGCCTGATCGAGCGCAAGGTCGTCGCGCGAGTTACGGATTAGCAGGCGGCGCCCAGTTTGCCGTGTCCGGCACGTTATCCCTGAAGCTCCGCATTCAGCGTCACTTGGTTGACTTCTTCGAGAAAAACAACGCGCGAGTGAGCGGGAAATCGTTCACGTCCTTGCTGTTGATCGTGGTTATGCCGTTAGAGATGGCAACGAGAACGAAACCCAGGAAGAGAGCCGGCATGCCCCATTTTAGGAAAAGATCGGAAAGGGCCCTGCCCCGGCAAAAGCTGTCGTGAGATAGGTCATGCTACCGAACATAATCGCAAGCATCAAACCCCAGCCCAAGGGCTGAAAAAGCAAATTCAAAGCCTTTAGCTTGAGCAGTTCCGAAGGACTATAAATCGGAACGTAGCCACGCTCTCTCGTGCGATCGATGAATGCTGCAACCCGCTTCGCATCGTTGAAAAAGCGATGCTCTGGTCCAACAAAGGACGTCGTCATGACCAGCCGGATGATCCCCAGTAACAACAGAGCTGCGGTCAGCCACAAAACCGTCAGTCCATAGAACCACATGTTCTCGCGTGAAAAACGGATCAGGGTGTCGCCGACGATCCACAGTGGAAAAATGCCGACGAACATCCGCAGTACGGCGAGGTTCCGTTCGATCACCTTCAAACGCTGGAATTCCTTTTCCTTGTCGAAAATCATCGGGGAGCCTCACAGTTTCTAAATCGGATTTTGGTTTATGCCGCCAGATTAAGGTGTCGGCTGACCCCCGGCAACTACGAAAATCAACGGGTCGAGCTGGGCGATTTTGAAATCTCGCTCGTCATCAATAGCTGAGGGTCACTCCCAGACGAGACGATGTCCCGCTCGCTGCATTCGCCGCTGCATTTGACATCGTTTCGGGATACAGAAAAAGGCGCCCCCGCACGGGTCGAGCGCCTTTTTTGTGTCCGCCGCCAACGCGTTTCAAGCTCCGATCTCAAGGCGGACGTCCCGGTTCAACCTTGGCCCGCTTTGCGCATCGGCATGCGGTCGATCAGGCCGAACATGTTCTCGTCTGTTACAACGTCGGAACTGCGAAGCTTCACGCCGCCATCCTTGCCGATCAGCACGGCCTGGAACTTGTTACCCTTGACGTCGGCCGCCTCCCGCAGCTTGCGGGCATCCACGCCGCTCGCATCTCCATAGATTGGTCTGACGCTGTCGCCAATGACGGTGAACACGACCATATCCCGGTCAGCAAGATCGCTCTTCTTACCTCGCAGGATTACCACCTGCTGGGCCAGCTTTTGATCGCCCGAGCCACCGAACAGGACGAGCACGCGGTTCTTCCACTCGTATTTCCCGAGCTGATCCATGGCCGAGGCTTGTGTAGCTGTGACGCAGGTCAGCGCGATGGCGGACGCGATGATGATCTTCTTCATATCCGTTCTCCTCAAAGGTGGCGAACGCGCGTTGGAAGATGTCGTTCAGTCACGAGTACGTGCGATCGCATATCTTCTGTGGTCTAAATCATAGACCTTTCCGGTGCAGCGACGTCATCGTTGAACACGGAAAAGCCAGAAACCCGATTGCCGATCGGTCGTCCTGCCGCCGCCATCGCCCAACTGCCGCCCGCGTGATCCCGTGCAATCGTCTTTCGCAGGCCACTTCTAAGTCACGTTGAACGGGCGAACGTCGCGACGCAATATTTTGCCAGTTTCCTGTCACACCATCGTGTCCGGCACGGATCTATGATTGACTTCCTGCCACACGCGATGATCGTCCATAAGACAGTGGACACCCCGATCGGTCTTGGGCGAGATCTTGAACGAGAGCCGGCGCCGCGGCATCTTCACGGCTTTTCCGATCCGTTTTCGCTGCATTCCAAGTCTCGAATTCACGTCGAAGCATCCCGGCCGCATTTTCGTCATGTCGAAGTCGTTGGAGATAGAAGGCGAATGGCGATTTTCTGAAACGTGTTGTTGCCTCAAGGCCGATCCGATAGGCTGCCGCATCGATTATCTCGTTTCCGGCGCCGGAATGCTGACTTCGAGCGGAATATCCGCCGCCTCCCGCGCACGCCGGATGGCGGGCGTCGATTGTGCGGGGATAGACACCACGGCTGCGCACTCGTCGCAGACTGCAGCGAGTATCCCTTTGACCACACCGGTTCCGTCATCGAATGGCACATCGCGATAGGCGAAGGTCGTGGAAACGAGCTTCCCACAGTGCGGGCAGATCGCCTTGCTCGTGCCGCCGGGTTGATAGCGTTTCATGGGTTGCCTCATTGATGCACGCTGATGAACACCGTATCCGGGTTAACGAAGTAGAATTTGATGTACCAGCCATCCCACTGGATGATGTGGACCTCGATTGACGGCGCCTGGTGATGCGGCGAAGATTGATGATCGTGCCCCCTGGAAGCGATTCAGGACGTTGAAGATCTGCTCGGCCGTCACCAATCCCATCAGAAGAATGTTCGTCGTGTCTACGTTCGAGCGCTTTGCCTCGTGCTGGTAGCCTCGGCCCTGTAGCGCTGTGATCACCTATCTCTTTTTTCCTTAAAGCCCATCCTCGGCGATTATACGAAAGTCCTCGTAGCAATGAATCGGCGGATATTGTCGATGTGACGCCGGTCGCAACTCGCCTTCCGGAACGATTATCAAGTGCTCCAGAGACAGGAAAGCGGCACAGCAGCCAGCTTATCGCCAAATGGCAGGATCTTGTCGCCGTCATAGAGGACCCAACCCGCCTTGAAAGCATTTCCGGAGGCAGCGGCTACCTTTCTCAGACCCTTGAAATCGTGGGAAGTCACTGTCGCGGCGGCCTTTACCTCAAGGCCGATCAGGTCTCCGGCTTCGTCCTCCAGGATGATATCGACCTCGTCCTGGTCCTTGTCCCGATAATGATGGACGGTCGGGCGAACCTCGCTCCATGTGGCGAGCCTGAGGATCTCATCGGCGACATACGTCTCCAGGAGCGCTCCAACCGTGGATCTGTCTTTTGCGATGTGATCTGCCGTCAATCCCGTCAGCGCTGCCAGGAGCCCGCTGTCCAGGAAGACCAGCTTTGGCGTCTTTACGAGGCGTTTCAGCGGATTTCGAAACCAGGGTTCTATGCGGCGGACGAGAAACAGGTTCTCGAAAATGCCGATATAGCGACGCGCCGTCTTGTCATCGAGACCGATCTGGCCCGCGAGCTGCGCGAAGTTCAACAATTGTCCGGAATGATGTGCTAGTGCGCGAAGGAGCTGAGGCATCTGGTCGAGGCGCTCGACATCGGCAATTTCGGTTACGTCGCGCTCCACGATTGCGCGAATATACTCCCTGGCCCAGGCGGAGCGGCGACGAGGATCGGCGCGTGCGACCATTTCCGGATACCCCCCTGTCAGGGCGCACTCTATCAGATCCGGCCCCGTCACGAGGTTTCGCGGCGCTGTAAGCTGTCCGGCGAACGCCGTGTCAAGAAAATTGCCGGTCCCCTGCCGGATCTCTGCCTGTGCGAGGGGCAAAAGCGTGACGACTTCCATCCTGCCAGCAAGACTTTCCGAAACCGTGGGAAGGGCGAGGATATTGGCGGATCCCGTTAGAAGAAAGCGACCGGGACGTCGATCATTATCGACCGCGCTCTTGATTGCACGCAGCAATTCGGGAGCGCGCTGCACCTCGTCGAGTATTGCTGTATCGATCTGCCGGACGAACCCGACCGGGTCGGCTTTTGCCGATGCAAGCGTCGTCTCGTCGTCCAAGGTGAAATAGGGCCGGTCGCCGCCGAAGAGGGAGCGCACCAGCGTGGTCTTGCCGCATTGTCGCGGCCCATTGACAAGAACCACCGGCGTGTCACTGATCGCCACGGCCACACGTGCGGCCGCTCCTCTCGGATAGAGCTCGTTTCCTTTGTTCGTGCCGGTCATCAGCTAAATTCCCATAAAGTGATCGCAATGATCCGTCCGATTCGGAAACTATGACCGTCTAATCCGGATTTCAAGCCCGTCCAATCCGGAACATAATGCCGTCTATTTCGGATGCGTAGTACCCTTCCGGGCGATGGTTCGCATCTGAGACGAGAAGCATAAAGAAGGAAAAGAAGAAAAGAGAGAATCCCTCTCGCAGATCGCCCGGCCCGCCGCCGCTTCGCTCAACCGCCCCCTACACAACCCTGACCGTCGGTCTCGCAGGGCTGAAAGCCCCGCTCATCCTGCCAGGCAGGGTTGATCAAGCGCAGTTGCACCTGCCAGTTCGCTCCGCGGTCCGGGGTGTGTCTTCGAGAAAAAATGAGGACAGGAAGGGCTGGCAAGGCGCTGGTCCGGAACCCGAAAGGACAGATCCCATGCAGATCATGAAGGTTGACCCGCGCGCCTGAAAGAAAATCCCGACCGGATGCGCCAGTCGAAGTCATCGCCGCAAGCAGACGCGCTGATGCTGGCCACCATCAAGGCCGTCGGCATCGTCCAGCCGCCTGTCGTCGCGCCGGAAACCGATGGTGGTAACGGCTATATCATCGATGCTGGCCATCGCCGCGTCCGGCTCGCGATCGCCGCCGGCCTCGAGGAAATCGAAATCCTTGTGGCAGATGCCGCCAACGACAACGGTGCGATGCGCTCGATGGTCGAAAACTCCGTCCGCGAGCCGCTCAACCCCGTCGACCAGTGGCGCGGTATCGAACGGCTCGTTGCTCTCGGCTGGACCGAGGAAGCGATCGCCGTCGCTCTCGCCCTTCCCGTCCGCCAGATCCGCAAGCTGCGCCTGCTCGCGAATGTCCTACCGGCCATTCTCGAGCAGATGGCGCTGGGCGACATGCCGTCGGAACAGCAGTTGCGGGTGATCGCGGCCGCCGGCCAGATCGACCAGAAGGAAGTCTGGAAGGCGCACAAGCCGAAAAAGGGTGACACCGCGCCGTGGTGGCAGATCGCCAATGCGCTGACCAGGAAGCGCATGTATGCCAGGGACGCGAGCTTCGGCGACGATCTGGCTCAGGCCTACGGGATCGAATGGGTCGAGGACCTCTTCGCGCCCGCCGATCAGGACGGCCGCTACACCACGAATGTCGAAGGTTTTCTTGGTGCCCAGCACGAATGGATGACCAGCAATCTACCGAAGCGTGGCGTCATATTGGAGGTCAGCAACTACGGCCAGCCGGAGCTGCCGAAGAAGGCAAGCCAGGTCTACGGCAAACCTTCGAAGTCCGACCACACGGGCCTCTATCTCGATCGCGAGGGCAAGGTGCAGATGGTCAATTACCGTATGCCCGAGGCGGCGAAGCCAAAGGGCGCTGCAGGTGACGGCTCTGTCGGAGGCGGTGATGACGCCGGCGCGATCGTCGCGCCAAAGGCCCGGCCTGATGTGACCCAGAAGGGCCATGACATGATCGGCGACTTCCGTACCGATGCCCTTCATGACGCACTCGGTCGCGCACCGATCGAGGACGATATGCTGATGGCGCTGATGGTGCTGGCCTTCGCCGGTCAGAATGTCCGCGTCGACTCCGGCGCTGATGGGACATTCTATGGTGGCAAGCGCTTCTCGCGCCATGCGGTGGGCCTGTTCGACGAGCATGGCAAGCTGGCTTTCGATCAGGATCAGTTGCGGGTCGCCGTCCGCTCGGTGCTGATCGATGTTCTCTCGTGCCGCCGCGGCATGTCGAACAGCGGGATGATCGCGCGCATCGCCGGCAATGCGATCGGTGCCGACGAATTCCTTCCGAACATGGGATCGGAGGATTTTCTCTTGTGCCTGTCGCGCCAAGCGCTGGAAGCGCCTTGCGCCGAGGCATCGGTCCAGGCTCGGCCCAAGGTGCGCGAAACCCGCGCAGCGCTGGTCGAGCATTTCGCAACTCAGCACTTCGTCCATCCCGCGGGCCGCTTCGCGCCGCCGGCGGACGAGCTGCTCGACTGGATCCGAGCAGGTGCTGCCACCGATGTCATCGGCACAGGCTCTCAGGATGACGACCACGGTGATGCTGGCGCCCCGGCCGAAGAGCATCAGGGGTTGGTCGAAGAGGTGGCGGATCAGGAGGATCCGCACGACGTCGAAGCCGACGATGGCCACGACGAGGATTTCGATCAGAGGGCGGCAGCATGACCGCCGCCCTCCAGTCGAACATGGCAGCACCCACCCCCGATCTTTCGGGGGTGGAGTTTGCCACCAGCGCGGACGGCATGCCCGTCGCGCGCATTGATGATCTGGTTCTGGCCATGGTCACGTCGCCCAGCGGCTTCGCATTCCTTGCGAGTGCAGTCTTCGTTCGCGGGCCGCTCGCTGGGCTGACGCGCGCCGATTTCATCGGGCACGACGGCCGGGTGGCCGACGAGGCCGAGTTCCGGGCGCGCGTTGCCGATACCGCCGGGCACAAACGCGATCTAGCGAAACTGAACCGCGTGCGGACCCGCATGTCGGCGAGCACGCCCTGGGGTGGCTCGCAGATGGTGGTCATCTATGCCGATGGTATCGTGGCGCATAGCACTGCCGGCCATGGCGGCTTCCATCTATCGGCCGACCGCAATGCCAAGATTCATCCGCTGCTGCGGAAGGGCACCCCATGGTACGAGGAGGATTGCGAATGGGCGATCGTGGCGCTCAGCTTTCCGGACCTGTTCACCGGATATGAGCGGGCCGCGGCGGAGAAGACCATCCGCAATACCTGGCCTGATGAATGGGAGGCGATCCACGGCGCCAAGCTGACTGAGGGCGAGAGCTGGGCCAAGGATCGCCGTACGTTTGATCAACGTCATGTGGCCGACTTCGTCGTAACATCGGCGATCCTCTCCGATCAGCATCCCGGCATGACCGAAGTGGTGGCGGTCGTCGGCGGTACCCGGAAATCGGAAGCCGATGAGCGTCGCTTCCTGGTGCCAAGCGATGAGTATGCCGGGCGCGGCCGATTCGGCTTTGTCATCGATCCCGACCGTCATGCCGAATATCATGGGCCGTCCTCCTTCATCGGTTGGCGCGGCCGGGGGGATGGCTCATGATCGACGTTCGCGCTCCGAAACCGTTGGCGAAGGCAATAGGCGCCCGGCGTGAGACCCAGCGGCATCTCGATTGCCTGATCCGGCAGATTGCGGCGCGTGCCGGACGGCAGGCGATCACCAAGAAGGTCCGGAGCCGGGCGCGTCGTCGGTCCGGTCTCCGTCTCTATCATCAGGAGCTTGCCGACCGCCTGGCCTTCGAACGGTGGCACGAACTCGACACGCTCGCATCAAGGTTGGCGGTGCAAGAGCAGATCATCGACGCGCTCGAGCATTGCGGTTTTGCGCCTGTCTAGCCGGTGGCGAGATGGGTGGACCTCTAGCGGGGCTGCGCGCTGGGTGGCATCTGGTCATCCTGCAGCCACGACATCTCCCAGGGTGGCGGGCTTGGCCATGTCGTCCTTCGTCGCCGTGCATCTGACATCGGACCCGTGCCGGAGCCCTTCTTTTCGTTGCGGTCTGAACCGGCGGCCGGTCGTTTCAAGGCCGCTTGCGCGCCGCGGAGCGGCCGATCCAACCTCTCTGCGCGAGGGCAGGCTCGCGGTCCCAAGCAGGTCAAAACCTGCTGGGCCGCAAACCTGCCCTGCTGGCTCAGCCGGATCGGACCTGTGAAGCCGTCCGTCCTTTGCCGGTTCTGGTCGTCCACATCGAAGGGCAGACCGCACGGGCCGGAACCGCTTCGGCAGCCACAGAAGGAACAGACATGGCCAAGCCCACCATCCCCAATCGCTCCACCGCCAGATCGGCACAATCGCGCCGCGGCACCACACTCGAAATGGTCCGCCTCTCCTGCCCGGACGCCGTCCAGGCACTCAAGATCGGCGAAAGCTTCGGCACCGCGGTCGTCGACAGCGATGGCATCCGCAGCCTGCATGAGCGGCTGATCGTCGAGACCGCCGACAGCCTCTCCGAGGCCTGGGCGAAAAGGCAATGCAGATCCATCTGCAGCGCATCGTCGGAGCCTTCGTCGGATCGGCGCACGGGGCCGGACAGTTCTACTCCCGCGCCGTCAGTGAAGCGCGCGACGCAACGGCCAAGGCATCGAACGATGCCCGCGACGAGGATCTCGACGGTCCGGTCGGCTACGATAGCGCCGCCCAGCGCAAGCGGGAATTCGCGGCCGACATGGGTGTCCAGTCCCACGCATTGCGCATGGCAGCCGAAGGCGCGGTGGCGGCATACGAACAGGTTGTCGGCGAGACCTGGAAGCCCTTCGACCGCCCGGTCGAGAACCCGGGCGCATCGCTCGACCGCAAAGCAGCCGAAGCTCAACTGGCGGCGTTCGGCTGATCGGGTCCGCGGGGCGCGAGCCCCGCAACCCACTATTCAACTTCAAGGCTTGTATCCCAAGCCAGATTACCGGAGAAATACAATATGCTCGTGTCAATCCAGCTCATTTCCATCGCGATCTCGCTGATCTTCGCGGCCACCATGTCGGTCGATCATTTCCGAGCGCTTGCCTTTCTCAGATACCGCGACGGCATTGTGCGCTTTGCGATGTTCAGCTTCGTCGTTCTTACCTTCGTGATGTGCCTGCTGATCGCGATCATCCGGCCCTACTAAAGCCACTCCGTACACAGAATGGGCAGACTTTAAAGGCTGACACCGTGAGGTGTCGGCCTTTTGTCGTCTCAGTGATGGACGAAAGGGAAGAAGGGCAGTGCCGCACGCGGCCCGTCCCGTTCAGCGGCCCTGCCGGAGCCGGGCTGTCGATGCAACGGCTTTGCCGTCCTCCACGCTGTTGCGGCCGTTCCGGTGCATCACCATCCAATCGGCCCCGGCTTTTGGCCTCCGTGACGGACCGTGAGTGGCGCGGTCATGGAAACGGAGAAAAGATATGGGAAAGAAAACGGAAGCGGATCGTACCGACATCTACACGAAGTTCACGGATCGGATTGTCGAGGATCTCGAACGCGGCGTACGCCCATGGCTGAAGCCGTGGAGCGCCGCGAACACGAGCGGCCGGATTTCCCGGCCGTTGCGCCATAACGGTCTGCCCTACTCGGGCATGAATGTGCTCCTCCTGTGGTCGGAGCAAATGTCGCGAGGCTTTGCCTCGCCGATGTGGATGACATTCAAGCAGGCCCTCGAGCTGGGCGCGGCCGTGCGCAAGGGCGAAACCGGCTCGACAGTTGTCTTCGCCAGCCGGTTCACCAAATCCGAGGCGGACGGAAATGGCGGCGAGATCGATCGGGAAATTCCGTTCCTCAAGGCGTATTCGGTGTTCAATGTCGAGCAAATTGACGGACTGCCGGACAGCTACCATGCACCGGTGGCGGAAGTGATCCAGCCGGTCGAGCGGATCGAGAATGCCGACCGGTTCTTTCAAAATACCGGTGCCAATATACGGCACGGTGGTAATCAGGCATACTATTCCCCGGTGACCGACCTCATCCAGATGCCGCCCTTCGAAGCATTTCGTGATGCCGCCGGCTACGCGGCTGTCCTCGCGCATGAGTCGACGCATAATGCCGACATCCGGACTATGCCGCGCATGAGGCTGATGTGCCGAGAACACATAGGCACTCGGCGCATCGCAGTCGGCATAATCAGAGCGTTTCCAAAAACGCCAAGAGTTTGTCACCCGGCTGATATCGTGCCGGCTTGGCGTCTGGCGCGACCATCAGCGCCAAGGCCTTTTCCTTCAGCCGCAAGTCTGCATGCACGTATATCTGTGTCGTCTCTACAGACTCGTGGCCAAGCCAAAGCGCGATTACGGTCTGATCCACCCCGTGATGAAGGAGCTCCATGGCCGTACTGTGCCGAAGCACATGCGGGCTGACCCTCTTTTCAGCCAACGTTCGGCAAGATCGAGACGCAACCAAGGTATGACGCTGATCACCCGCTCAAGCGCATCTCTACTCATTCGGGTTCCCCTGATTGTTGGGAACACAATATCGCCGTCGGTATCGCTGCACTCGCGCAGCCAGGTTTCCAGCAGTTTCACCGTATCACGTCGGAGCGGAGTGCTTCGCTCTTTTCGGCCTTTGCCTTGGCATCGGATATGGGCACCGGTCCCAAAGACCATATCCGACTTGCGCAACGAGGTGAGCTCAGATGCCCGTAGTCCTGTTTGGAGGGCAACGACGAGAAGTACATGATCTCGCCGGCCCGCCCACGTCGATCTGTCCGGCGCAGCGATAATCGCCTCGATCTCATGTCTTTCAAGAAAGTCGATGCTTCGCTTCACATATCGCTTATTCGGCATGTCCAGAACCTTCTGGCAATGCCACAACAGATCCGGCTCCAACACCGCGACGAATTTGAAGAAGGAGCGGATGGCAGCGAGCCGAGTATTGCGACTACGGGCGGAGTTACCTCTTTCGACCTCGATATGGGTGAGGAATTCCCCTATCAACGCTGAATCAATATCTTCGACAGCGAGGTTGGTAGGAGTGATGTTGAGTTTGGCGCTTGCGAACGTCAACAGTAGCCGGAACGTGTCCCTGTAGCCCGAGATTGTATGAGGGCTGGCGTTTACCTGCTCAATTAGGCGCTCGGCAAAGAAGCGCTGAACAAGAGACGGGAGGCGTGAGGTTTTCATGGAAACGTCTCCCTTTGAAGGGAAAGCTCGGCCTTCTGCGACGCCAGGTCCAAAAGCTCTGGGATTGCCTCCATATACCAGTAGGTATGCGTCATACTCTCATGGCCGAGGATCGTTATAAGCTTGATCATTTCCTTGTCGGGATCCAGCCCACGTCGATACCAGCCAATCATGGTCTGGACTGCGAATGTATGACGCAAGTCGTGTATCCGCGGCCCGACTCCATGGGGTTGATAGCGCTTGCGTTGGCGTAGCCCTACTGCCTCGGTGACTGAAGCGAAGTTATAGCGGGCCGCGCAGTCGCTGATGCGGCGCCCGTGATCGTCGACAAAAAAGGGCGTAGTTTTCCCTTCGCAAAGGCGATCCCGTTCTCTCGCATAGTTTTTCAGCTTTAGGGAGGTGCTCTCGCAAATCGGAATAATTCGTTGCTCCCCGGATTTCCCTTTGCGGACCACCACGACTCTCTCATCGAAGTCGATATCCGTAGAATCCAGCGATAGAGCCTCACTGATCCGCAAACCTGTGACCGCTATGAGGCCAAAAAGGGTGGGATATGTAAGCCGTCTGATCCCGTTGGTGGACGGCAGCTTGGCAGCCTGCTCGAGGATACGAACAATTTGCGCCGTGGTGTAGATGAATGGTTTGGGACGACGTTTTCGACTGGGAACAAGATCCGCCGGTGGGATTTGGTGCCGACTGTCATTTGCTTGTAGCCATGTTGCGAATAGCCTCACGACCCCAAGACGACGGTACCACGTGTGCTGACCTGCTGAGCCGAAGTTTTTCATCCATCGTGCAAAGTGATCCCGCTCAAGAAGCTCGCTGCCTTCGGACGATACGAAGCCGATAAACCTGCGCAACATGCGTTCCTCTGTCCGCAGAGCGAAGCCGAGGCCGCGACGGATCCTGAGGTAGTTGTCTAACTGTGATGATAGAGTGATCATGCGGCGTCCTCCGCCGTCGGCCAAGGTCGAGCGATGCTCCTCAGACCTTCGATATCATATCGAGCATATTTGAGGGTCGTCGTGCGAGATCGGTGCCGAAGGGTGTCCGCTATTTCATTCAGAGATGCCCCTTTCTCTAATAAGCTCGTCGCCAAGCTATGGCGGAGGATGTGAGAGCCGACATACGGTACCGGGGGCTTCATTCCCAATTTTTCGAAGGCATCGCTGAGTAAATGGTTCAGCCGCTGCGAGTCCTTAAAAGGCCTATGCGGGGCTCTCGCCAACACGAATAAGTCGCGCGTCTCACCGCGACGCTCGGACTGGATGTAATCGACAAGAGCGGCACCTACATCGGGCAGCAGCGGCAGCGTGTCGTGCAAATGCCCTTTCCCTCGGATGAGGATTTCGGAAGCGCGCCAATCAATATCGTCCAGTTGAACCGCCACGACCTCGGCCGCTCGCAGCCCGTATCTAGCCATCAGTAACAGCATGGCATAATTACGCTTCGGCGAGTTCTTCGACTTTCGGATCTCCTCAAGTACGGTGACCTGAGCCCCATCGTCCCTCCATCTTTCAGGAGAGTCTTAGGTTTTCAATCTGGCCTTATGCGACCTG
>CABHNZ010000044.1 GCA_902167985.1 Shinella sp. UYSO24
CTCGGGACATGTCCCGAGGATCTGCTGCCGCATCGATGTGGATAGATCCTCGGGACAAGCCCGAGGATGACGGTCAAAGCACATATCGCGACCTGAGGCCGCCGATCAAGGCTAAACCGGAATGTTGTTGACCTCGGCAAACCGCATCAGCAGCGTGCGTACCGGCTCCTGCGAGCGCGTGTCGTCGAGCGCGGCATTGAGCTCGGCCGACAGCTGCTCGACATCGAGCCCCAGCAGCATCGCCTTCACCGGCCCGATCGAGGTTGCCGCCATCGAGACGGAACGGAAGCCGACGCCGATCAGCGCCATGGCCGACAGGGGTTTCCCCGCCATCTCGCCGCAGAGCGTCACCGGCGTGCGATTGCGTTCGCCGGCCCGCGCGATGTCGCGCAGAATGCGCAGGAACGGCTTGCCCAGAATGTCGAACCGGTCCGACACCCGCGCATTGCCGCGATCGACCGCCATCGAGAACTGGAAGAGATCGTTCGAGCCGACCGAGACGAAATCCACTTCCGCCATCAGCTCGTCGAGCTGCCACATCAGCGACGGCACTTCCAGCATCGCGCCGAACTGCAGTTTGCGCGGCAGCGAATGGCCGAATTGGAAAGATGCTGCACTTCCTTCTGCATCAGGTCGCGCACCGCATGGATCTCGCTGACATCCGTCACCATCGGCAGCATCATGCGCAGTTCGGAACCGGAAGACGCACGCAACAATGCGCGAAGCTGGGTCCGCATCAGGCCGGGCCGGTCGAGCGACAGACGGATCGCCCGCCAGCCGAGCGCCGGGTTTTCCTCTTCCTGGGACCGCACATAGGAGACGACCTTGTCGCCGCCGATATCCAGCGTGCGGAACGTCACCGGTCTGCCCGCCGCCTGGCGGATGACATTGCGGTAGAAGGCCTCCTGCTCTTCGAGCTTCGGCATGGTCGAGGCGATCATGAACTGCAGCTCGGTGCGGAACAGGCCGATCCCCTCGGCACCCGATTCCGCCAGCTGCGGCAGGTCGACCATCAGGCCGGCATTCATGTTGAGCCCGATCCTGACACCATCCTTGGTAATGGGCTCGACCTCGCGCAGTGCCCGGAACTGTTCCTGTCGGCGCGCCTTCAGCCTGACTTTTTCCTCATAGGCCTTCTGCATATCGAGCACGGGCCGCAGATGGATCTGGCCATCGTCACCATCGATGATGATCGGATCGCCGTTTTCGGCAAGTGCGACGATACCCGTGCCCTGCCCCACGACCGGAATGCCCATGGCGCGCGCAACAATCACCACATGGCTCGTCACCGCACCATCCTCGAGCACCAGGCCGCGCAGGTTTTCACGCGGGTAGTCGAGCAGTTCGGCAGCGCCCATGGCCCGTGCCAGAATGATCGCGTCGAGCGGGAAACCATTGTCGAAGGCGCGACCGGAATAACCCGTCAGCTGCCGCAGCAGCCGGTTGGCGAGATCGTCGAAATCATGCATCCGCTCGCGCAGATAAGGGTCGGTCAGGCGCATCATCCGCGCCTTCGTATCGCTCTGCACCTTTTCGACGGCGGCTTCGGCGGTCAGACCGTTGTTGATCGCCTCCTCCATGCGCCGCACCCAGCCCTGGTCATGGGCAAACATGCGGTAGGTTTCCAGCACCTCGCGATGCTCGCCCTCCTGCGCCACGTCGCGGCGCTGCAGCATGTCGTCGATGGAAATCCGAAGCGACCCGAGCGCCTCGCCGAGACGGATGATTTCCTTCTCGCTGTCCTCGTTCAAAAGATTGGTGACGACGATCCGCGGCTCGTGCAGTACCACATGGCCAAGCCCGATGCCTTCGTTATAGCCGCTGGCATCGATCGAGACGGCGCGCGTCAGATCAAGCTCCACGCCGGGCGCGGTGATCTTCTTCAGTTCGCCGGTGGCGATCATCTCGCGATGATCATCGCCGTGGTTTCGAGCGCTTCGAGCTCGTCCTCGCGATATGTGCGGCTGGCGCGGTTCTGCACGACGAGAACGCCGAGCGTGCGCCCGACGCGCAGGATCGGCACGCCGAGGAAGGAGTGGTAGATCTCTTCGCCGGTTTCCGGCAGGTAGCGGAAGGCGGGATGCGCCTGGGCGTCCGACAGATTAAGCGGCTGGGCGGATGCGGCGATCGTACCGACGAGGCCCTGGCCCATCTTCAACTGCGAAAGGTGGACGGCCTCCTTGTTGAGGCCCTCGGTCGCATAGAGTTCGAGCACGCCATCCGAGCGCAGCACATAGACGGAGCAGACCTCCGCCACCATGTTGCTGGCGATCTGGCGTACGATACGGTCAAGGCGGTCCTGCGGCTCGAGCGGCTCCGCCATCAACTCGCGCAGGCGCTTCAAAAGAACGCGCGGACCAGCCGACATGTCTCTCATCGGCATCAAGCTCCCGAACCGAATTCATCTCATCCGGAAGATGCCGCGCCTCACCGAAAGGATCAAGACGCGGCCGACCGGCGCTCGATCAAGTCTTATCGAGACCGTAGGCGGAATGCAAAGTCCGAACTGCAAGTTCGGCATAAGCACCGTCGATCAGGATCGAGATCTTGATTTCCGACGTGGTGATCGCCTTGATGTTGATGGATTTTTCGGCAAGTGCCTTGAAAGCCGTCGCAGCACGCCGGCATGGCTGCGCATGCCGATGCCGATGACGGAGACCTTGGCGAGGCCCGATTCGCTCTGCGCGACATCGAAGCCGATCTTGTCCTTGTTGGCGTCGAGAACGCTGATCGCCTTGGGCAGATCGCCCGAGGGAACCGTGAAGGTCATGTCGGTCTTCGAACCGTCTTCAGAAATATTCTGGACGATCATGTCGACATTGATATGGGCTTCGGCCAGCGGGCCGAAAATGGCGGCCGAAACGCCTGGGCGGTCTGCAACGCGCCGAAGCGAAATCTGCGCTTCATCCTTGGCATAGGCGATGCCGGTGACGACTTCCTGTTCCACGATCTCTTCCTCGTCGCAAATCAAAGTACCGGGCGGGTTCAAGAAGTCGCCCATGCCCGGTGCATCGGGATCTTCAAAAGAGGAGCGCACGAAAGTGCGGACCTTGTGGACCATCGCCAGCTCGACGGAGCGCACCTGCAGCACCTTGGAGCCGAGCGAGGCCATTTCGAGCATTTCCTCGAACGACACCTTCTTCATGCGGCGTGCCTTGGGCACGATGCGCGGGTCGGTCGTGTAGACGCCGTCGACATCGGTATAGATATCGCAACGATCGGCCTTGACCGCGGCGGCAATCGCCACCGCCGACGTGTCCGAACCGCCGCGGCCGAGCGTGGCAAGGCGATTGTCAGGGCCGATGCCCTGGAAACCGGCAACCACGGCCACCTGGCCCTCGCCCATCCGCTTGATGATGTCGGAACCGTCGATCTCGAGAATGCGCGCCGCGCCATGGGCGTTGTCGGTGCGAATCGGGATCTGCCAGCCCTGCCAGGAACGGGCATTGATGCCCATCGACTGAAGCGCAATTGCCAGAAGCCCGGACGTCACCTGTTCGCCGGAAGCGACGACGGCATCATATTCGCGGGCGTCATAGAAGGGCGAGCTTGCGCCATTGACCTTCGGCGTATCCTGTACCCAGGCGACGAGCTCGTTGGTCTTGCCCGACATGGCCGAGACGACGACCGCCACTTCATGGCCGGCATCCACCTCGCGTTTGACGTGGCGCGCGACGTTGTGGATGCGTTCGAGATTGGCAACAGACGTGCCGCCGAATTTCATGACGATGCGAGCCATAACAGACCGATACCACCCATTCGCTTCCCCGGACATCGCCGGAAAGCGTCAACCTGACATGCCCGCCTGACAGACGGACCCCGAATTTGCCGGGGTGTCATATCGAAAAGGCGATAGGGGTGCAATGGCCTGAAAGGCCGCTTCGGTTCGCTTTCGCCGGCGAGAGTGGCGATCACAAAGAAATCCCGCGCTGCAATGAGGCAGCGCCGGGCAATATTGCTTGAAGCGGCCTGCTTAGCGGCAGGCGCGGTTCGGGCCGATGCACTCACCGTTCGGGCCGGTATTGAAATTGTTGCGCGGCGGCTGCTCGGCCTGCGGCGGTGGAGGCGGAGCCGGACGGTTGACCTGCGGCGGCGGCTGACGATCCGGACCCTGTCTGGGCCCCGGTCGGGACCTCTGTCGGGACCTCTGTCCGGCCCACGATCCGGGCGGTCAGGCCTTGCATCCGGGCGGCGATCGGGACCACGATCCGGCGGCGGTGGACGACGATCGTCGTTGCGATCGCGATCCCAGCCCGGACGCGGGCCGTCGTTATTGCGGTCACGGTCCCAGCCCGGCCGGTTATCGTTGCGATCCCAGCCCGGCGGCGGACGGCGATTGTCGTCACGATCCCAGCCCGGCGGCGGGCCAGAAGGACGGTTGTCCTGCCAGCGCGGCGGCGGCGGAGGTGGCGCCGGCTGATAGCGATCATCGGCCCGCCAGTCATAATCGCGCCAGCGACCACGATCGCGGTAGAAATCACGACCGCGATAGTAGCGACCCCAATAGGTATCGACGTCGAAGGTGATCGTGGGAATGCCGAGCCCGCGATAATAGTCGGGTGCTACATAGACGCGGTTCGACTGATAGCTGGTCTGGACGTAATTGCCCGAGACCCAGCCGCGGCCTCCGACGAAGGACACATCGCACCAGTTGACGCTGCTCATGCAGCCGTTGATCGTGATCGGTGCACGACCGGAATGACGGTGACGGCCGGATAGCCGGTGCTCGGACCCGAACGCATGTTCACGTTGGCCGTCGCATAACCTCGCACGGCGGCATCAGCGATCGACGGCAAGGCGACCATGGCCGAAAGTGCCGCGGCACTGAGAAGAATTTTTTTCACCTGTTTCCTCCTGAGGAACGTGGCTTGCCCGAACGTCCTTTTAGGATGCGCCCGGTTTCGGCCGCATCGACAATGTTCGGACTGTCTGAATTGTTCCCTTTTGCGGCTGAATGATGAATGAACGGCCGGTTTGGCTGATGTTCACCCGGGTATCATGATGCCCCGGTCTGACGGCGCCGGCTTGTACATTTTTTTCTGCTTGCACGCCGTCCACGTCATCCCCCTCGTGAAAACCGCGCGCACAATCATCCCGTCCCGCTTCGGCTACACCGGTCAGGCATCACCGGCGAGGCGGGACCGGTGATCCGGAAAGGCGTCGAGATGCAGGCGCCGATCCGGGGGCTGCGCAGAAAATGGTCCCCCTCCGGCCTGCAATGATGGCTGGGCGTGCGTGTGCCGCACATAACTCGCCGGGCCGTTCCCTCTTATGGGAACCGAAGAGCCACAAGCAGACGCGGCGATGCAGAGGGACCGGAGTTGCGTGGAAAAACACACCGAACGGGGCACGTCGCGTGTCACTTATAAATTACTCAATCGAGGCACCCGACGTGTCGGCCGAACTTTGAAAAAATCAGGATCGCCAAGGGCGTATTGCGCCTGCCGAAAAACGCGGAGAGCCGACATGGAAAAGCACGACTACAGCGAATACGAACGGCGCCGGGCAGAAAACCACGAGGAAAATTACCGTCTGGCTGCGGCTCTTGTCAGCCTGACGGTGGGACTTTGCCGGCGACGGGGCTGCCGACGTGGAAACATCTGCCGCGGCCCCATGCTGCCCTCCCCTCATCAGCAGGGTGCGGTCAGGGCACAGAAGATGATTGGCCTCAGCGGCACGGCCTGTGCGAGCCTGCCGAGCTGCGTCGCCCATGTCGACGACGACCGGATCGCCGACCTCCGCAGGGCCGCCTCAAGCCTCGACGAACTCCGCCAGCGCTTTCTCAACGATGAAGGCCTCCATCCCCGGCTCTGTGCGCGGATCATCCTGACCGCCCAGAAGAGAGCGATCTGCGACTTGAGACACAATCACGCTTGCCAATCTTCCCCCTTGACTTCGCCGCCCCAGCGTCCGACTTCAGGCAACGACGCAAAGGAATGACGACGATGACCGAGGCCGCAAGAACGACTGTCGACAAGGACCAGGTGGAATGGTTCTCGAGAATGGCCGCCGAATGGTGGAGCCCGACCGGCAAGTTCAAGCCGCTTCACAAGTTCAACCCTGTCCGGCTTGCCTATATCCGCGAGCGCATCTGTGCCCATTTCGGCCGTGATCCGAAGGCGCACAGGCCGCTGGAAGGCATTCGCATTCTCGATATCGGCTGCGGTGGCGGGCTTCTCTCCGAACCGATCGCCCGCATGGGCGCGACGGTTGTCGGCGCGACCCGTCGGAAAAGAACATCGGCATCGCCTCCACCCATGCGGCCGAGACGGGAACGCCGGTCGATTACCGTGCTGTGACCGCCGAGGATCTCGCGGCTGCCGGTGAAATGTTCGACGTCGTCCTCAATATGGAAGTGGTCGAACACGTTGCCGATGTCGATTTCTTCGTTCGAACCTGCGCCGGCATGGTCAAGCCGGGCGGCCTGATGTTCGTGGCCACCATCAACCGCACGCTGAAGGCCGGCGCGCTTGCCATCTTCGCTGCCGAAAACGTCCTGCGCTGGCTGCCGCGCGGCACCCACCAGTATGAAAAGCTGGTGCGCCCGGAAGAGCTGGAAAAGCCGATCAACGCGTCGGGCATGGAGATCGTCCACCGCACCGGCGTCTTCTACAATGTCCTGCAGGACCGCTGGAACCTGTCGCCGGACATGGATGTCAATTACATGATGCTGGCAGTGCGGGCGGCCTGATCAAGCGCCGCCAAGATCTGAGAGATCTCGCCCCCAAAAAAACTCAATGCCCTTCGTCGGGAAGATCCGGCAAGGCGCGATCTCAATGCCCTCGTCGATGAGTTCGCGCACATCCGCAAGGCTTGCCTCACCGATGATGCCGCGGGCATCCGCCTCGCCATAATGGATCTTGCGGGCTTCTTCAGGAAAACGCTCGCCGACATCCTCCGCATTCGAGCGGATGTGATTGACGGCTTCGCGCAGCTTCGCCATGGCCTCGCGGCGGGCGATATCCATCGCCATCTGCTGCTTGGCTTCCTTCTTGCGTGCCGTCGAGACCGAAGGCGCCATCAGCGACTTCGAGATCGCCGCCGAATTGCAGGTCGGACAGGTGAGAAACCCGCTCGCGACCTGCTGGTCGAAATCGGCACTGGTCGAAAACCAGCCTTCGAAGGAATGGCCGTTGTCGCAGGAAAGCGAATACTTGATCATGCCGCTGCTCCCGCCATCACCGCGGCCAAGGCAGCCGTCACCGCCGCGAAATCCATATCGGCGGCACAGTCCTGAGGATCGACCCCGGAATAGATCTGGATGGCTGCGACCGCGATGGTCATCGGCATGCCCTCGGCGAATTAGGACGAATGGAGATACGGGCGGCCGTCTCAGGCGGCCAGCAGCGGATCCAGCTTGCCGGCCCGGTCGAGCGCATGCAGGTCGTCGCAGCCGCCGACATGCTGGCCGTCGATGAAGATCTGCGGGAAGGTCGAGCCGCCATTCGACTTCTCGATCATTTCGGCGCGCAGCTCCTTCGAGAAAGTCGCATCATGCTCGGTGAAGTCGACACCCTTGGAGGTGAGGAGCGCCTTGGCGCGGGCGCAGTAACCGCAATATTCGCGGGTATAGATGATGACGTCTGCCATAATCGTTCCATCTCCCGGCAGCCCTTTTTGGGCAGTCATCGGGATCTCTTGTAGCGCGACGGTTCTCGTTGGGAGAGAAGGACGGGAACGCGCCGCGCGCGTTTGTCATACACCGTCATATAGTCGTGGAAACGGCCATTGCAAAGGTCAAAACCGTGACCTCCGCAGCACCTGCACGCTTCAGCGCCCTTGTCGCGGAAGAGACGGTGGCACCGGTGGTAAAGACATCATCGACAAGCACCAGCCGCTTGCCGAAAATCTCGTCCTCGCGGCCCTCTGCCACCCTGAAGGCTGCCCGCACATTGTCCCGCCGGGCGCGGGCCGAAAGCCCGACCTGCCGGGCTGTCCTTTTGCGACGCACGAGCGCGCCGCTCAGATGCGGCCGGCCGGCAAGCGCCGCCATCTGCCGGGAAAGCTCCGCCGACTGGTTGAACCGCCGCGCCAGAAACCGGGCCGGATGCAGCGGCACCGGCAGGATCGCATCGCAGCCCCTCAGATGCTCGCCGCCTGCCCGCACCATCCAGAGCGCCATCATCGCGGCAAGTTCTGTCCGGTCGCGATATTTCAGCGATTGCACCAATTGCCGTGCCACCCCTTCGTAAAGCGCGACGGACCGCAGCCGGTCGAAGGGAGGCGGCTCGGCGATCGCCTGTGCCGAGAGCATGCCCGGCCCCGGATCATGCGAGAATGGCAGGCCGAGCACTTCGCAATAGGGCCGCTCGATGAAGCGCATCGACGACCAGCAGGACGGGCAGAGCGCCCGGTGGCTGCCATTGCGGATGCCGCATCCCGCACAGATCGGCGGATAGAGGAGATCGGCCAGCCGCCCGCCGATCGCCGCAGCATGCGGCAGGATCCGCCCGGCAACCGACCGGGCAGAGGCGGAAAGCTCATCACTGCGAAACACGGGATGAAGCGGCATGGCTTGACAATAGCGCCGGGAGCGCGCCTTTGCGAGACAAAGCACGGGCAGGCATCATGGATATCATCTTCGACGAGGAACTGGCGGGCAGACACCGCGAAAAGGCCATGCGGCATCCCGATCCGTCGGCAGCCTTTCTTCTCGAACGCGCCGCACAGGAACTCGCAGACCGCCTTTCCGTGGTCGAGCGGCGCTTCGAGACGGCCGTCGAACTGCATGGCGCAACCGGCATCGTCGCGGAAGAAGCGCTTGCCACCGGCCGCATCGAGACCATTCGGCGCATCGAGACCTCTCAGGATTTCGCCGCCGCCAACGAAGTGATCGAGACGGCTCCCCTTGGCGACGTGCCGATGCCGCAGGCCTCCGTCAATCTCGTTCTGGCACCCCTGTCGCTGCATCTCGTCAACGACCTGCCCGGCGCCCTCTTCCGCATCCGCCATGCCCTGAAGCCGGACGGGCTGATGCTGGCCGCCATCCCCGCGCCGGCACATTGCAGGAATTGCGCGACGTCCTTCTGTCGGCTGAAGAGGAATTGAGCGGCGGCGCCAGCCCCCGCGTCATCCCGTTTGCCGATGTGCGTGATGTCGGCGGGCTGATGCAGCGGGCCGGCTTTGCCCTGCCGGTGATCGATGCCGAAACCTACACGGTGCGCTATGACAGCCTCTTCCCGCTGATGCGTGATCTGCGTGCCATGGGCATGGCAAACCCGCTGGCCGGCCGCAGCCGCAAACCGGTGACGAGAGCTTTCTTCCTGCGTGCGGCGGAACTTTATGCGGAACGCTATTCGGATCCGGACGGCCGCATCCGGGCGACCTTCTCGATCATCTATGCCTCGGGCTGGGCACCGCATGAAAGCCAGGCAAAGCCGCTGAAGCCGGGATCGGCCAAGATGCGTCTCGCCGATGCCCTGCGTCAGGCCGCACCGGCAGAGGATGGAGCGGAAACGAAACCGGGTGACACGCAGTAAATGCCGAGTGCCGCGATTACTGCCCGGAACTGTTCAGCGTATTGCTGATCTTGCCGAACATGTTGTTCATCAGATCATAGTAATTGCCAAGAGCAGCCGCCAGCGTGACGGCAAGGATCGAGACCAGAAGCCCGTATTCAACCACCGTCGCGCCGCGTTTGTCGCGCAGGAATGCCTGCAAGAGGTGCATGAATGGTCCCTTTTTCTGGAGATCTTCTCCTCGGCGCCTGTCAAACTATCGACAAAGCGTTAACAATCAGCACTCGCTGCCGCCGTTATAGCCCTGCACGATGCAGACGGAGCCGGGCGTATCCTGCAGCACGCTGCGACGGATCGTGTAGCGCTTGCCGTCCGCATCGGTCGTGGTCGTCGATTGCTGCTTCGGGATCGAGCCTGTGCTGATCATGTCGAAGTCCTGCTTGACGCTGGCAATCTTGCTGCGGTCGTCATGGCTGGTGAGCATCGGCGTGAGAATGAGCGCCAGAGCGATCGCTGCCGTCCCGAAAAGAAGCGCGATATTGAGCGCACCGGTGCGGCTGGAACGGTAGGTTTCCTGGTGCTTTTCCCGCACTGTTTTCCAGAATTGCTCATCCATGCGGGGTAGCCTCGTCACGCAGTCACTCGAAGAGGCTCTGACTATCGCATGACTGGTTGAATCAAACCTTAACAGGATCTGAATTCTTCCACCGCAATTTTACGCAGATTTCTTAGGGTGAGAGCAGAAGATCCTGCAGGATCGGGATCAGCGGCTCGTCGGCCGGCGGCATCGGGTAGTCGCGCAGGTTCTGCGGCTTCACCCATTTGATCGCCTGGCCCTCCCGCCCGGTCGGGATGCCCTCGTAGCGACGGCAGACATATAGCGGCATGAGCAGATGGAAGGTCTCGTAGGAATGGCTGGCAAAGGTCAGCGGCGAGAGGCAGGCAACCTTTGTCTGAATGCCAAGCTCCTCGTCGAGTTCGCGCACCAGCGTCTCCTCGGGTGTCTCGCCCGCTTCAACCTTGCCGCCGGGAAATTCCCACAGGCCGGCAAGCGACTTGCCCTCCGGCCGCTGCGCCAGAAGTACGCGGCCATCCGCATCGAGAAGCGCGCAGGCCGAAACCAGCAGAAGCTTGCGGCCGGCCGGCGCTGTGTCGTGTCGCTCATCGAAAACTCCTTCAACCCGGCTTATTCAGCCTTGGGGCCGCCAGTAGCGATATTCATAGGCCTTGCGGAAACCGAACTTGCGATAGAGCCCGATTGCCGGCTCATTGTCGGAAACGACCTGCAGCCAGGCGGACCGGGCGCCGCTGATCCGGGCCCAGCGCAAGGCCGAGGCGAGGATTTCCGTGCCTATGCCGTTGCGCTTGCGATGTGCGGCAACGGCAAACGACATCAGGCCGAGAAGATCATTGTCCTGCACGCAAAGCGCCACGGCAACCGGACCATCGGCCGGATTTTCCTTGATGAAGAAGGCCGATGGCGGCTTGATCGAGCTCAGGATTTCGGCGATCGCCGGCTTCGACGCGCCGACATCCTTGTCGACCGCGAGTACCGCATCGACAAACCGGCCGACATCATGGCTCGGCAGATAATCGAGCATTTCCGGTAGAGCAAGCGACGTCAGATCGACCGTCATCACATCGACCGTCTCGACAACCTGCCAGTCGCAGGCCTTCAGATGATCGACGAGCTGCGGTGCCGCAAGCGGCGTCTCGCGCACGGTCAGCGCCCGGCCATAGGCATCGAAACGCTTGCGGGCCTTTTCGAGCCTCAGATCGAGATCACTGCAATCGGACGGATCGAGCGGCACGACGCAATTGAGCCGCTTCGAGGGATGACCGCCGGTGAGACGCACCTGCCAGCTTCCGTCATAAGCGGTCGACGATGCCGGCCAGGCCCGGAAGCCGACGGCTTCCAGACGCCTGACGAGCGGCAGATCGGTGCGTGGTGAAAATGCCTGCATCAGTCTAAGTCAGCTCCGGTAATCGCCGTTGATGGCGACATATTCCTTGGTGAGATCGCAGGTCCACACGGTGGCCGTGCCTGTGCCGAGACCGATCTCGACCTTCACCGGAATGTCCTGCTTCTTCATGACGGCGCTCGCCGCGTCTTCCGAATAGGAGGATCGCGCTCGCCGTTGACGGCCACGCGGACATCGCCGAACCAGATGGCCAGCCTGTCGCGATCGGCCGCTTCGCCGGCCTTGCCGACGGCCATGACGATACGGCCCCAATTGGCATCTTCGCCGGCAGCAGCCGTCTTGACCAGCGGAGAATTGGCGATCGACAGTGCGATCGTCTTGGCGGCGGCGTCACTCTCGGCACCGGTGACGGTGATTTCGAGCATCTTGGTCGCACCTTCGCCGTCGCGTGCCACCTGAATGGCGAGATCCTTGAGGAGCGCGTCGAGCGCTGCACGGAAGGAGGAAAGCGCCGGGTCGCTTGCGTCGGTGATCTGCGTCTGGCCGTCTTCGGCGGCAGCACCCGTGGCAAACAGCATCAGCGTGTCGGATGTCGAGGTGTCGCTGTCGACGGTCATCGAGTTGAAGCTCGGCTCGACGCCGGCAGAGAGCATCGACTGCAGGGCAGAAGACGAAATATCGGCGTCGGTGACGACGAAGGAGAGCATGGTCGCCATGTCGGGCGCGATCATGCCGGCACCCTTGGCAATACCGTTGATCGTCACGGTGACACCGTTGATCTCGGCAGTGCGGGTGGCAACCTTCGGATAGGTATCCGTGGTCATGATCGCCTTGGCCGCTTCCTGCCAGAAATCGCCGGTCGCGGTCGTGTTCATCTCGCCGAGCACGCCGGCAAATTTCGTCGCATCGAGCGGCTCGCCGATCACGCCGGTCGAGGCGAGATAGACCTGGGTCTCGTCGCAGCCGACAGCCTCTGCAGCCGACTTGGCGGTAAGCGCCGTCGCGGCCCGGCCCTTGACGCCGGTAAAGGCATTGGCATTGCCGGAATTGACGACGACGGCGCGGGCCGTGCCATGCGGAAGGTTCTGGCGGCAGAAATCGACGGGCGCCGAAGGGCACTTGGATTTGGTGAAGACGCCGGCAACCGCAGCCGGACGGTCGAACACCATCAACAGCACGTCGGTACGGTTCTTGTACTTGATGCCGGCAGCGGCAGTCGCCATACGCACGCCGCGCAGCGACGGCATGGCGGGATAGGATTTCGGAGCGAGCGGCGAAACGGTAGCGGACATCGTTGGGAACCCGTGATCTGGATATGAAAGGGCCCGGCATGACCGGGCCCATGTTTTAAGACGATTAAGGCTTCGGCGCTTCGGCCGGAGCAGCAGGCGCTGCTGCGGCATCGCCGCCATCCTGCTGCATCTTGCTGACGTCGTCATAGCCCTTCTTGAGAGCCGGATCGACGATATCGACCGTCTGCGTCTTCTTGGCAGCATCGATGAGGGCGACATACTTGTCACGCATGACGAGCTGCTTGACCTGATCCTCGACCTGCTCGAACGGCGGCGGCGGAGCGATGCGGGTGTCTTCCAGCTTGATGACGTGGTAGCCGAACTGGGTCTTGACCGGGGTCTTGGTGTATTCGCCCTTCTTCAGCGCGAATGCGGCCGTTTCGAATTCCGGCACCATGCGGCCATGGCCGAACCAGCCGAGATCGCCGCCGTCATCCTTGTTCGAGTCCTGCGAATGCTGCTTGGCGAGGGCGGCGAAATCCGCGCCCTTGTCGAGCTGGGCAATGATCTGCTTGGCCTCATCCTCGGTCTTCACCAGGATATGCGCGGCATGGATCTCTTCCTGCTTCGGCAGCGAGGCGATTTCCTTGTCGTAGCGGGCCTTTACTTCGGCATCGGTCGTCGCATCGACGACATGCTTGCGGAAATAGGCGTTATGCAGCTCACGGTCCTGGATATAGGCCATGCGCTTCTTGAAATCGTCGGTGTCCTGCAGCTTTTCACCCATCGCATCGCTGGCAAGCAGCTTCACGTCGATGGCGCCGGAAAGGGCTGCGACCTTCTTCTGGTCGTCCGGCAGCTGGGCGAACTGCGGGTCGAGGTTCTGTACGGCAATATCGAGCTCGGACTGATGGATCTCCAGTTTACCGACCTTGGCGACGACCGGATCGTCCTGCGCAAAGGCGGGAACCTGCAGGGAGATCGCGACAGCGAACGCAGCCGTTGCGAAGAGTTTGTGGCGAAGCATCGAGTTACCTTTCGACTTGGATACCGGTCAAAGAACACCTGAGACCGGCCGGAATTCCTTCACAAACACCGGATTGTGGCCATTCTGTATCGGCCATTACCGTTGACATAATTCGACCCCCCTCTTATCTGTCACGCAACTTCGCGTCCAGAAGAGTTTCCGGGCGTAGCGGGTCTTTTGCCGGGTCTGTTTTGGACTGGCAGTCGGCCTCGCGATCCCTTGGGTCTGAGATCAGAAAGGACCATTCGTATGGTCAGCCTCGGCGGCATCGCCCGCAAAATCTTCGGTTCGGCAAACGATCGCCGCGTCCGTGGTTATACTCCGAAAGTCGCCTCCATCAGCGCGATCGAGGAGAAGACCAAGGCCCTGACCGACGAGCAACTGGCGAACAAGACCGCCGAGTTCCGCCAGATGCTGGCCGATGGCAAGACCCTCGACGATCTCCTGATCCCGGCCTTCGCGGTTGTGCGCGAAGCTTCCCGTCGCGTCCTCGGCATGCGTCATTTCGACGTCCAGCTGACCGGCGGCATGATCCTGCATGACGGCGCCATCGCCGAAATGAAGACGGGCGAAGGCAAGACGCTGGTCGGTACGCTGGCGGTCTATCTGAACGCGCTGGCCGGCAAGGGCGTCCACGTCGTCACCGTCAACGATTACCTTGCAAGCCGCGACGCCGGCATCATGAGCCGCCTCTACAGCTTCATGGGCCTCTCCACCGGCGTCATCATGCACGGCCTGTCGGATGACGAGCGCCGCGCCGCCTATGCCTGCGACATCACCTACGCGACGAATAACGAGCTCGGCTTCGACTATCTGCGCGACAACATGAAATACGACCGCGGCCAGATGGTGCAGCGCGGCCATTTCTACGCCATCGTCGACGAAGTGGATTCGATCCTCGTCGATGAAGCGCGCACGCCGCTGATCATCTCCGGCCCGCTCGACGACCGCTCCGATCTCTACAACACGATCGACGCCTTCATCCCGATGCTCTCGGCCGAAGACTACGAGATCGACGAGAAGCAGCGCTCCGCCAACTTCTCCGAGGAAGGCACGGAAAAGCTTGAAAACCTGCTGCGTCAGGCCGGCCTCCTCAAGGGTGAATCCCTCTACGACGTCGAGAATGTCGCGATCGTTCACCACATCAACAACGCGCTGAAGGCCCACAAGCTCTTCACCCGCGACAAGGACTATATCGTCCGCAACGGCGAGATCGTCATCATCGACGAATTCACCGGCCGCATGATGCCGGGCCGCCGTTATTCGGAAGGCCAGCACCAGGCACTCGAAGCCAAGGAAAAGGTGCAGATCCAGCCGGAGAACCAGACGCTCTCCTCGATCACCTTCCAGAACTATTTCCGCATGTACGACAAGCTGGCCGGCATGACCGGTACGGCACAGACGGAAGCCGAAGAATTCGGCAATATCTACAAGCTCGAAGTCATCGAGGTTCCGACCAACCTGCCGATCCAGCGTATCGACGAGGATGACGAGGTCTATCGCACCTTCGAAGAGAAGTTCCAGGCGATCATCGTCGAGATCAAGGCCGCCCATGAACGCGGCCAGCCGGTTCTCGTCGGCACGACCTCGATCGAAAAGTCCGAACTGCTCGCCAACATGCTGCGCCAGTCCGGCTTCGACAAGTTCCAGGTTCTGAACGCCCGTTACCACGAGCAGGAAGCCTATATCGTGTCGCAGGCCGGTGCGCCGGGTGCCGTCACGATCGCCACCAACATGGCCGGCCGCGGTACCGACATCCAGCTCGGCGGCAATATCGACATGCGCCTCGATCACGAACTCGAAGGCATCGAGGACGAGGCGGAGCGCGCGGCCAGGGAAGCGGCGATCCGCGCCGAGGTCAAGCAACTCAAGGTCAAGGCACTGGAAGCCGGCGGCCTCTACGTCATCGCCACCGAACGCCACGAAAGCCGCCGCATCGACAACCAGCTGCGCGGCCGTTCCGGCCGTCAGGGCGATCCGGGCCGCTCGAAATTCTACCTGTCGCTTCAGGATGACCTGATGCGCATCTTCGGCTCCGACCGCATGGACGGCATGCTGACCAAGCTTGGCCTGAAGGAAGGCGAGGCAATCGTCCATCCGTGGATCAACAAGGCGCTGGAACGCGCCCAGAAGAAGGTCGAGGCCCGCAACTTCGACATCCGCAAGAACCTTCTGAAATATGACGACGTCACCAATGACCAGCGCAAGGTGATCTTCGAACAGCGCATCGAGATGATGGATTCGGAAGATCTTTCCGACGTCGTCGACGACATGCGCAACGAGGTGATCGAGGTCATGGTCGCCAAGCATATCCCTGAGCGCGCCTATGCCGAACAGTGGAATGCTGCCGGCCTCAACGAAGACGTCCAGCGCCTCCTGAACCTGCCGCTGCCGATCGAGGACTGGGTCAAGGAAGAAGGCATCGGCGAGGACGATATCCGCGCCCGCATCACCGAAGCGGCCGACAAGGAAGCCGCCGACCGCAAGGAGCGTTTCGGCGCCGAAGTGATGACCTATGTCGAGCGCTCGGTCATGCTCCAGACGCTTGACCACCTGTGGCGCGAGCATATCGTCAACCTAGACCATCTGCGTTCCGTCATCGGCTTCCGCGGCTATGCCCAGCGCGATCCGCTGCAGGAATACAAGGCCGAAGCCTTCGAACTTTTCCAGGCCCTGCTTGCCAACCTGCGCGAAGCCGTGACCGCACAGCTGATGCGCGTCGAGCTGGTGCAGAACCCGGAGCCGATCGAACCGCCGCCGGTCTTCGGCGAACACCATGTCGATCCGGTTACGGGCTATGACCAGATGTCGGGCGCCGACGCGGAAAACTTCATCGCCGCCCCCGCCGACCGCCATCCGGAAGATCCGTCCACCTGGGGCAAGGTCGGCCGCAACGAAGCCTGCCCCTGCGGCTCGGGCAAGAAGTACAAGCACTGCCACGGCGCCTTCGAACAGGCCTGATGCCGGTTTGAACGACACAGGACAGCAAAATCGAAACGCCATCCCTCGGGGTGGCGTTTTCTTTTTTCTGACAGGCTATCCATCGTTCGATTTCGTCATCCTCGGGCTCGTCCCGAGGATCTGACCACCTAACCGAAATCAAACGTGGACAGATGCTCCGGACAAGCCGGAGCATGACGGAGGCGAGGTTTCGGGCCTTTGCCGGTCATCCGGCGCCCGAGCAGTCTGGCACCCATTCGGGTGGCGTTTCCGCTTTCGCCACCATGACCCAACCGTTTCTTAACCGCCCCATGGCAATCTGGACGGCAGGATCAGTTGCCTATCGCGAGTATTGCGTGTCTCTCATGATCGCCATCGAAACAGCGCAAAGACTGTTGCCGCCTGCCCTGCGCAGCCGGCTGCAACCGCTGTTGAAAAAGCTGAAAGAGGCAGCGACCGATGCCGGCGAGACGGCGATGGCGCAGCGGCGAGCCGCCTCCGCCTTCATCATCCGCATCGTCTCGGCAGCGATCGCCTTCGTCTCGCAGATCCTGCTTGCCCGCGTCATGGGCGAATTCGAATACGGCATCTTCGCCTTCGTCTGGGTTCTGGTCATCCTCGCGGGCAATCTCTCCTGCCTCGGCTTCCACACCTCGGTGATCCGCTTCCTGCACCAGCACAAGGCGGCCGGCGATATCGCCGCGATCCGCGGGCTGAACCTGACATCGCGGCTGGTGGCGCTTGCCTCTTCCACCACGATCGCCGGCCTCGGGCTCGTCTTCCTCCACGTCTTCGGCGACAGGATCGAGCCCTACTACCTCATCCCCGTCTCGATCGCCTTCTTCACCATGCCGATGATCGCGCTCGGCGATGTGCTGGATGGCACCGCCCGCTCCAACAACTGGACGGTGATGGCGCTGAGCCCGACCTATCTCATCCGCCCGACGCTCATTCTTCTCTTCATGATCGCGGCAATCCTGATCGGCGCCGAACACACGGCCGTCACCGCCATGCAGGCAGCACTGGCCGCCACCTATGTCACGACGCTCACCCAGCTCTTTCGCGTCATCCGCCGGCTGGCCCGCCATTATGGCGCGGGCGCACGCCGCTTCGAGATCGCCAGCTGGTTCCGCTTCTCGCTCGTCTGGTTCCTGATCGACGGCATCGGCTTTCTATTGACCAATGCCGACGTGATCTTCGTCGGCCTCTATCTGCCGCCGCAGGAAGTCGCCGTCTATTACGCGGCGGCAAAGACCATCGTCCTCGTGCAGTTCGTCTATTTCTCCATCAAGGCGGTCGCGGCCCGCGCTTCTCGCAGCTGATCGCGGAAAACGATCAGGCGAGCCTCGCAGCCTTTGCCGGACAGGCGGCCCGCTGGACATTCTGGCCCTCGCTTCTGGTCGGGCTTGCGGCGCTCGGCGCCGGCGAACTGCTTCTGTCGCTCTTCGGACCGGGCTTCACGCAGGGTTATATGCTGATGGCGATCCTGTTTGCCGGCATCATCACCAAGGCGACGATCGGCCCCGGCGAGATGCTGCTCAGCATGGCCGGCCGACAGAACCTGTGCGTTCTTCTCTATGCTGTTGTTCTCGCGGCCAATATCGGGCTTAATGTCACTCTCATCCCGAAGATGGGGATTGCAGGCGCGGCCACGGCCACCGCATGTGCGACGATCCTGGAGACGCTTCTTCTGCATCTGGCGATCCGTCGCACGCTCGGTATCGTGCTCTTTGCCTTCATACGCCCCGCAGCCACCAGACCGTTGAGGGCTTGAAGGAACCATGGCGCAACCTCCGATCCGCAACGGTGGCACACCTGACGAAACCCCGCCTTCGCGCCGCAGCGACGTTCTGCGCTCGGACCGGCCGGAGGCAGACCTGCGCCTTGAGATCGGCCGGCCCGGCCGCGAACTGTGCCTCTACCCCGCCTCGCTCGGCTATGAGCTGCAGGAAGAGCTGGAATTTCTCTCGCACCGCGCCGTCGAGCCGAATGTCTTCTTCTCCGCCCGCCTTCTCGCCCCGGCCATGCCGCGTGTCGAGGACAAGCAGGTGAAATTCGCGCTGATCCGCGACGAGGACGAGCGCCGCTCGCGCATGCGCCTGCTGATGCCCTTCACCATCGAGAAGCCCGGCTTCTCCATGGGCGCCCCGATCATCCGCGCCTGGGCCAATCCCTTCGGTCCGCTCGGCACGCCGCTGGTCGATGCCGAGGATGCCGCCGAGACGATCGACAATCTTCTGGATGGCCTGGCCGTGCGCCATGCCCGCCTGCCGCAGATCCTGGTCGTCCCCGATGTCAAGCTCAATGGCCGCTTCGCCCAGCTCGCAAGGGCGGTCGCGATCGGCCGCGATCTTCCGGTCGCCGTCACCGATCCGGTCCGCCGGCCGATGCTGGAAAGCGAGCTCGACGGCGACGCCTATCTCAAGCATGCCGTCTCCTCGCATCACGTCCGCGAAATGCGCCGCCAATGGCGCCGGCTGGAGAAGCTTGGCGACCTCACCTATTCCGTCGCCCGCCAGCCGGAAGAGATCCGGCTGCGGATGGAGGAGTTTCTCTCTCTGGAGGCCAAGGGCTGGAAGGGCCGCAAGCGCTCGGCGCTGATCAGCGACCGCTTCCGCGCCGCCTTCGCCCGCGAGGGCATCACCAATCTGGCCGAGATCGATGCGGTGCGTATCCACACGATCGATCTCGACGGCCGGGCGATCGCCTCGATCGTCGTCTTCCTGATGTCCGGTGAAGCCTATACGTGGAAGACCGCCTATGACGAGGCCTATGCCCAGTTCTCGCCCGGCAAGCTCCTGATCATGAAGCTCACCGACTGGCATCTGGATGACCCGAACATCATCCGCACCGATAGCTGCGCCGTGCCCGACCATCCGATCATGAGCCGGATGTGGGAAGAGCGCGAGGACATGGGCACGCTGGTGATCGGCCTCAACCGGACGGTCGACCGCGACGTGCGCCAGGTGGCAACCCAGCTCCACCTCTATCGCAACACCCGCAACATGGCCCGCATCCTGCGCGAAAAGATCATGGCGCTGACCGGCCGCGACGGATAACCGGCCGCGCGCGGCCGCCTAGGGCTGTGCTGCGGCTGCGGCTGCGGCTGCGGCTGCGGCTGCGGCTGCGGCAACAACCC
>CABHNZ010000045.1 GCA_902167985.1 Shinella sp. UYSO24
AGCGCGGTTTCGGGCGGCGCCGGCATCGTTGCTCGATCATCGAGTAATCGATAGATGCATGAATAAAAAGGGCCTCGCTTGGAAACAGCGGGGCCTTTTCGTTATCGGGCTTTGGATGGAGAACTGCGCCGACTGCACCTCAGTCGATAGGCGCAAGAAGCTCCGTTTCATAGCGAAAGTGTTTGGTGCTGCGATCCTTTCGGAAAGAGACGGGCAGGCGCTCGGCCTCCAGCAACCTTGCAGAGACGGTTTTCACGCCCGTCGCAATCGCCTCTTCGCCGATGAAGCCGCCACGCACCTGCGTCGTTGCTGCAAGCGCCCTCAGAAACCGGTCGAGCAGCGCCGGATCCGGCGGTGCCGGAGCGTGCCAGAAACGGGCCAGCGGCTCCTGCGAGGTCAGGCCCGGCACGTCATAGACGGCGGCGCCAAGCGCGATCACCGGCTTTGCCGCATAGAGCGCCGTCAGCCCCACCGTCGAATTGACGGTGACGATCCCCGCTGACTGTGCGATCAGCGCATCGGTATCGCCGCCATCGGCGAGAAAGACGCGATCCGCCACGCCGAGGCGCTGCGCAGAATCTGAAATACGTGAGGGCCAGCGTGACAGGCCATTGTCGATCGGGTGGACCTTGAACAGCAGTCGCGCATCGGCGGGCGCATGACGGGCGAATGAGCCGATGACGGCCTCGACGATCCGAAAGAGATTTCCCCCCGGCGCATGCCGGATGATCTGGTAATCCCCCGGCAGTTGCAGCGGAAAGAAGAAGAGCGGTGCGACATTGGCACTCCCGGTCTCCGATGGTGACTTGCCCACTTCCGGATTGCTTCTTCCGCCTTCCGCAGTCTCCTTTTCCTGTTGAAGGCCTTGCCGATCCAGCCGCTGTATTCGACGACCGGATGGGCTGCGCCATGCGTCCGGTAATGCCGGTGGAAGAGCCAGCCGAGCGCAACGTTCGGAACATGATAGGCAAGGTCGTAGAGCGCGTAGGTGAGGAAGCTGGAACGGAAGAGCCGCGTCGTGTCGGCCGGTGGCTGATCTTCGGCGAGCGCGGCGATCAGCGCCGGATCATGGGGAAAGCGTGAATGCGCCGACATGCCGTCCGGCTCCACCGTCAGCCAGTCAGGCCTCAGATAGCCATGTTCGAGAATATGGACGCGGACGCCGAGCGATATGGCCACGTCGGCGGCGATCGCATGCACCGGCCGCCCGTCGCCCAGCATTAACACATCGCTAACCCTGTGTTTCGAAATGTAACGCCGAAGAAAATCCGGCCAGTCTTTTTGCCTCCCGGTGAACCAGTCGCCATGTTTCGGCCACCAGAAGACGGCATCTCCGAGAGAGAAATTGATTCGCCGGACTGCGGCGCCCCGGCCTTCCACGGCTGCGGCCAAGCGTCTCAGGAATGGCGACGCCGGGCCCTGAAGGAAGAGAAATGTGCGGGTATTCAAGTCACACTCCTCACAGGATATGTCCGGTAGAGACATGGTTTTGCATTGACGGGGATGCCTTGTTGATCAAAATAAAGCACACTCTTTAATGACATTTCCTTGAATGCAGCATCTTGTCGTTGCCGATCCATCGGTCAGCGTAAACCAGAGGGCGCCGGCTTTCGCATGACAAAAGTACTCTTCCTGCAAGGTCCCCCCTCTGTATTCTGGCGCGAGCTATCCGATGGCTTCGAAGCGCAGGGGATCGACACCAAGCGGGTAAACTTCTCCTTCGGCGATCTTCTTTACTGGCGCAAGCGTGGTGCGATCAATTACCGTGGGACGCTGCGCCGCTGGCCGCGATACCTCGCCGACCTCATCCGCCGCGAAGCCATCACCGATATCGTCTACTATGCCGACCGCCTTCCGTATCACCGCCTGGCGGCCCGCGTCGGACGTAAGCTCGGTGTGCGCTGTTATGCGGTCGAGTTCGGCTATCTACGGCCGGACTGGATCACGCTTGAGCGCGATGGCATGGGCCGTTTCTCGCATTTCCCGGATGATCCGGCGGCAATCATGAAGATCGCCGACGGCATGTCGCCGCCCGACATGAAGGCGAAATACGCCCATACATTCGAACAGGAAGCCACCAACGAGGTCATCTACAATCTCGCGAGCTATTTCGGTCGGCCTCTCTATCCGCTTTATCGTTCGGACAAATACTACGATCCGCTGATCGACTACCTGTCCTGGCTGCCGCGCATGGTGCGTAAGCGCCACCGTCTGCCGGCGGACTTCTTTGCAGAGAATGCTCCGAAGACCTACCTGCTCGCATTGCAACTGCAGAGCGATTATCAGATCCGGGGTAACTCCCAGTACCGTCACCTGTCGCAGATGCTGGACGAGGTGGTGTATTCCTTCGCGCGCCACGCGCCGGACAAGAGCCGTCTCGTCGTCAAGCAGCACCCGCTCGACAATGACATGGAAGGCTGGGCCAAGGTCGTCGCCCGCATTGCCGACAAGCATCGGGTGAAGGGGCGTGTCCTTTTCATGGAAGAGGGGGAGCTTGCGCCGGTCCTCAATCAGTCAGCCGGTGTGATCGTCGTCAACTCGACGACCGCGTTGCAGAGCCTTCGCGCCAATGTCCCGACCATCGCGCTGGGGGCTGCTGTCTATGACATCCCCGGCATGACCCATCAGGGCGGAATCGATTCGTTCTGGAAGACGCCGGAGCCGATCGACCAGAAGCTTCTGACAGCTTTCATTGCCGCCATCGGCGCGACAATCCAGGTGAAGGGCAATTTCTACAACAGGGAAGGGCGCAAGCTTGCGATCGAGACGATCGTCGGCCGCATTCGCGACGGTCTCGTAAACGAGCCGGGTGCCTTCGTTCCTGTCCCGCCGCGGCTGGCCTGGAAGCGCCTGCCCGTTCCGCAGGAGCAGCGCAGCGGCTCTCTGCTGCCTGCAGGGCTGGAATTGCCGGGCAAGGAAATCTTCATCGGTCCGCCGGAACCGGCGCTTGCGACCGTGCGCGTCAACGATGGATCCGACAAATTTCGCTGATCCATCCTGTTGAAAAAAATGCATCCCTTTCAAATGCGCTCTTGCCAAGCCGAGATTCGCATCTTAAAGGGAGCACCTAGCCGGCGGTGACCGGTAGCGGAACAAGCTTCCGACGGTTGCCAGACGCTGAAGGGGTATAGCTCAGTTGGTAGAGCGGCGGTCTCCAAAACCGCAGGTCGTCGGTTCAAGCCCGGCTGCCCCTGCCACTTAAGATAAAGTCGATCGCGATCAAATCAGTGCGACGCCGAAAGGCAGGCGCCCGTGGTTCGACAAATTTCATCGAATGCTGATTTTCTCCTTGTGAAAGGAATTGTCGGTGTTTATGTAGGGGCAAAACAGACACGCGGTGCGTGGGGCTGATCAAGATCGGCTTTACGCGCCGTAATTGCGTGGGTAACGATGGCATCGAAAACCAGTCCGGTAGCGTTCTTCAAGCAGGTTCGTTCCGAAGCGTTGAAAATCACCTGGCCTTCGCGTCGCGAGACGACGATCTCGACGGCTATGGTTCTGGTTATGGTTGTTGTGGCGGCGCTGTTCTTCTTTGCTGCCGATCAGCTCATTGGCTGGCTGCTGCGTCTCGTGCTGAACGTCAGCATTTGATTGTTGGAGACTGAAGATGGCGGCGCGCTGGTATATCGTTCACGCATACTCGAATTTTGAAAAGAAGGTCGCAGACGACATCGAGAACAAGGCTCGCCAGAAAGGGCTTGAGCACCTGTTCGAGAAGATCCTCGTTCCGACTGAGAAGGTTGTTGAAGTCCGTCGCGGTCGCAAGGTCGACAGCGAGCGTAAGTTCTTCCCGGGTTACGTGCTGGTGCGCGCCAACCTGACGGATGAGGCCTATCACCTCATCAAGAACACGCCGAAGGTGACTGGCTTCCTCGGTTCCGACAATAAGCCGGTTCCGATCCCGGATTTCGAAGCCGAGCGCATTCTGGGCCAGGTCCAGGAAGGCGTCGAGCGTCCGAAGTCCTCGATCTCGTTCGAGATCGGCGAGCAGGTTCGCGTCTCCGACGGTCCGTTCGCGTCGTTCAACGGCGTTGTTCAGGATGTCGATGAGGAGCGTTCGCGCCTCAAGGTCGAAGTGTCGATCTTCGGTCGTGCGACCCCGGTCGAGCTGGAATACGCTCAGGTCGAGAAGGTCTGACCATCTAAGGAATTGGGGCTGTCGCTTTTTGGCGGCGGCCTCGCGCGGCGTTTGCCGCAATCGCGTGGGAGGGAAGGCGTCTTAGCCGGATGTCTCTTCCGGACCACGCAACCGCAGCCGCCGGCTTGTCCGGCTATCTGGGTCGGCTCGCCGATCCGTAAACGAAAAGGCAGAGAGAAATGGCTAAGAAAGTAGCAGGCCAGCTCAAGCTTCAGGTCAAGGCAGGATCGGCTAACCCGTCCCCGCCGATCGGCCCGGCGCTTGGTCAGCGTGGCATCAACATCATGGAATTCTGCAAGGCGTTCAATGCCGCCACGCAGGAAATGGAAAAGGGTATGCCGATCCCGGTCGTCATCACCTATTACCAGGACAAGTCCTTCACCTTCGCAATGAAGCAGCCGCCGGTAACTTACTGGCTGAAGAAGGAAGCAAAGATCACCTCCGGTTCCAAGACGCCTGGTAAGGGCGCCAAGGTCGGCACCATCACCAAGGCTCAGGTCCGTGCGATCGCCGAAGGTAAGATGAAGGATCTCAATGCAGCCGACGTCGAAGGCGCAATGCTGATGGTTGAGGGCTCTGCCCGCTCCATGGGCCTGGAAGTGGTGGCTTGATCATGGCAAAGCTTGCAAAGCGTATTCAGAAGATCCGCGAAGGCGTTGATCCGACCAAGCTCGTAGCTCTTTCCGACGCCATTTCGATGGTCAAGGAACGTGCGGTTGCCAAGTTCGACGAAACCGTCGAAATCGCAATGAACCTCGGCGTTGACCCGCGTCACGCGACCAGATGGTTCGTGGCGTTGTCAACCTGCCGAACGGCACCGGCCGCGACGTTCGCGTTGCTGTCTTCGCACGTGGCGCCAAGGCTGATGAAGCCAAGGCTGCTGGCGCAGACATCGTCGGCGCAGAAGACCTGCTGGAAATCGTCCAGGGCGGCAAGATCGACTTCGATCGTTGCATCGCGACCCCGGACATGATGCCGCTCGTCGGCCGCCTCGGTAAGGTTCTCGGCCCGCGTGGCATGATGCCGAACCCGAAGGTTGGTACGGTTACGATGGACGTTGCTGGTGCCGTCAAGGCATCCAAGGGCGGCGCTGTCGAGTTTCGCGTCGAGAAGGCTGGTATCGTCCACGCCGGCATCGGCAAGGCTTCCTTCGACGCCAAGGCTCTGGAAGAAAACATCAAGGCCTTCGCTGACGCCGTCATCAAGGCAAAGCCGGCTGGCGCCAAGGGTAACTACGTCAAGCGCGTAGCGATCTCCTCGACCATGGGTCCGGGCGTCAAGATCGACCCGTCGTCGGTCACGGCCTAAGACTATTGCCGGGGCCCTTGGGCCTCGGCTACTCAATTCCCGATCCTTCCGGGTCGGGAATTTCCGGAGAAGTCCGGAACTCCTGTCCGAGATTGCAGGTGGTTATGCCTTAATCACTTGGCCTGCATGAGACGGGTAAGAACGGCAATTTTCGATGCGTCATGCGTCGCGAATTCGGTTCGAGCCTAGTGTGCCTTGTGCCTGAAGCCCTTGTGGCGACAGAGCGGGGGGACAGGATCCTCAACCGCCACGGACGGTCGGTCAACGATCGTTCGAGGCAAAGGCAAACCCGGTGGGGCCTGCAGGATTGCGGTCTCACCTACTGGAGACAGACAGTGGAAAGAGCGGAAAAACGCGAATTCGTCACGGAGCTGAATGAAGTCTTCAAGGCTTCTGGTTCAGTTGTCGTGGCCCACTATGCTGGTGCTACAGTTGCGCAGATGAACGATTTTCGTTCGAAGATGCGCGCTGCTGGCGGCACCGTCAAAGTCGCGAAGAACCGCCTGGCCAAGATCGCACTTCAGGGTACGGAAGCCGAAGGGATCGCAGATCTCTTCACCGGTCAGACGCTCATTGCCTACAGCAATGATCCGATGACCGCTCCGAAAGTCGTCGTGGATTTCGCCAAGACCAACGATAAGATCGTTGTTCTGGGCGGCGCCATGGGAAACACCACGCTCAACGCCGATGCAGTCAAGTCGCTTGCGACCCTGCCGTCGCTGGACGAGCTGCGTGGCAAGCTGCTGGGCCTCTTGAACGCCCCGGCTACCCGCATCGCAACGGTTGTATCCGCACCGGCAAGCCAGCTTGCTCGCGTGTTCTCGGCTTACTCCAAGAAGGACGAAGCCGCTTAAGGCGGTTTTTCGCTGTTCATAACCAAGTTCGAACCGAATATAAGGAATATCAAAATGGCTGATCTCGCAAAGATCGTTGAAGACCTCTCCGCTCTGACCGTTCTGGAAGCTGCTGAGCTTTCCAAGCTGCTCGAAGAGAAGTGGGGCGTTTCGGCTGCTGCACCGGTAGCTGTTGCTGCTGCTGGTGGCGCTGCTCCGGCTGCTGCTGAAGAAGAAAAGACCGAGTTTGACGTTATCCTGGTTGACGCTGGCGCCAACAAGATCAACGTCATCAAGGAAGTCCGCGCTATCACGGGTCTCGGCCTGAAGGAAGCTAAGGACCTCGTCGAAGGCGCTCCGAAGCCGGTTAAGGAAGCCGTTTCGAAGGCTGAAGCCGCTGACCTCAAGAAGAAGCTTGAGGAAGCCGGCGCTAAGGTCGACGTCAAGTAATACTGGAATACGGTGGGAGAGGGACCTATATCCCTCTCTCGCCGTACCCATCTGGAACTTATTACCCAGGAACCGCGTGAAAACGGTTCCTGGGTAATGGGTTCTCAAGAGGATGGTCCCGAATCGAACCGAAAAGGCAATCCGGCCTGGCGCGTTCGACAGACGGACGAGTTTGAGAATTCATGCTAGACGGGAGATCGATTGGCCTCCGATACCCGTCCGTTGCAGGCCCGGATGCAATTTTGAAGGAGCGACGATGGCTCAGACCCTTTCGTTTAATGGTCGTAGGCGCGTACGCAAGTTTTTTGGTAAGATCCCCGAAGTCACACAGATGCCGAACCTCATCGAGGTTCAGAAAGCGTCGTATGACCAGTTCCTGATGGTAGAAGAGCCGAAGGGCGGTCGCCCTGATGAAGGTCTCAACGCCGTCTTCAAATCCGTTTTCCCGATCACTGATTTCTCCGGCGCTTCGATGCTGGAATTCGTCTCGTACGAATTCGAGCCCCCGAAGTTCGACGTTGAGGAATGCCGTCAGCGCGATCTGACCTACGCAGCGCCGCTCAAGGTGACGCTGCGTCTCATCGTGTTTGATATCGACGAGGATACAGGCGCGAAGTCCATCAAGGACATCAAGGAACAGTCCGTCTACATGGGCGACATGCCGCTCATGACCGATAACGGCACGTTCATCGTCAACGGTACCGAGCGCGTTATCGTGTCGCAGATGCACCGTTCGCCGGGCGTCTTCTTCGACCACGACAAGGGCAAGAGCCACTCTTCCGGCAAGCTGCTGTTCGCTGCCCGCGTCATCCCGTACCGTGGTTCGTGGCTCGATATCGAGTTCGACGCCAAGGACATCGTCTACGCCCGTATCGACCGCCGTCGTAAGATCCCGGTCACCTCCCTGCTGATGGCCCTCGGCATGGACGGCGAAGAGATCCTGTCGACCTTCTACTCGAAGTCGCTTTACGAGCGTGACGGCGATGGCTGGCGCGTACCGTTCCAGCCCGAGACGCTGAAGGGCGCCAAGGTCATCACCGACATGATCGACGCCGATACCGGCGAAGTCGTCGTTGAGGCCGGCAAGAAGCTGACCCCGCGTCTGCTTCGCCAGCTGTCGGAAAAGGGCCTCAAGGCTCTCAAGACCAGCAATGACGAACTCTACGGCAACTACCTTGCCGAGGACATCGTCAACATGTCGACGGGTGAGATCTATCTCGAAGCCGGCGACGAGATCGACGAGAAGACCCTCAAGGTCATCCTCGATTCCGGTTTCGACGAAATTCCGGTTCTCGGCATCGACCACATCAATGTCGGCGCCTACATCCGCAACACGCTCTCGGTCGACAAGAACGAGAACCGTCAGGATGCGCTGTTCGACATCTACCGCGTCATGCGTCCGGGTGAACCGCCGACCATGGATTCTGCTGAAGCCATGTTCAACTCGCTGTTCTTCGATGCCGAGCGCTACGACCTGTCGGCCGTCGGTCGCGTCAAGATGAACATGCGTCTCGACCTGCAGGTCGAAGACACCGTTCGCGTTCTGCGCAAGGACGACATCCTGGCCGTGGTCAAGATGCTGGTCGAGCTGCGCGACGGCAAGGGCGAAATCGACGACATCGACAACCTCGGCAACCGCCGTGTTCGTTCGGTCGGCGAGCTGATGGAAAACCAGTACCGCCTCGGCCTGCTGCGCATGGAACGTGCGATCAAGGAGCGCATGTCGTCGATCGAAATCGACACCGTCATGCCGCAGGACCTGATCAACGCCAAGCCGGCTGCTGCTGCTGTCCGCGAATTCTTCGGCTCCTCGCAGCTGTCGCAGTTCATGGACCAGGTGAACCCGCTTTCGGAAATCACCCACAAGCGCCGTCTCTCGGCTCTTGGCCCGGGCGGTCTGACCCGCGAGCGCGCAGGCTTCGAAGTCCGCGACGTTCACCCGACGCATTACGGCCGTATTTGCCCGATCGAAACGCCGGAAGGCCCGAACATCGGTCTGATCAACTCGCTGGCGACGTTTGCCCGCGTCAACAAGTACGGCTTCATTGAAAGCCCGTACCGCAAGATCGTTGACGGCGTTGTCACCAAGGACGTGATCTACCTCTCCGCCATGGAAGAGGCCAAGTATTACGTTGCACAGGCCAACTCCGAGCTGACCGCTGAAGGCGCATTCGTCGAAGAATTCGTCGTTTGCCGTCATGCTGGCGAAGTTATGCTGTCGCCGCGCGACACCATCAATCTGATGGACGTTTCGCCGAAGCAGCTGGTTTCGGTTGCAGCAGCTCTCATCCCGTTCCTCGAAAACGACGACGCCAACCGCGCTCTCATGGGCTCGAACATGCAGCGTCAGGCCGTGCCGCTTCTGCGCGCTGAAGCGCCGTTCGTCGGCACCGGCATGGAACCGGTCGTTGCCCGTGACTCCGGTGCTGCTATTGCAGCCCGTCGTGGCGGTGTCGTCGACCAGGTGGATGCGACCCGTATCGTTATCCGCGCAACGGAAGACCTCGAAGCCGGCCGTTCCGGCGTCGATATCTACCGCCTGCAGAAGTTCCAGCGTTCCAACCAGAACACCTGCGTTAACCAGCGTCCGCTGGTCGCCGTCGGCGACGTTCTGAACCGTGGTGACATCATCGCTGACGGTCCGTCCACGGATCTCGGCGACCTGGCACTCGGCCGCAACGCGCTCGTCGCGTTCATGCCCTGGAACGGCTACAACTACGAAGACTCGATCCTCATGTCTGAGCGGATCGTGTCGGACGACGTGTTCACCTCCATCCACATCGAAGAATTCGAAGTGATGGCGCGCGACACCAAGCTTGGTCCGGAAGAAATCACGCGCGACATTCCGAACGTTTCGGAAGAAGCGCTGAAGAACCTCGACGAAGCCGGTATCGTCTACATCGGTGCGGAAGTTGCCCCTGGCGACATCCTCGTCGGCAAGATCACCCCGAAGGGCGAGAGCCCGATGACGCCGGAAGAAAAGCTTCTGCGCGCCATCTTCGGTGAAAAGGCTTCCGACGTCCGCGACACGTCCATGCGCATGCCTCCGGGCACGTTCGGCACGATCGTCGAAGTTCGCGTCTTCAACCGTCACGGCGTCGAAAAGGACGAACGTGCGATGGCGATCGAGCGTGAGGAAATCGAACGCCTCGCAAAGGACCGCGACGACGAACAGGCAATTCTCGACCGCAACGTCTACGGCCGTCTGGTCGATATGCTGCGCGGCCAGATGTCGGTTGCCGGTCCGAAGGGCTTCAAGAAGGGCGTAGAGCTTTCCAACGCCGTCGTCTCCGAATACCCCCGCTCGCAGTGGTGGATGTTCGCGGTCGAGGACGAGAAGGTTCAGGGCGAGATCGAAGCGCTCCGTGGCCAGTACGACGAGTCGAAGTCGCTGCTTGAGCATCGCTTCATGGACAAGGTCGAAAAGGTCCAGCGCGGCGATGAAATGCCTCCGGGCGTCATGAAGATGGTCAAGGTCTTCGTCGCTGTGAAGCGCAAGATCCAGCCGGGCGACAAGATGGCCGGCCGTCACGGTAACAAGGGCGTTGTCTCGCGTATCGTTCCGGTTGAAGACATGCCGTTCCTCGAAGACGGTACGCATGTCGACATCTGCTTGAACCCGCTCGGTGTTCCGTCGCGTATGAACGTCGGACAGATCCTCGAAACCCACCTTGCCTGGGCTTGCGCCGGCATGGGTAAGAAGATCGGCGAGATGCTCGACGAGTATCGCAAGACCATGGACATCAGCAACCTGAAGACGGTTCTGACGGACGTGTACGCCTCCGAGGCCAAGGACGAAGTCTCCGACTTCGATGACGACGCGCTCGTCAAGCTTGCCGAACAGTCCCGCAAGGGCGTCTCCATCGCAACGCCGGTCTTCGACGGTGCGCATGAGCCGGACGTCGCTGCGATGCTGAAGAAGGCAGGTCTGCACGAAAGCGGTCAGTCGGTCCTCTACGATGGCCGTACCGGCGAGCCTTTCGACCGCAAGGTCACTGTCGGCTACATGTACATGATCAAGCTGAACCACCTCGTGGACGACAAGATCCACGCGCGTTCGATCGGTCCGTACTCGCTCGTCACCCAGCAGCCGCTCGGTGGTAAGGCGCAGTTCGGCGGCCAGCGCTTCGGGGAAATGGAAGTCTGGGCTCTGGAAGCCTACGGCGCCGCCTACACCCTGCAGGAAATGCTGACCGTGAAGTCGGACGACGTGGCCGGCCGTACCAAGGTCTACGAGGCGATCGTCCGCGGCGACGACACGTTCGAAGCGGGCATTCCGGAGAGCTTCAACGTTCTCGTCAAGGAAATGCGCTCGCTCGGTCTGTCGGTCGAGCTGGAGAACTCGAAGCTCGAGACGCCAGCCGACGACCAGCTGCCGGACGCAGCCGAGTAACGGTTTGACAAGGGTGCGCGTGGGAAATCGCGCGCACCACTCCCTCGCCGGATCGTGATTCGGGGAGGGGAGTTTCGCCGCATTTGGCGTTCAACGTCATCGGCGTCTATTGTCATCAAGGGTCGGGACCGATGTCCCGGGAATTCGTCGGTATTCCGACCCGAGTGAGGGCTTGAAGCCCCATCAAGGAGACAGGCATGAACCAAGAGGTCATGAACCTTTTCAACCCGCAGGTGCCGGCACAGCACTTTGACTCGATCCGCATCTCGATCGCGTCGCCGGAGAAGATCCTCTCCTGGTCCTACGGCGAGATCAAGAAGCCGGAAACCATCAACTACCGTACGTTCAAGCCGGAACGTGACGGTCTCTTCTGCGCCCGTATCTTTGGCCCGATCAAGGATTACGAATGCCTGTGCGGCAAGTACAAGCGCATGAAGTACAAGGGCATCATCTGCGAAAAGTGCGGTGTCGAAGTTACGCTGTCGCGCGTTCGCCGTGAGCGCATGGGCCATATCGAGCTCGCAGCGCCGGTTGCCCATATCTGGTTCCTGAAGTCGCTTCCTTCGCGTATCTCGACCCTGCTCGACATGACGCTGAAGGATGTCGAGCGCGTTCTCTATTTCGAGAACTACATCGTCACCGAGCCGGGCCTGACTGCTCTCAAGGAGAACCAGCTTCTCTCCGAAGAAGAGTACATGATCGCCATCGACGAATACGGTGAAGATCAGTTCACCGCGATGATCGGTGCCGAGGCCATCTACGAGATGCTCGCCTCGATGAACCTCGAGAAGATCGCTGGCGACCTTCGTGCCGACCTTGCTGAGACCACTTCGGATCTCAAGCAGAAGAAGCTCATGAAGCGCCTGAAGATCGTCGAGAACTTCATGGAATCCGGCAACCGTCCGGAATGGATGATCATGAAGGTCGTTCCGGTCATCCCGCCGGACCTGCGCCCGCTCGTTCCGCTTGACGGCGGCCGTTTCGCGACGTCGGATCTGAACGATCTGTACCGCCGCGTGATCAACCGTAACAACCGTCTGAAGCGCCTGATCGAACTGCGCGCTCCGGGCATCATCATCCGCAACGAAAAGCGCATGCTGCAGGAATCTGTAGACGCGCTGTTCGACAACGGCCGTCGTGGCCGCGTCATCACCGGTGCCAACAAGCGCCCGCTGAAGTCGCTCTCCGACATGCTGAAGGGCAAGCAGGGCCGCTTCCGTCAGAACCTTCTGGGCAAGCGCGTCGACTATTCCGGCCGTTCGGTCATCGTGACCGGTCCGGAACTGAAGCTCCATCAGTGCGGCCTGCCGAAGAAGATGGCGCTCGAACTGTTCAAGCCGTTCATCTATGCCCGTCTCGACGCCAAGGGTTACTCCTCGACCGTCAAGCAGGCCAAGAAGCTGGTTGAAAAGGAAAAGCCGGAAGTCTGGGATATCCTCGACGAGGTCATCCGCGAGCATCCGGTTCTCCTGAACCGCGCACCGACGCTGCACCGCCTGGGCATCCAGGCCTTCGAACCGATCCTGGTTGAAGGCAAGGCCATCCAGCTGCACCCGCTCGTCTGCACGGCCTTCAACGCCGACTTCGACGGCGACCAGATGGCTGTTCACGTTCCGCTGTCGCTTGAAGCCCAGCTTGAAGCCCGCGTTCTGATGATGTCGACGAACAACATCCTGCACCCGGCAAACGGTGCACCGATCATCGTTCCGTCGCAGGACATGGTTCTCGGCCTCTACTATCTGGCGATCATGAACCAGAACGAGCCGGGCGAAGGCATGGCCTTCTCCGACATGGGCGAACTGCACCATGCTCTGGAGAACAAGGTCGTCACGCTGCACGCCAAGATCCGTGGCCGCTTCAAGACCATGAATGCCGAAGGCAAGCTGGAATCGAAGATCTACGAAACGACCCCTGGTCGTATGATCATCGGCGAGCTTCTGCCGAAGAACGTCAACGTGCCGTTCGAGACCTGCAACCAGGAAATGACCAAGAAGAACATCTCCAAGATGATCGACACGGTCTACCGTCATTGCGGCCAGAAGGACACGGTCATCTTCTGCGACCGTATCATGCAGCTCGGCTTCACCCACGCCTGCCGTGCCGGCATTTCGTTCGGCAAGGACGACATGATCATCCCGGATTCGAAGGTGAAGATCGTCGGTGATACCGAAGCTCTGGTGAAGGAATACGAACAGCAGTACAACGACGGCCTGATCACTCAGGGCGAGAAGTACAACAAGGTCGTTGACGCCTGGGGCAAGGCAACCGAAAAGGTCGCCGAAGACATGATGGCCCGCATTAAGGCCGTCGAGTTCGACCCGGAAACCAAGCGCCAGAAGCCGATGAACGCCATCTACATGATGTCGCACTCGGGTGCTCGTGGTTCACCGAACCAGATGCGCCAGCTGGGCGGCATGCGCGGCCTGATGGCGAAGCCGTCGGGTGAAATCATCGAGACCCCGATCATCTCGAACTTCAAGGAAGGCCTGACCGTTAACGAGTACTTCAACTCGACCCACGGTGCCCGTAAGGGCCTCGCAGACACCGCCTTGAAGACCGCTAACTCCGGTTACCTCACCCGTCGTCTCGTCGACGTGGCGCAGGACTGCATCGTCAACATGGTTGATTGCGGTACCGAGAGCGGCCTCACCATGACCGCCATCGTCGATGCCGGTCAGGTTGTTGCGTCGATCGGCACCCGCGTTCTGGGTCGTACGGCACTGGACGATATCGATCATCCGGTCACGGGTGAGCGCATCGTTGATGCCGGCAAGATGATCCTTGAGCCGGATGTCATCGAAATCGAGAAGGCTGGTATCCAGTCGATCCGCATTCGCTCCGCACTGACCTGCGAAGTCCAGACGGGCGTATGCTCGATCTGCTACGGCCGTGACCTTGCTCGCGGTACGCCGGTCAACATGGGCGAAGCAGTCGGCGTTATCGCGGCCCAGTCGATCGGTGAGCCGGGTACCCAGCTGACCATGCGTACCTTCCACTTGGGCGGTACCGCGAACGTGGTTGACTCGTCGTTCCTGGAAGCGTCGTACGAAGGTACGATCCTGATCAAGAACCGCAACATGCTGCGCAACTCGGAGAACGTTCTCGTCGCGATGGGCCGTAACATGGCCATCACCATTCTCGACGAGCGTGGTGTCGAGCGTTCCTCGCAGCGCGTCGCTTACGGTTCGAAGCTGCATATCGATGATGGCGACAAGGTACGTCGCGGTCAGCGCCTTGCAGAGTGGGACCCCTACACACGCCCGATGATGACGGAAGTCGCCGGTACGGTTTCGTTCGAGGACGTCGTCGACGGTATCTCGGTTCTGGAATCCACCGACGAATCCACCGGCATCACCAAGCGTCAGGTCATCGACTGGCGTTCGACGCCGCGCGGTGCAGACCTGAAGCCGGCAATCGTCATCAAGGACGCTTCTGGCGCCGTGATGAAGCTGTCGCGTGGCGGTGAAGCTCGCTTCCACCTGAACGTCGAGGCCATTCTGTCCGTTGAACCGGGCCAGAAGGTTTCCCAGGGTGACGTGCTTGCACGTATCCCGATGGAAAGCGCCAAGACCAAGGACATCACCGGTGGTCTGCCGCGCGTCGCAGAACTGTTCGAAGCTCGTCGTCCGAAGGACCACGCCATCATCGCCGAGATTGATGGTACGATCCGCCTCGGCCGCGACTACAAGAACAAGCGTCGCGTCATGATCGAGCCCGCTGAAGATGGCGTCGAAGCAGTCGAATACCTGATCCCGAAGGGCAAGCCCTTCCACCTTCAGGAAGGCGACTACATCGAAAAGGGCGACTACATCCTCGACGGCAACCCGGCGCCGCACGACATTCTGGCGATCAAGGGCGTGGAAGCACTCGCTTCCTACCTCGTGAACGAAATCCAGGAAGTCTACCGTCTGCAGGGCGTGTCATCAACGACAAGCACATCGAAGTCATCGTCCGTCAGATGCTTCAGAAGGTCGAGATCACCGATGCCGGCGACAGCCAGTACATCGTCGGTGACAATGTCGACCGGATCGAGCTGGACGAAGTCAACGAGCGTCTTGAAGAAGAAGGCAAGAAGCCTGCTTACGGCGATCCGGTTCTGCTCGGTATCACCAAGGCATCGCTGCAGACGCCGTCCTTCATCTCGGCCGCATCCTTCCAGGAAACCACCAAGGTTCTCACGGAAGCTGCAATCGCCGGCAAGATGGATACGCTGCAGGGTCTGAAGGAAAACGTCATCGTCGGCCGTCTCATCCCGGCCGGTACCGGTGGCACGATGACCCAGATCCGCCGCATCGCCACCTCGCGCGACGACCTCATCCTCGAGGAGCGCAAGAAGGGCTCTGGCGCCGCTTCGGCAACGCCGATGCTGCAGAACATGAACCCGGAAAACACCCCGGCCGAGTAATCGGCTGGCCTTCCGGCCATAGAATTGAGAAAGCCGCCCGGAGCGATCCGGGCGGCTTTTTCGTTGCCTGAGGCAGGCTCAAAAAAAGGCCGCCGGCAGAACCGGCAGCCCGGGATTTGCTCCGGCCGCGATATCAGGCGCCGAGGCCGAGAGCCTGGCGAAGCTCGGCCTTGGCCGCTTCATACGCCGCCTTGTAGTCGTCATGCTGCATGATTGTCTGGGCGATCGCGATGCCCGAAATACGGCCGGCCTCGATATCGCTCGGGTAATGGATGCCGCCGATCACGCGGTTCCAGCCGAACTCCCAGGCGCGGGCCATGATCGCCGGCTTCTTCTCCGGGACCATGTCGGAGAGAACGACGCCCATCAGCGTGCCGGCGGTCGTATGGCCCGACGGATAGGAGCCGGATTTCGATAGCGGCACGGCGGGCTTGATCAGATCGGGATAGAGCAGGTGAGGGCGGGTCCGCTTCCAGATATCCTTGGCGGGATCGACGACCGCGCCTTCCGTTGCCAGAACCCGGTCGAAGAAGGCCGAGAACTTCGGCAGGTTTTCACGGTTGAATTTCGGATTGTCGATGACGTCGGCAAAGCGGAAGATCGTCTCTTCGGCGTCGGCCTTGGCGCGCGCTTCCATCTCGGGCGTGCGCGTCACCTGGATCGTCAGAAGCTGGCCTATTTCCTGCTTGGTCTGGGCGCTGTCATTGGCAGGTGGCGGCGGCAGGAGGTCGATGAGATTGACTTCCTTCGCATCGGTGAACGGCTTGGCCTTCTCGTCGGCCAGAACCGGCGAGGCGATTGCGATGGTGAAGGCAAGCCCGATAGAAAAGAGCGCGGGTAGGGTACGCATCAGAGTGTCCTTGGAAGGGATGGTGATCCCGAACCTCTATCCGCGCCGTGTTTTGCGTCTGTGACAGTTGCGTGTCCTGCCACATTAACTTTCAGCAATGTCTCCGATCGGAGACAGCATCAGTCGAAGCGAATGATCGCCACTTCGCCTTCGAGCGCGCCCTGATAGGCAGAGGCATGCGGCTCTTCCGGCGGTTCGTCGGTCAGAACGCCGATCTGGTCGAGATCGGCTTCGAGGAAGCCTTCCTCGGTCAGCGCGTTGAGCGCCTCGCGAACGGCGGTGTCGTCGTCAGGCGCGCGCAGCATGATATGCAGCTCGACGCCTTCGCCATCCTTCTGGTCATATCCCTTGCCGATGATGATGAACACCATCGGGCCGTCCTGGCTGTTATCGTTGTCTGGTGCTGCGATCATCGCTGTCTCCGTTAGAACTGATAGGGCAGGGCGCCCGCCTGGAAGGATCTGACGGCAGCCGCACCTTGATGAGGAAGGTTCCCGCTCTCCTTAGAGGCATTGCGGGTGATTCCCAAATGCAATTGGCGGTGATTGTCCCGACATCTCGCCAATCGTTAAGAAAGCCTGTATGTAAGGCGCTTCAGGAGGGCTGGAACCCCTGCGGAAAGCCATTATTTTCCGGCCGGCCCTTGACTGAAAGGGGTGAAAACAGTAAACGCCCCGCATCGGAAGCGACGTGAGGCTTGTCCGTCCGGGATGACTCGTTCCGGACTTCGCCTCATACGAGCGTCCATACGCACGTTGAAGATAACAATACTGCACGCAAGACGCATGAAAAATGCGTCCTCTGCTTCATGTGGTCCATCCAGTTGGGATCGGGCCACATTTTGCGCATGAGGGCACATCTTATGAAGACGGCTTGAGTGAAGTCGCCGGAAACGGCATCGGATGACCCTCAATTAGGGTTTTGGAAGAAGATTTTGCAAGGGATGGGTATATGCCTACCGTAAACCAGCTGATCCGTAAGCCGCGCCAGGCAAACGTAAAGCGCAACAAGGTGCCTGCTCTGCAGGAAAACCCGCAGAAGCGTGGTGTTTGCACCCGCGTCTACACGACGACCCCGAAGAAGCCGAACTCGGCTCTGCGTAAGGTTGCCAAGATCCGTCTGACCAATGGCTTCGAAGTCATCGGTTATATCCCGGGTGAAGGCCACAACCTGCAGGAACACTCTGTCGTCATGATCCGTGGCGGCCGCGTAAAGGACTTGCCGGGCGTTCGTTACCACATCATCCGCGGCGTTCTCGATACCCAGGGTGTCAAGAACCGTAAGCAGCGCCGTTCGAAGTACGGTGCAAAGCGTCCGAAGTAATCTTCGGATGCTGAGAGCTATCAATTTGGCGCTGCGCGAGGTTCTCCGCGTGATAAAGCGCCCATAACGTTTGAGAGACGAGTAGTATGTCCAGACGCCATAGTGCAGAGAAGCGTGAGATCAACCCGGACCCGAAGTTCGGCGATCTGATCGTCACCAAGTTCATGAATGCCATCATGCTCCACGGCAAGAAGTCGGTAGCAGAAAGCATTGTTTACGGCGCGTTTGACGCTGTGCAGGCCAAGGCTAAGGCCGAGCCGCTTGCAATCTTCCATTCGGCGCTCGACAACGTCGCGCCGCATGTTGAAGTCCGCTCGCGCCGCGTCGGTGGTGCAACCTACCAGGTTCCGGTTGACGTGCGTCCGGAACGCCGCCAGGCCCTCGCAATTCGCTGGCTGATCACTGCAGCCCGCAAGCGCAACGAAACCACCATGATCGATCGTCTCTCGGGCGAACTCATGGATGCCGCAAACAACCGTGGCTCGGCCGTCAAGAAGCGTGAAGACACGCACAAGATGGCAGACGCGAACCGCGCATTCTCGCACTACCGCTGGTAATCTTAACCGATCGAATTTCGAAAGGCAGTCATTATGGCTCGCGAATATAAAATCGAAGACTACCGCAACTTCGGTATCATGGCGCATATCGACGCCGGCAAGACCACGACCACCGAGCGTATCCTTTACTACACCGGCAAGTCGCACAAGATCGGCGAAGTTCATGATGGCGCCGCCACCATGGACTGGATGGAGCAGGAGCAGGAGCGTGGCATCACGATCACCTCCGCTGCCACGACGACCTTCTGGAAAGGTCGCGATGGCAAGATGCGCCGCTTCAACATCATCGACACCCCCGGCCACGTTGACTTCACCATCGAAGTCGAGCGTTCGCTGCGCGTTCTCGACGGTGCAGTTGCCCTTCTCGATGCCAACGCCGGCGTAGAGCCGCAGACGGAAACCGTCTGGCGTCAGGCTGAGAAGTACAACGTTCCGCGTATGATCTTCTGCAACAAGATGGACAAGACCGGTGCTGACTTCTACCGCTCGGTAGAGATGATCAAGACCCGTCTCGGCGCCACCGCAGTCGTCATGCAGCTCCCGATCGGTGCAGAATCCGAATTCAAGGGCGTTGTCGACCTGATCGAGATGAACGCACTCGTATGGCGCGACGAATCGCTCGGCGCTGCATGGGACGTCGTCGAAATCCCGGCCGACCTGAAGGACAAGGCTGAAGAATATCGCGAAAAGCTGATCGAGACGGTTGTCGAGATCGACGAAGAAGCGATGGAAGCCTACCTGAACGGCGACCTGCCGGACAACGACAAGATCCGCG
>CABHNZ010000046.1 GCA_902167985.1 Shinella sp. UYSO24
AAAAACCGACACCCAGATCCACAAAAGACCCAAACGTCAAAACCCCAGGAGCCAAACCGTTAAATCCGGCTCATCAGCATCGCAGCCAACTTCTCAGAGAGTTTTAAAACGAACATCGTCGTCGCTTGCAGCGCCGCCGCCCTCGTCAGTGAGCGGGGTTATAGATCCGACAATTCGGATGGTCAACAGCGATTTTGCAAAATGTCATTTTTCTTTCGAAAGCCCTCGGAAGCCCCTGTATTGGCATAGATTTTAGGCATTGCCTTGATGACAGGCAGATGACAGGCACCGGTTTTCGAGGAGAAAGCCCGTCGCAGCGTCTGTAATCCGCCTCCCTTTGTCTGAGAGGTTGGGCCTGAAAGAGTGGGTCTGACAGGCTGGGCCTCAAAGGGTGGGCCTGATAGGGAGGCGATCACCCATTTTCCTAGGAACGAGGGTCCATGTATATGGGTGCCCTTACAAACGGGGCGCGCCATTCCTCCTTATATAGAGATAGGGAGGACAGCACTCCCGCCCGATCGAGCCGGACCAGATGACAGACACATTTCCTAAGGACCTTCCGACACTGCCGGTGATACAGGTCCTGCCCGATATTCTCGACGCGCTTTCCGGTGGCAATCGGGCCGTGCTTTCGGCGCCGCCGGGCGCCGGCAAGACGACGCTCGTGCATTGGCACTCTTGAGGGAGAATTGGTGCGCCGGGCGGATCGTCCTTCTCGAACCGCGGCGGCTTGCAGCGCGGGCTGCGGCCGGGCGGATGGCCTCGCTTCTCGGCGAGATGGTTGGCGAGACCGTCGGCTACCGGATGCGCCTCGATAACCGGGTGTCATCGAGAACCCGGATAGAAGTCGTGACCGAGGGCGTGTTTGCCCGCATGGTGCTCGACGACCCGGTATTGTCCGGGATCTCGGCCGTCATCTTCGACGAGTTTCACGAGCGGTCGCTCGATGCGGATTTCGGCCTGGCGCTGGCGCTCGATGTACAATCGGCGCTGCGCGATGATCTTCGTATTCTCGTCATGTCGGCCACGCTCGATGTGGAGCGGATCGCGGCCCTTCTCGATGAGCCGCCGGTCATCCGCAGCGAGGGACGCAGTTTTCCGATCGATATAAGGCACCGGGATCGTTCGGGGTCGGGACAGGGTCAGGAGCGGATCGAAGATGCCATGACGGCGGCGATCCTCGACGCCCATAGTCAGGAAGAGGGATCGATCCTCGCCTTCCTGCCGGGACAGGCGGAAATTCTTCGCACCGCCGAGCGGCTGGAGGCCAAGCAGCGCGAGGGCCGGTTGCCGGAGACGGTGCGCGTGGTGCCGCTCTACGGCAATCTTTCCCAGAAGGAGCAGGATCTGGCGATCCGCCCGGCACGCGGGGGTGAGCGCAAGATCGTGCTGACGACGTCGATTGCCGAGACTTCGATCACCATCGATGGGGTGCGGATCGTCATCGACAGCGGCCTGCAGCGCCTGCCGGTTTTCGAGCCGTCGACGGGAATTACCCGGCTTGAAACCGTGCGCGTGTCGCGCGCCTCGGCAGACCAGCGGGCCGGGCGCGCCGGGCGAACCGAGCCGGGCATCGCGATCCGGCTCTGGCATGCGGGCCAGACCGCGACGCTTCCGGCATTCACGCCGCCACAGATACTTGCCAGCGATCTCTCCGGCCTCGTGCTCGACATGGCGCATTGGGGGGTGAAGGATCCGGATGCGCTCTCCTTTCTCGACCCGCCGCCGGGACCGGCCTTTGCCGAGGCCAAAACCCTGCTCATCCAGCTCGGGGCGCTTGATGCCGATGGCGCGCTTTCGCCACGCGGGCATGCGATGCGGACCATCGGACTGCCGCCACGGCTTGCCGCGATGGTGATTGCATCCTCCGACGAGGGGTATGGGCTGGAAGCCGCGATGCTTGCGGTGCTGATGACCGAGCAGGGGCTTGGCGGCAATGATGTCGATCTCGACGAACGGTTGCGGCGATTTTTTCGCGAGGGCGGCGAACGGGCCGATCAGGCGCGCAAACTGGCGCGGCGGATGGTGCAGGCGGCGAAGGGCAAAAGTACTGATGGAGGCAAAGGTGCGGGCTCGGGCGGAAACTCGGCGGGGATCTCTACGGGGATCTCGACCGGGACCTCGGCAGCGCGGCTGCTGATGCATGCCTATCCGGACCGGATCGCGCTGCAGCGCGGCGGGCGCGGGCGGTTCGTGATGGCGAATGGCCGCGGCGCGGAACTGCCCGAGACCGAGCGGCTTGCCGGCGCGCCGATGCTGGTGATTGCGACCTGACCGGCAAAGCCGGCAAGGCCCGCATTCTGGCGGCAGCGGCCACCAGCCGGGCCGAGGTCGACGAAGAGCTCGGCGGCGCAATCGCGCAATCGGAGGAATGCTTTTTCGATCGGTCGAGCCGGCAGGTGCGGGCGCGGCAGGTGACACGGCTCGGCGCGATCATATTCGAGGAAAAACCCCTGCCCCGCCCGCAGGGTGCACGCGCCGCAGAGGCGCTTGCTGCGGGCGTGCGCGAGCTGGGGCTTGCCGCATTGCCGTTTTCAAAGGACGGGATGCAGCTTCGCGAGCGGATCGGCTTTCTCCATCGCTCGATCGGGGCGCCCTGGCCGGATGTCAGCGACGAGGGCCTGCTTGCGCGGCTTGCCGACTGGTTCGTGCCGTTTCAGGGGAGCGTGACTTCCTTCGATGCGATTTCGCCGGGCAGTCTTTCGGAAGGGTTACGAGCGCTGATCCCTTATGACGTGGCGCAGGATCTCAACCGGCTGGCGCCGACGCATTTCGAGGCACCGACCGGGCAGCGGCATCCGATACAATATGACGGCGACGAGCCGGTGCTGACGATCCGGGTGCAGGAACTTTTCGGGCTGAAGGCGCATCCGGCGATTGCCGGCGGTCGGCTGCCGCTTCTCCTGGAGCTGACATCACCGGCGCACCGGCCGATCCAGACGACGCGCGACCTGCCGGGCTTCTGGGCCGGCTCGTGGAAAGACGTGCGATCGGAGATGCGCGGACGCTATCCGCGCCACCCCTGGCCGGAAGATCCGGCGGAAGCCATGCCGACAACGCGTGCCAAACCGCGCGGGACGTGACAGAATGCCGCCTGCGGCGTGAGCGCCCATTGGGTTAAAGACGGCCATGCAAGAAAAGCATGCCGACAAGCAGGCAGACGATGGCATATGAATTGGACGAGACAATGACAGCGGCATCGGCAGCCGGCCGGGGCCGCTATACCCCGAGCGAAACGACCTTTGGCCGTTCCGACCGCAACCTGAGACTTCGCACGCTGGTGCGGCTGCGCTGGCTTGCGGTTGCGGGCCAGACGGCGACGGTCATCGCGGTGGCGCTGATCCTCGATTTTCCCCTGCCGCTGGTGCAGGCGGGGATCCTGATCGCAGCGCTTGCGGCTGCGAACCTGATGCTTTCCAGCTGGTTCCCCCCGACCCATCGGCTCGGCCCGCGCTCGGCGCTGGCGCTTCTCGCCTTCGATCTTTTGCAGATGGCGTTTCTGCTGTTCATCACCGGCGGACTTGCCAATCCCTTCGCGCCGCTGATCTGCGTGCCCGTCATCATTTCCTTTGCCTCGCAGCCGCTGCGGCATGCGATCGTGCTGATCTCGCTGGCGCTGGTGGCAACCACGGTGCTTGCCTTTTCGCCCTATGACGTGCCGTGGTATCCGGACCAGACGCTGCGTATCCAGCCGGCTATCGAGCTTGGCATCTGGTGCGCAATCGTTTCGATGATGCTGTTTGCCGCCTTCTACGTCTATCGCGTCTCGCATGAGGCGACGCTGCTTTCGGATGCGCTTGCGGCAACCGACTGGTGCTGGAGCGCGAGAAGCATCTTTCGCAGCTCGACGGGCTGGCGGCCGCCGCAGCCCATGAACTCGGCACACCGCTTGCCACCATCACCGTGGTTGCCAAGGAGATGGAACGCGGCCTTGCCCATGACGAGCGCTACCGCGAAGACGTGCAGCTTCTGCGCAGCCAGAGCGAGCGGTGCCGCGATATCCTTCGCCGGCTCACATCGCTTTCGATGGAAGGCGAGGAGCATCTGAGCCGCCTGCCCTTCTCCTCGATGATCGACGAGATCCTGACCCCGCATCGGCAGTTCGATATCGACATCAAGCTCGTCGAGCAAAGCCCGAAGGCGCATGAGCCGATCTGGAACCGCAATGCCGGCATTCTCTACGGTCTTGGCAACCTTGTTGAAAATGCAGTGGATTTTGCAAGGAAAGAAGTCATCTTCACCACGTACCACGATGCCGAGAGGGTGGCGATCACCATCGAGGACGACGGTCCGGGCTTTGCACCGGACGTGCTTGCCCATATAGGTGAACCTTATATGTCGAAGCGCAGCCGTGAGAACGAGACTGCCGGCGGGCTCGGGCTGGGGCTTTTCATCGCCAAGACGCTTCTGGAGCGATCAGGCGCATCGCTGAGGTTTTCCAACCGCGACGGCCGATCGAGCGGGGCGCGCATTCACATCGAATGGCCGCGCGCGGCCATGGAACGAGATACATAGCAGAGACCTCCCGACCCACATGCGGGAGAATACCAAAGCAAGATGGGCCGCCGGCCCGCGGAGACGCACAGGACATGGATACTGAACTCGAACAGGATGCCGAATTTCTCGGACCGGACCCGACCCTTCTTCTCGTCGATGACGACGGCCCGTTTCTAAGGCGTCTCGCAAGGCGCTCGAAACCCGCGGCTTTCAGGTCGAGACGGCTGAAACGGTTGCCGAAGGCAAGACCAAGGCCCGCCAGCGGCCGCCGGCCTATGCGGTGGTCGACCTTCGCCTCGGTGATGGCAATGGTCTCGACGTGATCGAGACCATTCGCGAAAGCCGCGAGGACACCAAGGTGATCGTGCTGACCGGCTATGGCAATATCGCCACCGCCGTGACCGCCGTGAAGCTCGGCGCGCTCGATTATCTGGCAAAGCCGCCGATGCGGACGAGATCTTCAATGCTCTCACCCAGAGGCCGGGCGAAAAGGCGGACGTGCCGGAAAACCCGATGTCGGCCGACCGGGTCCGCTGGGAACATATTCAGCGCGTCTATGAAATGTGCGAGCGCAACGTGTCGGAAACGGCCCGCCGGCTCAACATGCACCGCCGCACGCTGCAGCGCATTCTCGCCAAGCGCGCGCCGAAGTAAGATCGATACGCGGCCTCACGCCCGCGTATCGCCAACCTTGAGATGGTCACTCGCCAAAGGCTTCGCCCGGCGGGTCATCCTCTTCGCTCCTGCCGTTCGCCCATTCCGCCAGCATCAGGCGATGGGCGGCGCGCGGGCGAATGACAGCGTCACCGCCTTGCGGGCGGCGGGCGACAGGCGATGTTCCGGCGCCTCGCGCAGCAGATGCGCGCCAAAACCATCCGACAGGAAAAGCCCGCAATCTTCCGGAAAGATATCGAGCGGCACATCCTTATGGGTGGCGAAGAACAGCCGGTCACAGAAATCCCGGTATTCCGGCCATTTCCTGTCTACCCTGAAATCCTCGATCGATGTCTTGATCTCGATCAGCCAGAGCTCGCCTTTCGGCGACAGGGCGGCAAGATCGGCCCTTCGGCCGCTTGCCAGAACAAGCTCGGGCACGCTTACCATCCGCATGTCCTGAAGCAGGATCTGCACGCCCTTTCGCACCATCATGGCACGGGCCGACTGGCGCCCGTCAGTGAGCGGGTGGTTGCCTGAGATATTGAGCAAAGTCATTGCGTTCCAACCGGACGGTGCATTCGTTGGCAATGCACATTGTTGCAAAAACACCATGGCGTTTTCGATTTCGGCGAGTGCGAACTTCACGCGCGTCGCTGTCGCTTGCCAACTCTAATGTAATGGCAAATAACCATTCCTCAACAGTGCAGGGGCACTGGTTCAAACGATTAATCCATCCAAGAGATTTCCATGCGCTTTCGCAACAGCATGATCGCACTTGGCCTGCTGGCGACCTCCGCCCTGGCCGGCTGCTCCACCACGTCCGAAGCAGTCACGGCGCAGGCCGGCTCTGTCGCAACCGCGCGTGTCGAAACCAACAAGATCTTTACCGATGCCTATGGTCCGGTCACGGATGCGGGCTACCAGCTGCCGGCGATCCCGATCAACCGCGTGAAGCCGGAATTCGTCCGCCAGATCGTCGACTACACGACGACCGAAAAGCCGGGCACCGTCATCGTCAATACCCGCGAGCGCCATCTCTATTACATCCTGCCCGGCAACAAGGCGATGCGTTACGGCATCGGCGTCGGCAAGGCCGGCTTTGCATGGTCGGGCACCGCTTACGTGGCCTGGAAGCAGGAATGGCCGAACTGGCATCCGCCGAAGGAAATGGCCGTTCGTCGCCCGGAAATCGCCAAATATGTCGAAAACGGCATGGGCCCCGGCCTCAACAACCCGCTCGCGCGCGCGCATGTATCTCTTCAACGAGAAGGGCCAGGACACGCTGTTCCGTCTGCACGGTACGCCTGAATGGCAGTCGATCGGCACCGCGGCCTCTTCCGGCTGCATCCGCCTGATCAACCAGGACGTGATCGACCTCTATAGCCGCGTTCGCCCCGGCCACCAGACCAAGGTCATCGTGATCCAGTAAGCCGCTTTTCCAAGCGACGACATTTCAAAGCCGCCGGATCCACTGATTCGGCGGCTTTTTCGTTTCCGGATGATCGGGAGCGGATCAGGCGCGAAGCGTCACCTGCATCGGCAGGCCATCGCGCGGCTGGGTCGTCAGTTTCTGGACCGGCCAGACATGGGCGCCGGGCACCATGTCGAAACGGTAGCGGTGCATCAGGACGGCCAGCGCAATGACTGCTTCCTGCATGGCAAAAGTCGCACCGATACAGGTGCGTGGTCCGGCGCCGAAGGGCAGATACTGGAAGCGGCCGATCGTGCCGCGATTTTCCGGCAGGAAACGCTCGGGCATGAAGGCGCGCGGCCTGTCCCACAGAAGTTCGTGGCGATGCAGGGTCCAGGGCATGACGAGAACGGTGACGCCGGCATCGATCTTCACCGTCTTGCCCTCCGGGCTCGTCCAGCTGTCGGGCTCGATGGCGGCGCGGTTGATCGATGGTGCGGGCGGATAGAGCCGCAGCGCTTCCTCGAATGAAGCGCGCACCCAGGGCATGCGGTCCAGCCATTCCACCGGATCGGCGACAGGCTCGCCATCCGTTGCCAGAACCGCGTCGATTTCCGCCTCCATCTTTTCGCGGACATGTGGAGAGCGGGCGACGCAATGCAGCGTCCAGGCGAGCGCGCGGGCGGTCGTTTCATGGCCGGCGCCGATGAAGGTCAGGATATTGTCCTCGATCTCGCCGCTGGTCAGCCCTTCCGGGCCTTCAAGCTGCAGGAGAAGTGTGAGGAAATCCTGCGGCACGGCATCCGGCGTGCGGCGCAGCCTTTCGCGCCGCTGGTCCATCGTCTCGGCGACCATGGCGCGGAATTTTTCGAGCACCTTGCGGCCGCCGATACGTGTCAGACGCGGCACCCAGGGCGGCGCGCGCAGCATGTCCATCGGGTCGATCCGGCCCATGCGATGCAGGAGATTGTCGACATCATCGGCAACATTCTCGCTTTCGGTGACGACCTCGCCGGAAAACAGCGTCTCGGAGAGAATGTCGAAGGTGAGATCCGTCATGTCGACGCAGATATCCGTCTGAAAACTGCCCGAAAGGCCATTGGAGCCGACCGATCCATAGCGTTCCTCGACGAAAGCCTCGCTGCGCGCCAGCATCTGGCCGGCAAAGCCTTTCGAGTGGCGCGGGGTGAAGACCGGCGCCATGGCCTTTCGCGAGCGTTTCCAGACGGCGCCTTCAGCCGTCAGCAGGCCGTCACGCAGGATCGGCCGCAGCACGAGCTGGCGGATTTCCGACATTTCGTAATTGGCGACATTATCGACAAGGACATGGCGGATGAGGCCGGGATCGTTGACGATCAGCGTCCGCTCCTTGAAGAACTTCGTCTCGATCCATGGCAGGGTGAAGGATGCCTGCCCCCAGAGTTCCAGCGGATTGCGCAGCGCCGTGCGGATGACCTGCAGCTTCGTCAGCGGTTGCTGGTGCGGCACCGGCGCCGGCGGACAATAGGGTTCCGTCGATGATGAGAGAGCGTTTCGCAGATCCATCGGTGGCAGGCTCCCATTGCGAGATCGTCCCACCGATATCGGCGGTCAGAGCAGTGATTTCAACTGGGCGAGCTTGTCGTTGACCAGCCAGCCGTAATAGTTTTCCTCCGGCATGGCCCCCGGCCCCTTTGCGGCAAGCGCTGCTGCGCGCTGCGCAGAACCGCCGGTATTGTAGAGCGTTGCGGTGATGCCGGGATTGTCGGAAATATCGACATGGGCGATCGTCTTGTAGTCGTCGATCGAGCGGCGGATGTTGGCGGCCATATAGGCGAGCGTCTTGTCCGGGTCCATGATCGCGTCATAGACATCCGATGCCTTGTTCTCATCCAGCTTGGGGAAGCCCGATACTTTCGCCACCATATCCGACAGCATCAGCGCGGTCAGCGGGTTGAGCTGGCCGAGACCGAAAGTCTGGCCGGCATAGAAGGGCTGGAAGAAGACGGCACTGAAACGGTTGTCGGGATAGGACTTGCCATCCACCTTCTCGCCGCGGAAGCTCTTGTCCCAGACGTTCTCGCGGCAGGTCCACAGCCGGTAGCTGTCGGTGAACTGGGCGCATTTTTCAAATTGCGGGCGCTGGACGAACTGATCGACGCCTTCGCCATCATAGGCGAAGCGGAAGCGTTCGCCGGCATAGGCGGCGGCCTTGATGTAATAGGATTGCAGCCGGTCATAGGCATCGACGTTATAGGTATGCTCGCCGACGATGGCGCCGATGATGTGGATCGGATCGATGCCATAGGCCGCAGCCGTGGACTTGATCTTGCTCATCAGCGACTTGTCGGTCGAGAGCAGCTCGATGACCTTGTCATACTTGTCGTCGAATGTGGTGCGGACGGCGCGGGTGCGACGGACGGAGGCACCGGGGATGGACGGCTGTTCGGCATTGCGATTGCCGGGCGGCACGACGGTAATACCGGCCGCATAGGCAGACATGGAGGCCGAAGACGCCACAAAGGCGGCCGAGACGAGCAATGCCAACAGCAGTCTTTTCAAGATTTCCGTACCCCGGCCTTGCGCGACTTCACGTTTCAGACAGCACAGTCCAAGGCGATACTGGCCGAATTATGGATGAACCTGTGTTCAAACCCGTAATTGCGTCCCCAATACGAGAACGGCGGCCTCCCTGTCGAGATGCCACCGTTCAAAAAGCCGTCAGGCAAAGGCCTGTCGCAGCGGGACGTTGCCCCGCTGCCACTGAAACCAGACTGGAAGCGCCTTAGAGAATGTAGCGCGACAGATCCGTATCGGCGGCGAGATCGCCGACATGCTTGCGAACATATTCCGCATCGATGGTGACGGAGCTTCCGCCACGATCCGGCGCATGGAACGAGATCTCGTCCAGAACGCGCTCCATCACCGTCTGAAGACGACGGGCACCGATATTCTCGACCGACGAGTTCAGGTGAACCGCAACATCGGCGAGGCTGTCGATCGCGTCGCTGGTGAATTCCAGCGAGAGATCTTCCGTGCCCATCAGCGCCTTGTACTGGCGGATGAGGCTTGCCTCGGTTTCCGTCAGGATGCGCCGGAAATCTTCCTTGGTCAGCGGCTTCAGTTCAACGCGGATCGGCAGACGGCCTGGAGTTCCGGCAGGAGATCCGAGGGCTTTGCCACATGGAAGGCACCGGATGCGATGAAGAGGATGTGGTCCGTCTTCACCGGTCCATATTTGGTCGAAACGGTCGTGCCTTCGACGAGCGGCAGCAGATCGCGCTGCACGCCTTCACGTGAAACACCAGCACCCATGCCGCCGTCGCGCGCGGCGATCTTGTCGATCTCGTCGAGGAAGACGATGCCGTCATTCTCGACGGAACGGACCGCCTCGCGCTGGATGACCTCGTTGTCGATCAGCTTGTCGGACTCATCGCGGATCAGTTCGGCATAGGATTTCGACACGGTGGTACGCACCTTCTTGGTGCGGCCGCCCATCGCCTTGCCGAACATTTCCGACAGGTTCAGCACGCCGACATTGGCGCCCGGCATGCCGGGGATTTCGAAGCCGGGCATGCCGGAACCGGCATCGGCGACCTCGACCTCGATTTCCTTGTCGTCCAGCTCGCCGTTCCGCAGCTTCTTGCGGAAGCTGTCACGGGTAGCCGGGGAAGCGGTGGAGCCGACCAGCGCATCGAGCACGCGTTCCTCGGCGCTCATATGGGCCTTGGCCTGCACTTCGGCGCGCTTCTTTCGCGCACGAGGCCGATGCCGATCTCGACGAGATCGCGAATGATCTGTTCGACGTCGCGGCCGACATAGCCGACTTCGGTGAATTTGGTCGCCTCGACCTTGATGAAGGGCGCACCGGCGAGCTTGGCCAGACGGCGGGAGATTTCCGTCTTGCCGACGCCGGTCGGGCCGATCATCAGGATGTTCTTCGGCATGACTTCGTCGCGCAGGCTCTCGTCGAGCTGCTGGCGGCGCCAGCGGTTTCTAAGCGCGATCGCGACCGCCCGCTTGGCGTCATGCTGGCCGATGATGTGCCGGTCGAGTTCGGAAACGATTTCCCGGGGAGAAAAATTTGTCATGATATCCTCCAGGCTTTCCTGTTGCGGCCGGCCATTTTTTCGGCCCGGCCCACAGGACCCTTTGTGAAAGAATGCTGGGTGAAAGATGCTGTGATTATTCGGCGTCGAGCGTTTCGACGACGAGATTGTGGTTGGTGTAGACGCAGATATCGGCGGCGATATCGAGAGCCTTGCGAGCCACGTCCTCGGCCGACTTGTCGCTGTCCATCATGGCGCGGGCAGCGGCGAAGGCATAATTGCCGCCCGAACCGATGGCGATCGCGCCATGTTCCGGTTCAAGCACGTCGCCATTGCCGGTGATGGCAAGCGTCGTCGTCTTGTCGGCAACGAGCATCATGGCTTCGAGATTGCGCAGGTACTTGTCGGTACGCCAGTCCTTGGCGAGTTCGACGGCAGCGCGCATCAGCTGGCCGGGATATTGTTCGAGCTTCTTTTCGAGGCGGTCGAGAAGCGTGAAGGCATCGGCCGTCGCACCGGCGAAACCGGCAATGACTTCGCCCTTGCCGATGCGGCGCACCTTGCGGGCATTGCCCTTCATCACCGTCTGGCCAAGAGAGACCTGACCGTCGCCGGCCATGACCACCTTGCCGCCCTTTCTGACTGTAATAATCGTTGTCATCCAATTACACCTTTTGGGCCCCGGACGGGGATGACCCGGCCTTGTCGGGGCGTTGGAGAGCGAGCCGGAATGGCTCTGTCGGGTCCTATGTAAGTGGGCTTTGAGGGAATACAATCTCACCCGTCCGGATGATCCCGCCACGCGTTGATGCGCTATCAGCACTGCCGGCCGCGCTTGCCGGCCGCACGGCCTTGCTTTCGCTGGATATTTGATCTGCCGCCTGATAAGGAGCGGCAAGAATGTTAGGAGCAGGCCCCATGGTCGAGACGATCAGCGCTTCCGGCGCGCGCACAGGCAGCATTTCGCGCAAGACCAACGAGACGTCGGTCTCGGTTTCCGTCAATCTGGACGGTACCGGGATTGCGAAGATTTCGACCGGTGTCGGCTTCTTCGACCATATGCTCGACCAGCTGGCCCGCCATTCGCTGATCGACATGGAAATCGACGTTCAGGGCGACCTGCATATCGACGACCATCACACGGTGGAAGATACCGGCATTGCCATCGGCCAGGCGATTTCCAAGGCGCTCGGCGACCGCCGCGGCATTACCCGCTATGCCTCGCTCGACCTTGCGATGGACGAGACGATGACCAAAGCGGCGATCGATGTCTCCGGCCGGCCGTTCCTCGTCTGGAACGTTTCCTTCTCGGCACCGAAGATCGGCACGTTCGATACCGAACTGGTGCGCGAATTCTTCCAGGCGCTGGCGCAGAATGCCGGGATTACGCTGCATATCCTCAACCATTACGGCGCCAACAACCATCATATCGCCGAGACCTGTTTCAAAGCCGTGGCGCGCGTGCTTCGCACCGCGACCGAAATCGATCCGCGTCAGGCCAACCGCGTTCCCTCGACGAAGGGCATGCTGGTCTAAACGCTTTGGTCTGATCGCTTGGATCTGATCCTTGGGGGATGTGCTCCTTGAAAAGCTATCTCGTTCTGACACCGCCGGAAAACCGGCCGGACAGGCCAGCTGGGAATGACCCCGATCGTGCGCTTTTCCTGCGCGACGGGTTTTCCTGGGTGGCTTTCGTCTTTCCCTGGGCATGGCTCGGCTGGAACCGGCTCTGGCTGGCGACGATCCTTGCCGTCGCGGTCGAGATCGGCTCCAGCATTCTTGCCAATCTCTCCGGCTTCTGGCTGGCCGGCACGCTGCTCGGGATCGCCTTCCACCTGCTTGTGGCGCTGGAAGGACGACATTATCTGAGCGAAGTGCTGCAACGGCGCGGCTTTACCCTCGACAGCGCCATCCTTGCGCCCGATATCACCACTGCGGAGCAGATCTATTTCTCCGCCCTCCCCGCTCCCGAACGGCAGCCCCTGCCGGCGGCCGCGGACTGGGCATTGCAATCCCGCCCGAGCGCCGGGGGATCAGCCCCGGCAGCCCCGACCATCACGGGACCGGCGCTTGGACTTTTCGATCACGGAGGACGCTGACATGCGCGTCGCAATCATCGACTACGGCTCGGGCAACCTCCGCTCGGCCACCAAAGCCTTCGAACGCGCCGCCCGCGAGGCCGGCATCGAGGCGCATATCGACCTCACCGACAAGCCGGAGGCGGTTGCCACGGCTGACCGGATCGTGCTGCCGGGTGTCGGCGCCTATGCGGATTGCCGCGCCGGGCTCGATGCCGTGCCGGGCATGCGCGAGGCGATCATCGATGTCGTCGAGCACAAGGGCCGTCCCTTCCTCGGCATCTGTGTCGGCATGCAGCTGATGTCTTCGCGCGGGCTTGAAAAGACGACAACAGAGGGTTTCGGGTGGATCGAGGGCGATGTCATCGAGATGACGCCTTCCGACCCGGAGCTGAAGATCCCGCAGATCGGCTGGAACACGCTCGATATCCGCCATCCACACCCGCTCTTCGACGGGATCGAGACCGGACCGGACGGGCTGCATGCCTATTTCGTGCATTCCTACCATCTGTCGGCCAAGAAGCATGCGGATGTGATCGCGACCACCAATTACGGCGGCCCGATGACGGCCTTTGTCGGCCGCGACAACATTGCCGGCGCGCAGTTTCACCCGGAAAAGAGCCAGAAGCTCGGCCTCGCACTCATTGCCAATTTCCTGCGCTGGAAGCCCTGAGGGCCTCGCGCAGCAGAAGGACTGACGACCTATGATCCTTTTTCCCGCCATCGACCTGAAAGACGGCCAGTGCGTTCGCCTCAAGCTCGGCGACATGGAACAGGCCACCGTCTATAACCCCGACCCCGGCGCGCAGGCGAAAGCCTTCGAGGACCAGGGGTTCGAATGGCTGCATGTGGTCGATTTGAACGGCGCCTTTGCCGGCGAGAGCGTCAATGGTGCTGCCGTCGATGCCATCCTCAAATCGACGAAGAACCCGGTGCAGCTCGGCGGCGGTATCCGCACGCTCGACCATATCGAGAACTGGCTTTCCCGCGGGCTGTCGCGGGTCATTCTCGGCACCGTTGCCGTTCGTGATCCGGCGCTGGTGATCGAGGCTTGCAAAAATTTCCCGGCAAGGTCGCGTCGCATCGATGCCAAGGGCGGCAAGGTGGCGGTGGAAGGCTGGGCGGAAGCGTCCGAACTCGGCGTGATCGAGCTTGCGAAGAAATTCGAGGCGCCGGCGTTTCGGCGATCATCTACACGGATATCGACCGCGACGGCATTCTGGCCGGCATCAACTGGCGTCCACGCTGGAGCTCGCCGATGCCGTCTCCATCCCCGTCATCGCATCGGGCGGGCTTGCCTCGCTCGAGGATATCCGCCGCATGCTGGAGCCGGATGCCGCGCGCCTCGAAGGTGCGATTTCCGGCCGGGCGCTCTATGACGGCCGTATCGATCCGGCCGAGGCTCTGGCTCTGATCCGTTCCGCGAAAGGACGTGCAGCATGACCCTCAAAGCCCGTGTCATTCCCTGCCTCGACGTCAAGGACGGCCGTGTGGTCAAGGGCGTCAATTTCGTCGATCTCATCGATGCCGGCGATCCGGTGGAAGCGGCGAAGGCCTATGATGCGGCGGGAGCCGACGAACTCTGCTTTCTCGACATCACCGCCTCTTCCGACAATCGCGACACGATTTTCGACGTGGTGGCGCGCACGGCAGAGCATTGCTTCATGCCGCTGACCGTCGGTGGCGGGGTTCGTGCGACTGCCGATATCCGCAGGCTGCTTCTGGCCGGCGCCGACAAGGTGTCGATCAATTCGGCCGCGGTGAGCAATCCGGATTTCGTCGCCGAAGCGGCCGACAAGTTCGGCAACCAGTGCATCGTCGTGTCGATCGACGCGAAGAAGGTCTCGGCGCGGCGAGGACGACCGTTGGGAGATCTTTACCCATGGCGGGCGCAATGCCACCGGCATCGATGCGCTTGAGTTTGCCCGCAAGATGGTCGAGCGCGGTGCGGGCGAGCTGCTCGTCACCTCGATGGACCGCGACGGCACGAAGGTCGGCTACGACCTGGGGCTGACGCAGGCGATTGCCGACAGCGTGCGCGTGCCGGTGATTGCATCCGGTGGCGTCGGCACGCTGGACGACCTTGTGGCCGGCGTGAAGCAGGGCCACGCGACGGCGGTGCTTGCCGCGTCGATTTTCCATTTTGGCACCTATACGATCGGGCAGGCAAAGCAGTATATGGCCGATCATGGCATTGCCATGCGCCTAGACTGACGGAGGAGGTCCGGTTTGAGTGAGTTTACCCTGAGCGATCTGGAAAAGATCGTGGCTGCGCGCGCCGAAGCGTCGCCGGACGAGTCCTGGACAGCCAAGCTTGTCGCGGCCGGCCAGACCCGTGCGGCGAAGAAACTCGGCGAGGAAGCGGTCGAGACGGTGATTGCCGCGATCGGCCAGGAGCGCAAGGAGCTCGTCTGCGAAAGCGCCGACCTTCTCTATCATCTCATGGTCGTATTGAAGATCGCCGATATCCCGCTACAGGATGTGCTCGACGAATTGGGGCGCAGGACCGGCCAGTCCGGTCTGCAGGAAAAGGCGGGTCGGCCGAAGTCATGACAATCGTATCGCAGCCTGCAGAGATTACCGAACCGGGCAGCAATGCGGAATATTACTCGCCCTACCATCATTTTACCGCCGATCAGTGGGCAAAATTCCGCGCCGATACGCCGCTGACGCTGACAGCCGAGGAAATTAGCCGGCTTCGCTCCCTCGACGACCCGATCAATATCGACGAGGTGCGGCGGATCTATCTGTCGCTGTCGCGCCTTCTATCCTCGCATGTGGAAGCCTCGCAGCTGCTCTTCCAGCAGCGTAACCGCTTCCTCAGCATGTCGGACGTGGCAAAGACGCCGTTCATCATCGGCATTGCCGGATCGGTTGCCGTCGGCAAATCGACGACGGCGCGTATCCTGAAGGAGCTTCTGGCCCGCTGGCCATCGAGCCCGAAGGTCGATCTCATCACCACCGACGGCTTTCTCTACCCGAATGCGGTTCTCTCGCGCGACAACCTGATGGAGCGCAAGGGTTTTCCGGAAAGCTACGATATCGGCGCGATCCTGCGGTTTCTCTCGGCGATCAAGGCCGGCGAGCCGAATGTGAAAGCACCGCGCTATTCGCACCTGACCTATGACGTGCTGCCGCCCGATGACGCGACGATCGTCGACCGGCCCGACATCCTGATCTTCGAAGGCATCAACGTCCTGCAATCGCGGGCGCTGCCGACCGACGGCAAGGTCGTGCCGATCGTCTCGGACTTCTTCGACTTCTCGATCTATGTGGATGCCGACGAGGACCAGATCCACAGCTGGTATGTGCAGCGTTTCATGAAGCTGCGCGAGACAGCCTTCCGCGACCCGACCTCGTTCTTCAAGAAATATGCGGCGAT
>CABHNZ010000047.1 GCA_902167985.1 Shinella sp. UYSO24
AAGGCTCTTGCCGGTCTCTCGACCTCGCAGGTCGCCGGCCTCGACTCGGCGCAGATCGACGGTCTGTCGGCCAGCCAGATGGCAAGCCTCAGCGCCGCCCAGCTCGGTGCGCTTGCAACGGATGCCTTCGCAAGCCTCGACTCCTCGCAGATCGCAGCCATCAGCGCCAAGAACATCGCAGGTCTTGCGACGGCTGAACTGGCCAACCTCACCTCGGATCAGGCTGGCGGCCTGACGGCTGCCCAGATCGGTGGCCTGACCAGCGGCCAGGTTGCGGTTCTCTCGACCTCTGCGGTTGACGCGCTCTCGACGGCACAGCTTGCCGGCCTGACGGCAACCCAGGTGAAGGGCCTGACCGACGACCAGATCAACCAGCTTGGTTCCGCCGATATCGCGGCTCTTTCGACCAAGGCTCTTGCCGGTCTCTCGACCTCGCAGGTCGCCGGCCTCGACTCGGCGCAGATCGACGGTCTGTCGGCAAGCCAGATGGCAGCCTTCAGTGCCGCCCAGCTCGGTGCACTTGCGACGGATGCCTTCGCAAGCCTCGACTCCTCGCAGATCGCAGCGATCGGCACCAAGGCAATCTCCGGTCTTGCGACCTCCGAGCTTGCCACGCTGACCACCGATCAGGCTCTCGGCCTGACCGGAACGCAGGTTGCCGGTCTGAGCAGCGCGCAGGTCGCGTCTCTCTCGACCGATGTGATCGACGGCCTGACCTCGACGCAGATCTCCGCTCTGACCGCAACACAGGTCAAGGGGCTGTCTTCGGCGCAGATCGACGAACTGACATCGTCTGACATCACGGCTCTCTCGGCCAAGGCAATTGCCGGTCTTTCGACCGACCAGATCGCCGGTCTCGACTCAGCCCAGATCGACGGTCTGTCGGCCAGCCAGATGGCAGCCTTCAGTGCCGCGCAGATCGGTGCGCTCTCCAGCGATGCCTTCGCAAGCCTCGACTCCTCGCAGATCGCTGCGATCAGCAGCAAGGCGATGGCCGGTCTCTCGACCGCCAACATCGCTTCGCTGTCGAGCGACCAGGTCAGCGGCCTGACCGCCGCGCAGATCAGCGGGCTCAGCACTGCACAGGCAAACGCGATCTCTTCGGCTGACCTTGCCGCGATGACGAGCACCCAGCTTGGCAGTCTGACGGCGGCCCAGATCGGCGCGATGTCTTCCACCACGGTCGACGCATTGTCCTCGGACCAGCTGGGTCAGCTGAGCACGAAGGCGATTGCCGGCCTGACGAGCGACCAGATCAGCGGTCTGTCGAGCAGCCAGGTTGCCGGCTTCACCTCCAGCCAGACGGCGGCCTTCACGGCCAGCCAGATCCTGGCGATGGACAGCTCCGATATCGCTGCCTTCTCGACGGATGATATCGCGGCGATCAGCACCAAGGCGATAGCCGGCCTGTCGACCGAGGATATCGGGGCGCTCAGCTCGGCTCAGGCGGACGCCATCAAGGCCGCGCAGATCCAGGCAATGGATAGCGATCAGGTCTCGGCGATCCTCGCGCTCTACCATCAGTGGGACGCGTAATCCTCTGACCAGAAACATGACGCCCGGCGGGAGATCCTCGCCGGGCGCATTTCCTATAACTGTCTTGTCACACCAGGCTTGCTTCTCGCGGCCTGTCCGCAGGTGAAGCGACTTATCGCAAGGCTTCGCCGCGCCGCAATGCGCGGCCCTGTCCCTCTGCCAGACTTTCCAGCCGGAAGGCGCTGGCCGGAATAAGTTCGGCGATGGCCTCGGCGCCGGCGCGCAGGATGTGAAGGGGAGGGATGGCCGTGAGCGGCGGCAGGTTGGCGATGGCTGCAAGAAAGCCGTCGAAAGCCTTCTGCATCTCAACGACGATCGCCTTCATCTCCTCGGTAAATTCATTGGGCTGGGTATCGACGACCAGCCGGCCGTCGTCATCGCCAGCGCTGACGGCAGAGCCTTCGAGCGAGGCATTGAGCGCTTCCACATAGATGCGGTAGCCAAAGAAATTGCGGCGGATGAAGGCCTCGATATTGGCGGCTTCCGGCACGAGTTCCGGATTCTCGCCGACGATGATGCAGGGCTTGACCTGCCCGCGCAGGCCCGCGCCATCAACGAGATTGAGGAGCGACTTTCCACTGCCGACGAAATCCGCAAGAAGCGTGCGCTCGCCGCCTGCCTCGCGGCGGATATAGGCTTCATAGGCGCTGCTTTCCGAATAGCAGAGTGTGCGCGAGATGCGGATATAGCGCACCGGCGGCATGCCGTGGCGGATGAAATGCGCCGATGACAGGAGCCGGTGCAGCATGGTGCAGTCGCGGGCGGCGGCGAGAATGCGCGTGGCGCCGAAATCCCGCGCCACATGCGCCAGCCAATGCCCGGCCAGAAGCATCATCGGATAATTGATCCGCACCTGCGCATGCAATGCGTTGCGGATTTTCGCGTCACGATGGAAGCCCTTCAGCCGTTCCTCGCGGATGACATGGGCATAGGGCGCAAGCCCGACGTGATGCAGGATCTCTTCCGTGCGTTCCCATTTGGAAATGGTGACGAGTTGAGAAGGAATGCCGAAGCTCTGCGGGCTTGCGACATCGGCATGGGGATTGTCGCCGTAATGGGTGCGCAGCCGATGGTTCGAGGCGATCATCGGCCAGATCAGGCGGTGATGCTTGCCGTAATTGCTGAGATAGAGCTTGTTGTTCAGGCCGCATTTTTCCCGCAGCACGCGCTCCAGAAAGGCCTGCGGCAAGTACATGTCCGAAATGATGATGTCATCCGGGTTCACGAAGGCGACCATCTGCGCCATCGGGATGAGCTGGTCCCATTCCTCTTCCAGCTCCATCGCCTTGACGATTTCCGCCTGGCGCTCGGTCAGCAGCTTCTCATCGATGAGCATCGCATAGATATCGTCGATGCCGTAGGGGCGGCGGCCGAATATGCTCATCTCCACCAGATGGCGGCGGCTGGCGAAATTTTCGATGCCGCTCTTGATCTCCACCTGGCGGAAGACTTCCCGAGGATCGAAGCAACGGCGCGCCACCAGCGTATCGAACATGTCGAAGCTCTGGATCCGCGTGTGATAATCGGAGCCATTGTCGAAGAGAACCTGAACGGTTTCGGTCTCTTCGTAATTTGCCTGCGGGTCGCGCAGCAGGCCTGCGAGGAGCGGCGAACCGGTCTTGCTCATCAGCAGGGTCATGCGGCAGGTGATCTTGCCATTGACGTCGAGCAGGTGGACGGCGTCGCCGTCATGTTCCCAGAAGGCCGCCTTCGTATCGCCGTAACCGAGGATGAAGCCCTTGGTGTGAAACAGAAAAGTCTCGCTCAGCGCCTGGGCGCCATCATGAATGTAGAAGGTAAACGTACGGGACGTCAGCCACTCCTCGGTCAAGAGCGGAAGTTGCGAATCGATATCGAGCGCCATGCAGGACCCCAGGCAGACATTTGCTGGAGCAAATCTAGGCGGGCGAGCTTGTGCCTGACTGGCCGCGGGGACAGCTATCGGCGCGCAGCCGCGATGATGCTATAAGGTCATCCATCCCATGTGACGAAGCGCAAAAGCGGGGCCCGGATCTGATGACAGTGATCGAGCATGACACCGGCGGCGGCGATCCGGCAGCAATCGCAAGTCATCCCGAGGAGATCCGCGCCGAATACGAGCTGCGGCTCGGGCGTCATCTGGTGATTTCGGCGCGTGCGCGAATAACGCCGGCGGGCGTGTCTGTGCGGGGATTGCGGCCGCCGCCATCATTCTGGCGGCGGGGCATGTTGCCGCCAGGCAGGCGGGCCGACGCGGAAAGAGCAGCTAGGATTTTCCTGCTCGGATGATGCGCTTCAGGCCTTTCTGCGAAGGGTAATCACCGTCAGTTCCGAGGGCACGCCGATACGCAGGGCAAAGCCTGGCCAGAGGCCCGTGCCGTTATTGACGTAAAGCTGCATGTCGCCAACCCTGTAAAGACCGGAGACATAGCCGGCATTGCTGCGGGCGACGATGCGATCGAGACCGACGATCATGCCGCCATGGGTGTGACCCGACAGCTGCAGGGCGATACCGGCCTGCGCCGCACGGGCGGCCATGCTGGGCTGATGATCGAGAAGGACCACGGGTGCGCCGGCGGGTGCGCCTTTGAGGGCCGCGGCAAGATCCGGCGCGGGGAAGGGGCGGCCTCTGGCGGCAAGATCCGTGAGGCCGGCGACGACCAGATGATCTTCGCCACGGGAAATCACCTGATGCGCGTTCAGCAGCATGCGGATGCCGAGCCCGGCATCGTGTTTCATCCAGCCTTCATAGCCGAAATAATATTCGTGATTGCCGGGAATGGCATAGACGCCATCGCGGGCGCGCAGGCCGGAGAGCGGCGCGACATCATCTTCACGCGCTTCCAGCGTGCCGTCGATGAAATCGCCGGTGATGACCGTCATATCCGCCTCGAGCGCATTGGCGCGGGCAACGACCTCACGCGCCAATCGGCGGTGAAGAGGCGGCTCAGATGCAGATCGGTGAGCTGGATGATGCGGTAGCCATCAAAGGATGGAGCAAGGCCGGCGATCTCGACCTCTATCGTCTTGACCGGCGGGACGCGGGCAGCCTGCGAGACGCCATAGGCGGAAAGACCGAGCGCCAGAATGCCGATGCCATAACGGATTTCCGGCGCGATCACGGGAAAACCGCCCTTGAATATGGCAAGGAGAAGCGTTCCGGCATCAAGGATGACCTGAAAGACGAAGAGCAGGATGACCGTGCCGAGAAGCAGATTGAAGAGCAGGATCAGCGGGCGCGGAAATTCCGGCGCAAAGACGGAGCCGGACGAAAGACGGTTGACGAGATAATATTGCGAGGCAACCAGAAGAACGCCTGCCACAAGGAGTTTCACCGGCCAGAGCCATGGCAGCGGCTGAATGAAGCGGAGCGCGACGACAAGCCAGGGAATTCCGATTATCAGATGAAACATCAATGGCGCCCGATAGTGTTTGACGGTCTGGCCCGGCCGGCAAGGCATGAAGGCGGGCAAAAGGCAGGATGGACCAGAAGATGGCGACGAAGGCTTGTACCTTCAAGCATGAATGCGCTCCTTTGGTTCGTCGCTACGTCCATATGCCATCTTTGATTTTATTGCCGTTTTTAGACCACCATCATTTTTCTGTGGTCTGGTTGCTCCGTTAGTCTTGTCCGAATTTGGACAACCGGCAAATAAAAGGCCCGCCGAAGCGGGCCTGATTTGCTGGGTCTCAAACTGATAGATCGAGATGCTCGACATCGGACCTTAGGTAGAAGCGTGAATTTCGCCCAGTAGGTTCGAAGATTGACTGGATGCCCATTCCCGACAGTTTGTCACGGACGGTCACCGCGAACATCTTCTGACGCTCGGCGAAATGGGCGAGCGAGACGTGTTTTTCCTTGAATGCCTTCAATGATTTCGCGGAGACGTAGTTGTGGGGCCGACGAACCACGGGATTATAGGCGGCGACGGTTTCAAGATGACCAAGTCGGAGCAATTCTCGCACCGTTCCTGGCGCAGTTCCCAATTCCTTCCGCGCTTGCTCGACATTGAGCAAGCTGGGGTCGCCTGCTGGTAATCGAAGACTGGCATGCTTGTCTCAGCCGCCTGTCTGCGCAACTCGATGGAAAAAGGTTTAATCTCTTCTGGATCAACGCCGAGGCCCGAGATCAAGCCGGTATCGTCAATACGGCGGAGTGTTCGTAGCTTCTTCGACAATACCAACTCGATGACGTGGTTGAGGGTGCAGAATGCAAAGCGACCAGCGTGGTTCATGCTGACCAGGCGCTCGCGCTCTTCGTCAGTCGCGGTGTCCGCCGAAAGCTTTTTTGCGAAGTCATCGAAATCCGCACGACGGACTCGCGAATAAACGCGCGTGTCTTCCGTCATCTCAACTCGGGCAATGTAGTTGGCATCAAGGAGCGGCCGTAGGCGATCGATATGGATGCCGAGCGCAGTTGCTAGTTCTCGGGATGTCATAGTGTCGCGTGCCGCGCTGAGGACCTCGTGGCCGGCATTTGCATCAAAGTAGATACGCCCGCTTGTCAACTTCGAAGGCGCTGTGAGGCCGGCATCCAAAACTAACTGATAAACTCGGTCCTCCATAATATGGTACTCGGTACTTGCGGAGCGCACGGAGTGTAGATGCCGCTTCTTTGTCGGAAGAATGAATACGTCGTTTTCGCCGATCGGCAGAGACTTTTCAGCTGCAGACTGAAACAATTCGACGAGCGGTGCAAATTCCGGCTTTGTGAGGTTGCGGAGTAACCACGGTCTTAGTTTTCCAAAGAACACCTTCATCTCTAATGCGGCTGGTCTCTTTCGATCGGCTGCCGATGAAATGACGGCTGAAACCGCAGCCGCCCCATTCGAGGCGATTGCGAACCCTTTTTCGATGTCGCTGATTTCTGTCGATTGTGCAGACAGCTGTCCCTTCGACAAATGTCGCTTTTCGAACTCGCCGATGTGTTTGCAAAGATCGACGGCCACATATGCCTCGAGTTGGTCCAGAAAATCATTGCTCGGTCGTCCGTGAATACGCGCCGTGACGTACTCGTCGAGATCGATCGAGCGCCGAGGCGTTGCCGCCTCCGCCTCCGCACGGATGGTCGCGCGGTTCTCCTTCACGAACAAAGCGAAGTCTCCCGGGTTCATGCGGTCAAATGGTGTTTCGACAAGCGCGCAGCGGTGATCCACGCAATTCTGGACGGCCCGGGTCATCCAATTCGCGCGGACGTATGGCCGCGTTTCCACGCGACCATGGCCGGTTTCCAAATCATGGACCACGCATTTAGGGCAGTAGCGGTGGTTCAGGCCTGGACGCATGTCTTTTCCCATCAATGCAGAACCCAATCTCCACGTCGCACCTTGGCCGGCGTTTGTAATGTCGAAGAAGCGCAGGAGTTCGGCATCGAGCCCGGACCAGTTTGATAGCCTCTGGATGGCCTCGCGACTGCCTGCGTTGAAAGGCGTTACGCTAGTGCCATTGAGCGCCAGGAAACTCCTGAGAGACGGGTAGCTGTTCGCCATTGCCAGCCGAGACAGCAGGCTAATGCGGGCCTCGTCAGCGTGATAGTCCAGAGTGACCCGGAGACTCATCGTGCCGCCCTCCGGGAGGCCGATTTCCGTTTCGGCGACTGCGGGACGAGATCGACGAGGGCGTTCCGACGATCAATATCCCGCCAGGCGGCGGCCTTCATGATATTGTCGTCGGGGCGACCTCCTGAAATGCGACCGTATACGAACGCGAAGTCTCGTGGATCGATATGGCTATGGCCTTTGGAAAGCGCCTTGAAGCTGGCCGCACGGATCATCTCGATCATCGTCCCGACACCTCCGCCGGTCGCGTTTACCAGCCGGCCGAGAAAGTCGTCGGTTCGCAGCGCAGCGGGCACGCTAAGGCCGCAGTTGCCACTGGCGATGTCGGAAAGGATTCCCTCGACGAAGTCCTTGTCGCCAGGGTAGTTCAGCCTTTCAAAACGCATGACAAGGGAGCGGTTCGCGAGCTGCTGGTCCCCAGTGAACAATTCGGCAAGCTCCTCTACACCACTCAAGATAAGGTGGAGCGGCCAATCGGGGATTGCCAAAAGGCTCTTGAAACGATCCTGCAGACCTTTGACTGCCGCATCGCTGCTGCTTTTTTTGAGGTGCTGGGCCTCGTCAAGATGGAGCAGGATGGTTCCCGAAGCGCGTAGCTGCGTTCGGGCTGCCTCATAGAGTGCATCCTCGTTGGACTTGTGGCTCGCGGTCTGGCCCAACTCATGTAAGAGGCGGATCGCGAGGTCTTTGGTTGTGCAGGTCCGCGGAATTACCATGCTGACCATCGGAATGGATTTTTCGCCGGAATGGTTTTGGTGAGGCTTTAGCGCCTCGATTTCGTTTAGGACCCAGTTGAGAGCTGTTGTCTTGCCCGTACCCGATTCACCGATAATGGCGAACAGGCGGCGGCGGCTGCCGCCTCCCGCCAAGCAATCCTGCGCATGTTCCCAAAATTCGTAGACGCGGGTTTGTAGGCTTCCTGTCATAGGGGTTGGAACGAACCTCAGGCTCTCACGAACGCGGAGATTGCGAAGCTGTGAATCATTGTTCTGCATATCAGTAATCCTCACTGTACTGGGCAAAGTTGGAGATTGTCGGCTGGTCGATTTTGGCTTCGTCGTCAGTCGATGGATCGATGGCGCGTTCCATCTTGTCCTTGCTGAACAGTTCGCGCCGATTGCTGACACTGCCGAGGCGGAGAGGGTCGTCCGGCGACGGTCCCTCTAGAACGAGGTCAGGTGCATTAGCGGAAGGCGTGACATTCCAGGAGCCGAAGACTTCCGTTTCCCACTTGAGATAGTCTGCTGCCGTGGGAATACGGGGAGAGAGACCCGCGCGAAGCGTTGCCGCTTCACCGATCTCTCGAAGGCGATTGATCGCCTCGTACATGACGGTCATGCTCTGTTCGGCGGCAGTCGCGTAGCTTGCGCGGAGTTGGTTACGGGCTGCGATCCACTCGGCGAGGCAGACGGTTTCGTCCAATCCCACGGTGTTACGGGCGACGAGCCAGCCGTTGTCGGATTTGAAGGCAACCTGATAGACGGACTCAGAATCGAACTTCACGTCGATGTCGACCTCGCCGTACTTCGTGCGCATTCGCTGGAGCTCTGGATCGTCGTACGAAATACCCATCACAGTGACTCCATACGGGGTGATCCGTCTGGTCGTCTTGTGACCGAAAATCTGGAGCATCTCCGATGGACCCGGCGGAAAATCGATCTCGTATTCCTGGCATGCCTGGACCCACGCGTTATGAGGCGTGTTCCCACCGAGGCCTGCGTGCGGCATGTTGTGGTAGATGTCGCAGACGGCGAAGATCAAAATCTTGATCAGCTCTTCGACGATAAGTGTTGCATGCTCCTGAGGGTCGTAATCGCCCTTGGTCACCACGTTATGGAAGGTGCGGCCATCGAAGTATGCGCCCAAAAGCATGCCGATCGAGTGGAAGAGCCTCTCGATAAAGGGACGGCATGTCGGTTCGCCTGCCGGCGGGCGGGTCGCATCGATCTTCGCCAGCCGCAGAACGTCCTGGGTCTGCTCCGCGATGAACTCCGACCCATTATCGTGGGTAATGAAGCGGGGCCGAATTCTTCCGATCCATGGCGTTTTGGCAGCGACGTAGCTCGAAAGGTGTCGCTTATCGCTCATGATCATACGGATCGTGGCAACGGCGGACGCGCCATTGGGCTTGAGGCTAGCCTTGAAGGCGAGCAGGTAACGCGTAGCCACATCGACAGCCGCGCCGAAGTAGATACGCTTACGTGGGATTTTCTCCTGGATTTCGGTCGGCAAGACTGCCCAAATTCCAGTTTCTACCAACAGGGACATGAGGTCGAAATTGACGAAGTCCATCTCGATCCGCTGACCAGGCGCCACGACGTTGAAACTGCGACGGATGGCCATGAACTTACGGACAGCGTATTTCTCGCCGTGCCGAGCGGCAGCGACATGAAAGGCATCGAACTTGCCAATCATCGCCTCGAACTTTTTTCGCGAAACCTTTTCTACGGGACGATGTGGAGGCAAACTCTCGTTGTGCTTATTGAGAGCCACTAAATAAAGACGGTAGGTGTGCGCTTTCGTCGGACGGGTGCGATCCAGATAGCCTTGGGCCGCCATATGAGCGAAAGAAACAGACGCAGCATCGTATGTGTATAACTTCGGGCCAGGGCCATGGTGCCGCGGTAACAGCGACATCACGTCCATGTCGGTACCGAAATAGCGGTCATACCAACGCTTGAAGGTTTTGGCTGAAGGGCGCTTGAATGCCGTGACGAGCTTCGACTGATCTGCTCTCCCGCGGTCACCGTCATCAACGTCCAGAGCTTCGCCGATGATCTCCTTGCGGTACCGCCTGAGAATCGGTGCCAATACGTCCTCGGAAAAAGGGTAGCGTTTGCCCCTCTTTTCGCAGTCGGCATCGAATTTGAGCAGCATCTGCTCCCGCCACAAAGCGATGGTCTGATCTTTTAGGTCGAAATCGTCCCAACGCTTGTCTCCGAAAATCGCGCGGAGTTTCTGCATTTCGGGCGTGTTGTAGCCGTATTTGATCTCTGCCCGACCTGAATCGAGCGCGGCATAAATCTCGGGATGGGCAAGGAAGATTTTTCGCTCGGCATTGTCCTCGGACTGGAGCAGGTAACCGACATTGTCCCTTGTGATCGGGATGAAGTTTTCACCGTGTTCTTTGTCGATGTACCGGTCTTTGGGGCTCATCCCGACCAATGAGTGGAAAAACTCTCTGGAGGGTACGGGTCGAAATTCCATGGGATCGTCCTTTCAAAGATGACGTTAAGGGAAGGGATCAGGCGGCCGCGCGAAGCCACGACAATTCGTCGATGCGGCCAGAGGAGACTGGATGGACCAGGCCGAGATCGAGCAGCCGCCAGATTGCTGTCCGGCGTTTGGCGCGAGGCGAGCAGTTCAAAAGCAAGGTTCCGAAGCGGAATGTGCCCGGTAACTTCCGCACGATGTCATGCAGGATCGCGCATTCGGTCTCGTCGTGGTGGTCTCGCGAGCTGAGGATGAAGAACGCGTTATCGAACGCCTCGTCGGTGGCCTGTGCGTCGGTCACGAGGACCATCGCATCGGCGATGCCAGGAGTAAGTTCGCCATCCTCGCCGACAGCCGTGATACCGTTTGCGCAAATGCGGTCGAGGAGATCGAGCATCTCCTCTCGCTTGCGCTCGTATTTGACGGCGATGGCCAGTCTCGTGCCATCTTCCAGCTCGATGAAATAGTCGCAGGTGTGCTCGTGGATGATGCCGTCGTCATCCACGTACTCGACCTTCGGGTATTGCGAGATGAGACGTTTCAGGCCGCGGTAAGTCTGCAATACCTTGCTGACCCGATGTTCCAGTCGGCTCTCGTGGTAGACGATGGTGGAACCGTGAAGCACGTGCCCCCTGGTCGTCTTGGCTTGTTTGAGTGCGGGTACCCTAAGGGCCAGACCGTGATCTGGCTCGTGCCAGGGCATAGGGGGGTCTGGTCGCGCAGCCACCGCTGCGCGGTAGCTCATAAGAGGATTGGTTTCCGGGACCAATTCACCGTTCAAAATGGGTCTGGTCGGGAACGAAAGTTCCTGTAACCCGGCACGTTTCAAGAAGAGATGCTTTGCGATCTTGTGGCTGTGGCGCATCGTTGCGCTCCTGCAGATTGGCATAGCTTCGCCGCCGGGCTCGAAAGCCCGCTCGAAGTCGCCGATTGTCGGGGATGGTCCGCGCCTGACGGCGCGTACCCGAAGTCGCCTATTTCATGACGTTGAATTACTCACGGCGCGATGCTGGGAGGGGTTCTCGTCATACGAAAAGGAAAGTGTATGGCTGCTACGAGGCTATTGGGTGCGTCGTATAGGCTCGTGCGCTCGGTGCGACATGCCATCGTGACCGCCCCGGTTGGGTCGGTTATCTACATGAGATGGGTATGTATTCGCGAAGAATTGCGGCGTGAGATGCATTTAGGCACTCCATGATCTCGTCAATGCGAATTCGCAAACCGAGATTCCCGGACGGGTTGCCTCGGTGTTACAGCGATATGAAACCTATGTGCGCTATCAACATCGTTTGCCCTCATTGTCGCGTGCATTGGTTGCGCGACCTGTCGTACGGCAACCCTAGCCGGCAGCAATCAATAGAAGGTTAACGATGTTGATATCCCAGTCAGGTAGGTGGCAGGACTACCTCTACGTTTGACTGGGTGGCTTGCGCGCGGGCTACGGCATCGTCGAGTCCGAGTGGCCTGACGGGTAGATGACGCATGTGGACGTATCGAGATGTTCGAACTCCTCCACGAACTCCGTTAGGTTCATCGTGCGAGGCTGAAACGTCTCCATGTCTCCTGTCACGAGTGGTCCGAAGGGCGAACTGTGTGGTTTATAAGGCATAACTGTCCTATCGCCGGGATTGTGCCGGACGTGATTGGGGCCTGGTCTAGGTCCGTGAGATCGGGAATGAAAACCGCATGCGCACGCGTTCGCGGTTATCGGGAGCGGCAAAAAAAGCCCAAGCCTGTCAACCACTTGCCAACGGGCGAGCGGAAGTGCGGCTAAGTAGCCGGTTTTCTTGTTGATTTAGGGGGGGGAGTGCATTAATTGGGCATCATGTAACCTCATCGTTGGTTCTAGTGGCGCTGCCTTTGCGGGGATGGGCCACTTCGATTTAAAACGGGTTGCCCCTGCAAGGGCAGCCCGTTTTTCGTTTTGTATCGCTGGCTTATCCGACGCAGCGATATGGCGGCCATCTATAGGCCTCGATTCGCTGGCGCAAGCCTCTCGATGACCGAAAAATATAGAACCGGATCAATCGGAGCATTCATTGCTTGAAGCCCACCGCACCCTCCGGTGGCATCTTTAGGTTGTCCTCGCACTGCTGTTCATATGTTGACATCCGATGCGGAGCAGCACCTGAAATAGTTGCTGGTGTGGTTGAATGATTATTTCTTCGAATCCTTGAATTCCTTGAGAGATAGGCGCTTGCCCAAAGGATTCGCTTTAAAAATTCTCAGGCACGATTCTCCATGTCCTCAAGCAGAGCGGTTGCTGGAATTTCCTTGGCATTGCCATCACGGACCGCAATCAAAAATGGTGTCTTGAATTCCTGCCCGGGCCGGCGCTGCGCTACTCGGGTGGGGGCATCGAGGGATCGCGCCAACGAAATCGAAGACCCGAATTGGTGCTTTCAGTTGCGACCACCGCTAAGGTCTGCGTTAGATCGGTGTCTTCTATTTAAAAGGAATTACGGGGCTGTTGAAGGAAACGGGGATGAAATTCGTGGTATGAGAAAAACAAGGATTCATTTCGGTCTCGTTTCCTTGTCGACAGGAGTTCTATCTCACGCATGCCATGCTTCAATCCGAGCACAGCGACACAACCAAACCGGTAACTTCTAGGGACATCAATCGAGGCAAACTGCCGAGGACCAGCGCAATGTGACCCCTGCGGTCGGTAACGCCATGTGAACGGCTGTCACTATATCTGATCGCAGCCGACCGTATCGGTCGGCACGAGGCCGGCTCTCTCGGCGACAAATAAATGTAAGCGCCATATCGGGTGGCGATTTTCGTCGGCACGGGATGGCAGCCGGCGGGGCATTCCTGATGGCCAAGAAACTCACCTTCCGCGAGAATGCTGCACCCGCGAGTCGCATCTGATTTCGCGGCAAATCGGATGACGGAGATCATGATGAAGTGGCCTTGGAAGGCGGGGAGAAAGAGTGCGACGACAGCCCAATCCGGTGCCGAGGCGAATGAGGTCGTTCGAGAGTTGGCACGCCCGCCGGCGACAGAGCTTGAAGATTACATGAGCTACTACGTCGGCCTGAACGCGCCTGGTTATGCTGTCCTGGTGACGGGGGACTGGGGTTGCGGGAAGACCTTTCAGGTTCGCCAGGTTTTACCCGACACCCACGCTTACTACGTAAGCTTGTTCGGCCTCAACTCTCCACAAGAGATCGAGACAATGTTGTTCTCGAGGATGTTTCCCTTCCTTTCAGGCACGAAGAAGCTTGTCGACAAGGTGCAGGCTTTGAACGTGGCGATCCCGAGCGTTGGAACCGTCGGCATTGCCGGGCTGGCGAACTTGGTCACGAATACCTTCATCAAGGAGGAGGTCGACAGGTCCAAACCGATAGTGTTCGATGATCTTGAGCGGTCGCCTGTCGACAAGGCCCGACTGCTCGGGATCATTAACCGTTACGTGGAACACCACGGGTGTCGGGTCATCGTGATCGCACATGACGAGAAACTCGTCGATGAGTTCAAAGAATCGAAAGAAAAGGTGTTCGGACAGACCCTCCGAGTGAAGCCCGAGGTGGAGGCGGCTTTCGCTCGATTTTCAGAGGAGTTCTCGAAGGCTAGAGGTACGAAATTCCTGGCCGACCTGAACAAGGATGTACTGGCCGTCTTCGAACAGTCCGGCGCAAAATCACTTCGGGTTTTGAGGCACGTGGTCGAAGATACCGGGCGGCTGATTTTTTCGCTGGAGGATCGCCACCGGGAGCATCGCGAGGCGATGACTGAAGTCATCAGACTGTTCGCCGCTACCGCTCTAGAAGTTCGCCTTAACAGGCTGCAACCTGGAGACTTGGTGAACCGTGAACGGGCTATCTATTCTTACGGGTACGTGGCTCCGGGTCAGGACCCCGCAACTCGGGTTACACCTGCTATCGTTGCCGCAAATGATCGCTATTCGCTCGTTAATTTGCAGAGTACGGTCCTCCACGACCACGTGCTTCAGGACATGCTGTTTTCTGGTCGTTATGATGCAGCGAGCATTCGCGCTTCGATCGACCAGAGTCGCTACTTCCTGCCCGATACCTCCGAGCCATGGCAGAGGGTGATCGGGTTCGGTTATCAGGAGGACGAGGTCGTCGAGGAGGCTCTTCGTCAGATGAATGAGCAATTCGTAAGGCGAACGGTCGTAGACTCGGGCGATATGCTCCACATCTTCGCCCTCAGACTTATGATGGCGGAGAACGGTGTCGTGGAGACAGCCGTTCGAGAGACTGTCGCGGAATGCAAAGCTTACATTGATGACCTTTTAGCACAGGGACGTTTGCCTCCTCGTACACGAGGCCCGCGGTGGTTTGATGATTTCAGGAGCGCTTACAGGGGAATAGGATATTGGGTGACGGACGCGCGGCGTTCCGACTTCAATGAATTGTTCAATCATCTCCTGGATGCCAGGGGTAGAGCCTCCGATATCTCCTTCTCAGAGACAGTGCCGGGTCTGCTCGAAACACTCCGTACTGATGGCCTAAAGTTCTTCGAGCGGGTCTGCTATACACGGCATGCCGAAGTGGAGTTCGATGACATCCCGATACTGGCGGCGATCCCACCCGCGGATTTTGTGGATGCTTTTCTGGCCTCGCCGAAAGCGGGTTGGCACTGGATTTGCTCGGCCCTCAAGGAGCGAAACAGGGCTCTCGTCCACTATTCGTCGTTGGAACCCGAAGGCCGATGGCTGCCGACCGTTGTCGGTCTTCTTAGGGAAGAGGCGGATAGGATCAATGGCCTTGCCCGGGTTCGTTTGACGAGAGCCATTGAAGAGATAGGTTTCGCCTCGTCTGAAGTGAGTGGCGAGCAAGATACCGACGTGATCGAGGACATCACATGACCAGTGATTTTCCCTCGGCTGACGCGCGACTGATTGAAATTTACACCGATGGCTCCTTCGATCACCAGAAGAAATCTGGTGGATGGGCTTTTGTTGCGTATGAGGGCGGACGGGAGTTTCACCGTGATAGCGGCGGGTTGCCCGGAGACACGAATAATGCCTTCGAACTTATCGCCGTCCTCCGTGCGGCGGCGTGGGGGACCTCAAGTTGCCTGGCAAACTCGATCCGCATTTGGACGGACTCGTGGCACGTGATGGAAGGGTTCTACCGATGGCTTCCTATTTGGCGCAACAACGGCTGGAAAAAGGTTGATCCAAATCCGAGGCGCAGGCGGCGACCGGTAGCGGACATTCGACATTGGCAGGCGCTCGACGAAGTGACTGGGCGCGGCGGTAATTTACGCATCGAATGGTGTAAGGCACACTCTGGTGATGCTGCGAACGACTCTGCGCATCGATTGGCAAACGCCTGCCGAATATCCCCTCCAAATATGATTATTTGAGCGAAGGCCTGTTACTCAACGCCGCATTACGTGGAAATACATATAGCTCCGGATATCAACCTATGCGAGAATTTGTGTGTGGGGATTTTCGATATCACATTGGGGGCATCTGTGATGATATTCCGAGAGCGGCACTGGCTTGCGACGAGAAGTCTCAAAGGAGGTTGCGGCGTGATGCGACGCGCTTCGACGTTGGCGCTGGCTGTCCTCATTCCTTTGGTTGTTGATTTGCACTGAGAGCTGACCCGGGATTTGCGCCGAGAAGTGACCCGCCTTTAGGTATCGTTCGTGT
>CABHNZ010000048.1 GCA_902167985.1 Shinella sp. UYSO24
CAATGTGATCGGTCGAATGAACATGTCGTTACCTCTGCTGTTATGAATGATTGGGTCCCGCCGCTGCGGGGTTCACGGATCCTGCCGGTCTGCGGAATTCGCCACCTCCCGCTGCGCCTCGAGTGCCGACAGGCGTTTGGAAAGCGCCTGCGAGATGGAGGAGTAGGCCGTGCTGCCCAGCGCCAATCGCAGTGGTGGTGCCTCGCTTGCGGCAGCCGACAGGATCGCGGCTACGGTACGCGCCGCATCCCCCCTGATCTCGAAACTGCCATCGCTGATTGCGCGGCGAACGGCGCCCGCAGGCGTTCCATCGTAAGCAGCCATGGGATCCGCGCAGACCAGATTGGCTCCGAAGTTCGTGCCGGTCGGTCCCGGCTCGGCGATGATGAAGTCGATGCCGAAAGGCGCCACCTCCTGCGCCACGGCTTCGATGAAGCCCTCGATGCCCCATTTGGTCGCGTGATAGAGGCTGAAGCCCGGATAGGCGATCTGTCCGCCTTCGGACGACACCTGGACGATGCGCCCGCCGCCTTGCTTGCGAAGAAACGGCAATGCTGCGCGGATCAGATGAATGGACCCCGTGAGATTTGTGGCGATCTGTCGATCGATCTCGTCGTTCGTCAGCTCTTCCGCCGCACCGAACAATCCGTAGCCGGCATTGCTGACAACGACGTCTATCCGGCCGTGTCGCTGGAAGGCTTCTCCAATTGAGAGGTTTATGCTTTCCGGCTCGACCAGATCGAGCTGAACCACGTCCAAGCGTTCGCGGTACGTCTGTTCGAGTTGCGTCAGCGCCCCGCGACAGCGCACGGTTGCGACGACCGTGTGACCCTGCGCAAGCAGTCGCTGCGTCATCTCGAAACCGAGTCCCGAAGAAGCGCCGGTTATGAACCATGTCTTTGGCATGTGATCTCCTTATCTTCTGTTCGCGAATGTAGATCTCCCGGATTGGTGATATAAGATTGGCAAATTGAGATGAGACAGTGAGGAAAATTCACGAATGGTGCGCCCCAGCCTCAGCGATCTGGCTGCCTTTTCCGCAGTGGCCGATCACCAGAGCTTTCGCAAAGCGGCCGATGTCATGGGTGTTTCGCGTTCCGCCCTTAGCCACGCGATCATCGGTCTCGAGGCGAAACTCGGCGTTCGACTCTTCAACAGGACGACGCGCAGCGTTTCGCTGACACAAGCCGGCGCACGCCTGCTTGGTCGCGTCAATCCGCTTCTTCAGGATCTCGATCAGGCGCTCGATACGCTTTCGGAGGAACGCGGCACGCCAAGTGGCACGCTCCGGATCAATGCGAACAAGAGCGGCGCACGCATCCTTCTCGCCGACGTCGTTCCGCGCTTTCTCGATCTCTATCCCGACGTCGAGCTTGATCTCGTGTCGGAAGGCCGGCTTGTCGACATAGTGGAACAGGGTTTCGACGCAGGAATACGCCTGTTGGAAGCCGTTCCGAAAGACATGATGGCGGTAAGATTTGGCGGCGATGTGCGTTTCGTCACCGTCGCAGCGCCATCTTATCTGGACGGCAAGGCCAAACCGCAAACACCCGATGATCTTCATCAGCATTGCTGCATCCGCCAACGTCTGCCGAGCGGCAAGCGCTATCGCTGGGAGTTTTCCAGACGCGGCGCCGAAATCTCTGTCGACGTGCCTGGCAACCTCACCCTCGATGACAGTGATCTTCTCGTGCAGGCGGCGGCGGACGGCCGCGGTATTGCTTATGTGCCGGAACATTTCGCGCGGCCGCTCATCGGATCGGGCCGGTTGGTGACCGTGCTCGATGACTGGTGCCCGCCCATGCCCGGCCTGGCGCTCTATTACCCGCGCAGCCGGCATGTACCATCACCGCTGCGAGCCTTCATCGACCTCCTGCGGGAGGTGGACAGGTCACGATAAAGGGGCGACGGCGCGTGACGTCTGCCCCTGTCAGATCGATAGAGAAGAACCTGCGGCGCGATCGCTCTGGCCTGATCGCGCAGCAAAGGCTCGTTCGATATGTCAGGGTGTCGCCGGCTTTCGACGCAAGATCATGCCGCCATGGTGCAAGGTGTCGGCATCGACGAAGTCACCGTCGGCGGTAAAGCCCGTGTCGTCCCAGTACTCGATATGCGTCCCGTCGACTTCATAGCGGCCTTCATAGGCTCGTTCGCGCTGACCGCGCGCTTCGACATAGCGTCCGTTCGGCAGAAGTTCGTGGCGGACACGGTTGTCGTCGGTGACCCACATGCCGGCGTAGGGATGGTTCGGCTGCAAATTTGTTTCCTGTGCTTCTACGGATTGAAACGAAAGGGTGGCTGTGACGAGGGCTGCGAATGCCGGTCGCATGGTCTGGCTCCTTTAGGCGTTGCTGTTGGCGGTCTGGTGAGGGCGCGAATACGCGCGCGGTGCCGGTCCGCAGACGCGCAGGTCTGCCGAACCGCAGCATCGGTCATTGGGAACGCGGGGCGTTGTTATCCACGACCTGCTGATAGGCAACAAGATCCAGGAAGGCTTCCGCATTGACCACGAGGCCATCCTTCATCTTGAGAATCCAGACGAACTGGTTGCGGTAAGGTGCGCCGGACGTCGTCGTCGCCGTCCCATCGAAGCGGATGATGACGGTGTCGCCATCGGCAAAGATGTCGTGCACCTGCGGCATGATCGGCGTCGCAAGGCGGCTGGTCAGGGGAAGAGAGGCCTGTTCGACGAAATCCTTCTGGTTGCGATAGGTGCCGGCCACCGGGCCCGAGCCATGAATTGTCCAGACGACGTCGGGGGCGAGGAGTTCCGCGAAGACATAGGTGCCTCCGCGCCATTTTTCGAAGGCGGCCTCGACGATCGCCTTGTTCCGTTGCTCGACCGCGGCGCTGTCGGCGGCCTGCACCTGCGTTGCCGTTGTGTTGGCGATGGCTGGACCCGGCAGGGCGAGCGACAGCAATGCCACTGTGATCAGAGCCGTATGGCTCGCGCCGGCAACCCGCTGGCGTGTCGGAAAAATGGTCATGGTATCGATCCTTTCTGTTGCTGGGGACTTGGCGGGGCCTATCGACGAGCAATGAAACCGGATGCACCGTCGATGGGACTCGCGTTTCAACGGTCAGTCACGGCGTTCGACCGCCGCACCGCCGAAGATCAGTTGCTGGACAAGGGGACGTTGCGTGAAGCGGGCGGGAAAGACGGGGACCGGTGCGCTGATCCGGTCCAGTCGATCCAGTTGCTCCGGCGTCAGCGCCAGATCCAGAGCCTTGAGATTGTCCTCGGCCTGGGCAAGCGTGCGCGCGCCGATGATGGGGGAGACGACGGCCGGGTTGGCCAGCGTCCAGGCAAGCGCCACGCGCGACGGCGTGGAATCGGCCTCTTCCGCAACGGCTCGAACCTCGTTCGCTATGTCGATCGCACGCCGGTTCAGATGCCCCGACGACGCGATCACCCCCTTGCGGGTGGCGGACACGGCTGCCTCTTGCGAATCCTCGACATCGGCAAGGGAATACTTGCCTGTGAGCACGCCTCCGCCGAGCGGCGACCATGGAAGCACACCGAGACCCAGAGCCGCTGCCGCCGGCAGAAGCTCATGCTCGACGGTCCGCTCGACGAGGCTGTACTCGATCTGTAGCGCCACGAAGGAAGACCAGCCTCTGATGTCGGCGAGTGTCTGCATCTGTGCAACGCGCCATGCAGGTGTGTTGCATATACCGAGATAGAGCACTTTCCCGGAACGAACGAGGTCATCGAGTGCCCTCATCACCTCGTCCGGCCGGGTCGTCATGTCCCATGCGTGAAGATAAAGAAGGTCGATGCGATCCGTGCCGAGCTGATTCAGGCTCTGCTCGACGGAGCGAACCATGTTCAGGCGGTGGTTGCCGCCCGAGTTCGGGTTGCCCGGATCGCGTGCCATGGTAAATTTCGTCGCAAGAACGATCCGCTCGCGCTTGTCGGCGATGAAGGTTCCAAGCAGGCGTTCGGCACCGCCATCGGTGTAGTTGACCGCCGTGTCGAGGAAGTTGCCGCCCCGGTCGACATAAAGATCGAAAATGCGGTGCGCCTCGTTGCCGTCGGCGCCCCAGCCCCATTCGGAACCGAAGGTCATCGTTCCCAGGCTCAACGGTGAAACGCGCAAGCCCGACCGTCCAAGAAGTTTATAATCATCAAGCGCCATGTCAGCTCTCTCCTGGTTGCGGGAACCAAGGTAGGCGGCTCGATAAGATCAAACAACTTGCCCAATGATGACCATGCTGGTAAATCTATCTAACCAATGGCGATCGATCTGAACGGCATTTCTGTTTTCCTGGCAGTCGCGGAAGCGCGCAGCTTTCGTGTGGCCGCGGAGAATCTGGGCGTAACGCGGCCAGCCATCAGCCAGGCCATCCGTCGTCTCGAAGATCGGCTCGGCGTGGCGCTCGTGCGTCGCACGACGCGCAGCGTCAGCCTCACGGAGGCCGGCGAACAACTGTACCAGCGTGTGGCGCCGGCGATTTCCGAAGTCGGACTGGCGCTCGACGCAACGGCAGACCGCAACAGCGCACCAAGCGGGCTCTTGCGGCTGGCCGTGTCGTCCATCGCCGAACAGTTCATCTCCGGGCCGCTTCTGGCGCGTTTCGCGGATGCCTGTCCCGCCGTTCAGATCGACGTGACGGTCACGGACGAGGAGTTCGACATTGTCGCGGAAGGCTATGATGCGGGGGTACGGCTGGGCGAAGTCATCGATCAGGACATGATTGCCGTTCCCGTCTCGGGCGATCAGCGCCAGTGCGCCTTCGCCGCGCCATCCTACATCGAACGTTTCGGCGCGCCCGCGCATCCTTCGGAGCTTTCAGCGCATCGCTGTATCGGCTGGCGCCCCGCGCCTTACAGCGCACCTATCGCTGGGAATTTGGACAGGATGGGCGCGATTTCGATGTGGCAGTCGATCCCCAGATCACCACCAACGACATGTGGCTTATGATCCGCACAGCCTGTGCCGGTGCAGGCATCACCTTCGGCATGGAGGACACCTTCAAGCCCTATGTCGAATCCGGCCAGCTGGTTCCGCTCCTTCAGGACTATTGTCCATCCTTCGCCGGGTTTTTTCTCTATTACCCCAGCCGGCGCAATCTCGCTCCGAAACTGCGTGCGCTCGTCGACCATGTGAAGCGGTGGCGATAGCACCCATCGTGACATCGCTTTCGTCTTACCTGTCCCGCTCTCCTTGACATTCGTTCGCTACCTTGCGATTATCGTTAGGTAGCGAACGAATGAGGCTTCAATGCAAGATCAGGCGGACACCAAAAATCTCTCCGTGGGCGCATGGACCAAGCGGTGCTATTTTGCCGGCAGGGCCCTCATGGACGAGCGCCTAAGACCCTTCGATCTGGGGTCCACGCAGTGGTATGTCCTCTGGTATCTCGTCAACAACGGCCCCTCCGTCCAGCGCGACCTCGGTCGCGCTCTGGAACTCGAACGCGCCACCTTGAGCGGAATCATCGCAACGCTCGTCCGCAAGGATCTGGTTGCGCAGACCGCGGACGGCGGCGATCAGCGACAACGTCTGCTGACATTGACGGCGACGGGAGAGGCGCTGTGGCGACGGCTCCCTGATCTTTCCATCATTCACGATGCTGCTTTCGGCGAAATTAACGAGGCTGATCTGGCCACGACCATACGTGTCCTCAAATCAGCGACAGAACGACTGCAGACCCTGTTGCGAAAGGATTGAGCAGATGACCGTACTGATTACCGGAGCCACCGGGCTCGTGGGTGAGCGACTTGTCCCACGGCTGGCCGAGGCCGGCTTTGCCTGCCGCGTCCTGCTTCGGCCAGGCAAGGATTGCCCGACGGGCGCAACAGGCGTTACGGGCGACATTCTCGACCCTTCAAGCTTGGTGAAAGCCGTCACGAAGATTTCTGCCGTCGTGCACCTCGCGGCCGTCTTCCGCACGCAGGACACCGATCTCATCTGGAAAAGCAATCTCGATGGGACGCGCAACCTGATCGCGGCCGTGAAGGCCCATGCTCCCGATGCGCGCTTCATTATGTCGAGCACCAGCCATGTCTACAACAAGGACAATCCGCATCCGGGACGGGAAGACGATCCGGTCGATCCACAACACGCCTACCCTGCAAGCAAGGTTGCAGCGGAACGGGAACTGCGTGAAAGCGGGTTGAATTGGTCGATCCTTCGCTTTCCCTTCGTCTATGGTGATGGGGATGGACATCTCGAATCCCTGCCCGATCACGTCGGCACCTGGCATCCGGCGCAGCGCATGAGCACGATCCATCATCGTGACATCGCACAGGCGGTCACGCTGGCGCTCAGGGGTGCTTTCGACCGGCGCGTCGTGAACGTTGCGGACGAAGCCCCCTCCTCCATCTACGAACTCGCGGGCATCGTCGGGTCCGCCATGAAATCAAGCGCCGAGCCTCTTGCAAACCCATGGTACCTGCATGTCGATACGTCCCTCGCCCGCAGTCTGGGTTTTCGTTCCAGCATCAGAACAGTCTATCAAGCCTTTGAGGAAGGCCTTTCGTAGGCGGATCGCAGAATGCGGTGGCCGAGTTCGACATTTGGCCTGTTACTGTTGCCTCAGCGGGTGGAGGCAAAGCCCATGGAACAACATCCAGCAATTGACCGCCTTGGATAGGCATCTGACGGAGAGAATACGACGCGAGGCCTCGTCGCATCAGACCATCTGCCATCTGGTGACGACCGCAGACAATCGGATCGGCACGATGTCCGCAGCTTCATCGCTTGATTCAGCCAAGATCAGATCAGAAAGCCCTAAAATCGACCTGTGTGGCGCTCATTCTACACTGGAAACCCGACCAGCTGACCCCAAAACATTATCGAGAATAGTTCTCCAACGTAAATGGTAGGCGATCATGCAGCGTTCCCACAACCCATTCGCTAAAGTCATTCTGATCACGGGCGCCGGCCGCGGCATCGGTGCTGCGTTGGCAAAGGCCGCAGCCGCTGAGGGTCACTTGGTGGTTGCGAACTATCGGTCCGAAAGCGGCGAGGTCGAGCAATTGTTATCTGGCCTGAAACAGGGCATCGGCATTCGAGCGGATGTGAGCATCGCGGAGGATGCCCAACGCCTGATCAACGAGACCCTCGCCCACTTCGGCCGTATCGATTGCGTGATCAACAACGCTGGCATCGGCGAAGTCTGCCCGATCGACCGTCTCGATCTCGCGCTTTTCCAAAAGACGCTTCATGCTAACCTGACGAGCGCGTTTTTGGTCTCACAGGCTGCATGGCCTCATATGACGCGGGATGGAGGCCGGCTCATCTTCATGTCGTCGGCCGCCGCCCGTACCGGCGGCGGGCTTTCCGCCGCCTATGCCGCGTCGAAAGGCGGGGTGGAGAGTTTGATGCACGCCTATGCCAGCGCCCTCCGGCCGCACCGGATCACGGCGAATGCCATTGCGCCCGCTCTGATCGAGAGCAGAATGGCCAATGCAATCGACGTCGGCCCCACGAAAAATCTGCCCTTAGGGCGCATGGGGCGTGCTGAAGAACTTTGGCCAGCGACACGGATGATCATAGAGACCGAATATCTGACGGGCCAAACCATCCACGTCGATGCCGGCAGGTACATGACGTAAATGCCTGCGAAAGGGCCGCGCAAGGCGGGGAGCATCAAAGACTAGCCTCGGCACTTGAAAGGACTCGAACGAGCGTTCCACGGACGTATTTTTCTAAATCATTCAGAGATCAGAATGACTGTGCTTACCCTCGGCCATAAGCCCCCAAGCAGAACATCCGCTTCTCGTAGCACGCAACGCCGCGCTCACGCTCGTAATCGATGCTCCTACCGCGTGGCCACGGTTCGTCCGCCTGCAATCAACAGCTGGCTGAGAGGGCGGAGCCGCTCTTACTTATGCGACTGTCGGAATAAAGGAGCTGATATTTGCATTTAACCTCGATGTCTGGCGCGCATAATCTCATCAGCGATGCTTAGGAGAGGCATCGCTAATGGCGTCTAAGCCAGTGAGGCAGGGAGGAAATCATGCCGTTTCATCTAGAAGCGCAAGCGCCGCTCGCGTTGGCGTTTGCTGTTTTATTCGCTTCAACATCGCCTGCATCAGCGCAGGCGGGCGACGGTGTCACACAGTGTGCCGCGTTGACTTCATTTATATTACCTGCAGGTGCTATTACCTTGCCGACATCAGGCGCCAAGGTGACATCCGCTGCGTACGTTGCATCTGGCGACCCGGCGAATCCGCAAAGCGGATTTTGCAAAGTCATGGGCGAAACGATGCCCGTCGATCCTCAAGCGCCCAAGATAATGTGGCAGGTCAACCTGCCGAGCAGCTGGAACGGAAAGCTGCTGCAATATGGCGGTGGCGGATATAATGGCAGCATTCCGCCGACGACCGAAAAGACGACGCTGGGCCTCGAAGTGGTGCCGACCCCGCTTGAGCAAGGTTATGTCACCTTCGGAAGCGATTCGGGCCATCAAGCGCCCAATGCTGATGATGCCTCTTTCGGAAAAAACGACGAGGCCATGCTCAACTATGGATACATGCACATCAGGAAGACGCTCGATGTGGCAAGAGCGCTCGTCGAACGGCATTACGCCAGACCCATAAAGAGAGTGTATTATCAGGGCGGCTCCACAGGCGGCCGGGAAGGTCTGACGGCAGCATTCCGTTGGCCGGATGCCTATGATGGCATTTTGACGAATTATCCCACCGCCAACTTCGTTGGTCTGAGACTGTGGGGCGCACGACTTGCTCGTGCCGTCTATGACGACAAATCTGCAGGATGGATCCCTCCGAAGCTGGTCGAAACGATTGCGAAGGATGCCATTGCCACCTGCGACGCGTTGGACGGCGCCACGGACGGGCTCATCAGCGATGCGTCCGGCTGCCGCAAGCAATCGGCCACACTGGTTGAAAAGCTCGCCTGCAAGGCGGGCGAAAGCGGCAATCCGGAAAACTGCCTAACGACAGCCCAGATCGACCGGACCCTCAAGATCTACCATGAGGGGTATACCTTACCGTACCAACTGGCGAACGGAATCGACAGCTACCCCGGCTATAACAGCCTCGAAGGCATCCTGATGCAGCTGGGATCCGAGCCGCAGATGCGCAGTCCGCCCGTCTCGGGTCCGAACGCCCATCATTCCAGCCGCGCGTTCGAATTCCTCCAGAACTTCGTCGCACGAGACCAGCCGCTCGATCTACTTTCCTTCGATATTCACAATCCTGGAAAGTTCAAGGACCGCATTGTCGAGTTGTCCGGCCTGATTGGCGCGACCCAGACGGACTGGTCGGCCTTTGCCAACAAGGGCGGCAAGATCATCTGGCTGCAGGGCACTGACGACCCGAGCGTCAGCCCCTACGGCAACGCCAAGCTCTACGAGGCCATAGTAGCAAAGATGGGTCGTGAGAAAGCAGCCGACTTCGTCCGCTTCTATCTCGTGCCGGGGTTGGCCCACGGCGGCGGGCGGTTCACACCCACCTGGGACAACCTGACCGCTCTCGACAACTGGGTGGAAAACGGGGTCCCGCCAGTCAGTCCGATCGTCATGGATGCAACCAAATCCGATACGCGCGGACGCACGCGACCTCTTTGCGAGTACCCCTCCTGGCCGAAATACAAGGGCACAGGCGACATGTCCCAGGCCTCCAGTTTCACCTGCGCCAGCGATTGACGCCTTCACGGCGACCCAGAATCTTATGTCAGGAAAGAAACGTTATGACCCACGACTTCAACCTATCGCGACGCTCCATGCTTGCCATTTCCGCAGCGGGTTCGGCGGCCATAGCCAGTCTTCTTGTGCCTCGCGCCTCTGCCGCAGCCGATCCCACTTGCCGTGCTCCCTCATCGGGCCAGCCTTGGAAATTCGTCAAGGATGTCTCGGCGTTCGGCTGGTCGGCTGAGAAACTCGCGAAGATGGAAGAGAAGCTTTACCCAATGGCAACGACGTCGATGGCAATCGTCCATAAAGGCGAAATCGTCTATCGCTACGGCAATATCTCCGACGTCAGTTATCTCGCTTCCGCTCGAAAGAGCGTGCTTTCGATGCTGTTCGGCAAATATGTTGCCGAAGGCAAGATCGACCTCGACATGCCGATCGGCGAGATCGGCATCGAGGAAGACGACGGCCTTCTTCCGCTCGAACAGACCGCCAGGGTCAAGGACCTGCTGATTTCCAGTTCCGGCGTCTATCATCCGGCCGGAAGCCCCGGAGGAAATGAGAACACGCCGGAGCGAGGGAAAACCCCTCCGGGCTCGACATTTCTGTACAATAACTGGGACTTCAATGTTTTGGGCGCGATCTTCGAGAAGCGCACCGGCCGCAAGATATTCGAAGCTTTGCAGACCGATCTGGCGGAGCCACTGGGCTTTCAGGATTATGATCTGGGCCGGCAGCGGATGATGGGTTACGAAAACCAGTCGCGTTATCTGGCCTATCACCTTTTCCTTTCGCGCGCGACATGGCGAAGCTCGGCCAGTTGATGCTCCAGAAGGGGAAATGGGGCGGCAAGACGATCCTACCCGAAACCTGGGTAAGCGAGAGCACGAAAATGCATGTCACGCCGGAACGGACCAAGAGCAAGGAAGGTCTCGGTTATGGCTATCTGTGGTGGATACCGACATCGACGACCCGCGCATTCGAAGGCTCGTACCTTATGAACGGCAATTTCGGGCAGTTCGTTCTGTGTCTGCCGGCGATCGACACCGTGATCGTCCACCGCCGCGCCGTGACCGACGAATTCGCGGTCGCGCGCAATCTCGGCAAAACCAACTACGAACCAACGAAGGTCAATGTCGCGGAGTTTCTACAGATCGCAGAAATGGCAGCTGCCGCACTGAGCTGAGCGGCAGCGCCACCTGGAGCGCGCGAGAAGGGACCGGTCGTATTCGCAGGCGCTCCACCTTCTTTGGAGCAGCGTGGTGGCGGCTTGTCCGCCATCCAGCGTGCGCGCCCCTCGGCGAATACGCCATGAACGCCCCGTACATGTTGTCGCCGGAAGTCGCCGATCACGACCAGCGTATGGGCGCCATCAGTAACTTGTCTTGCAGCAGAATGAGCGACGTCCAAGGTCCCATCCTGCACGAGCTGTTCGACCATCGCTGGGACAGCTACCAGCGATATTCGCCCGGCGAATGATCGCCAGAAAAACATTCATTTGATAAATCAAAAGACCTGGAAATAGATGTAGCCCAACCTGCAACGGGAGAAGCGCTCCGGCGGGGCGTAAATAACAAGGGGACGATATGAGAAACTTAGCTTTCTGGTTGGGCTTTGCAAGTTGTGCGAGCTTTTTGGGTGGCCCGGCTGCGGCCAAGGACATCACCGTTGGACTGAGCGGCACCGTCACATCGGTCGATCCGCATTTTTACAACGCATCGCCCAACAACAGCATCGCGATGCAGATTTTCGACCGGTTGACCGAGCGAACCGCCCAAGGGCAGATGGTTGAAGGTCTGGCGACGAAGTGGGAAGCGGTTTCGGACACCAAGTGGCGCTTCACTCTTCGTGAAGGCGTTAAGTGGCACGATGGAAAGCCCTTTACCGCCGATGACGTGGTTTTCACCCTTGGTCGAGCCGGGAAGGTACCCAACAGCCCTGGCGGGTTCGGCGGGTTCATAAGAAATGTGGCGAGCGTCGAAGCCGACGGGGACCTTGCGGTCATCATCAACACGAAGACGCCAGCGCCGACCCTTCCGGGCGATCTGGCCAATATCGCGATCGTATCCCGGCACGCCGGTGAGGGCGCAGATACTGCCGACTACAATTCCGGCAAGGCGGCGATCGGCACCGGCGCCTTCCGGTTCTCGACATTCAAGCAGGGCATCGAAGTCGGGCTTGAGCGCAATCCCGACTGGTGGGGCAAGAAAGTGGCCTGGGAGCATGCGACCTACCGTATGATTTCAAGCGCCAGCGCACGCACCACGGCCATTTTGGCGGGCGATGTTGATATTATCGACGCCCCTGCGGCCACCGATATTGCGCGCTTCAAGTCGACTGCCAATCTCTCCTTCGTCTCCACACCCGGGTTGCGCGTGATCTATCTGGCGCCGACGACATCCGGCGAAAGCTGGAAAGCCAATGTGAAGGGGCCAAATGGAGAAGCGCTGGAGACAAACCCGCTTGCCGATCCGCGCATCCGCACTGCCTTGTCCGTCGCGATCAACCGCGAAGGGATCGTCGACAAGATCATGGAAGGCACGGCTACGGCATCCGGCCAGTGGTTGCCGAAAGGCGCCTTTTCCTACACCGACGAGATCCAGCCCCCCAAGCCGGACGCGGCAGCCGCCAAGAAACTGCTTACTGACGCTGGCTTCCCGAACGGTTTCCAGCTGACGGTTCACGTGCCCAATGACCGTTATCCCAATGCGCCTGCAGTCGTTCAGGCTGTCGCGCAGATGTGGACGCGCATCGGTGTGAAGACGAATGTGGAGGCTCTTCCATGGACCACCTTCTCCTCGCGCAAATCGGAATTTGCCATGAAGCTGTTGGGTCTGGGCAACGCGACCTATGATGCTAGCTCCATGTTGGTCAACGTCCTCGGCACCGTCGATCCGAAGCGCGGGCTGGGTGCCGCGAACGACAGCGGATATTCCAATCCGGCGCTTGATGATCTCGTTGCGAAGGCAATGACGATTTACGACGATAAGGCTCGTGAAACGGCCCTTGTCGAAGCGGTCAAGGTTGCGGTGAACGACGGCGCCATCATACCGCTTTATCAGCAGAGCAATGCCTGGGTTATGCGCAAGGGCCTGTCTTATGCACCGCGGATCGATGAACGTACGCTCGTCAAGGACATCGCTGAATAACCTTGAAATGACGGGTCGGAAACTTGCCGACTCGCCACTGACATTCAGCGCGCCGATGAGCGGCGTTGCGCGAGAATGCGAAAAGCCGAAATGCGGTTTATCTGAAAGCGCCCGCACGGCGGCATGTGCGGCGCGCCACATCATCATTGTTAGAGGGCACCATGACCCTATGGATTATCCAGCGCCTGCTGCAAGCGATACTGGTTGCTTTGGCAATGGCCGTGATCGTGTTTGTCGGTCTTCATCTGATCGGCAGCCCGATCGAAACCCTGCTTCCGGCGGAGGCCACCCATGAAGACCGCCTGCGGCTGATCGCTGATCTGGGTCTCGATCGTCCGCTTTACGAACAGTTCTTTCTGTTCCTCAAAGGCGTTCTCCACGGCAATCTCGGCATCAGTTACGTCTACAAGGAACCGGCCGTCGAGTTAATTCTGTCCCGCCTGCCGGCAACCCTTGAGCTTGCCTTTGCCGCAGTTCTCCTTTCGCTCGTCTTCGGCGTTCCCCTCGGCCTCATGGCGGGATGGAAGCCAGAAAGCCCCTTTTCCCGCACGATCATGATCGGATCGATCTTCGGTTTCAGCCTGCCGATCTTCTGGATCGCCATTCTGCTCATCATGATCTTCAGCGTCCAGCTTGGCTGGCTGCCCAGTTCGGGCCGCGGAGCAACCGCAGCCCTGTTCGGCATTCCCTGGTCCTTCGTCACGCTAGACGGGCTAAGGCACATGGTCCTGCCGGCCGTCAGCCTTTCGCTGTTTAACATCTCCATGGTGACGCGTCTGGCCGAAGCCGGCGTCCGCGAAGCCATGTCCAGCGAATATGTCCGGTTCGCCAAAGCCAAGGGCTTTCGCCGCGGCGCATCCTCAGCGTCCATGTGCTCAAGAACGTGATGATTCCTGTCGTCACCGTGGTGGGGCTGGATATCGGTCAGACAATCGCGTTTCCGTCGTGACCGAGACCATTTTCGCTGGCCAGGCGTTGGCAAGATCATCATCGACAGTATCGCCGCGCTCGATCGCCCGGTGATCGTGGCGTATCTCATGCTCGTGGTCATCATGTTCGTCATCATCAATCTCGTCGTCGATGTCACCTATAGGCTGCTCGATCCGCGTATCCGACTTCAGGGAGAGTGACGTGCAAGCGATCCCCCGCTCCACCAAGTTCCGACCCGGACTGCAATTCCTGCGGCAGTTTTCACGCTCGCCGCTCGCTCTCGTCGGGCTCGTGCTGATTACTCTTATCGTTCTCTTAGCGATCTTCGCACCGGTGCTATCGCCTCAAAACCCTTATGACCTGATGCAGCTGGACATCATGGATGGCCGCATGCCGCCGGGATCGGAAGCATCGGCCGGCTTCACCTTCCTGTTCGGCTCGGACGATCAAGGGCGAGACATGCTCTCCGCAATCCTCCATGGTCTGCGGATCAGCCTGATCGTCGGTCTGGGGTCGGCGGCCATCGCCTTCATCATCGGCACCGCTTTTGGGCTGACTGCTGCCTATGTCGGCGGCAAGGTCGAGACGGCCATGATGCGCATTGTCGATCTTCAGCTGTCCTTTCCCACCATCCTTTCGGCGCTCCTCATTCTTGCGCTGTTGGGAAAAAGCGTTGGCAACGTGGTTTTTGCGATCGTGCTTGTGGAATGGGCCACCTATGCCCGCACCTCCCGCGGTGCCGCATTGACCGAGCTTCGCCGTGAATATGTGGAGGCGGCAAGGTCGTTGCGCCTCCCGCACCGGAATATTCTGTTTCGCCAGCTTCTTCCAAATTGTCTGTCTCCGCTGGTGGTTCTACTGACCATGCAGGTGGCGCGCGCGATTACCCTGGAAGCGACGCTCAGCTTTCTCGGCCTCGGCGTGCCCGTGACAGAACCGTCGCTCGGGCTCCTCATTTCCAGCGGTTATGAATTCATGTTGTCGGGCACCTACTGGATCGCACTTTTTCCCGGAATAGCGCTGCTCGTAACCATCTTTGCGATCAACCTTGTCGGCGATCGCCTGCGTCAGTTGCTCGATCCGAAGGCTGCACAGAAATGACCGCCATGCTCGAAATCAAAGGTTTGAAGACCGAAGTCGTAACCGCGGAAGGCCGCGTCACGCTTATCGAAGACATCAATCTGGACCTCGCGGCCGGCGAAGTGATGGGCCTCGTGGGTGAATCGGGATCCGGAAAATCGGTAACCGGCCTGTCGATCATGGGACTGATCGATAAGCCTGCCCAGGTCACCGGCGGACAGATCCTCTTCAAGGGCAAGGATCTGCGAAAGCTTTCCGAAAGGGAAATCCGGTCCGTCCGCGGCAATCGGATCGCCATGATTTTTCAGGATCCGATGTCCACGCTCAACCCTGTCCTGCGTATCGATACGCAAATGATGGAGGTCGTGCATGCTCATGAAACGATCAGCAAGCAGGCAGCCCGCGAGAGG
>CABHNZ010000049.1 GCA_902167985.1 Shinella sp. UYSO24
GCAGCAGCTTCTCTGGCGGGATCGATGGGCGGCCGATGGTCGAATACATCCCATCGAAATCAAGGGACAAAACATCCAACGCCTCGTCCACAATCGCGCGGATTGCCCTCAGAGGGTGGTTCGCTGGAACCCGTGCTTCGCAGCTCACATAAGAAAACAGGCCTTGCGTCTCGATATCATTGCCGCGCATCTCATGCCCCCGCTAATCAATCACAAGAGCAGGGAATCACGGTACTCACCCTCCAGCAAGCGCCTTTTTCCGCAGCCTGTTAATATGGATCGCAGGCGTGTCCCAACGATCGGCCTCGCAACCACACGAAAGAGATGCTCGATAGAACCGCATGCGATCCGAGTGGTGCCGTCCCAAAAGTCCCTGACGCTAAGGAACTCTGGACCCACATGAATGTTCGAGGAGATCATCATGTTGAAAAGGAGATGACCATGCCTCGCGGTGACAAATCTGCCTATACGGACAAACAGAAGCGCAAGGCCGAACATATCGAGGAAGGCTACGAAGATCGCGGCGTGCCGGAAAAGGAAGAGGAGCGACGCGCCTGGGCGACCGTGAACAAGGAAAGCGGTGGCGGCAACAAATCGGGCTCGGGACGCGGCCACGCCGAGAACCACACTTCATCGAAAAAGGGCGGCCGAGCTGGAGGTGAGGCGTCTGCCAAGCGGCCTGCCGCAGAACGCTCGGCGTCAGCAAAAAAAGCCGCAGCGACGCGCAAACGCAACGAGCATCACGCCGGCCATTGAGTATTTGAGGATAAAGATCATGATGATCAATTCACCAAAGCCCGGCGCTCCCGGTACCACCGACCAATCTCCCCGCTGGGAAGGTCCGCAGGAAAACCGACCTCGCGGATACATGCCGGCAAAGGACGATCCGGATGTAGATCGCGATGCCGTTGGCGAAAACAACAGCGACCCGGTCCGGACAAAGATTTCGGACGCGTTGAAGACCAAGGGTGAGTAAGATCGCCGGGGCCGCAGAACAGCGCTTGAGGCAATGTGGCCGCCTCAAGCCGATCCAGAGGCCGGCGGCATCCACAGCATCAAGCCTGCCGCCGCCAAGTTGGGAAGTTCCACTATCGTCAGATTAAAGATGGATCTGACCTGCACTCTTGTTGAACCGCCGTTACGGACGGGCGAAAAGTCAAACACCATCTGGAACTGTGGGGCACAGGTCTAGTTAGCGCGCTGGTGCAACATCCAGGAGACAACCATGAACGAACCACGTCGCCCTTCCCCGCCGCAGCCTGAGCAGCAGCAGCAGCCTCCGGGCCAAACCACTCTCATGATGCCTGTGCCCGATCACGGAGAGGACTCATATCAAGGAAACGGAAAGCTGGCAGGCAAGGTTGCCCTGATCACGGGCGCTGACTCCGGTATTGGCAAGGCAGTTGCAATCGCATTTGCCCGCGAAGGGGCCGACGTTGTCATTTCTTACCTCAACGAGGATGACGATGCACGCGATACGGCTAAGTGGGTGGAAGATGCCGGCCGCAAAGCCCTCGTCATCCCCGGGGACATCAAATCCGAGGAGCACTGCATCGACCTGGTGGAACGGACGGTGGCAGTACTTGGCAGTCTCGATATCCTCGTGAACAACGCTGCCTTCCAGAGGACCTATGCCGACATCAGCGACATCAGCGCAGATGAATGGGATGAGACCTTTCGGACAAATATCTATGCACCGTTCTACCTTTCGAAAGCGGCCACGCCCCATATGAAATCCGGCAGCGCCATCATCAACACCACATCCATCCAGTCCCGCCAGCCCTCTCCTCACCTTCTCGCCTACGCATCGACAAAAGGGGCGGTTTCTAACTTTACCGCAGGCTTGGCGGAGATGTTGGCCGACAAGGGCATACGGGTGAACGCTGTAGCGCCAGGACCGATCTGGACACCGCTTATTCCCTCAACCATGCCGCCGGAAAAATCGGCGAAGTTCGGCGAGCAGACCCTGCTAAAACGGGCAGGTCAGCCTGCTGAACTAGCTGGGGCGTACGTCCTGCTGGCGTCGGATCTTGGAAGCTACATGACCGGAGCGGTCATCCCGGTCACAGGTGGCGAGATCATGATATGATGAAGAGGGCCAAGCTCTGGCCCTTCTAAATGCGATAAACACCGCCATCGCGCTCTATGGTTTTTCGGTAGTGGTGCCTGAAGGATTTGTAGTCGGCACTGGACCACCGGTACCACTTTGGCTGTGTGGCGTTGCCTCAGTGGGCGCGGTGTAACCAGTCCCTGTGGAAGCCGGGCTCGTCGCGTCAGGGTTTGCGGGTTGATCGGCGGCGCCTGTTTTGTGCCGGGCGACCTGTGGTCTCCCGACCATTCTGCACCGGCGCAAGGATCCGAAGCGGAAAGAGCATGGGCGGCCAAAGCGACAAGCCTTTAACAAGAAGGGCGGCTGAGATGCCGCCTTTCTTTGCAATCGACGCGATGATCAATCCTTATCCATGTCCTGAGCCATTTTGTAGTGATGCTCAAGAGCGGGAAGATGCTTGGCAGCGAATGCCTTGAGATCTGCGTTCTCGCCTTCCTCGGCATACCGCTTGAAGAGATCGACAGCATCTTCGTGGGCTTCGACCTGGTCGTCGATATATTCCTCGTTGAATTCAGCGCCCTGCAGTTTGGCAAGCTCGTCAACGTTTTCCTTGTGGTCATCGATGAGGGTGGTCTCGGCCTTGCCCTGGACCTTTCCGCTGTTAAGCAGCGCGGTCAGTTCTGCCGTTGTTTTCTCGTGGTCGGCGATCATCTGCGTTGCAAATTTCTTGACGGCCTCGTCGCCCTTTTGCATGGCAAGCTTGCTGGACTCGATTTCGAAGACATCACTGGCAGATGCCTGCATGATGAAGTCCTCAGTCTTTGGAGCAACGCCCAACGCGGAATTGACGCCTGTGGACTCGGTTGCCGACTGTGCAAACGCAGCAGTGGCTGCCATCAGAGCGGCGACGGTGAGTGCGATCTTTCTCATCTAAATCTCCCTTATTTGCTGGGCGCTAACAGGCGTACTGACTGAAAGTTCCAGCTTCGGGATGGCAAAACAGTAACGCGGCCTCGAAATTTTGGTCGTCAATCCTTCGGGATAATGCTCACGGCACCATCTGCCTCCAAGGCCGCTGATTTAATCTGAGTGAGCTTTTCCAATCCTTGCTCTACCCTCGCCGTCGTCAGCACGTCCTCAAGACTGACTCGGGCCCGGGCAAACGCGCGTAGGTCCGGCTTGCCGTCAGAAATCAAGACCGTTGGCGTTCCATCAATTACCCTTGCGATACTCGGTGCCCACTGCTTGATGAACGAGAGACCAATATCCAGAGTGAACAATACGATAATCAGAAGCGCCGCATTGATCATCGAGAAATCATCACCAAGCAGGGCTTGCTGGGTTGTTTCAGCAATGATGAGAAGCAGCACGAGATCGAACGGCGTCATCTGCGCCACCGTCCGCCTCCCGGATAGGCGCAACGCGATAAGCAGAATGAAGTAAATGGCCGCGCCTCGTATGACAGTTTCCATTACATCCTCACGGAAAGATAAAGCTCGAAAGGGAAACCAGCTCGCCGTCGATGCCGACATTGAAGCTTGCCGAACCAGCAGACTGCGCGCGAAGATGCAGTGTGACCATGCCGCCGTCATGGCCTGGATTATCAAAGAACAATCGCTGACCGCTTGCCTCGATCACCGTGCGCGCCGGCAATGGTTGAACATCTTCAACCTGAAAGACTTCAGCAAAGGAATTCGACAGAAATAAAGAGCGGGTCTGCGCAGATGGGTCGGGTGTGAACCGCACTATCATCTTGTCGGTACCTTCCCACCGGCCGATGCGGGGATGCTCGACGATTGCCCTGTCTATGAATGTAACTTTCGTGGCGAGCGGACCGCCGGAGCCAAAGGCGCCCAACAAGCCGGCGGCGATGATAAGCGCGAAGACACACCACGCTATTCGTTCGACCGTCCAGAAACGCTCCTGGAACCTGCGATGCTCATTGAGTTGCAGACCATCTTTCCGAACGGTCGGCTGATCGGGGGGACCCATTGCGTGACCCTTCTCGCGTTTTCGCCCATCAACGTCCGTAGCTTCGGATTGGTTTCGGCCACTAATCCTTACGCTTCCAGGCGAACTTAAAAAACATGCCTGGACAGGGCAGCCGTTTGCCACGTGTGATCATGGACTGCTGTCGCCTGCGCTCGCGAAGACCTGCCAGATATGTTGCCAACGGTTTCGGCGCTGAGATTTTCGCAAAAACGCTGCTTATGCGATCGAAATTCGCTTTCTCACGATCTTGCGTTTGTTCTGCCGTATCGTTCTCTTTCATTGAACTGTTCGTTCAAACTCCCTGAAGGTTTACAGCTACACGCGCTTAGATTACCCACGTGATTTCAACGGCACCATACGCTTCCGTGGATTGCGGAGAGGATAACAATCCGAGCGCCGGCAGCACCTCGTGGGCGGCCGGTAAAGCTAGCTCAGGGCAAGCCAAACATACTGGTATGGCTTCAGCCGCACTTTGTGGACGCTATCGCAGATCTTGACGGGATCAAGTTTACCCAACAAGCTGCTGGTCTTCCCTGACTCTCGAACTGCCAAAATCTCAGCCTCCTGCCATTCGGAAGACAGATTGAACATGCAGAGGACGCGATTATTGCCGGACTCGCGAATATAGGAGAGAACCGCTTCGTTCTCCGTCTCCTGGAACCTGCAACTCCCGTGAGAAAAACACTCATTTGCGGTCCGAATTGAGATCGCTTGGCGTATCCAATTCAGGAGAGAGTTTTCCGCTTCCTCTTGTGCCCTAACATTCACCGCCTCATAGCTGTGCGCTCCCCGATCAATGATAGGCAATGTGAGAGAATGGCTGTGCCGTGACGAGAACCCTGCATTTTGTCTGTCTGACCACTGCATGGGAGTTCTAACCCCATGCCGGTCCTCCAGCTTGATATTGTCACCCATCCCGATTTCATCCCCATAATATAAGACGGGACTTCCTTGGAGCGATAGCAGGAGTGCATGCATCAACTCGATCCGGCCGCGATCATTATCCATGAGCGGAGCTAGCCGGCGCCTGATCCCAAGATTGATGCGAGCCTCTTCATTTGGGGCATAGGCAGACCACATCTCTTCGCGTTCCTTGCGGGTGACCATTTCCAAGCTAAGTTCGTCATGATTTCTAAGGAAGATTGCCCACTGGCAGCTCTCCAGGATGTGTTTGGTTCTTTCGACGATGGAAACAATCGGTTGCCGAAGACCCTTTGCCACCGCCATGAAGAGCTGTGGCATCAACGGAAAATGAAAGGCCATCTGGCATTCATCGCCGTCTCCGAAGTATTCCATTACCTTCTTTGAGGGCTGGTTGGCTTCTGCCAGCAAGACAATATCGGCATCCCTGCCGCAGATGCTCTGGCGAATGGTCCTCAGTATCTCGTGAGTTTCTGGAAGACTTTCGCTTGGCGTGCCATCACGTTCCATGAGATAGGGCACCGCATCAAGGCGAAAGCCGTCTACGCCGAAGTCGAGCCAGAAATGCATGACGTCCAAAATTGAACGTAACACATCAGGATTTCTGTAGTTGAGGTCAGGCTGATGCTCGTAGAACCGGTGCCAGTAATGGGCGTTGGCGATCGGATCCCAGGTCCAATTGGAATTCTCGCTATCAGTAAATATCACTCTGGCATCAGAGAATTTCTGATCATCCTCAGACCAGACATAAAAGTCACGTTCTGAAGAGCCTGGTGTCGCACGCCTCGCCCGCTGAAACCACGGATGATCGTCGGATGTATGGTTCAGTACGAGCTCGATGATGATACGCAATCCGCGTTCATGGGCAGCGCAGATGAATTCTCGAAAGTCTTCGAAGCTCCCATAACGTGCGTCAATGCATTTGAAGTCGGTCACATCATAGCCGTCATCGTCACCAGGTGATTTGAAGAACGGCATAAGCCAAAGGGTGTTGACGCCAAGGCTGACGATATAATCCAGCTTCGCAGTTAGCCCCTGAAAGTCGCCGACACCGTCGCCGTTAGCGTCATGAAACGTTCTGACATGGAGCTGATAAATAATCGCATCTTTGTACCACCGCTTAAGGTCCGTCTTTAACTTGTCAGATCCCAACTGCTGCCTCTGCTCTTTTACCGGGTTATGCCACAGGTTTGGAAACACTCGCACGCTGTGGAAGCGTATCTCTCGGAGGCACTTAGCCGTCCTACCTCAACAGCCCCTGCCCCCCGTCGACCCAGATTGGCGAGCCGGTGATATGCCGTGCGTCATCGGATAGAAGGAACTCCACAACAGCCGCCACATCAGCCGCCTGACCAGGTTTTCCATGAGTTATCGGAACCTGTCCTGCCGGCCATTCGACCGGTATTGCGGTTTCTTCGGCGTGTCGTATCCTCGTATTCGCTTCTATACTCGTTTCAATCTCGCCCGGGCAGACGGCATTGATACGGATTTTATGACGCGCGAGTTCCAGAGAAAGCTGCTTTACCATTGCCACTTGCCCAGCTTTGGTCGCTGAGTACGCAGTTGCACCAGGTGTGGTGAATGTTCGTGTGCCGTTGATGGATGAAATAACGACAATCGATCCTCCCCCGGATGACTTCAGGTGAGGGACGCACGAACTCAGCGTCAAAAACGTTCCGGTTAGATTGACCAGAATAGTCTGGTTCCATTCATCCAGGCTGAGGTCATCGATCGGAGCCCAGACGCCGTTGATGCCCGCATTGGCCACGACGGCGTCAAGTCGTCCGGTCTCATCAATGAGTGAGGCTATTGCTCGCTGCATCGAAGATTGATCGGACACATCCGCAAGCAACGCGATTGCCGACCCGCCATCCTCATTTATCCTCGAACAGGTCTCGTCTATCTCCTCTTCAGTGCGGCCCAGTACGCCGACGACATATTGCCGTCTAGCCAAGGCAATGGCGGTAGCCCTTCCTATGCCTGAACCCGCGCCCGTGACCAAAGCTACACGCACGACCATGCCTATTATCCTTCACAACTATCTTCGGGAGCGACCTGTTGAGACGAAGGTATTTTAGAGATTGGATCGGGGCCTTTCCCCCGCTCAATCCGGTGATAAGTCGTGAAAGAGGTGAATGTTCCGCTTGATTGCCTGCGCGGGCGGATCGGCGACCAAACGATATGGGCTTCCACACTGGTGTTCCAATGGAACAATCGTTCGCGCCTGCTGTTGAGTTCGAAAGGAGATGAGTATGACTATCGAACCGACTAATCCGGCGAACCCGAGTGATCCATTTGGTCCGGTGCCTCCCGTGCCCGGTATGCCGGTGGATGTCCCTATCCCGCCAGTCGAGGAGCCTGACCCAGATGTTCTCCCCGACGAGGATCCGAAGCCGAACCCGGATGAGAACGACGATCCGCCAAAACGGGTGTGAACGCCCAATCGGACAGGAATTTCATCATGGGTATCGAACAGAGTACAGAAGTCACTCCAACTTGGAAGCGAAGTGTCGCGATCCGCATAGGTTCTGGACCGTTGGAAAACGTTGGTGGACCGAGTGAGGCCCTAGAAGCCCTTGAAAGCAGGTGGCCCGCTGGGCGCGGTGTTCGATACGACAGCGCAGTGAAAATTCGTCAGATGGCATCTGGTCGGCTTGTGGATGTCGAAGTCGCGAGAGCGGCTTTTGTGGGCGCCGCCAAAGAAGCCGATTTGTTGGCCTAGACCGGAACGGCGTTGGTTTCTTGGAATGGCCGGAGCTCGCTCCAGGAATCGTGCATACTTTAGGTATCCTCAACATGCCAACTGGTTGCGCCTCCACCGTTTGCTCGCCGATTTTCTCAATCAAAGCGCTTCGGGAAAGATAGCCGGTAACTCCTCGGAAATGCGGTCCAAGCATCCGGCAACTTACAAAGCTGAACGAGAACGTTGAGGAAATAGTCAGGTAAGAAGAACGCTGTTCATCCCCGACCCGCCGGCCTCAGCACAACGTTCGTGAGTTTAATTTCGGTCCCGTTTCTTCTAAGGCTTTGAATGGATCTGAACCGACGACCCGGGTGATCTTGTGACCGAGTGTCCATCTGTCTGATGAGAGTGTCGAAAGCTACCAACGGTCGACGGCCGCCGCTGGTGAGCAAGCTCTATGGTTTGCCTGAGCCGAGGAAGCCTCAGAATGCCCCGCTTCTGCGAGACATCGATCTGACAGCCGTCGCTCTCGCAATCGACCATGAGCTTAATCGTAGGGCTTTCGAGGCATCGCGGGGAATTTTTCAACAGACTTCTCAAGCATCCCAAAATGATCAAGGATACCAAGACGATTGTTTGCTGAGGCGTAAATCGTTGGGCGGCACCAATAGAACACCACGGCCACAGCTCGCTCGTCTAGCAGCGGATCCGCGCATTCAGCACATTCCACTCTCGGAGGGGCAATTCCCCTATTCGCAAACAATCTGCCGCCACGTTCGCATGAGATCAGACAAGTCGGATAGCTGCGACCTAATTTCCCGACGTAAAAGTCGGCACCGAGTTCTTTTGAGGCTGACGCCCTTCGCCGCAAAAGTAATACAGCCAAGCTCAAGCTAGCAGCACTAAAAAGTACCTACTTTACTTATGTCGTAAGGCGTCGTCTGGTATATCTCGTTGATCCAGTTTCCGAACAGAAGATGCGCGTGGCTTCGCCAGCGGTTCTGCGGCGTCAGCGTGTCGTCATTACGGAAAATAGTCATGCGGCATCTTGATCGGGATACCGGCATTCACGTCGCGGAAATATTCGTCCGCCAGCGAGGTCGAATCATATTCGACATGGTTGAACATGTAGAGCCGGTTGCCGGCCTTCTCATGCACAAGACAAAGCCCCATCTCCTCGGATTCCATCAGGATTTCCAGATCACCGTGTTTCTCGACATCGGCGCGGCGCACCTCCGTCCAGCGTGACACCGGCACCTGGAAATCATCGGAAAAGCCGTTGAGATAAACCGAGGCCGGCGCGAGATTGCGGTGACGATAGACGCCGAATGCCTTCTCATCCAGCGCGTGTTTCGGCACGCCATGGAAATGATAGATGGCAGCCATCGCGCCCCAGCAGACATTCATCGTCGAATGCTCGTTCGTCGCCGTCCAGTCGAAGATCTGCTGCATCTCGTCCCAGTAGTTGACTTCCTCGTAAGCCATGGTCTCCACCGGCGCCCCGGTGATGATGAAGCCGTCGAACTTGCGGTCCTTCACCTCTTCCCATGTGTGATAGAAGGAAAGGAGATGTTCCTCGGATGTGTTCTTGGCCTTGTGCGTGCCGAGACGGATCGGCGAAAACTCCACCTGCAAGGGCGAGGCGCCGACAAGGCGCGCCATCTGCACCTCGGTCTTCACCTTGTTCGGCATGAGATTGAGAAGCCCGATCTGCAGCGGACGGATATCCTGGCGCAGAGCGGCCGTATCGGTCATGACGCGCACACCCTCGGAGACGAGAGTGGCAAACGCGGGAATCGTATCGGGAATCTTGATCGGCATATTCGTCACCCAATCCCAGAAGCAAAAGCCGGTAAAGAAAAGATGCGGCCGGTCCGTGGAAAAGATTGGAGCATCTTCACGCGACGTTTATTACTTGACGGCCAACCGGCTGGCCAAATCGCCAGAGCTGCCTGGAGTCGGATCCGTGCCAACAAAGAACGATCGAAATCCATCCCTCCAAGCAGAGAAAAGCTCTAGCTGGATTGTTGCCGTGTAGGGGCATGAAGAGAAAGAGTCCCCGTTCATAGCTGATGCTAGACCCTCTCGAAACGCTCGAAATATGGACGAACCACCGATGTCGCCGGGTGAAGATGCCTCATATAGGTTGGGCTCAGTAAAATCGATATGCGTGTTCGCGCTGTCTGAAATGATCAAATCCTCATCTCTGTGTGGCTGCGATAATGCTGGGCGGGCCTGCCTTAAGGCGAGTTTCTCAATTTTGTTCGCCGCTCATCTGGTCTCCGCTTCGCGGGTCAAAGCCTATGTTGGTTGATACGGAGCTCTGACACTCCAGAATCTGGCGCGGTAAATGTCCACGCCAGACACTCGTCAAGAGTGATAGCGCCGATCGAGTTCGACCAGTGCCTCCCGCACATCATCGATGGACACCGGTTCTGGAGTTCCTGGCAACTGTCGAAGTACCGGTTTCAAATTTAGGGCGTAGAGGTCGGATGCCCAGGCGGCCAATATCGTACGCTTGTCATCGACAAGTAGCGCTGACGTTTCCACCACGTCGCTGGGCCTTTGAAGTCGCGAGCCTCGCAACAAAACCACAGGCCCCATGGAAACGGCTATGTCTGCCAATTGTTGGAATATCGTTGCGTCCATGACCTCGCCCTCACTGCACGTGCGGATCTCTGTCGCCACGCGACCGAGCAGCGACGACCGGCGGTGTCTCAGCCGCAAGAAGATCATGCTTTTCTGCAAACGCGACGAAGAGGCCTCGCGCCGTCTCTGCTTCGATCTCGCCACGCAGCGCAGCTTGACACGCTTTCAGCGCAACAGCGTGAGCCCTATCCCTAAAGGAACCTGGCCACTCGACAAGGTGTTGATAGGCATCCATCACCCCGAGAACTTGCGCCGGGAACCCCAGGCCGACAAGAATAGTGACGGGTTCTCTGAACATGTCGGGTTTCATCGTTCTCTCCTTCCCTACCCGCAATGTTGACGGGCGCCATCGCAATGGCGCCCTGACTTAATGAACGGGATCACGCCGCTTTCTGGGCTTCGATCCGTGCTGGAGCGGCAGAGGTCAGAGCAGGCGTGCTCTCGATCGAAATCTTCCTCGGTTTCAGAGCCTCGGGGATTTCACGGACGAGCTCGATCGTCAGCAGACCGTTGTTCAAGCCCGCTCCATTTACTCGGACGTGATCGGCCAGTTCGAAGCGGTGCTCGAACGGACGACCTGCGATGCCGCGATGCAGGTAGCCCTCCGACGGAGAGTCTTGCTTCTTGCCCGTAACTGTCAGCAGATTGGACTGGAAGGTGATGTCGAGATCATCCTGCGCAAAGCCCGCTACCGCGATCGAGATACGGTAGGTGTCATCATCGGTTTTGACGATATCATAGGGCGGCCAATCGTTCGACGAGCGGGCGCGCTGGGCGTTTTCGAGAAGATTGAAAATCCGGTCGAAGCCGACGCTCGAACGGTAGAGCGGTGCGTAGTCGTAAGATGTTGCCATAGCCATATCCTCCTTGAAGCAACATGGGTACGGGAATGCCAAAAGCGGCGCTCCCGGCAAAGCCAGCCCATTATCGAGCGGCTGGCGGCACTTGATTTTGGTTTGCCGATTTTGCGATTCAAGATCTGTTGTGTAAAAAATCGACGGTATCAGTGGATCGAGCGGCTTAGGACGCGATGGGGATAAGTTGCCTTGAACTGCGATATCATTGCGCATGCTTGCTGCAACAGGCGCGCAGCCGTTTCAGGCGTGTCGCGCGCAAGGTCATCAGCGTTGGCACGGATTGCCTGAGCCAAGTTTGCAGACATCAAGGCGAAACGTCCCTCGCCATAGACCAGTGCTTCCTGTGACGTTGTCTCGAGCCACCGGGCGAAATCGATGATGATTTCTTCCCTTTCGGAAACGCCCGCGTTTTTCATGATCTCGATATTCTGTTCCATGCGGTCTCGACTCCATACAGCCGTGGAAAGCGACCGAGCCCATCAGGCCTCGGCCGCCGCTCAGCTAGGAGGGCGAGAAATTGAATTCAAAGGTTTACTGCAGCTTGAATGCGCCATCGACACGTCGCCATTCATTCGGCCCGATCAGGCGCTGGTGGCTGTAACGAACAGAATGCAAAGGCCCATCGAGAGAGGTCTTCCAGAAATCCAGGAACTTGCGCATCTCGGGGAAATCAGGTGCGAGATCGTAGTTCTGCCAGACATAGGTCTGCAGAGCGAATTCAAAGTCTGGGATGCGATAGAGGATGTGTGCGGTTGTGAGGCCGTAGCCACTGAACTGCCGCTCCAGGTCCGATGAGAATTGCATGCTTCATCTCCGTTTCGTGACAACGCTAAGGTGACCCAAATTATGAGCGGCTTCAAGATAGAACCATTATTCTTGTCGCTTTTACTCAACGATTTCAATGTGTTATCAGCCAATACGACCGAGTACTAATTTTTCAGTTCACCCCTTGAAATCGAAAAATCTCAAAAATAAATTCTGCGCGCGAGCGCTCGACTGAGGTTCGCACCCGTCCGGATTGGTCACCCGGTCCGGTAGGGGTCTTCAACGTCATCATTTTTGCTCAACGGAGGAAAACATGTCGTTCCGACCACTTCACGATCGCATTCTCGTCCGCCGGGTCGAATCCCAGGAAAAGACCAAAGGCGGCATCATCATTCCGGATACCGCCAAGGAAAAGCCATCCGAGGGCGAGGTCGTCGCCGTCGGTCCTGGTGCGCGCAACGAAGCCGGCCAGATCCAGGCGCTCGACGTCAAGGCGGGCGATCGCATCCTGTTCGGCAAATGGTCAGGCACCGAAATCAAGATCAACAGTGAAGATCTGCTGATCATGAAGGAAAGCGACGTCTTGGGCATAATCGAAGCCCAAGCTGAGCAGAAGCAGGCCGCGTAATCACGCACTGCCGCCCATCAGTCAAAAAGCTGCCTATTGAAGGAGTGAACAAATGGCTGCGAAAGAAGTCAAATTCAACACCGATGCCCGTGAGCGCATGCTGCGTGGGGTCGACGTGCTTGCCAATGCGGTAAAAGTTACGCTTGGTCCCAAGGGCCGCAACGTCGTCATCGACAAGTCGTTCGGCGCGCCGCGCATCACCAAGGACGGCGTTTCCGTCGCCAAAGAGATCGAACTGGAAGACAAGTTCGAAAACATGGGCGCGCAGATGCTGCGCGAAGTGGCATCGAAGACCAATGATCTCGCCGGCGACGGTACGACAACTGCGACCGTTCTCGCCCAGGCCATCGTCAAGGAAGGCGCCAAGGCGGTTGCGTCGGGCATGAACCCGATGGACCTGAAGCGAGGCATCGATATCGCCGTGGATGCCGTCGTTAAAGAGCTGAAGGCGAACGCCCGCAAGATCACCAGTAATTCGGAGATCGCTCAGGTCGGCACCATCTCGGCCAATGGCGACGAGGAGATCGGCAAGTATCTGGCCGAAGCGATGGAGAAGGTCGGCAACGAAGGTGTCATTACCGTCGAGGAAGCCAAGACCGCTGAGACCGAATTGGAAGTCGTCGAAGGTATGCAGTTCGACCGCGGTTATCTCAGCCCCTACTTCGTCACCAACCAGGACAAGATGCGGGTCGAGCTCGAAGAGCCTTATATCCTCATCCATGAGAAGAAGCTCTCCAACCTGCAGGCTCTTCTGCCTGTGCTGGAAGCCGTAGTGAAGTCCGGCAAGCCGCTGCTGGTCATTGCTGAAGACGTTGAAGGTGAGGCTCTTGCAACACTCGTCGTCAACAAGCTGCGCGGCGGCCTGAAGATCGCTGCCGTCAAGGCGCCGGGCTTCGGCGATCGTCGCAAGGCTATGCTCGAAGACATCGCCATCCTCACGGGCGGAACGGTCATCTCCGAAGACGTCGGCATCAAGCTGGAAAACGTCACGCTGAACATGCTCGGCCGCGCCAAGAAGGTGGCGATCGAGAAGGAGAACACGACGATCATCGACGGCGTCGGTTCCAAGGCCGAGATCGACGCACGTGTGGCCCAGATCCGCGCCCAGATCGAGGAGACCACCTCCGACTATGACCGCGAGAAGCTGCAGGAGCGTCTTGCTAAGCTCGCGGGCGGTGTCGCCGTCATCCGCGTCGGCGGCTCAACCGAAGTCGAGGTTAAAGAGAAGAAAGACCGCGTCGACGATGCTCTGCATGCGACGCGTGCAGCCGTGGAAGAGGGTATTCTGCCTGGTGGTGGCGTAGCATTGCTTCGTGCGGTCAAGGCTTTGGACGGTCTACCGACGGCCAATGACGATCAGCGGGTTGGCGTCGACATCGTTCGCCGGGCGATCGAGGCACCTGTGCGTCAGATCGCTGAGAATGCCGGCGCGAAGGCTCGATCATCGTTGGCAAGCTTCGGGAAAAGACCGATCTGTCGTTCGGATGGAACGCCCAGACTGGCGAGTATGGTGATCTCTTTGCCCAGGGCGTCATCGACCCGGCCAAGGTGGTGCGCACCGCGCTCCAGGACGCGGCGTCGGTCGCAGGTCTGCTGGTGACGACCGAAGCGATGATCGCCGAAAAGCCAAAGAAGGACGCCGCCCCCGCCCTGCCCGCTGGTCCGGGCATGGACTTCTAACCTGTTCCAACGCCCGCCCCACCGAGGGGCGGGCTATTCTGGCGGGGATAATATGACAGCACCAATTTCGAACGAAGATGCGCGCTTGTGCGCAAGTGTCGTCAAGGAAGTCGCACGCGTTGAAGGCATCTTGCGCGATCCCGCAGCGATTGGTCGCCTGACCGCAACGGTTGCCAGACTTTACAACAGAGGTATGCAGGATCGTGACGAGCTTCTCAACGCTGCCCTAAAGTCATTGACGGGCGAACAACCGGTAAGAGCTGAAGATACATCGTCGTGAGATTGATCATGGAGACAATCCAAGGGATGATGAGCGCCTGGTCAGTTGCCGAACTCCGATAAGTCGTGCATCATTGCGATATCAGCCAGTCCCCTGTGACCGTCCATGGCCTGAACCAACTCGGGCAGTGTATTATGACCTTCGCGGAATAGATTGATGTCCGACATCAGCGCCCATGAGACAGAACTGGCTTAATTGAGAAGAGAGGATTTTCGGCTCATCGTAGCT
>CABHNZ010000050.1 GCA_902167985.1 Shinella sp. UYSO24
ACTGACCCAGGAATTGGCAGCACTTGGAAATCGTGCCACCCAGGAAGAGCTCGACCACCTGTCGGAAGTCCGTGGAAAGGGTTTCCTTGAGCGTGACCGCCGGCAGTATTTTGGCGGTCCTTGGAGAAACCGGAAGCGGCAAGAGCCTGATCGGCAACGCAGTCATGGGGCTCGTCCCCTCCGGTGTCTCCGTCACAGGCCGCATCATCATCAATGGACGTCCATATGACGCCAGCGACAGTCATACGCTCCGTTCGCTTTGGTCCAAAGATGTCTTTCTTCTGCCGCAGGAGCCTCTCGCCGCTCTTGCCCCACTGCTTGCCGCGGAAAGCCAGGTGTCAGAGCAGATCGATGCTCCGGCATCGTTGAAGCATGCGCGAGAGGCCCTCTCTGCGATGCATCTCGACCCCGAGCACCATCGCAAGCGGCCCTTCGAACTCTCGGGCGGCATGGCACAGAGGGTGATGGCGGCGATCGCCTCGGTCACACGCGCCGGGATCATTGTCGCCGACGAACCCACCAAGGGGCTCGATGCGGACAGGCGCGACGTTGTGGCGGACGTGTTCAGGACGCTGCGCGACAGTGGCAGGGCGATACTCCTCATTACTCACGATATCGCCCTTGTCCGGTCGCTCGCCGATCAGATAGCGTTTCTCGACGAAAACAAAATCGTCGAGACCGGACCGGCCAGTTCCGTCTTGCGCCATCCGCGAACTGACTACGCACGTCGCTACATCGCCAGCGACCCGTCGACATGGGAACGCCGTCCCTACGCGCGGTCACACACGCCAAAAGTGATCGAAGCCGATCATCTGCGCATCGGGATTGGCAACCGCGTTCTCGCGGAGGATCTGAATTTTCATTGCCATGCCGGTCATATCTCGGCGCTCATGGGCGCGAGTGGCATCGGTAAGACAACGTTGGGGAAAACACTGCTTGGCCAGACCAGGGCCCTCGGCGGGTCAATCCGGAAGTCGAGCACCACTGGCGCGAGAGGGTTTCAAAAGCTTCATCAGGATCCGACGCGCGTGTTTTCGCCCTGGCAGTCCCTAGGGCAGAGCCTTGAGGATCTGCGCCGCTTTCCGGACGGGGAGCGAGTGCTCGGCGAGATACCCGGATTGATGCAGCGTTTTGGCCTGCGACGAGATCTTCTCCACCGGAGCCCACACCAGATCAGTGGGGGCGAAGCCCAGCGTTTGGCGCTTGTTCGCATCCTTGCCACCAAACCCAAAATGCTGGTCGCGGATGAGCCCACCTCGCGCCTCGACCCGCCTGTGCAGGAACAGGTCATCCGATATCTGCGCGAAGCGGCCGACGAACACGAACTTGCTATTCTGCTGATCACTCACGATCGCGACCTCGCCTGCGCAATCGCTGATCGCCGGATGCTCATGATGGCAGGAAGCGATTCACCCGCCATGCTCAAGGACGTCACTCGGGATAACTCGTTGTGACTGCGCTCCGGACGTAGTGTTGATTACGTATTTGTGTTGCGAGCGCTTGTAACGTAGCTTATGCTACGCCTGACAAAATCTTTGCCAGGACATTCATCATGCATTTCGACGCACAACTTTGGAAAGCGACGGCAGGCTTCCGCGGCCGAATCGCGCTCGCGATCGGTCTGGGGTTCCTTTCCCTCATGTTCGGGATCTCCAGGTTCGTTATCCTCGGATGGTTGATCGCCCGCCTGTTCGAAGGCGCTCCCTTGAGCGAGCTGGTGGTGGCAATCGTGCTGCTCGTGGTCGCGATCGCTTTGCGAATGGCGCTCGAATACATCAGAGCCCTTCTTGCGCATCGCACGGCTGCCCTCATACAGGATCGAGTGCGCCTGAGCCTTTACGATCAGATCGTCAGGCTCGGTCCCGCATGGCTGGCAGAACGGCGGACGGGAACGATTGCGCTATCGACCATTGACGGCGTCGAGCAGCTCCAGACATTCTTTGGCCAGTTTTTGCCACAGCTTGCAATCGCACTGCTGGCACCGATCCTCCTCTTCGGCATTCTTGCATTCTGGGATATTCCCGTGGCGGCGGTGATCTCGGTGGCCGCCATCCTTGCGCTCGTCCTTCCCCTTATTCTGAAACGGATCGGTGAAGAATCGACATTGAGGCGCGTTCGCTCGTTCAAGGCATTTGGCGCTGATTTTCTGGATGCCGTACAGGGTCTGCCGACACTCAAGGCCTTCGGCCAGAGCGGCGCTTTTGGCGACCGGCTTGCCATCAAGGCGAACCAGCTCGCAGACAGCACGATGTTCGTGCTGCAGGCCAGCTTGATGAGCCGGGCCCTGACCGACCTCGCCATTGCCGGCGGCGCGGCTGTGGCCATAGCGCTTGGTGCCTGGCGCGTCAGCCATGGGGAGATGAGCATCGAGGCGCTGTTGATTGTCCTCATGGCGGGTACGGAAGTGTTTCGTCCCTTACGGGATCTTCGCTCCCTGCTCCACCGGGGAATGATGGCCAATGCCGCGGCAGTCGGGATCAAGAGCCTGCTCGATGCAACGCCGCCAAGGCCGCCACGCGAGACATCCTCCACGCCAGATCTGGAGCCGTCGATTTCATTCGACAATGTTGAGTTCAGTTATTCCGATGAACGCGGCGCGGCCCTGAAGGGCATTTCGTTCGAGGCGAAGGCAGGCGAGCGCATCGGGATCGTCGGCTATAGCGGATCGGGGAAATCGACGATCGTGAAGCTGCTGCTGCGCTTCTACGACCCGAATTCCGGTACGATCAAAATTGGCGGCCATGACGTGACGACGCTTTCGGCCGATCATATCCGTGACCAGATCGCCGTCGTCCAGCAGGACACCTATCTGTTCTACGGGACAGTCGAAGACAACATTCGTATTGCCCGGCCGGGCGCACCGCAGATGAAGTCGAGGCCGCCGCACAGGCAGCCAATGCGCATAACTTCATTGCCGCCCTTCCGAACGGCTACCGCACCGTCATCGGAGAACGTGGCTTGCGGCTTTCCGGTGGTCAACGGCAACGTATCGCGATCGCTCGCGCTGTGTTGAGGGATGCTCCAATCCTCGTTCTGGATGAAGCTCTGTCGTCCGTCGATGCCGAGAACGAAAGCATCATTCAGGCCGCTCTCGACGAACTTTCTCGTAAGCGGACGACGATTGTGCTCGCCCACCGGCTGTCGAGCGTCATCGATGCTGATCGGATCCTCGTGGTATCCGACGGACGCATTGCCGATAGCGGCATGCATGCCGAATTGATTGGCCGTGACGGTCCGTATCGCCAGCTGATGGCCGAACAGATCGAGCTGAGCGAACGCGATACCGTGCTGGACTTCACACCAGCCTCGACCGCCCAGGACAAGATCGATACAGGCATCGCCCAAAAGACTGCCGCGAAGCTTCAGGCGACCGAAGGTGAGAAGATCGCAGCTAACCTTTCGGCGTTCCAGACGCTCGGCACGCTATTCCGCCTCATTGGGCCGTGGCGCAAGCAATTGATCCTGACAGTGACCTCCGGCGTCGGTCGCGTCTACGCCTTGGTCGGCGTGAGCGCACTCAGCGCCTTGACGGTCGCCGCGATCAAGACCGGCACGTCCTACGGATCATACCTTGTCTGGATGGCGGTACTGGTGCCGGTTGCCGCGTTCCTGCAGTGGAACGAGTCCTGGCGCTCTCATGACATGGCTTACCGATTGCTCGCCCAGATGCGTGTGGATCTCTATAGGGTCCTGGAGAAGCTCGCACCGGCCTATCTTCTCAAGAGACGAACTGGAGATCTGGTGTCGCTCGGCACCCAGGATGTCGAGACGGTAGAATACTTTTTGCCCACGTCGTCGCTCCTGCCATGGTGGCAATCCTGGTGCGACGTCCGTTCTCATCGCCCTCGCATTCATCGCCTGGCCGACCGCAGTGGTCCTCTTGCCGTTCCTGCTTTACGCAGCTCTTGCACCCGTATTCGAACGGCGCAAGGTCGACAGCCTCGGTAGTCAGGCCCGCAAGGATCTCGGCGGTCTCAATGCCTTCGTTGTCGATACCGTACAAGGCCTCGGTGAGCTTATCGCGTTTCGCGCGATTGGTAACCGCCGGGGCGTGTTCGAGCAGCAAACGGCGGAGTATCAGCGCACCCGGCTGGCGCTCAATGCCGATCTGTCGTTTCAGGTCGCCAAGCAGGAGATGATATCTGCCCTGGGCTCCGCGTCCGTTCTGATTACGTCTGCGGTTCTCATCCATACGCATGCTTTCGAGCCGACCTATCTGCCGCTGGTCGCTCTCCTCTCGGTCGCGGCATTTGTGCCGGTATCGGAACTCGCACAGGCGGCAAGGCAGCTCGCCGATTCGATCGCCTCCACACGCCGGGTCCATGCGGTGAATGTCGAGCCGGTTCCTGTCGCCGACGGCCCGGGCAAGCTACCAGGCTCGGTCGGCGGGTCGACGTTGGAATTCTCCAACGTTACCTTCTCCTACGACACGAGTGATAAGCCGGTCCTGAAGGGCGTCACCTTCAAAGTGCCTTCAGGCGCACGCATCGCCCTCGTCGGTTCATCGGGCGCGGGCAAGACGACGATCGCCAACCTCTTGCTGCGCTTCTGGGATCCGGAAAAAGGACGTATAACAATCGACGGTCACGATTTGCGGGATATCACGCTCGATAGCCTTCGCGAGCATATCGCTCTCGTCGCGCAAGACACGTATCTCTTCAACGCCACTCTTGCCGAAAACATCCGGCTTGCCCGACCAAATGCATCTGACGAAGACTTGACGCAGGCAATCGAGCGGGCAGCTCTGACGGACTTCGTGAAATCCTTGCCATCCGGGCTGGAGACGCCGGTCGGGGAGCGTGGGGTGCAGCTATCCGGTGGACAAAGACAGCGGATATCCATTGCCAGAGCGTTCCTCAAAAACGCTCCCGTCCTGATCCTCGATGAGGCGACGTCCCATCTGGATGCGGCAAGCGAGGCGCATGTTCGCAAGGCGCTCGACGAGCTGATGGTCGACCGAACGACGGTCATCATCGCTCATCGTCTTTCGACGATCCGTTCCGCCGATGAGATTCTTGTCATGCGTGATGGGCAAATTGTCGAGCGAGGAACGCATCACGATTTAGTCGAGATCGGAGGCTTCTACGCGGATTTGATTGGGCATCAATCATCAGGGATTGCACGAGTTGCTGCCGCGGCCTCGGGTTGAGGCCGCCGGTCAATAAACGATACCGGCCCGTTTGAACATCGGGCCGCACTCCCTTTGTTATGATAACTCTATGTGCCAATGGTAGATATCGACGCCATCACGCGACATTACCCAGTGAGCCGCTTCGACCTGATCAAGGGACCTGCAAACCCTTGAAATGCCAGTCCTCGAACCACGCCACGGGCAGAAGCTTCAGAAACCGGCCCGTCGACAGCGACGCATTCGTTGATCCAGTTGAGATCGCCCTTGCCGTGCCGGCCGAACCGCTCGGAAGGCACGTAGACGGTCGTGAAATGCGAATGCTCCCTGCCATCGGATGCGAGCTGGACATAGGGGCCTTCAACCCCGATAACCGTTCCGCCGGTACCGTACGACGTGCGGATCACCATGCCGGGATGGACGAGCGCAGCGACATCCGGCGCACCGGCAGGTGTCGAACGATAATAGCCGGGGTCGGGCGCCCCGAGCTCTGCCGCGTAGAGGGAGTGAGCGAGATAGTTCGGCTGTTCTCCTGGCCGGGGTTTACGCCTGATCCGCATTGCTCTCTCCCCTGTCCTCGGCGGCTGGCAAGCGGCTTTCGCATCGAGCTTGAGCCGGCACCAGAAAGCCTTGAGGTTTGTCAGGATCGGGCGGCAAATAAGCGTCGTAGTGGTTGCCGTCGGCAAGATGTCCAAACGGTGTGACGCCCGGTCTGTCCCGTCGTGTCCGACAGCGCACAGGACATAACGAGGTTCGCCTGTCCGGGAATCCACGCATTCCATCAGGGCGAGGTTACCGCCTGCGGCTGCGCGCAAGAGGGTGTGGAAATTGGTCGTGGCATGGTCGGGTATTGTCATTTTATCCTCCTGGCGGAATGGGCCCGGCATGCGCTGGGCAAAGGGTTTCTCAATGCCGGTGACTGTCAATTTCACCACGGGAAGGTGTGGGAGCTCTCGCATCGGGCTACCTGGCGCTCGCACATGCCGCTTAACGGCGAAGGTTCGGATCCTGGCTGAAGTCGCAGGGATCGCCGCGCCTTACTGACTATTTTAGATAGTAAAATACGTCGTGGTCGCGTAGCTTCGAAATCCGAACGGGAGAGCAAAAGTGCGAAGATTCACAATCGATGGCCGGGTCATGGAAGAATCGTCGCCTGAATTGCGAGCATTCCTTCCGCAGGCCTACGAGTTACGGCTTCGCCCGATGTGCATGTGCAAAGAACCGTCCGTGCCGATGTACTTCGCCAGAGTCGATGACTTGTATGTCATCAAGCGAATGCCGCTATCGGGCCGCGACCATGATCCCGCATGCCCCTCCTATGAGCCACCTTACGAGCTCTCCGGCCTTGGGCCGCTGATTGGCAACGCGATCCAGATCGATGCGAACGGCAAGGCGACCTGAAACTGGATTTCTCGCTGATGAAACGCGGTCCCCGCGCGGCGCCGGGTGCAGCAAGTGAAGCGTCTGAACGCGGCATTCGCAGCGAGCCGAAGAAATTGTCGTTGCGGGCGATGCTGCATTATCTCTGGGAGGCGGGCGAACTCACCGAGTGGCGTTCGACCTGGGCCGGCAGACGTGGCTGGGGCCGGGTGCGAACAAGCCTTCTTAACGCCGCCGGGCAAATGACGGCCAGGGGCATGACTTTAGCCGACATGCTCTTCGTGCCGGAGGTGTTTCATTCCGACGACAAGGATGGGATCGCCGCCCGGCGAGCCGCGGTGTTCAAGGGCGTGCAGGCAGCCGGCTCCGGTCCACGCAAACTGATGATGATCGTGGCCGAAGTGAAGGACTTTTCCGCCGCGCGTGAAGGGCAGAGGATCGGCGTGCGGCACATGCCTTTTCCGCTGATGATCGAGGAGGGCGCATGGCGCCGGCTCGCCGCACGCCATGAAGTCGAGCTTGAACTGTGGCGCTCGAACGAAGCATTCCATCTGATCGTCATCGCCACCTTCGGCGTCTCGGCCGCCGGCATTGCGGCGGTCGAAGAAGTGTCGCTGATGGTGGTCAACGAGCACTGGCTGCCCTTCGAGGATATTCACGAGCTGCGGCTTCTGGAGAAGCTCGGTCACCTCAAGCGAAAGAGCGTCAAGGGTTTGCGGTTCAACCTGCCACGCGATGCGCCGATCGTGTCGGTGACACTGCCGGAGCAGAAACCGGCCCCAGTCGCCATGTTCATCGTTCCCCCGAGCGCGGAGGGGATTATGAACAGGCGCTTGCGGAGATGATCGAGACGAGGCCGGAGATCACGCCCTGGGTCTGGCGGGTCGCGGAGGGCGAGATCCCGCGGCTTCCCTGATCCGCGAACGACACGGCTCGGCCGCCAATGCCTTTCTTAAACGGTCGACGTGACATGGAGCCGGGCCGGAGCTCGGCCTATGTCGCGCGACGACATCCTGCCGATGGCGCCTGACGGCCGCCATCACGTCTTCACGGAGATCTCCCGGTTCGCCTCGCGGGACGCCGCGTCCTCGGACCAACGCAGGGTCTCGACAACGCCGGCGCGAAATCGAAATCGAAGGTGAATCCCTCGTCCTCAAGCTCTTCGCAGATGCCGTCATGGACGGCGAGTGCGAGGGGCACGATCTCGCGGACATGGGATCGCATCTCCTGCCATCCGACGGCATCCCAGAGTTCCGACATCCGGGCGATGGTCTCCGGGACCGACCGTTCATCCTGATGCAGACCGCGAAAATAAAGCATCGCCTCCCAGAGGCAGAGAGCCATCTCGATCTCTTTCACCATGGACAGATCGCTTGCAGCGCTACCGGCCGGAGCGCCGTTGTCGCGGCAGAAAGGAACCGCCGATGTGGCGACCCGGAGGGCCTTGTCCTGGAGTCTGAACCGGTCGAGAAGATCCTCACTCGTCGCGTGATGGATCGCCTTTGCAGTGATCAATGAAACGCTGGCGCCAAAACTGTCCGGACGTTGTGAGGGGTGGTTCGTCCATTGGATTACCGCGACCTCCTGCAGATCCGGTGATCGCGCGACGATGCCCTGCACCACGAACTGCCACGGGAAGCCGCTAAGGTCGATCTCGATCATTGCATCGTCCTCGACCGAGTTGCCGCCTGCCGGCAGAAGAGCGAGGACACGGTCGGCAATGAAGACGTTGACCGGATCCCCGGCGTTCCGCGCTGAGGCACCAAACGCGGCGACCAGTTTGCCGCGCCTCACACGGATCGGATTGGTCGGTCCAACATCCGTGAACAGGACAAGACCCTCTTCGGTTTCGCTGCACTCGAGCACATTGGTAAGGATCAGCAATTCGAGCGGGCTGATGTCTGCCGGCGGAAGGGGCGGATGGCTGTAGATCCTGGTTTCAAGTGTAGTCACGATGTTTCCTTTCCGGGAACGGGTAGTACCCGGCATGGCGGCCGGGCGATGAAAGCGATGGATGAGGATGGCTGGCAAGGACGTCGTCAGGCCGCGCTTTCGAGCAGTCTCTTCGCCTTGCCTTCAAATTCGAGCCGGCTGTCCTGATGGGACTTTCCCCGCGCAAGGGCGGTGATGCCCTGCACAAAGTCAAAGATCGACTCCGGTGGTCTCCCTTCTTCGGAAAGTACCGTCTCGATAATCTTGCCGGTTTCGGCTTTCGAGAAGCCGCGCTTGCGCAGGAACTCGGAGCGGTCCTCCTCGTTTCGGGCGACGATGCGTTCACGGGCGGCGCGTATGCCGGCAATGAACGGTGCGGGCGAGGAGTTGGCGAAGTTTGTAAGCGCCGGGGCGGCTTCGTGGGCGAAGCGCTGGGCGGCGAACTTGAGTGACGGATGGTAATCTCCTCGAAATTTTCGGTACCCCAGAGATTCCTGTTGGCGCACACGGCACGCAGGTAGAAGCTGGCGATCCCAAGCGTTTTCGAGCCGACCTCGCTGTTCCAGGCATAGAAACCGCGAAAATACAAATCAGGGTCGCCGTTCGGCAGTCGCCCGGCTTCGATCGGATGCGTGTCATCGCAGAGAAAGACGAAGACGTCGCGATCGCTGGCGTACAACGTCGTCGTATCCTTCGTGATGTCGACGAAAGGATTGTGGGTCATCGTAGACCAGTCCAGCAGACCGGGTACCTTCCAGATCGTATCGCCTGTCCCATTGCCAGCAATGTTCATGATGGCCGCGATCAAATCCCTGTCCCAGATGCGCCCGTATTCAGGACCGGTGACCGCACGCAACTCCACGCGACCGTCGTCCACCTCGAGTGTCTTCACCATTTCGGCATTGTGACTGAGGAGCCCGTGCTGCAGATTGATCGCCGCCAGCGGTGCTGGCAGCTGACGCATATAGCTCGCAGGGGCGCCAACCAGGCTGCAGAGCTGACCGTAGCTCCAGTGTGTTGGCGCGATCGGTTCACGCCCGCCAGGAACGATCAGGGATAGGCGTTCGGCGTTGTCGCGGGTGGCCTCAACGCGGATCTCGCAGTCTCGAACGTGTGAACGCGAGCGCGTTCTGTCCTGGCACTGACGGCACGATGCAGATCGGAAAGCGACAGATAGCGCTCGTCGTCGGGACGCGAAAACCACTCCGACGAAACGCGGCCGATGCGTTCACCGCGGGATATATCGACCTTAAATCCGGCCGATGTCGGTCGCGAATTGGAAATCATGGTGTTCATGATGAAGTCTCCTGAAGCGAAAAAGCCCGGCTGACCGCTATTGCGACAACCGGGCTGGTGGGATGGGGGATGAAATGCGGCGGCAAGACTGACAGGGCAATGCGGTCTGGAAAGGCAACCGCGCCGCCCGGGGGCGACGCCGGACAACTGGTCAATCGATCGCCTGAAGGATCTCTGCGGCCTCGGCGTGGTCGGCCGCATAGGCGTAGAGGCGACCGTAGCCTTCCGACAGATGCTCGGATTGATGCTGGAAGGAGAGATGCGAGAACGCAAAGAGCGTGGCGATAATCCCGGCAGCCTCCACCGAGATTTCTCCCTGGAACCCGGTGATTTCTCCGGTGATCCGAAAACGCGCCTTGGATCTCGGAGCAAGGAACAGCGGCTTGCCCGCGTGTTTGTAGAAATCCCAGAAGCCGCCGCTATAATCGAGGGGGCTGAGCTGCTCCATGAGGCTGTAGACAGCATTCTCGCCGATAATCAGGAGCGAGCGCCCGAACAACGTGGGCAGAAATTCCAGGCGGCGCTCGTCGGAGACGATGGAAGCAGTTTGGGGTGTGAGTTCGGATATCGACATCGATCTTTCTCCAGAGAGGAAGCAGGATTCTGAGCGGGCACCCTCTCTCCACAGCCCGGCTCGCACCCTCCCCGGCCCTACTCTTACTTTGGGGCTGGCCCCTGCCCCCGCTACTTCTGGTGCACGCAGGAACGAGGTCGGCTGGGTCGAAGGGAAAGCGGACCGGGTTCGAAAGTCAGAGGGACCGGGAAGGACTTAACCTGGATGAAGGCGATTGTAGGCCGCTCGGATCGCTGCCATTGCCGCATGAAACTCGGCATTGCTCACAGCATCGGAGAGGTCCATCGCGGTTACGATGGACACACATGCCGATTGGATCTCCGCATCGCTCACCGATACCGGCGAAAGACCATCGAAGTCTCGATCGACCTCGAGGACTGCAGCTATCGCGCTGCGGACGCGCTCCTCCTCTAAACGTGCGAGGACATGGCTTGGCTTTGGCGTGTCGGGCGCCTCAATGGGATCGGCTGCCTTAGCAAGGATAGCCTCACCTCGCGCGATCGCCCAGGACGATTTCGCCAGCCAGTCGCCTGACGGAGATCGCACCGCCTGGACGTCGTGGAACAGCATCTTCAACAGACCGAGCAAGATCTCGAAGTGGCGAGCCCGACGCTGAACGGATTCCTCAAACTGCGACGGTATGTTGATCGGCGATCCGGCATAAGCGGCATTATCGCCCTCCCAGATGCCGGTCACATGGATTTCGCCCGAAGAGTCGTAGTCTTTCTTCGAGGACTCCCAGTTGTCGTCGCTAAGCGCCGCCTTGCAGGCGGCTTCGGGCGTGTCGGCAATATAGGTCCCGTGCCGAAATATCGGCAAGGTGTAGGTGGTTTCGATCGTATAGGCTGGCATGATGGTGCTCCTGAAACAGAGAAGCCCGGCGCAGGGGCCGGGCTTTCGTGAGTGAACGTCTGGGGACATTACTCGGCGGCTTCGAGATGCTCACCGTCGATCAAGTCGGTAGCCGCTCCCTCGGCTACTTCATCGCCCGTCAGGAAGGCCGGAAGATCGTATCCGGCGGCCCCAGTGGTATCGTTCTCGACACCCGCATCGACGAGCGCCGCATTGGCCTCTGCCTCGCGTGGGACTTGATCGACCGGGAGTCGCAGCACTTCAGGGAGCCATCCGCTGCCTTCGAGCAGCCGGGCGGCCTCACGCGCCATGTCGGGCTTCTTGAGGTGATCGATCAGTTGCGCCGACTGCTCGCCCTTTGCTTCGCGGACCGCCTGTAGGATATGTGACTTTGTCACGCGGCCGAGATAGTTGTCGACCGTCGGCGTCCAACCGGCCGCGACCATGCCAAAACCGAGCGAATGGGCAAGCTGCATGGCGTGAGCCGTTTCCTTTGTCCGCCGGTTCCACGCTTGCACGGTGGTGTTCACCGACAAGGAGACGCAATGGGCAAACAGCGCCATGCGGCTATCCTGGTCGAGCGCGATCAGGTAGTTCCAGACCTCGTCGGCGTTGCCGGGAAGGTCATAGCCCCACGATTCCTGCCGTTGTTCGATCTCCTTTGCCCAGGCCGTATCGCCGAGGCCCTGTGTCTGGCTGAACGCGGTGTGCTGGAGCGTGATCTCCAGGCACGAGTCCGCGCCGTATCGGTAGAAGATTTTGAGGACCGCGACATGCAGGGCGGCGACGAAGGCGATCACCGGGTCATTGGCCAACGCATTACGCAGCGCAACGGTACGGGCAGCCGTTAGATCCTCGATGACGCGATCGGAAAGTGGACGAAGCTTGCCGTCGTCTTCCTCCGGTTCCTCGATGCCGGCAGGATTGCCGTTGACCGAGACGCCGCCATTCGCGGAGTTCGGAGAAGTGAAAGTCTCGCCTTGACCATCACTGTTGCCATAATCGGCATCACCGGTTCGCAGCTCTGCGACGGGCTCGTCCTCGGGCCGGACGAAACCCCGTTCGACCCTGGCCTCGCCATTGGCACCAAGCGAGATGAAGGCGCCGCCGCGGGCGACGTCTTGGCTGTCGAAGACGTAGGGCCGGTCGTTCAGTGCATCCAGCGCGTTGCCGAGTTCCTCAAGCCGCGCCTCGGTTTCCTCGGAATAGCTCTCGGCCTCAGCATACTCCGCATCGAGCTTGTCGTACTCGGCCTTCAGCGCATCATGCCGCGCAAGCTCCTCCTCGCTGTATTCGACCCGCTCGCCGTAGAAGCGGCGAAGTCCCGAAGTGTGGCCGTAGGGAAAGTCGAACGCGGCTTCGACCCACTTCCAGCCTTCATCAGCCTTCAGCCTTTCGGCCCCAGCGGTCAGCTTTTCGAGCACGAGTTGCTCGAGCAGCGCCGGATCCTGGAGCCACCCGCCGTTGTCCTGCTCGAATAGGTCGCGCATCACGACGCCGCCGGCCGCCTCATAGACGTCGATACCGACGTAAACGGCGCGACGATCTGAGGCTCGGACTGCGGTTTCGGTCAACATCCGCCGGATATAATAGGCGTCCTGGTTATGCGACCGCGAGATCGTATCCCAAACCTGTTCCTGGCGAACGTGATCATTGGTGATGGAGAACGCCATTACCTGGCCGAGCTTCATCTCGTCGTTGGCGTAGACCTCGAGGAGACGCGGCGAGACTGAGGCCAAGCGCAAACGCTGCTTCACCGTGGCGACCGACATATGGAAGCGGGCGGCAATCTCTTCCTCGTCCAGGCCCTGCTCGCGAAGCGTCATGATGGCCCGGAACTCGTCCAGCGGATGCAGATCGACGCGGCTGACGTTTTCGGCGAGCGAATCCTCGACCTCGAGGGTGTCGCCCTTGCTCACGATGCAGGGAATGGCCGCCGTCTTCGACAGTTTCTTCTGATTGACCAGCAACTCCAGAGCCCGGTAACGCGCCCACCCGCCGGGATCCGATAGATGCCCATCTCGTTGCCGTCGCCATCGACTTCAGCGCGTACATTGAGGCTGGTCAGTAGCCCACGATGGGCGATATCCTCGGCAAGCTCCTCGATCGAGATGCCCGCCTTGGTTTTACGAACGTTCTGCTGGCTGAGAACGAGCTTGTTGAAGGGGATGTCGCGCCCGGCGTTGAGCGTGATTTTCTGTATGGCCTGTGCCATGTCGTTTCTCCGTGGCGGGTCGGCCGGAGCCTCTCTCCGACAACCTCAATCCGCCACAAACCCTCCTTCCCCCCTTTTCCTCCAACCACACCCGCCGCCTTCTCCGCTTCCGGCCGGTATCCACTGCGTCGCAGGCAGCCAACCTTTTTCCCTCCGCCGCTATCCGCCCCGCTCAAGGCAAATCCTTTGTCGGCACCATGGTGCGGCAAAAAATTGAGGACAAATTCAATGGGATGTCGTAGTCTGACCTCGGAGCGGTACGCGCTGCTCTGGGGCGTCGAAACCCCTGTATCCGATGGTTGGGTCTACCCAAAAGGCCCCCTCCTTGACCTTCAGCGTCGGGGAGCCTGTGGCGTATGTCCAGGTTCTCGAACTAAAGGCTACAGGGCTGTGGATACACGGTTTCGAACTCCCCGCGGCCGGGGGTCAATGAGTATTGGACGGCGGGGGCGGACCGCCAGCAATGCTCGAGGAGAAATCGTTGCAAAACCCACCCTCTTTTACTTTCTACACCTACTCAGTTGCAGGTATCCTCCCGGAGGAACGATGGAAGCCGACGGGTATTTCGGACATTTTTTTTTGACAGTCTTGAGGAAGCGCGCAGTGCGGTGACCGCTCTGCGCGAGGACGTAGTGGCTGACCCGGAGATGGAATGGACCACAACGGTTCTAGAGAGGATGGAGACGGTTCCTATGGATCGGGCCGCTGTCCTCGCTTTGCTAAATCATGGGCCTGGAGGCGTGGTCGCGCGGTGTGAGATCGTCGAGACGTTTGGCCCGAAGGCGGAGCCTGGGTCGAGCAGTCGGCTATGATGCTTCTTTTGAAGAGTTCGACATCATTGCGCGCCTCAGAATAATCGGGCGGAGCTCAATCTTTCGATGCCCCTGTGAACAGCACTTCCGCTAACCGGAAAGTACCATTCTCTCGTTTGCACTGTGCCACAACATCGATGGCTGATTTTAGCATCGTGAGAATGTCAGCGCGATCAATGCCGGCCCCGCCGTCTGACTCCTTTACCAGTAGCGCCAACTGCTCGAAGGCAAGTTCCGCTGAATTGGCATGAACAGTCGTTATCGAACCGGGATGGCCCGAATTGACATTCCGGATGTAATAGAACGCAGTTCCGTCGCGAAGCTCCTGTAGCAAGATGCGGTCTGGCCGCATACGAAGACATGACTCCAGCAGCTCAGATCGTGTCCCAGGGAGTGGTGTAGCTTAGACGGCCACGGCTCATCCCAGAGGGCCGGATGAGTGTCAGCT
>CABHNZ010000051.1 GCA_902167985.1 Shinella sp. UYSO24
CTACCAGCGTCTGTCGGACAGCTACCAGTCCGGCAAGGACGAAAACGCCATTCCGCTCAACTGATCCCGACACACGTCCGCTTCGACGAGCACCCAAGGTCCATGGCAGATAACGCCGACCGGCTTCTGCTGCGCAAAGAAGTCGTGCACGAACGAGACGATCTTCTCGTCGCCGCGCAGCTTATCCGCCCCGACGCTGCCGCCTGGGATGACGAGGCCGTCGAAGTCGCTCGCGGAGACGTCGGAGACCGCCCTGTCGACCATGTAGCTGTTGCCCGGATCCAGATCGCCGTTCACCGTGTCGGCCGAGCCGGGCTTCGATCCGATAACGACGACCGTGCCGCCCGCGTCTTCCACGGCCTTCTTGGGCTCCGCGAATTCAATCTCTTCCGTACCGCGCGGCGCGATGAGGATCGCGATCTTCTTTCCTTCGAGGGTCATGTCTCTCTCCTTGTTCTTGTTTGTGGGTAAATCGCCGGGGCCGGTCACTTGTTCAGATCGGTCGCCATTTGCAGGTGGTGTTCCAGCGCCGGACGAGTGCTGGCGGCCCATGCCTTCAGGTCGGCATTGTCACCGCTGTCGCCGTAACGCTTGAACAGATCGACCGCGTCCTTGTGAGCTTCTTCCTGATCCGAATGGTACTGCTTGATGAAATCAGCGCCCTGAAGGCCCTTCAGCTTGTTCAGCATGTCCTGCTGCGACGACGTCATCGCTGTCGGGATCTGGGCCTGAACCTTTCCGCTGGTCACCAGGCCCTTGAGCTCGCCCGTCGTCTTTTCATGGTCGGCAATCATCTGCTGGGCGAACGCTTGGTGGCCTCATCGGAGCGTTCAAGCGCAAGCTTGCTGGATTCGATCTCGAACATGTCGCTGGTGGCGGCTTCCGCCACGAATTCCTCGGTCTTCGGCGCCATCCCGAGCATGGAGTTCATGCCGGTCTTCTCGGCTGCGGACTGGGCGAATACCGGGGATGCGATCAGCACGGCGAGGCCTGCTAAGGCGATGGTTTTATTCATGAGGGTGGACTCCGTTTGCGGGGTGCCCTGCGACAACCACCGCTGCGCCGGATTGTTCCTGCCGCGAACTGTGATCATCTTGAAGCGGACGCTCTTGTCACGAATGGAACATCGCTCCCGGCCTTTCGTTTCCTCCGCCTCAACAAGGAGACAGATATGGCACACGAAGACGACGATCTGGGCAAGGTATGGAAGCTGATCGAGAAGATCGGGTTCTGCATGTTGACGACGCAATCAGGCAGCGACCTGCGCGCTCGGCCGATGGCGGCCCACGCCGAGGAGATCGAGAACGCGATCTATTTTCTGACAGACGTGGCCAGCCACAAGGACGACGAGATCGCCCGCCACCCGAACGTCTGCCTTGCCTTCGCAGATTCGAAAGGACAGAAATACGTCTCGATCTGTGGCACGGCGGAAGTCCAGAACGACCGTGAAAAGATCCACGACCTCTGGGCGACGCCCGCAAAGGCCTGGTGGGACAACCCCGACGACCCGTCAATCCGAGTGCTGAAGATCACCCCGTCATCTGCGGAATACTGGGATAGCCCCGGCACGGTCATCAGCTACATCAAGATGGCGGCAGCAGCTGTCAGTAGCTCGCGTCCTGACATGGGCGACAACGCGAAAGTCGAGATGTAGCCCCAGTCAGGACTGGTCGGTGTCAAGGCAGGGGAACCGTGTCTGGCACCGATCCCCGTCCGGCCCGCTCATGAATTCGCATCCCATTGCTGCTCGCCGTCGCAGCCTCGAGAAGCTGATTCCTGCGCCGAACGACTTCATCAGCTCCGTCCTCAGGTATGAGCCCTTTGTCCCGCAGCATCGGCACTCGACGTCGATGACAGGCATGCGAACGTCACTCAATTTCGGGTCGGGTGCCGGGGGTGTCCCGCCATCGGTCGTCTGCGGCCGGCGCGCCAGTTTCTTCTTACAGGCAGCCTTCTTGTGCGACTTCACCTGGGCGGCTTCCACACTCCATTCGTCGACGACACCTCGGTCCAGAAGCTCTTCAACCAGCTTTAGGTCGAAGAGATGGAGCATGATTAACGAGAAAACAGGCCATCGCAATCGGCGGCGCGCGGCCTTTGCTGGAACCAAACTCGTTTGAGGGTGTTACTTACTCGCATTCCAACGAGGATGCGGAAATTGGAGGAACACCATGAAAAAATAGCTTTTGTCGCCGCCGCCGCTCTCCTCTCGGCATCCGCCGCTTTTGCACAGAGCGAGACCCCGAAGACGTCGCAGACCACGCCAGCCATCTCCACCTCGGGTGAGCAGAACCCCGGCGCGCCCGTCGCAGGCAAGAACAGCTTCACCGAAGCTCAGGCGAAGTCGCGTATCGAGGGTGCAGGCTATACGGACGTGTCCGGCCTCAAGCTTGATGACCAGGGCGTCTGGCGCGCAACCGGAACCAAGGACGGCAAGGCCGGAAACGTCTCTCTGGATTTCCAGGGCAACGTGACGATGGCCAAGTAATCCACACCAACAATAAGAAGAGGAAACAACCATGCAGACCGTGACAGGACTTTACGATTCCTACGAGGACGCCCGCTCGACCGTCAAGGCACTGGAAGATGCCGGCATCCCCTCGGATGACATCAGCATTGTCTATTACAAGGACGGCAACGAAGAGGTCGAAGGCCAGGGCAACAATGCGGCCGAAGGCGCTGGCACTGGTGCCGGCATCGGTGCCGCGCCGGTGGCGCGGGCGGCCTTCTCACTGGTCTCGGCATGATGGCGATCCCAGGCGTCGGCCCGGTCGTCGCCGCCGGCTGGCTTGCAGCGACGGCGGCAGGTGCAGTGGCAGGCGCGGTCGTCGGTGGTGCCGCAGGCGGCATCGTCGGTGCGATGATCGAGTCCGGCGTGCCGGAAAAGGACGCCCATGTCTATGCCGAGGGCATCCGTCGCGGCGGTGCTGTCGTTGCCGCAAAGGTCGAGAGCGACAAAGTTGCAACCGCACAGACCATTCTCGATCGCTCGCGCCGTGTCGACCTCAACACTCGCCGTGAGGCATACGTTACCGAAGGCTGGACCCGCTTCGATGAAGCGGCCGACCCGTATACTGCCGATCAGATTGCCGCCGACCGTGGCCGTCATCGGACAGATCCGCGCATCTGATGCCGTTGCATCATGAGTGAACTGAACAGCGCCGCTTCGTTCTGGAGCGGCGCTTTCACATTCGGGGGGGGGCGAACGCCTTTCTCTCGTGGGGTGGAGTCGGCCTTTCACTCGCTAAGGCTCATGGGCCTCTCGCCGCCTGCAGGGAGACCAAAGCGCCCCCTGACCCAGTTCAGGAATGCTCCGTAAGGGCGCCCAAGCACCAGCATCATTACCGTCGCGCCGACGATGCCAGACAGAAGGCCTATACCGCTTGCACCGTTCACCGCGATGATGGCGGCGTATATTGGCACCTGGAAGGTTACGAGCGCGACGCTGTCCCAAAGGATGCGCGATAGTGGGCTATCCGAAGCTCGACGCATCACCCAGTCTCGCCAGATGCCATAGGGACGGGCGACCGGCACCATAAGGATCGCGCCGAGGAGCCGGGCATGGAGAACCTGGTCCCATTGCATCCCGGCCACAAACCGTTCGTTCAGCGCGCCTGTGGTCGTGAAGAACAGCAGTAGTGCACCGGTGTCGGCTAGAAACTCGAGCCGTCGATCGATGTCTGGTGATACACCGCTCATGGTGTGCTCGCCCCGCTCCGGGATCGGATTGCGGGCGGCTCGCGGTTCAGTATCCGAAGAGCGCGGATCTGTCCGGCGAGTGCAAGCAGCGCCTTGGACACGGTTTCGTCGGGCATCTCGACGATGTTGCTGGCGATGTCGATGACGACGCTTTCCAAAGCCTCGTCGAAGGGAGCGATCTTGCCAGTCTTCAGGAGGAGACCGCGCATCGCTCCGGACACTGTGATCCCGCGCTCAAGCAGACGTTGTCGCTCCTGCGCCGACACCTGCGGTAGTCGGTTTGCCGCGCGGACAAAATCAGCAACTAGATCGGTCGTCACCGTCATAGCGGGTTGACCTCTGGCGCGGGTTTCCCGGCAAACCTCGACGAGTTCACAACCCTCGACACCCGATGGAATTCGAGCCGGCCATCTAAGTTCTCTTTCTCCAAGAGTTCCTTCGCCCGCGCGCCAGAGGTCTTCGGATCGAGCCACTCCTTGAAGACCGCCGGGTCGAGGATGGCAGGCTGCCGATCATGCAACTTCGACATCGGCTCTGCGGCCGGCATGGTGACGATCGTACAGCTCGTGACATCGAGCTTAGAATTGTGCGCCCAAAGCCCGGCGAACGCGAACGGTGCCTGCTCCGGCTCGGTGATAAGCCACGGGTCTTTCTTGCCGTCATCCTCGCTGACCGTCCATTCGTAGAAGCCGTCCGCAGGTATCAGACATCTCCGGGATTTGAAGGCATCCCGAAAGGCAGGAGAGGTGCCGATCGTCTCGATCCGGGCATTGAACATAGCCGCCTTCGGCATCTCTTTCGCCCAATGCGGCACAAGCCACCAGCGCGCGGTCTTAGCGGTCTGCTGGCCGTTGTCGTCGTTATGAACGATGAGGACATCCTGTGTCGGCGAAATGTTGTGTCGGGCCTGCGTATTGCGGCCACGCTCCTCGTCCCAAGGGAGATCGAACATGTCCTTGAAGGCCGGCCATTCATGTTGGAGCACGAACCTTCCGCACATGGCCTCATTTCCTCTGGAGCGACGCGAGATTGATCGCGATCTGGCGGTCGGTGATCATCCCGAGCATCATCTTGTCGGCCAGCTCGACCAAGGCAGCCGCCACCTCCTCCGCCTGCCATCCCGCTTTGATCGCGGCTAGGGCGACGTCGGATACGCCATCGGCCATCGCTTCCTGGCACCGCAGGAATCGGTCGGGGTCAAAGGTGTTCGGCGGTGGTTGGATCGACTTCATTCTAAAGAGAATGGGTTCGCGCAGGCCGCCGTCAAGGCGCCGCTTCATCGGATTTCGATGCAGTGGCCGATCCTTGTGAGCACCACCACCATCAGCGCTCCAAAAAACTAATGCCGCATGCCCCTCAAGGCTAATGGGCCTGATCAAGAATGTAAATTCTGACAGGCTGCGATGTTGGTCCGAACCAATCACTGCAACGGACCAGTACTACCTGTCCCGACCGAAGATGTCGGAAACTTGGACTACCTCGGCATCGTCTTCTGCGAAGCGTCGCGCCCAATAGTAAGATCCCGCGCGGAGATCCTCATGGTCAATCGCAATCTCGTCTGTCACGCGGGCACTTGGCCTTTTGAACCTGATTGTCGGAGACTTCGCATGTGGCGATTTTCCCGCCCCACGGTCAAGGCACCGCGTCCGCGGGTGGAACCTTTCCACTCTTTCTGCTGGAAAGAACCTCCGCGAGCGACACAGGCCGCAGTCCTTGAGCGTCAACGCCGACGTCGAACTGTCGCGGAACCGGTTTGAGCCGTCCATGGGAATGACCGTGAAGGTCAATCGATCCTTTGCCCATCTGGTTCCAGGTGCGGAACGCATAGTGGCACAGGATGATATGATGATCGTCCCCGCGGAGCTCCGCGTAGTGCTGGACGCTGGTCCAGCCTTGCGAACCCGTCGTCGCCTCGGGATCGTTGTTGCCGACGATCCAATGCTTGCGACCATTCAGTGATGCCAGCAGCTCCGTGCAGTCGCCTGTCTTCGCAGACATGAAGTCGCCGAGATGCCAGACCTCGTCATCTTTGCCAACGGCTCTGTGCCAGTTGCCGATGAGCGCCGCGTCGTGCTCCGCCATGTTCGGAAATGGCCGCCGGTCGATTCGAAGCACGCGAGGGTCGCCGAAATGCGTATCGCCTGTGAAGAATAGCATGGTACTAGCCGAAATGCCGGGCGGCAGCGTATCCACACGCGCTGGCCACGGTCGTCAGGACGGTGCCCCAGATCAGATCGGCGATGGTCATCGGAACTGGCCAATTCTTGAGCGTTGACAGGTTCGTCATGTCGTAGGTGCCGTAGGCAGCTAGGCCGAGAACCACCGCATAGCCAACAGCCGTCCAGATCGAGCCGGCTTCGAGACCGGGGCGAACTGAAAGCAGGACGATGGCGACGGCAAAGAACAGGTAGAAGATCGCGGCGACGCCGAAGTTCGGGGAGGGGAGCATCATGTCGCCGAGTTGCCGCTGGTAGAAGCTCCGCGCGACGAGACCGAGCCAGATGGCGTCGAACAACAAAAAGGAAATGAGTGTTCCGGCGTATGCAATGCTCATCGTCTTCATGCGGCCGCTCTCCTCGTGTTTAGCAGAGCTGGAACACACAGGGTGCCGACCTTGTTCCGGAGGACGCCGATCAGCTCGCTCGCCGCCGGATTAGACTTCCATGTAATCAGGAGGGATAAGCAGATCCGGGGATCCCGCTCGCTCCGTTCCAGCGTGCAGATTGTCGCCGGACAAGCAAGCCTTGATGTACCTCGCCTCAGCACGACGCCATGTGCGAATGGTGCGGCAGCAATCGATGCCTGCAGCTCGGTTACCAAAATCCGAAAAAGGCAGCCGCGGCGGCTGAAGCTATCCAGGATATGGCCCGATGAATGCCGCCGCTGTGAATTCAGTCGAGAACCCCCGCCTCGATGCAGGCGCTGATAAAGGCCTCTCGTGCCTCGACAATGGTGTGACGGCAATTCGGCTCTTCGGAGCAGATCTGTTCGGCCGCCTTGGAAAACGGCCCGCGATCGTTCGGCCAACGGTGCCTGAGGAAATCGAGGGCTTGCTCCGGGCTGCGGATGGTCTCGGGCATTCCGTATCCAATGCGAACGAAGACAGGCGCGAGCCAGCGAAGGTCGCTGGTACTGATATTCATGGTCATTTTCTGGATGCCTCCTGCATCGGCGGCAAAACGGTATGCGCCTAAATTCGTTGCATGATGATTGAAAATAATCCGACCTGATGAGCCAGGTCTTGAATGATCAAGATCGGCGCCTATCTATAGGACAATCATCGCGGAATGCTCGGCCACGGATGTACTGGTAGCATTTCATAGCGATGATGAGGATGGTCGGTGCGGTCTCGCCCCGGCCATTTTTGTTGAGTCGGCATAAAGCCAGCACTGGGCCAAAGCCGACGCAACCCTTTCTCTTCCGCGTCGTTTCTCTCTCAGAAGGGAAAACCCACTATGGAAGATGTTCAAATCTGGCTTCAGGGCCAAGTCGATGATCTTCTGGCGCGACACACTGAAATAGCGGTGATCGATTTCGCGTCGGAGGCAAAGCGCATCTGGTCGGCCGGCATCGATGCTGGCTACTCCAATTCGGAGATCCAGGAAGCTTGCGGTGGAGATATGGAACTGTACCTTCTTAAGGTACATGGCCACTCTCTCGATGCTCGCATGAAGGCCGCCGAAGCCGGCGAAGGAAAAACAGGATAATTCAGATCGGGCCGCCTCCCGTTGAAGTAATTCGGTCTGGCGAGGAGCGTGCCTGATGGTCAAAGGCACTGCCGTTGACCGGGCGGAACACTGAGATGCTAGGCGAGGGGCTGAGCCCTGCCCATACAGCACGGTTGTCATGACGAGTGCCAGCGGCCCAGCTGGGAGTGTATCCCGGCACCACGATATTCGATAGATAGAAATGCGGCCCCCGTTAGCCTAAGCGCCAGCGCCCCGCTCCATGAAAGAGCAGCAGCGCTCGACGGTGGCCCTCGGGCCGGTTAACCATCTTGCCGCGCCGGTGCACACAGAGGCATCCCGTGGCGCGGGGTCAGCGCTGGAGCCGTCAGGAGATCGCCAACTGAAGTGACTGAGATTGTGGGTTTATGAGGATCTACTTGCCGTAAGATCGCCGAGCGACGTCCATCCGTCCCATTCACCATGATCGAAAGCGACTGCAAGGATTTGCACTATGGACCAGCCCACCAAGGGTGCGGTTGAGAGGAGCTTTGCCAAGGGATGCACGCCACGCGAGAGGCTTGCCGTGCGGATTTTGTGACGAGGCCTGAGTCCCACCAAGCCAGGTAAACGGAATGGTTTCGGTCATCGAATTTGTTGTCTTCCTGCCCGAACTGCGATGGGCGACCCGGAGCAAGTCTGGGGGGCGCTCCGGGTCGTATTCAGGCATCGGGGTGCTGACGCCTGTCTTCCTCACCCTGGGAGATGAGAAAACAAGAACAGATTGCGGCCCTAAATGCCCCACAATCAGGGCCGCTGGCCATTGCGAAAGATTGCCGTCAGATCGTAAGGCATCTGAGAGCATCCCACTCCTTGTCTAATGCCAAACCATGATGGGACGCTCTTGCCTTTCGGGAGGGTTACCAGACCTCACCAATCAGCAGGAAGAGGCTAACTCGGTGCTATCGATCACTCAACGCCAGAAGTGTTTCTGAAAATAGTGAGTTGTTGCTGAGGGTATGCGGCCCGACCCCTTGGGAGGAGCAGATCGGGCCGCCGAACCCGGAGCCAGCGCTTCGTGTGTTCGGCTTTAAGAGTGCCTGATCGCTTGTAAGGCCGCAATTTGCGGAAAACCGTTAAGTGGATGTCGCGGCCCGGCTCAAGTGAGGACGAGAGGCGGGCCGCTTGCCCCCGAGCGTGCGTCCCCCGGTGGCCGAGTACCACATTGGATGATATGCGCACGAAATACAACGTCAGGATAACTACTGATTTAAAGCCGATCCGGCAGCAAGTTCATGCTTACTCGCGCCGGATCGCTGCCGTTCACGATTGGAAGCGATAGCGGCGGCGCGTAATTCCATCTCCCAGGATCGATTTCAAACGCAGGTGATAAGGGCGACCCGGCTCATGCTTGCAAGCCACAGCGCCGGGTCGCGCGCCACTAACGATTGAAGTGGTCGTGGCGGTGTAGCGTCACAGAACTGACCATCAAATGCAAGAAGCGACCGCGAAGGCAGCCCGTGCCTGCCTCGTACAGGTCGTCGAGCCGCCTCGCTCAGGCGGATAGGCTCAACCTTCGGGTCGCGATGCTGCCGCTTGAAAAGTTCGTCGGCTTCTACTTCTAAGCAACTTGGTCCGCCTCCATCAGCGGCCTGACAAATGGATCCCTGTACATGGAAACATCGTCGCTCATGTGCTACCTCGCTTATTATCTGACAAGCGATTAGAGGCGCCACCGAGCGAGCAGCTCAATGTGCCGAATTGCACAGGTGACGTGGCGTACTTAGCGATGGGATTTAGGGGTCGCGAGGGTGACACAACGGGGGTGGTTGTGACCAAGAGCGTGGGGACGGGACTTCCCTCGCGACATATATGAAACCTGCGCCGGAAAGATCGGTTCCAAGAAAAAAGGCCGGAGCAGCGAATCATCGCGCTCCGGCCAACCGTCCCTTGATCGTGGTATCGCTAATATTACGGAATGGCAATGTTAGGGGCGCTCCGAAAGGTCTGCTTCAACCCCTCAGCATTTCGTCCGTCACCTCACGCCCGGTATGCTTTGGCGTGACGAGATGGCCGAGGTCAAAGCCCTGTTCATGGGCCTCACCGAGGTAGGCGCGAAGCGTCTCTTCTGAGATATCCCGGCTTCTCGCCAGCAACCACAAATGCTTGCGATCTGGGGTTCCTACGAGGGAAACACCGTAGCGTCGTCGATCTTCAGTACCCAATAGTCACCGTCGGTGAAAGGGAGCCACCGAAGGCCGGCGGGAAGAAAATTCACCTTCAATTTGGCCATAGTGTCATCCGTCGCCTTGGCCTCGCCAACGGCCTGCGTCGGCTTTCTTTTGGCGTCGAAGCATCGGTTATCGACATGAATCGAGCCGTCATCCTTGAGTGAGTAAGTCGCTGAGATATCGGTGGCTTCAGCATCCTCAAATTTCAGTGGCAGTCTGCAGATCTCGTACCAGCGGCCTAAGTATCGGGTGAGATCGAGGCTCGGAACAGCTCTTACGGGCATTGTCGCTCCTTACGTTAGCTCCGAATAACTATGGGTGCCCTCGGAAAATGGAAGGGTTCCACGACAGCATTCGGCGCCCGCTGGGCGAATTTTTATAGCTGAATATCGCAGATCAGAAGGGCATCGAGACTGATGACAGGAGACGACATGAACATCGGAAATGGATCGGACGTGAACCGAATATATACCGACGCCCTCACTGCACAGCTCGGAGAGCGGGTTACAAACCTGAACCGTCGTCTCGGACCTTGAGACTGAGATGCGGTGAGGCTTCAGGCAGATCGAATCGTCCATGACCTCGATCTCGTCGGAGATGCGAAGTACGGTGGCGGCGCTTGCTATAAACTTGGCGGAGAGGAACCGCGCGCCATCGGCAACCATCATCGGCTTCTGTTCCGCCAGCATGACGATCTTAGGCGGGTGCGGCTTCCTTGCGCTTCAGCCCATCAAAGACAATATTGCCCAGAACCAGATAGATCAGCGTCAGCGGTCGAACGAGTTCAAGGACAGCATCGCTGCTGTAGTTGACAAGATGGAGACGCAAAAGGACCTTGAATACCGTCAGGCTCGATCGGCCGAAGATCGCCAGGACGCAAAGGTCAAAGGGCTTCGCGAAGCGCTCGTGCCGCTCGAGGAACTTGATCGCGTACTCCAAGGCTACAACCAGCGGTTCGCTGATATTGTCGACCGCATAGATCACGACGAACGACGAGAACGGCAACCCTAGAAATTCGTGGCGGGGACTGGTTCAGTTCCGAAGTGTTGTTCGACAGGCGATATCGGCGTCGAATATGACAAAATCTGCCTCGTCCCGGACGCTCAAATGAAAATGCGAACTGGGACGCTCGGCAAACTCCTCAGTTGCTATATCGGCAATCATTTCCCCGACACGTCTTCGAACGTCATCGAAAGAGGGTAGGCTGACCCCAATATCGTCCCGGCACGACTTGTCGCCGCCAGTTACGTCGAAGAAATAGATTGCCATTCAAAGCTCCTCTGAGATGCGCTACCTATCTTCCGAGAAGGGTTTTGGTTCCGACAATGATTGACTGTGAATAGCTGCTAATATGGCGGTGGTCAGTTGATCGGGAGTGGCTGGCTTGTCTACCCAAGCGGTTGCGCCGGAAAATCGAGTATCATCGTCGTCCAAACGGTTCCCGGAGTAGATAACAGTTGGAACCCCCAGCGTCGTCAAAACAGCCAGCGTCGCTTCTGAAGTGCCATCCTTCAATCGGTAGTCGATGACTGCCACATCCGGCTTATTGACCAGGAGCCAAGCCACAGCTGCACGGTTGGTCGAAAACGAGGCCGCTATACCAATACCGGCTGCGGCCAGCGCCTCTTCGACGTCCATGACGATAAAAACTTCGTCCTCAAGGATGAGGGCCTTATGTGAAAATGTTCCCATTATCTGGCGGTACGACCGAGGATGAGTGCGGTCAATTGTCAAAAGACATAGTGGGCGAATTCAACCGCAGAAGTACAAGATCTCGCACTATGTACAGTGCGGCGAAGGGCTAGAATGGCGATCGGAACGTGGCGGACCAGGACGCCCTTCGAGATTCATGGAAGGGCGTCCGCTATCTCGGTAGCCTCGTATCTCGCCTTCACGTTGCCTTCACCTCCACCGACCATCGACCGCAGACAAAGCGAAATTCCTTCTCCTTTGCGGAGAACTCGCAGCAGGCAACAAAAACCGCGCGCAGTTTCCGGCGCTCGGAAAAGGCGATGTCCTTGCCGTTCTCGTCCCACCACTTGTCATAGCCACGGTCGAATGCTGTGCTCGGCATGGGACGGCTCTCAGGCTGCCAGATCGGTAATTTCGCCATGCTTCGAAAGCAGGCGAGGCGTGCCCATCTCGCCTGATTCTTCATCGACCATGACGGCATAGGCCGCGACGCCCACGAAGCGATCGGCCATTGCGGCGGCAATCTTTTCCGCCGAGGCCGAGTTCGACGCCTGACGCATCTCGCCCGGCACGATGTTGCCGCGGTTCTCTTGAACGGTAGGACGATGAACTTTTCTGCGAGTGCCATGGCGAGATCCTCAATAAATGTTCACGTTATGTTCTAACGGCAAGTCACGCAAAGTCAAGGCTGCGTGACGTAAGCGATGAGGATTAGGCGTGTCCCTCAAGCGCCTGCTGCTGCATCAGCATGAGCTTTTCCAGGTTTTCGTTGGGCTCCAAAGTGACCGGCGCTGCCGGATCTGGCGAAAGGGCGGGCGCGGGACGGCTGCGAGGTCCTGCGGCTGGATCTGCTGCTGCTGTTGCTGCGGCTGTTGGTTCTGGTTTTCCATTGCGGGCCTCACTCGTCGCTGGCGGCTGACGACAAGGCAAGGCCAATAAGCGCGCCGACCGCCAGCGTGCCGATGATGGCGCCTGTCGTCAGGGCCGGATTGCGTCGCGACGTGCCGACTATGTCATAGGCACCTCGGCGCACCTGCTTCGACACCTGGCGAGCGCGGGGAGCGAAGAAGCTGGTGGCCTCGTCAGCTTTGGCAGAAGCCTGCTTCGTGAAGAGGGAACGGAGTTCGGAGAATTGCTCGGTCAGGCGGTCGATGTCTGCGGAGAGGTCGCGGGCCATGAGGGCGTCCTTTTGGGTGTGAGGAATCCCAGAACGCAGGCCCATGCTCGCCGTTCCATTCATAGCTCAATAAAATACGAAAGATTCTCAACTTGCCTGCCGGGGACAACCTGTAAAAGCTTGCCCTCAAGCCATGCGAGATGTCCTCGGAGAAGGGTGATCGAGTTCGTCTTCGAATTTCCGACCTGCAGCAGCCGCGAGAGCGGCACCTCGAGAGTTAAGGACTGGTAGTGGACCTGGCTCTTTCCACCTAGCAGTGATGCCCGGTAAGCCGGGATCTGAACCAATGCGAGACTGTGCGACAGCGCTACTTGTCGTTCATCGACGGCAGAAACGTCTCGACCTCGGTGCGTCGATCTTCGGGAAGCGAGGCGATGTGCTCCTCCCAGAAGCGCGAGGCCTCGGCCGGCTCGTCATCCCATTTCCGGGTGCTTACGATGTTGTCGTCCAGCTTCGATAGGCGCTTACCACCAAGCGCGAGATAGCGCTCGGCAAGTTGATGCGCATTCGTTTCGAGGTTCGACATTGTCCATTCCTCCTATCATTCGCCCGGCGGTCCCAAAAGGGGGCCGGGCGGAAGGTTCGTGGTGTTGCGGATTTAGCAAGCTGCGGAAATAGCCCTGCTTTTTCGATTGGCTCTCGATAGACGACGGGGAGACGAGCCTTTATGGGG
>CABHNZ010000052.1 GCA_902167985.1 Shinella sp. UYSO24
TGATCTATCTGGCGCTCAATGCTACCTCGACTGAGTGGAAGCGTTCAGTGCGCGAATGGCATCTCGTCAAAAGCCAGCTCGCGATCATGTTCGAAGATCGTTTCCCGATGGCCTGAAACATCGCTAGGGCACAAAATTCCTTACAGTCTCTTTGAGCCGGATGCAATTATCTCCGAGATTGCCCGTGCGGCCGGTATCCATGTCAGCCAGTTGTTCCGGTGGCGCAAAGATTGCGGATCGTCATGTCATCGATCATGCGCCGCCGTAGCGGGCTCATCTCTGTCATCGTCATCTCCTGTTCAAAGTTTGAGCCGAAACAGCCCAAGTCTTCAAATCAGCAGAGCTAAATGCAATCAGAGCCTCCAAATGCCGCGCAAGCGGCTTCGTTCAATCCCGTGAGTCACCCTCACTGACGATTGGTATTACCTCAATTCGCTGCGCGTTGACGCGTTTGATTGGTAAGCGTCCGGTGACGCCGTCTTTGAGATTTCCTGCGAACACCTGAAGTTACGGACTAATTCCGTCATTAGTGACATCATCAGGGATGAACTATGGGCCGCATGGAGATTTTGACCGGTGTGGAGCGTCGGCGTGACTGGTCCGATGGTACGCATCCGAGCTGGACCGCCTACCGCAGCCGGTGTCCGATATGACAGAGCACTGTCTTTATTGACGTCAATAAGGACAGTGCGGAATGGAACGACTTGAGATTGTCGAGACTGGTCGTCGTCGGCGGTTCAGCAGAGAAATGAAGCTGCAGATCGTCACGGAGAGCTATTCGGAACCGGGCCATTGCGCGACAACTGCGCGCCGGCATGGGATATCGCGATCGCAGTTGTATGAGTGGCGCCGTCTGGCGCGATCATGGCGAGCCGATACCGCAGTGCCTTTCGGCGGATTTGTTCCGGCTGTCGTGGTTGCCGATCCAGAAAGGATAGCAAGCACGAGTGCTGGCCGGATGGACGTCGTGATTAAGAATGGCCGCAGGCTGATCGTCGATCGCGACGTCGATGTGGAGGTTATGCTTCGTGTTATCCGGGCCCTGGAGATGTTATGATGGACCTGCTGCCGACGGGATCTGGCGTCAAGGTTTGGCTGGCGACCGGGCACACGGATATGCGGTGCGGGTTTCCCTCTCTGGCTCTGCGTGTGCAGGAAGTCCTGAATCATGAGCCGCTGGGCGGCCATCTGTTTTGCTTCAGGGGCCGACGCGGTGACCTGATAAAATTGATTTGGCATGACGGCCAAGGCGCCTGCCTTTTTACGAAAAAGCTGGAGCGGGGCCGGTTCATTTGGCCGAATGTAGAAGGCGGTGCGGTTTCCATCTCGGCGGCGCAGCTCTCTTATCTGCTGTCGGGAATTGATTGGCGAAATCCGCAAGAGACCTGGCGTCCGACACGAGTTTGATTGCACTTTATATTGAATTTATTCAATAAATATGCTTTCCTGGTTGCATGTCATTGCCGCCTCTCTCTTTGCCGGATGATCTCGCCAGCGCCCACGCCGCGCTTTTGGCAGAACGCGAGGCGCGGTTGCGAGCCGAGGCTGAAGCGAGCAGCGCAAAAGCAAAACTCTCCGGCATTGAAGCCCTGAATGCTCATCTGCAATTGCTGATCGCCAAGCTCGAGCGCGATAAGCACGGTCCAAGCCGTGAACGCACTCAGCGCTTGATCGATCAGATGGAATTGCAGCTTGAAGAACTGGTCGCCGATGCGACTGAGGATGAGCTAGCGTCCGAAAAGGCATCCGCCAAAGCTCAAGATGTGCGGGCCTTTACGCGCAAGCGGCCGGTGCGCAAGCCTTGGCCGAGCAATATCGAGCGCGAGCGAGCCATCGTCGAAGCGCCCTGCGCCTGCCTCCATTGCGGCAGCGATCGTTTGTCGAAGCTGGGCGAAGACGTGACCGAAACGCTGGAAGAGATCCCGCGCCGGTTCAAGGTCATCGAGTCCGTGCGAGAAAAGTTCACCTGTCGTGAATGCGGTTGCATTAGCCAGGCGCCGGCACCGTTCCATGCCACCCCACGTGGCTATCTCGGCCCCAACTTGCTTTCGACGATCGTCTTCGACAAGTTCTCCGAGCATCAGCCGCTCAACCGGCAGAGCCGACGCTTTCGCAGCGAGGGGATTGATCTTTCGACCCAGACGCTCGCCGACCAGGTCGGCTACGTCAGCGCCGCCGTCAAGCCGCTCTTCGACATGGTGGAAACCTATGTATTGGCGGCCGGGCGCCTTCATGGCGACGACACCACCATTCCAATCATGGCGAAAGGCCAATGCACAACGGGACGCATATGGACATACGTTTGCGACGATAGGCCTTCGGGGGGCTCTCGCCACCGGCCGCCATCTTCTATGCCTCCACCGATCGGCGTGGCCAGCATCCGCAAGACCATCTCGCGAAGTTCGACGGCATTCTGCAGGCCGACTGCTATAGTGGCTATAATCTGCTCTTCGATCGAACGGCAGAGCCTGGCCCGGTGACGCCGGCCTTCTGCTTTGCCCATGCGCGAAGGAAGTTCTTCGAGCTGGCCGACGTCTCGCGTAGCGCTCGTAGAGGCAAGAGCTTAAGGCCTGTCTCAGCCACAGCACTGGAAGCCGTGAAGCGAATTGACGCTTTGTTCGACATCGAGCGCGAGATCAATGGTAGGAGTACCGAAGAGCGTCTTGCCGTTCGCCAGGAGCAGAGCAAGCCGCTACTGATCGAACTGGAGGCTTGGCTCAGGCTTGAACTTGGGGGCCTGTCGCGGTCCTCGCCAGTGATCGAGCCCATCAACTACATGCTGTCTCGCTGGGCTGATTTTGCAAGATACGCTGACGACGGCCGGATTTGCATGACGAACAACGCGGCCGAAAGAGCCCTGCGCGGGGTGGCCTGCGGAAGAAAGAACTGGAACTTCGCCGGTTCCCAGCGCGGCGCCGACCGGGCTGCCATCATGCTGACGCTGATCACGACAGCTCGCTTGAACGACGTCGATCCTAAGGTGTGGCTGGCCGACGTCTTGACCCGTATCGCCGACCTGCCCATTACGCGCTTGCACGAGCTGTTGCCGTGGAATTGGAAGGCCATCCGTAACAAGGCTATTGCGGCTGCCGCGTAAAAAGCGCCTGGAAGAGCTCTTCAGACCGGCGCAGACCCTCATCCGTCAAGACCAACGACTTCGACTTGTTCACAGGGTCACAGATCAGGCCCCTCTCATGCAGCCGATTGGTCGTTCTCCAGTCAAACCCCTTCCACGCGCAGCGCTCGTTGTGCAGCGTCAACCAGAGCAGCGCCAGAACCGCCTCATCGATCCTGTCTTCATCGATCTCCATCCCGCCAGGATATCACGCGCGAAATTACATGTCCCGCGGCTCAGCTCGGATGGATACGTCCGATGAGGAGAAGCTTTCGATACTGCAAGAAGCGTCCGCCCCGGATGCCAGGATTTCCGACGTCGCGCGGCGGCACGATATAAAACCCCAGCAGATTTATACCTGGCGGCGTAAGTTCTCGGCGGAGCAGGTTGAGCCGGTGGTTTCTTTTCTATCCGTCGCACTGATCGCTACGGGCACGAGCGACGAATCCGAGCAACCAATTCCGATGGACAAGCCAGCAGCAAAGCGGGCGACGCGCCCGATGCGGATCGAGATCGGCTGCAAGGGCGGCCGTGTGTTGAAAGTCGAGGCCAACATTGCGCCTGATGTCTTGAAAGCACTGATCCGTTCGGTTGAAGAAGCATGATCGCGCCAGGCACAAATGTGCGCGTTTATCTCGCCTGCGGTGTGACGGACATGCGCAAAGGGATCGACGGCCTGATGGCGCTGGTGCAGTCGTCGCTTCGCCAGAAGCCCGCGTCCGGTTCGGTGTTCGCGTTTCGAGGCCGTCGTGGTGATCGCATCAAGCTGCTGTTTTGGGATGGCCAGGGATTTTGCCTCTACTACAAGGTCCTGGAGAAGGGCCGCTTTCCCTGCCTTCCGCAACCGATGGCACGGCCCGGCTGACGGCGGCGCAGTTGTCGATGCTGTGGGAGGGTATTGACTGGCGGCGTCCTGCCTGGACATCCTCACCGACACGGGTGGCGTAGAGTAGAGGCCAATCTTTACAGACAGATAGGTGGTGATCTGACGCCAAATCGGGTATAGATTTTGGTATGGAAGAAGGCCATTCGAACCTGCCGGATGACGTCGATGCGTTGCGAGCCATTATCGCCGCGCAGGCCGATCAACTGGCTGAACAGGCTCGAAAGCTTCAATCCCGCGACACCCTGATCGACAAATTGAAGGCGCAGCTTGCGGTTCTCAAGCGGGCGCGGTTCGGCTCGTCCTCCGAGAAGATGGACCGCGCCATCGAACAGCTCGAACTGGCGTTGGAAGATATCGAGGCAGCCGAGGCGGAAGCCATGGCCCCGGCATCGTCGTCGACTGCCGGTCCGGCAAAGGCCAAGCCGAGCCGCCAGCCATTGCCAGATCATCTGCCACGCCATGACGTGACGCACCAGGCAACTTGCGCATGCCCGGTCTGCGGCGGCTCCGACTTCATCCGTTCAGGCGAGACCGTTAGCGAAGTTCTCGACTATGTTCCGGCCTCGTTTCGTGTCGTGCGTCATATCCAGCCCCGCTTCACCTGCAAGGGCTGCGATACGCAGGTTAAGGCCGAGATGCCGTCGCTACCCATCGAACGCGGCAAGCCGGGGCCAGGTCTCGTCGCCCATGTTCTGATTGCCAAATACTGCGATCACCTGCCGCTCTATCGCCAATCCGAGATTTACGCGCGGGAAGGCGTCGATCTTTCCCGCTCGACCATGGCCGACTGGATCGGCAAGGCCAGCACATTGCTGGAGCCGCTGCTGGTGAAGCTTCGGGACCATGTGTTCGCTGGCCATCGACTTCATAGTGACGACACGCCCGTTCCGGTTCTGGAGCCAGGCAAGGGCAAGACTAGGACCGGGCGCTTGTGGACCTATATTCGCGACGGCCGTCCCTATGGTGAGACGATCCCACCTGCAGTCTGCTACTTCTTCAGTCCGGATCGCAGGGGACTGCATCCCAGGCAACATCTGGCCACCTTCTCCGGCGTGCTGCATGCCGACGGCTATGCAGGCTTCCGTGACCTTTACGAACCACATAAGCCGGGCGGCCCACCGACCATCCTGGAAGCCGCCTGCTGGGCGCATGCAAGACGCAAGTTCTTCGATCTGACGACTTCAGGAAAAGCACCGATAGCGGAGGAAGCGCTGCGTCGGATCGGCGAACTCTACGACATCGAAAGGGCCATTCGTGGTGAACCGCCAGACATGCGGAAAGCTGCCCGGCAACATAGCAGCACTCCCAAGGTCGAAGCCTTGCGGCTATGGCTGGACGACAATCTCAAACGCCTGCCGCAAAAATCCGGGGCGGCGGAAGCGATCCGATATGCGTTGTCCCGCTGGAAATCGCTTTGCCGTTTCCTGGATGATGGCACCATCGAGATCGACAACAATGCGGCTGAACGGGCGATCCGGCCTATTACACTCGGCCGCAAGAACTGGCTGTTTGCGGGGTCAGACAAGGGCGGCGAACGCGCCGCTGCAATCCTGTCGTGGATCGAGACCGCAAAGCTCAGCGGCCGCGATCCGGAAGCCTACCTGCGACATGTCCTTACCCGCATCGCCGATCATCCCATAAACCGGATCGATGAACTACTTCCTTGGAACGTGGGCACATGACAACGGCACTTGCTCGTGTTATACGGCAAGTGCGGCCTGCCAAAAGGTACGGGTGGAGCACCGTGAGCCAGCGCATCTAACCAGTGCGTCATTACCGACAGCCTGATGTGGTGTCAGGACGGACCAGGCTCGGGCCGCTATTCTCCTCAAGATGACTCTGACAAAATCTTCACAAAGCGAGCGCGTACCTGTGCTGCTGTCCCAGGATCGAGCCTAAAAGACCCTGACCGGACGCTTACTTTGATTGTGGCGCCCGTGTCCGATTATACGGGAGTTGATTTGGCGAAGTTAAACGGGAGCAGATCGTTGATATCGGCGCCATCAGGGCGCTGCGGCAGCTCGGTGAAGATGTGCCTCAACCAAGCGAAGGGCTCGACACCACAGGCACGGCAGGTCAGCATCAGGCTATAGACGACGGCGCTTGCGTTTGCCCCACTGACGGTGTCGCAAAATAGCCAGCTCTTTCTGTCCGTGGCAAAGACTCTGATATCGCGCTCCAATCAATTCGTCTCAACTATTGACGGCGCAAGGGCCGGTGAACAATAGGCCGCACTCGCCGATGCAAAACCGGACAGACATAGCGCAAAACTAATTGTGGACAACGTGAACACATGTCAGAACGATTGGCTACTGCCGTTGAGTCTTTCAATTGCTCGTCCATTGGCGACTGGACAAAAGTATCAGGGCACTGGCTGCTGTGCGTACAACCACGCCGAGCTATTCGAGCCGCCACGATCCATAATCCCTTACGAAACAATTCGCTAGCTCAGCAAACAACGGAAATCGCCATTCGAAACCAAACCAAGTCAGTGAGATTGTGCCGCTAAACGCCTAGTGGTCGGGTCGAAAAAAAGATGCTACAAAACCGCGCCTGGACCTCCCACAAGGTTGTCTCAAGCGGTTCAAAGTTTTCTCTTTGGGGACAATAGTCAATGCTTCATCCTTGCGAATATCTTTTTCCAAAAACGTTAAGGAAGACAGAAACTCCGGTAAAGAAATGCTTGACTATCGGCTCGTGCCTTATAGGTGATTCAATTTCATTCTATAAATCGTGGTATCCGAACGTTGAGTTTGAGTACATATTATTCAACAACGTTTCAATATTGCCGGAGATGAGCCAATCTGAAGTCGACTCCTATGACTTTCAGATTGTCCAGCTCGGTGTACGCTACGTCATAACTGACGATATCGTCGATTTTTATAAATTTAATTCGTCGAGTGATATAGAACCCTTCATGAGAGCTTGCGAGGACAGGCTAAGGTTGATGTTGGAGGCCGCGCTTCGCTATAATCGAGAGAACGGATTACTTACGTTCGTTACTAATTTTCTAGTTCCGACGTTGCCCGGCTACAGCGGCCTGAATAATATTGGATCTGAGTTTGATATCTCTATTATTATACGGAGGATAAACATATTCTTCGCTTCGTTAGTCCGAGAGTATAAAAATGTCTACATTATTGATATTGATTCAAACGCGTCCGCGCTTGGTAAGCGCTTCCTTTTGGACGACCACCTCAATTTCTTTACCCACAATGGTTATTGGTATGAGGGTATAATTGAAAATGAAAAATCCAGAATAGAAGAAGTCCCCCCACTCTCCGAGATATCATCGAATTTAACCTTCGAATTCATGCAGACAGTGTGGGATAATGCGGATTACCTTTACAGAGTAATAAATCAAATCGACTCAATTAAGCTCGTCATTTTCGATTTAGATGATACGCTGTGGCGTGGAATTTTGGCTGATAACTATAGCGAAGATGGTCCTAATCCCCAGTATTTTGGTTGGCCAATGGGGGTTGCAGAAGCAATTCATCACCTGCGAGCTCGAGGGATCCTCGTGGCTGTTTGCTCCAAGAACTCAGAAGAAATCGTAAGAGAACGATGGGCCTTAGCGGTACCTTACGGCTGGTTCGATTTGGATCACTTCGTGTCGGTTCAAATAAATTTCGAGCCAAAGGTTAATAATATTGCCAGAATACTCGAGGCTACGAATCTTACCGCGAAGAGTGTGCTTTTCGTTGATGATAATCCAGTAGAACGGCAATCGGTTCAGGCTGGTTTTCCAGAAATGAGGTTTATTGGCGCCAACCCTTTTATGACTCGGCATGTGCTTTTAAGGGCGCCTGAGTTACAAGTTGAGTCAGTAACCACTGAATCACGGAACAGGGCTAAGACCATTGTGGCCCAAAAAGCCCGCGACGAAGATAGAACCGCTCTGAGTCGCGACCAGTTCTTAATGGGATTAGATTGCCGGGTCACCATTGGTGAGGTTCAGGATAGTAGCGATGAGCGATTCCGCCGGTGTTTCGAGCTCATAAACAAAACAAACCAATTTAATACCACTGGTGTGCGATGGTCCACTCAAGCTGCGGAGCATCTCTTCAGTAATGGTGGCTCATTCGTGTATTTTAGCGTTGTAGATAAATACTCGGACTACGGGTTGGTAGGAGTTATCGTGCTAAACAATGCCGAGATTGAGCAGTTTGTGATGAGTTGTCGCGTGCTGGGCATGGACGTTGAATCCGGTGTGCTCAGACATGTTCTTCGTCATAATTTCAGGTCACCTGATATGATCAAAGCGCGTTTCAAGAAAACAGAGCTCAACCTCGCTTGCCGCGATCTATTCCAGAAGAATGGGTTCAAAGCCACAAATACCCACGGCGATATATCGGAATTGTTGCTGCAATGGCATGAGCTAGGAGACGTGCCGAAGCATCTTACGATCAGCTAAGTTATAGGCCGCATGAAAAGCGGAATTTGCGAGTCGATGCTATCGAACTACGAGATAGCTGCCTAGCCCGCGCTTGACGGAGGTTGCTACAGGGGTGCTGAGGGGATGCGGACAAATCATGGACCACCAGTAGGTGGTCCATGGATTCCTGCGCTGACAGAATTCGCCCGGTCGAGCAGTATATGAAGCTCGGCAAGCGGGTGAATACCAGCCGTCATTGATCAGAACCCTTGCGCCCATTGTCGGCGTCCGATGGACATGATCCTCCATCGGCCGCTCCTGCAGGGTTCTCCATGCATAGCAGCAGTGATCGACGATATCCTCGTATGATTTGAAGACGCGGTTGGAGAGCCAGTTGTCCCTCATGAACTGCCAGACGTTTTCGACAGGGTTCAGTTCCGGCGATTTCGGCGGCAGTGGCAGGATGGTGATGTTTCCAGGCACGACGAGATTGTTGGACATGTGCCATCCGGCCTGATCCATCATGAGGATGGCGTGGGCGTCGTCGGCCACGTTGAGTGATATCTCGATCAGGTGCTGGTTCATGGCATTGGTGTCACACCACGGCATGACGAGAGCGGCCGCTTTGCCGTGCCTTGGGCAGATCAGCGCCGAATATGTATGCTGAACGCGTGCGCTGGTCGTGTGGGGCGGATGGTCTTGATCCCCGCTTCGCCCAGCGTCGCGTGATCTTGTTCTTTTGTAAGCGCTCAATTCGCGGCACCTGTTCATAGAAGATCGAATGTCTGATCCTGTGTCCACAATGGAGTTTGTGGACACAATGGCCTCAGATAGTTTTAGCGGTTCATGCGGCCTTCGTGCTGTGAAGGTTATTTCTAATGGGAAGCGGCGCTTCGATCCCGCGGACAAAGCCCGGCTAATCGACAGTGCGATGAAGCCTGGCGTATCAGTTGCAAGCCTGGCACTGGCGCATGGAATAAATGCCAACCTATTACGCAATTGGGTGAAGCTTCGCCGAGATCGTCAGATCCAGGACGATATGCCGGCTCTTGCGGGGCATGAAGCATCGGCCTTCGTTGCCGTGGCTGCAGCGTCGCCGATTGTGCACCTGCCCGACATGCCGGCTCGGCCACCATCGGCAGGTATGCGCCTGACGGCTGTTCTGCCGAATGGTGTACGGCTGGAGCTTGAGGACGCGGATAAGCAGTCTGTTTCCATTCTGATTGAGGCTTTGGGGCGTTGCGATGTTCCGGCTGGCTGATGATCTTCGTGTTTACCTTCACCGGGATCCGATTGACTTTCGCGCAGGGATCAACAGCCTTGCGATCCTGGTCGAGCAGTCGATGGGACTGAACCCGTTCGAGCGTGCCGTCTTCGTCTTCTGCAATCGTCGGCGGACCCGGGTGAAGCTGCTGTTCTTCGAGCGGTCAGGGTTCGTGCTCGTATTGAAAGCGTTGTCGCAAGACCGGTTTCGTTGGCCTCGTCGCGAAGTGCCGGTGGTGACGCTCGATACCGAGCAGTTGCGCTGGTTGCTTGACGGCATCGATCTCGATGCAATGGTTCGCCACCCTGCTCGGCAATATGAGCTTGTCGGCTGAAAGCTGTTGACGGAGCGGGGCGGCTCAGATTCAAAGCTACAATGACACCAGCCGGCACCCCGACCGTTGCGGAACTGATGGCGCTTCTGGCGGCAAATGCTGCCGAGAACGCTGCGCTGCGGGCTGAGAGAGACGCCCTTGAACAACGTGTTGTCAAGCTCGAGGAAGAGCTTGCACTTGCTCAGCTTCATCGTTTTGCGCCGCGTAGCGAAAAGCATATGGATCGCGTCTTCAACGAAGCGGAGAGCGCCGCTCTCGAGGCCGATGCTGATGAAGGATTGGCCGACCAGGATGAAGCAGGCTCCACTGGGCTTCCCGACACGGGGTTGCCAGAGGTAGAGATACCCGAAGGCCGCAAACGTGGGCGTAAGCCGCTTCCTGCGAATTTGCCACGCCACCGCGTTGAATATGACCTTGCAGAAGATCAGAAGACCTGCCCATGCTGCCGACATCTGCTGCATCGCATGGGCGAACTGGTCACCGAACAGTTGCATATCGAGGTGAAGGCCACGGTCGTGCAGAACGCGCGGGCCAAGTACGCTTGCCGAAACTGCGAACGCACCGATATCAGCACGCCCGTTATCATCGCGCCCATGCCCAAGCAGCCCTTGCCGGGCAGTATCGCCACGGCCTCGACACTGGCTTTTGCGCTCGTTCATAAATTTGTCGACGGCACACCGCTCTATCGTCTGGCGCAGGCGTTCGAGCGCGCCGGCGTCCCCGTGAGCCGTGGCGCCCTTGGCCACTGGGTGATCGGGTCGAGTGAGAAGCACCTGGTTCGGATCTATGATGCGCTGAAGCAGCGTCTCCTGTCGCAGAGCGTCATTCACGGTGACGAGACCACGGTCCAGGTGCTGAAGGAAAAGGACAGGAAGGCGACAGACGCGTCCTACATCTGGGCGTATCGCAGCGGTCAGGACAGCGCCGAGCCGGTTGTGCTGCTCGAATACCAGCCCGGTCGCGGGCAGGTCCATCCGCAGGCTTTCCTTGGCGACTATCGCGGTATCCTGATGAGTGACGGCTATCAGGCATGGCGAACTCTACAAGGTGCGACGCATGTCGGATGTATGGCTCACGCCAGGCGACGCTTCGTCAACGCCTTGAAGGCCGGGAAAAAACAAAGCGGCCCACCCGCACAGGCATTGAAGTTCTTCGACCAACTCTATCGGATTGAAAGGCAAGCTCGAGAAGAAAAGCGGGATGAAGGCGAAACGCAGGACGAGAGACTGTAAGGAATTTGTGCCCTAGCGATGTTTCAGGCCATCGGGAAACGATCTTCGAACATGATCGCG
>CABHNZ010000053.1 GCA_902167985.1 Shinella sp. UYSO24
CAGGTCGCATAAGGCCAGATTGAAAACCTAAGACTCTCCTGAAAGATGGAGGGACGATGGGGCTCAGGTCAGAGTTGATCTCCGAACTGATCCGCACCGCGAATGCGCCGAGCCGAAAAGCGAAGGAGCAGGTCTCTCAACTGCTGTACGAGGCAATCGTCTCGATCACCAATCTACGAAGGCAAGCCGGGATTCCCGCAATTGGGACCAAGAGCGACGCCATTGTCGGCCTTCGCAATATCGCCAAACAGCCCTTCCCTATCGCCAATGCACAGATGACATCCGCTCTGCTCGAGGCGGCTGACATGCTACGGACGCTCCGCATTCTGGTCGATAGCGACGTCGCCATCACAATCCGCGAACACGAAATGAGCGAGTAGCATGAGCAATACCGATGTATCGAACCCGGTCTCCTTTGCGGACGAACGGATACTAGAAACGTCTCACGGGCCGATTGCGCTATACGACCTTGCCGGACCCGGCACCCCGCTTGTGATGATCCACGCCAACTCGGTCTCGAAAGAGTCGTTCCGCTTGCAGTTCGATGCTCTGCGCGAAACACGGCGCGTGATTGCGGTGGACCTTCCAGGCCACGGCGCTTCCGCAAATGCCATCGACCCGCAACGCAGTTATTCCATTCCCGGCTATGCCAACGCCGTGCTTGAAATTCTCTGGCAATTGGGTGTTGCCGAGTTCATCGTCATTGGCCACTCGCTCGGCGGACATGTGGCGCTTGAGATGATCGCGCTCGGTGCTCCGGTGAAAGGCGCCTTTGTCTTTGGAACGCCCCCTATCGAGGCAAGCCTTGCCGGACTGCAGGCGGGTTTCAAGCCCAGCCCGGACATGGCGTATACCGGAAGTGCCGACATCACCGAAGAACAGATAGACATGGTCCTGAAACTCGCATTGGGTGCTGATGCGCAGAATGATGAAGCTTTACGCGCGGCGGTGAAACGGACGGATGGACAGGCTCGACAGATGATGATCGAGGCCGTCTTGGCTGGGAAGGGTTCCGATCAGAAAGCCTTGGTCGAGACCTCGCAGGTCCCGATCGCCGTCACCAACGGTGAAGACGATCCGGTCATCGATCTGGATTACATCGATCGCATTGGCTTTGCGAATGTGTGGACAGAGAAGCCGATAAGGATTTCCGGGGCAGGGCACGGTTTGCACCGTGAATTGCCAGAGCAGTTTAATCGGCTCCTTTTGGCATTCGTGAATGACATTGAGACGGCAGGATAGAGTGCCTCACTAACGCCCGGGCCTTACGACCATTCGCGACTGAAGCAGACTGTTGGCTCCCTTGCGAACCTGCTTCAGGCGCTCGAGTTCAATCAGGGCATCGGGTAGGGCACGGTGTGCGGGGCGATCGGGAGCGATGGTCATGATCACCGACTGCACCAATTGCTCGACCTCGGAGGCATTGCAATATTGGCCAAGGATCTCGACGGCGGCATCGAAGAAGGCTGCGTCGGATTTGGCCAGTCGCAGAGCGTGGCGCGGGTGTCCAGCTGCCCGCAAGAGGGTGCTCAGCCACTTCCCATCCCAGGATGGGGCGCTGGCGTAGAGTGTGTGTCCGGCAAGTGCGGACAGCGCCTCTTGCGCAACATCACTGACGGGCCTGCCGTCCTCTTCCAGCTCAGCCCGCGAGATGCGGTGAATGTTTTCCGCCGCCTCTGACCAATCTGTCCATGTTGGTATCGGCTTGATCAAAGATGAGTACGAACGCTCGTCTTCGAACACCCAGGCGATCTCGATCGGGTAGCTATGTTTGCTGAGGGACGAGGCTCGAAATCGAGAAATGCCAGCATGGATATCTATGTAGGTCGCTGGACAATAGACGCCAGAGCGCCACTTGAAACATCAAGGCGCGCCCGAGAGAGGGAAGATAGATGTCGATCACCATCACGGCTTTTGAACACTCGCCTGATCGGGGCAGGGGACTTGCCCGTGACATGCGTGTTCGCTGGGCTCTGGAGGAGGCCGGCCAGCCCTATGCGTCCGCCTCCTCTCATTCGAGGCGATGAAAAGCGAGCCGCATCTCGCGATCCAGCCCTTCGGGCAAATCCCAACCTATGAAGACGATGATCTGGTTCTCTTCGAGTCCGGTGCGATCGTTCTTCATATTGCCGAGACCAGCGGGACCTTGCTTCCATCGGACCCAAAAAAGAGGCGCGCGCCATCGCCTGGATGTTCGCCGCTCTCAATACGGTCGAGCCGCCCATCTTCGAACGCAGTCTCCTCATGATCCTGGAGCGCGAGGAACCATGGTATGAACAGCGTCTGGCTGCGGTCGAGGCCATCATCCGCAAGCGGCTCGAGAGTCTGTCCGCCAGCCTCGGGTCAAAGACTTGGCTGGAAGGAGAGTTCAGTGCGGGAGATCTGCTGATGGCCAGCGTCCTTTTAAGAGTGAGGGGAGGAGGCCTGCTGGAGTCATATCCCAAACTGGTTCGGTACGTTTTAAATGCCGAGGCCCGGCCAGCCTATAGCCGTGCCTTCGCGGCACAACTGGCCGTCTTCAAGGCGTCTTCGAACCGCGGGTGATTGGCTGCCTACGAATGGCGTAGGGAGGGGCAAACATTGACTTGGTGCCCATGTCGGTGAAGAACGAGAGAAATCCTGCGCTCACCCCATATCCGCCACATGGTGGCGCTCCTTTGAGTGAGCAATAACCAGCAGCGCGTTCATGCGCATTTCGAGATTATGAAGACATCAAACCGAAACTTCGTCGTCGAATACAAGGGCACTCGCAAGCGGGGCACGTCGCAGCCAAAGTCCATCTGGGGCGACATCGATCTCCGATCTGCTGCGAAGTCCGTTGAAGCCGATGGTCTGCTACCTATAGAAACATCGCCCGTCTCGACCGCTGACGTAAGCGACGGCTTTCTCGGCGCCACCGCCGTTGAGCCGACGCCAGATGCGCCAACCGTCGAGAAGCCTACTGTCACTGAGGCGTTCGAAAGTTTGGCGGCGGCCAAGGAAGCGGTCCAGGAAGAGCCTTCAGTGTCGTCTGAGGCGCATGGTCTAATCCAGCCGGAGGCCGATGAGATTGTGCCGCCTCCACGGAAAACCCGCGGCAAGGATCTCAAGCCGAGACGCCGTCGCTCGCAGGTCCCAGCGTCGACAGAAGCGTTGACGGAAGCTCCGTCCGAACCCGTGAGCGACATCTCCTGGGAAGACGAGCTTGCGCAGCTCGATGCCGAAAACCGCCGCCTGAAGCGAACGCTTTCAGAGAAGTTACGTGGTGAGAACGACGCTTTGGCTGCAATGCTACAGCGCCTCAGGTGACACAAACGTCGGCTCCGGCATCAGCGGGGAATGAGGCCAAATCGAAAGGCTTCGTCGAGCAGATGCCGGACAAACGATGCCTGCCACTTTGCACCACCCCGTGCCGGGCGCTCTCCCATCTTCTCCAGCTCCGCCGCGATCCCGCGTAGCGACAGTCCTGGATGCGCGATGGAAATCGCCGCGACGACCTTCATCAGGTGATCACTTGGGGGGCGACGTGGTGATCGTGCGATAATCTCGGGGTCAGCGCGTTGTGCGCGGACCATGCGATGGGCTGCCCGGCGCAGCCGTTCGACCGTCCAGTCTTGTCCTCGGCGGTTGAGAACAAGCACGACATTGTCCCAGCTATGGTGTGGGCGCAACTCCTGAACGGTCGGAAGCCAGGATGGCGCCGACGCCGTCAGTTCATCGAGATAGTGTTTGTCGCGGGCGTCGACACCGCCGCAATCGCGTCAGGACGCTTTTCGCGCAGGCCGGGATTGCCCGGCATTCTGCCTTGTGCTTTCGCGGCCTTGATCCCGGCCCTGCTCCGTTCAGCGCTCAACGTCTTCTCCAGTCGCGCGACAGTGCGAAAGGCTTGGAGTGCGATCAGGCCTTCCGACGTCGATGTATCGAGTGAATCGTCAAGGGACCGAAAATGCACGCCGCGTTGTTGGAGGTCTTCAAGCAGTTCGATCAGATGACCGAGAGATCGCGCAATGCGGTCGAGGCTGACGACGACAAGCATGTCGCCGGCTACGAGTTCGCCGAGTAGCCGTGTCAGGACTGGCCTGGCTGTCGAAGGGGAGCCGACATCCTGGAAAATACGGTCGCAGCCAGCCGACTGTAATGTGTCCGCTTGAGTGCCATCGTCGCGCTTCTCGGGCGGGATGAGGGCGTAGCCCAACCGGCGGGCCCTCGTCTGCTTCTGTCCGTCATTTGTCGTGTCTGTCATAGTCGGCCTCACGAGCACAGCGACGAACGGTGTGCAATATATGAATGTGTCGGTAATAGCATAGTTATTAGCAGGTATTAGGGACGAAATCATGCTTCGTGAGATTCAATTTACAAACGGCCACGTGCGACTGCGCATCTGAGATGATCAACGCCATTCGGCGGGCCGTTAAGGCGGGAATTCCGAGGAGGGTTCCGCGACATACGAGTACGTGGCCGATTACGGGTCTATCAATCCGCGAACAGCCATGGGCCGACGACGAACTGGGGGAATCGTCCTCGGTCCCGGACCGAAAGCTAGGCTTCAGGCCATAGGGAGGGGAGGGGAGAGCAGAGGAGACTGATGTCTGCAGATGGTCGGCGATTGATGGGGGGAGGGCAGGGCACTCGGCGTTGGTGCCTTCGCCGCTACTGATGGAATTTCTTCAATGCCGCGTCAGCGTCGTCGATGTCGCGATATTCCAGAAACAGACGAACAGCCAGCTCCATCGCCTCACGGCTTCCGAGCTCAATGTTTCGCAGCTCGCACAAATCTCGATGAACCAGAGAGATGTTCGCTATGCGCTCCGGCGTGAATACTGTCGTCGGTTTCAAGGCGTGGTCCCCCGCTATGACCAAGTCGATTGGAAGTCGGAACCTTACTCCGATCTCTCGTGCGGGGCCATTCTTGAAGTTTCGCCTGTGTGCTCCAACGACTAGTGCGCGAAGCGCCTTACGATGGCATCTTCCGGCTCATCGCCGGTACATTCGGTCAGAAGGCGCATTGCAAGCACCATTCCCTCTTTGCTTCCCAAGCGGATATCGCGCTGGCCGCATACGATGCGATGCGCGGCGGTGAGGCGCGTGAGTTGATCGGCGTTAAAGAATGTAGCTGCCATGACGAGAGCCCTCTCTAGCTGGGGCAAGGAGATCAGGTCGACTACTGCCCGCAATAAAGAAAGACACGCTGGTTAACCGAGCGTCTCGGCGCGACACGATCATCTGGCTGCGTCGTTTCGGTCTGGCACAGAAGAAGGCCCGCCGAAGCGGGCCCGGGAGTCTGACCTGAGGGGAATCCGGCTACGCAAGGTGACCATCTTGCGCCTCCACTACTGCAAGTGGATTTGGGGCCGCATACGTCAAGTCATAGAAATACGAAATGGGTCCCGCGCCGCTTCGGTTAGCGCAGCAAGAGGTGCTTTGACAGAATAGTCCTGGAAGGCGACAAGCCGCCAATCAACCCAGAACGTCTGTAAGCGGAGTGCTCCGGCGAAAATGAGGCGCTCAGCGGCATTCGCAAAGCCTACTGACTGCAGGACGCTCTGCCCTTGAGGAAGCCGGCCACCCAGGAATAATACGCGACGCGCTCCAGCTCCTCGATATAGGGGTTGTCGCTGCCGATCGACATGCCGAGGCGGGCCGATGCGTACCCCTCGTCGAAATGGAAGACTGACAGTTCGGCTTCCTGCCTACTGGATGTCTTTTTGTCGTTTTGGGTCATTCGAACTGCACGCCACTACATTGATGGACATAGCGTATCGAAAACAGCCCGACTGAAAAGGATCGGACTTCACCTACGTACAAGCCACGTATCCCGTAGTACGTTCCGCAAAGGCGATATTACAGTAACCCGGCCAGTCACCAAAATGAATTGTCGTGGGTTTGGTCATTCTGATCGTCGTGGATATCCCACCGGGCGTTAGCGAGGAAGCGACGAACCGTTGCCGCCTCAGAGTCCGTCCGAGAATTCATGATCGTCTCGCGATCCGTCTGACGAGCGTCATTATGGATGCTGCGTAGAGGAAGGCCTTAGCGGACTTGATTGTGGCCTCCGGGTCTTTCCAGAGCCTTCGGTTTCTGCTGATCCAGGCGAAGAAGCGCTCGACCACCCATCGCTTCGGGTGAACCGCAAAGCCGATTTGATCCTTAGGTTTGCGGACGATTTCGACATCGATCAACGTCGCACTCTGTGGCCTGTTGCCAGAGTAGCCCATGTCGGCAAACGCCTTCTCCACAAACGGGAAGGACTTTCGCGAAACCTGTAAGACCGGGATCGCACCGTCTCGGTCCTGAATATCGGCAGGCTGGGGATCAAGCACCAATGCGCGACCATCCATGTCCACCATCGCCTGTCGCTTCCGACCTTTGACCTTCTTGCCTGCGTCATAGCCACGAGGACCGCCGCTCTCGGTGGTCTTGACGCTCTGGCTATCAAGGACAGCGGCACTCGGCGAGGCTTCGCGACCAACCCGCTCACGATCCTGCGCGACAAGGCAACGATTGATCCTCGTGAACAGGCCGCTATCGCGCCATCGGCAAAAATAGCCGAACACTGTGCTTTTCGGCGGCAGGTCTTTCGGAATAAGCCGCCAAGGGATGCCGCCGCGCAGGACGTAGAATATCGCGTTGACGATTTCACGCATGGGCCAGACAGGCTTGCGCCCGCGTCGCGCAGGTTCCGGAAGGAGCACCGAAAGCACCTCCCACTCCGTATCCGTCAGGTCGGTTTCATATCGGGGCTGCCTGCGACTATACTGCCGCCGGGTGGTCGGGTTCCACATGGCGCTTCCATTCAGGATTCAGACACCCGATTGGAATCATCTGTGGCCCGATCACTCAACCCCAATTCTCGGACGGGCTCTCAGGCGACCAGGGTGACGAGCGCTATGGCGAAGAATGACGAGGCCACAAATGCGGTGATGTATTCCACTATAATGGAGCTTGTGTAGAGGCGCCTTCCGCGGCGATGCGTCTTTTTTGACAAGGATAGTTCTCCGGTTTCGCATCACAACGAAGACGGGATTCCTTTGTTCCAATCCGTGTATTGGCCAGCAGCGTCAAGGTGAGCTGGCCGTGAGCCGGCTGCGCGCAGGCCCTTCAATGGCGGCGCTTGTCGAAATGCCTCCGCGCTTCTGCGGCAGCAGCCTCGAATGCGGCTCTGGCGTCATCGACGGACTTATGACCGGCGAGAGCTCCGCGGCACGCGCTGCGGGCGCGCACGAAATCCAGTCCCTGCTGTGCGGGCCAATTATCGGTCAAGTGAGCAAGTGCCTCGAACGGTCCAGAGACTTCTTGGCTTCCGGTGGTCGGAAACTCGATGGAAACGGGCTTGCCCCAGCGTGCGTTCGGTCCAGACATCTGTGTTTACTCCCCATGATAATGCGCGGTAAGAACTCGCAAAATCGCTGCAAGTTCCAGTCATTGAATTAATATTAGGCATAGTGAATATAATTTAGTCAAACGTGGCCCGTGAAACCCGAGTACTGGCCGATGCATCGTCTGTCGTGTGGCCTGCCACCTTGTCGAGCCTGCTGTGCATGCCAAAGCTCGACTGAGACTTTAACGCGAAAAGCCCCACCGTGGGGGTAACGGCAGGGCTTTATCACGGAGAGCAGCGGCCGGATGGGGGGACGCGCCGTGCTCGCTACCGAAACCGATACCAGCCGCCTTTGTTCCATTTCTCTCGCGCATTGTTATTTAGCTGATGATCTATCGAGGATTGTATCCCGTATTTGCGCTAACCACTTGCCCCCCAAGATCCGGTCGGTGCTTCAGCCAAATTTATTTCGACGGCCATGGAACCAAAAGGAAACGTTGGAGTTCGTTGATTGCTCAACAAAGCAAACATTGCAGCAGCTTTTTTTTAAGACATTCGCGGAGACGCATCATGGCCGGCATCACAACAGGTGCGCTCTATACGCCAGAGCGTATCGACCAACTAAATCTTCTGCATCGCCTGGTGTGTGAGCAACATGCCGTTGACCGCAACAGCGCGGAAGGTATCGAACTGGCGGCGAGGATATTTGCGGAATGTGGCGATGGCAATTTTCAGACAGCGATGGCTCTTCAGATACGAAGACCCTCAGAACCAGGCCTTGAACAGCCCGCAGTCGCTGCTAATGCTGGCGCTGTGAGCGACGGCATCTCCGTCGCTCTGTAATTTGTCAGACGTTGACGAGGCCCGGTTAGCCAGCCGGTGATTTTCGTAAATTGAGCGGGAGCTTTTAACGCCCTCGCATATTCCTTGCTTCCCGGTCGAGCCATTTCTTTGTTGCGTTCTCCGGCGGCTCCTGGTTGCCAGGTGCGCGAGAGTTATGCCACCGGCGAATTGTGTAAAAGGCGATCCCGCCTAAGGCGAACACCAGTACAGCAGCCATGACGACCATCGGCAAATCCTGAAGCATATGTTCCTCCATTCGCGCTCTTGATTGCACATGTACAGTCAACCAAACCGCGGGCCGGTGGTTCCACGGTAACCCAGGCCGGGTTCGTTTGAGTAACGCTTGGCCAAGGGCTGGGAGAGGCTCAGGGCCGCAGATCAGCTGCGATAGGTGTTGGGATAACCAATTCACGCGTGCCGTAGAAAGGCGAGCCTCGCTCTGGGGTCACTGCGATCTTCAGACTGAATGTTGCAACGCTATGTCTGGCTGGTATGCTGATCGGGTTAACCGTGGGGGGTTTCGGAATGAATGACCGGCGTATGCCTTATCCGCCGGTCGTTCATTTCCCCTTCTTTAGCAAGAGAGGCGTCCTCGTGGAGGCTACTAACTCGATGCTGGCGGTCTTGAACTGTTGAACTGGTGCTCGACCATCAGTGTCGCAGGAAAATGCCCAGTCGCATCATCATTCCGCCCAGGTTCAGATCCCGATCTATCCGGCATTCCGTAAACCGGCGCAGCGGGCCGTTGATGATACGTTGACAATTCCTTGCTGGAATATCTCCTGCTGCCAGCGGTCGGGTGCCCACATGACTACAGAGTTTGATTTCCACGAAGCGATAGAGACGCATCTCCATGAAGCCGAAGCGTATGCTGCGAATGCTGCCAATCTCTTCGAGCGCGCCAAAGTGTTCAACCACCTGCCAACGCTCGGCCTGTGCCGAGACGCCGAGAAGAAGGCCAAGGCGGCAATCAAGTGCTTCATTGATGCGATGGCTAATCGACCAGCCTCACCCATCGCAGTTTCCCTTCGTTTCGAGGGCCTTGAGCAATTGAACGAATGCGACTGGGCGTTCTTCGATATCGAGCACGCCATCCGAAAGCTCGAAAAGTGCGCGGCTGACGGCGCTCCTGGACTGCGCCGAAATTAATAGCGAACCGAGTAGGACACCGCGTATTCGACCCCCCTGCCTTTTTGCTCGGGCGCGACAGGCGGTTCCCGCGTGATTAGTTGGGATGTCACAAAAATCCTAATGTCGCGGTTTACCATCACTGCCAGCGCCCTACATCGTGAATTGCTTTTACGTTTGTCTTTTCTAAAATGAAGTTGTCACGGGAGATAATCGCCATGAAGAGCGAGACACAGGGATATCGTTCTCAACCAAGCCGATGCGCCTCAACGCGCCTATTGGGGTTGCCTTCGATCAGGGCAGGGCGGCAGCGCTGCAGTTGCTTACACATGACGAGAACCCGTATTCCCGTCGTCTTGAGCCTGAAGAAAATGCAGCTTGGTTACAGGGCTTCCAGTCGCTTAGTGATCATTAATATTTGCTAAAATACCTATTCGTGATAGTCTTTCTACGTGGATCGCTCTCCACAAACCCCTGCGTATCAGCACCCCCAATTGCGATGCGCTTCAGAAGAAAGACTGGATGGAAGAAAGCGCCGTCCAGTCTTTTTCTGTTTTGAATGACTTGTCATCAATCAGCTTGGCGGTATCTTCTCTGTGCGGTCTGGACAGCCGCTATCTCGTTAGGTGGACTAAGGCGATACAGTCATTTCTGCGGGGCACGCGGGTGCGAACTGTATCGCCACCTTTTTTATTGACATGTTCGCATTTTGTTCTCATTGTAGGATGATAATCCTATATGGAGGATGCGCGATGTCTGCCCGCCCGAAATGGGTCAGTGACCGTGAAATAGATAAGGCTGAAGCCGTTCTCGCTGCTTGTGGTGGTGACGCGCTGAGGGCACTTCATTCGGTCATAGCTGATGCCGAATACCTATGTGAACAGCTTGAGATCGCGTCGCTGTATCTCAGTCCTGGAATGTCACGCGGCTGGAAGCCGTCGTTCTCGCGAGCAGACTGATGGACGTGGCGGAGGCATTAACCCAGTTATTGCGAACCTTTGAGATTGATCAGCCGCGTTCGCTGTATGACGTCGGCGCACCATTGATCGGGCAGGGGTTCATGCAATCTGATGTTCTCGATGCGCTGTTCTTTCTGCGGTCGGAAGGGAAAATCGAATTGCTAGACGGCAACCGTGTGCGCGTTGTCTCGCTGCTTTAACTGACTCTCACTCGATCTTCGCCAGTGATGACGAGCAGCCTCTTGGCCGTGACTTCATCAAGGTCGTACGCTTCGCAAAATTCCTCGAGTGTGTAGGTATCCATCATCGTGGCCTTCAATGCCGTCGGCGCTCAGAACAGCTAACGGTCGGATTGTTCCTGATTTTCGTGTTCTGTGTTTGTTGTGTCTTATCTTTAGCCGCCAGCGAAATCACGATTCAGATACGCCACGCATCAATACGCAGGGACTCAAATTGACGTGGGCGCCAACATGCTGTGTTGAATCAGGGACTATCCTGAATTTTGTGCTCTGGCGTGGTAACTACCTTTCTAGGAGAACCACGTATGAGCATAGACA
>CABHNZ010000054.1 GCA_902167985.1 Shinella sp. UYSO24
GGTCGAGCGACACCACGTCTGCGCCTTTGTCGAGAAGCGCCGGATGACAGACAGGCATCAGCGTCTCGTGCAGCAACCGGTGCGTCCTCATTCCGGTCCATGCGGGATGCTCGTAATGGATGGCGGCGTCGAAACCGCTTCCGGCGAGCACGAATGGTTCCATTCGTTCGGCAAGATGCACGATGATGTTAGGGTGGCGCTCCTGAAATCGTCCAAGGCGGGGAATGAGCCATCGCGTGGCGAAAGTCGGGATCGTCGCGATATCGATGCTGGCGCCATCGCTGGGCTGTCCCATCAGATACTGGCTGTCACGCTCCAGCCGGTCGAGAGACTCGCGAACCTGAGCGGCATACCGTTCCCCGCTCGGCAGAAGCCTGACGCGGTTGCCGACGCGCTCGAACAGTGTCACGCCGAGGAAAGCCTCCAGCCGACCGATCTGGCGGCTGATTGCTCCTTCGGTGAGTGCCAGTTCGTCCGCTGCGCGTGCGAAGCTGCCATGACGCGCCGACGCCTCGAACGCCATGAGAGCGGAATTGCTGGGAATTTTACGGCGCATCGGCGGCCTCCACGGGTTTGATCGACTCCAGCTTGACATTAGATCATTAAAGGGCGACCCAATATCGATATCCATTGGATTATTCGCCTCCTATCATGATAAAATATCAATGACAAACGAAGCCGGAAGCGCTGTGCGGCCGGCCGGAGGCGATGAGATGATCTATACAGTTGAATGCAGCTTTGCTGACCCGCACAGCGAGGCGGAGTGGAACGCGTTTTACAGCCTGGACAAGCTGCCGGCCCTGATTTCTGTCAGCGGCTTTCACACTTCACAGCGTTTCAAGGCGTTGAGCGGCGGCTGCCCCGTCTACCTCGCTCTCCATTCGATCGACGGCCTCGATATTCTGACCGGCGAGGAATATCGTCAGAAGGGCGGCGGCAACTTCGCCCGCTGGCAGCAGCACATCACGGATTGGCACCGAAACCTGTACGAGGGCGTCGAGCGCGCCCCCGCCGTCGGCGAAACCGAATATCTGGTGCTGAGCACAACAGGGCCTCAGCCGCTGCGCGAATTGGGCCTGAAGCCGTCAGCGATGCGCGCGGTCGCCATGGAGAAGTTCCCGGAACATCGCTGGCTCGCGACAGCAGGTCGCGACGTGATCGGAGATATCGGACATCTGCCGGACGATGTTCACGTCTATGCGCCGATGACGCCGCAATTGACGAACGGCGATGACGTCGCCACCGCCAGCGCGCGGTGAACGCCGATGCCCAATGTCACCCTCTACATCTCGCAAGACAGGATGCCGCCGGAGGAGACGCTCGTGGCGCTCACGGAGCGATGCACAGCGCTCTGCAACGGCCTCCCTCGGGCGGCCCTGGAGAATGTGCATGTCATTTTTGTCGCCGTTCGGCATGGCCGGGGGCATCCGGCCTTTGTCGAGATCCAGTATCGCCTCGAACCGTTCCGGACAGCGGCCGTGATGGACCGGTTCATGAAGGAATTGGACGACGTCATTCAGAGCAGCACCGATCCGACCGCGCGCATTCGGTGCTTCGGCTACGAAGCGTCGAGCATCCACGCACGCAACTGAACTCACGCCAGAGAAGAACCATGACGATGACCGATTTTCCCACCCAGACGGTTGGCGACCTGACCCTCACAGCCATCAGTGACGGCTATCTCCACGCCAGTTTCGGCCTACTCTCGAATATCGATGCCGACGATGCCTCTCAAATGCAGGAGAATGCGGGGATACGGGATCACACCGCTATCCACATCAACTGCTATCTGGTGCGCGGAGGGGGTCGCACGGTCCTGATCGATGCCGGCGCGGGCGGTTTCAAACAATGGGGCGGTCGGCTGAAGGACAACCTCGCCCAGGCGGGCATCCAGCCTGCTGCTATCGACGCCATCCTGTTGACGCACGCCCATCCAGACCATGTGGGTGGATTGCTCAACCCCACAGGCGAAGCCGCATTCCCAAACGCCGAGCTCATCGCCCATCGGCAGGAAGTTGCGTTCTGGCAGGATGACGGCAATCTGAGCCGCGCGCCCGAGCGTGCCCATGGCAACTTCATCTTCGCCCGTCGGGCGTTTGCCGCTTATCGTGGCAGGTTGCGCATGTTCGAGACCGGCGACGTGCTTCCCGGCATGACGGCGGTTCCGCTCCCTGGTCATACGGCAGGACATACCGGCTATCGTCTTGAGTCCGGTGGCCAGAACCTGTTGGTCTGGGGCGACATTGTCCATTTCCCTCAGATCCAGATCCCACGGCCGGATGTGTCGATCGCATTCGATCAGGATACACATCTCGCCGCAGAGACGCGATCGAGATTGCTGGATATGGTAAGTTCGGAACGGCTTCTGATCGCCGGGATGCATCTTGGTGAGCTCGGTTTCGCACGCATCGAGCGAACGGGGGGAAATTACCACGTCGCCTATGAGGAACGAGCACAGCATTCTCCACATGCGTGACAGAAGGCGTTCACGCTCGTTGGGTATTTAGGAACGTGAGACCAACTTCCTGCCCAAGTCCTCCAGATCGCCCAGAAAGCAGCACGACGATCCCTGATTTGATTCATACACGAAGTCCTTCAGCGCTCTGCTTAGGCATTCGCCGTTATGACGACCTACGCCAATCGAGCGGTGTCACCAACGCCACCCTGTCGGACCGGCTGAAACTGCTGGAGGAAAACGGGCTCGTCGAGCGACGGCAGTATAAGACACGGCCCGATCGGTTCGAATATCAGCCGACCGGAAGAGGTCGCGACCTCGGCCTCCTCACGCAGGCAATGGTGCAGATCGACGTCCGGTGGAACCTGTCCAACCTCGAAGGACCGCCCCTCGACTTCATCGACAGGCGAACGGGCCAATGCGTCAAATTGATTACCGTCAATCGGGAAACGAGCGAGCCAGTCGAGAGGGATCAGCTCGGCGTGCGATCCGGCCGCAGCGCCGACGCATTAATGACCTGGCGGCTCTCACGGGGATGCGAAAGCGCAGAGACTTCTGCAGTCCGTTCCGGCCAAAGTTAGGGCGCGGACTATCCCGCAGTCCGGGACGACCATTCCTCCGCCAGAAGCCCGTAAATCAGCGAATCCCGAACGCCGATATGCGTCTGCCATTCGGCCCGCAGGCGCCCCTCCAGCGTGAAGCCGAGCCTCGTCAACAGCGCGATCGACGGCTGGTTGTCCGGATCGGTATCGGCGAAAATGCGCCGTTGTCCCTCGGCGAATAATTGGTCGATCAGCATGGCAACAGCTTCGTGCGCATACCCATGCCCCTGTGCTTCGCGCGCAAGCAGATAGCCAATCTCGGACACGCCTTCGCGTTTCTTTCCTGCCGCCACAAAGCCAACGGCAAGCTCTTCATCTGCCCGTACAATCGCCCATGAGCGCCAGTTCGATTGATCGTCGTTGGCGAAATACTCCCTCAGATCCTTGACACGCTCAAAGGGTGCGCGAGACCACCACCGCATCATCTCTGGATCGGCCATCGTCAAAAACAAGGCGTCAGCGTCGGACGGACGGCGTGGGCGCAGTGTCAGGCGATGCGGCTTTGACGTGTCGCCGATCAAAGTCAGTGCTGCTTCTGGGAATACCATTCTTAATTCCTTTCCGAATGCGTATGCGGTGCAAGACGGCTAGACTCGATCAGGCTTGGCAGCTCACGCTCGAACAGGGTCGCAAGCGTCCGGATTCGAGATGGGATCGGTCGGGTCGCCGAATAAAGAATATGAAGGTCAAAGCCGGTCAACTCGAAGTCCGGCAGAATGCGCCTGAGGCGCTCGGCGGCGAGGTCATCGGAGCAAACGGGTCCCTGTAAGACACCAATTGGCCCGCCATCAAGCAGTATTGCGTACAAAGGCCGCCAATTGCTCATCGTCATCACGACGTCGGCCGGCACCAACGTCAGTCGGGCATCGTCGGCAAAGGCGGTGCGCTGCCCCAATAATGTGCTCCTGAATTGCAATGAATGTCGGCCGCGATGACGACTTCTGTTCAGCGAAAGTGAGCGCATATGTGATCAGCGAAGGCGCACACCCTTGGCACCATGTCCGCTCGATTTGGGAACGTTAGATTGAGCCGCGTCGGACGGAGTCCGGCGTGCGGGAGGAGCGGTTCGGCGTTGCCGCTCATAACGGCATCCTGGCACAAGCCCTGCGGCAATAGAGCGACACCAAAGCCATTCAACATCAGATCGCGGGCCAAGGCATGGCTATCGACCTCGATCGCACCGGCAGGCAGGGAAACACCACCAAGCACATGCTTTTCCAGATATCCGCGCAAGACTGGTTGCGGGGAGATGAAATCCTCCACCTCGCTGATATTTTCCGGCCGCCCCTTTCGCTTCAGCCACGATGTGCTCGCATAGAAGGCCCATTCGATGTCGAGCAACCGTCGTTCGATTGCAGTCTGGGCAGGGTTCGCGCCGACTCTGACCGCAATGTCGATGTTGTCCTCGACAAGATCCATAACGGCATTTGTCGACATGATCTGGAAGCGGACTGCCGTGTGGGCCTGCGTGAAGCTGGTGATTGCGCTCGCCAACAACGCGGTGGGGAAATCCGCCGGGACGGTCAGCCTGATCAGACCGCCCAGTACGCCATCTCCCGCTTGCAGGTCATCAAGCGCCCGGACGAGAACATCTACCGGACCCGACGCCTTGTCATAGAGGCGCTGTCCCTCGTCCGTTAGGGCAAAAGAACGGGTCGAGCGTTTGAGCAACCGAACCCCTAGCGTTTCTTCGAGCGCCCTGACCTGAAGGCTCACCGTCGAACGCGGCGTGCTCGTGCGCCGGGCCGCTGCGGTAAACCCGCCAGCACGAACCACTTCTACAAAGGTCTGGATCGGATCAAGCTTCATCATTGTCCAGAATAATAGATGATGATGGCAGAGCTTGCCAGATAATCGTTCTTGCTCTGATGAGGTACCGTGGGTCCGGATCATAAGGAGACCACATCATGGACATCACCCCTCATCCCGCCTCGCCTGCAAGCGGCGTACTCTCCTCTCACGCAACCGCACGCTTCTCGGGTATCGATGCCGAAATCCTGCTCGGTGGTGAAGCTGCTCCCATGACCGTCATGGCGATGACGGTCCAACCGGATCAGGGCGCACCGGCGCACATTTCGTTTGATGAGGATAAAGTCTTCTGCATCAGCGAAGGGCGGTTGCTGTTCCTGATCGGCGTGCAGAAGATTGAGGTAAAGGCGGGAGATCGGCTCTTCGTTGCGAAGGGCGTCACCCATGGCTTTTCCGCGATGGGAGGTGTGACGCGCGTGATGTTGGTATCGACACCCGCACGCCATGACCGCTTTTTCCAGGCCATGGATGCTCTGCCGGTTCCTCACGACCTAAACGACGTCCAATCCGTCTGCGAAACATTTGGCCAGGCCATTGTTGGCCCGGTTGTGTCCTCGTAAAGTCTACTGGCACAGGGAATGGAAGGGCGGCGACCGGCGTCACCCTTTGGCCCTGCGACATGGTCAGGTGCCTTCAGCTGACGATCGGCCTGCCATCACATTGCAGATCGCGTCGATGGTCCGTTCTTCAACGTCTCGTGGCAAATCATGACCCATGCCCTCGATCGGCAGGTAGACCGCGTTCGGTATGGAGCGCGCCGTGTCCTGACCGCAGGCGGGCGGGATCAATGGATCATCGACGCCGTGGATGACAAGTGTCGGGACCGTGATGTTCGCAAGGCGTGCGCGCCGGTCTCCAGCGACCGCCATGGCAGCGATCTGCCGCGCAGTGCCTCCCGGATCGTAGCTACGCCTTACTTCATCAAGGAGAATGGCGCGATGGGCCTCTTCATCGAAGGGATAACCCGTCCCGGCGATTCTGCGCGCGAACGCGAGGCGCACCGCGAGAAAGCCTTCCGGATCGATCATAGGATCAGGCGCAGGGTGCATCATCATCGCCATGACATCGGGTGCCGCCTGCGGCAGGACCGGATTGCCGGTGCTCGACATGATCGACGTCAGCGAAAGGACCCGATCCGCATGTTCGCTCGCTAGAACCTGCGCGATCATTCCCCCCATTGAGCGCCCGAGGACATGCGCCTTGGCAATCCCGAGCGCATCAAGCAGGCCGATCGCATCCGCTGCCATGTCGTCAAGCGTATACGGCACATCAGGTCTGCGCCCGGCCATCAGGCAGTTGCGAGCGCGCCGAAATCCGGAGCGGGCGAAGCGCTGAAATGCGTCGAGCGGCCGGCATCGCGGTTGTCGAAACGGATCACGCGATAGCCTCGTGCGGCCAGCCCTGTACAGAAAGGCTCGGACCAGCGGATCATCTGCGTTCCAAGCCCCGAAATCAGCAGGATCGTTTCCGCATCGGCGTAGCCGAAACTGTCCCACGCGAGCTCGATGCCATTGGCCTTTGCAATATTCATGGCCTCGCTCCTGCAACGGGTAGCGCCATTTCGGACAATGGCAGAAGTCGAGAATCCATCACCGCCGCTGTACGGTGACCAAGTCCAGCGAGATAGCCCTTATGGCTGGCGAAGGAGAGGAAGGACGCAGCACTGGCCTGCCTGATCATCATCGTCAGATCCCAATGTTCATCGGCCGGGCCGATCAGGAAGGGACCGCCATGGCCGAGAAAGAGGAGATCGCCGCCGGTTTCTCGTAAGAAGGGCAGTGTGTGCTCAACATAGAGATTGAAGGCCTCAGCACCGCTGATCGGCCTGGCAGGTGCCAGCTCAGGGTGGCCCGAATAATCGGCGACACCCCTGAAGCGCAGCAGGTTGAGCATCACGACGGGACCGGCAAGGTTGCGCTGTACGAACCTGCGGCCAGCCTCCTGTGTCGGTTCGAGGTAGGAAATGGAGTCGGCTCTGGTCATCGGTGTTCCGTTGAATGGCGGGTTAAGCGCTTTGGTTCTCCCCAGCGCCGAAGGCGAGACGCAGCGCATAGGTGCGGATGTCTTCAGGCCAAGTAGCGATCTGTTGTTCCAATGATGTCCGATCGTCGGCGAAGAGGGCCCGGGTCGCTTCTTCGTATCCGGGCAGATCTCCCGCGATCGCCTGCATGAATTGATACGCAGCCTCTTGCGCCGCCTGCCTCTGCTGGCGGGGGCTCGCTGTCTTACGCGCTTCGTCGACGATACGCCTCAGTGTCGCCGACGCCCCGCCGGGCTGGTTCGTCAGCCAGTCCCACTGCCGGGGCAGCAAGGTCACCTCTCGGGCGACGACACCGAGCTTCGGTCGGCCACGCGGCGCGAGGCTCCGAATTTCCTCCGACTCCGTCGGGCCCGGCGCGACCTCGGTTTTGGGGTGGTAGCGTCCTGGGTGCGCCTTCGGAGGTTGCGATAACCTTTCAAGAACTTCTTTATCGCTTCCGCGCAAATCAAGGTCGATGGGACGCCCCGTCGTGTCATCGAAGACGAGGACTGCGCCAACCTCATCTGGAGAGCGCTTTACCGCCAAAGCAACCTCGGATAACGGCGCGCTCAGCAGGAATCTTTCCCCGGCAAACGCCGTACAGGTCTTTGTAGCGGGATCGAACATTGCGCACTCCCTTTGATAGAGAAGCGATTAATACCCGGACAAAATTGACACGTCAATTATATCCGGATAAAAATATACCGCTGTTGCGCCCGCGCGGCGAATGGCGGCTCCGACGAGGCCATTAGTGTCAGCCTCCGGAGAAACTTGCGCGCAGTTCATATCAGAGGCAGCACTCGTAAATTTCTAAGGCATACAATGACGTCGCTCACAAAATGGGTCCTCGAAGGAATAACCCTGGACGGGCGAGCGGTTGGTTTGCTCTTAAAAGGAGTCGAACACCGGTATACTTTCATTCCGAATGCGTGCCGGCAGATAGACGGGGCAGATCAAGCACCTGGTTCATTGGTAATGTCCGCAAAGGGGCCGGAGGCGGTCAGTCCGCTTCTGTCGCGCCGTGAACAGAAGCGGACATCTTACATCTGCCCCCTTGAGAACGGGCAGCGTGAAGGCGTCTCAGCGCGCGAGCTCGTCGTGCGGCTGTAGGCCTAAAGAAATTTCGGGACCAAGGCGATGATCGCCTTCACGCGACGCCGGCCATGATCGGCAGAGCGCGCAGCCGGGCAACATCGCGCGCCGGCGGCTCACCGAAGAGGCGACGATATTCACGGCTGAACTGCGACGGGCTCTCATACCCCACCCGCAAAGCGGCACCCGCCACATCGATGTCTTCGACAAGCATCAGGCTGCGCGCATCCTGCAACCGCAACTGCTTCTGGAACTGGAGGGGTGTCATCGCCGTCACGGCGCGAAAGTGTTCATGCAGGCTAGACGGGCTCATCCCGACTTCCGCAGCGAGAGTCTCTATGCTGAAGCGGTGTCGGAAGTTCTTGCCAATCCAGGCAATAGCACGTCCGACCTGTGCAAGCCGCCCTTGGCTGGAGGTGACGCTCCGCATCCTGCCCCCGTCCGGCCCGACGAGCAGTCGGTAGAGGATTTCCTGCTCCGCAAGCGGCGCGAGGACCGGAAGTGCTGCCGGATCGTCCAGCAACCGCATCAGGCGCAGCACCGCATCGAGCAGGGCAGGGTCGGCGTCGGTTACCGTCTTGCCGATCGGCGCAAAGACCCCATCTGACGGCGGTATGCGCTGCGCCAGATCGCCCAGCATTACCGGATCGAATTCGATGAACAGGCAAAGATAGGGGTTGGCCGGCGTTGCCTCGACCACATGGCCGATCACCGGCAGATCATAGGTCACGACCCCGTATCGACCGGGGCCATATGTGAATAACTGCTCTCCGAGCGAGACCTCCTTTTGCCCCTGCGCAACAAGACAAAGCTGCGGCCGATAGACATTCGGCATCGGGATCGTCACGGTGGAGGATCGCGCAAGCGTTAGCCGAGCGACCGGCGTTGTGTGAAACCCGTCCGCTGGGACATGCCGGGCAATAAGCGAAGCGACCTCGTCAATTCTGTGCATACCCAATCATTCCATCTGCAGGGCAAGCACGCAATGTGCATCTCGCCCGTCCCGGAGGATCGTGCAGAAATTCCGGCGCATCAGACTCACGGTAAGGTACAGCCTTGCGCGATCCTGCCCGAGCAGTGTGTCGGATCACAACAGATCTGGCGGCAAAGAGAGACGGAAGCAAATGAACGACACAATGAAAACGCCGAAGGTAGCGTTAGGAACCTGGGCTTGGGGCGACAGCGGCGAGGCAGGCGCTGGCTATTTCGGCAGCTCCCTGAGTCGCGACGGGCTGAACGACATCGCCAAAGCGGCCCAGACGGCCAGATTCACCCTGTGGGACACGGCCGTGGTCTACGGCATGGGGCGGTCTGAAACGGTACTTGGGGAGGTTCTGAAACACTATCCCCGCAGCGACTACCAAATCTCGACCAAATTCACCCCACAGGCCGCAGGAACCGGCGATGATCCGGTCGCGGATATGCTCGAGCAGAGCCTCGCCCGTCTTGGCACGGACTACATCGACCTTTACTGGATACATAATCCGGCCGACGTGGAACGGTGGACACCTCGGCTCATTCCGCTGCTCGAGAGCGGAAAGGTCCGGCATGTCGCGTCTCGAACCATAACCTGGACGAGATTGAGCGCGCTAACCAGATCCTGGAAGACGCCGGGCATCGGGTCGAGGCCGTTCAAAATCACTACAGCCTGCTTTATCGTGCCCCCGAGAACGCCGGCCTTCTGGAGTACTGCCGCGAAAGAAATATCCCGTTCTTCGCCTATATGGTGCTCGAGCAGGGCGCGCTAAGCGGAAAGTACAGTGCCCAAAACCCAATGCCCAGCCGCACCAACCGGGCGGAGGCTTACAACGCCATGCTGCCCCAGTTGCAGGGCCTGATCGGCGGGCTTCACAACATCGGTCGACGCCATGGGGCGACGGCTGCGGACATCGCGACGGCCTGGGCTCTTGGCAAAGGGGCAACCCCTATCGTCGGCGTCACCAAGCCCCACCATATCGAGGGCCTGATCCGGACCGCCGCACTGGCGCTCTCGGATGATGAGATCGCCGAGTTGGAAGTCCTCGCTCAGTCTGCAGGCGTAAACACCCGCGGCTGGTGGGAGAAGGATATGTGAGACTACGGTAACCCCGCTGTTGCATTGCAAGGAACAGCATGGACATGCCGTCACGCCAGCGGACCGCTCCATCGGCCGCTGGCGGAGATGGCCATCTGTAGCCGGGTCGCGTACACCCGGCTGGCGACTCGTTAGGCTTGAGGTTTTCGCCGGAGACAGCTTTGCACGCCTGTTCGCTAGTTCGCTGACCGGAACGTCCGCCGTTTGCCAAAGATGACAGATACGACCTGATACGCCTCATTCCTTGGAAAGAGAGGCTTCTCTCATCGCGGTGGCTGAAGGACTGTGGCGAACAGCACCCGTTTGAATTGCTCGATCGGCTGCGGAGAGCGATCGACTTTCATCCGCATCATCGCGCTTCCCAGGAGGCGAGGAGAAATGTCGCGACGTCGTCGGCATCAAGGTCACGACTTATCTCACCCTGCGCCTGCCCAATCCGCAGGACATCAGCGAAAGCATCCGTGAGGGACCGGCACACCTCAATCAGATGGCTGCGCAGCACCTCGCTATGCTCGGGCATTTCAAGGCTTAGATTTCCGACGAGGCAGCCATACCGCCAACCCGCCTCTTCCA
>CABHNZ010000055.1 GCA_902167985.1 Shinella sp. UYSO24
CGCGCGCGCCCGTGAACGGTGATTGTCGGTCTCGATCTCCCGAAGCTTCGGCAAGATCGTGTCGACCGTTTTGGCGCCGTAGCCGGTTCCAACCCGGCCGACATAGACGAAGTGTTCACCCCTGAACACGCCGACCAACAATGAGCGGAACTTGCCGCTGGTCTTGGCATAGGCGCCGATCACGACTTCATGGCCGGCGCGGCATTTGGACTTCGCCCAGGTCTCGGTGCGGCCTGATTGATAGGGTGCATCCGCCTGCTTTGAGACGATGCCTTCCAGCGAGAGCTTGCACGCTGACTTCAGCACGGCGTCGCCACCGGTTTCGAAATGCTCGACGAACCGCAGGCGTGGATCCTCGCCGGCGTCGTTCAACAATCTCTGCAGGCGTTCCTTGCGTTCGGGGAGCGGCAGTTGCCGCAGGTCTTCATCGCCCTCAAACAGCAGGTCGAATGCGAAATAGACCAGCGCGTCGGTCTTGCCTTCCGACAGTGCCGCCTGAAGCGCTGCGAAATCAGGCGCACCGTTTCGTCGAGGGCGCAGATCTCCCCGTCGATCATGGCATCCGGCAGGTTTGCGAACGATGTCGCGATCGCCGGATATTTTGCCGTCCAGTCCAGTCCCTTGCGGGTCTTCAGCGTCACCTCGCCGTTTTCGATGCGCGCCTGGATGCGGTAGCCGTCGAACTTGATCTCGTGGATCCATCTCCCGGCGGACGGCGGCCGCTCCAGCGTTTCGCAGAGTTGCGGCGCGATGAAGTCGGGCATGGCGGACTTCGCTGGCTTGGCAGCTTTGGCGGGGGCGGATTTCCTTTTAGTTTTGGTTTCGGCTTTGCGTTCGTCGGCAGCAAGGCCGTGGTTGCTGTCCCAGACAGCATCCGCCTGAACGTCGCCGCTCTGGACCATGAACGGCTTCGGCTTCCTGCCTTTGCCGGCGGCAATCGCTTCCATGGTTCGGCCCGAGGCCACCGACGTCGCGTTCTCCTCAAGCACGGCCGCGCCATTCTCCTCGACTGAGAAGTCGTCGTGGTGCTTGATCAGCAGCCAGTTGGTGCGCTTGCCGCCGTCGCGATCATTGCGCATCCGCACCAGAACGAAGCTGCCATGCAGCCGCTCGCCTTCCAGGGTGAACTTGAAATCGCCTTTGGCGAGAGCCTGCTCCGGGGTCTTGTTGCCCTCGGGCTCCCAGTAGCCACAGTCCCAGAGCATCCCGTGCCGCCGCCATACTGGCCCTTTGGGATCGTCCCTTCAAAGTCGCCATAGTCGAGCGGATGGTCCTCAACCTCGACCGCCAGACGCTTGTCGTGCGGATCTAGCGAAGGCCCCTTGGTCACCGCCCAGGACTTGAAGACACCATCGAGTTCGAGCCGCAGGTCATAATGAAGTCGCGTGGCGTCGTGTTTCTGGATGACGAAGCGCCTGCGGTTCGACGCCTTCAGCTTCGCTGCGCCGCTCGGCTCCTGCGTCTTCTGAAAATCGCGCTTTTGTTTGTATGTCGAGAGCTTGTCGCTTGCCATGGCAGTCCCCGGTACAAATCCGCCTCCTGTCACGTCTGGTTGTCACAGCGCGCGACCTTAGGAGGCAAAAAGCGACAGATTGTCGTTTTGTTCCATGGAGTTGGGCAGGGTCGGTGGGCAACAGCGCCATTGGCTCTGAATGACCGGCTTGGCACCGTCGGAAGTGATATGCGCTCTTAGCATGACTGCGCTGCAGCAAAGTCTATTTAATAGGCGAGTAGAACGCGTATGATTTGGCTATCGAAGCGATGCACCTCCTCCCGCGTCGGTTCGATATGCTGACGTCCTACTCCTCCTCCCAAGGGCGTTTGCGGGAACAGCAACACTCCTCCTCCCAGTTGCTGTTCGGTTATTTTCGGAAAGCCTGCCGCACCTCCTCCCGCGGCAGGCTTTTTCGCTTCGGTCTGCTAGCAGGGCGCCAGCATGCTCGGAACAGATTTCGGCGGGCCACGGTGGCACTAGGGCTCAGTTTCCGCCAAATTCAATTGCGCCATCCAATCCAAACCTTAGTCCGCTCTCATCATCTTGAAATAGCAGGCCGACGGTTCACATCACTTCAAGATAAGGGAAATGGGAATGTGCTTGGAAGTTGTTGAGTAATCGTGGCGATCTCTGAGCAATAGGCATTTGAACGATCCACGCAGTCCGTCGATCATCGACAGCGAGCTTGATCACGCCCGCGCGCTTTCTCTACCGTGTGTTTCATTTGAAACCAGATTGGAGAACCCGAGATTTGGCTAGATGTTCGATGCGCTTTCTCTTACTTCACAGCTCATATTCGCTAGTCCGGTGACTTCGTATAAAATAAGCGCAGGCTGAGCCTGGCGCTTAGGCCGTGACCAGAAGCGGTCTCGCCAAGAGTGATCAAGCCGCCGTGGAGATCGGCGATCCGGCGCGCGATGGCAAGACCGAGCCCCGAGCCTGGCTTCGCGTCGCCACGGGCGATCTGGTAGAAGCGTTGAAAGACACGACTACGTTCCTCTTCGGGAATGCCCGGCCCTTCATCCTCAACCGCGATTGTCCCCGTCGTCGCGTCCAGCATCGCGTGCACCGTTACGCAACCGCCTTCGGGACTGTGTGCAATCGCGTTATCGACAAGGTTGGCGATGATTTCCTTGAGAAGCAGCGGATTGCCCGCGACGTTGATCGGGTCGTCCGGCACATCGAGCACGATATCGACATTGTGGTTCAGAGCTTTGGGCACGTGCTCGGCCAGGACATCGGCGGCAAGGCGACCGAGATCGACGCGCTGATCGAGATCGACCGCGCCGCTCTTCGCATCGGCTCGCGCCAGCACGATCAATTGCTGAAGCATGCGTTGCAGGCGCGTCACTCCGCTCTGCGCTTCGCCGAGCGTTGCCAGAAGGTTGTCCTGGCCTACCGCCTGCCGCTCCAGAAGTTCAAGATGCAGCTTGATCCCGCTGAGCGGCGAGCGTAACTGATGAGAGGCATCGGCGGTAAAATCGCGCACGCCGGCGATCGTTTCATCCAGCCGCTCCATCAATGTGTTGATCGCTGAGACGAGATCGACCGCCTCTTCCGGCACCCGTGCGGTATCGATACGGGCAAAGGGGATAGCGCCGGATGGCGCCCGTCCCAGAAGCTCCTGGCTGATCTCGGTGAGCGGCATAAGCCCGCGCAAAATGGCCACATAGGAGAGAATGGCGGCCGCGCTCAGGAGAACGGCTTCAAAAAACACGAGGACGACGAGCATTCGCGCCTCCATATTGAGTCGGCTATTAAGCGTCTCCGCCATCTTGAAGGTAAGCGGATGTGCAAAGCCCTCGATGGTGCGGCTCGTCATGGCGATCCGAACCATGCTGTCATTAAGATCGGCCGGCACATGCGCGATCCGGTCGAGGGGCGCGGGATCCGTATCCAGCGCACAGAGCTCCCGGTCGCCTCGCTGAAAGCCGGACTCGTCGGATATACAAAAGGCAAGTGTGTCATCTGCCTCGTCGCTCAGGATCTCGATGGCGCCTTGCGCCACCGTGTTGTCGAGATGCGCCGGCCCCCGTGCGGTCGCGCGATCGATGATCGAGACGAGCGCCGCATCCAGCAGGCGATCCTGCGTCAGGCTCACGACGCTGTGGATGAGAAATGCGCCGCCGATACCGAAGACGATCGCGAGCACAGCGACCGGCAATACCATATTTTGCAGAAGGCGCCGACGGATAGTCGGCGTGGCGCTCGCGTCCATTCACTCGACCTCGAGGATGTAGCCGACCCCACGGATTGTGCGAATATTGGGGCCATGCGGCTCAAGCTTCTTGCGCAGGCGACCAAGATGCAATTCCACGGCATTGGGCGTGAGCGCATCGTCAAAATTCGAAATTGCCGAGGCGAGCCGCTCCTTCTGCACAACCTGGCCAGCGCGGCTGAGAAGAAGTACCAAGACTGAATATTCTCTTGGGCGCAGAAAAAGCGTGCGTCCGGTCAGCGTTACCGTGCTGGAGTTCCGATCGATAGAAAGCGCGCCACAGGTCAGCACCGGGCTGGGTTGGTTCTGGCCGCGCCGGACGAGTGAGCGCACGCGAGCCTCGAATTCCTCAAGCGCGAAGGGCTTGGTCATATAGTCGTCGGCTCCCACATCCAACCCGGCGACCCGGTCGGGAATGGCATCGCGCGCGGTCAGGATCATCACCGGCGTCGTCGAACCGGCCTGCCGCAACGCTTTCAGAACCGTGAGCCCATCCATTTCTGGCAAGCCGAGGTCGAGCACGACGAGCGCATAGTCTTCCTCAACGGCTACGGAGAGACCGTCGCGGCCATTGTCGACACGATCAACCGCATAGCCGGCGGCCACAAGCGCCGCCACGATCCCGCGCGCCAGCAATGGGTCATCCTCCACAATGAGGACCCGCATGCCTTCCTCCATCGTCACGATTTGCTTCGATGTCGATCAAGCACGCAGGATGGGGCTGAGACAAGACATTTCGTGCCGCCAAGACGGCGTGACAGGTTCGTGACAGGAAATTGGATGTAAGCATTTAAAATGAGTTCGGTAAAGCCGCAGGTCGCGGTCCGGCGTCGGTAAGTGACGTGGGCTAACACGACTGACGCGCGACCGTTCGCATGGAGACTGGAGGACCCCAAGCTGGGTAAGTCTCATGCACAGGGAGGAACAACCATGACAGCAAGTACACGCTCATCCCGCGTTGGCACCGTATTGCGTGTGACCAGCGGCAATTTCCTTGAAATGTTCGACTTTTTCCTCGTCGGCATCTATGCCAGCAACATTTCCAAGACCTTCTTTCCGTCGAACAATGAAGTCGCATCGCTGATGCTGACTTTCATGACCTTCGGCGCGGGCTTTCTGATGCGACCGCTCGGCGCGATCTTTCTTGGTGCTTATGTCGACAAGATCGGCCGCCGCCAGGGCCTCATCGTCACGCTCAGCATCATGGCGCTTGGCACCGTGCTCATCGCCTTCGTGCCCGGCGTCCAGACGATCGGTCTGTTCGCCCCGCTTCTCGTTCTCATCGGTCGCCTGTTGCAGGGCTTTTCCGCCGGTGTGGAGCTCGGCGCGTCTCAGTCTATCTGGCGGAGATGTCGACGCCCGGCAAGAAAGGCTTCTATGTGTCATGGCAGTCGGGCAGTCAGCAGGTTGCCATCATGGTCGCGGCCGTAATGGGCTATGCGTTGAACTCCTTGATGCCACCGAGCATGATGTCTGATTGGGGGTGGCGCATACCCTTCTTCATCGGCTGCGGTATCGTGCCGTTCCTGTTCTATATCCGGCGTTCGCTCGAAGAAACGCAGGAGTTCGCTGCCCGTCAACACCGCCCGACAATGACGCAGCTCTACCAGACGCTGGCTACCAACTGGGCCATCGTCCTGCTCGGCATGCTGATGGTCGTCATGACGACGGTCTCGTTCTATGCCATCACCGTTTACACGCCGACCTTCGGCAAGAGCGTCCTGAAGCTTTCGGAGACCGACAGTCTTCTCGTGACGTTCTGCGTCGCCCTGTCGAACTTTTTCTGGCTGCCGGTCATGGGCGCTGTTTCCGACCGCATCGGCCGCAAGCCCGTCCTCGTCGTCTTTTCAGCGCTATCGCTCGTGACAGCCTACCCGGTCATCGCCTGGCTCGTCGCCGCGCCAAGTTTCGAGCGTATGCTGATCGCCGAGCTCTGGCTCAGTTTCCTCTATGCCAGCTACAATGGTGCCATGGTTGTCGCGCTGACGGAAATCGTGCCGCCGATCGTGCGGACAGCGGGCTTCTCGCTTGCCTATTCACTGGCAACGGCGATCTTCGGCGGCTTCACGCCGGCCATTGCCACCTGGCTCATCCAGGAGACCGGCGACAAGGCAGCCCCAGGCTATTGGCTCGCCTTCGCAGGAGGCTGCGGTCTGGTGGCGACGCTCCTCATCTACCGCAAGGTAACGGACGGCGCGGGGACCAGCACCATCACCGCCAGGGCGTGACAGACAACGCGGGGCTGCGCCCCGTTCTGTCTCGCTTTCACTCAGTCGCTTTCATCGAATTCAGTCCCAACAAGGAGGAGTTTTGGGTATGAAACGCATTGCAGTTGCCTTCGTCGCCTTCTTTCTGATTGTCGCCCCCAGTGCTTTTGCCGACACGATCAAGGTCGTTTCCTCAGGTGGTTTCGCTGCCGCCTACAAGGAGCTCATTCCGGAATTCGAGAAGCGGACCGGCAACACGGTCGTCTCCGAATGGGGTCCGTCGATGGGCACGACTGAGAATGCTGTGCCGCAGCGCTTGGCACGCAATGAAGATATCGACGTTCTGATCATGGTTGGGGACGCGCTCGACAAGCTGGTTGCAGACAAAAAGGTCGTTGCGGATTCGCGGATGCCGCTGGCGCAGTCCGGCATTGGGATCGTCGTCAAGGAGGGCGCTCCGGCTCCCGACGTCAGCACGCCCGAAGCACTGAAGACAGCGCTTCTCGCTGCCAAATCCGTCGCCTATTCGGACAGTGCCTCCGGCGTCTATATCGAAAAGGAAATGTTCGACAAATTGGGCATCAAGGCGGAAATGGCTCACAAGGCCAAGATGATCCCAGCGGTGCCGGTCGGTTCAGTCGTGGCCTCGGGCCAATATGGGCTTGGCTTCCAGCAGGTGTCCGAGTTGAAGCCAATCAAGGGCATCAAGCTCATCGGTCAGGTGCCCGGCAACCTGCAGAAGATCACCGTCTTCTCGGCGGGGGTAGTTGAAGGGTCTCATCACGTAGCGGCCGCCCGTGCGTTGATAGACTTCCTTGCGGATCCAGCCAACGCTGCCATCATCCGCGACAGCGGTATGGAGCCGCTCGGCAAAGCTCTGATCAAATAATTACATGGTGCCGTATGGTTCGGGACAGTCGCGACCTTGAGTTAAAGCGCGCCAAGGTCTCTCGAGGCGCAAAATACCGAGCGCAGCTTTTGAGGAGTGTCTAAGGCGGAAATGGTCGGGGAAACTGAAGTTTCGCAGCGTAATGGCGCGCCTTCAAAGCTGGCTGGGACATTCCCTCTGGCCATTCTGCTAAGTTGCGCGGGAGGCTACCTCGATGCCTTCACGTGGGTTGGCCAGGGCGGCGTGTTTGCCAATGCCCAGACGGGCAATGTGGTACTCCTGGGGATTAATGCGGCCACAGGTCAATGGTCGGAAGCCGTTCGCCATCTCATGCCGATCGTCGCGTTCATTTTTGGCGTATTTGCAGCATTTTGGGTAAGAGAGCTTGCCTCAGCGCGAGGAGAGCCCTGGATCAATCTGATCAGCCTTCTTCTCGAGCTCGTTGTTCTAATCATCGTAGCGTTCCTGCCGACGGGCTTTCCAAGTATGCCAATTGTGCTGGCCATCTCCTTTGTTGCCTCCGTCCAAAGCTCGATCTTCACCAAACTTGATAAGTGGTCATACAATTCGGTAATCGCCACAGGAAATCTTCGCAGGGCGACGGAGTCCTTATTCAGGGGTGTCAGTCGACATCGCGATACGAGTGATTTGGAGCAATCGAAAAAATTCGGAGCCGTGTCCCTAAGTTTCCTGGCTGGAGCGGGTTTAGGTGCCGTGGCGACAAATCTCGTTGGAAACGCTGCGACGGCGGGCGCCGCCGTTCTACTGACCTTTGCGCTCCTCCTGTGCCTGCGTACCGGCACGCGGGGCGGGAACTGAGTTTCCTTTCAAAGCTACACTGGTGGAACAGCGGGGCATGCCCAAGTCGGACGACCATACCGGACTTTACGCTAGCGCCCACGATCGCATTGCTATCGTGGTGGTCGGCTTGAGACCATTACTTCCTCGCTGTATTGCCTGACAAGGATGTCCTATGGTCATGCACCTGTTGTGCGAGCGTTCATCGATCACCCTTGTTAATCAGCGATCGAGATGGCTATCGAAGCTAAAGGTTTCACAGAAACTATGGGGCGCCAGTTCAGCTCTAATCAAGAGCAAGACGTTTGAGATAGGCGAACCTAAATCTGGGAACGGACTGCATCCGCGATCGGATGCAGGTCTTCATGTGGCAGCGCTCCGACGAGGCTGTAGCCCAAGCCGTTCTTAGCCCAGCTCCATCCCCTGACGTTGCCGGTCTTGCTGGCTACCATCGGCTTGTTCTGGTCCACCATCATGGGGCGGGTGAGCATGACGAGGCGGGTGCCCTTGTCGTCGTCATACATCAGCATGAAGCCGGGACCGTGGGCCGTCGGGATCACACGCCCGCCCATGAGCCGATAGCCGGCTTTACTCAGATCCGGAATGGCGGCGGAGCGTCCCAGTGTGGCGGCCGCGAATTGCTGAAGCGTGTCGCTTCCGTCCGCGCGCACCTCAACGGGATGCAGACGATCTGAGGCAAAGGTGCCGTAGCTGGCAGATGCCTCCTGCGCGAGCGCGGCCACGCCCTCAGTCGGAGGTAGCGTGTAGCTCTTGACCATCCAGCCTCCGGTCGCACCGATCGCCAAAAGAAGGGCGGCAGCCGCAGCCAGCCGAAATAGCTGTGGCGGGCGGGCAGGGGGATTGGACGCCACGATTGTCCTCAGGTTCAGTCTGGACGGCACAGGCTCGCGCGCCACGGAATCAAGGGAAAGGCGCAGCGCTGCGGCCTGAGTCCGGTAGGCGGTGACCCGAGCATCGGCTTCTGGGTTATCCAGCAGGTACTCGGCCACGTCTTGGCGACGCTCTACGTCGAGGGCATTATCCACATAGGCATGGAGGTCGTCTTCGGTGATCGGCTTCATGTTCATTTCACCCTCCGGATATAGGGGCCGCCGGCCGTGGCTGCCGCGGGCTTCAGTTCCAGCATCGTCCTTAACTGCTCACGTGCCCGTGACAGTCTTGACATGACGGTTCCCAGCGGAATTTCCAAGACTTTTGCCGCTTCGGCATAGGAAAGATCCTCCACCGAGACCAGCAGCAGAATGCTGCGGTAATCCGGTGGCAGGCGATCAACCGCCGCCATGACCTCCTGGCCATAGATGATATTCTCCTGCGTGGGGGGTCGAGCATTCGAGGCTTCGGGTGCATCTTCGATCGGCAGGGAAGTCCCGCGCCGGGCATCCTGCCGCAGCCTGTTGACTGCCAGATTATGCAGGATGGCAAACACCCAGGAGCGTGCGTTCTCATCGCGGCGGCGGCTCCAGTTGAGAACAACCCGCTCCAGACAATCCTGAACGATGTCGTCGGCGGCTTCGGTGTCGCGCACCAGACCTCGCGCATAACGCCTGAGGGCTGGGATCATCGGCTCCACCTGGGACAGCAAGTCATCCATATCCTGAACCTTCGCAAGGATGGCCCGCGTTTCCACGCGGACCATCCGGTCATCATTACTCTGCAGCCTGCACCTGCAGCACCTTGCCGGGCTTGCCGTCTTCAACGGAAGCCACCACAAGGTAGCGGCGTTCGTCCTTGTGCTTGGCCTCTACGATCTGCCGGATCGGTCCCACGGCATTGACGATAGCCGAGCCTGCCGGATTGGTCATGAAGTTTGACAAACCTTCCAGCGGACCACTGCCGTCTGCCTTGTCGGATAGTGCGAGCACATACATGGTCTTGGGTTCCAGTCCCGTGACCGAGGCCTGCAAGACCTGGGTCAGACCCTGATCAAACAAGGAAACACTGGACGGTGTCTTGTCCTTCTCGCCTTTGGCGGAAAGCTTCAGGTGGGCAGCTTCGCCTGCCTTGCCAAGAGGCACCAGGTTTGCCAGGCCATCGCCCTCCGGCACGGCGTTCGGAACATAGGCGACCGCCTGCGGCGCCTGGCCGATCGGAATATTGGCGATCACCTTGTTGGTCAGCGTGTCAATCACCGCGAACTGGTCGGCATTCTCCAGACCGACATAGACGCGGGTGCCATCGCCCGAGGGCCAGATGCCATGCGGCAGGTTGCCGACGGGAATGGTCGCGACTTGCTCGAACGTGTCGGTGCGGAACACCTTTACCTCGTTAAGGCCGCCCACCGTCACATAGGCAAAGCTGCCATTCTTGTTGGTGATGAGATTGACGTGGTTGGTGATCGCGCCGGTGTCGATCGTCTTGATCAGGTCGAAGGGCGCCTGCGCATTGAAGACCTGCGTTTTGCCGACATCCTTCAGCGTGAACCAGACCTGTTTGCCATCCGGCGAGGCGGCGATGTTCGGGCAGAAGGGACTTTCCTGCTTCACATGGCCGACGATCTGGTGGTCTGCAACGGATACCACGACGGTCTCCGGGTTGAAGGACGAGCAGATATAGCCGTACTTCCCGTCCGGCGAGAAGATCTGCATGCCGGGGCCGCGGGCACCTTGATCTGCGCCTTTTCCTCGAAGGTCGCTGCGTTGATGACCGAGATATAGTCCTCACCGCGCACGGTCACCCACACTTCCTTGCCGTCCGGCGTGAAGAAGGCCTCGTGCGGAGAGCGGCCGACATAGGTGGTGTGCTTCACTGCATTCGTGGTGGTGTCGATGAAGGTCACGGAGTTGGAGCCGATCGAAACGACCGCGAGCGTCTTGTGGTCCGGCGAGAAGCCCATGCCGTGGACAATGTAGATTCCGATGATTCACCGGACGGGATTCCGATCAAAAACCGGACACTATTCCGAGAGTTAACCGGACGCGATTCCGATTTGATACCGGACAGTTTTTCAACGTAA
>CABHNZ010000056.1 GCA_902167985.1 Shinella sp. UYSO24
AACTGCTCTATCTCTTGTTTTCACGCAATTCCGGACGCAAAACCGGTTCCCACTTTTGCTGGAATTGCTCTAAGGTATGGCGAACCTTCCGGCCGCTCGCCGACAGCTCTTCCGGAGCCGGATCTGGCTCCCGCGGCCGGCCGGGCATGATGGGGGCTGCTGCCGCGGGCCGGTGCCGCGACTGCTTCTCAGGACAGCGGCTCGAAGCGCAATATGCCGGCGATACGGGCCTTGCCGCCGGTATCGTTCGGGTGGGCAACGCCATCCATCACCTGCACCTCGCTGAAATCGAAGGGGCTGACACCTGCGATACAGGCGACGTTGAGACCGAACTGGGTCGGGTTCGACCGCCGCTGATGGTGGGTGTAGATGCCGCAGGTCTTGCAGAAATAGTGTTTCGCCGCACCGGTGTTGAACTGGTAGAGCGTCAGATTGTCTTCACCGGCAACGAATTCCATATCGGCGAGGTTTGCCGAGACGGCGATGGCGCCGCGCATCCGGCAGTAGGAGCAGGTGCAGCGACGGATCGTGTTGAACTCGTCCGTCAGCTTCACCTTCAGTCTCACCGTGCCGCAGTGGCAGGCAACGTCATGCTGTTTCTTCTCGTCGCTCATGGTGAATACTCCTCCCGAATGCCTCGATTTGGTTATCGGCGAGGATAGACCTGCGCGGGCTTTACGCCCAGTCGCCTCTTAGGGATTGGGCGATATTGTCGTGACATTTCGATGGGGCGCTGCATGCCGGCGTGCCGGTCACAGTTCAGGTGTTGGCGAAGAGGTTTTCGGTGAGGAAACCGGCAACGATGCCCGCTTCTCTGGTCAGCCGCCCCTTCGGCTTGATCAGGGCAAGTTCGGTATCGGATTGCGGCGGGAAGCCTTCGGCCTCGCTCAAGTAGCGGTGTTCGGCAAGGACCGCATCCTTCGGCAGAAGGCTTATGCCGAGGCCCGAGGCGACGGCGGCCTGCACGCCCATCAGGCCCTGGCTGGTATAGGCGATATGCCAGGCACGGCCGCTCTCTTCCATGCAGCGGATGGCCCGTTCGCGATAGACGCAGCCCGCCGGGAAAAGCGCCAGCGGCACCCGCTGCGGCTGGGCCGCACCCGGTGAAGACTGCGTGCCGGCTCGGCCGGTTTTCCGGTCTGGACCGGCCACCCAGACAAGCTCTTCCGGCCATGTGGCAAGGCTCGGGCCATCGCCCCGTTCGCGTTTGACGAGCGCGAGATCCAGTTCGCCGAGATCGAGGAGGCGGCGCAGTTCCACACTCCAGCCGCTCACAGTATCCAGCCGGATCTCCGTTGCCGTGGCGGCGAAGCCGGCGAGAAGATCGATCAGCCGGCGGCCGGCAAAGTCTTCCGGCACGCCGAGGCGAACGGGCCGGGGACTGCGCGGCCTGCCCAGCATGTCGGCTGCTTCCGCCGCCGTCGCCAGAAGACGGCGGGCATAGCTCAACAGGATCTCCCCCTCTTCGGTGGCGCGCACGCCGCCGCCGGACTTGTCGCGCAGGACGAGCGGGTGGCCGATCTGGATTTCCAGCTTCCTGATCTGCTGGCTGACTGTCGACTGGGTGAGATGCACGCGCTCTGCCGCACGGGTGAAACCACCCGCGTCGATCACGGCAGCGAATGTGCGGAGAAGGTCGAGATCGGTTATCATTCGATTTTACGATTGAAGAAATGGTTAGATTTAATTTCTCAATGATGGCGGCGGCTGTCAATCTCCTCCGTGACAGGCAAAGGCGCATGAGGATGCAAGGTTATGAGTTTGACAGGTGCAAAGCCCCGGTGGCTGACTTTCGATTGTTATGGAACGCTCATCCAGTGGGATGAGGGGCTGCTTGCCGCGATGGAGACGATCCTTGCGGGAAAGGGTGAGGCCAGATACGGGGTGGGGGCCGGCCATGTGGATCGGGATGCGTTCATCGCCGTTTATGATCGCCATGAGCACCGGCTGGAACAGGAAAGGCCGCATCGCAGCTTTGCCGATGTCACGTCGCAGGCGCTGAAGCTGGCGATGGATGAGTTCGGCCTCGTCTTTCATCCATCGGATGCGCAGCTCCTGACCGGATCGATCGGCCGTATGCCGCCGTTTCCGGAAGTCGTTTCGACATTGCAGCGTTTCAAGCAGGCGGGTTTCCGGCTGGCGGTCATCTCCAATACGGATGACGGCATCATTGCCGGTAATATTGCCCAGCTCGGCGGCGTGATCGACAGGGTTATCACGGCCGAACAGGCGCTGGCCTACAAGCCCTCGCCGGCGATCTTCCGGCATGCGTGGTCGGTGCTGGGCGTCGATCCGGGCGATCTCGTGCATATCTGCGCCAGCCCGCATCTCGATCTGGCGGCCGCGCGCGACTGGGGTTCCGGACTGTCTGGGTAGACCGCGGCACGGGCCGGCGCCCGCTTGCGGACTATCAGTCGAATGCGATTGTCGCGACGCTCGATGCGGTGCCCGGGCTCTTTGCGCAATCGGGCTGGCTTTGATGCCGATTGTCCATGGCGGGCCGGATAAGTTCTTGTTCTTCCGGAGGGCCTTGGCGTATCGTCGCGGCGCCTGGTGCGGCGCGGCATCGACCTGACAAGAGGGTATGCGCGTCGCCGATATCCGGCCAGCCAATGCCGAAGACATAAAAGGGAACGACTACCGATGGCACATGAACTGAACCTCACCAAGGGACCGGCCGTCCTCAGAAACCTGCCGCTCGACACGCCGGAAATCTGGGAGGCTCGCGCCGATCTTGCCGCCACGCTTCGCATGGCGGCACATCACGGACTGGAAGAGGGGATCTGCAATCACTTTTCGGCCGTCGTGCCCGGTCATCCGGATCTCTTTCTCGTCAACCGGCTCGGCTGGGCCTTCAAGGAGGCCACGGCCTCGTCGCTTCTGATCTGCGACTATGAGGGCAATGTGATTTCCGGCGATGGCGAGCCGGAAGCGACCGCCTTCTTCATCCATGCCCGACTGCACAAGATGATGCCGCGCGTCGGCGCTGCCTTCCACACGCATATGCCCTATGCGACGGCGCTCAGCATGATCGAGGGGCATCCCTTCATCTATGCCGGCCAGACCTCGCTGAAATTCTACGGCCGCGTTGCGGTCGACGAGGATTATAACGGGTTGGCGCTCGACAATACCGAGGGCGACCGTATTGCCTCGGTCATCGGCGATGCCGACATTCTGTTCATGCGTAATCATGGGGTCATGGTCTGCGCGCCGAATATCGCGGAAGCCTGGGACGATCTCTATTATCTGGAGCGCGCTGCCGAGGTGCAGGTGAAGGCGATGTCCACCGGCCGCAAGCTGGTGCCGGTGGCCGAGCATATCGCCATTGCGGCTGCCAAGCAGATGCGTGAGGGCGATCCGGAAAGTGCCCGCATGCATCTGGAAAGCCTGCGTCGGGTGCTGGATCGCGAAGCGCCTGAATACAAGGACTGATTTCCTCCCGTTCTGCAGGGGAATGTCGAGGGCCGGCGCGTCTTGCGCCGGCCCTTTGCCGTTGCTGCCATGGGATATGCGGGCGTTTGGACCGCGTTTCGCTGCGGCCGGTCGGAGGCAGATGTTTTTGACAAGCGCACGTCTTTAAACCCCGATAATCCCTCACCATATCTCTCGACGAAGCCGGTCCAGCCGGCCGGGCTCGCCTTTGAGGGAGCTCAATCTCAATCGTCGGCCTGTGCCTTAATGAAGGGCAGGACGATCCAGGAGGTAGACTTATGAATATCGAAAAATATTCCGAACGCGTTCGCGGCTTTCTTCAGTCGGCACAGACCCAGGCGCTTGCCGCGGGCAACCAGCAGTTCTCCGCCGAACATGTTCTTAAAGTGCTGCTCGACGACGAGCAGGGCATGGCATCATCGCTGATCGAGCGCGCCGGTGGTAGCGCCAAGGAAGCGCGTATCGCCAATGATGCGGCTCTTGCCAAACTCCCGAAGGTTGCCGGTGGCGACGGGCAGATCTATCTGTCGCAGCCGCTTGCCAAGGTGTTTTCGACCGCCGAAGACGCGGCCAAGAAGGCGGGCGACAGTTTTGTCACCGTCGAACGGCTGCTGCTTGCGCTTGCGATCGAGAACTCGGCTTCGACGGCCGCCACGCTGAAGAAGGCCGGCGTTACTGCTCAGGGGCTCAATCAGGTGATCAACGATATCCGCAAGGGCCGCACGGCCGACAGCGCCAATGCCGAACAGGGCTTTGACGCGCTGAAGAAATATGCCCGTGACCTCACCGCCGAGGCCCGCGAAGGCAAGCTCGACCCGGTGATCGGCCGTGACGACGAAATTCGTCGCACGATCCAGGTCCTGTCGCGCCGCACCAAGAACAACCCGGTCCTGATCGGTGAGCCCGGCGTCGGCAAGACGGCGATCGCCGAAGGCCTTGCGCTGCGCATCGTCAATGGCGACGTGCCGGAAAGCCTCAAAGACAAGCGGCTGATGGCGCTCGACATGGGTGCGCTGATCGCCGGTGCAAAATATCGCGGCGAGTTCGAAGAGCGGCTGAAGAGCGTGCTCAACGAAGTGCAGGCGGAAAACGGCGAGATCATCCTGTTCATCGACGAGATGCACACGCTGGTCGGTGCCGGCAAGTCTGATGGCGCGATGGATGCCTCGAACCTCTTAAAGCCCGCACTTGCCCGCGGCGAGCTGCATTGCGTCGGCGCGACCACGCTCGACGAATATCGCAAGCATGTGGAAAAGGATCCGGCGCTTGCCCGTCGCTTCCAGCCGGTGATGGTCGATGAGCCGACCGTCGAGGACACGATCTCGATCCTGCGCGGCCTCAAGGAAAAATACGAGCAGCATCACAAGGTGCGGATCTCCGATTCCGCGCTGGTTGCGGCTGCGACGCTTTCGAACCGCTACATCACCGACCGCTTTCTGCCGGACAAGGCCATCGACCTGATGGACGAGGCCGCGTCGCGTCTTCGCATGCAGGTGGATAGTAAGCCGGAAGAGCTCGACGAACTCGATCGCCGCATCATCCAGCTGAAGATCGAGCGCGAAGCGCTGAAGAAGGAAACCGATGCGGCGTCTGCCGACCGGCTGATCAAGCTTGAAGGCGAACTGACCTCGCTCGAAGAGCAGGCGGATGCGCTGACGGCCCGCTGGCAGGCGGAAAAGCAGAAGCTCGGTCTTGCAGCCGACCTGAAGAAGCAGCTCGACGAAGCCCGCAACGATCTGGCGATCGCCCAGCGCAAGGGCGAGTTCCAGCGTGCCGGCGAACTGACCTATGGCGTCATTCCCGACCTCGAAAAGCGGCTTTCGGAAGCGGAAGCGCAGGACAGTTCGGCCAATGCCATGGTGCAGGAAGTCGTCAATCCGGATGCGATCGCGCATGTGGTTTCCCGCTGGACCGGCATTCCGGTCGACAAGATGCTGGAAGGCGAGCGCGACAAGCTTCTGCGGATGGAAGACGAGCTGGCCAAGTCGGTCGTCGGTCAGGGCGATGCGGTTCAGGCCGTTTCGCGCGCCGTTCGCCGTTCGCGCGCCGGACTTCAGGACCCGAACCGGCCGATCGGCTCGTTCATCTTTCTGGGCCCGACCGGCGTCGGCAAGACGGAGCTCACCAAGTCGCTGGCGCGCTTCCTGTTTGACGACGAAACCGCGATGGTTCGTATCGACATGTCCGAATTCATGGAGAAGCATTCCGTGTCGCGGCTGATCGGTGCCCCTCCCGGCTATGTCGGCTATGAGGAAGGCGGCTCGCTGACCGAGGCGGTGCGGCGCAAGCCTATCAGGTCGTGCTGTTCGACGAGATCGAGAAGGCGCATCCGGATGTGTTCAACGTTCTTCTGCAGGTGCTCGATGACGGGCGTCTGACGGACGGGCAGGGCCGCACGGTCGACTTCAAGAATACGATCATCATCATGACCTCGAACCTCGGGGCCGAATACTTGACCAACCTTGCGGAAGATCAGGATACGGACAGCGTTCGCGAACAGGTGATGGGCGTCGTCCGGGCTTCGTTCCGGCCGGAGTTCCTCAACCGCGTCGACGAGATCATCCTCTTCCACCGCCTGAAGCGGAACGAGATGGGCGCGATCGTCGATATCCAGATGCAGCGTCTGTTCAAGCTTCTGGCCGATCGCAAGATCACGCTGGAACTGGGCGAGGATGCGCGCGAATGGCTGGCGGAAAAGGGTTACGACCCGGTCTATGGCGCGCGGCCGCTGAAGCGCGTCATCCAGAAGTTCGTCCAGGACCCGCTCGCCGAGCAGATCCTCGGCGGTCACATTCCGGACGGGTCGACGGTCGCCGTGACATCCGGTTCCGACCGGCTGCATTTCCGGGTTCGCAATGTGGCGGTCAACGAGGCCGCATAAACCGAAATCAAGAGGCCGCCCTTCGGGGCGGCCTTTTTCGTTTTTTGGGGACCTGGGCACCTGATGCTTGAAAACAAGCCTGAAATATTGTACGTACAATATTTGTGGTGGATCTGACCATGCGGCTGGTGTGGGACGAAGCGAAACGACGGAGCAACCTCGCCAAGCACGGGTTGGATTTTGCCGATTTGCCGCTTGAGTTTTTCCTGACAGCAAAGATCGAGCCAAGCAGGATGGGACGCTTTCTCGCTATCGGACTGTTTCGGGGAGAAGTCGTCCTGGCTGTGGTGGGGCGGCCTCTCGGGGCGGAAGCCTTGTCGATCATCTCCATGCGGCGGGCCAATGGTCGTGAAAGGATGCGGATGGATGTCTAGCAAGTGGCCAATGTTCATTACCAGGGATCTTGGAGACACCGAGGCCGATAGCGTGGAAATGCAGCGGCGCTGGGAGGTTTACGATCGCGAGATGCGGGCTCTCATCGACAAAGGTGGTCTGTATCAGGATGCCGATGGCTGGTGGGTTCACAGTGAAACCGGTGAACTGGTCGGCCCTGACCCCGAGTTAGAACGGCCGAGTAGCGAGGCAGAACTGGCGTCGATGCGGCCGTTTGGCGAGGCTATGCCCGACCTTGCGGAGGCCTTTCGGCACGAGATCGCAAAACGAGGGCGCCCACCTCTCACGACGACCAAGACACCGGTGACGATCCGCCTCGATGCCGATATCGTCGAATACTACAAGGCGGAGGGCAAGGGTTGGCAGTCACGCATCAATGCGGCTCTGCGAAAGGTTGCCGGCCTGTAGCACCACGTTGAAGGCGAATGGCGCCTTACTTCGAGGCGACCTGATCCGATGACTGCGTGTTCAGGAGATTGTCGATACGCTTGCGCTCATCCTCAAAGCGGGCGAGCTCTTTGCCTTCGAGCGATTCACCGCCGGGCAGGCGCACCTTCATCGGATCGACCTTGGTGCCGTTGACGATCAGCTCGTAATGCAGATGCGGACCGGTCGATTCCCCGGTGTTGCCGACATAGCCGATGACCTGGCCCTGCGTGACCTTGGCACCTTCGCGAATGCCCGAGGCGATCGAACTCTGGTGATTGTAGGAGGATTCATAGCCATTGGCGTGGCGCAGGATCGTCTGGTTGCCATAGCCGGAGGACCAGCCGGATTTTTCCACGACGCCATTGCCGGTTGCGATGATCGGCGTGCCGCGGGGTGCTGCCCAGTCCACACCGGTATGCATGCGCGAGAAGCCGAGGATCGGGTGGCGGCGCATGCCGAAACCGGAGGTCAGACGACCGTTCGGTACGGGGCTGCGCAACAGGAACTGGCGCACGCTATGGCCGTTCTCGTCGAAATAATCGACGCTGTCGTCGTCATCGGCATTCTGGAAACGGTAGAAGCGCAGTGTCGTATCGCCGAAATGGGCGTTGACGTAGAGAAGTTCCGAATCCTTCGTCGCCTGCCCCTTGTCGTCTGCGACAGAGAAGAAGGCCTCGATCGTATCGGTCGGCTTCAACTGCGCCTGCAGATCGACATTGCTGGCCAGCAGTTTCACCATCAGCGCGGTCATGTCGGTGGTCATGCCGTAGGAGAGGGCGGCCCGGTAGATGCCGTCATAGACGCTCGGCAATTCGCGACCGGCGACGGCCTGCGCCGGCTGGCCGCTGAAGGCGCCGGCCACCGCATCGAGCCTTGCCGGTTCGGCGGCATTGACGAAACGGCCGTGATCGTCGAGCGCGACCGTTACCAGATGCTGGTTGCGGCGATAGAGGCTGGCGCGCACCACCAGCACCATCTGGCCTTCCTGGATGACGCCGATGCGCAGCACATCGCCCGGCTGCAGGTTCGCATCGCCGAGACGCGATTGCAGATAGCCGGAGATCTCCTTCGCCTTGCCGTCGGGATAGCCGACCTCGGTCATCGCCTCGGCGACCGACATGGCGCGGCGCACCGGAATGATGTCGTCGGCATAGTCGCGGCTCTGGAGGTGACGACTTCCGGCGTCGAGACCGACATGTTTTCTTCCACCACGCGGGCGGCCGGGCCGGAGGCCAGATCGACATCGTCGTCGTCGCGGGAGGAGAAGCGGCGCGGGTCGACATAGTTGAGCGCCGACATCTGCGCCTGACCGGCGGTCAGAAGCGAGCCGTTGGAGCGGACATTCTCCTCCACTTCGGCAAGCGTCATGCCGGCGGCATAGGCAAATGTGTTGCCCCTTGTCGGAAAGGCCGAGGTCTGCAGGCTGACGTCGGATTCGACATTCGAGCCATAGATGGCGCCGGTGCGGCTGGCAGAGGGCGGCGGCGCATCGCCGGAGGCGAAGATGTTCAGGGGATCGAAGGGCGGATAGGGTTCCGGCGCCACATGGTTGAAGGCAAGCGTCATCTTCACATGGGCGAAGGGGCGACGGCGGACCACTTCCTTGTTGCCCTCGTGGACGACGGTCGAGACCTCCATGATCTTGCGGTCGGTCGGCATGGCGACGATATTGCCGCCGAGAAGCCGTTTGCCGCGCGAGGCGATATCGTCGTGATCGGCATGCGGCAGGCCGGCATAGGCTTCTGCCGGGGTTGCCATCTGCTGGCGGCCGTCAAGCGCTGCAAAGAGCGCGACACCCATCAGGACGGAAGAGGTGATGCCGGTCAGGAAGGTGCCGGAGAGCCAGCGCAGCGAAATCTCGCGACGGTCGGGCGCGCGACGACCATCGGCCAGGATCGGCGGTTCGTCGCCGAGCGTGCGGATCATGCTGCGGGCCGTCATCATTCCTTGCTTCGCCAGTCCCCTTCGGCCGTGCCCATGTCCGGCCCGGTCTTCGCTCTTATATATAGGTGTGAATGACAGGCGGCGGCCGCCCGTTCATCCTGCCGTTGTAATGCGGAACAAACATGTGCCCGTTTCGCCTGCGCGAGTCAAACAGCGCGGGGTCCATCCCCAGCCATCCCCAGCCATCCGCCGCCGCGTGCTCATCCGCCCACGGCCGGAGAGCGGGAACCAGCCATTATAGGCGGATAAACACCGGATTATGGACTTGTCGGGGCAGAAAGCGGGCGGGAGGCGATTTGCGGGTGCTTTTCCAGTGGGGGCGCCCGGTGGCGTGACAGGCAGGATCGGCGCGAAGGGTGAAGATCCGGCAAACAATCACATTATTTCAATGGCTTGTCATTTTCGTGAAGTTTCTTTGACAGTGGCTGTTGACGGTTTGGAATGTCGGATCTATAACCCCGCTCACTGACGAGGGCGGCGGCGCTGCAAGCGACGACGATGTTCGTTTTAAAACTCTCTGAGAAGTTGGCTGCGATGCTGATGAGCCGGATTTAACGGTTTGGCTCCTGGGGTTTTGACGTTTGGGTCTTTTGTGGATCTGGGTGTCGGTTTTTTGACAATTGAATATGAGAAGAAAGAGAAACGTGGTCGGCGGCGTCTCGCGGATGGTTTAGGCCATTCACTAGAAGACAAATGACGGTCACGTTT
>CABHNZ010000057.1 GCA_902167985.1 Shinella sp. UYSO24
AATAGGGACAACGGGTGCGTTGCAGCAGATTGCCACCAACGGTCGCCATGTTGCGAAGCTGCTGAGAGGCGGCTTTCGAAAGGCTCTCGGCCAAGACGGGATAGTCACGGCGGACGACGTCATTTTCGGCAACATCTGCCATAAGCGCTCCGGCGCCGAAAAACAGAACGTCACCGCTTGTATCAATCCGGTCAGCCCCTTCCAGAGAGGCGATATCGACCAGATGGGCGGGCCGCTCGACACCGAGTTTCATCAAGTCGTAAAGAGTGGTTCCGCCAGCAATGTAGCGCGCACCTTCGCCTGCCGCGGTATATGCTTCGATGGCTTCGCGCACAGTTTTGGCTTGGACATAGGATAGTGATCTCATAGCTCAGCCCCGCCCGATCTGAGGAGCGGCCTGTTCGATCGCCGCAACGATGCCGACATAGGCTCCGCAGCGACAGATGTTGCCGCTCATGTATTCCCGGATGTTTTCTTGTGTTGAAGCGTGCCCCTCTTTTACACACGCAATCGCGGCCATGATCTGCCCGGGCGTGCAATAGCCGCATTGCAGGGCATCGTGGTCGATGAAGGCTTGCTGCATGGGATGAAGGCCGTCCGCGCTTCCGATACCTTCGATGGTTGTGACCTCGCGACCATTGACCTTGGCTGCGAGCGTCAGGCAGGAAGCAATCCGTCGGCCATCAATGTGGACGGTGCAGGCACCGCACTGACCGTGGTCGCATCCCTTCTTGGCACCGACGAGGCCCAGTCGTTCACCAAACATGTCCAGCAGGGATGCTCTCGCATCGATATCGATTGCCGTTGGCTGGCCATTGACGCGGCAAGCTATGTGAACGGTGGTCCCGTTTTCGTGCAGAGAAGGAGAGGTTGTCACCTGTGTTTGCTCTTGTGCGGTCGCCGTCGATATCATTCCGGAGGCTGAAACGACCGTTCCAGCTTCCAGGACCTGGCGCCGGGTAAGGGGTAAGAACTGTGTGTCTTGCGGGTCCGTCATTCGGATCTAGCCTCCTGATGATTGCAACTGCGTTCGTTCGGAATCATTCTCTTCAAGCCGCCCAACCTTCCTGAACCTAGAGCAGCCCGACCGGGAAGATTAGGTGATTAAAGCTGCGCAAGGCGGTAAGTCTTCCTTCGCAATGGTGGTTCAATCTCGAAATCTCGGGAGGGACCCACCACTCTCACGTACCTCACGTCGCTACCAGTGATGGGCGCCGTCGCCGCCGACTGATGCGATAGACCGCAGCGGGCGGCACGTTCGCGAGTGTCCCGCCAATGAACGTCGCCTTCAGGCCTAGCCGATCAAGCAGGGGCCTCGGGATCGGGCATCGTGGACCGTAAGTGAACTGGTAAAATGCACCATCATGACGAAGATGCGAAAAGGCACCTTCAAGAATGGCGATCACTTTTCGGACTGGCATTGATAAAAGAGGAAGACCGCTCACGACCGCGCCAATGGGCGCCGAAGTCTGAAGTTCGAACTTGCGCAGTTGCGCCGCGTCCATCCGAAGGGTGGTCGCCGCCGGGAAGCGCATCGTAAGCTCGCGGGCGAAATCTACGCCATATTCGACAAGAATGAGATCCGACTGGCAAACTCCACGATTGAGCAGAGCTTCGGTGAAGACGCCCGTTCCTGGACCAAGTTCAATGACGGTTCCGCTATCCGCAGAGATCTCGCTGGTCATAAGCGATGCGAGCGCGCGTCCTGAAGGCGTAACCGAAGCCACCTGCAAAGGCGCAGAAAGCCAGGCACGAAAGAACAGGAGCGCATCTGCCGTTTTGCTGCTCATTGCGCATCCCCGCTCGACCAAGCTTGTTTCGAGCAGCGAAGTTGCAGCCGCAATGTCACGGCAATCAGCGCTTCCACAAAACGAGGAGTGCCAGTATTTTGAGGGCAAACGCCGAAGAGTTGATGTCCGGTAGCGCCATGACGGCCAGGTAGCCGGCGGCGATGAACAACCCGTTCCACAACACGATGCCCACCGCCACGCCAGACGCGAAACGTAGCATACTTGTCCCTAAAAGCGCTGCCGCCAGGGGAGAGATCAACCTCACCGTGGGGATGAGCTGCGATGTGATGGCGATCGCTTGTTCCCGGGTGCGCAGCGAAGGTAGGGTTTGGTCAATGCGTTGACGGGAAACACCAATCCACTTGCCGACGAAATGGAGAAGTGCGACGGAATTACTTTCTCCGATAGCGCGCACAAGAAGGTACAGCGCAAGCGCGCCAATGAAGCTCCCAATTGCGGTGCTGGCCACAGCGGTATGAACTGACCATGCATCGTCATTGGCGGCAATGCCGATTGCTACCAGCACGCCGTGGGACGGAAGCGCGGGGACGAAGCGTTCCGCGAGACCGATCGAAAGAAGGCCGACGACTCCGTATAGCGCTATCCAATCGACGAGATCTGCGAGCGGATCCATTCTTAGCTCCCTTGTCTCAGAGTCTGCGCGACGACAAGCGCATCTGGCGTCGTTGTAGGTTGGCCCTCGTATTCAATGCCGACCAGCTTTTCCGAGATATCCCAAAGTCTCTTGGCGACGTGGAGCTCATTTGCCTGTGGCGGGATTTGCGCCTCGGTAGGGTGGCCGCGGGTTTCGCTTAGCCGATCAGGGCCTAATACTTGCCGCCGCGGGCATGCTGAGACGTGGCGGCAAACAGGGCCGGCAGTGCCCCTTGGGACGCGGGTTGAAACAGGAACCACAAAAGCGACCGCAGAAGTCCTTGCGCGCTGCGGCGTCCCGGTGCGTTGTGCAGCAGGTCCGTTCGGGAGATGCCAGGATGAGCAGCGATGGAGGTGATACCCCAACCAGCCTCCTCGCTGCGTCGCTGAAATTCGAGTGCGAACATCAGGCAGGCGAGCTTCGACTGGCTGTAGACGGGCATGGGCTTGTAGTTTCGCTCCGCCTGCAGATCGTCAAAGTCGATCGCGACGTTCTTGCCTTTTGCGGCGATGCTGGAGAGCGTCACAACCCTTGGATCTCGTCCTTGCACCAGTAGCGGCAACAGGTGGCCTGTCAGGGCGAAGTGACCGAGATAATTCGTGCCGAACTGCAGTTCAAAGCCGTCGTCAGTCGTCTTGCGCATCGGGGGCGTCATGACGCCTGCATTGTTGATCAGCACGTCAAGATGATCGCGACTTCCTTTCAGCCGCTCGGCAAGCGCCTCGATCGAATTGAGGCTGCCGAGATCGACCTGCTCGAAGGTCACTGAAGCGTTCGACACCTTGTCGTTGATGCGCCGGATGGCTTCAGCTCCTTTCGTAGGATTGCGGCCGGCGAGGATCACCTCAGCTCCGGCTCTGGCCAATGCAATGGCGTCCTCGAAACCCAGGCCACCGGTTCCGGTGATGAGGATCGTGCGGCCTTGCTGGGACGGCATGTCGTCAAGCGTCCAGGGTCTGGACATGATCATTTCCTTTCCTGTTTTCGGTGAGATGGTCCGCCGGAGAGGCGCGGAGGAGGACATCTCCGGCGGATGACAAAGGTCGCTGGGGGCGGGGGCGACCTTCCAGGATCCAGAATGGGGGTTCAGGATCCAAGCCTATTCGGCGGCGATTTCGCTGATTTCGAGCGGGGGTCGTTCCGGCGCCTGACGCGTTCGTTGCATCCAGGCGGGATATTCGGGGCGGAGTTTGCTCACCGCGTCGAGTTCGGCCAGTTCGTTGACGTCGAGCGACACTTCGTTCGACCGGATGCTGTCGTCGAGTTGACTGACCGTCTTCGCGCCGATGATCACGCTCGTGACATGTGTTTGGTGCAGCAGCCAGGCGAGTGCTATGCGAGCGACGCTCACGCCCTTCCGTTGGCCGATGCGCTCCATCGCCTCGATGACGGCGTAGGCATGATCCATCGCGACAGGCGGAAAGTCGAAGGTCGTGCGGCGGCTGCCTTCGGCGCCTTGTTTGTCGCGCCGAATTTGCCGCTGAGCAGCCCACCGGCGAGCGGGCTCCAGACGAGAAGGCCAAGCCGCTCCGCCTTGACCAGGGGTACGATCTCCCGCTCGATATCGCGGCCAGCGAGTGTGTAGTAGTTCTGCGTCGTCGCGATCTTCGCCAGGTTGAGCCGTTCGCTGTGGCCAACGGCTCTCGCCAACTGCCAAGCCGACCAGTTCGAGACACCGACATAACGAACCAGGCCTTGCCGAACGAGCATGTCAAGAGCTGCCAGGCTTTCCTCGATCGGCGTAGCAGAATCGACGTTGTGTAGTTGATAGAGGTCGATGTAGTCGACCTGGAGCCTTCTCAGGCTCGCCTTGACGCTGTTCATGATATGCGCCCGCGAGTTCCCGGCCTCGTTCGGACCTGTGCCCATCGGTCCGCAGACCTTGGTGGCGATGACCACGTCTTCGCGCCGGACACTCAGGTTCTTGAGCGACTGGCCGAGAATTTCCTCGGAGACGCCGCCGGAATAGATGTCGGCGGTATCTATGAAGTTGATGCCATGGTCAAGCGCACGCGCGATCAGGCTTTCAGCGTCTTCCTGCTGGACATTGCCCATGTTGGACCAGACCCCCTGGCCGCCGAAGGTCATCGTCCCGAGGCAAAGCTCAGAGACGAAAAGACCAGTATTTCCGAGCGTGTTGTATTTCATGAGGCTCTCCTTCGCGATGATGGTGAGGTATCGTTGTCGAGTGGAACCCCGCTGGCCTGACTGGCGGCCGAGGGGTGCTGTCGGGCTGGCCGTCTCAACCGAGGCCGCCGTTTGCGAAGACGTTTGTCCATTCACCCATGCGCCATCCTTCGAGCACAGAAGGGCAATGGTGCCTGCGATATCGTCCGGCAGCCCCAGGCGACCCAGCGGCGTCTGCTCGGGGATCCCTCTGAGCGCTTCTTCACCGTGCTGACGCAGAAGCTGAGTGTCGACGGCGCCGGGCGCAACGGCGTTGACGGAGATGTTGCGGCCTGCCAGTTCCTTTGCGAGGACACTTGAATAGAGCACCTGTGTCGCCTTGGTAGCAGCATAGGCCGCTGTGGCGAGTGGAGGCGTCTTGATGATGCTCGAACTGAGGCTGATGATACGGCCACCATCCCGCACGCGGCGTGCTGCTTCGCGCAGGACGTTGAAGCTGCCCTTCACATTGGTCGCGATCATCCGGTCGAAGGCTTCGTCTGTCATCTGGGCAAAGAGGCCGACATTCATGATGCCGGCATTGTTGACGACGACGTCGACGCCACCGAACGCCTCATCGTTGGCGTCGAAAAGTGCCTGCACCGCTGCCGGATCCGCCACATCCGCCTGACGGAAGATTGCGCGCCCACCGGCTGCCTCAATGTCGCGGACCACCTGAGCCGCGAGTTCTCGATTGGTCAGATAATTCACCGTGACGGCGTAGCCCTCACGCGCCAGACGCTTTGCCGTGGCGGCGCCAATGCCGCGCGAAGATCCCGTGACGATTGCCACGCGTTGTTCTGTGTTCTGGGCGGCGGTCTGTGTGGTTTGGGCGGTCGCAATGCCGGTCATGGTGAGAGCCGACGGTACAGCGGCTGCGAGAGCCAGGAACGTGCGGCGGGAATTGTCGGTATCAGACATTGGGGTGTCTCCGTTAAGTTGACTGTGGGACGGTTTCGATGTTGCGCGGATGAGGATGTGTTCAGCGTTGCCGAAGGAAGGCGCTGACCCGGTGGTTGGCGGCAAGAAGGGCAAGACCTGACAGGATGCTCGCCAAGGGTACGATCAACAGGCCGAGTGCGAGACCATTTGGAATATCTGCGGCGCTTGCAGCGTCGCTGACCATGCCCACGAACAAGGGGCCGAGGGCCGGTCCGATCAAGCCGCTCCCGGTCATCACGAGGCTCGATGCTTGCGCCTGACGCCCGGGTCCGGCAACGAGATGCGCTGCGCCGAAACCCCAGGGCAGCATGAACGAGAATGACAGCATCGAAGGGACGAACAAGGCGATGGACATCCATCCCGCAGGGGCAAACAGAGCCGCAGTCGTTGTGACGCTGGCCGCCAGGAAGAGGACGGCAGGCGGACCCAGTAGGCGACCAGATCCGGAGCGAACGGCATGGTCGAACCAGCGACCTCCGCCCAATGTGCCGACAATGCCCATCAGCCCCTGCAGCAGTCCGAAGAAGACGCCTACCTCGGTTGCAGTGAAATCATGGGTGCGAATTAGAAACGGGACAGAAAAGGCGTAAAACGGTGCTCCGGCAAAACCGAGGAAAATCGTGCCTAGGAATAGCCAGCGAAAGGCCGGTGCCGACAGGAGGTTTAGGCTTGTCCGCAAAAATGGTTCGTTGCCCGTGGCGGTAACATGCAGGCGCGGCGTCGGACCTGCGACAAGGATCGTCAAGAAGCCGATCAAGACACCGATGGCGCCGGCACCCATCAGTACGACACGCCAACCGAAGATATCCGCGATGGCACCTCCAGCCGCAAATCCAGCCATCGTTCCCAGCGGGATACCCATCGCGAAAAGACCGATCGCAAGGCCACGCCGCTCCGGTTCGATCTTGCGCGCAATCAAGGCATGGCCGGCCGGGACTGCCCCTGCTTCTCCGAATGCGACGCCGAAGCGGGTCAGCGCAAGAAACATGAAACTGGCGGCGAAGCCGCCGAGTGTTGTCATCACACTCCAGATCAGCACGCACGAGACCAGGACCAGCCGTGGTGATCCTCGATCCGCCGCGCGAGCGAGCGGCAACGACAGAAGTGCGTAACAGACCGCGAAGGCGACGCCAGTCAACAGTCCCATCTGGGTATCACTGAGTGACAGGTCTGCTTTGATCTTTTCGGCGAGGATGAACGGAAGGATCCGATCGATCTGCGAAAATGCGTTGATCAGCAACAGGACGGTGCATATGGCAATGAACCGCCAACTCTTCACATACTCACTGCTCAAGGGTGCGGGCTGTGTCCGCCCTATTGAAGGATCTCTTGACCCGGCGACAATTTCTGCCATTTTGAGGTTACTCCTCGCTTGGTTGCACCCTTAAGCTAGATGGAGTGTCCGATGAGCAGAATGCCCGAATTCTCAAGAAATTTGCCTATTCCTGCAGAGGAGGCGAATATGCCGGCGAGGAGCCAAGTGCTGCCATGGCCCTTGGACTATGTGGAGCCGCGCATGAATGCACCGCTACTTTCAGCCGTAACGGATTACATCGAAGCCCAGGGCGGTGGCCAAGGCCTGTTCCCGACAGCCATTGATGGCTTCAATATTGTCCGCTCATTTCAGTCGATGATGCCGATGCGAAACATCTATCGGCCGTCGCTCTGCGTTGTGCTGGAGGGCGCAAAGGAGCTGCATTTCGGAGAAGAGCGGCTGAACTACCGAACGATGGAGTGCCTGGTTGTCAGCGTTGGCCTCCCGGCGACCGGCCGCATTGTCGAGGCGAGCGAAGAGGTTCCCTATGTGGGCGTCCTGATCGATTTCGACGTGGCAACCTTGCGGAACGTCCTTGAACAACTGGACGCACTTCCGGCGCAATCAGAAGAATCAGGTCCCTGTGCTTTCGTTGCGAAAGTCGATCAACCGCTGGCCGACTGCATTCTTCGCCTGGTGAGATTGTTGGCGACGCCGAAAGCTATTCCAGTTCTGGCGCCTTCGATCGTGCGTGAAATATGCTACTGGCTGCTGAGCGGGCCGCATGGCGGTGACATCTGCAAGCTGGCACTGCCGGAATCCAATATCGAACGCGTCGTCAGGGCCGTGTCGGTGCTGCACACCAACTTTGCAGACACGCTGCGTGTCGAACAGCTAGCGGAGATCGCGCGGATGAGCCCGTCGTCATTCCATCAGCACTTCAAAGCGTTGACCTCTATGACTCCGCTTCAGTTCCAGAAGCAATTACGCTTGCTCGAAGCACGCCGCCTTATGGTGACAGAGGCCGCCAATGTTGCCGAAGCGGCCTACAGGGTTGGCTATGAAAGCGCATCGCAGTTTAGTCGCGAATATTCAAGAACCTTTGGCATTGCTCCCAAGCAGGATGCCTTGACCCAGCAGCGCCTCCACAATGCCTATGCAAGCCGAAGTGTGCGTTCAGCCTGATGGAGTTAGTAAGAACGGCGTGACGGAAAGTGCGCGGGGGAAACCCGGCGTTAGTTCAGCACGCGTTCAGAAGAGGAAGGTGGGAGCAGAAGCCAACTTCAAGCACGAGGTATTGGCAACCCAAGGTAGTCAATTGTGTTGGTAGAAGCTCCGTCTTTAGCCGCCGCAATGTTCCCAAGTGGAAAGGCAATAGCATCCATAAGGCCAGGCTTCAGAATTCGGAAACAACGTGTCCCTAGGTTCGACTCGGTAAGGCGAAGGGCATTGTCAGCGTTTCGTCTCAACTCACGGCCCAATCGCAAACTTCTTCAATCTTCGCCGCAGATCATTGCCAGCTTCACACTCACCCCATCACGATCTGGCAAGAGATCGCTGGCTAGATCACCGCATAAAACACGCAATATACGTCCTCACCACGCGTTTCTTATTGTTAAGGCGATGCCAACCTCAGGAGCCTTGTGTCTCTGCGCTGCGCTGAACAATTTCACACGGTTCACCGCGGCAGATCGGGTTGTGTCGTGACGAGGAATTTCCAGTCCGCAAGCGCGGCACGCCGATGTGGTGCGGCCTGTTCCGCATAGGCCGGGCTTTGAAGGATCTTCCGCAACGCATCAAAGCTCGCATACCGGACAATGACGATGTCATCCCAAGCTTCGCCATCCTGTCCGACCAGAACGCCACGAACGTTTCCGACCCAGAAGACGGAGAAATCTTTTCCTTGTGCGACCGTGTTGAAGGCGGGCGCATACCTCTGAAAATAAGCTTCGCGACCCGAGCAGAGGGGAAGATCTCTCGCGGCATCATAGTGAGCTACCTCGCGGTAGCGCACCATGTTGACCATAAAACCGGGCCCGCGTCTGCCAGTGCTTCGGCCGTAGTCTCGATCGCAGCGTTCTCATAATCAGTTCTGGTCATCTTGCGTCCTCACTTGGTGGGAGGTCTCCGATGCAGATCGGGTGTCTCCGCATTTATCATTGCCATTCAATACGTACATATGTATTTATTGACAATGGCAAGACATTCTCTTCGGGAAAAA
>CABHNZ010000058.1 GCA_902167985.1 Shinella sp. UYSO24
CCCCATAAAGGCTCGTCTCCCCGTCGTCTATCGAGAGCCAATCGAAAAAGCAGGGCTATTTCCGCAGCTTGTTAGAGCTTGCCGGTTTTGGTCTGCCACCTTTGGATCTGACCTTGCTGCGTCGCTCTCGGGGCTCGGTGTTTTCTCGGACATGATATTTCCTTTCTGTTTCCGAACTACTTCCGGGTTGTGGTGCCGACATCCGGCGGGTCGATAACTGCCTTCTCACTGCCGTTGAAAAAATATCCGCCCAATCCGATCAACCCGACCACCAGCATAATCGCGCCAATCCACGTTGCGATTTTCGATGCGACCGAAATCGCAAATCCAAAGAATGCTGCGCCGCCGCCAACCAAAAGGAGCCAGAATTGAACACTCATCATCTACCTCCTTTTGGCATCAATCTCGAAGGCGGGCGCATAATGTGGCTCTTCGACGACACCTCATCCGTGTCCACTTCCGATTGATGCTCATCAATAATGCGAGCGCCGCGCTGTCGCGTGATGTAGCGGCTGATCCATTGAATGCTGACGAGAATTCGCTTTTCGAAATTGACGAGCAGATAGACGTGGACGAAGGCCCACAACAGCCACGCCAACCGACCCTTCAGCGTCCATGATCCGAAATCGAAGACAGCGGCATTGCGACCGATGACGGCGGTGTTTCCGCGATTTTTGAATACGAACGGCTGCGTGGATGTGGGCCCGCGCTTCAGAAAACGCCCAAGATAGACGCCTTGCTGCTTGGCGACCTGCGCAAGCCCTGGAAGCGGTTTGCCGTCTGTTCCGACCGTAAGCGCTGTATCCCCCAGAGCATAGATCTCATCGAACTCAGTAACACGGAGATTTCCGTCGACTGGAATGCGTCCGGCCCTATCCCCCGTCAGTCCAAGCCACTTCGACGCTGGGGACGGCTTGACACCTGCTCCCCACACGACGCAGCCGGTCGTGATGAACGCGCTCTGGAGCTGGACACCTTCGCTGGTGACGTCGAGAACACGTTCACGACCCGGACTTGCACGCCGATGCGCTTGAGATAAGCAGCAGCATAGGACGACAGCTTCTCGGGAAAGGCGGCCAAGAGACGCGGGCCGGCTTCGATTAGCATGACCCGAAACTGCTCAGCCTCCAAATTGCGAAAATCGCGATCGATCATGAAGCGGCCGAGTTCGGAGATCGCGCCGGCCATCTCGACACCAGTCGGGCCACCACCGATTACAACAAACGTCAGGAGGTCTCGCTGAGTGTCGCGGTCGGTTGTTCGTTCGGCGCGTTCGAACGCAAGCAGCAGACGTTGGCGCACAAGACGGGCTTCGTGGAGCGTTTTCATTCCAGGAGCGAAAGGACGCCAGTCATCTCGGCCGAAATAGTTGTAATCCGACCCTGTCGCGATGACCAATCGGTCGTATTCGACCGTCCCGCCGTGATCGAGAAGTACCCGTTTGGCTGTCGGCTCAATTCCAACGACCTCAGCCATCAGCATGTTGATGTTTCGATAGCGACCCAGGGTCTTGCGGATGGGCTCGGCGATATCGGCAGGTGAGAGTGCAGCGGTTGCGACCTGGTAGAGAAGCGGCTGGAAGAGATTGTGATTGCGCCGATCGATGACGGTCACTATGCAATCGGCGTTGCCGAGCTCTTTTGCGCAGGCCAACCCGCCAAAACCTCCGCCGATGATCACGATCCGGTTTGCCATACGCCGCCCTTCCCGTTGCCAGTAAGCCCCGCGAACTGGACGCATGCCGCAGAGTTCCATGTGCCAGTCCACTTTCGGCCGGGGGCGATGTGACCTCGCCGGCCCGGATCCGGCTCTCAGCCGATCTGTTCGTTCTGGGCGCCGCTGTCGGTTCGCGCCGGCCCAAGGATCGGCTCTTCGCCGAGTGGCTCGTTCTGGAAGATCGAAAACTGACCCTTGCCGTCGATCGACGGCCCTTCGTTCCAACGTGCCGGTGGGGGCACCGAGCCGTCCGAGGCGGTTGCGAAAAAATCGTAGTTGTGGGTCTGGTCTTCCTTCCCCTGGGGAAAGCTGTTTGGGATAGGCAGAGCGCCTTCGTTTCCGCCAAGCTCTTCGATCACCGCCAGCCATTGCTGCTGATGCATCGTGTCTCGTGCGATCATGAAATGCAGCATGTCCTTCATGCCGTCATCGTGGGCGGCATTGTAGAGCCGCGTCGCAAGAACGCGCCCGGTGCTCTCAGCCGCCACGTTACAATACATGTCGGCGGCGAGGTTGCCGCTGGCATAGATATGGGCCATGTCGAAAGGCACCCCTTCAGAATTCCCAGGAAATGCCGCCATTCCGGTCGAGAGAATATGACGATGGAGCATGCCTTCGATGACATGACGCGGGTTTTCACCGCCCATTACAGCGCCGACAATACCGTCGGCCGCGCCGGCTTCCGCCAGGCTCGCGGGCGCTTGTCGAGATTGAGTGCGACCGCGGTTGCCAGCATCTCGATATGGCCAATTTCCTCAGTCGCGGTGTGAAGCAACATGTCGCGGTATTTTGTCGTCGGGCCACGTGCGCCCCAGGCTTGGAAGAAATATTATGCACACCCGGATCTCGCCTTCCACGCCACCGATCGCCTGTTGAAGCATCCTTGCAAAGATCGGGTCCGGCGATCCAACCTTGACCGGATACTGCAAGCGCTTGTTGAAACTGAACATCGTGTTCTCCTCATGTGGGTTTCCGATACCTGGACAGATACCGGCCCGCGAACAGAGTAGGCTGAGAGAAGTTCCAGCAGCTTGGAGAACCAGCGTTAGTGTACGGTAACTGACCGTCAGTGAGAGGCAGGCGGTTCGAAAGCTCAATTCCACTAAGTTCAATCTCGCGAATCGAGAATGGCCTTAAAATGCGGGTCGCTGTAACTGAATGCTGACGGACAGCCTATTTGTGAGATCAAAACATGACCACGAACATGCAACCATTCTTCCAACGCAGCGCTATCGAAGTAGCGCCCGAGCTTATCGGATGCTTCCTTTTCTATCACGGAGCGGGGGGAGCGATCGTTGAGACAGAAGCTTACGAGTTGGACGATCCAGCATCCCACAGCGTGCGCGGGCTAACAGAAAGAAATTCAGCAATGTTCGGACAGCCCGGCACTGCCTACGTATACAGATCCTATGGCCTGCATTTTTGTCTAAACATCGTATGCCGACGAGGTAGTGCGGTGCTGATACGCGCGTTAGAGCCGACGGCTGGCTTAGCACTTATGCAGAAACGACGTAAAACCGACGATGTGACGCGTCTCTGCTCCGGCCCCGGCAGGCTATGCCAAGCGCTGGGAGTCACGCTACAAGACAATCAGAGACTGATTGGAGAACGACCCTTTTCTTTTTCTCCACCGCAGTCGAGAGCGGCTGTGATCTCCGGCCGAAGAATAGGAATTTCCAAGGCGGTGGATCTGCCGTGGCGATTTGGTGCAGCAGGGTCACGCTACCTGAGCAAGAAGTTCGCGACCCATGAAACTGCGACACCCCCACAAGGAGACCTGGGCGAAACTAAAGGTGCTCAATATCAGCCGTTTCCGTCGGGGTCATTCTCATTGCAAGTGAGCCACCTGGCCCGAAAGCTCCAATTAAGGCGAGTGAGATGATCAACGCAAAACAAACCAAGCAAGTCTGTCGAGCGTGCAGAACCGTTACTAAAACCGGCGATACTCATCCAATCAATACCATCCCGTCTGACGGGTTGCTGCTGACGAGGTCTCATGGATCAACCCTCATCGCAATTAGGCTAGATTCACGCTGACGACCCGTTGTTTGTGTAGCCTACGCGTCGCCGGGGAAAGGGCTTTCCATTATTAGGCGTGCAAGATGAACGGTGTTTCGCGCCAACCTGTCGATTGTTGTCGTCACCACATCGGGGACGTCTGGTAGGTCAACGAAATTGGTGCTGCCCATCGCTTCCCCCACCCAGTAGGCCACAGCATTGGGAGCAATCGTGAAGCCGATGTCATTCAAGGCTTGGTAAATCTCGGCTGAGGTATGATGCGCGCCATCTTCATTGCCGACCACGGCAACCGCGGCGACACGTCCGTAGGAGACCATCCGTCCCTTATCGTCGGTTTCCTCCAGGAACGCGTCCATGCGTTCCAAAGCACGCTTTGCCACGCTGCTCGGCTGACCAAGCCATATCGGTGTGCCGATGATGAGAACGTCGGCATCGAGAATCTTCTTGCGGATAACCGGCCAATCATCCCCCTCACCTTCATCTGACGTGACACCTGGTTTGATATCGTAATCCGCGAGACGAAGGATCTCTGTTTCGACCCCGTCCTTCGCCATGGCTGACCTGATCAACGACAGCATGCGATCCGTCGAAGAGGGCTCGCCTCCTGTCGATTTGAGCGTTGCGTTCAGCGCGACTGCCTTGAGTGTCATGGTGATTATCCTCTCGCCTTTCAAAGAATGGACGTCGCCATGCGATGGTCGACGCCCTAACGGCTGTTGATGCGTGTGCTCACAGCCGCGATTGCTTGATCCGCCAATCGATCAGCGGCTTGACTAAAAGCGACGAGCCTAGATGTCCGGCTTTGCCGAGCCGGGCTCAGCCATCTTGCGATGCTGCCTGGCCAGTGTTTCTGAAGGCGTGACGTTGCGGCCGCCGACATTACCTTGTTCTTCCAGCCGGATACGACATCGCCATCTCCGTTCATCATGGCATCGAAACCTGCCGTTGCGACCTCGGCCGGGTCATCCTTCTCGTCCTGACCGACGGATGTATCCAGCATATCGGCACGAGCGAAGAACTGGGTCTCGGTTGGTCCAGGCATCAGGCATGTGACCGTCACCCCCGTATCCTTCAGTTCTTCGCGAAGCGCGAAAGAGAAGGAATTGATGAAGCTTTGGTGCCGTTATAAACCGCCTGGAACGTGCCCGGCATGAAGCCCGCGATCGAGCCCGTCAACAGAATACGACCGGCCCCACGGCTGCGCATTTGCTGTCCGATCTGCTGGACGAGATACGTGGTCCCGACGATATTGGTGTCGATCACGCGGCGCGCTTCGACAAAATCCTGGTCGAGGAAACCCTTGCCAAGGCCGCGCCCGCATTCGCCATCAGAAGATCAACAGAGCGTCCGTCGGCCGCAATGTCCTCAATCAGCCGGTCCACGCCCTCGATCGTAGAGAGATCGGCCTTCACGGCCTGAACCGAAACGCCAAAGTCCTGGAAGTGAATGGCCATGTCCCCGATCTTTGCCTCGTCGGCGGCAATGATCAGATCGTAGCCCTTTGAAGCGGCGATCGTGGCCAGCTCCAATCCGATCCCGCTCGACGCGCCTGTCACGATGGCAAGACCTCTGGCTGATTGTGCATTTTCCATCACCACTCTCCTTCAGGGCTTGAGGACGACTTTGACGCAACCATCCTTTTTTTCGAGGAAGGTCTTATAGAGCTCAGGCCCGTCCTCCAGGCTTCCGGTATGGGTAATGATGAACGACGGATCGATCTCGCCGTTAACGATCCGGTCCATGAGGATCGGCAGGTAATGCTGAACCGGGGTCTGCGCCATTTTGAACGTCAGGCCTCGATTGATCGCCGACCCCATCGGGATCTTGTCGAGGTAACCGCCGTAGACACCAACGATCGACACGGTTCCGAAATTGCGGCAGCAGTGGATGGCCTGGCGCAGAACATGTGGCCGGTCGGTGCCCATGAAGGTCGCGACCTTGATGCGGTCGATCCTTGCATCCCAGCTTGCGGAAGGATCGGACTCGGTGCCAACCGCATCGATGCAGGCATCGGCGCCACGCCCGCTCGTCAGTTCCATGATCCGGTCATAGATGTCCTTGTCGAGGTAATCGAGCGAGATGGCGCCAGACGCCTCGGCAAGGGCGAGCCGCTCGGGAACGCTGTCGATGGCGATGACCCGTTCGGCGCCAAGGATGAAGGCGGACTTGATCGCCATCTGCCGACCGGCCCGCAGCCCCAGATCGCGATCGTATCGCCCGGCTGGATATTGCAGAAGTCGGCGGCCATGTAGCCTGTTGGAAAGATGTCGGACAGGAACAGGACCTGTTCGTCGGTGAGACCACCCGGCACTTTGATGGGACCGGCATCCGCAAACGGAACGCGCAGATACTCCGCCTGGCCGCCGCTATAGCCGCCGAGCAGATGCGTATAGCCGAACAGGCCCGCGGGGGAATTTCCCCACATCTTGGTGACCTTCTCCGGCTTCGGGTTCGACCGCTCGCAGCCGGAGAAGAAGCCACGCTTGCAAAAGAAGCACTCGCCGCAGGCAATCGTGAAGGGGACGACGACGCGGTCGCCGACCTTGAGCTTCTTGTTGCCCTTGCCAACTTCGACCACTTCGCCCATGGTCTCGTGACCCATGATGTCGCCGTGGTGCATTTCCGGCATGATGCCGTTATACAGGTGCAGGTCCGAGCCGCAGATCGCGCAGGCCGTTACCTTGATGATGACATCCCGGCCATCCTGGATTTCCGGATCGGGAACACTGTCGCAGCGGATGTCGTGTTTGCCGTGCCAGGTCAGTGCTTTCATCGTCTCGATCCTCCTACTTCTCAGCCATCTTGCGTTCGAACGTGCCGATGATCTGGCCCTTGCCAAGAACATGGCCTTCCATCGCCTTTAGCACGGCATCACGGTTGGCGCCGGGATCCAGGCCGAGCGTCTCGACATCGAGTGCGAACACCTGAAAATGATAATGATGTGCCGTATCGCCGACGGGCGGCTTTGGCCCGGTGTAACCGACCGACCCCATGCTATTGGCGCCTGCTTCATGTCCTTGGGCTCCTGAAGGATCGGCGTGCCCGGAATACCTTCCCGCAGTTTTGTCGTTTCAGCTGGAATGTCGTAGGCGAGCCAATGCGTAAACGGCTTCGGCTTTGCCGCATCCGGGTCGTCGGCGATCAGAACGAAAGATTTTGTACCTTCCGGCACGCTCGACCATTCGAGTGGCGGAGAGGCATTGTCGCCATCAGCTGCATACTGAACTGCAATCGGCCCATCCTTTTCGAAGGCCGCCTTCACTGCGATCGCCTGATCGCTCTTGGCGTTCACGAGGTCGATCGCGATCTTGGAGGCCGGCATATCAGCGACAACATTGGGAACGGGCGGTGCCTCACCGACCTGTTTGGCAACGGCGCCGGTATAGGTGACCTTGTAGACAACACCATTGCTGTCGTCGCAACGAAGAGCGATCCATCCTTGCCGACGGCGATGCCGGTCAGACGGCCGAGATAGCCGTATTTGCCGTTTTCCTGCTGCAGCAGAAACCCTTCGAGGAATTTCTCGAAGCCGACCGGTTTACCCTTTTCGAAGTTGACCCGCACCACCTCGTAGCCACTCGGCGGACGACGGTTCCAGGAGCCCCGCATGGCGATGAAGGCATCGCCCCGGTAATCAGCCGGGAAGGCATTTCCGTCATAGAACGCCATCTGCATCGGTGCACTGTGGGCCGTGTAGCCGAGGAGAGGCTCGGTCGATTGCTTTGCCCATTGCTGAAGCGTGATGCCTTCGGGCGGATTGATATGCGGATTGATACCGCTCATGCCGTAAACATAGGGCCAGCCATATTTCCTGCCCTGTTCGATCCGGTTCAGTTCCTCGATCTGCACCTCGTCGCCCAGCCAGTCGATGCCATGATCGATACCGTAGAGGGCACCGGTCGTCGGCTCCCAGTCGAAGCCGATCGTATTTCGCAAGCCGCTGGCAAAGATCGTGCGCGTCTTGCCGTCCTTGCTGACGCGCACGATCGTCGCATTTTCCGGATTGTCTTCCTGGCATTCGTTACAGGTGCTGCCGACCGATATGTAGAGCATGCCATCCGGGCCGACATTGATCGCCCGGTTGGCATGCTGGCCGGCATCCGGCAGATCGTCGATGATGCGGGTCAGCGGACCGAACGTTCCGTCCTCCTTGACGTCAGCGGTGTAGACATCGTGGATCGTAACCAGGAACACCTTGCTGCCGGCGAAGGCGATGCCATGCATGTTCGGCCGGCTCGCGACCGTAGCAGCGCCGTCCGCTTTGCCGTCATTATTTACATCCTTCAGCATGATGACGTCGCCGACTGTTCTGCGGGTCGCGTAGACGATACCCTTCGGCGAGACGGCAAGCATGCGCGGATTGATCAGGTCGCGAGCAAAGACCTCGACATTGAAGCCTGTCGGCGCCTTGATGAGGCTCGTGAGCTTGGCATCGTCTGTCACCACCAGTTTTTCCGGCTCGAGTATCGAGCCCTGGATCGTGACGTCGGAGGCCTCGCCGACCATTCCCTTGATCTGGGCGGTCCCGGAGGAAGGCACGGTAAGAGCTAGCGCTGTCGCGGAAAGCGCGAGAGTCCAGAAACGTCTGGCCATGAAGATCTCCTGAGACGAGAGCGTTAGCAAAAAGCCCGACCTCTCGGTCGGGCGTTGGTCTGAGCTGGATCAAGAAGATGCCACATTGAAAAAGCCGGGCTCGGCAATTGCGCCCGCGATAAGGCTAGAAGGGGCGTGGAGCACACGTGACGTCAGCCTGTGGTATCCGGGAAGCAGGTTCATGTGAGGTCCTCCTGTGGGCCCCTCGAACAATATAACTTTCTGAAAGTTCCACCGCGCGGTGGCTTTAACAAGCTGCGGAAATAGCCCTGCTTTTTCGATTGGCTCTCGATAGACGACGGGGAGACGAGCCTTTATGGGG
>CABHNZ010000059.1 GCA_902167985.1 Shinella sp. UYSO24
GTCCGGTATAACGCTGGAATAAGCGTCCGGTTAAAGATCGGAATTCCTGTCCGGTTTCATTGGAATACGCAGACAAGGACCTGGCCCTTGTAGAGCGGGCTCAAATTCCCCGGCTGGGGATCGCCGAGCTTGATGACGCCGAGCAGTTTGTTGGTCGAAGGGTCGCTGACCGAAACTGTGTTGGAGAACTGCTCGGCCGCATAGACGCGGTCCTTGCTGCTGATCGCAATATCCGGATCTGAGGCGGCGCCTGGCGCCTGTCCGGCGAGCGCCGACCAAGGCAATAGCATGCTGCCCGCCAGGAGGCTGGCGGCAAAAGATGCGCGAATGTTCATGGGGGAATACCTCTGCGTTACATCTTCATGTTGGGATCCATGCCGTGCATTGTCTGGCCGGGCATGGACGGGGCGGGAGTGTTCTCCGGGGCGACTTGCGTGGGAGCGGGACCGGAGGGCGGGAGGGTGTCGCCGATCGCGAGCTTCATGCTGCGATCTCCTGTGCTGGTCAACGATGATTTCCTGCGCAATGCGCTTGAGCTGCTCGTTCTTGCCGTATTTGAGAACGGCTAGCGCCATGTCGATGGCGCCTGGTGATGCGGCGTCATCACCGCCACGAAGTCGCGGTCGACATCGCCGCTGGGCTTGGCTTCCATATCCGCCATCATCTTGTCCATGGCGGCATCGTTCTCGGTCAGGTAAGCGTTCTCCGAACCGTCGCTAGCGGCAAGCAGGCTTGCGTGATCGTGCGGAGCGGCACCATGAGCGAAAGCCCCGCAGGTTCCGATTGCCATCAGGAGAGCGGTCCCGAGCAGTATCGACCTTCGGTGAAACAAGGCGTTCATCGACTTCTTCCTCTTTTGTTACACCAGGGTAGACACCTGATCGCGGCGTCTATTCCCGACGGCAAGGAAAAAATTACGCCGTTGGATCGTCCAGCCCAAATGATGCAACGAGCGCGAACGCGAGCAGTCCAAGACAAACCTCGAGGACTGTACCCACGATCAGCAGGCGACTTGCCGTGCCGGGATCCTGCGCATCGAGATGCCTATTGCGTTGGGCCGGTTGAAGATCGTTCCGGCGCTTGGAAGATTGACCGCCCTCTACCCGGAGTTGCGCTTAGCGGCAACTTTCTCGGATACGCTCACCGATCCGATTGCCGAAGGTCTGGATGCGATCGTCCGAATCGGCGATCCTCGCGATGAGAGGCTGATGGTAAAGCGGGTAGGCATGGTTAAATACATTGTCTGCGCGGCGCCCGCCTATCTCGCTGCGCATGGCGAGCCTCGTAGTGTGGAAGAGTTTATGAATCATGACTGCGTCAGGCGCGTTTCGCATTATGGTCCGAAGTTCGCGCCTTGGCGGCTCAACCGACCGGAAACAGGCGAACTCTTTGAGCAAAATGTCTCCGGCACGCTGAGCGTTGACAGTCCAGACGCAATGGTCGACATTGGACTATCTGGAGCCGGACTTGTCCAACTCCACACCTATATGGCCGGCCCACACATAGAAGCGGGAATGCTGGTCGAGGTTCTCGCTCCCTTGCTGCGGCGGGTCCGCCAATTTCCGTGCTATTTCCGTCGAGAAAAAATCTGGCGCCGAAGGTCAGGGCGTTCATCGATTTCGTGACGGATGTTCTTGCAGATTGACGCGGCAGGGCAGTGCATTGGCTCGTGCGCTTGGCTAGCTCGGCGTGACGAGTTTAGGCGAATGAAACCCGATAGCGCAAGCACGAGGTCCGCTTGTCTGCTGCGGCTCCTTCCCGCCTGAGCGTACGATTTCGCACTGATCTCATTCTGACCCTTTTCTGGAGCACTAGTGCCGCAAACGTTAGCGCGACAGCTGCGGGGCGAGAGCGAGACGGTCGGCCAACGATTGCAGCGGGATTTGGCGGCCATGCGCCCTTGACCCTTCGCTTCGGTCCGGAGATCGGACGCCAGCTCGATCAGATGTTTGGACGGGCGGCTGAGCCGATTGACCCCATCCGCATAGCCGAACTAATCGGGGTTGCTCGCTTGTTTGCCGAGCCGATCGGAGCGGCTGCGGCCACGCATCGTGGCGACCATTCGCGGGCCGATGGTTTGACTCATTTCAAGAGCGTGTGGACTTGCCGAGTCGCCGCAGAGCAGGTTTTCTCTTGTCGCAAGTGATAGCACCTTTCAAGCTATGGCTTCTCTAAATTGTTGGCGCTGGCATATTTGATGGCATCCGCGACTTCCTCGAAGCTACGCTTGACCTGAACCGCCTCACCATTGACGAAGAAAGATGGCGTGCCGACAACACCAAACTTTTACTCGCCTCGGTCGTCGCGGCATTGAGCTTTTCGAGATAGGCCTGATCGGCGACAGCACGATCGAAGCCCGCACGGTCGATTCCCATGCCGCCCGCGATCTGGCGCAGCGCTGTCTCGGCGTTGGATGCCGCAGCAATCTCATCAAACCTCGACATGAAGGTCGAGACCGTCTCATCGACTTTGTCCCGGCCGCGCGCCTTCGCGAGCATGAATATGACAGCATCCAGCGAGTTTCGCACGAAGGGCCGATAGGCGATCTTCAGCTTGCCCGATGCGACATAGGTTTCCTGCAGCTTCGGCAGGTCATTTTCATGGAAGTCGATGCAGTGACTGCAGGTCGGGGACGAATAGACGACCAGCGTGACCGGAGCCTTGTTCTTTCCGGCGAAGCCGTCCTGGAATACAGCCGGGTTCATCAAGCCCTGCACGGGTTCAGCCTTGGCCGGAGCTACAAATCCCAGTGCAATGCAACCGGCGATCACCGCCATCATTCTAAAAGTCATGTCTTCTCCTGTTCGATTGCGTGAAGACACTCCGACATGGCCACATGCCAGAGTGCTTGATGTTCAGTCGGCCTTGAGACAGGGCGAAACAAGGAGTGAGCGGTCAAGCGCACCCTTGATTGTCTTGGTGGCAACCAGAAGCCACATGCAGGCAAGGGCCGTAACAAGGAGCGCCCCGAAGACTGCTATGGCCGACATGGGTACCATGGTCGACAGACGAAGCGTGGCGACGGAGAACACGCCAAGCGGGAAGGTGTAGCCCCACCAGCCGATGTTGAAGGGCAACCCTTCTCGAAGGTAGCGCAGGGTAATCAGAACCGCGGTTGCCAGCCACCAGATGCCGTAACCCCACAGAAGGATAGCGCCGAGTAGGCTCGCGCGCCGAAGGCGGGAGCAACGCTTGCCAATCCATTGGCCGAGAGAACAGCGGGGCCGGTCTGGCTGATAACGAGCAGGCCAAGGGCGCCGGTTCCGATCGGGCCGAGCGCCAGCCAGCTCGAAGCGGCCATGTTCACATGCGGAAGCTTGTGGACGGCCATGCGCAGGAAGAGGATCACGAGAACGCTCAAGGCGAGCGGGACCGAACAGGCCCATAGAACCAAGCTGGTCATCAGCACCGTCAATTGTGTCTGCGGGTCAGCCAAATGGGGCAGAAGCAGACCGCCGCTGACGGCCGCCACTTCGCTGGCCACGATCGGCAGCAGCCAGACTGCGGTCATCTGGTCGATCGAATGCGACTGGCGCGTGAACATCATGAATGGGATAGCGAGACCGCACGCCAGCGACATCGCCACGTCGATCCACCACAGCGTCGTTGCGATCGCCACCGCCGTGTCGCCGATATGTGGGGTGCCGTAGATCAGAAAGCCATTGATGATCGTGGCCAGTCCCATCGGGATGCAGCCGAAGAACATCGATATGACGGAGTGGGAAAAACCCGGCTCGCCTCATGGAAATAGAGCGTCCACCTTGCAGCATAGAGCGCGGTGCAGATAGCAAATAGCAGGATGTTGAACAACCAGAGCGCCTGCCCCATTGCGAACAGCCACGAATGTCCAGGGAACTGGGCGAGAGCAACCGACAGAATGCCGGTGCCCATTGTTGTGGCGAACCAGTTCGGGGTAAAGTTACGGATGACATTGCCTTGCATGGGAATATCCGGGGCTGGCGTGACGGGCTGATTGAAGGCAATAATCTTTTGCATCGCATCTCTCCTGATCGATAGGGAGAAAATACGTCGCGATTTATATCAGTTCCAACGCATAGTTCAGGACGTTTCTATCGCCGCATTCGATTGATTGAGTGTGATAGCTGCGGCTTCGAAAGTAGCATATTGGCGGTCGCGCAGTGCTGGCGCGGGATCAGGGTTGGACGCGGAAGAGGACAGAGGATCACCTCGACACCGGCATTCTCCAGCAGTTCCTCCGCGGAACCCGCCAGCGATCCCGCCAGGATGGCCACCTTGAGGTTCGGCAGTCGTGACAGGAGACCAGAAAGTTTGTCTAAGCCGTCGCGCCGTTCGCCGGCCGTGATCGATTTTTTGGTCGCATGGACCCACGGGACCGCATTCCACAGGACGATATTTCCTCTCGATATGCCGGTTGCAGCCAACGCCTGTCGCAGGTTCTTCGCCGTGCCGGTCGGGTTGTCGATCGAAACGAAGCGGCGGGGGAATTCGACCTGACTTGGGCGGGGGTTTCCAGAAGGATCAGCAGTCTCGGGTGAACCCCACCATCAAATGGATCGAAGTTAGGCACTTCTTTGCCGGACGTAAGCTGAAGGCGGTCGTGGAAGGCATTCAGTGCTTGCATATGCAGACTGTGGAGTGCGGCCAACCGCTCATCGCGACGGTGCTCGTGCCAGAGGGTCTCAGGCCCGCGATAGGTAATCAGTCCAGTTGCGATAGCAGCGCCTCGAACGCATCGGCCGCCTTCGAGCGATAACGTTCCTTGTGTCGGATCAGGAAGAACGGGCGTGGCAGCGGTGGATGGTTTGCCTCGACGAGCAGGCCGCTGTTCAGCTCGGTCTGGGCAGCACTTCGCGAGGTCAGCGTCGCCCCCATCCCGGCCTCGACCGCACCCAGCACAGCCTCGTTCCCAGGTAGGACTATCGCAACCCTCAAGGCCTGCAACTTCAGCTTCTCCCTAGTCATCATCGCCTCGAAGGCGAGGCGGGTGCCCGATCCGGGTTCCCGGAGCACCCATATAGCCTCGGCGAGATCCGCCATGCCCAGCTTTTTGCCATTGGCCCACTGATGACTTGGCGAAACGACGAAGATCATCTCATCCGTGGCGATCATGCGAGAGGATAAGGTCGGGCGATCGACCGCGCCTTCGACCACGCCAAGCTCGACCCGCCCGGCCTCGACAGCATCGGCAACCGCTTCCGTATTGCCGATCCCGACATCCAAACCGAGACCTGGATACAGCGCATGAAACCTCGCAAGCCGTGAAGGTAGCCAATAGGCACCGACGGTCTGGCTGGCCATGACCGAAAGCTCTCCGCGCAACAGACCCGCCAGGTCACTGAGCGCGGCTTCGGCCGCTTTCGCCTCGGCAAGCACCTGAAGCGCGTGTTCAAGGAAGATCGCTCCCGTCTGGTTGAGGACTATCGAACGGCCGATCCGGTCGAATAGCGCTACGCCGTGCCGCTCCTCGAGCGTGATGACTGCAGCGCTGACGGCCGACTGCGTCATGTTCATCGCCTTTGCGGCTTTCGTGATGTGCTGTTGGCGGGCGACTTCGGCGAAGATGCGCAACTGGTCGAGGGTCATGAGGATCGTACCTTGAATTCCCCCGTCTTATAATCGATTTTTCCGAATGTTCGTAGCGAAATTATTCGATGGAACTGATGCAGGATAGCGGTAATTTTCTCCCAATCAGACACGGAGAAAACACCATGCTGAAATCCATCATCACCGGCGCGGCCATGCTCGCCGCCACGACAGCGCCAACCCTTGCGGCCGAAATCCACGTCTATGGTCCAGGCGGCCCACTCCCTGCCATGAGGGAAGCTGCAGCGGCCTTCGAGAAAAACTCCGGCAACAAGGTGATTGTCACCGCAGGCCCGACGTCGCAGTGGATCGGCAAGGCAAAAGACAATGCCGACCTGATCTTCAGCGGCTCCGAGACCATGATGTCGGATTTCATCAAGGCGATGGATGGCCAGATCAAAGATGCCGATGTCATCCCGCTCTACCTGCGTCCCTCGGCGATCCTCGTGCGTCCGGGGAACCCGAAAAAGATCACCGGTCTCGCTGATCTCTTCAAGCCCGGCCATAATGTGCTGGTCGTCAATGGTGCCGGGCAGAACGGGCTTTGGGAAGATATGGCGGGCCGGACCGGTGATATCGAGAAGGTGAAGGCTCTTCGGGCCAACATCAAGACGTTTGCCGCCAATAGTGCTGAAGCCAAGAAGGCCTGGGCCGAGGACAAGTCCTTCGATGCCTGGATCATCTGGAATATCTGGCAGGTCGCCAATCCCAAGCTCGCAGACGTCGTTGAGGTGGAACCGGACTATCGCATCTACCGCGACACCGGCATCGTGCTCACCGAGCGCGGTGCCAAGAATGCCGACGCCAAGGCGTTTTGGAATTCCTCCAGGACTCTGAGGCCAAGGCGATCTTCGCCAGGGCGGGCTGGACGACGCCTCCGAAATAATTCTCCCCTAGCTTTAGAAAGATAATGGCAATGCAATCTAATCCCAAAAAGATCGCGGTGACCGGCGCGGCCGGCCAGATTTGCTATTCACTGCTGTACCGGCTGGCGAATGGTGACCTTTACGGCGAATCGCAGCCGATCGAACTGCGTCTTCTCGATCTGCCTCAAGCCCAGGACGCCGTTCGCGGCGTTGTCATGGAGCTGGAAGACTGCGCGTTTCCGCTCCTGCACAATATCGTGATGACAGACGATCCTCGGCGAGCGTTCGTCGGTGTCGATGCAGCGTTTCTCGTCGGTTCCCGGCCGCGATCAAAGGGTATGGAAAGGCGGGACCTGCTTGCCGCCAACGCGGAGATCTTTAAGGTACAGGGCAGGGCGATCAACGAGGTCGCTAGACGTCAGGCTAAAATTCTGGTGGTCGGCAATCCGGCGAATACCAACGCTTCCATCCTGATCGCCAATGCGCCGGACTTCAATCCAAGGCAGGTCAGCTCGATGATCCGGCTTGATCATAACAGGGCTTTGACACAACTGGCGCGCAAGGCCGGCTGTGGCGTCGGTGATATCGATAAGCTTGTGGTCTGGGGCAATCACTCGCCGACCATGTTTGCCGACTGGACCTATGCAATGGCTGCCGGCAAGCCCCTATCCGAGACCATCGCCGACAACGACTGGTACAAGGAGGTGCTGATCCCGGACGTCGCAGGGCGCGGCACTGCGATCATTGCGGCACGCGGCGCATCGTCTGCAGCATCCGCCGCCAATGCCGCGATCGATCAGATGCGTGATTGGCTGCACGGCACGGACGGGCGCTGGATATCGATGGCGGTTGCCTCAGAAGGGCAGTATGCCATCCCTGAAGGCCTTGTCTGCGGTATGCCTGTCATTTGCGAGGACGGTGACTATACGGTCGTTGAAGGTCTCGATCTCGACGGGTTTCAGAAGACTATGCTGGAGAAAACGATAGAAGAGCTCATTGGCGAGCGCGATGCCTTATGCTGATGACGTCGTGGAAACCGGGTGAACCACAGTTGGATCTGCCTATTCCCACGATTTCAGGAGCATGATGCGGCTAAGAGGAGTAGACTGGAAGCGGTGAAGATCATGGTGACTTGTTTTGCCGTCGCATCTCCCGGCGCCGTGACGGACCAATCGGCAGATAAGCTTTCATGGGTTAACCAACTCACTCTGTTTAGCGTCGCGATGTAAGGCACGATAACGCGCAGGCGATTGGCCGAGCGTGCGGCGGAAGCTGGCCGCAAAAGCACTGTCGGACGCATAGCCGAGAGATTGGGCGATCTTTGGCAGTGGCTCGTTTCCACGCCGCAGCCGGGCGGCCGCAAGCCGCATCCGCCAGCCCACGACATAGTCTATCGGAGGTGTTCCGAC
>CABHNZ010000060.1 GCA_902167985.1 Shinella sp. UYSO24
CAGGTCGCATAAGGCCAGATTGAAAACCTAAGACTCTCCTGAAAGATGGAGGGACGATGGGGCTCAGGTCACCGGCGGTCGGTGGGAAAAGCGCTTCTGTTCAGAGGATGAGCGTCAAGAACCAAGGACTGCGCTTTCTCGGTTACGGCGACGACGCGCGCATATCCGTCCGCGTGTTCGCCGTCGTGAGTGTCCAGCACCCCGTCCAGTATCTCTGTCTGCAATCCCTCAAAAGTACCAGGCTCCACTTTCTCGCGCACGAAGACCCGCAGGGACTCCGCATGATAAAAGGCCTAACGAGATCGATGAAAATGGGATTTCAAACTTGCCCATTTATCGAGATGCGAGACCGCAACGATCGTCTCGCCTTTGTGCTCTGCATAGGCATCGAGCAGCTTGCTTGTATAGGTCGCCTCCGTCTCTCCGATCTCGACAGGGACAGCGTCGGGCCTCGGACGGGAGGGCAATCCGCCGCCGAAGCGGCCGATGTGATAGGGCGTTCTAGAATGGGCTTCGATGATCGTTCGGGGCTGCTCGGCCGAAAAGATCCGAAAATCGAAATCCCCGACGTAGTCGAGGAATTTTCCCTCCAGGGTGACCGGCCCGGTCGAGGTGATTTTTCCGGAGATGGCTTTGTCCCACTCCGCAATCACCCTCGCTTTCAGTTTGTCCGCATTCGAGAGCAACAGCGACAACGATGTTGAAGCGCCTTTCGGCGCGATGAACCGACATGCCCTTGGAGCTTTGTATTCTCCTGAGAAAGAGTACCAGAGCATCTTCCCGATTTCAGGCGCGACTATGCCGAAACTCAAGGGTGAAGTGTAGTGCTTGCACTGGTGATTGTCCCAAACACCGAGCAGCTGGTCGGCTTCACAGAACCCAGCAATATCGATGCCTTTGTCTCCCGCACCGGTCGGCCGCATAATGCTGACATACGTGGTTTTGAGCGAATGGACCCATTCGTCAATGAACGTTTCCCATTCGCTGGCTTCATAAATCTGGATGATCTTGAGAGGGTCGATTTTTGGCCCGTTCTCGAAATCGCTTGCCAGAAGGATTCTTGCTGATGGCAGGTCTTTCACCGCATTCTGTAACGACATCAGAGTTGCCTGCATTTCAGCCTTGTTCTCGAAGCAAGATGGTAGCTTGGATAAGGTTTAAGTCTTACCAGTAGCAAGGACATATGCAATCGAAAGTATATCGTGCGGCGGGAGAGTATCGCTATTTTCAACCGATCTCTGCCGCGGGGCCGAAATGAAGGATCTGCCGCTTGTCCGGAAGGGGGACAATCGCGATTGCTTATTGAAGCAGCTGTGCCTTAATCGCCTGCCCGACAATGGTTAGCTGCAGCACCGGTTCGCCGCGGATGAAGCTTTCCTCGACCAGCTCCATCTTTTCCAACCGGTCGACGAGCTTCTCCGACAGCCGCTTGTCACCCACAAGCCAACCGCGGCCGACTTTTCTTTGCCGCCGAAAAAATGCGATCGCTCTCAGCGCTTCTTCTTGCGTCCGCGTGAGGCTACGTAGCATCTCCCCTGCGGCAGGATGGTCTACCGCGTTTTGCATGGTCACAGCCCTCCACCTCCGTGTGATGGCTTATCGGCGCCGGGCCAATCGTTAGAAGGCTCCTCTATCGGTTCGTCCGCCGGATCAGGATCACGATAATAGGCCAGCTGTCGCTTCGCCAAACGTCCTGCAGCGTCTCTATGACGCGCGCCGTTCCATGGCCCTCACTAGCGAAACGATCGATGATCTCGGCGACGACATCATCAAGCTGCTGAAACAGTCGTTCCGGTTTTTCTCGGTCATGAACAACCCTCTCGATCAGGCACCGATCCGGCGTTGCTTCCAGTCCTTGTACGGTGCCAGCAGCTGGCCGGGGAACCGATCCTCTATGGCCGTCTCCACCATGGCGATCTGAGCGAACACGTCGCTGTCATCGCGATCTTTAGGAGGAATTCTCTCGCTGCCCTCTTCAAGCTTCTGCATCATTAAAAACACTTCCTCGTCCGTCATCGCTTCCAAGCGATCCGCGAACTCTGCGGCATCAAATTCTGATTGGGCGGGCATCACGATTCTCCCATGTTTTCGCCAGCGGGTACCACCGAGGCGGTGCGCCAGATAACGGCACCCCGTATTTCTGAGATATGCTATCCATCATCGAGTTCAGTCCAGACTGGGGCATGGTCGCTGGTGTGCTCCCAGGCACGCGCGAACTTGTCGACGCCACAGGTCTGTAGTCGTTCCCGTAGCGATTGACTGAGCAGGAAATGGTCGATGCGAAGGCCGGCATCGCGGGCGAAGGCATTACGGAAATACTTCCAGAACGTATAGATCCGCTCTTCCGGATGCAGCAGCCTGACGGCGTCCGTCCAGCCCATGGCAACGAGCTCGGCATAGGCGGCCCGTACCTCAGGCCGAAACAACGCATCGTCGCGCCAGCGCTCCGGCTTGTAGACGTCAAGATCTGTCGGCATGACGTTGAAGTCCCCGACCAGAGCTACGGGCACATCGAGCTCGAACAGTTCCGACGCATAGGAATGCAACCGCTCGAACCAACGCAGTTTGTAGTCGAACTTTGGCCCTGGTGCCGGATTGCCGTTCGGAAGGTAAAGGCAGCCGACGATCATGCCATCGATGGCCGCCTCGATATAACGGCTATGGCTGTCGTCGGGATCGCCCGGAAGTCCTCGACGTGTCTCGCGCGGCTCCTGATCCCGGACAAGGATCGCCACGCCATTCCAGGATTTCTGTCCATGCCAGATGGCGCCATAGCCTGCACATTCGATCTCACGGCGCGGAAACTTCTCGTCCGGCGCCTTCAATTCCTGGAGGCAGACGACATCAGGCTTCGCGTCGGCAAGCCATCGCAGTAGCACGTCGAGGCGACCGTTGATGCCGTTGACGTTATAGGTGGCGAGCTTCACCGGCGTTGCCGTCAGTGCTTGCGATCACCTTTGTCGCCTTGACCCGGCTTCGCTCCGTGCTTGGCATCGTGGCGCGCGTCGGCGGACAGCGACCGCAAGACGTCGACGCTCTCCTTGAACTTGCCTTCCTTGTCACGGCGGACATAGCGCTTGTCGGGCCCGGTATCGATCAATTCACGTTTGCTCATGGCAGGACTCCTTTAGGGTTGCTGCAAGAAGAAACGCGCGCGGCCACGAAAAGATGCACCGGAATCAGCGGCCTAGCGCAGACTCGCAAAACGGGCGCCGCCACCGGCCTAAGTCATTGAAAAATGATTCGTTTCGACTCGGAACAATTACATGTCGATCCGCTTGAATCGCCTAGGTTGTGTCAGGAGTTCTGCGTCATGGTTGCCCCAAGAGCGAATTGGAAAGGCTTCATCAAATTCGGAGAGGTCGCTTGTCCAGTGGCGCTCTACACCGCGGCCTCCTCGTCGGAACGGATTGCTTTCAACACGCTGAACCGCAAGACGGGCAACCGGGTGAAGCGTGAGTTTGTCGACAGCGAGACCGGCGATCCGGTCGAACGGGACGATCAGGTCAAGGGTTACGAGATTGAGAACGGTCAGTACATCGTGCTCGAGCCAGAGGAAGTGGCAGCGGCTGTGCCCGACAGTGACAAGACGCTGAAGATCGATGCCTTCATTCCCTGCCACGAGATCGATGATGTCTATTTCGACAAGCCTTACTATCTGGCGCCTGACAAGATGGGCACGGATGCCTTTCTACTACTGCGGGACGGTATGAAAAAAGCCAAGTCGCCGCGATCGCCCGCACCGTCCTCTTCCGCCGTGTGCGTACAGTTCTCATCCGGCCACACGGCAAAGGGCTGATCGCCACCACGCTGAACTTCGATTACGAGGTCCGCTCGTCCGAAGAAGCCTTCGAGGAACTCCCCGACCTGAAGATCGAAGGCGAGATGCTTGAGCTCGCCGAGCACATCATCGGCACCAAGAAGGGCAGCTTCGATGCGAGCACCTTCGACGATCGCTATGAAGCTGCCGTCGCCGAACTGGTGAAGGCGAAGATTGAGGGGAGGGCGCTACCGAAGAAGAAGGCTCCGCCCGCTTCGAAACCCAGCGATCTTCTTCAGGCTCTCAGGGAGAGTGCCGGGGTCGGCACGAAGAAGGCAGAGCCGAAGCGGACCGCCGCCAACGCCAATAAGGGGGCATCCCGCCAGAAGGCATCCAAACCGGCGGCCGGCACCAAGTCGAAGTCTACGGCCGCACCAACGCGCGCGCGGGCTGATCGGAGGAGACCATGGCCGTTCGCCCCTATTGGAGAGGCTATCTGAAGCTCTCACTCGTCACCTGTCCGGTGCAGATGATGCCGGCGACCTCCGAGAGCGAGAAGGTTCGCTTCCACACCCTCAACCGCGAAACCCAGAACCGTGTGGTCAGCCAATATGTCGACAGCGTCACCGGCAAGGAGGTGAAAGACGAGGATGAGGTCAAGGGTTACCAGCGTGGCGAGAACGAATACATCATGTTGGAAGACGAAGAGCTGGAGAACGTCGCGCTTGATAGCACGAAGACGATCGACATCTCGACATTCACGCCGCGTGACAGCGTTGAATGGATCTGGCTCGACACCCCCTATTACCTGTCGCCAAACGATCCCGTCGGGCAAGAGGCCTTCTCCGTCATTCGCGACGCGATGGAAGCGCAGGACATGGTCGGTATTTCTCGGCTGGTAATCTCGCGCCGGGAACGCGCCGTCATGTTGGAGCCTCGTGGCAAGGGTATCGTCCTCTGGACGCTACGATATGGGGATGAAGTCCGTGACGAGGATACATATTTTGCAGGCGTCGACGACGACGAGACAGCGGACAGCGGACAGCGGACAGCGAAATGATGCCCCTGGTACAGCAACTGATCAAGAAGCAGACGCAGCACTGGAACCCGAAGATGGTGATCGATCCGGTGCAGGATCGGTTGCTCGACATCATCGCCACCAAGAAGAAGGCGATGAAGAAGCCGTCGAAGCCCAAGGCGAAAGCACCGGCCTCGTCGCCCGCCCCGAACAATGTCATCAACATCATGGATGCCCTGAAGAAGTCAGTCGCGGCCGAGACCCGGTCCGGCAAATGAAAGACCCGCCAAGCCCCTCCTGCAGGACGACAGTCTTCTCGCCAAATCGCAGCCGCGTCGCAAGCGCGATCCGGCGCAGCCGAATCTTCCCTTCGATCCGATGCCCGATCGGGTCGAGCCATGCCTTGCCTTGCTGAAGCCGGCTCCACCGGTTGGTCCGGATTGGGCCTACGAGATCAAGTGGGACGGCTATAGGCTCGCGATCCACATCGAGCCGAAGGGTGTGCGGATCATCACGCGCGGCGGCCATGACTGGACGCATCGCTTCCCGACAATTGCGGAGGCTGCCAAAACCTGGGCGTGTCGACAGCCATCCTCGACGGAGAGGCTGTTGTGCTGAATAGCGAGGGCCGGTCCGATTTCGGAGCGCTGCAGCGCTCGCTCGGCGGGCGCGGTGGCAAGCGTGCCTCGGAGGAATCCATCCTCTTCGCCTTCGACCTCTTATACTTCGACGGGCACGATCTGACGAAGACCGAACTGTCGGTCCGCCGCCATCTCCTGACAGACCTGTTGAATGGAGCCGTTGGCGCGATACAGCTTTCCGAGGAGGTGCAGGGTGACGGGGCCGAGCTCCTGGAGAACGCCCGCGCGCTTGGACTGGAAGGCATTATCGCCAAGCACCGCGACCGTCCGTATCGATCCGGCCGGACCGGCGACTGGCTGAAGATCAAATGCATTCAGAGCGAGAGTTTCATGATCGTCGCTACGAGTACTCCGCCACCGCCCGAGGCGGGATCGGCAGCCTGCTGCTGGCCGCCCGGCGCGGACACGATTGGGTCTATGTCGGCGAAGTCGGCACGGGTTTCAAGGAAAAGGACGCAGCCTACCTGAAGAAGACGCTCGACAAGCTGAAGACGAGGACGCCGGCCATTCCGCTCAAGGGTAAGCATTACGTCTTTGCGCAACCGACGCTGATCGCCGAGATCGAATTCCGCGGCTGGACCGACGACGGCAATCTGCGACACGCATCCTATAAAGGGCTGCGTGAGATCCAGGACAATGCCGCAGTTTACGAGCTCGACTGAGCTGATCTCGGCGGCCGTCGAACGCGCCGGTTCATTCACGCGTCGGCGGTCTGCGATCGAGATCGGAATGGTCGAGACCGAAATGTTCCAGAACGAGGTCGAGATTACGGCGGTTGGATTTGAAGTAGACGTCGAACAGGTCTCCGACCAACGGAATGCTTCCGGCCGCCGCATCGAAACCGATATTGACCAGCATCTTGAAAAGCTTGTCATTCGGCACGCCAAGCGCCGTGCCTCGTTGACGATGTAGAGGCTGATCGCAGCGCCGCCGAAGTCACCGACAACAGGCACAAACCCCATGATCGAATCTGCTCCGAAGGAAAAGCGCGTTCCGGGAATGCGCAGCGCCGTGTCCATGAGCCGCGCCAACCCACGCATGCGGCGCAGGCGGGCCAGACGGTCGACGTCGCGAAAATCCGTGTACTGACTATGTGCTCGCTCGTATGTCATGCCGCCGCTTTCATCATCTTGCCCAGCCGTTTGATCGCCTGCTCCAGAGACCTTTGCCCGTCGCAATAGTCCTGCCAGGCGCTCGTCTTCCCCAAGAGTGCCGGTACGGTGCGGATGGTGAAGCGTTTCGGATCGAGATCCGTCTTCACCTGGCTCCAGGTGAGCGGCATCGATACCGTTGCTCCGGGCCGGGCGCGTGGCGATAGGGGCGCGACCGCCGTCGCCATGCGATCGTTGCGCAGGTAGTCGAGGAATATCCGGCCGTTTCGCTGGTTCTTGGCCATCTTGATCAGATAGAGGTCGGGGCTCTCGCGTGCCATTTGCAGGCAGACATCGTGGGCGAATCCTTTTGCCTCCGGCCATGTTAGCTTCTTGCCCTTCGCCACGGCAAGCGGGGTGACGACATGCAGACCCTTGCCACCGGTGGTCTTGCAGAAGCTGACAAGGCCGAGTTCCTCTAGTCGGTCGCGCATTTCCCGGGCGGCTTCGACCACGGTGGAGAAGGGTACGTCCGGACCGGGATCAAGGTCGAAGACGAGACGACCGGGAACCTCAGGTTGGCTCGGTTCGCAATTCCAGGGATGCAGCTCAACGCCGCCGATCTGGGCGATGGCGGCGAGGCCCTCGACCCGATCGATCTGCAGATAGGGTTTCTTGTCGCCGAACACTTTCACCAGTTCGAGCAGGTTCGACGTTCCCGGCATCGCATGCCGCTGGAAGAACTGCTCGCCGCCGATGCCATCAGGCGTTCGGATGATCGAGCATGGTCGTCCCTTGATATGGTCGATCAGCCATGGACCGACAGCTTCATGATAGCGGGCGAGATCTTCCTTGGTCACCGGCTCTCCGTCATTGGCATCCGGCCAGAGGGGCTTATCCGGCTGGAGATCATCACGCCCATCACCTCGGCTTGGCATTCTTGCCGCGAGCCGTTCTGGATGGCTTCGCCCGGGCCGGCGTCGGGGTCTCTGTCTTTGCCGGCGATGTCGGCTTTTCCGCCTTGACTTCGGCTGCGGGTTTATCTTCCCGCAATCCCTTAAAGGCCGCCTGACGGACCAGCCGACACTTCCCCTTCTCCCCCGACGTTCGGGGGAGAAGGGGAAGTGTCGGGCGATGAGCCTGATTACTTGACCTGCTTTTCGTAGGCTTCGAGG
>CABHNZ010000061.1 GCA_902167985.1 Shinella sp. UYSO24
CGCTGCCTGAGCCGCCGGGTTTGATGATGGCCATCGGTTGAAGGAAAACGATAGACCCTTCTAGCTCTTGAGTTGATACGAACCTGTGACCTGCTCATCAAACCTTCGAAATAACTGAAACCTCGATTATTTAGCGTATTAGGTGTTTGGTCCCAACATGTCATGGCTTGGGGTTCGAATGAAGATTTCAGGCTTTTTCTCGCTGAGTTGCCTGATGGCTTCGTAGGGTGTCTTGAATCGTAGCGCCTTGAGCTGTTTGGCGTAGTTGTAGGCGAGTAGCCAGTCCCGGACATGACGCCGCAGGTCAGTGAGCGAGGAGTAATGGAATGACTTCACGGTCGCATCCTTGATCGTTCCGACCATGCGTTCAGCCTGCCCATTGGTCCATGGATGATAAGGCTTGGTCTGACGGTGCTCGATATCATTTGCTGAGCATACAGCGCCGAAGATATGATCAACGAACCCACGTTCTGTCCGTCTGTCATGCTGCACGAATTGGACGCCATTGTCGGTGAGCACTGTGTGGATTTTGTAGGGTACTGTTTTGACCAACGCCTTGATGAAGCCGGCCGCCACAAGCTTTGTCGCTTTGCGATAAATCCTGGCGACGACAATCTTTGAAGTGCGATCGACCGCGACAAAGAGGAAGGCCTTGCCGCTCTCATATCGCAACTCTGCAATATCAATGTGGAAATAGCCGATCTCGTAGGATTTGAACCGCTTGGGCTTTTCACGATCCGCCTTCGGCAGACGCGAGATACCGTGGCGCTGCAAGCAGCGATGCAGGCTCGAGTGGGACAGACCTGAAACGCGCGACCGTCATCCGATCAAACGTAAAGGAAACCGTCTCCTGCGGTGGGCGATCTGCCTCGGCCTGTTTGTGGTTGTCATCGGTCATGGCAGAAGAACGATCCGCCCCGCTGTTGAGTTTCGACTACAGCAGGGTCTTCTTCAGAAAAGACAGCGCCTTTTGAGCGCCGGTGCTGGAAATCGTGTGTCCAGTGCCCCGCTCGACATCGAGCTCGACGTTGAAGCCGGCCGTTCCGAGCTGCGCGGCCGCGAGCCGCGAGGCCATGGGAGGGATGGTGGTATCGTTCTCTCCGTGGACCAGAAGCACCGGCGTGCTTTTGCTCGCAGGCGAAACCGGTTGTGGGGGAAGCAGGCCGGAGAACGCGACCAGGGCGCCGACCTTCCACCTCCCGGAGGCAACGGCATCGAGCGCGACGATGGCGCCTTGTGAGACGCCGACGAAGGCGATCCGATCATGGGCATCCGCGAACCCTTCACGCCGGACGATGTCTTTGATAAGCCCGTCGAACGCTTCTCGGGCGGTTTGGATACGCTCCGGATCGAGTGGGTTGCCCTCCGTGCTGAACCACTGATGTCCGTACCTGTGATGCATCGGAGCGTCTGGAGCAACGAAGCCCGCCCCAGGAAGGCTGGCGCGCCAGGACGACGCCAGTGGCATGAGCTGCGCGCCTGAGGCACCGATCCCATGCAGGAAGACGATCAAGGTTTTATCGGACAAGGACTCTCGCTTCCGAGCTTATGACAGACCGAGGGCGCTCGACCCATTCGGGGAGCGCCCTCATTCACCCGGACGGCCGCGACCACGCGAAAATCATTTCGCGGCGCGGCTATCGTTGGTTTCGGGTGGTAGCCCCTAAATGAGGATTGCGACGACGATCTTCAAGATCGCGTCGAGGCGAGGCTTCGTCACCGCCAGAGGCTTTTCGACCGGGCGTCGCGCGTGGCGACATGGACGAGAACAGCCGTCGATAGAAGTATGCTGGAGACAAGAGCGGCGATCGAAAGCAGGCCGCCGCTGGAGACATCGACGCTTGCGCGGAAACGCGCGTTCTGCGTGAAGCTGATCTCGACTTCCGCCCGTTGACGTTGGCCCCGTGTGGAGATTGATCCTGCGCGAGCCTCAATCGCTGAGCTCGCGACGCCTTTATCGAGCGTCTGATCCATCAGCCTTTAAGATCCGCTTCGACCTTCTTGCGGCTGTTGCCGACCTTTTTGACAGCGTCTTTCACTTCACCTTTCGAGACGCCTTCCTTCTTTGCTTCGTATCGGACCTCATGATCCTGTCCGCCTGCGACCTTCGCTCTGTCCTGCGCCCGGCCGCGTGTGGTGGTCGCCATGTCGATATCTCCTTGCTGGCTACGTGATCCTGCCTTTAAACGTTTGATGATTCACGTTGTTCCTCGCCTTACGTGTCGACGATCGCATCCTCCGCAGGTGCCCGCCCGCGCACTCGGAATCAAATTGGCAACAAACGGCGCTAAGCCATTGAAAAATGATTCGTTTCGAGTCGGAACGAATCACTTCGCCAGAACTTGATTCGCCAGTAGCGATTCGGGAGTAACGGGTATGGCGAGTGGACACAGGGCCCAGTGGAAGGGCTTCATCAAGTTTGGCGAGGTCTCGTGCGGGGCGGCACTTTATACAGCTGCCAGCACCTCGGACAGGATCACGTTCAACACGATCAACAAGGCGACCGGCAATCGCGTCAATCGCGTCTTCGTTGACGGTGAAACCGAAGAGCCGGTCCCGAAGGAGCTGCAGACCAAAGGCTTCGAGATCGTGAACGGTCAGTACATCATCATTGATCCAGACGAGGTCGCCGCCACCATCCCGGAATCGAACAAGACCCTCGAGATCGAAGCGTTCATTCCCTGCTCTGATGTCGATGATGTCTACTTCGACAAGCCCTACTACCTGACACCCGACAAAATGGGCGGCGATGCCTTTGTCGCGCTGCGCGACGGAATGCGGAAGTCAAAAGTCGCGGCGATTGCCCGCACGGTTCTGTTCCGGCGCATGCGCACCGTTCTCATCCGGCCTCACGGAAAGGGCCTGATCGCTACGACGCTGAACTACGACTATGAGGTCCGATCTTCAAAGAAGGCCTTCGAGGGAATGCCGAAGCTGAAGATCGAGGGGGAGATGCTGGATCTCGCCAAGCACATCATTGGTACGAAGAAGGGCGATTTCGATCCGGCGACGTTCGACGACCGGTATGAAGCAGCCCTTGCCGAGCTGGTAAAGGCAAAGATCGAAGGCCGGTCGCTGCCGAAGCCAAAGAAAGTCGAGGTATCGAAACCGAACGACCTCTTGGCGGCGCTTCGCCAAAGCGCTGGCCTGGCGAAGGCTGCCGACGATAAACCGAAACGCACTGCGGCCAATGCCAACAAGGGCACGGGTCGTCAGCGCGCCGCGCGCGGGGCTGCCGCGAAGTCCGCCGCTCCGAAGGCGGCCCCGCAGCGCAAGGCGAGCTAGGAGGTCGAACATGGCGCGTCCCTACTGGAAGGGCTATCTCAAGCTTTCGCTCGTGACCTGCCCTGTAAACATGAGCCCGGCGACGTCGGAAGCCGAAAAGGTGCGGTTCCACACGCTTAACAAGGAAACAGGCAATCGGGTCGTCTCGCAGTACATCGACTCCGTGACTGGTAAACCCGTGAAAGACGGTAACGAGGCCAAGGGCTATGCCCGCGGCGAAAACGACTATGTGATCCTGACGGACGACGACCTCGATGCGGTCGCGCTCAACACCGTGAAAACCATTGATATCGAGAAGTTTGCTCCGGCGGAATCCATCGAGTGGGTCTATCTGGAGAAGCCGCACTATCTCATGCCGGACGACGCCGTCGGCAATGAGGCTTTCGCGGTCATCCGGGATGCGATGAAGGCCGACAAGGTCGTCGGAATATCGAAGCTCGTCGTCGGCGACGCGAGAAGGCGGTCGTCCTCGAACCGCGTGACGAAGGCATCGTCCTGTGGTCCCTGCGTTTCGGCGACGAGGTTCGGCCCGAGGAGGCGTATTTCGAGGACATCGACGACGAGGCCGATCCCGACCTCGTGCCGCTCGTGCAGCAACTGATCAAGAAGAAGACGAAGCGCTGGTCACCCGACATGGTCAGCGATCCGATCCAGGAAAGCCTTCTCAAGCTGATCGAGGAGAAGAAGAAGGCTCTGAAGCCGAAAAAGAAGACCGCAAAGCTAAAGGATGCTCCGGCCTCCAACGTCATCAACATCATGGACGCGTTGCGCGAGAGCGTCGCCGACGAACTCAAAAGCAGGAAGTCGGGATGATGTCTAACGACGGCGCAATCCAGCTCTGCGAGCCGGCGCCCTTCCTGTACTTCGAGAACGGCCAGATGGCGGTGACCGATGGCGCATCCCTCTGGCTTGTGATCGTCACGCGCGAAGCCATCAAGGCCACGGCATCCCCGCCGGAAATGTCGCTTCGACGGCTCGTTCGTTTTGCCGAGTATTATCGCGACCTGGCTGCCGCGGCGATCCGCCGGGGCGAAGACATCGATGGCAAGGTCTGGGTGACGGAGGCGACGGTCCTTTCGTCGCCAAGGACATTTGGGCTGCACAGCGAACCGATCTCGTCGCGACGTCGTTCGCCAGGCGCAATTCGGCAGGAGCCGGCCGATGCCAGCTATGGTGCGTGAGTACAAGGGATATCGTGTCGCGATCTACAGCCCGAGTTCGCATTTCGCCGTGATTACTCCTCCGGGAAGCAACCGATTCATCGACCTCCAGGAAAAGCAGCCTCGGTCGACCGTGGTCGAAGGGCCGCTTGTCTGCCTGGATCGAGCCGAGGCGGTGGTAGACGCTCTCATCGCAGGAGACCAACCAAGGGTCACCGGCTCCCAGTAAACGATGCGGCGGCGTGAAGCTCATCCCGAGCCAATCACGCGATAGACACTCTCGCAAATGCCATGACAGAACTCATTCTCGATGTGCGCCTAACCGATCCCTATAGGGTCACCAGAGGGGCGTTTATTGGCCGATTTACGTTGGCAAACCTCCGCCAAAGGCAATTTAGGGTCCGTCGTTCCAGAAGCGCATGAAGGAACACGGACTCCCAGTTGTTTTTCGACCGGTGTTCGCGGCGCGCCTCCTCGAGTTCATCGCGTAGCATCATTGCCAGCTCCACCTTTGATCCTGAATTTCTATATTTTAGCTCCGTTACCACACTGGACGGCTGGCGGCAGAACTTCTCGAAGCCCTGCTTTACGTACCGCGTGATCCTGTCTTTCGAAACGAGGGTTCAAGCCGATTTCGGTGAAAATCATTCATCGAAATCAGAGACAAGTTGCTACAATTTATTGTTGTGAAGAACTCGGCTTGGGCAATATCATGGGGGCAGCAGAGAGCAATCTGCGCCGGGGGGAATGTCTATGGCGGTCATCCGTAAACTTGAGATCAGAAACTTCAGGTCGATTAGACAGTTGGACTGGTGGCCAAGCGAGGGGATAAACTGCCTGATCGGGGCCGGCGATGCCGGCAAAAGCAGCATCCTTGATGCAATCGACTTCTGCCTCGGCGCCAGGCGCTCCTTGACGTTCAGCGACTCCGATTTTCACAATCTCGATGTTGAGAATGAAATCTCCATTACGCTTGTTTTAGGGCGATTGGGCGAAAGTTTGCGGAATGACGAGGCCTATGGCGACTTCCTCTCCGGTTTACGGTCGAATGAGGGCGTCGAAGAAGAGCCAGGACATGGTCTTGAAACGGTTTTGCGGCTCAACCTCGCCGTATCCGGTGATCTGGAACCTCGTTGGCGCTTGTTGTCCAAGCGGGCAAAAGATCGGGGTGTTGATAGAGGATTGAACTGGGGGGATCGTCTTGCACTGTCGCCGACACGGCTGGGAGACTGGGCTGAAAATAACTTGGCCTGGCGGCGGGGTTCAGTCCTTAATCGCTTAAGCGAGGAGAAGCCTGATGCGTCCAAGGCACTATCAAATGCAGCAAGAGAGGCCCGAAAAACGTTTGGCGCAGAAGCTGAAAGGCAATTGGGTGGAGCACTAGCGATCGTCAACAAGGCTGCACGGGAGCTCGGAGTACCCGTCGGCACTGCTGCAAAGGCTCTGCTTGATACCCATTCGGTTTCCGTAAGCGGTGGGACGATCGCCCTCCACAATGATCAGGGCGTGCCCCTTCGGGGCCTGGGTCTTGGTTCAACAAGGCTCCTGATCGCCGGATTGCAGCGGGAGGTCGCCGAGAAGTCTTCGATTCTGCTTGTCGATGAAGTTGAACACGGCCTTGAACCGCATCGTATCATGCGTCTGATCGGATCGCTTGGGGCAAAGACAACACCTCCACCACAGCAGGTTTTCGCGACCTCCCATTCTCCTGTGGTTCTCAAAGAACTGGGTCATCACCAGCTGTTTGTGCTCAGGAAAAACAGGGATGGCTCGCATCATCCGTATGCGATTCCAGCGGACGCTCAAGGAACACTACGCGCGTTCCCGGAAGCGTTTCTCGCCCCTTCGGTCTTGCTATGTGAGGGTGCAACGGAGGTCGGCTTTATTCGCGGTTTTGATCAATACTGTGTTGCACAAGGTCAAACATCGATGCAGGCCGCCGGGCTTGCTCTAGTTGACTGTGGCGGTGGCCATGCCGATCGCCCTTATCAGCGTGCCAAGGCGCTCATCGCACTGGGATACCGCACGGCGATATTTCGCGATGACGACGTAAAACCCTCGCAAGCTACCCAGACCGAAGTGGCGAGTCTCGGTGGTAGGACTTTCACATGGTACGATGGGCAAGATATCGAAAGCGCTATTGTGTTCAACGTCAACGATCACATCCTTTTGCAGATGGTGGATTATGCAATTTCTATCCACGGTAACGATCTGATCGCGGCACATGTTTCCTCTGCATCCAACGGGTCAGACAACCTTCAAAACATCCGCAACGTCCTCTTTTCACAGCAACATTTGAGTTCCGCTGCACAGCGAAACATTCTCGCTCGTGCGTGTGGTGGAAAAAACGCCTGGTTTAAATCGATCACACACATGGAGCATGTCGCGCTCCACATCCTTGCCCCGAACCAGGGGGGTATCAGCCCGGCACTAACAATCAAAATTAACGACTTGCTAGGTTGGGCACAAACGAGCCATGCATGAGCGAAGTATTGTCCATTGCGAAAGAGGTAGTCTCACAGCGCCCGCGGGATGCGGCAAAACGCATCTGATTGCGACCAGCCTTCTTGCGTACGGTTCCGCCAAGCCGGTTCTGATACTCACACACACGAATGCCGGCGTTGCAGCTCTCCGTTCCCGTCTGGACGCAGCCAGCGTTCCCCGGGCTCGATACCGCATCACGACGTTAGACGGCTGGGCACTGCGGCTTGTCGGAACTTTCCCCGAACGCAGCGGCCAGAACCCACAAATTCTCTCCCTGAAATTCCCGGGAAATGACTATCCTGCAGTCAGGCAAGGCACCCTCAACATCTTGGAAGGAGGTCACCTGAGCGATGTTATGCACGCTACCTATTCGAGGGTAATCGTCGACGAGTATCAAGATTGCATTACTCAGCAGCATCAAATGGTTGTAAGCGCGATTTTCAGGTCCTGCTGCGGAGATGGGTTGAGCAGGCTTGTGTCCATTACGGAGGTTATGGA
>CABHNZ010000062.1 GCA_902167985.1 Shinella sp. UYSO24
GTCCGGTATAACGCTGGAATAAGCGTCCGGTTAAAGATCGGAATTCCTGTCCGGTTTCATTGGAATACGCACTCTGACCTTTAAAGTGGAGAGCTTTATACCTTACTATCTCTCGATGGTTGCATCGGGAGGGCGCAGTGACGGGGAAACTTATCTTTATTGAAGGGTCCGACGGCGTAGGTAAAACGACGACGATCGAAAATTTGAAGGCAAAACTGGATCGTCGATCCGAGCCCTATGAGTTCCTCAGCTTCCCCGGAAAGGCAGAGGGAACGCTCGGGAGTCTGGTCTACCAGATCCATCATGACCCCTTGAAATTTGGCGTTGCGGAGATGTCGGGTCTTTCCAAGCAGGCCTTACATATCGCCGCTCACCTTGATGCGATCGAACGGATTATCGGCCCAAGGCTCGATGAGGGCACCAACATCGTCCTGGATCGCTTCTGGTGGTCAACGCTGGTTTACGGCTCTGCTGGTGGTGCAAATCCCGATGCGCTCCTCGGATTGGTCGAGGCAGAGAAAATCCTCTGGGGCACGAGAAAGCCGGCTTTGGCGATCTTGCTGGATCGTGATGCGCCGATCGAGCGGGACGACAAGCTTTCCGATTGGCTGAAGCTACGGGCAGCCTATCGAGAGTTGGCTGAAAAGGAGAGCGCTCACTATCCCGTCTTTGTAATTGAAAATGCGACATCGCACGAAGTAGCTGTTTCCCAGATCCTCAATGCGATCGACGGCTTGACGGCGCTATAAGAGTCTTTGTCTGGAATTCGGACATTCTTGTTTGATTTTCCGACAATTCATGTTATGTTCCGTCCGGAAAGCTGCGGAGGGTCTTGCAAATGCCGATCGAAGTCGATGTGCCTACAACTACCATTCCAAAATATCCGGCCGACGAGGTCAGGGAAACGTTAACCGGTGAGCTGATCACATCGGTCAAAGATCTATGTGACATCCAAGGCATCGTTTTGCCGACCGTGAAGAAGGATCTTATCGTCAAGACGATCCATATCGATTCCCACACGGTTGTCGAAATACTCTGCTCGCTTGATCCTGTCGTCGGTTTCGAAGTTGGGCAGGATGCCGTCAAGCCTGGTGGGTATGAGTCAATCGAAGAAGCAGTGGCAGATGTCACAGCTCGCCTCGAGAAGCTCTGGGTAGATCACTACAGCAAGAAGGTGAAGGCATGACCTCGCCGTCGCAACCCGGCTCTGGCGATGATGCTGAACGACTGGCGATGGCAGACAAACTTCGCCGCTGCAGAGAATATCTAGGTTTGAACCAGGATGAAGTTTCCAACCATCTTGGTATCCCTCGCACTGCCTTGTCTAATATCGAAACCGGGCAAAGAAAAGTTGATGCGATTGAGCTTCGTAAGCTCGCCCATCTCTATCGCCGGCCGGTTAGCTATTTCACCGGCGAAGTGGAGCGGGAACCGGTTCCAACCGAGGTGCAGCATCTTGCACGAACTGCGTCGGAGCTTTCGAAAAACGATCTGCAGGAACTTAGCCGTTTCGCAGATTTTCTCAAAAGCCGATCATCTCTGAAGGAGGAATAGTATGACGGCGATTGAGAACGCGATCAAAAAGGCGATCGTTGCTGCCGGAAGGCTGCAAGGAGACCTGAGCATTCGGGATCGGATCGCCACGTCGCACGGACAGGTCGACGTATTCGGCGTTCTCGCTCACCTCGACGTTCCCCTGCTTTTCCGGCCCTTGGAGGGCCTGCTTGGCGCCTATCTCAACGAGCCTTCACCGGGCGTTCTCGTCACGACCAAGCGCCCGCTCAGTGTGCAGCGCTTCACCGCCGCACACGAACTCGGCCATTACTACCTGCGTCATCGGCCAAGTCTGGACGACGAATCCATATTGCGACGGAGCCCATTCATGGCTTCGCGCGACGCAAACCTCCAGGAAGTCGAAGCGGACTCGTTCGCTGCGTCGTTCCTGCTGCCGCAATGGTTGGTAGTGTGGCACTGCAAGCGGCAAGGATGGACGATAGCTGACTTCACCAGCGCTCGGATCGTCTACCAGCTGTCTTTGCGGGCCGGCACTAGCTACACTGCAACGTGCTGGACGCTTGCTCGTTACAAAATGATCACTCGCTCACAGGCCAAGGCGCTTAGTGACATCGAACCGAAGACAATAAAAAAAGCAATTCTCGGCTCGGTCGAGCCGACCAACTATTATGGCGACGTTTGGGAACTGACTGACGCCGACAGAGGCGACCTCATTCACGGCGGTCCGGGTGACTTGTTCATTCTGCGCCTGGAAGAGCATGCCGGCGCTGGATACCTGTGGCGCGTGGACGAACTTGATGAACTTGGGTTCAACCTTCGCGAAGACATCCGCGAGCAAGCTGCCGATTCAGACCTGGCCGGCGGACCTGTGACAAGGCGTATTGTTGCAGAGTCCAAGCGCCAACAGGATGGTGCATTCAGATTAAGTGAGGCTCGGCCGTGGCAGCCGAACCTGGTTGCAAACCGGTATGCCGTGGACCTTGATCTCTATGGCCCGGAGGGCGAGGGCTTTTCCCGCGCCGAGCGCCGTTTCCGTTTGGAGGCGGCATGATGCAGCCAGTCATAAAGGTTGATCTTCGTCATCTGTTCGGAGAGGTGCGCGACCAGGGTCTGCGGCCAACATGTCTGGCCTTCGCGGTGAGCGACTGCCACGCGGCCCATCGTGATGGCTGGCAATCGTTGTCTCCGGAATTCGCCTTTTATCAGGCGCAAAGGCGAGCTGGCCTGCCTCCAACGGCCGGTTCGGCGCTTCTCCATGTCCTTGATGCTGTGCGCGAAGACGGTCAGCCTCTGGAGGAGAGTTGGCCGTATCTGACGGATCTTCCATCCGATGTTAGCAAATGGGGACCGCCTGCTGTTTCGCAAAGATATTTTCGCGCCTCCGAACGAGCCGCTGGTTCATTTGCTGACGTCGTTGCCCATTTGTCGACGGGGTCTCCGCCGGTACTCGTTCTTACGATCGGAGAGCATTTCTTCTCACCCGACTTATACGGCATGGTGCGGGCCGCCGATGGTGAAGCCGATGTCGCGCGCCATGCCGTTGTTGCAGTCGCATCTGGGGAAAATGACGAAGGAAACTGGCTTCTGGTGCGCAATTCCTGGGGCGCGGCTGGGGAATCGACGGGTATGCCTGGGTATCTGAAGAATATGTTTCACGCCGATTGCACCGGCTCGCGGTGCTGAAGGAGGATCTGAGTGTATCTATCCATAAACCGCAGCCTAGTTGCGCATCGGCTTGGCTGCTCGCGGCCAACACCGTTAATCAGGAACATCATCATGAAGCGCAGAACGTTATTATTGATGTCGCTGACCCGCTGGTCATGACCGACGACGATCGTGAGGTCGTCGCTCTGGTCGATCAGCATCTGCGTGATCACGGAAAGTATCCGGTGGAAACTGTCGCGAACACCATCTTTCCGCAATCTCTTTTTAGCCGGCACGGCAGTCCAGCGTTCTACGACATATATAAGGAAAAAGTGTTGCCTCGCATCGCCAAGGGTGATTGGGGCCGGTATTTCGACAGGATGATATCGTTTCCCTTGCAGAAAAAGGGAAAGGACATCAATCCGCTTCGCGACATCGTTGATAAAATGAAAATTCAGGTCGGTGGCCCGAGGTGCTTTCGCAACGTCTACGAGCTCACCGTTTATGATCCAGTTCGGGATGCCGGGCCTTTGATGAACCGGCAATGCCTCAGTTTCCTGAGTTTCAAGCTTACTGATGGCCCCGACCGAAAGCTGCTGCTGACCGCAGTTTATCGGAACCACTACTATATTCAGCGCCTCCTCGGGAACTTGATCGGTCTGGGACGCTTGATGAAATTTGTTGCCGACGAAGTCGGGGTTGAAGTTGGATCCCTGACCATCGTATCTACGCACGCCGATGTTGACTGCCCTTCCAATCGGCGTGAGGATATCGATGAATTGCTCAAGGAGGCGATGACGATCGGCAATCTCAGGCTGGTGGCTTAAAGCAGATGAAGTTGGTCATCCCGAACCGGCTTTGCGCGAACATGATAGAATTCCTCGAGCCCACCGATGAAGTCGCTCTGTCCACCATAACTTGGATGACGAACGGCAGTCGCTTCGAGTCCGAGGTCCGCCAGCGCTGCTTGAGCGTCGCGTCCGATCGCGACAAGATGCTTCGGTTTCAACGTCGCGATGAGGGCCTGCAAGATAGGCTTGCACGCCATTCGCTCACTCCGCGTGTGGCACCTGTTGGTCATCGGCTCGCCCGGCCCATGAGGATGAAACGGAAAAACGTTCCAAAGAAAAATGGGCTGCTCAATCGAACGCAACATCTGCCAAACCACGGTCGCGGTACGTTCGGCGACAGGCGGGCCTTTTGTCGCTCGTCTTAACGGCTCGGTTCCGAGGAGTTGTGCGTGCCAATCCAGGTGCGCCTCGTCGGTTAGGGCAAGGCCTGTGCGTCGCCCTCCTCGGTACCCGAGGTCTCGGGCAATCCAGAAGGAGTGAACGCCTTTCTCGATCGCCGCATTCAGCACGGCTTCGAGATTCCGCCTGCGGACGGCCGGCGCATCCTCGGCATCAAAATCGGGGCACGCGTCAGCGTACGGATTGAACGCGTTATCGAAATGGTACGAAGCAAGTTCTTCGACAAAGGCAGCAGGTTTCATGGCGCAAGCTCCTGCACGATCATATCGCGTTTGTCCAGATCAAGGATAAGGCGTCCGCGCCGGTGCTGCCGCAAAAATCGATAGGCCGCGTTTCCTTTAAGGATCGCTTCTTCCCAAAGCCAGAGCGGGCATTTTTCGGCCTCGAACCCTTGCACGAAGCCTCGAACCGTCTTCAACAGATTGAAATCAACCTCGTCGCGTCCTTCAAAGAACTCATGTTCCTTGGCCCTCGCGAAAACGTACGCTGCGACGCCTTCTTCGAGGATGATTGCGCGGGCGCCATCCTCACCATCGTCGACCTTGGTCTTGCTCTTTCTCTTGAGCTTCAACAATGCGCGGGTGACGGGCGACCACCCTAAGACAGCGGCATAGGCATAATGAAAAGCGTCATGAAAACGATAAAAGTCCTCCACGACGCTGTTGTCGGTCAGCCGATCACCGATGTTGACGCCGTTGCAGCGCTGGTAGACGTACTGCTTGGTACCGGAGAAACGTTCGAAAATCTCGATCTCCAGCTTTCGAGGCAATTGCTCTTCCGGTGGAAACTCGGTGTCGAAGAGGGTTGGAGGCGTGCGATCCGTTGGCCAACGATCCTGCGCTTTCTTGACATTGTAGACAGCAGCCTCGCCCAAGGTGACGCCGGCCTCTGTTGCGGCATTTACCAAATTTCGGAAGATGATTTTTAGCTGAGCACCGAGCGCGGCTGGATCAACGTGCGAAATGCTTCGCCATTATTGTTGGCAAGGTTGCCGACGGAGTTGGCCAGTTTGAGAAGGGTACGGGCGAATTCGGTGGTGGGTGCGGCTAAAGGAAGCGCCTGTTGGGGCTGGAGGTGTGTGAAACGAAGCGGCCCATTGGACCCCGAACTGAAGTCAACGGCGATGTCTTCGAGGCGCATATTTGCGTGCGCTGCAATGACGGCCAGATACCAGAGTGCATCTCCAAATTCCTCGATGACGCCGCTTTCATAGGAATCGTAGGCCTTTGAGTCCCGTTGCTTCTTTTTTACCTCACTCAAAAGGCTGCCGGTTTCCCCGAACAATCCAAGGATTGGCAAGCTGAGATTCGTACCTTTTATACGCGTTTGATCTGTTTTAACGGCTAAGTCCTGGTATTCGTTCAGTGATAAGGTCGACCCATCCATATCGAATCCTCCCCTAAGAAGAGAGATTGCCAGATCATCCCCTTCTCTGGAATCCGACTTACTGAACTTATGCGTGCTGTGGCTTGTCAGTCACACGCCCGTCAGTTTAAGTTGCCTTGAGCCGTAAGCATCGGGGGTGGAAATGGTCCAGATAGTCTTCGTTCATGGTGTTGCAAACAGACGGAGTGATGAGGGCTTCGATGCGAACGTGGCGGCCCGCGATCGCAGGTTTCAACAGATGGCCTTCCCATCGGAAGAATTCAAAATCCGAAACCCGTATTGGGGCGAATTTGGCGCAAACCCTCAATGGAAACTCGCATCCGTTCCGAAGTTTACGACTGCATATCAGGCTTTGAACGTCGGTGGTGCGTCTGCGGCGAACAACAACACGATTCTTGAAGCCGCAAGAAGCGATTTTCCCGCCGTGGTGGGCGCTTTGTCGGCGGTGGCGCTTGCAGAAGCAAAGCCCGATCAGGTCGAAGCGGAAGAAAAATTCTGGGCAGCGGCGGCCGGCTATGCCGCGCATCAAGCCAATCCCGCTTGGCTATCCGGCATCACGACCGATACAGAATTTTATGATCGGCTGAGAAAAGAGGCCGAAGCAGGCGCTGCTATTCAGTCTCTTGGGATCTTTGACAAGGTAAAGGCGGCAGCCGAAAAGCTGAAGGGTGGCGCTTCTAATCTGGTCAACGGTCCAATAGCCCGCGCCGGGCGCGAAAAGATTACCCCTGGTCTTGCGATATTCATCGGCGACGTTTTCCGATATCTGCGCGAAGCAGGCCCACGTCAAAAAATTCGTGAATGCGTCTCGAATGATATTATTGCTGCCGCGAAAGATCAGAAGCCAAATGAACGGCTTATTCTCATCGGCCACAGCATGGGCGGCATTATTCTCTACGATCTGCTCTCTGATCCTGATGCCGTCGCTGACATGTCGAATGCCATTGGACGGGATCTCAACGTCGACCTTTTCCTGTCAGTCGGTTCCCAAATTGCCCTCTTCGAAGAAATGAAATTGTACAAGGTGAGCTCTTCCGACTACTCGGCTACGGGCAAACGCGTGCCGTTGCCCGCCGTCGTCCAGGCGTGGTGGAACGCCTTCGACAAGATGGATGTGCTGTCATTCGTGACCGAACCGGTATTCGATGGCTCAAGAGATTTTTCGGTCGATACTGTTGCTGGCGTGCGAGATGCACACGGCGCCTATTTCCTCAGTGCCATGTTCTACACGCGCCTGAATGTGCGGCTCAAGGAAGCTGGGATCGTGTCCCAGGGAGTGGTGTAGCTTAGACGGCCACGGCTCATCCCAGAGGGCCGGATGAGTGTCAGCT
>CABHNZ010000063.1 GCA_902167985.1 Shinella sp. UYSO24
CGGCTCAACAACCTCATAGCGGCCAACAAATCCATCATCCATTATTCAGCTTCCAGATACGACTGGAAGAACTCTCGCATGCACTCCGATCTTCAAAAACCAGCCAATCCAATGGGACAGAGACTGCGCTTACGGAACAACAACGTTGCTATTCAATTCCTATGAGGCGTTTGAGCCGCACGAATTAGCACTCATGAGAGCCATTCTTGAAGAAGCCTGCAAGCGTAAGGGCTGGTCGACGACAGGGCTTGAAGCGCAGAAGATCGCCCGTGAACTCGTCGATTGGTATCAGTTTGGAATCAAGGATCGCGCCCAACTGGAAAAGATGCTTCAACCAATTATGGCTGGTCACGATGACAATAAGTCGGATCAATCAAAATAGGAAGCTGAAGAGAGCGTAATCCAATGTAAGCGCTACGAATATCCCACGGCCATTTCCGTTGACATTTGCGATGGCTTGAGGATGCGGTTCAGAACTTCTGCTTTGCACGCCGCGGCATGAAGTAGTCCCGAATTCTGATGACGGCACCCGCGATCTGAATGATTTCGGCGGGCGGCGTGATCTTTTTGGCGTCACACAAAGCCCGAATAGGAGCGATGATGTCGCCAGTTACAGCATGGCCCCGGATGACCGGATTCCAGAGCCTTGGGGCGAATTCCGTCCCGAGAAGGAAGCCCGTATGCCAATCAAAGCTGTCATGGGAATAAGTGACGTTACTGAAACGCGGCCGATATTCTTCCGGCCGTTCCCCGAGGGTTGCGGATATGCGGTTATATTCGGCAACGATCGTCTGTACGGCCTGGTGTTCAGTGGTCTCCATCGGCAAGGCCATAGAGCCTTCGCCGGCGAATAGGGGTATCCACTGGTAAGGATTGATGAACTTCGGCCCGATGATCAACGCGGTGAGGTAGCCATCTAGTCCGCTCATGCTCCATACCGGCGCCGCGGGACGCCGTTTACGGATGAAGGCCTCGAATGCATCATCGTCAAGCTTCGGCCGTGTTGTTGCCGCCTGCGCCGGGCTGGTAGAACTGGTCGGGGTGGGTTTTGTCATGCGGCAATCCGATGGCGCTCTGCTTTCCAGTTCCAAGGAAGCAGACTGTCGAGTTGGTTGATCTTGGTGCGTCCCGAGACGATCCGTTCGAGAACATCGGCCAACCATTCGTGTGGATCGAGACCGTTTAATTTGGCGGTGTTCACGAGCGAGGCCAGAACTGCGAAGGTCTCGCCGCCCTTCGCATTGCCCACGAACATCGAATTCTTTCTCGTCAGGGCAACGGACTTCATCGAGCGCTCAACAATGTTGGAGTCGACCTCTATCGTTCCGTCGTCAAGGAAGGCGGTGAGGCCGGTCCAGTGCTTGAGCGTGTAATTGATGGCTTTGGTCAAGGCGGACTGGGTCGAGATGTCACCCTTCAGTTCAAGCAGGCGGATCTTTATCTGGTGCATAACCGGAGCTGAGCGAAGCTGCCGGATGCTCTGCCGGTCCTCGGCGCCCTGGCCCCTGATCTCCTGCTCGATCCGGTAAATCTCGGCCAGCATCGAGATGATGGTGAGCGCCTCCGGCGACCCGGTCAGCTTGACCACGTCAACGAATTTGCGACGCGCATGAGCAAGACAGAAGGCCAGTCTTAAGGGACTGGAATTGCTTTTGCTGCGATGTCTGGCAAGCGTCTTGTAGGCAGTATATCCGTCCACCTGAAGGATGCCGTTGAAGGACGCCAACTGACGCTCCGCTTCACGGGCGCTGCGGCTCTCGGAGAAGATATAGCCAACCGCCGGCGGGGCGGGTCCATTCCAGGGGCGGTCATCGATGGCCTGCGCCCAGATCTGACAGACTTTCGTTCGCTTTCGCCCTGGATCGAGCCGTGGCAAACGCGTCTCGTCAGAAAATACCCTTGGCTGTGAGCGAATGAAGGCCAGCAGCCTGTCATAAAGAGGCTTGAGCCACCACGCAACGCGCGCCACCCAGATGCCGAGGGTCCCACGATCGAGACTGACGCCATAGCCTGCGAAGATCTGTGTCTGCCGATAGAGCGGCAGGTGCCAGGCAAATTTTGAAACGACGATATGGGCGGCCAGGGCTGTCGTCGCCATGCCGCCATCCATGAAGCGTGCCGATGCGGACGCTTGAACGACGCCGTTCTCGCAGGCCCGGCAGGCATAGCGGGGGCGAATGGTCCGTCTGACGCGCAATACGGCCGGTACAACATCGAGCGCCTCACTCGTCGTCTCGCCAATGCGATGCAGCTCGCCTCCACAACAGGAGCAGCTATGATTTTCCGGTTCAAGGACGACATCGTATCGTGGCAGGTGATTGGGAGAAAGCCGACATTGCGCGCCGCGCGTGGCTTGGATCGCGAACCCTGCTCGCCGCCATCGGGTCGATCGTCATTTGCAGCGACCGGGACAGTCGCAAGATCGCCAAGATCGAAGCTCGCCTGTGCCTGATCGATGGTCGAAAGCGTCTCTGATCTGGCGCCATGGATCAGCCGCTTGAGGTTGGCAACTTCCTCCTGAAGATCGGCTATCCGGGCATCGCGAGCCAGAACCATCCGGCTCAGTTGCTCGACATCCTGGGGAAGCGGATCGGTTGGAAGAGACATACTGAAGCCTACCATACCGGCCTGGATCTTCAAGCAAATACAATAGGATCAAGCTGCTTTCGTTGGTCGCTTTACGGTCTTCTGCTGAACGCGTGTCCAGTCCAGCCCGGCGACGAGCAGGTTGAACTGTTCCGGAGACATGCAGATCTTTCCGTCCTTTACGGGTGGAAAGATGAACTTGCCGCTCTCTAGCCACTTCGTCGATAAAATCATGCCCGATCCGTCCCAGTAAATGCAGCGCAGCCGGTCACGACGTTGGCGCGGAAAACGAAACGTCGCCGCAATAGGGATCAGCAGCAAGCGCTGCCGCCACCAGAGCGACGAGGCCGTTCATACCACGCCGGAAATCGACCGGCTGCGTCGCCATCAGAATGCGAAGCCCCCTTGACGTTCCGATCACCGCTTGCTCCGCAGCGCTGATACCACGGCTTGCGCCAGCTCTGGCGTGACATTGCCACTCATGACAATCCGCCCGTCGCCAAGCTCGATCTCGACACGGCCCACGGGACCATCAGACTTGTTGTCGAAACTCTGCGCCTCAACCAATCCGCCCGAAATCGTCACCGGCACGAAAACCGGAGCCTCCAGTCCTCTTCTACCACGCCTGTTGACTGGTAGCCCCGCGGCCTTCCGCCACTTGTTCAGAAGTCCGCGGTTAACACCGTATTGGCGCGCGACAGCCGAAATGTTCACACCAGCCTCGGCGCATGCCAACAGGATCTCGTCTTTCTCTTCCGGCAACCAGTCCCGTCGCCGACGTTCCCCAGTGATCACTTCAACCCGTCGGTACCGCTCCTGGTGTCTGGCTCCAAGCCTGGCTCTGACCATGGCACTAGCGTTCTCGTCGTCCATCAAATCCACCTTTCCAAATCAAAAAGCAGATTCTCAAGCCTCAACTGAAACAAGAAAAGGTGGGGTGTTCGTCGCGCTTACAATCCAATAGCAGCGCTATCGCAGTGCCTATCAAGTACAGCAGCTTTAAGCCGCGCCCTTCCGCCCAAAAATCTATAGTCATCATCAGTTCTCCGCCTATAACAGCGCGAGAACGATCTTACTTCATTTTAGTTCCATCTAATATTAATTCATATCGGCTTGATTGATTCTCGTTCGACTTGGGCGTTCATGCTTCGGCAGCGCTGGCATGATACCCCTCCGAGACTAGGATCATTGCCCTGCATCACGAGATCGGAAAAGAAGCCGTCAAGTCAAAGAACAGGCGACATTATAGCCCAGCCTCCACGCAAGGCCACGATGTCGCCTATCTCTCAGTCCACCTGACAGGCCATGTTGTCCAGACACAGCCCGGCGCGAGACTAGCGCTTTCTGAGCCCTTTACAAGCGGACCAAACGCAAAAAGACTAAGCAGAGTTTCCCTGTCTGCTTAGCCTTTCATTGGTGGCGGTCGAATTCCACCATCGCAAAGTAACAGCTAATATTACCAGATCAATGACAAAACTTTTTCAAAATCACCGACTTGGGCTCATCACCAGTAAATGTCTTCAGTAACAAATGAGCGATGTCGCGACCTTCGAAACTGGTCTGGTCAATCATGCGCTGACTACACAACACTTTGTGGACTTCCAAAAGATTGCGCAATTGTTTGGGCGTGAAGTGGATCTTATTCATTTTTTCAATCTCTGGGACCATATATTAGGGAATGCACGATAATCAAATTCATTCGACTCAATGGGTTTTGGTCACTCGTCCTATCCGGCATAGAATCTCCTAAACCCGACGCTGCTCAGCTCTCTTCCTGTGACACAGAAAGGCCTCGCCGCTGAGCGACGAGCTGCCACCATCCGCGGAGCCGCTCGTACTCGCCAAGCCCGGCCTTCGCCGGCCACGAGTGTATGAGTTCCTCCAGCGTCGCCGCCCGCCATCCGGCCCAGACATGCTCGTCGTCGCGTCCGGATGATGCTCGGCCACTTCTTCGGGATTCACGATCTCGCCCGTGATCTCCGTGATGACGACGATCCCGAACGCGGCCGTGGCGACAGGCCGATCCAGCGGCGGTAGGTCGTCGCTAGGAACCGGCAGGCGTCGCTTCCTGCGTTCCGATGTCCGGCGTCGAGCCTTCGCCTCCTCCTCGGTGCCCTTCCGTGCCTCGGCCCGTTTCCGGCGCTCCTCGGGTTCCGCTCTCCTCGCAGCATCCTCGATGGCTTCCCATCTATGCTGGAGATCGTCGTATGACGCGTATGGGACCTCCCAGACTTTGCCGTCGCCGTTCCATCTGGCGAATGGAATCTGTCGCAGCTCGTCGACGACCGTCCGGGAATATGGGGTTCGTATCCGGAAGCCGGTCGGAATGATCTCGAGGTACGGCGAGAGGATGGGTTCGAATTCGTACGCGTCGCGGCCCCGCTCCTGCTCGTAGGGATCGTGCCGGTCCATCTCGGATGCAAGCCATCTGTCGATCCGGCGTCGGGCAGTGCTGCCGGGAACCGTCCATGCTTGGAGCGTTTCCGACCAGCGGGCGCGCGGAAACTCCTCCCGGAAGCGGGCGACGGTCATCCTGTCGAATGGGAAGGAGAGCGTCTCGTGCTGCGGCTCGTCGTCGGTCTCTGGATGTGGCGTCGCGGTCATGGGTTCCTTACAGAGGGGCACCTGTCACAGGATTGACGATCGGTGGCTCGCTCACGTCCTTTTTGCCTGCCGGCTGCACCGAGGTGGGTGCCATGGATTCTTCGTCGGCCGACTCGGGATTGGAAGGCGTCGGATGAACGTCGGCGGGCCGGCGCTGTTCGGGAGTTGCATTCGTGTCGTTCGTGCCCATGGCTGGGTGTCCTCATGTTGGTGATCGTACAACGCGCCGACCGGGGTATCGTTCTCCAGCGCCACAAGTAGCGAGCAACTTTCCCCAAGACCGGGCGTATCTGGGCGGAAGGAGCCACAATGCACACATCCTAGACGCGCCCGAATACCGAAAGCGACTTCATGTCAGATGCCGACGTCCTCGAAGCGGCCGGCGATCTGGTCGACGCCTTCCTCACGACGATCCGCGATCAGGTCCCGGGTGGATACATCCTCGACACTGATCTTTTGCCAAACAGCAAAACCCGCACCGAGAACGGGTTTCGTCTGGCGATCGTCACAGAGCCGCGACAACACGTTCGCCGCCGTCTCGTCGCAGCGGGCAAGGTTCTCGCCCAGTTTCAGGACGATGTCGGATCGCGGATTTCATTGAAGCCAGCCATTGATGGCAGTGGGCACGGTCTGTTCGGTGGTCTGTCCTCTCGTCACCTCGAGCGGCTTCTGGCATCGACGGAGATGGATCATATCCGTCTGAGCGCGATGTTCGAGCATGCCGACGAGGTAGCCACTCGTCGCTTCGGGACGTCGGTTCCACCGGGATTCCGGGACGACGGCACATACACATGGTATGGCCACGATCGCCCGCACTGATCGGCACCAATGGCGATCGAGCGTCCTTTGACGGAACAACGCTCGGACCTATCTCGTTCAGCCTCCTCCTCCCAAGGATACAAGGCCTAAAATGAGCATTATCAACGAGTTCAAATCATTCATCGCGCGCGGCAACGTCATGGACCTCGCAGTCGGTGTCATTATCGGTGGCGCGTTCGGCGGCATCGTAAAGTCCCTTACAGACGATGTCATCATGCCGGTCGTGGGCGCGCTCTTCGGCGGCTTCGACTTCTCGAACTATTTTATCCCCCTTTCGTCCGCTGTGAACGCCACGACGCTGGCGGCTGCCCGCGCACAGGGTGCGGTGTTCGCCTACGGCAACTTCATCACCGTGCTCATCAACTTCCTGATCCTCGCCTGGATCATCTTCTTGATGGTGAAGGGCGTGAACTTCCTGCGCCACCAGGTCGAGCACCACGAGAAAACCGGCGCGACCCCGCCCGCCCCGCCGCCGGCCGATGTCCGGCTCCTGACCGAGATCCGCGACCTGCTTGCAAAGAAGAACGAAACTGCAGCTTCGACGCCCACGAAGCTCTAACAGGCTGCGGAAAAAGGCGCTTGCTGGAGGGTGAGTACCGTGATTCCCTGCTCTTGTGATTGATTAGCGGGGGCATGAGATGCGCGGCAATGATATCGAGACGCAAGGCCTGTTTTCTTATGTGAGCTGCGAAGCACGGGTTCCAGCGAAC
>CABHNZ010000064.1 GCA_902167985.1 Shinella sp. UYSO24
GCTACGATGAGCCGAAAATCCTCTCTTCTCAATTAAGCCAGTTCTGTCTCATGGGCGCTGATGTCGGACAGCCGGCGGGAGGACGCGCTCGCCGTAGCCAGTCAGAAACGCAAATGGGATTCCGTGCATTTTGAGAAAGCCGGCGACTGGGTAGACCATCTTTTCATCGAGGTTCACGTCGAGCAAGGCTCCGTCCAGCTGGAGATCATGGCCGACGATGTCCACGGCCTCCGATAGCGTCGAAACCGGCCCAATGACGGTCGCGCCACGTGCGCCGAGTTCGTCAGCAGCCTCCCGGGCTGCATAGTAATCGTCCTCCACCACCAGGATCCGACGGCCCTCAAACCCGGTCCGCGATATGGCGTGATATTTTTTGGCGGCGATCGTGCAAAGGGATTCCAGCTTTTCCGGCAGAACCAGCCCCCGCGCATACATCTGCAGGACGTACCGCGCAAAATCGGATCGGCACGATGGCTCCGGCGAAAACCATGATTGCGACGTGATCCGGCCAATAACGCCGCGAACCAGCTCCACTTCGTCTGGCTCGAACACGGATCGCGGCAGGCGATTGAAACTCATGGCAGCTCTCCCGAAAACTGCATTCATGAGCAGCTTCTCACGGGATGTGCCGGTTTGCAATCTTCGAGAGTGAGGGTACGGTAACCGACCAACCGAGCGCTCGCGCCGAATTGGGTCGTCCGGAGCCATTCCCTTTTCGCCGCCTCCGGGTAGCTCGGCACGTTTATGGGAGGAATGTTGATGTCGTCAGATTATCTGGCCGGGAAAGGCATTCTCATCGTCGAGGACGAGTATCATATCGCGACTGAGCTCGCATCGCAGCTCTCCTTAGCGGGAGTGGACGTAGTCGGGCCCGCAGCTGATGTTGATGATGCGTTGGCACTCATAAGAGACCGGTCTCACCTTGCCGGCGCAATCCTCGACATCAGGCTCGGCGACATGAACGTGTTTCCTGTTGCGGATGAATTGAAACGTCGCGGCGTCCCTTATGTGTTCGCCACCGCCTTGGAACCTGACCAGATACCCGCCCGGCATGCGGATAAGATCGTGCTGCGCAAGCCGGTCGAAGGTGATGCGATCGTCGTCGCTCTAAGCCAGGCCATCGACAGCGGTTCCGTCTCCCTTGAACATGCACGTAGAAACCGCCTGCTTGCCCGGCTACCGCAAAGCAGTCTCGCGCTTATCGTGCCAAAACTTCAAACGATCACCTTGCCTCGTGGGGCGGTGATGGAGATGCCGAACCAGATCGTCAGCCGGGTCTATTTTCCGGTCGACTGCGTCGGCTCGCTCATTGTCGTCGGGCGTGAAGGCAACCGTATCGAGACGGGTCTTGTCGGGAGAGAGGGAATGACCGGCACGGGCCTTGCCGATGGCGATGATCGGACCCCCTACGAGCTGATCACGCAGATCGATGGAGAGGCGCTGACAATTTCGGCGGAGGACTTCGTGGAGGTTCTGGATGTTGTTCCCGAACTCCGCACTCTCGGCGGTCGCTTTGCGCGATCCCTCGGCAAACAGGTCAGCTACACGGCGTTGTCAAACGCCCGATTCGAGGTGAAGCAACGTCTGGCGCGTTGGCTGGTCATGGTGCATGACCGGGTTCCAGGGCGGGAGTTGCATCTGACCCATGACTATCTGGCGATCATGCTTGGCGTCCGGCGGCCCTCGGTCACCGATGCCCTTCACCTGCTCGAGGGTGACAAACTGATACGCTCGACAAGAAGCAATATCGAGATACGCGATCGGCGCGGGCTGGTCGAAGCCGCCGGCGAAGTCTTTGGCGCCCCACAGGCAGAGTACGAACGTCTGATGGCTCTGCCCCTCGCTGAGGGCGCCGGAAGCGCGCTTGCGATGCGCCCCGTAGCTGTCAACTGAATGCGCCCTCTTCTTCAGGCCCTGATATCGCCGGCAGCAGATCGATTGAGGCAAAAGACCGCATCTGTCTACGACATCAAACCCTTCGGTCTTGAATAACTCTCGTGGATCTGGGCACGTATAACACGTAGTGTGCTACGCGGATGAATAGTGCGCTGTGAGCATGACTGTAGCTTGGCCGCCCCTTCGCTTCGCGCCTAAATCTTTCCTCATGCCCTTGGATCCATTGGAAAGGGACGCCCGGAGATGCGAGCAAACGACGGCGCGAGACGTACGCCAGCGTACCCAACTACGATATCCTTATATTTTTTGGAACGATAATTAGCTGTTGCTGTTGCGCCCTCTGACGGGAGATTGTCATGGCAACATGCAGCGAACACACTGGCTTCACGGAACCCGAACTTCTCGAGCACCTTCCGGCTCTGCGAAACTTCGCTCGCCGGTTTCACACGTCTCCAACCGATGTCGATGATCTGGTGCAAGAGACCTTTCTGAAAGCGCTTGCCAACGCCGACAAGTTCCAGCGCGGTACGCGACTGAGGTCCTGGCTTTACACGATTATGCGCAACACATTTTGCACCAAGTTCGGGTTGACCAAGCGAGAGGACGTAGGGCTTGCGGATGATACAGCCCTGCAGGTCACGGTGCCTGCGACACAGGAGTGGAAACTTCGCGGGCGGGAGCTTGAACATGCGATCTCCCAATTATCGGACGATCATCGCACCGCAATTGAGCTTATCTTCATCGACTGCATGAGTTACGAAGATGCAGCCCAGAAATGCGGCTGTGCCCTTGGCACGATGAAGAGCCGCGTCAATCGTGCCAGGCTTCAACTCTGGACAACGATCAATGGCGAGTAACCTCAATTCAGTGCAGCTCCGCCATCGGCACTGAAAAGAGCCGCAGCGATCCTTCCAAGTTCGGTCGGCTTCTCACACAAGGTAAACCCAGAAAACTTCGCCGGGATGACAGACACGTCGTAGCCTGTCGCAAAAACGAAGGGAATATTCGCTTCGTCCAGTTCTTCAGCCACCGGAAACACGAACTCATCGCCAAGATGCACATCGAGGATCGCGCCATCGATTTTCGATGACGCTAGCAATTCCATGGCGTCATGCACGTTCGCTGCTGGACCGACGACCGTCGCACCAAGTTGCTCAAGCTTCTGACGAGTCTCGTCGGCGAGAAAATACTCGTCTTCCACGATCAGAATATTCTTGCCCGCGAACAGGCTTAGATAAATCGAACTGTCCAAGACGACCTCGCAATTCCATCAAGCTAGCGGGGATCTTTCTCCACTGCAACAAAGGCCGTTCACCACGTAGCGACCATCGAACCCCAGTGGCCATTGCGAACAGTCGCATTGTCGAAGAGTTCCGCGCCATTTCCATTTGCGTGTCGCGAAACCGCGATGTCTACGGCCGGCCTGCAAGATGCGCATTAATCGATGACCAAGTGGGAACTTTGAGCTCAGGCGGCGGTTCGTGAGCGCCAATTTCAACATGGAAAGGAGCTACTATGGCTGAGAAGACATTGGACGACCTGTTCCTCGACACGCTCAAGGACATCTATTACGCCGAAAAGCAGATCCTGAAGGCCCTGCCGAAGATGGCACGAGCATCGCAGTCCGAGGAGGGCAAGGCTGCGTTCCTCAAGCACAAGGAGCAGACTGAGGGGCAGATCGAGCGCCTGCAACAGGTGTTCGAGCTGCTCGGCAAGCCCGCCCGAGGCAAGACCTGTGAGGCCATCCAGGGCATCATCGCGGAAGCCGAAGAAATCATCGAAGAGTTCAAGGGCTCGGTTGCGCTGGATGCTGGCCTGATTTCGTCGGCGCAGGCTGTCGAGCATTACGAGATTGCGCGCTACGGCACGCTCAAAAGCTGGGCTGGCCAGCTCGGTCTAAAGGAGGCGATCCCGCTTCTCGATGCCAATCTTCAGGAAGAGCTCGAAACCGACGAGCTTCTCACGCAGCTGGGCGAAGCGTCCGCAAACCCGAAGGGCGCAAAGAAAAGCGCCTGATCATTGCGGCCGGCGGGGCCTCGCTTCCCGCCGGCACCAATTAAGACACCGTTGGGAGGATTATATGGGTAACGATCGCGAAGAATGGATATCAAAGCGGGCTTACGAGCTCTGGGAGCAGTCTGGGCGGCCGGATGGCCAGGACGCCGAGCAGTGGGCCGAAGCCAGCGCGGAATGGGACGCGCAGAATGGGCAGGACAAAACAGCAGTGCTCCTCCGGGGTGGGACGACGAAGAGTCCTGACTTCCCGAAATTGGCATCGCCCCAATTAGCGGGCGATGCTCAAAAACCTCTCGGTCGTCATGACATCAAGTTGAATAGCGAACCGATCCCTTAGAAGCGTCAATGCAGCATCATGGGTCGCATCTGCGCCTCCGCAAACAGCGTCCGAGAGGACGGTAACGTGGTAACCAAGATCGATCGCGCCCAATACGGTGGCGAGCACACAGACATCGGTCTCACCACCCGACACGACGACCGACGAGACTTGCTTCTGCGATAACACACTATGAAGGTTGCCGCCTGTCCAAGGACTATATGTCATCTTGTCGAATACCCGTGCCGGTGGGATAAATCTCTGGAGCGGTGGGATTACGTCAACCATCTCTCTTGGCAGCGCCTGAAGGGTCATGCTTTCCCAACGCTTGTAATAGGACTGCCAGCCCCCCACCGCGGCCGAGGCATCGATCGGCGGCAAAAATCGTGTGAAGATGGTCTCGTCAACATATCGGCCGACAACTTCCTCCATGGCAGGAAGTACCTTGCCCATCCACTCCACATGCCACGGCGTCTGTTCATTGAACATCCGCTGCATATCAACGCAAAGGTGTCGCCAAATTCGCCGTGGCATAATGGGGCCGGTCCTGTATACACCGCGTCTTTACACTTTTGCCGTTTGCCCAGCCTCCTTGAGGCTCGCAAACTTGATCGTCGTCGGCCGGAGGTTTTCCTCGAGCCAGGCAGCTATGGCGACTTCTTGATCAAGATTCACCTCGAGGGGCGCAACTAAGCCTCGTATCCACGAGCTCGGCAATGGTAATCAGCGACTTGTAGGCTGCGATTTCAAAGTTTTCGAATGCAAAGTTGGCCATGCTGTTCTTGAGGATCTCGTCGCCGGCGACCGTGTGGCCAAGAGCGGCCATCGATCCGGTGAAGGACAAGGCTGCATCCTTCAGCGATGAATTGTCCTCGGCAAGCGATGTCAGGATCTCTTCCAGGCGGCCGATCTGGCCCTCTGTCTCACGGATATGCTCTTCCAGTCTTGCAGCAATATCCGGATAATTCTCGATGCGCTTTACCTGTGGCTTCATGATGGAAAGTGCCTGATTTTCCATCGCGTGGGCGTTCTTTAAGCCAGTGACGAAAATTTCGCGTGTTTTGCTGTCAGACATCCGGTCTCTCCTCGTTTGAAGACCAGCGAACTTGGTCGGGTATCGAAAGTTCCCCTAAAGGCAACTCCGCGATCGATGGGGTGCAGGGTTCCCGCATGGGTTTTAGGTCCGCGGGAACTATGATCCCTCTGCCCGGTTAGTCGGCATAGAGCCACCACATCTGGAGGATGTCATGAGCAAGGTTGAAGATGACGCGAAGGGGCAGTATGCACCCTCGCAGGCCGATCGAAAAGCGACGGGCGTTGCCAGCGCCAAGCCGACCGTTATCACCGGCTCGGAGGATGCGACGGTTCATCGCGATCCACCGGGCAAGAAGCATCAGAAGGATTTCGACCTCAACTACGACCCCGCGGACAGCAATGAGGGCGAATTTCGCGGCTGATTGGAACAGCGACCGTCAGGCATTAGTTCGATTGATCGATCGCATGCGGAGAGGGTTGGCGGCTGGGGCCGCCCTCCTCAGGCGACAAGAACACCATGTAAGCCGACAAACCGGCGACGACCAGCACCAAAATGGCGAGGACAGCGTCAAACCTGTTGCCTCGCTTAATTTTGGTCATCATGCTTTTCATCCAATTGTCGGTTTCGCTCCAGTCCTTTTTCTGCTTCTTCCTTTAGCAGGCTGCGGAAAAAGGCGCTTGCTGGAGGGTGAGTACCGTGATTCCCTGCTCTTGTGATTGATTAGCGGG
>CABHNZ010000065.1 GCA_902167985.1 Shinella sp. UYSO24
CGTTCGAGATCGACAGGGAAGCTCTCGATGACGCGGCTCTTGGGGCCGGCAGCAAGAACGACGACCCGGTCTCCAAGCGCAATCGCCTCTTCCAGATCGTGGGTAATCATGACCACCGCGCGGCGGTCTTCCTGCCACAGACGCAACAATTCGTTCTGCATCAGGTGGCGGGTATGAATATCCAGCGCGGAGAAGGGCTCGTCCATCAGGATGACCTTCGGCTCGGTAATCAGCGCCTGTGCCATCTGCACGCGTTTGCGCTGTCCACCCGAAAGCTGGTGCGGAAAACGGTCTCCGAAGCCTTTCAGGCCGACCTTCTCGAGCCAGGCCAGGACCTTGGCTCGCCTCTCGCCTTCCGGAACACCGCGGAACATGAGGCCGAGCTCGACGTTCTGAAACGCCGTTTTCCAGGGCAGAAGCGCATCCTGCTGGAAAAGATAGCCGATATTGTTCTGCACACCTTGGACGGCGGTGCCATCGATCGACACCTTGCCCTGGGCGGGCTTCAACAACCCTGCGATGGCGTTGAGGATGGTGGATTTTCCGCACCCCGTCGGACCGACGATGGAGAGAAACTCTCCGTCACCAACTTTCAGGTTTACGTTCTGGACAGCAACGAACGAACCAAATGCCATGGTTACGTCGTCTATCGCTACCATCGGCTTGGGTTTGAGTTCTGTCACGGCCTCGAGCTTTCTTACTGGCGAAGACATGGCGGATCCTCAGTTTCCGCTCTTCGAGGCAGCAGCCTCGACGAACTTGTTGGTGTAGGTTGTGTTGAGATCGATCGTGGCTTTGGCGACGGCTTCGTTGAAGCTCTTCAGAACGGCCAGCGGCGTTTCCAGGTCGGCAGGCGCGAACTTGCCGTCTTCGGAGAAGATGGCCTTGGCCGCCTCAACGGCCTTGATGTAGGTCTGCTTGTCGCCGGACACGAAATCATCGGGAAGCTTGTCTACGATTTCTTCGGCGGAATGCTGTTTCATCCAGTGCAGCGCCCGAACCGTCGCATTGGTGACCTTCTGGATCACTTCAGGATTTGCATTGATATAATCTTGCGTCGCGTAAAGCACGGATGTCGGGTAGATGCCGCCATATACCTCCTTGGCACCCTGATCGCTGCGGGCATCAATGAGGATCTTACCCAGTCCACGCTCCACGACGATAGTCGCGGCAGGATCGTAGTTGACGAGCAGGTCGATCTTGCCCTGCTGCAGGGCGGCCACGGCCGCAGCGCCCGAACCGACACCGATAATTGAGATGTCGTTGTCGCTGAGATTGTGCTGCTTCATGTAGTAGCGAATGAAGAAATCGGAGGAAGAGCCGGGCGACGTGATGCCGACCTTCTTGCCCTTGATCGTATCGGGCTTGGCCGGATCGAAATCGGTGTCGTTCTTGCCGGCGAGGACAAGGCCGGAATTGCGCGCGAGCTGCACGAAGCCGACGACGTGCTTGTTCTGCGACTGCATCTGGATTGTGTGATCGTAAAAGCCGACGGCAACATCGGTGGAACCGGCGACAAGTGCCTGAAGCACCTTGGAACCGCCCTGGGCAAAGTTCTCGGTCGTTACGTCAAGCCCCTCATCCTTATAGAATCCCAGGCTTGCCGCGACAGGGAAAGGCAGATTGTTGAGGTTGTAGGAACCTACGCTCATTCTGACGGATTCGGCATTGGCAGATGCTGCCAGCGCACAGAGCGCTGCTGTTGCTAGAAACAATTTACGCATAAGGGTCTCCTCCCTGTTTGATGTTTTGCGTCTATATGGCCGTATCTAAGCTGCGGCTTCAATTGCAGCGATGGGCTTGGCGAAGGCAAAGCCTTCGAAAAGTCTGCGCGCGGTCCTTACGAGACCGGCGGTTATTACGCCGTTTCGCATTTCAAGCTGTACGTCGAGCCGACCGGCGGGGTGTTCGATGTGAACCAGGGTTGGCACGGAAAGATGACCTGCCACATCATAGGCAACGGAGCCTTCGGTCACAGCTGCGGTGGCGATGCCGACCGCGCCAGTCGTGGCTAGGGCGGGATGACAATCGTTGGGCATGAAATACCTGACCGAAAGGGTACCACCCTTGCGCGCCGGTGCAATGAGCACCGGCTTAGGAATGACCATGTCGGCCACGTCACCCATGCCCATCATCTTGCCAGCTTCGATGCGTATACGACTCATGCGCTCGACGAGTTCGCGGTTGGCGGTCAGCGCCTGCGGCTCCTCGTAACCCGTCACACCGAGATCGGCGGCGCGCATCAGCACCATTGGAATAGCGCAATCGATGGCCGTCACCGCTACGCCGTCGATCGTGTCGACAGCTTTGCCCGTGGGCAACAACTTGCCGGTTTTCGCACCGGCGGCATCCATGAACGTCAGGGCGATGGGCGCTGCAAGGCCAGGCACGCCATCAATCGAGGCGTCACCGAGATAGATGACCTCGCTACCGCGCGTCGGCACCTTCGCCTCGATCAACTTGCCGGTGTTGACATTATGAATGCGTACCAGCGTATCGTTGCCCTTAGCCGCAACAAGGCCGGCCTCAATCGCGAATGGGCCTACCGCCGCCAGCATATTTCCGCAATTGGGGGAGTAGTCGACATACTGCCGGTCCGTGCGGACCTGGGCGAAAGATAGTCAACATCCGCGCCTTTGATAGTCGAAGGTCCGATGATCGCAACTTTCGATGTGACCGGATTGCCGCCGCCGATGCCATCGATTTGCAGCGGGTGCCCGGAGCCCATGATGGAAAGAAGGGCTGCATCCCGCTCTGCTCGTTCACGAGGAAGATCAGAGGCGAGAAAGAATGGCCCACGCGATGTTCCACCGCGCATCAGAACACAGGGTATCTTGAGCAGATCGTTCATGGATAACCTCAGTCTTGCATGCTGCGGATTAATGCCGCTTGTTGTTGCAATATGGGGAAAAACGCATAAACTGTTAAATGCAATGTTCGAAGGTTTTATTGCGATATGAGCATCAATTGTGAGATTCTGGATTTGCGGGCGTTTCAGGCTGTCGTCGAGCTTGAAAGCTTCCATAGGGCAGCTGATGCGCTGCATATCTCACAACCGGCGCTCACTCGCCGGATCCAAAAACTGGAACAGGCGATTGGAGCGCCTCTTCTAGAGCGAACCACCCGCCATGTCGCTCCAACGGCAATGGGCCAGGAGGTCATGCCACTTGTCCGGCGAATGCTGGAGGAGTTCGATGGATCGCTTTTTGCAATGAAGGACGGGGCACAACGACGTGGTCTTATTACGATGGCCTGCGTTCCTACAGCAGCGTTTTATTTCCTGCCGACCGTCATCAAAACCTTTAGCAAGGAATACCCGCATATCCGGTTGCGCATCAGAGATCTGACGGCAAATGAGGGCCTGCAGGCGTGGCGCGTGGCGAGGTAGAATTCGGCATCAACCTGATGGGAAACTCGGATCCAGATCTGCGTTTGAGCCGCTCATAGACGACCCTTTCGTCCTGGCGATGAGGAAAGACCATCGCTTGGCGGAGTTTGAGACAATCGAATGGGATCAACTGGAGCCTTACCCGCTGGTTGTTGTCGACCGTTCCAGCGGCAACAGAACACTGCTCGACGGAGCGCTCGCGCGACACAATTTAAAATTGAACTGGTTCTATGAGGTGACCCATCTCAACACCTCGCTTGGCCTCGTGGAGGCGGGACTTGGGATCTCCGTGTTGCCACGTTTAGCCACGCCGCAGGATGATCATCCTTTCCTGGTAACAAGACCAATCGTAAACCCAGTGGTGTCGCGAACCATCGGCATTGTGCAGAGGCGAAGCAGCGTCCTATCTCCTGCGGCGGAGAAGTTCGTGGAGATGCTGTTGAAGGCCTGGAAAACACCTTAGGCAGTAACGGACCACATGACCTATTCACGTTGGCCGCGCAGGCGGTCTGCCATAAAGTCTTCTGCCTAGCTGGTCAGGTCGCCATTGCGAACTATGATGTTAGAGGTCGGCTGCTGATCGTCAACGATGCTTCTGTTGTCATAGAGAGTTTGTTTAAATTTTGAATCTACACTTCGCTGTGGGTGCATGCACAGCATCCGGTGATGCGTATGAAGCGCAGGACTTGTTGCCCTGTTTTTCGGTTTCACAACCGGCACGACAGCAACTTAGCGCGGTGGCTATCAATGAAGAACATGAAAATCTCGCTTCAGCTGTTTTTGCTGATCGGGGCCATGATAGCGACTTTCGCAGGCCTAACATTCCTCCAGATCCGGTCCTCGACGACGGCTATCTACCACGAGCGCTACGAAATGCTGCGCACGCAGGTGGAAACGGCAATCTCGGTGCTGAAGGACTATCAGGGCCGGGTCGAGAAGGGTCAGCTGTCTCTCGATGAAGCCAAGAAGCAGGCCTATGGCCAACTCAACAAGATGAGCTTCAACCCGGACGGCTATTTCTATGGCTACGACTACAACGTCGTGCTGACGTTTCATCCCACTTCCCCAAGTGTCGGCCAAAGCAACAAAGGCGTTAAGGACGCCAACGGCTTTGCGTACCGCGATGAGCTGGTTCGCCTGGGCGCGCCGGCGGCGGGTATGTCGAGTTCCTCGGCCCGAAACCCGGCAAGGATCCGAATGACCGAACCTATTCGAAGGCAAGTTATGCTCGGGCGTTCGAACCTTGGCAGATCGTTATTATAACGGCGCTTTACACGGACGATCTGAAAGAAGACATCCGCAATTCAATCATCAAGATCGCCGGCGGCTCTGCCATCGCCTTCCTGCTGGCGATCGCCGCAGCCTATTTCATCATCCGCGGTATTTCTCGTCCGCTCAATGCCATCCACGATGCCTTGAACGCCGTTGCCGATGAAGACGTCAACCTCCCCATTCCACATACGGACATGGGTAATGAAGTGGGCATGATGGCCCGAGCAACCAAGTCGCTACAGGAAAAGGTGCGCGAGCGCCATACGATGCTCGCCCGGCAGGAAGAGCAGAGCCGCGAACTTGAAATCGAACGCCAGCGAAATCTTGATGCACAGCGCAAGGAGGCCGAAGAGCAGGCGCATGTGGTCGCCACTATCGGCGCCTCGCTGGAAAAGCTCTCCGTCGGCGACCTCACGGTTCGCTGCGCGGATCTGGGGCCGAAGTATGAGGGCCTACGCCATAACTTCAACGACGCCCTCGCCCGCCTTGAACAAGCCATGAGCCGTGTCAACCTGAAGGGTTCCGATATAAGCGTATCCAAGGAAGAGATCCGGCGCGCGTCCAACGAGCTCGCCCAGCGCACCGAGCGCCAGGCGGCCAATCTGGAAGAGACCTCCGCGGCGCTTGACGAGTTGACGGTGGCGGTTCGCCAAACGGCGGAAGGCGCCAGGGAAGCTGCCCAGCGCGTGAAGACCATCAGCGGTGAAGCGCGCCAGAGTGACACCGTCGTTGAAAAAGCGATTGCGGCAATGAGCGGCATCGAACAGTCCTCCGCGGAGATTTCCAAGATCATCGGCGTGATCGACGAGATCGCCTTCCAAACCAACCTGCTGGCCCTCAATGCCGGCGTGGAAGCTGCACGCGCTGGCGAGAGTGGCAAGGGCTTTGCCGTCGTTGCCCAGGAAGTGCGCGAACTTGCACAGCGTTCCGCTGCCGCGGCCAAGGAGATCAAGGACCAGATTTCCCGCTCCGGCGGCCAGGTGGAACAGGGCGTTCAGTTGGTGGCGCAAGCCGGCGAGGCGCTGAAGCGTATCTCTGGTCAGATTGAAGCGGCCGACAATGTCGTGACGCGGATTGCGCACAGCGCGCAGGAGCAGGATACGACACTCCGGTCCATCTCTTCGGCCATAAACCAACTCGACACTGCCACGCAACAGAATGCCGCCATGGCGGAAGAAACGACAGCTTCGGCGGAGGTACTG
>CABHNZ010000066.1 GCA_902167985.1 Shinella sp. UYSO24
AACCCGCAAACCGAGCCGGAAACTCCATTCTTCCAAAGCCCAAAAAGTCTCAAATCATTCGACGACGGACAGATCGGAATGGTGGCCGGCTTCACGTCGGAATCCGCAAAATGCGGGAGTAGTGGAGAGGGCCGCTGCGAGCGGCCCTAGCCCTGGAGCGTTGACTTTATAGCGTCCAGCCCCCGTCGATTGTAAGGCTCGATCCGGTCATGAAGGACGTGTCCGGACCTGTGAGATAGGACACCATTCCGGCAATCTCCTCGGGGTTGGCGACGCGCTTCAAGGGGCTGCGATCAGACAACATCTCGATAGCGCCGGCATTCATGTCCGTATCCGTTGGGCCAGGCTGGATGTTATTGACCGTGATGCGCCGCGGAGCCAGGTCGAGCGCCAGGCCTTTGACCATTGCCGCGACTGCAGCCTTGGAGAACTGGTAGACGCTCGCCCCCGCCATTCCGGTTCTTTCTGCCGTGTTCGACCCGATCGTGATGACGCGCCCGCCATCCTTCATGTGTGGCACGGCGGACTGGATGGCCAGGAAGACGCCCCGGATGTTGATGTCGATCATCAGATCCAGCTCTTCGAGGCTGACTGCATCCACTGTATTGAGCCGCAAGATCCCTGCATTGACAACAACAGCGTCGATTGGCCCCAAGATATCGACCGCTTTGGAGACGGCCTCGCGAATGGCTTCAGCATCTGCGCTATCAGCCTGAATGGCGACAACCCGTCGCCCAACCGTCTCGATCCCTGTGACGAGCGCCTGAGCGCTGTCTGGTCGCGACACATACGTGAAGGCTACGTCGTAGCCGTCTTTAGCCAGTCTCTTGACCGCAGCGGCGCCAATACCACGGGCGCCTCCAAATACGATAGCGGTCTTGCGTTCTTGGATCGTCATGGGATTTTCCTTTTCTTGACAGATCAGTCCATAATCGGGCAAATGAAAAGCCCCCAAGTTTTGGAGGCCGCATTACGGTTGCAGGCGCTGCGTTGCAAAGCGTGCCATAGCCTTCAGATCAGCAGCTTTTGCGCCGCCACGCGCAGCCACCTGCAGGCCGGTCATCGTCATCTGAATGAACGCCGCCGTCTCTTCTGCGTCGAGACTGGGATTGATCTCCCCCGAACGCTGACCCTCCGATACTCTCTCCAATATGCGCCGACCCAAAGCTGCACTTGCAGCGCCGCGGCGCGCATTGATTTCAGGGTCGGTCACACCAAACTCGCCGACGGATCCCACCCCCATGCATCCAAGTGTCCGCTCGCAATCGTCTTCCGACACAAGACCGACAAGCAGATCCTCGATGCCCCGTATAGGCGATGCCGGGGCGCTTAGCCTCTTGACGTGGCCAGTGTTCGTCCGCTGCTGATAGGTATCCAGCGCCTCCAGGTAAAGTGTACGCTTATCGCCGAAGGCGCCGTAGAGGCTTTGTCTGCCAATGCCCATCGCCTCACGCAGATCATCGGTGGAGGTCGCCGCAAATCCCTTCGCCCAGAACATCCTAAGTGCTTTCTCTAACGCTGCGTCTCGGTCGAATTCTCTCGGTCTGGCCATACAGACGACATAACAATTATGGATAGATCAGTCAATAATAAAATTTCCATTGCAGCAGAGATGCGTCCGGGGCGCTAGCACAACATCCTCCGGCGTTAACAAGTAGTCCCCGAACTTCGTGCTTATGACGAGGCGTCCGGCTGGCTAACTCATGTATCTGATCCGAGATCCAAAATATCGGACCGACCTCACGAACGGGGATTGACTTGCTCCTAATCATAGATATTTTATATCCACGATTAGGAGATGCAACATGAAACTGAGCGAAGGCGTCGAACAGGCCATCCACTGCACGGCATTCCTGGCGGGGCTGTCAGAAGACGGCGTGTTATCGGCCGCGGCACTCGCCGAACTCCACGGCGTTTCGACGAGCTATCTGCTGAAGCATTTGCAGGCGCTGTCCGGCGCGGGATCGTCGCGACGACGCCGGGTCCAAAGGGTGGCTATCGGCTGGCGAAAGCGCCAAAGGACATCAGCCTCCTCGATATCGTCCTCGCGGTCGAAGGACCGGCACCCGCCTTCCGCTGTGCCGAGATCCGTCAGCGGGGGCCGAACCCTCTGCCGCAGCGCTACTTCACAAAGCCCTGCCAGATCAACGCCGCGATGCTGAAGGCCGAGAAGGCATATCGCGCAGAACTCGCCAAGGTATCCGTTGCGGACCTTCTGGCGGATCTCGGCGCAGACGACGACGGTGGTATCGCCGCCCGCGGATGCGCCTTCCTCGAACTCCACGAACGCAAGACGGGCAATCGCGCCTCGTCATAGGAGAAAGCACCATGACCAAGATGAAGAAGATCGTCGTCATCGGCGGCACGGGCCTGATCGGCTCGAAGGCAGTGAAGCTGTTGCAGGACGCCGGCCACGAGGCCGTCGCCGCAAGCTCCCGCAATGGCATCAACGCCTATACGGGAGAAGGACTGGAAGCCGCGCTTACGGGCGCCGATGCCGTCATCGACGTGTCGAACATGATGTCCTTCGACAAGGCAGCCATCACCGACTTCTTCGAGACATCCAGCCGGAACTTGACGAGCGCCGAGCGGGCCGCAGGCGTGCGCCATCACGTCTTGCTCTCGATCGTCAATGCCGACCAGCTCACAGCCAATCCTTACATGGCGGGAAAGCTGGCACAGGAAGAGGCCGTCGTATCCTCGGGTCAAGCCTATACAATCGTCCGAGCAACGCAGTTCCACGAGTTTATCGAAACCCTGGCCGGCGCTTATGCGGCCGACGGCGTGGTGAAGGTGCCGGATATCCACTTCCAGCCGATTGCTGCCGACGACGTCGCCGCCACCCTGGTGGAGGCCGCGCTGGGCGAGCCTAAGAACGGAACAGTCGATCTTGCCGGGCCGGAGCGGGCAACCTTCAAATCCTTCATCCGGGCGTATCTCGGCTCCAAGAGCGATGCTCGACCTGTGGCTGCCGACGCAGCAGTCGACTACTTCGGAGCTCCGGTCGTCACTGGCTCACTGGTTCCAGGCGAAGATTACATCAAGGGCCGGATCACTCTCACAGAATGGCTCAAGGCATAGAAGGAGCGCACGATCATGAAGACCATTGTATATGCGGCTGCGGCACTCGCGGCCACCCTTGCCACCGCTTCCGCTTATGACGTCGCCAAGCCTGGACTTGCATATGACACGAAGGATGCCAAGGTGACGCTCGTCTACGAGCACCCCTTGCCCGACGTTCCGGGCAAGAGCGTCAAAGGTGTCCTCGTCGAGTATGGACCAGGGGGCTACAGCTCAGCCCACACGCATGCAAAGTCCGCGCTGATCTATGCCACGGTTCTCGAGGGAGCGATCCAGAGCGCCGTAAACGGAGGTGAGATCAAGACCTTTACCGCCGGTCAGAACTTCACCGAACTACCGGGCGACCGCCATGACGTCAGCGCCAATGCAAGCAAGACCGAGCCGGCGAAGCTGCTCGCCGTCTTCGTCGTCGACACCGACGACACCGTCCTGACGACGCCGCGCAACCCGTAGCGCGTCCTCCGGCAACCATTCGCTAAACCACAGATCACTCGACGACGGTTCTCCGGCGAACGGAAAATCGCGTCCACAAGAAAGGAAAACAATATGTCCCGCATGAACTGGTCCGAAGTCGCCCCCGAGGGTGCCAAGGCGCTCTTCGGCGTCCATCACTACGTCACCAAGAAAACGAACCTACCTGAAGAGCTGATTCATCTCGTCTTCCTGCGCGTGTCGCAGATCAACGGCTGCGCCCATTGCATCGACATGCATAGTCGCGATCTGCGCAAGACGATGTCCGTAGACAAGATCACTCTGCTGCCGGTCTGGGACGAGGTGCCTCACCTGTTCAGCGACCAGGAGCGGGCTGCTCTCGCCTGGGCTGAAGAAGTCACGAATGTCAGCCAGACCCACGCCTCCGACGAGGCCTATGCCGCCGCCGCCGGCGTATTCGAACCGAAGGATCTCGTCGATCTGACGATCACCATCGCCGCGATAAACGCCTTCAACCGGCTCGGCGCCCCGTTCCGGCTTCCGGTGGCGGCCAAGGCCTGATCGCGATAGCTGCGCAAAGCATAGGCACCTCCCTGCCGGGCCGTCGAGGTCCGACAGGGTCTTTCGGCCTGCAGTGGCGATGCGACCATCCGCGTCGCCATCTCCTAAAGGCGAAAAGGCATCATCAGGATCGACCACGTCATCAGGTTTTTGAAGGTAAGCCGCTGTTTTACCTCTGCGTGATACCGACCGACCAGGACGTAGCCGGTCTTCGACAGCCCGATTTCCTCGCCTTGGCAACCGCAAAACGCTCCTGTGCCGATATGTCCTCAGCCTCGACGATCACCTACTGACAAGCCGGTCAACTGTTCCGAGAGCAGCCACAGCCGTTCAGCAGCCTGTGGATCCATGGCCCAAGGCGCCACACCTCTAGTCCCATCCGTCTCCGTCTGCGGCAGGGCGACTTCGCAATCTTCGCAGTAGACGCCGCCGATACCGTCGAGTTCGGGCCGCGTTGCTGCCCAGACGCTTGTTGCTGCGCCTTGTTCCGGCGTCTTGAGGTCACGTGCGGGGTCGACCCGACGATTGCCATTCTCGTCGTAGACATCAAAAGAGTTGATCTCGTCCTCGCTAAGATGGCGGGCGAGATCAGTCAGGATGACGCCGGGGTGCAACGAAAATGCCCGCACGCCAAGCGCGGCTCCGCGGCGATCAAGTTCCAGCGCGAACAGAGCATTTGCCGTCTTCGCCTGACCATAGGCCTGCCACTTGTCATAGGGGCGCGTCATGAAATCGATATCGTCGAAATCTACCGGCCCGATTGGTGGCCGCGCGACGATACAGAGATCACCCGCGCGTTGCCCGCTTTGACCAGCACAGGCCACAGACCTGCAACCAGCCGGAAATGGCCGAGATGATTGGTGGCAAACTGGCTCTCGTGCCCAGCCTCATCACGGGCAAGCGGCGTTGCCATGATGCCAGCGCTGTTGACCAGGATCGAGATCGGCATGCCCGTCGCGACGATCCTGCCGGCAAAGGCGGCAACCGATGCGGGATCCGCAAGATCCATCGCTTCGATAACAACAGTGTCGA
>CABHNZ010000067.1 GCA_902167985.1 Shinella sp. UYSO24
GTTCGCTGGAACCCGTGCTTCGCAGCTCACATAAGAAAACAGGCCTTGCGTCTCGATATCATTGCCGCGCATCTCATGCCCCCGCTAATCAATCACAAGAGCAGGGAATCACGGTACTCACCCTCCAGCAAGCGCCTTTTTCCGCAGCCTGTTAGAGCAAGGTAACTGCTTCAGAATAAGGAATTCTCAGATGCAACAATCACCTCTGCCGCGCGACGTTGCGCTCGGCTTCTTCGCAGATATCAACGCGGGCAAATTCGACGAGGCTTTTGCCCGGCTTGCGGAAGACGTCGAGTACGAGGTCGTGTCTCACCCGCCGTATGGCGGGCGTATGGACCGTAGCGGCCTAAGCAGTTTCATGGCTGCTACGATCCAGCCAAGCTCGCCGGCCCGCTGCAGGTTGATATCCTCGGAGTTACGGCCTCCGGCGACAGGGTGGCAATCGAGACCAGAACACGCGCAAAGGGGAAAGACGGAAAGGATTACGACAACCGTTTTCATTTCCTTTGTGTCGTCCGCGACGGCCTGATCGTGGAAGCGCGAGAGTATTTGGACTCTGCTGTTTTCATCGAGTTTGTGAGGTAAGTGCGGGTGCAGGCCGCTACGCCTGCTTATCGGAGTCGCTGCTGCGATAGTCAGAGCAGGCCGTAATAGAGGTCATTGATAACGACAGGCGCTGGAAGAATCTAAGCCGTTGGGTCAATGACTAGCCCAAGAAGTTCCACGCACCTTGCCTGGGGGCGGCCTTACAAAGAGGCCGCCCCCAGGCGCTTCACCAAGGCTGTACGGTGCCGTCCACTCCGTAGAATGCAGCGGTAGGGCCGTCATCCCTGATGGTTGCCAGACGGATGGCGCTGACTGCACCCTCCGCCGGAGACAACACTCCGTTGTTTCCATTGAGGTCGGTTGCCACATTGCCTGGCTCGACGGCGTTGACCCTGATGCCCAGAGGCTCGAGTTCCTTCGCGAAGGCGACGGTAACCGCGTTCAAAGCCGTCTTCGAGGAACTGTAGGCCATCAGGTTGACGGTCGAGTAGATCGACGAGGGATCGGTGATCAGGCCGATGGAGCCAAGTCCGCTGCTCATCATTACGACCCGGGCCCCGTCTGCGGCTTTTAGCAGAGGCAGGAACGCCTGCGTGACCAGTATCGGCCCGAAGACATTCGTCTCGTAGGTGGTCCTGACATCTTCGATCGCTTGCACGCTCGGCAGGTCCGACGGCGACACAATGATGCCGGCGTTGTTCACCAAGACATCCAGATGTGAGACCGCGTCTGCAAGCGTAGCGGCGGCCAGCTTGATGCTTTCGGGATCGGCAACATCAAGGACAAGGAGGCGCGCATCGATGCTCTCGGCGATCAGCGCGTCGACCGCCGACTTCCCTCGTTCGGGATCGCGCGAGCGACCCAAACCTGGTAGCCACGTTCACCAAGGCCCCTTGCGATTGCAAGGCCGATCCCCTTGTTCGCGCCCGTTACGAGCGCGATCTGGGGAAGCGTCGAGTTCTCTTTGGTCATGCGGCGTTATCGCTCTTCACATGATGCTGGAGGTCACCGAAGGAGTGGGCTGTCAGGGTGCGATGGACAAAACGCCATTCGCCATCATGGCGTTCGAACTGGTCCAGATACTTTCCCGTGACGATTGGCTGAAGGGGAAAGCCGTCGAGCTGCTGGTGGACGGTGTAGTAGCTTGCCGATGTGGCCTTGTCGCCGGCCGGATCGACGTCGATCAGGATGTTTGCCAGCGTGTGCCAGGTGCGCGGGGTGCCATCCGCATGGACCTGAACGCCAGAGTGAAGGAACGCCTCGATCTCGGCCTGGCCGGAGGCGATCTTGCCGAGGATGTCGAACTTGGCGTGCTGAAGCAAAGCGGCGATCTCGGCGAACTTCCCTTCGTCGAGATAGTGCACATAGCTGGCGAGGAGGCGATGGATCGCGCTTTCGGCATCTAGGCGCGCGATGATGCTGGACGTGTTCGTGTCGGACATGGCTGTTCTCTCAGGTTCGGTTTCGGGATGCCGAGCCGCTGGCTCAAACGGCATATAGCGGTCGCTATATAGCGTGTGTTATATGGCCAACCGATCCTTGGCAAGCGGTTTATAGCGACCGATATAATCTCATCGACTACAAGGCAGTTTTGATGTATCGGTGTGGTTAAATGTGGCTGGATTGATTGTCTGGATGAACGAGCAAACCCGAAAGAGGCGACCTGCCTTCGATCGTGAGAAGGGGGTCGAGATTGCCCAGCGCCTCTTTCACGAGCGGGGCTATGATGCTGTCAGCGTGGCGGACCTAACCGCGGCGCTCGGCATCGTGCCGCCGAGCCTCTACGCGGCTTACGGCAGCAAGGCGGAACTCTTCGAGCGAGCCATGCAAAGATATGCCGCCGAGCAGGCGCTTCCCCTGGACGAGATTTTTGTGCCGGGGAAGGCGCCGGCGGAGGCCCTGACGGATCTACTGGTCGAGGCTGCCCGCTATTACACCGCCGACGACACCAGCCGCGGATGCATGATCACCGAGGGCATGCGGGCCGATGACCCGGTCGCCCGCGAGATGGCGACCAGAATGGCTGAGCCTGGCAGCGAGGCGATCCGCAACTATGTGGCGCAGCATCAGCCGGAAAGAGTGACGGAGATTACCGACTACATCCTGCTCACCCTTCGCGGACTTTCTTCCTACGCATGCCTTGGGCGCTCCAGGGAGAAGTTGGTAGAGTGCGCGAGGATTGCCGGGAAATCGCTCGAACAGGAATTTGCCGCATAGGCCACCGGGACGTCGCGGCTCCTCGACGCTGAGTCCCGAGAGCGGGTTTCTTGCCGCCCTGGTCGAAGCACTTACTACCTCCATATAGCGATCGCTACTTACCGGTTGCGCTACTCGCCAATCACATATATTGGACTTTATAGTAGTCACTATATAGAGCGGAGAAATCGCCGGGGAAGCGGCGATATCATTTAAGGCAAGGGTGGTCCGACACCCGCCGGCTGAGCGTGGCTCGGCGAAAATCTCACAGCAATGTAACGGCGAAAGGTGGCGCGTCATGGCGACCAGCAATGGAGGACGCGTGTACTCGAATCTCTCACGTTTCCGGCCTGGACTCGCGCTAGCGACGATCCTGGGCGGGCAGCTCATGCTGACAATGGACTTTCTGATCGTACTTGTCGCGCTCCCCAAGATACTGGCAGAGCTCGGGTATAGCGCGCCCGGGCTTTCCTGGGTGCCCAACGCCTTTGCCTTGGCGTTCGGCGGCCTTCTCCTTCTCGGTGGGCGACTCGGCGACATGCATGGCCAAGTGAAGACCTTCAAAGTCGGTATTGCGATCTTCGTGGCGGCATCTCTCCTGGGAGGCATGGCGGGTACGCCGCTCCTCCTGATTGTTGCTCGTGTATTTCAAGGTGTTGGCGGAGCGCTCGCGGGTCCGAGCGTCGTCGCTCTGATTACGTCGATGGCGCGGGATGAGGCTGAGCGGAACCGGGGCCTGTCGCTCTTCATCGCGGTCTCCTCGGTTGGCGCGTCCGCTGGTCTCATCTCGGCGGGGCACTCACCGATTTGCTCTCGTGGCGCTGGTCGCTGCTGATCAGCGTTCCGATCGGTGCGATCGTATTGGTCGTGATCGGACGGTTGGTGGAGGAGACGGAGCCGAAACCGGCGCGGCTCGACATCTCGGGCGCGCTGACGGCGACGATTGGATCCGTTGCGCTTGTCTACGGCTTCATCAGCGCCGCCGAGCATGGATGGGTGTCGGTATCGACGATATTGGCGTTCGTCATCTCTGCCGTTCTTCTCGTGTCATTCTTCCTGATCGAAAAGCGGGCCGCGCAGCCCTTGCTCGACCTGTCGCTGCTGCGAAGCAGGCCTCGCCTCGGCGGGCTAGCCGTCATGGCGATCATCGTCGGAATGCACTTCTCGGTGCTCTTTTTGATCGTGCAGTACCTGCAGCAGGTTCTCGGCTTTGCGCCGCTCGCTGCGGGGCTCGCCTACCTTCCACTGTCCATGACCATGTTTGTCGTTTCTCCGACGATGCCGCGCTTTATCGCCCGGTTTGGGACACGCGCGCTGCTCGGGGCGGGCGGTGTGCTCGTTGCCGCGAGCTGCGCGGGTTTTGCGATGCTTGATGGCCGCAGTACGTACTTCCCTGCCGTGTTTATTCCTCTGGTCTTGCACGCCTTCGGCGTCGCTCTCGTTTTCACGCCGGGCACCGTCGCTATCTTGGAAGGCGTACCTGACGAACATGCCGGGGCAGCCTCGGGATTGCTCCAGATGGACCAGCAGGTTGGCGGGGCACTGGGCCTTGCAGTCGTTGCGGCCGTCTATGCGGCCAACGCTGTGCCGAAAGATTTTTCATCCGGGCTTGGTGCAGGCTTCGCGGCCGCAGCGGCGATCTCGCTTCTTTCCGCCGTCATCGCCGTGCGTACCGGCGGTCGAAGGAAGCCTTCGGCGCCGGCTGTGGCTGCGACTCGTAGTCCGCGAGCCGGTTCGCCGGGATGCTCAATCTGGTTGCCCCAACGAAACCCGCTAGCTGCTCCAGACCGTGATGAAACAGCACGGTCCGGGCAGGGCGATACACATCAGGGAGCCAGCGCAAAGCGTCCGTTGTCAATTTGGGACGACAGCCATCGCTTCGACCTCGATCAGGTATTCGGGCTGGGCGAGCGCCTGAACACCGATCCAGGACGACGCCGGCGGTTCTCCGAACCGAAAACGTCGAGCAACACCTTGGCGATGACATCCGCATCTGATCCCGGCTTGAAGTTTGGAATGTATAATCGCAGCATCTGAATGTCGTCGGCCGTGCCGCCGGCGGCCTCGACGGCGATGAAAACCTGCTTCAGCGTCTGGCGGAATTGGCCCTCGAGACCCTCGGCATTGGTGTTTCCTTCGGCGTCCCAAGCGACTTGACCCGCAACACTTACAGTATGACCGGCTTCGGAGAGCGCGACCTGAGAGAAGCCCTATGGCTTGCTGGCGAAGAGTTGGGGCGGCTGAAGGGTTTGGCGCGGCAAAGTCGATCCTTTCCTGATCTGCGGATCACGGTGAAGCGCGTGAAAACATTGAGGTGCGGGCCACCG
>CABHNZ010000068.1 GCA_902167985.1 Shinella sp. UYSO24
AGGATCAGGTCGTCAATGCGCGGCTTGACGATGGATGCCGCGCGAAAAACATCGCCCGCGCTCGCTCGTCGGCCATCGGCGAGGTGGTGACGAATACGCCGGTCGATCCGCTCTATCAGCCTCCTCATGCTTCCATCAGGATCATTTTGATCGTTCAGAGCAAGCATCATGATGGCCACAGGCGTTTTGAGCCCGTGCGCCATGTTGGCGAAATGCACGCGGGTCTCCGAAAGACGCTGGGCATTGCGATCGATCAGTCGATTGATCTCGGATGCGACAGGCCGTAGCTCGCCCACCTCGGACTCCGGGAGGCTCGATCTATTGCCGGTCACCACGGAACCAATATCTGCCGTCATCTGGCGAAGGGGCCTCAGGCCATATCGAACCTGCAGAACCGTGCCCGCGATAAGGCTGCCGCCGAGCAGAGCCATGACCGGCAGCAACCACATCAATGACCGAAACGCCGGGGCGGTGAGAGCCGACTCTGGCGCCGTCGCGCTGATCGTCACGATCCTGTTGCCGACAGACGCTTCCGTCACTCTCGAGTGCAAAGCCTGTCCGCGCAATCGCGTGGCCCCGCCGGGTCTGGGTATCCCTGCAAAAAGCTCGCGCCATTCGAAAGCGCGACCCGGCGTCTCGATGGTCCCCCCGGAAAGGGAGCGCGAGGCGAGCTGGACGCCTTCTCCGGAAACCTGCCAGTACCAGCCCGATCCCGCTCGATCGAAAGGCGGCCCATCAAGCTGCACGGAGAGCGTGGCGGTGCCATCCGGGCCGGGGGCGAGGGCGCTTCGCAACGCCTGGATCTGCGTGTCGAGGCGCTGGTCGACCTGCTCACGAACGACACCCGCGACGATAAGCCAGAGTATGGCTGAGGCCACGACGATCGCAACGACGGAAAAGACCGTCGAAAAGGCGATCAATCGACCAGATATCGTCGAGCGCTGAAGGAGATTTCCCATTTTCATGACGCCGCCGTCAGCATGTAGCCACGACCCCGTACCGTCTCGATATGTTCGGCGCCGATCTTGCGGCGCAGGCGCGCAACGATCACTTCGATCGAATTGGAGTCCACTTCCGCGTCGCCGTCATACACCCTCTCGATCAGCTCACGTCTGTCGACCACAACTTCCTTTCGGAGGATCAGGCAGGACAGGACCCGCCATTCAAGCGCCGTGAGCTTCAGCGGCACGCCGTCATGCTCGAAAGTGCCAAGCTGCGCGTCAAATGTTATAGGACCGCAGCTGATCCGGGCGCTTGCATGTCCGTTGGCGCGCCTCACAAGCGCACGGAGCCGCAGGACGAGCTCCTCGACCTTGAACGGTTTCGTCAGGTAATCGTCGGCGCCGGCCTTGAAGCTTGCGACCTTGTCGGGCCAGCCGTCACGCGCCGTCAGGACAAGGACCGGCAAAGATCGGTCAGCTTCCCGCCAGGCCTTCAAGACGGAAACGCCATCGATCTTTGGAAGGCCGAGATCGAGAACGGCGACGTCGAATATCTCCGTCAGTCCGGCATGCTGGGCGTCCTCGCCATTGCGCGCGATATCGACCACGAAACTTTCCGACCGGAGGCTTGCTGCGAGGCGGCTGGAGAGATCGCTGTCGTCCTCGACAAGAAGTACGCGCATGCAAAGGTCCTATCCGTGCAGAGATTGGCAAAATCTACGAGTTTTTGGCTTAACTCAAGCTGAACCGATCGGTTCAGGCTGATGGCGGAGAGAGCGGCGTAGAACGGTGTTGTCTGAAACAAAGGAGACTTCTGATGTCCAACACTGATAACACCACCACCGTTGATCCGACCGAACCGCATCGGCTCCATCATCCCAAGCGCGGGCGCAAGCACGCCGCTGCATTTGGACTGGCCGCAATTGGGCTCGTCGTGGGCCTGGCCGGCGGCGCAGGCGCTATGAAGTTGGCGAGACCGAGTATCGAGATGGCCGCCATGACGCCGGTCGCTATCTCGGCGATAGCGGATGACAGCCTAGTCACGATCAAAGGTAAGGTTGCCGAAATCTTCGGGAACAAGTTCATCGTCCAGGACGACTCCGGCCGCGCGCTTGTCGAGACCGGTCCGGAGGGCGAGGGCGGTAAGCTTGTCGCGTCCAACGAAATGGTGACCGTGCAAGGCCGCTTCGACGACGGCTTCCTGCATGGCAGCTACATCGTTCATGAGGATGGACGCACCGAAGCACTCGGCCCTGCAGGCAGGCCTCCGCATGGCGGGCCGCTCGACATCCTCAAGCACATGAAGCCTTGATCCGGCCATTCGACATCGGAGTGGCGGAACTTGGAACTCGCCCCTCCGATCCATCGTTTACAGCGCCATCGCGCGATTCCAGACATATCCTTCCTTCGGAGGCCGGCATGCAGAGCTCTCGACATACCCAACTTGCGGGCCGCTCGCTTGTCGCGCTCGCCGTTTTGAATTTCTTTCTTGCCGACGCCCGCGACGGGCTGGGGCCATTTCTCGATGGCTTTCTTGCCACACATGGGTGGTCTCCAATGACCCTTGGAATGCTGGCGACGATCGGTGGGGTGCTCGGGATGATCGCAACACCGCTGTTCGGTGCCTGGGTCGATTCCTCGCGTCACAAGCGTGCTTTGATCGTCATTCCGGTCGTGCTGGTCACGGGGGCGGCGCTGTGGACATTGTTTACGCCAAACAATTGGTCGGTGTTTGGTGGGCAATCCGCGACGGCTGTCGTCGGAGCGATCGTCGGGCCTGCCCTGATGGGCCTCACGCTTGGCCTCGTGGGCGAGAAAGCGTTCTCCCGCCAAGTCTCGAGAAACGAGTTTTGGAACCACGTTGGCAACGTGTTCTCCTTGGCCGGAATCTATTTTGTGACCCTTGCGTTCGGTATCAACGGCGTCATCGGCTTGATGATCGTGACCGCGGTGGCAGCCATTGCCGCTGTCGTGGCTATCGACCCACATCATATCGACCACAAGGTTGCCCGTGGGCTCGGCCGTGATGACGGCGCACCTGGACCTTCGGGGTTCTCGGTACTCGCCGGCAGCAAAGGCCTTATCCTGCTGGCCGTCACTCTAATGATCTTCCACTTCGGCAATGCTCCGATGAGCCGGTTGATCGCCCAGGACTTCTCGATCCAGCTCGGCACGCCGTTCAGGACCACCGCGATCATAACCGGCATTTCCCAGGTCTCGATGATAGCCATGGCGCTGGCGGCACCATTCCTGATACGGCGCTTCGGACTTGCTACGATCTTCGTAATCGCCTTGGTCGCCTTGCCCGTGCGCGGTTTGATTGCAGGGTCGTTCACCGGTTTTGCATCCATCTATCCCGTTCAAATTCTTGATGGCGTTGGCGCGGGGCTGATCGGTATCGCTACACCGATCGCGGCCGAACGCATCTTGTCCGGAACAGGCCGCTTCAACGTCGGACTAGCTGCAGTGATGACGGTCCAGGGTATCGGGGCATCGCTCAGCAACATCGTTGCAGGCTGGCTGACAAACATGGGCGGCTATTCCCTAGCGTACTTGGTGCATGGCGGCGTTGCAATCTTGGCCCTTGCAACTTTTGCTGCCGCCCATAAAAGCATAGCTCCGCCGGCGAAGGGTGATGGTGAATCCGCCAGCACTTCGCTGGCCTTGGCGAACTAGCCACATTGCACAGAGGCGGAGCAATCGATCATGATTCTGACCTGGGGGATTTCGGCGCTGACAGTGCTCGGCGTCGTGACGCGGCCGTTCCGCTGGCCGGAGGCAATCTGGGCGGTTGGTGGCGCGCTCCTTCTGCTTGCCGTCGGCTCGATAGATCATGCCGATGCTTGGTCCGGTGTTGCAAAGGGTTTCGATGTCTATCTCTTCCTCATCGGTATGATGATGCTGTCGGAGCTTGCCCGTCAGCAAGGGCTTTTCGATTGGCTAGCATCCGTTGCAACCTCCCATGCCCGCGGGTCGTCGAGACGCCTGTTTGTCCTGATCTATGCCGTTGGTATCGTGACGACCGTATTTTTGTCCAACGATGCGACCGCCGTCGTACTGACGCCTGCAGTATACGCGGCTTGCCGGGCCGCAAAGGTCAGAGACCCTTTGCCCTATCTACTGATTTGCGCCTTCATCGCCAACGCGGCCAGTTTCGTTCTGCCGATCTCCAATCCGGCAAATCTCGTCATCTTCAGCAACGGCACCATGCCGCCACTCACACGCTGGCTGTCGATGTTTGCTCTTCCTTCTGCCGCGGCGATTGTGGTGACCTTTGTTGCCCTCTACTGGACCCAGCGCTCGGCGCTTGCCGCCGACACTCTCGTGGGCGCTGATCCCGTTGCCCTCGAGGCTGGCGCACGCCTGACCGGGATTGCATTGGTGGCGGTTGCGATCGTCATGATCGGATCCTCCTTGCTTGGTTGGGATCTCGGGCTGCCGACCTTCGCCGCGGGTCTCCTGTCTACAGGTCTGATCCTTCTGCTTGAACGTAAGGGGCCGCAAATGCTTCTACGACATATTTCCTGGGGCGTTCTGCCGCTTGTTGCCGGGCTGTTCGTCATCGTGGAGGCGCTTGAGAAGTCCGGTCTGGTCGAGTGGCTCGCATCACTATTATCCAGTGTCGCGTCCGGGGATCCGGCATCAGGGACGGTAGTTGTGGGAGCCGTCGTTGCGCTTGCTTCAAACCTCGTCAACAATCTGCCGGCTGGACTGGTTGCCGGCAGTGTTGTCCATGCCTCTCAAGCCAACGACGCGATGGCTGGGGCCGTTCTGATCGGGATCGATCTTGGCCCCAACCTGTCGATTACGGGCTCGCTTGCGACAATATTGTGGCTCAGCGCTCTTCGTCGGGAAGGGATCGACATAAATGCCTGGTCGTTTATCAAGGTCGGCGCCGTGGTGATGACGCCTGCGCTCATCGCTTCGCTGCTGTTTCTCTGATCATGTCTCTCCAGCGTCGACAGTTCAGATCACAGCCCGACCGTGC
>CABHNZ010000069.1 GCA_902167985.1 Shinella sp. UYSO24
CCCCATAAAGGCTCGTCTCCCCGTCGTCTATCGAGAGCCAATCGAAAAAGCAGGGCTATTTCCGCAGCTTGCTAAAGGCGATTGAGAGCAGAAGGCTAATCCGTCTGGCAGACCGCCTCGATATTGTTGCCGTCAGGATCCAGCACATAGGCGGCGTAGTAATTCGCGTGATAGCGCTCGCGTATGCCGGGACCACCATTGTCCGTCCCGCCAATGCGAAGCGCTGCCGCATGGAACGCCTTAACGGTCTCCCTGTCATGAGCGGTAAAGGCCAGATGGACCGGGAGCTTTTCTCCTCCCTCCTCGTGAAACCACAGGCTCGGATAGCCGTCCTTGCCGAAACCGTGACGCGCCCCGCCATGGGACGTACGGCTCGAGTCGATGCTGATGACCAGCGACAATCCCAGCGGCGCGAGGGCAGCCTCGTAAAACCGCCGCGAACGCTCGGCGTCAGCGACCGGCAGTTCAATATGATTGATGATATCCGTGGACATGATCGACGCCCCTTTCAGGCCTGCGACGCGCCGCCATCGGCGAACAATTCGACGCCGTTGACGTAGCTGGCGGCATCGCTTGCGAGGAACACCGCGACCTCCGCAATCTCCTCAGGCTCACCAATGCGGCCGATCGGGCTCTTCCCGTTCAGAAATGCGAGAGCTTCTTCCGCGTGCTCGCCAAAGGCATCGCGCAGTGACTGCGTGTTCGTAGGACCGGGGCTGACGATATTGAGGCGGATGCCAGAGCCCTTAAGGTCGCTCACCCAGCTGCGGACCAAATTGCGGACAGCCGCCTTTGTCGCGCCGTAAATGCTCATGTTCGGGCCAGGATCAATCGATGCCGTCGATCCGACGACAACGATGGACGAACCCGGCTTCATGAGTGGCAATGCCCCCTGAACCGTGAACACGATGCCTTTGACGTTCGTGTCGAACTGCTGGTCATAGTCCTGCTCGGTGATCTTCCCCAGCGGCGCATGAACACCGCCGCCAGCGTTGGCGACCAGGACGTCGATCGATCCGAAATCGGCTTGAACCTTAGAGAACAGCGCTGCCAGGCCAGCGGGGCTTGAGACATCCGCGGCGATGGCGACCGCGTCGTCGCCAAGCTTGGCGACCGCACGATCGAGCGCGTCTTGCCGCCGCCCCGTGATGATGACGCGCATGTTCTTCGTCGCCATTTTTTGCGCGATTGCAAAACCGATCCCGCTGCTCCCGCCTGTCACCAGGGCGATCTTTCTATCTGATGTGCTCACTCTCTGTACTCCTTGCTTCGATCACGCCATAATAGCGATCACTACAATCTCATAGCAAGGCTGTACTGGAATTTTTTGTAGTGAACGCTATTATCGTGAGAGACAGGAGGAATGTCCGTGCAGGAGCAAAACCGACAGCGCCGCCCACGACGGGAGTTCAACCGCGAAGAGGGCGTGGCAAAAGCCCAGGCCTTGTTTCACCGGCATGGGTTCGACGGCGTTGGCGTTGCCGCACTGACCGAGGCCCTCAATATCAATCCACCAAGCCTCTACGCCGCCTATGGAAGCAAGCTCGGCCTCTTCGAACGCACGCTCCAGCGCTATGTCGCTGAAGAGGCGCTGCCGCTATCGGACATCTTCACCGAGGACAGGTCTCTCGCGGAGGCCATTGCGCAACTCTTTTCTGTGGCTGCCCAACAGTACAGCCGCGACACGTCCTGTCCCGGTTGCCTTGTCACCGAAAGTGCGCGGGCTGCAGACCCCGAAGCCCGGGCAGCCGCGCTGAGGATCGGCCAGCACATGATTGACGCGCTCCGCTCTGCAATCTCCGTCCGATCCCCCAATGATGCTGACGGGCTGACGGACTTTGTCACGACCACGTTGCGCGGCTTCTCGGCCGCGGCATATGCCGGCATCGACCCAGAGAGGCTGGCAGCCGTAGCCCGCTTTTCCGGCGAACTGCTGGCGAAAGATCTCGAGGCGCCTGATCAGCCGCCGTCATGACCGCGATCCACGCGGCCGTCAGCACCGCGCAGGCACTCGAACAGACGGCATAGCGTTCGAACAACCGATGACAACGCGAACCGCTCTTTGTCGTCGAGACCCTACGCCATCATCAACCTGAGAGGAACCGACCAGATGCCCAATCGCGCAGAGCAAATATTCCAGCCCCAATTCAAATTCGGCCTTGGCGGTGTTCCGCTCGGCAATGAATTCAACAAGCATACCGACAAGGAGGCTGAAGCAACGCTCGAAGCGGCGTGGGCGCTCGGCGTTCGGTATTATGACGTGGCGCCCTGGTACGGCTTCGGGCTTGCCGAACGGCGCTTCGGCCATTTTCTGCACAACAAAAACCGAGCCGACTATGTGCTGTCTTCCAAGGTGGGAAAGCTCTTCAAGGCATCAAAAGACAACAGGCATGCCGACGTCTTCCCCCTGTCGGATTCCCCCAACGATTTGATTATGGACTATACGGCCGACGGCGCCCGCCGCTCGATTGAAGACAGCCTGCAGCGCATGGGCGTCTCGCATCTCGATATCGCATATGTCCACGATCTCTCGCCCGATTTCCCCTACCACCCGAACGGCTGGGAAGAGTCATACGAAATCGCACGCAAAGGTGCCTTTCCTGCGCTGACGAAAATGCGCGAGGAGGGCATCATCCGCGCATGGGGCGTCGGCGTGAATACGCCTTTCGCCATTCTGAAGGTGATCGAGGACGCCGATCCGGATGTATGCCTATGCGCCCGGCAGTATTCACTCATCGATCATGCCAATGCTGTCGAGCAGGTCTTTCCAGCGGTGCGCGCGAAGAACGTCTCGCTGGTGATCGGCTCGTCCCTCAACGCGGGCTTCATTTCTGGGAGCCCCCGCTACAATTATGGTCCCGAGAATTTCAAGATCTCGCCGGAAGCCATCGAAAAACGTGATCGCCTCAAAGCCACCGCGGGGCGCCATGGCGTCGATCTGCGAACCGCTGCGCTCCAGTTCTCGGCGGCGGCTTCGGAAGCGGTTGGCCTTGTTGTGGGAGCCCGCAGCGACGCGCAGATAACGGAAGACTACAATTCGATGCAGGCCAAGATTCCGACCGAGTTCTGGGAGGATCTCAGGCAGCAGAATCTCATCCATCAAGATGCTGCACTCCCCCTCTCTCCAATCGCCTGAACACAGAGGCGGCGGAAGGATCTATGACGGGCGGCCTAGCCAGGTGGATTTTAGCTGTTGACGCTGTCACCAGCAAATCGTTGCGTTGACGCAGCGGCACACCAACTGCCGCCGTGCGATTTCCGATCTGCCGCCGCCTGGGGGACCGTCCACGGGAAAGCCCCCGGGTCGTCCCCGGGGGCGTGTGTTCGGCAGCCATGTTGTGCGAGCAGGAGGCTCAGATCTGTGTCATGCCGCCATCTGCGACAAGATCGATGCCGGTAACGAAACTGGAGTCGCTCGACGCCAGGAACAGCGCGCCTTGGCCATCTCTTCGGGGCGACCCATCCGACCGAGTGGCACAACGGCGATGATTTGCCCCAGGAAGGCATCGACCTCTTCCGTAGTAAGGCCGGACAGGCCCATGATCGGCGTGTCGATCGGACCTGGGCTCAGCGTGTTGACCCTGATGCCACGATCCTTGAGTTCGGCCGCCCACGTCCGCGCGAAGAGCGGACCGCCGCCTTCGACGCCGAATAAGGCGCGAAGCCGGGGATACCCTTGTAATGGGCGTTCGAGGCGGTCAGCACGATCGACGCTCCATCGTTCAGAAGGGGGAGTGCCTTCTGCACGGTGAAGAACACACCGCGGGTGTTGGTGTTGAAGACCCTGTCGTAATGTTCCGGCGACGCGGCGGCGCCTTCGGGCGCCAGTCCCCCAACGGCGGCATTGGCGACGACGACGTCGATGTGGCACTTCTCGCGGCGGACGACATCAAAGAGCCTGTCGAGGTCGTCGAAGCTGGCGACATCACCCTGAACGGGTGTGACGTTTCGCCCGATCTCCTTGGTGGCCTTATCGAGCTCGCTCTCGCGACGACCCGTGATGAAGACATATGCGCCTTCGGCGACGAACTCCTTGGCGGTGGCAAGGCCGATGCCGCTCGAGCCGCCGGTAATAACCGCGACCTTGTTTTCAAGTTTGCCGGACATTGACTGAACCTTTCGCTTGTTTCCCGTTGTCTCCCATCCGACTTAGGTGATATAGCGATCGCTATATAGTACATACCTTTGGTATGTGTCCGTAGCGACACGAACTTTTTAGTTCGTGAGGAGACGTACGATGCGCAAACGGAAAAAGACGTACAGATGCGGCTTTGAGGCCGCACTCGCGGTGACCGGCGGCAGATGGAAGTTTCTCATCCTCTGGGTACTCTCGCACCAGGGCACCAAACGCTTCGGCGAACTGAGGCGGGCGGTGACGGGTATCAGCGAAAAGATGCTGATCCAGGAACTGAAGGAATTGGAACTCGACGGCATCATCGCCCGCAAGGACTTCAAGGAAGTACCGCCGCGTGTGGAGTATAGCTTGACCGCGTTGGGCATCGAGCTCGGCGAGGCAACACAGCCGCTATGCGACTGGGGCACCAAACACATCGATCGCATCAGCGGGGCATCAACGCAGGCAGTAACCATAGAGCCCGGCGCGTCGGCGCAGTAAGGCTATTGGCGCTAGCGAGTGGCGCTTCTAGGGGCGAGGAAGCGCGACTTGTGCCACCTACCGCTGCGATGGGGAGGTGCATATTCAGCACCCAAATGCACACCATGAGAGGGTCTGCGCCCCACAGCTCTTGATGCAAATCGGACCAGCGACCATGCTTTCGCTCCGCTAAGTGATTGAACGCCTTGTGTCATGGCGCGCGAAGGAATCAAATCGATGAGTTTCGGAAAGCAGCCAGTCTGCAAAAGCCT
>CABHNZ010000070.1 GCA_902167985.1 Shinella sp. UYSO24
CTATCCGCATCAGTTCTCCGGGGGAATGCGGCAGAGAGTGGCCATCGCCATTGCGCTGCTGATGTCGCCGGACCTGATCATTGCAGATGAACCGACGACCGCTCTGGATGTCACCATCCAGGCGCAGATCCTCTCGATCGTGCAAAAGCTTGCCCGCGACAAGGGAACCGCGCTGATCTGGATTACCCATGATCTTTCGGTCGTGGCCGGTCTCGCCGAAAAGGTGTCGGTCATGTATGCCGGCCGCATCGCCGAGCAGGGCACGACGGCCGATCTGCTGCGCCGTCCCATGCACCCCTACACCAACGGACTGATCGCGAGCCTTCCTGCCCATAACCAGCGCGGCTCCAGGCTCAAACAGATCTCGGGAACGACACCCTCCGTCGCCAATATGCCGAAGGGTTGTGCCTTCCATCCCCGCTGTTCGTCTGCAACGGAGCTCTGTCTCAGCCCCCCGCAACTAGAGCCTGTCGAAGGTCGGCTTCTTCGCTGCTTTCACCCTGTCATGGAAGGAGCGCCGGCATGACCAATCGGCTGGAAGTCCGCAACGTTAGCAAACGCTTCAGCCGCAAATCCGGATTAGTGGAACGCGGCGCCGAATTCATGGGACTGAAAGCTCCCAATCCCGTCGTCCGTGCCTTGGATGACGTCACTCTCACAGTCGCAGAACGCGAAGTCGTCGGCATCGTCGGTGAGTCCGGCTGCGGAAAATCAACGCTCGGACGTGTGGTGGCAGGCCTGCTGCAGGCGTCGGAGGGAACGGTGCTCCTCCGGGACAAGCGCCTTCAGGACACGCCCCGGGAGGAGGCGGAGACGGCGCGGCTAAAGGTCCAGATGATCTTTCAGGACCCTTCCTCCTCGCTCAATCCCCGGCAGCGTGTGCGTGAGATCATCGGCGCAGCTCCCCTTCACCATGGACTGACGACGGCGCGGGAACTTGATGATTACGTCAGCCAGCAAATGGAGCGGGCCGGCCTCGACCCGTCCATGGCATCCCGCTTTCCTCACCAGTTCAGCGGCGGGCAGCGCCAGCGTATCGGAATCGCGCGCGCTCTTGCGGTTCAGCCGGACATGCTGATCTGCGACGAGTCAGTCGCGGCCCTTGATGTGTCGATCCAGGCCCAGATCCTCAATCTGTTTCTCGACCTGAGAGAACAGCTCGACCTGACATACATCTTCATCAGCCATGACCTTTCCGTTGTCGAGCATATCTCCGATCGGGTCGTGGTGATGTATCTCGGACGTGTCGTGGAGGAGGCGACGGTCGAGGAGCTGTTTTCGCATGCCAACCACCCCTATACCCGCGCGCTTCTTCAGGAGAGACCGAGCCTCGATCCTGTACAACGGAGCTTTTCTGCGATCGAAGGTGAAATACCGAGCCCGCTTTCACCGCCTTCGGGATGTCACTTCCACCCCCGCTGTCCCTTGGCGATGGCGCGCTGCCGAGTTGAGCGGCCGGAGTTGCGTTTGGTCGGTTCGCGCCACAAAAGCGCGTGCCATCTGAATGACTGACATCCGGAAATCACAATCTAAAACCGTAAAAGGAAGAATTATGTCTGTTTCAGCCCCTCTGGAACATCTTTCTGCCGACCCCGGCCAGGAATTTCCGGCACAAGAATGGAAGCAGGTGGACAATCCGAAGGAACACGGCCTTTCGGCCGACATAGTGGCGAAAGTCGATGCCGCGCTGGATGCCCTGCCGACCACGTCCTTCATGGCGGTTGCCGGCGGCGAGATCCTCTATAGCTATGGCGATATTGCCGAGGTGAGCTATCTCGCCTCTACCCGCAAGAGCATCCTGTCAATGCTGATGGGCCAAGCCGTTGCCGAAGGAAAGATAGACCTCGATCTGACCATGGCAGACCTCGGCATCGATGAAGACCACGGCCTGCTACCGATCGAAAAACGGCGACGTTGCGCGACCTTCTGACCAGCAGTTCCGGCGTATACCACCGGCCGGGAAGCCCCGGCAGCAACACCAAGAACATTCCCGAGCGTGGATCGAAGAAACCCGGCGATTATTTCCATTACAACAACTGGGATTTCAACGTGCTCGGCGCCGTTTTTGAACAGTTGACCGGCCGGAGTGTCTTCAAGGCCTTTGAGGAAGATTTCGCAGGCCCGATGCAGATGCAGGACTTCGATCCCGCTCGTCAGCGGATGATGGGATACGATGGAGCCTCACGTTACCTCGCCTACCACTTCTTCCTGTCCGGCCGCGACATGGCGCGGCTGGGGCTTGCAATGGTCCGGAACGGTCGTTGGAGCGACAAGCAGGTCGTCCCAAGTGAATGGGTCGCTGAAAGCACGAAAATCCGTGTTCCCGCAGACAAGATGAACGAGAGCAAGAAATCCCGGATCGCCGGTTACAGCTATCTCTGGTGGATTCCTGTCGTGACGGATAAAACGCCGGAATGGCGGGGCGCCTGCATTGCCGCCGGTCATTTCGGGCAGTTCATCCTATGCCTGCCAGCCCTCGACATGGTGTTCGTCAACAGACGGGCGATTCCGGATGAACTGGCGATCGCACGCAATGACGGCAGCTTCAAAGAAGAACTGCCGGCGGTGACCATGGAGAATTTCCTCGGCGTGGCCGATCATTTCATCCGAGCGAAATTGACTGTCAGGTGATTGAGGCCACGGCTCGCTGACCGATTAGGTCACTTCCCCGGTGAAGCAGGCGGAGATCTGCTCCCGCAGCCATTGACTTGCCGGATCGCGTTCCTTTTCGGCAAGCCAGATCATGCTGGTTGATTGTTTTTCTTCCGCGAACGGAGATTCCAGCAGCAATAGCTCGTGCGAACGTTCGAACAGCTTGGCGACGCTTTCCGGCATGATGGCGACGAGATCGCTACGTGCGACGATCGCGACCGCGGCGGAAAAATGCGGGACAACCGCGACAACCCGGCGCTGAAGGCCCATGGCATCCAGTCGCTCATCGATCCAACCCCGGCGACTTGGAGCGGAGGTGACCTTGACATGTCCAAGCGATAACAGCGCATCGAGTGTTAGCTGCTTCTTCGCGGCTGGATTGGTGGCTGACATGATGCAGACCCGCCTCTCTGTGAATAGCGACGTGCATCGATATCGGGCCGGAAAGTTGTCCGCCGTCATGACGGCAACATCGATCGCACCCTCGTCGAGGTGTTCCTGAACGACTGGAAGGAAATTTCTATTTTGAGCCACGCCCGTGCGCGGCATATGAATGACCTCGAGCACAGAGTGCGGAGCCCTTGAACGCACGCGCTCGAGGAGGCGCGGCATCAGAACGACCGAAAAATAATCATTCATGCCGATCCTGACGCCCGATGGGAGGTCGCGGGTTCAAAGTCGAAGCGCGATAGCATAACGGACTCGGTGTCCTCGATGATGCGTCTTACGGCGGGGAATATCTCCGTGCAAAACCGTGTCATCACAAAGCCACCGGAGGCTTCTTGAACAATTCGTCTCCCATTATCGCCCGCACACGCTTCAATGCATGGCTCATTGCGGGCTGGGAGAGACCGATATATTCGCCGGCCGCCGTCATGTTGCCTTTGACGACGAGGGCATAGATGACCTTCAGTAGATTAAGATCGACAGATCCTAACGAAAATCGCTGCATGCGAAATCAGCCTCAGTCTTCAGAGCGCGCGGGAACACAATGGCATGGACTGCGCCTACCGAATAGACGGCATCCCATCGCTTGCGACATTAGCTTGGGCTCTTGAAGCCGCGCATCCAATAATGCCGCGTGACGCGCCAAGGCAGACGGTCAGCCAAAGAAAAGGACCGGCCGGGTGGCCGATCCTCTCATGTGATCTTTTGGGCTGGAAATCCTATGCAGGTCTCTCTTCGCCCGCATTTGGCCGCCATGTGATCAGCTTTTTCTCTGCGACATCGAGAATGAGGTCGATGATGAGAACGAAAACAGCCAGGATGATAATGCCCGCGAAGACGCCGACAGCATCAAAGTTGCCTTCCGAGCGGGCAATCAGATAGCCAAGGCCGGCTGAGGCGCCAAGATACTCGCCGATGATCGCGCCGACGACAGCAAAGCCCACGGATGTGCGCAGCGACGACAGGATCCAGGTCGCCGCCGCCGGAAAGTAAACGTGACGCAGCAGATCAGAGCGCCTAGCGCCCAGAATGCGAGTATTCGACAGCACGACCGGGTTCACTTCCCGAACGCCCTGCATGGCGTTGAAAAAGGTGACGAAGAAGACGAGCGTGACAGCCAGTGCAACCTTCGACCACAGGCCAAGACCAAGCCAGAGGACGAAGATCGGGGCCAAAACGACACGCGGAATCGCGTTTACGGCCTTGATGAACGGGTCAAGCACGCGGGCGACGAAGGGGCTGAGGCCGAGCCAGACGCCCGCACCAACGCCAAGCCCCGTTCCAATGAGATAACCAAGCACGGTTTCGCTGAGCGTGATGCCGACATGCTTATAGAAGCCGGCATCGGCGATCCAGGCGATCACCTGTTTGACGATGTCATAGGGCGCCGGGAAGAAGAACCGGTCTATGGCACCTGAAGTGACGCCAAGTTGCCATCCGCCGAGAAGCACGACCAGGAGAACGACCTGGATGATACGAATATTAACGGCTTGCATAGCTTTTCTCCACTTCGCCACGCAGGGACGCCCAGATATCGCGATAGAGCGTCATGAATTTCGAATCGAGTTTGATTTCGGCGACGTTGCGGGGC
>CABHNZ010000071.1 GCA_902167985.1 Shinella sp. UYSO24
ACTTCGTCTGTCGGCAAGCGGCCGATGTGAGATCTCGACATCCGGCCACGAGATGGGACAGGGCATTCGTAGCGTCATCGCCGCGGAGCTTATCGAGGTTCTTGGCGTCGACCCAACCAAGCTAGATATCCGGATCGGAGATACCGGACATGCGCCACAGCATATAACCGCGGGATCATGGGGGACGGGAAGCGTTGCGCCGGCCGCGCGAAGTGCTGCCCTGAAACTGCGGGAAGAGCTTAGCGTTCTAACCGGTGCGCCATTGTCGGAAGAACCGGTCCATGTCCAGCTCGCCCGGACCCGCCGCCCCTCTCTGGAAGTCACGGTGAATACGATCCCGCTCGGCAAGGACGCACAGGTCATCGAGCAGTTGCGCCGGGGTATCCCATCCACTACCGGCCCCGAATATCCGGACTTCATGGCGTTTAGCTGGATCGCCCATTTCGCTGAAGTTCACGTGGAGACATCGACCGGGCGCGTGCGCGTCAAACGAGTCGTCAGCGTTGCCGACTGCGGTCGGGTCATGAACCGGCGTACTGCGGAAAGCCAGGTCAGGGGCGGTGTCGTCTGGGGAATTGGCGCAGCACTCCGCGAGGCCGGTGAAACTGACCCCCGCTTCGGCGGAGTCCTCAACAATGACCTCGCCGAATATGTCGTACCGGTCAACGCCGACATAGGCGCGATCGACGTCGATTTCATCGATCAACCAGACTTCAAGCTCAACATGTCCGGCGTCAAGGGTCTTGGCGAAGTCGCCATGGTCGGAGCGGCTGCAGCCATCGTCAATGCCGTCTACAATGCGACCGGCAGACGTGTGCGACATCTACCCATCAGGATTGAAGACCTGCTGTAAAGCAGGTCTCAACGGCAAGGCATGCGAGACGAAGGGAGGGCACCCGATGCCCTTTCCTGGGCACAGTTACGCGACGGAAGAGTGGCGCAATCTAGCTGCCCTTTGAAATGCGCGACTATCTAACTCTTCATCGAGTCATTGTGCGGATTGGCTGCAGTACCGCCTCTTCGAGGGCTGACATCCGGATCGGGTCGGCAACGGCGTAGGCCGGGTCGGCGATCATCTTGACGAAAGTTGACCGGTTTGGGTAGCGCACCAGCGCCACCGCATCCCAGGATTGGCCCGGTTCGGCGCAGAGTGCGGTCGCGCCATCGCCGGCGAAGATGATTTCAGCACCATATCGCCTGACGATCGGGCCGGCCATCGCGAGGTAGTCGAGATAGCGCTGGCGTCCCCCATCCACCTTGAACCGAAGGAGGTTAAGCATGACGATGGGCTCAGCGTCATCTTCGGCAAGAAAGCGGTCGATATCGGCGGCGGTGACTTTAATCATCATAATTCTCCAGCGGTAAGGCCTCAGCCTCGTTACAGTCCTCCGGCAAATTATGCTATTGCTTCTGCACGCTCCATAATGCAAACCCCAGAATACTTTATCTAAAGCCCAAAAATGGATCCCTTCCTAGATCTTATCCGATTGCTGCGGCCGCGCGCTGCCCTCCTGGGGCGCGGCTTAGACGCAGGGGGTGACTGGGGCATCAGTTTTCCAGCGCTGGGAGACCTTTGTTCTTCTGGCTGGAAGAGGGCGATTCCCTGCTGATACGACCTGGCTGCGCTCCGCTGTCGCTCAGAAAGGGCGACTTCGTACTGCTGCGGACAACGCTTCCTTTTACGCTGGCCTCAAGTCAGGAAGTAGAGCCGTTGGACAGCGTCGCGGCCGTGGCAGCAAAGCGGGAGGGACGGTTGAAGCTGGGCTCCGGTCAGGAAAGGCCGATTTCGCTTCACATGGGTAAATTCCTGTTCTCGACAGCCAACGAGGATCTTCTGACCGGGCTTCTCCCGCCCCTCGTTCATATCCCCTCTCGTTCGCCCATACTCCATCGGCTGCACAATTTGCTCGCGTTGATGGAATCCGAAGGCCGCGACCCCGGGCCAGCAAGCGAGTTCATCATCCTCCGTCTTGTCGAATTGGCGCTGGTCGAAATACTCAGAATGCCTGCCTCGGGTCTTCCGGAACAAGCTATCGATCCAGCCAGCCGCGGCCTGCTTGCCGGCCTTCGGGATCCGGTAACCGCCAAGGCGATTCGTGCCATGCATGAAAATGTCGGGCAAGAATGGACGGTCGATTCTCTGGCGAGGCTTTGCGGTGTCTCGCGATCCGCCTTTGCCACACGCTTTCGTGCCGTCGTCGGAATCGGCCCGATATCGTACCTGTTGCGGTGGCGCATGGCACTTGCCAAGGAGGCCCTCAAGTCTGGAACGGCGAAGATTGAGGAGATCGCCTTTTCGATCGGCTACAAGTCGGCGAGTGCGTTCAGTACTGCTTTCACGCAAGCCGTAGGATGCTCGCCGAGCCGCTTCGCAGAATGTCTTTCCCGCTCTCAATAAGGGAATAGCCTCAAAAGCTGTTGCGTAGGCCATCACATCAAATGGATCAGGCCTTGCTCAGCATGCTCTGATCGATGGTACCGGTGATGTTGTCCCAGCCGGAAAGCGCAAATTCCGCCGCGGCATTCAGTTCAGCCCGTTCCGCGCCATCGCGGGCACGGATCGCCATACCGCTCTGGACGATCTGCACGAACCTCGCCAGCTTCGTCGTGTCTGCCGTGGGGACAAGATCACCCTCGATCTTTGCTCTGTCAAAGCGCGCCTTGAGGATGTCGAAACCACCTGCGCGCGTTGCTCGCATGAGTTCGGCTAGTTCGGCGTGTCCTTCGCTACCCACCGACGCGAGTGTCGCCATGCACCCGTGCGGCAGATCGCAATCTCCGCCTGTCATCGCGATCGCGGAATCCTCAAGGAATGCCACCGCCGCCTCTCTGGCGGTTGGCGCCTTCCGGAAGCGCGTCCAGACCAACCCTTCATAGGTCGTGTAGTAGTATTCGAGCGCTTCCGCATAGAGCTCATCCTTCGAACCGAAGGCTGCATAAAGGCTCTTCGTACCTATCCCCATCGCTTCCGTCAGGTCCGCGATCGAGGTCGCTTCATAGCCTTTGATCCAGAACAGCCGCGTCGCTGTTGCAAGCGCGGCAACGCGATCGAACTCCCGTGGCCGACCGCGTGGGGGGCGGGGCGACGATGAACTAGGTGGTGGTGTCAAAGCGTCATTGTGCATCGACCACTGCATAATTCAGTTGACGTTAGTTTGCAATGGCCATAGGTATTTCTACATCGATCACTGCATAAAAGGAAAGATCATGGAATTGCTTGGAAAACGCACCCTGGTAAACGGCGGCTCTCGCGGAATAGGAGCTGCCATTGCAATTGCTCTTGCTGAGAAGGGCGCGGATGTCGCATTCACCTATCAGCGTTCGGCGGACAGGGCTGCGTCAGTGGTCAAGACCATTGAGGAAAAAGCCGGCGCGGGCTCGCCATTCAGGCCGATAGTGCCGACCCGGACGCCATTCGGCGCGCCGTGGACCAGACGGTCGACACGCTTGGAGGGCTGGATATTTTGGTCAATAGCGCAGGCATCGGAACCGCAGGCATGACAGCGGATCTGGCGCTCGCGGACCTGCAGGCCATGCTTGATGTGAACGTTCGCGCTCCCGTCCTTTTTGCGCAGGCGGCAATCCCGCATCTGTCATCCGGAGGCCGGATCATCTCTCTCGGTTCCTCCCTGGCGGAGCGTGTCCCCTTCGCCGGGGTCACGGCTTACGCGATGTCCAAGTCGGCACTTCTGTCGTTCACCCGGGGCCTTCGCGCGACTCGGGCCTCAAGGCATCACCGTCAATCTCGTTCTCCCGGGTTCAACTGACACGGAAATGAACCCCGCCAATGGCGAGAATGCTGACTATCAGCGGAGCCTTACCTCGCTCGGTCGATTTGGCGAGCCCCGTGAAGTCGCCAGTGCAGTCGCGTTTCTGGCAGGCCCTGCTGCCAGTCTGATCACCGGCGCGTTCTAAGTGTAGACGCCGGCTTCAACGCGTAATCCTCCACCTTATTCGGACGTCGGCCTCCCCGACGTCCTCCGCCTCGCATCGATTCTTGGCTGGTGCCGGAAAGGGTCCGGAAGGCGTCGAGGCACGGCTACCCTTGATAGCCACAATCGGTTGAAGAGACCTCATCTGCGATCAAGTCGTGGGGGGAAAATCAGCCCCGAGCAAGCCGCTAATGCGATGCTCGGAAGCAGAACTAACAAAGGAATCAACACGATGATGGTTGCAGGCAACTCCAGGATCCCCCTGCTCTTGCAGTCGAACTCCCGATTGTCTGGGCAAGACACCGTCCGCGAAGCACAGCAAGGAACAGGAGGTGTAAATCTCCCCTCTGTCTCCCTTGATCCCCGATATGGCTCGAAGCTTGCGGACGCTCTATGGTCCATGGAGACCAACGGTGTTGCGTTGGATCAAAAGCCCACTCGTACTGCTCTCAGCAAAGACGAGAAACCCGATGCGGCTGATGAGTTCGTGAAAGTATCCAACATGACGCCAGCCGAACGTATCCGTTATTTCTTCCTGAAGGATCGCGAGCTGAGCGAAGACAAGCTGGCTGCAATGAGCCAGAAGGATCGAGAGG
>CABHNZ010000072.1 GCA_902167985.1 Shinella sp. UYSO24
ATCGAGAGGGGATCGAACAGCAGATCAAAGAGACTATCCTGCAACAACTCGGCTTGGAGAACGAAGACGGTAAGCCAGACGACGCGCCTGCGCCAGCACCGGAAGGGGATCCCGTACCTTTGGATGCAATGCCGTAAAGCGGCGGCGTTCGCAATCGCCCGAACGCCTCAATGACATCCTGTAGGTCGGTAAAGCGGGCCGCGCGCTGAGATGACATCTTAGTCAAACTACGAAATCAAATCGCCCGAACCTTCCGTCACCGGTTTGCTTGATGTCGAGGAGCAGCGCCTCATCAAACAACCTGTCTCCGGCATTACTGGGCTCTCCGGGAAAATAGAGTTGGGTGGTGAGGACGCGCCCACCCGGGCGCTGGACCTTGAAATGGAAATGGCGCGTTCGGCCGGGATAAAGCGCGGGGCCGATGGTGTTGAACCACCACCGCCCCTGCGTGTCGGTGAACTGGTGTCCGCGCAGGCGGAACCCCACGCTGTCATAGTCGCCTTTCTCATCGGCTTGCCAGATCTCGACGAGACCACCGCTAAGGGGCCGGCAGCGAGTGTCGAGTACGAACCCTGCGACCGTTATTCGCTCACCTCCGGGTGCATCCGGATAGAGATCCCGATTGAGCGGCGAGTTCGGCCTGAAGAAGGGACCGGCTTCCCGTTCCAGGGTCGGTTCGTCTCCATCGTCACATGCGGGGGTGAGCGGCAGCTCGGGAGCGGCCTGCGCAAACGCCCTCGTTCTTGCCGCCTCGATGAGAGGCAGCGTCAGAAAGGCAGTCAGAAGCGAGCGTCTGGTGGAGGACAAGACCGGTCTCCCAGTGTGATGGTCGGTTAATCGACGCGCCGTCAAGGCTGCAGGCGTTGCGCGGCGTTCGCCTGCGCCTCCCGGATAAGGCCTTCATACATATTCTCTTTGCCGGGATACCACGGCATCGTGCCGATGGACCCAAAGCCGGGAATCGTCTCCATATGCGCGACCATGCGGGCGCGCATCCGCTCGTCGGGAAGCGGGCCCTTCAGCGCCTGAACATTGTCGCTCATGTGGTCGGGGTTCGACGTGCCGCAGAGGACGCTCGTGACGGCAGGATGCGCCATGACCCATTTCAGGAAGAACTGCGCCCAGCTCGTCGCTCCGAACTCGGCTGCAAAACCGGGAAGCTCGTGGCCATCGACCACCTTCATCAGGCGGGCCTTTTCGAGCGGCAGATTGATCAGCACGCCGACGCCCTTGTCGGCCGCAGCCGGAAGAAGACGACGTTCGGCGTCGCGGTTGAAGATCGAGTAGTTCGTCTGGATGAAGTCGACATCATCACGCTGGATGATCGCCAGGAGCTGGTCCTGCGCCGCCGACTCGTGGTGAGTCACGCCGACATGGCGTATGAGGCCTTCCTTCTTCCAGGCCTTCATAAGCGGGACGACGACCGGCGCATTGGTAATGCTGTGGCATTGCATGAGATTGATCGTGTCGCGCCATGTGCGCATGCGCGATTGGCGGAAGCTTTCCATCGCGTGGCTTTCGTCGCCGAGATATTCTCCCGTCGACCAGACCTTGTTGGCGAGGAAGATCTCGTCCGAGCCGTCGAACTCTCCCATGAACTGGCCGACGCTGACCTCGGCCGAGCCGTAAAGCGGCGATGTGTCGACCACACGGCCGCCCGCAGCGACGTCCCGCTCGAAGACCTGCCGCAAAGCATCGCGTCGGTCACCGGGCTTCAGGTCGAAGGTGAGGAAAGTGCCGAGGCCCAGCGCCGTGACCCTTTCGCCGGTCCGCGGCAGGGTGCGGGTGAGAACGTCCGGGTTTGATCCAGCAGTTGGCGACGCCACATTCGTTTCCTGGGTTTGCGCCGCAGCGTGGCTGGCGAATGCCAGCCCTGTCGCCGCCGCGCCCATCGTACCGAGGAAACCGCGCCTGTTGATCTTTGACTGGTCCATGAGCGTTCTCCTGTTTCCTTAATCGTCAAAACTGCCAGTTGGCGGGAACCCAGGCGTAACCGCCGTCGGTTTCAGCATCCGGCCGAGGCCGGGGAAGGGAAAATGGAAGCCGAGAACCGGGAGACGATCGGCGGCCGCCCTGTCAAAGATGCGCCGACGGGAGGCAAGAGCGGTTTCCTTGTCGCGGTCCGGGCCTGGAAGCCACGGCCTGTCGACGTTGACGACGGGGTGATAGGCCAGGTCCGCCGTCAGCAGCAACTGGTCGTTTCCGGAATGGACGAGGAAGGTGGCCATGCCCGGCGTGTGGCCGGATGCGACGATCGTCGTCAGCCCCGGCACGATCTCGGCGCCGGCTTCGTAAAGCTCCACATCGTTCATGAACGGCGCGAGGCTGTTCTTGATGTTTGCGGCGAAGCGCAGGCGGAACTCCTCCGGCACCGGCATATAGGAAAGATCCGGATCGGTTCGGACGAAGAAGTCCCAGTCCGCCTTCGGGACGAAGACCGTGGCGCGGGGAAAGGCCTTGCCGCCATCGGCGGTTCTCAAGTTTCCCACGTGATCAGGGTGCGTATGGGAGATAACGATCGCGTCGATGTCCGCTGGCGCGTGGCCGACAGCCGCGAGGTTCTCAAAGATCTGGCCACCGTTCGGGCCCATGGTCTTGCCGGCTCCGGCTTCGATCAGAATCCGCCGGCCGCCGGTTTCGATCAGCAGCGTGTTGAGGTTGAGTGTCATGTGATCGGCCGGAAGAAAAGCCTGCCGCAGGACCTCCTGAAGCTCCGCTTCCGGCGCATCGCTCGCATAGACGCGCGGCGGGCCACCGATCACGCCGTCGCTCAACACGGTCGCGCTGATGTCCCCGACGCGGAAGCGGTAATGCCCGGCATTGCCGGCGAACGCGGGCGTGGCCTGGGCGTTGGCGGTGCCGGAACCGGAACCGGCCATGCCGGGTATGAGCATGCTTGAGGCTCCTGCGACGGCGGACAGCATCACAGCGCGTCTGTTGAGGGTGAAGGCATTCATCGGTCTTCCCTTTCGCATTGGCCACGCCCGGCTTCGCTACGCAGGGGCCGAAATGACCGGCAAAGGAACCGGATGGAGCGCGGCGTTGAACTCTACGCCAACCATGACATTGGACCATTGATCTGATAAGCTGCATTATGTTTATCAGCTTGATTAGAAATGCTTCTCAATGAACCCTCTTCGTCTGGACAGCTTCGACGTTTTCGTGGCCATCGTGCGTTGCGGCGGTTTCCGCGCGGCAGCGCTTGAGCGAGGGGTCTCTTCATCGGCCTTGAGCCAAACGATGAACGCCCTGGAAGAGGCTCTGGGTATCCGGCTTCTCAATCGAACGACGCGGAGCGTGTTCCCCACGGAGGCCGGCCAGCGCCTTCTTGAACGCCTGGCACCTGCATTGGGCGACATCAGGCTCGCCATCGCCGAGGTCGATGAACTGCGGGACAGCCCATCCGGCACGCTCAGGATCAACGCGCCCGCGCCGGCCGTCGATCATTTTCTCTGTCCGCTCGTGTTCGACTTCATGGACGCCTATCAGGAGGTGAAGATCGAAATCATCAGCGATGCGGCCGTCATCGATATCGTGGAGCAGGGTTTCGATGCCGGCGTCAGGTTCGGCAAGCAGCTGGCGCAGGACATGATCGCGCTGCCGCTTGGCCCTGCACTTCGCTACGCCATCGTCGCTTCACCGGATTATATCGGAAGGTGGGGACAGCCGCAGACACCGCACGAACTTGTGGATCACGACTGTATAAGACGCCGGTTCCCAGGCGGCACGCTCGTCACCTGGCAGTTCGACGAGGCGGGCGAAGAGATTGAAGTCACGCCCACGGGCCGATTGACGGTCAGCTCCGCGCATAACGAATTGCAAGCTGCGCTGGCAGGCAGAGGGATTGCCCATGTCTTGGATGACTACGCCAAGCCGCATATCCAACCGGCCGCTGGTGGAGCTTCTCTTAGACTGGAGCCCCACCCTGCCACACTGGTTCTTATACTATCCCAGCCGACGCCTTCCAAGCGCGGCCATGCGCGCCTTTCTCGACTACATGCGGAACTATGACTGGCAGGCCAGGACCTGATGCCGTTCCAGCCGGCATTGCGGCAGGAACGGCTTGTCGGCGGCATCTCATTTGACCCGCTGCCATTCGATCCTGATTTCGGTGCCTTCCGGCCGGCGGAATTGCTCGGTCATACGATCGCCATCAACGATGAGCGTGAGATCAGCACGCGTCCGCACGCTGCCGACCCAGTTCGGGAATGTCGACCCTTCGACACGGTTTCCGCTGAACTCTCCGTTCTCATCGACGGTGTAGGTTCCGAAAAACCCGATGCTGCGTGACATGGCCGTGCGATTTTCATCATCCGTTCCCTCGCCGCGCGTGTTGGAAGCAAAGGCGGGATTTCGGCGTCGGTCAAGACCTCCACGAAATGCATTTCAGGCGTGAAGACGAGAAGACCGTTGGGTTTCTCTCCATAGGCGGCGATATTTTCCCCGCCGGGGTCGATCGTCGCCGATATCATGCGCCAGGTGCCTGCGACCTGATTT
>CABHNZ010000073.1 GCA_902167985.1 Shinella sp. UYSO24
GCTTGTCCCGAGGATCTAACCACATCGATGCGTGGACAGATCCTCGGGACAAGCCCGAGGATGACGAGTGGCTTACTTGGAGTTCTTTAATTGGCTAAGCTTCCTGTCGAAAAGATGCGCGAGCTGGAACGCCGTTTCGGCGAGATCGAGGCGCGCATGTCGGAAGGGCCGGCAGCCGACGTCTATGTGAAGCTGGCTTCGGAATATTCCGAGCTGCAGCCGGTCTCGGCAAGATCCGCGAATATGAGAAGACCGTTGCCGAAGTCGCGGATCTGAAGGGGATGCTTGCCGACAAGGCGACCGACCGCGAGATGCGGGAACTGGCCGAGATGGAACTGCCGGACGCCGAAGAGCGGATCGAGGCGCTCGAAAAGGACATGCAGATCCTGCTTCTGCCGAAGGATGCCGCCGACGAGAAGAGCGCCATTCTCGAAATCCGCGCCGGCACGGGCGGCAATGAAGCGGCGCTGTTTGCCGGCGATCTGTTTCGCATGTACGAGCGCTATGCCGCCGCGCATGGCTGGAAGGTGGAAGTGCTCTCCTCCAGCGAGGGCGAGGCGGGCGGGTTTCGCGAAATCATCGCCACCGTCTCCGGGCGCGGGGTGTTTTCCAAGCTGAAATTCGAAAGCGGCGTGCACCGGGTGCAGCGCGTGCCCGATACGGAGACGCAGGGGCGTATCCATACGTCTGCGGCAACCGTTGCGGTTCTTCCCGAGGCCGAGGAGATCGATATCGAGATCCGGCCGGAAGATATCCGCATCGATACGATGCGCTCGTCGGGTGCCGGTGGCCAGCACGTCAATACGACCGACAGTGCCGTGCGCATCACCCATCTGCCGACCGGGCTGATCGTCACGAGTTCGGAAAAGTCGCAGCACCAGAACCGGGCGAAGGCCATGCAGGTTCTGCGCTCGCGGCTTTATGACATCGAGCGGCAGAAGGCCGACAGCGAGCGTTCCGCCGATCGCAAGAGCCAGGTGGGCTCGGGCGATCGCTCCGAGCGCATCCGCACCTATAATTTCCCGCAGGGGCGCGTCACCGACCACCGCATCAACCTGACGCTCTACAAGCTCGACCGGATGATCGAGGGCGAAATCGACGAAGTGGTCGATGCGCTGATTGCCGATTATCAGGCGGGCCAGCTGGCGCAGCTCGGCGAGCAACACGGGTGACGCCATGACGACGCCGATGACGACGCTTTCGCAGATGGTGGCCGATGCCCGCCGGCAGTTTCAGGCGGCCGGGCTCGACGATGCGGCGATGGAGGCGCGGATCCTGATCGGCGGGCTTCTGTCGCTCACCAGCACGCAGGTGTTCACCGGCGGCGACCGGGTTCTGACGCTCGACGAGCAGGCAGCCATAGCCAAGGCCGTGGCGCGGCGCTTGAAGCGCGAGCCGGTGCATCGCATTCTGGGCCGGCGGGAGTTCCACGGGATGGAATTGTCGCTTTCCACAGAGACGCTGGAACCAAGGCCGGATACGGAAGTTCTGGTGGATGCGATGGTGCCGCATCTGAAGGCGCTTGCTGCCAAAAGGGGGAGCGCTGCCGTCCTCGACATGGGGACGGGAACCGGGGCCATTCTTCTTGCGCTGTTGAGCGAAGTCAAAGACGCCGTCGGCACGGCCAGCGACATTTCCGCCGATGCCTTGCAGACTGCGACGCGCAATGCCGAAGCGCTTGGTCTCATCGATCGCTTCCGTGCGGTGCAAAGCCACTGGTTCGACACAATTTCGGGGCGTTTTGACATAATCGTGTCAAATCCTCCCTATATACGGAGTGAGGTTATCCCCTCACTGGAACCGGAAGTCCGCAATTTCGATCCGCTGCAAGCACTTGATGGCGGGCCGGATGGACTTGATGCCTACAGGTCGATCGCGCAGGGCGCGAAAGGCTTTCTGGCCCCGGATGGATATATCGGCGTAGAGATCGGATACGATCAAAAAGAAGCCGTGACCGCAGTCTTTCAAAATGCCGATTTCATGCTTGTGCAGTCTGCGCAAGATTACGGTGGAAATGATCGGGTTCTCGTCTTTACTTTGAATGGTTCCTGATCTTGCATAGCAAAAGAAAAGGCTTGGAATTCCGAAGGAAGCGGGATAGCTTGCAAGCCACGCACAGGGGCGGCTGGGAATGAACAGCGATTCGTTCGGGTTATGTGTCAACCTCGACCCGGCTCTTTTCGAAGAGCTGCGAAGGTTGGACGAAATCTCTGGTGCGTGAATCAGTTAATTTGAATTTCACAAGCGGCAGGGCGCCTTGACCGACCTGTGCGCGGCACGCGAAGTCTTGTTCCGGATTGGCCGGACCGACCGCGTGGCCCCTTATCAGCGAAGACAAGAGAGTTGGTGAACGATAGATGAGGCCAGGACAGCAGAACAAGCGCGGTCGCGGGCGTGGCAATAACAACGGCGGTGGAAATAACAACAACAATAACAACAATTTCAACCGTAAGGGCGGCAACCCGCTCAGCCGCACGTATGACAGCTCCGGCCCGGACGTGAAAATTCGCGGTACTGCCCAGCACATCGCGGAAAAATACGCACAGCTCGCCCGTGACGCCCAGAGCTCCGGCGACCGCGTTATCGCGGAAAACTATCTGCAGCATGCGGAACATTATAACCGCATCATTGCCGCCGCACAGGCGCAGATGCAGGACCGTTTCCAGCACACCGAACGTCAGGACTTCCAGGATCGCGACGGCCAGGACAGCGACGACATGGACGGCATGGACGGCGAAGACCTCGGTTTCGCCCCGCAGCCGGTCATCGACGACCAGCCGCAGCAGCGCCGCGAACAGCATTCGGGCAACCACGGCAACAGCAACCAGGGCAATGGCAACCAGTCTGGTGGCCAGAGCGTCGAGCGTTCGCATGACGGCCAGCAGCGCGAAGGCGGTCGTCGTGACCAGCAGCAGCGCCGCGAGCGCCGGCAGGATCGTCCCGAGCGCCAGCAGGGTGGCCAGCAGGGTGCCCAGGGTGAACGCCAGCAGGGCGAGCATCAGGAACGCGCCGAGCGTCCGGCTCAGGAAGGCCGACGTCAGGAGCGCAAGGCACAGGCCGCTGTGGCAGAGGCTGATGTTGCAGCTCCCGCCGTTGCAGCCGAGGCCGCCGCACCGGCTCCGGTCGCACCTGCTGCCGCCGCTCCGGCACCAGTAGCTGCCCCAGCGCCGGCCCCGGCCGCTGCTCCGGCACCGGTGATGGATGGTTCCGGCCCGCAGCCGGTGATCGAAGGCACGCCGGCGGAAGTCGCTGCCGAAGAGGAAACCCAGGGCGAGGCCGCACCGCGCCGCCGCCGCACCGCAAGCACCCGCCCGCGTCGTCAGCCGCGCAAGAGTGCCGAAGGTGGCGAAGGCGAAGCCGCTAATGACGATGGCCAGCCGGCCATGGCAGAAGCCGCCTCCGAATAAGCCGGAGTTTCCCGTCGCATCATGAAGAAAGGCCGCTCTCACCAAGAGCGGCCTTTTTCTTTATCGCAATGCTTCCGGCGGCCGACCTCATGTTCCTCAGAGGGCATGGCGGGTGGGGTTCGAAGAGGGCCACGGCTGGAGGCCGATGATGCCGCCTGCCTTTCGCGGCAGTTTTTCTAGAGCAGTTTCGCCTTTCTTCGAAACGTGAAACTGCTCTATCTCTTGTTTTCACGCAATTCCGGACGCAAAACCGGTTCCCACTTTTGCTGGAATTGCTCT
>CABHNZ010000074.1 GCA_902167985.1 Shinella sp. UYSO24
AACCCGCAAACCGAGCCGGAAACTCCATTCTTCCAAAGCCCAAAAAGTCTCAAATCATTCGACGACGGACAAAACGACCCACGGACCAGGATATCGACCTTGCAATGAGCGGCAATCTCTGTCGGTGCGCGACCTATACCCGAATTCGTGCAGCGATCCACGACGCGGCTGCGACGCTGGGTAAGCCGACATGACAGAACGCGTTTCCGCAAAGGGACGATGGCGTCGCCGGCTCAAGTTAACCTTCGTTTCGATATTCGGGGTAATTGTCGTCGCGGCGGCTGTCGGCCTCGTCTACGCGCTTTACCCGCGCACCATGCCACAGACACAAACAATCGAGGCGAGACTGCAGCCGGCCGAACTCGATCGTCTGCGGATGGTATCGGATTTCGATCAGATTGCCGACCCGACCGCAAGGTCTATCGCGCTGTTCGAAGAAGCTGGACGTGTGATCGAGCACCCACGCTGCATGAACTGCCATCCACGAACTGACCGTCCGACCCAGACAGAAGCGATGCGCGCCCATACGCCCTGGGTGACACGTGGCGCCGACGGCGGTGGCGCACCGACGCTTCGCTGCTCGACTTGCCACCAAGCCGAAAATTTCGAGGCGTCCCGCGTCCCCGGAAATCCCAAATGGAGGCTCGCGCCGATCGAGATGGCCTGGCAGGGTCAGACGCTCGGCAACATCTGCAGGCAACTTTTAGATCCGGCTCGGTCGCATATGACGCGTGAGGAATTGCTCCACCACATGGCGCAGGACGAACTGGTTGGCTGGGCCTGGCACCCTGGAGCAGGCCGCAAGCCTGCGCCTGGCACTCAGGAAGCTTTCGGGTCGCTGATCAAAGCCTGGCTCGATACCGGCGCGGCGTGCCCGCCATGAGACGGTTCAAGTGAAAGCATGATGGCAATAGGAGAATGTCCGTGACCGACTCCCCTGACCAAAAGCCTCGATTTCAGATGACACGTCGACGCTTGATCCTCGGTGGATCGCTGATCGGTGGTGCGCTGGTCGTGGGGTATGCCGCAGCCAACCCGATGCAGGCGGTCGGCGCGATCCTTCAAGGCGGCGGCGGTGACCCGGAGCCATGTGCCTTTGGACCATTTATCCGGATCACCGATGACGGCTGGGTGACGATTGTCAATAAGCAGCAAGAACTCGGCCAAGCATCCACGCCGGGCTCGCCGCGATCGTCGCGGAAGAACTCGACGCGGATTGGAACAAGGTGCGCGTCGTCGACGCGCACAGCAACTTCCGTGCCTACGGCGTGCAAATGACAGCAGGTTCAAATTCGATCGCCTCGAATTGGGATCTGATGCGCAACGCAGGCGCTGCAGCACGCACCATGTTCGTTGAGGCGGCGGCGGCTCGCTGGGGCGTGCAAAGCGGTGACATCGTCGTCCGCGACAGTGTTCTGTCCCATCCTGGCTCCAATCGAACGGCAAGCTTCGTTGATCTGCTGGCCGACGCGTCCCGGCAGCCACCACCCCAACGCCGATACTGAAACGCCAGCAGGACTATCAGTTGATCGGAACCGAGCGCGTGCGGCGAAAGGACAGTCTTCCGAAGAGCACCGGGACCCAGATCTATACGCAGGACATCCAGCGTCCGGACGTGCTTGTTGCGATGGTCGCTCATAGTCCCCGCTTCGGCGGAAAGCTTCTGCGGTTCGATGCATCGGATGCACTGAAGGTAAAAGGCGTCAGTCATGTGTTCGCGATTGAGACGGGTGTCGCCGTGCTCGCCGAGACGACCTTTGCCGCCAAACGGGGACGCGACGCACTGCGTATCGAATGGGACGATGGCGAAGCCGAGATGCGTTCCTCTCACGATCTTGTGGCCTATTTCCGCGACGTCGCAGCCGGCCGCACCGATATAGAGCCCAGCAGTTTTCAATCGACGGGTCAATCGCCCGAGACGCCTTTCGACGGCGATGTCGTCGAGTTTGCATTCGATTTCCCCTATCTGGCACATGCCCCGATGGAAACCCTCGATTGCGTGGCCAAGGTCGATGGCTGGGATGTCGCGATCACATCGGGCGCCCACCTGGCGACGGTCGATCAGGTGCAGGCGGCCCTGACCGCACGGACCATTCCGGGTCGAGTCGACATTGAGGTGATCCCTGCCGGCGGTTCGTTCGGCCGCCGCGGTGGAATGAGCTCCGACTATGTCGTCGAGTGTGTGCGGATCGCAAAGCGGGTCGAGGGCCGTCCGGTCAAGCTGATCTGGAGCCGCGAGGATGACATGAGGTTGGGTTATTTCCGACCGATGTCGCATCATCGGGTATGGGTCCAGGTCGGCGCGGACGGTTTCCCCGAGCGTTGGCGCTTCCATTCGGTTTGCCAGAACTTGCTTCCCCTCGCCCCGAATTTCACCGCCACAGAGGGTATCGCGGATTCGCCTAATCTATCCTCCGCGACAACTGTCGATGGCAAGATTTTCACGCCCTCGTTTCCAGTCACTGTTGGGTTCTGGCGCTCGGTTGGTAATTCGCACACCGCCATGGTGATGGAGCACGTCGTGGATCAGCTGGCACGCCGGGCTGCCCAGGATCCGGCATCCTATCGCCGCGCCCTTTATCAGAAGGCCGGCGATACGCGCCGCATTGCGGTCCTTGATGAGCTTTGCGCCAGGGCGGGCTGGGATACTCCACTCGACGCGGGCTGGGCTCGTGGGATGGCGATCCACCAGGCATTCGGAACGATCGTAGGTCAAGTCGCCGAGGTTCGGCTGCTTGACGGGCGTCCGATCGTCCGTCGCGTCGTTGCCGTGGTCGATTGCGGAATTGCGGTTTCGCCGAACCAGATCGCCGCACAGATGGAAGGCGGTATCGGCTTTGGTCTGTCAGCCGCGTTCTACGGAGCCATCACCCTCAAGGAGGGCCTCGTCCAAGAGACAAATTTCGACCGATATCCGGTCTTGCGCATGAACGAGATGCCCGCTGTCGAAACCTATATCATCATGTCTGACAAGAAGCCCACAGGGATGGGTGAGCCAGGCGTGGCGCCGATCGCGCCAGCGGTTGCCAATGCCATCCTTGCCTTATCGGGTAAGCCGACGCAGCGCTTGCCGTTTCTGAAAGGCGACATGAACGCCGGATTCTCGATCGCGTCATGAGGCGAGAAGCGAAATCCGCGGGCCCTAGACCGTCGTGCATCCAGCGCAATTGCGAAGCACGGCTAATCAGTCTGCGCTGAATTTGTCGGCTAATCCCTCCGCGTGGCCTGACCTACCTTAGAATGACGATTTCGGACTTTCACGCCGAACAGATGACACCCAGCATTGTTGCAATCCGACAGGAGATGAAATCCAAATGTCAGACCCGCATGATAGGAAGTTTCTCGAAGTCACTCGGCGACAGGCTTTAGCAAGCTGCGGAAATAGCCCTGCTTTTTCGATTGGCTCTCGATAGACGACGGGGAGACGAGCCTTTATGGGG
>CABHNZ010000075.1 GCA_902167985.1 Shinella sp. UYSO24
TTACGTTGAAAAACTGTCCGGTATCAAATCGGAATCGCGTCCGGTTAACTCTCGGAATAGTGTCCGGTTTTTGATCGGAATCCCGTCCGGTGAATCATCGGAATCTACAGTCACGGCGCCGCCACGCCACACGATCCTCGCCAAAGCAACATCGCGCTCACCACGGTCAAGGACGACTTTCTCGATAAGACACCGCAATAGTGCCTTGCGATGAGCGTCAGTCGTCGCATCGTTGGCCCAGATTTGGGGAAGGCTATCGAATAACGCCACGACCTTGCTGTTGAGGTCTTTGCTAAACCCAGTACGCTTGGCGGGTTCAGTCGATGCTCGTTGGGCAACGGCATCTTCAGCAGAACGAAGTTCGCTCAACGCTGCTTCCCATCGACGCTCGAGTTCGGAGGCGACCAGACGGTTATCAGGGTCAACACGATTGAACTGGCGCTCTGCCAGCGCCGCGGCGTAGCGTTTGCGCTCAAGCTCCCGTTCAGCGCCAGCGCGCAAGGCCTTGTTGACCTGCTGTTGTGTCTGCCGAGCCCGCGCTAGCGCGTCAAGCTCCCCAGGCGCCAACGCGGCCAGGAAAGCGTCCGCCACAGCTGCATCGATCTGCGCCGCACGGACACGCTGGCAGTCCGGCAGGCCTGAGTGGGAATGCAGGTGGTTGCAGGCATACTCTCCGCCACCTTTATAGCGGACGTACATCTTGTAGCCACATCGCCCGCACCAGGCGATGCCGTGCAACAGCAATTCGCCATCACGGGGAGCTCCCCTGGTTTTGGAACGCATGTATTCGGCTCTGTTGTCTCGCACAATATCGCGGATCTTCTCATAGGTTGACCAGTCAATGTAGTGGGGGTAGCGATCCTTCACGATGATCCGCCAGTCTTTAATATCCTTGGGTACTTTCGCCTCTGAACCGCCGTCACGCCCGGCGGCACGAAAGCGGGTCCGTCCATAAACGAAGGCACCGGCGTAGGCGGGATTCTTCAAGATCCGGGCCACCGCCGAGACCGTAGCTCGCGCCCAGCGTAGTTCGCCAAACCGGTCGCGGCGAGGTAGGGGAAGGTCCCGATCATTTAGGACGCGCATGACCTTGGCGACGGTACGGCACTTCAGGAATGTCCGGAATACAAGCTCCAGCCGTTCTTGAACACCGAGATCAGGATCTTTTACGACCACCCCGCTCGGATCGCGCACCAAACCAACCGGCAGCATGAGGGCAAGTTCGCCGCGCTCAGCCTTGGCAAGCAGACCTGCGGTCAAACGGCTTCGGATTGTATGTAGCTCAAGCTCGGAGATGGTTCCCTTCAGACCGAGAAGCAAACGGCCATTGGCGTTGCCGGGATCATAGACGCCATCGCGATCGGCAATGAGGCAGCCACGCAGGCCGCAGATATCAAGCAGCGGATACCAATCCGAACAGTTGCGAGCAAGTCGGGTCACGTCGATCGACAGGATCAAGCCGATCTCACTCAGACCAACCCGTCCGACGAGCTCCTTAAAGCCGTTCCTGCCGGTCGTAGAGGCCCCACTGATGCCGAGATCGGCATCGATAACGTCAATATCAGCTTCATGCCAGCCAAGTTCACGAGCGCGCTCGCGGAGAGCGTACTGTAGCCGTAAGCTCTCTTGATTGCTTATGACTTGATGCGGTGTCGACTGACGGACGTAAACAACCGCTCTGCGTGCCAGATGGGTGGGCTTGACCAGTTCGGACTTCATGACACACCTCCGCCAGAACTGCGGCGACGTCGTCGAGAATCTGACGCCGCAACGCGGGTGATAACGTCGCCCACAGGTTCTTCGGTTCGATCATCATGACCTTCGAGAGTTTCCGCCACCGCGATAAGATCCCGAACTGCCTCAACGCTAAGTTTAATCTGATTCGTGGCTTCGACATATCCCTGTGTCGCAGACACGGGTATCAGCAAGGTCGATCCACTACGATGTTCAACCTCATACGACGGCGCGAAGTTGCCGCCTCTACGTCCAACCTCACGGATCACATTAAAGGAGCGTCCAAATAACGGATGGCTCGGATCCAGCACTTCGATCTTGTCCGGTGATGATTCGTCAGACTCACAAGCAGGGATATTTCTGTAGGCCTTCGAGAAGATACCCGAGTTGCGCCGCCGACACCGGCACGGCGGAACCATTCTGGCTAACCGGCCAGATGAACTTGCCGGCTTCGAGCCGCTTCAGGTAGAGCGACATGCCGACGCCGTCATGCCACAGCACCTTGATCAGGTCACCTTTGCGACCGCGGAAGCAGAAGACCTCGCCGCCATGCGGATCGCGGCCAAGTCCTTCCTGCACCTTCAGCGCCAGGCTGTTCATGCCGCAACGCATGTCCGTCACCCCGCCCGCGATCCATACCTTCACCCCGGCTGGAAAGGCGATCATGGCGCATCCAGAACCGGCAGCAGACGGGCAAGGATGCTCGGATCAAGCGAAGCCGGGATCGTCAGGCGACGACCGTTCGGCAGGCCGACCTCGATCGTCCTGCCGTCTTCAAACCGGAGCGGGGCCGTCATCTCGGAAGATGACGCCGGCGGCGGCGAAATCGCTAGCGGAACGAAGCTTGGTGACGCGGAACCGGTCAAAAGGCCGCCCCGGTATTCCCGACGCCAGCGGGTCAACAATGACCGTGACAATCCATATCGCCGTGCCGTCACCGAGCCTTGCCGAAAGCCCTGCAGACTTTCCTCAACGATCCGGACCTTCTCTTCGTCCGACCAATCCCGTCGACGACCAAGATCATCGGCAGAGAACACCTCAATGGGGGAAATTACTGTAGCGCATGACATAGGCCATGGACTTAACAGGCTGCGGAAAAAGGCGCTTGCTGGAGGGTGAGTACCGTGATTCCCTGCTCTTGTGATTGATTAGCGGGGGCATGAGATGCGCGGCAATGATATCGAGACGCAAGGCCTGTTTTCTTATGTGAGCTGCGAAGCACGGGTTCCAGCGAAC
>CABHNZ010000076.1 GCA_902167985.1 Shinella sp. UYSO24
ATACCTGTTTCCGTCCGGCGGTTTTCCGCACGGGACGCTAATTGCCTGAGTTCCTGAAGTTGTGTCTCCATGAAAATGTTGTCTCACACAGGACGTCAGGATTCAATCAGAAAGCAGAATTAGGCAATATTCGAAGAGGATCGTACGAGCGCCTTCTGCCTCCGATGGCTATTGATTGGGCAGCCAATCGAAGGAGCACGACATGAGCATCGTCATCATCACCGGCGGAAGCCGCGGCCTTGGAGCCAGCATCGCAGCCCAATGCGCCAAGCGCGGCATGGGCGTCATTCTGACCTATAACAGCAACAGGCAGGCGGCCGAGAAGGTCGTCGGCGCCATCGAATCGGACGGCGGCAAGGCCGTCGCTCTGGAGCTGGACGTCAGCAACATCGCTGGTTTCCCGGCATTTCGCGACGCGGTGCGGCAAGAATTGGCGGGAACCTGGAACGCCAGTTCCTTCGACTTCCTCGTCAACAATGCGGGCTATGGCCTCTACAACCCGATCGCAACGGTGACCGAGGACGAATTCGACGGCTTGTTCCGCGTGCATCTCAAGGGGCCGTTCTTCCTCACTCAGGCACTTCTTCCCATTATGGCCGATGGCGGCCACATCGTGAACGTGACGAGCGCAACGAGCCGCGTGGCCACGGCTGGCGTCGCGCCCTATGCCTCCTTCAAAGGCGGGCTTGAGGTGCTGACCCGTTACATGGCCAAGGAGTTTGGCGACCGCCGCATCCGCGCCAACTCCGTCGCGCCGGGACCGATCCGCACCGAACTTGGCGGTGGCCTGACAGATGAATTCGAGGCACTGCTTGCAGGGCAGACCGCGCTCGGCCGCGTCGGGGAACCCGACGACGTCGGCTGCATGGTCGCCAGCCTGCTGTCGGACGACAATCGCTGGATCAACGCCCAGAACATCGAGATCGGCGGCGGCTACATCATCTAAAGGAGGCCTCACATGCTCGACCATATATTCCTTGACGTCAGCGAAATCGAGCGGTCGATCGCCTTCTACGAGCGGGTGCTCCCGATCCTCGGCATCACCGCCCGCCTGGACTATGACGGCCAAGACGGACCGCCTGGCCATCCCGACCTCAAGGCTTCGGCGCCAAGGGACGGATGTTCTTCTGGCTGCGCGCAGGCAAGGCTGCGCCCGGCGCGGTACATGTCGGCTTCGTCGCGGATTCCGAAGCATGGTGGACGCCGCCTACGCCCAGGCCCTGTCGGCGGGCGCCACCGAGATCCATCCACCGGCCCGCAGCTGCATTACGACCCCCGCTATTACGCGGCCCAGGTCCGTGATCTCGACGGCTATAGCCTCGAATTCGTCTTCAAAAGCTGGCAGCACGGGAGCTGATGCTATGAGCACCGATATTTGCGCGCAAAGCTGATGCGCTGATCGCCGCGACCAACGCCTTCGATGCCGACGCGGCAGTGAGCTTGTTTACGCCGGACGCTATCATCGACGATCCGTCGACAGGTCACCGCTTCGACGGTCACGCGGGGATCCGCGAGTATATCGACCGATATTTCGCGGGCTATCACACGGTCACACGCTTCCTCTCCATCGAGAACCTCAGTGAAGCCCGAGCCCGTGTGCGCGTCGACTTTACTGGGGACTTCGGCCACGAAGTCGGCCGTCTCGACATCGCGATCCACGCCGACGGGCTGATCACGCGCATCGACGCGGACCTCGAATAATCAGAGAAGAAGAACCACATCTATGAACACATTCATGATCTATGGAGCAGCTGGCTACACGGGCAGCATGGCGGCGGAGCATGCTGCGTCCGCGGGGCTGAACCTCGTACTTGCGGGCAGGGAGAAAAACCGGACGAAGCTCGAAGCGCTAGCCGATCGTTTGGGTGCGGCTGTGAGGCTATTTTCGCTCGATGAGCCGGACGCCACCCTGACCAGCCTTTCCGGCATCTCCGTGCTTTTGAACGCTGCTGGGCCCTTCGCGAACACGGCCGAGCCCCTCATGTCCGCCGCGATCCGCGCCGGCGTCCACTATCTCGACTTTTCTGCCGAGCTCGACACCTACCGCGAAGCGCTGGCGCTCGACGGCCAGGCTCGGGCGGCCAGTGTCATGCTCCTGCCCGGCAGCGGTGGCAGCGTTGCGATGCTTGGAAGTCTCGCCGGACATGCCGTGGCTCGCGTCAAAACGCGCGGAAGATCGGCATCGCGCTCGACGTTGCAGGCACGATGTCGAGGGGATCAGCCATCAGCGCGAGCCAGAATATCGCGCCGGAGGCACTTCAGCTCCTTGACGGTGAACTTGTCACGCGCCAATCGAATGCGCTTCGCGATTTCGATTTCGGCGACGGGCCGATGTCGTCTTTCCCTGTGACGCTGCCTGATCTCGTGACGATCCATCACGCGACCGGCGTTCCCGACATCGAGACCTACGTGCACGTCTCCGCAGGCGCATTCCCGACCGGGGACGTCAAGGATCTTCCCGATGGCCCCGGCCTCCAAGAGCGTGAAGCGAGCCGCTATCATGCGGCTATCGAAGTCGCCGACCAACATGGGACTATAGTGCGCTCGGTCCTCGATACCGTGAACGGCTACACGTTCACGGCCATGGCGGCGGCAAAGGCAGCCCGGCGCGTGCTGGCAGGCGAGGTGCGGCCTGGCTTCCAGACGCCTGCGGGACTGTTCGGCCATGACTTCGCGGAGACCATCGCCGTCACGCGGATCGTCGATCTGTGATGTGACGTCTCGTCAGCTGAGGCGAAGACCACCGGGCAGCACAGCCCGCCCGGTGGCCCGCACCTCAATGTTTTCACGCGCTTCACCGTGATCCGCAGATCAGGAAAGGATCGACTTTGCC
>CABHNZ010000077.1 GCA_902167985.1 Shinella sp. UYSO24
TCCATAACCTCCGTAATGGACACAAGCCTGCTCAACCCATCTCCGCAGCAGGACCTGAAAATCGCGCTTACTTTTCAAAAACTGCCGTGGCTCTAATCGCAGCCGGATGAAACTTCAGCGGTAGGTCAGCAACGGCATAACCACGGCGCACCAGCCTTCACCGTTGCTCGTCATGAGCATCGGGGAACCGGCATTCTCAAGATGCACGGTGACTTCGTCGCACGAGAGCGATGCGTCCTTGATCGCGGAGATCAAGTATTTCGCATTGACGCTGACTTCCATCGTATGGCTCGAATAGTTGCAGGCGACGTCCATCGAGGCGTTGCCGGCGTCGGGGTTGTTGACGACGAGCTGGCACTTGTTGGCGCTCATTTCAAACTTGACCGCCTTGCCGCGCTCGCTGGAGATCAGCGACACGGTTTCAATGCCTTCGATCAGGGCGGCGGCCGGGATGATTGCCGCCTTGCTGTTGAAGGCCGGGATGACGCGCTGATAATCGGGATAGGTGAGGGTTGATGCACCTGCATCGGTGGTTCTCCTATGGTGGCACGATTGCCTGCGGATGTGGCGGACGTGAACGCCTCAAGGCGTTGCGGGTGCCATGCCGACGTGCTTCACGTAATGGTGCGGATTGTCTGCGACCTTTTCCGAGCACTCGCGCTACTGATCTGCGCACTTCTTCTCGCCAGCGCCAAAGGGTGCCCGACGACGACCTCCTTCGACACGAGGCTGTCTACGGCCGCGGCAGTGCAGGGCGGGCGGTCGCCAAGCCATCTCTGATCGTCCCGCCGGCGGCATGTACCGCAAAGGTGGGCCGCGTCCGGCCCGGCGGTGAGCCATGGGTTATCTCCCAGCTTCGTTGGGAGACCATCACCTACAACCGTGATCGGCTGACGGATGCCCGCATTGCCTGGGCGGCCGACATAAACGCCCGAAACTCTGCGCCGGAGGATCAGATCCAGTGATCTCGAAAAAACTCGTGAAAGACATCATTGGCCGGATCCAACATCGGTTCGGGCCCCCCATGATGGAATGGTTCTCCGGGGCGGTTGCTGCCACCTTTGGGGTGATCCTGCTGGTTGGGGACAACGTCATCGACCTGCCGGAATGGTCTTGGTTTGCAGACTTTTTCCACGAGCAGGGGACATTCGGCCGGATCATGATCGCGTTGGGCGCCGCCAGACTTGTCGCCCTTGGGATCAACGGGGCGTTGATCGATGTCACTCCGCTTATCCGGCAAGTGTCGGCCTTCTGCGGCCTGCTCGTCTGGTTTGCCATCGCCGTAGGATTCTATCTATCCGGCGTGCTGACCGTTTGGGCGGCGTTCTATCCGTGGCTGGTAATCGCGGAGCTTACGAACATTTACCGCGCAGCGCATGACCAAGGAGAGGTCCGGAATGGGGTGGGACGAATTCATTAAAGCATTACCTGTGCCGGCCCTCATCCCACTCGGTGCGGTCGTCGGTCTTGGTGTCTTGGTCCGGTTCGCGGGCCTGTTTTCTGGCATGCGCGTTATGCCGCCGCCACCGGCGCTGTCGCCCCGGTCGAGGTGGCGCTCCCATCGTTGACGCTACCGTGACACTGAAGGTCTTGGCGGCCATCGACAGCCTCGTCACAGCGGTGCGGCATCTGGCCGACGCCGAGGACCGACGAGCCCGAGCGGAGGAGATCATGGTCGTCGAGCTTGATCGCATCCGTGAGGAGATGCGGATCCAGCGAGAGATCAACCGCAAATGAGGAGGGCAGGCAAAGTCCTCCTCATGGCCGCTTCGGTCCTCGCCGCCGTACCCTCTGCCCAAGCTAAGGTCGCGGACGCCAAATCCGACTGGCGCAGCGATGAGCCGAGTTGAACGTCAGAAACAAGCAGCCCGACTGCATAGGCAGCCGGGCTGCAATTCGCTGGTATGTCCGTGACGCCAGTGGCCACATAAAGTTCTCTGGATCTGTCGCGTCTTCGGCGATTTGCCCATCCCTTTGAACGGCTGGATTTTGCGCCCACTTGTGGGTGCACTGTGGGTGCAAAATCCATATGTTCTTTGGATGTTCTGGTATGTTCCGTTTGCTTTTGTCAGGAATCGCCGCTATAGACGCTTTCAACTCATGAGCGATGGCGGTTTGGGACCAGAGGGTCGGGAGTTCGAATCTCTCCACTCCGACCATCGTTCCAGGGCGTTTCGCCCGCTGGCAGAAGCCGGAAATCCTTGAGGTTTCCGTTGTTTATCTGCTAGGATGGGGATGAAGAGCGTGGAACATGCCTCCGCCCGGAAGCAGGAACGCTCGCTTGATGGGGTGTTTCAGGTCAATGGCCGCCAAGATTTACCGTCCCGCAAAGACCGCCATGCAGTCCGGCAAGGCAAAGACCCGTCTATGGGTTCTGGAGTTTGACCAGGAGCAGCCGCGCAGCATTGACCCAATCCTCGGATATACGTCCTCGGGCGATATGAAGCAGCAGATTCGCCTGACCTTTGAAACGCAGGAACAGGCTGAATCCTATGCCCAGCGTGAAGGCATCGAATACCGCGTAATCGAGCCGCGCGAGCAGATCCGTCAGTCGGTCTCTTATTCCGACAACTTCCGTTTCAACCGTATGCAGCCCTGGACGCACTGACGTTTTGGTCTTCAGCCGTTTTGAGGCGGCAGGTGAAATTGGCCCCTTAGCTCAACTGGATAGAGCAGCTGCCTTCTAAGCAGCAGGTCGCAGGTTCGAGTCCTGCAGGGGTCGCCATTTTTATAGCCCGACTTGTTGATTTGCACTGAGAGCTGACCCGGGATTTGCGCCGAGAAGTGACCCGCCTTTAGGTATCGTTCGTGT
>CABHNZ010000078.1 GCA_902167985.1 Shinella sp. UYSO24
TCGCGATCATGTTCGAAGATCGTTTCCCGATGGCCTGAAACATCGCTAGGGCACAAATTCCTTACAGTCTCGGTGTGGCCGCTGCTGCTCGCTTTTTGTCCGCCGTGAACACCTACGTCGTCGCCGAGCCATCCTGATGTCCCTATCCAGAGGATAACGATGGCCATATCTGCCGAACTGCAGGCCCAGATTCTGCGTTACCACCATGTCGAAAAGTGGCGGGCCAACACCATTGCCCATCAACTTGGCGTCCATCATCACACCGTGCAATCCGTGCTGGCCCGATCCGGGCTCGTCCCGCACGGACCTCGCAATCGTCCCAGCCAGATCGACGCCTATCTGCCGTTCATTCTGGAGACGCTGGAGGCATTCCCGACGCTGACGGCAGCCAGGCTACACGCAATGGTCTGCGAGCGAGGATATCGCGGCAATGGCGACCATTTCCGTCACCTGATCGCTCGCCACCGGCCGCGTCCGAAGGCAGAAGCGTATCTGCGCCTGCGCACGCTTCCAGGTGAGCAGGCGCAGGCCGACTGGGGACACTTCGGACAGATGCTGGTCGGCCGGGCACGTCGGCCTCTCATGGCCTTTGTCATCGTGCTCAGCCAATCCCGCCGGATCTTCCTGCGTTTCTTTCTCGATGCCAGGATGGAGGCTTTCCTGTCCGGTCACGTCGAGGCCTCGAGAGATGGGGTGGGGTTCCGAAGGTCGTGCTCTACGACAATCTGAAGAGCGCCGTCCTTGAGCGTCACGGTGATGCCATCCGCTTCAATCCCACTCTGCTCGCCTTTTCCGCCCATTACCGGTACGATCCCCGTCCGGTCGCCGTCGCGCGCGGCAATGAGAAGGGCCGCGTCGAGCGCGCCATCCGCTATATCCGCGACAACTTCTTTGCCGCCCGCAGCTTCAAGGATCTCGATGATCTTAACACCCAGGCCGATGCCTGGTGCGATGGCATGGCCGCCGACAGAATGTGCCCTGGCCTCGACATGACCGTCAGGCAGGCCTTCGAACTGGAGCAGCCCTACCTCTTGCCGTTGCCAGACAATCCTTTTGCCTGGCCGGCACTGACCGCCGTTTCCATCGGCAAGACGCCCTACGCCCGCTTCGACCTCAACGATTATTCCGTTCCCCATGCCTATGTCCGTCGCAGCTTGAGCATCGTCGCGACACAAAAGGAAGTTCGCATCCTTGATGGAGCCAAGGTCGTCGCCTGCCACGTGCGTAGCTACGACAAGGCAGCTCAGGTAGAGGATGCTGCCCACATCAAGGCGCTGGCCGACGAGAAGCGTGCCGCTCGACGGCATAGCGCCACCGATCGGCTGGCAGCCGCCGTTCCCGCCAGCACTGCGCTACTCGAACGCGCAGCGAAGAATGGCCATTCGCTACAGTCGGCCGTCATCGGCCTGAGCCGGTTACTTCAGCATTATGGGGCCAGCGAACTGCAGGCGGGGATCATGGAGGTCCTGGCACTCGAAGGACCATCGCCCCATCCAAACGCCGTCCAGCTGATCCTGGAGCGCCGGCGAGAACGACGGCATCAGCCGCCACTGCTGCATATCACCTTGCCACAGCATGTGCAGGACAAGGATACGCCAGTCCGCACTGCCCGTCTCGATCTCTATGACCAGCTCAAGGAAGTCCCCGATGACAAATAATGATCTGCCGGACGACCGCGATCGCGCCTCACGTCTCCACCTGCATGGCTTGGTCGCTCACTGGCAAGAGGCCGATCAGGCCGGCTGGGCGCGAACACTTGTCGGCTGGGAAGAGAGCGAGCGCGCCAGGCGCAGTCTGGAGCGGCGGCTCAAGGATGCCCGGATCGGGCGCTTCAAGCCGCTTGTCGACTTCGATTGGTCTTTCCCGACGCGATGCGACAGACAGGCGATCGAAGCTCTCATGCGCCTCGACTTCATCCGTGACGCTGCAAATGCCGTCTTCATCGGCCCAAACGGTGTCGGCAAATCGACGATCGCCCGCAATGTCGCCCACCACGCCGTCATGAACGGTTACACCGCCCTGTTCACCAGTGCCGGCCAGTTGCTCGGCGAGCTCGCCGCCATCGACAGTGCCTCCGCTCTGCGTCGGCGCCTGGCTTACTACACCGCCCCAGCACTGCTTGTCGTCGACGAGGTCGGATACCTGTCTTACACCAACCGCCATGCCGACCTGCTCTTCGAGCTTATCAGCCGACGCTACGAGACAAAGAGCACCATCGTGACCACCAATCGCAATTTTGCCGAATGGAAGGAGGTCTTTCCAAATGCTGCCTGCGTCGTGTCGATGGTCGATCGGCTCGTCCACAATGCTGAAGTGATCGCTATCGAAGGACAATCATACCGCCTCAAAGAAGCAACCGAGCGATCAGAATTGCGCTCAGAGGAACGGAAGGCGCAAAGATCGTGACGAAAGACGATTCGAAAGCAAGCCTGCCGCGCTCCATTCCGGTCGAAATCCCGACAACATGGAGCCCGCAACAGGCCATGGCCGTCTTCGACATCCTGACCGAAATCCGCGACAGGATTTGGGATCAATATAACCTACAGATCCAGACCGAGCTTCAAGACCAACTCAGATGCCATGATCAACGCTGAAATCGACGGCGCAAAACCTAACTCGCGCCATTCTCGGCACCGAATAACCGCAGTTTTAGACGACCGCTAACAAGTGCCAATCAGGCTGGCAAACCTGGCCCAATTCCGCCCGCCCTCATCATGGCCCGCAAAGAGCGCATTGCGTCGGTT
>CABHNZ010000079.1 GCA_902167985.1 Shinella sp. UYSO24
AAAACCGGACACTATTCCGAGAGTTAACCGGACGCGATTCCGATTTGATACCGGACAGTTTTTCAACGTAAGCAGTGCCCCTGGGTCAGCAACCTTGGCATGCATTTCCTTTCGAACGTTAGGAGATGGCATGTCGAAGAGACGAAGGCTGACCATGAGACAACTACGACATTTGCTTCGACTGCGATCAGACGGCGTGAGCGTTCGCGATATTGCCGATCTGCTCGGGATTGCCCGCAGTACGGTGCAAGACGGGATCGGGCGAGCTGCGACTGCAGGGCTGTCCTGGCCTTTGCCCGCCGATCTGACTGACGACGTCCTGGAAGGCAAACTTTTTGCCCGGCAAGGCACCAAACAAGGGTTACGGCGACTACCAGAGCCGGATTGGAGCGTCGTTGCGGTCGAGCTGAAGAAGCCCGGCGTGACGCTGACGATCCTGTGGGAGGAATATCGGGCCGTCCATCCTGATGGCTACGGCTTCAGTCGGTTCTGCGACCTGTTCCGTGGCTTTGAGCGGCGTCTGACGCCCACGATGCGGCAGGTCCACATTGCTGGCGACAAGGTGTTCGTCGATTATTCCGGCAAGAAGCTGCCGATCGTCGATCGCAAGACCGGCGAGATCCGCGAGGCGGAGATCTTTGTCGGCGTGCTCGGCGCATCAAGCTATGCCTTTGCAGAAGCCACCTGGACCCAGACCCTGCCGGACTGGATCGGCTCGCACGTGCGCATGTTCGCCTTCTTCGGCGGCGTGCCCCGCCTGATCGTACCGGATAATCTGAAGTCCGGCGTCAACAAGGCGAGCTTCTACGACCCGGAGATCAATCGCAGCTACGGCACCATGGCCGCCTACTACGGCATCGGTGTCCTCCCCGCGCGACCGAAGCGGCCGAAAGACAAGCCAAAAGTCGAGGCCGGCGTACGTTTCGCCCAGAGCTGCATTCTCGGCCGGATGCGCAATCAGACCTTCTTCTCGCTGGAGGAAGCCAATGCCGCCATCCGCGGAGCCGTCGAGCGGATCAACACGCACGTCATGAAGCGGTTGGGCCAAACCCGCCAGGAGATATTCGAGACCATGGAACGCCCAGCACTCGCGGCTCTCCCGGCAGAGGACTACGAGTACGCCGAATGGAAGCTGGGGCGGGTGTCGACGGACTACCATGTCGAGTTCGAACACTATTTCTACTCCGTGCCCCATACGCTCATCCGCCAGCAGGTCGATGTCCGGGCCACGAGCCGCACGATCGAGGTCTTCTTCAAGGGCAAGAGGATTGCGACCCACCAACGCCGGTACGGCGGGTCTCGCTACGGAACCGATCCTGACCATATGCCCAGCTCGCATCGGCGCTATGCCGAATGGTCACCTGCAAGGTTCCAGCGCTGGGGCGCTTCCATTGGGCCTCAGACAGAGGGGCTGATCATCGCTATCCTGGCCAATCGTCCTCATCCCGAACAAGGCTTTCGAACCTGCCTTGGCGTGCTGAAGCTCTACCAGGCCATTCCTACGGTGCAGGCCGAGGCGGTGTCCGCCCGTGCCGTCGAGATCGGCGGACTGACTTGCAAAAGCATCAGCGCACTAATCAGCACCTACAAGGCACCACGACATTCCGCCGAACCCGCCGCTGTCGGCGAGCATGCCAATCTTCGCGGCAAAGCCTACTTTCATTAAGGAGACAATCGAGAATGCTGACCAATCCCACTGTCGACACGCTGCGCCAACTCGGCCTTTCCGGCATGGCTTCTGCCTTCCAGGAACTGGAGATGCAACCGGAGGCGAGAGGCCTCCAGCACGGCGAATGGCTTGCGATCTTGCTCGAACGGGAACAGACCTCGCGTCGCCAGAAGCGCTTCGAGGCAAGAGCGCGTGCTGCCAAGCTCCGCCATGACGCTCAGGTCGAGAATGTCGATTTTCGCGCAGCACGCGGTCTCGACCGTAATCTCTTCCTCAAGCTTTCCACCTGCGACTGGATCAGGCAGCGGCACTCCTTGCTATTGATCGGGCCGGCCGGCGTCGGCAAAAGTTGGCTGGCCTGCGCCCTTGGCCACAAGGCATGCCGCGAGGACCTTTCCGTCGCCTACCACCGCGTCCCTCGGCTATTCGCCTCACTCGCCCTGGCACGAGGCGACGGCCGCTATGCGAAGCTGCTCAAGAGCCTGGCCAAGACCGACCTTCTGATCCTGGACGATTGGGGACCGGAGAAGCTCAGCGACGAGCAACGACGCGATCTCCTGGAGATTGTCGAAGATCGCTACGAGCAGCGCTCGACCATCGTTACCAGCCAGATCCCCGTGGACCACTGGTACGATATGATCGGCAATCCCACGATCGCTGATGCCGTGTTGGATCGCCTCGTTCACCACGCCTATCGCATCGAACTTTCCGGCGAGAGCCTGCGCAAACATCGAAACCTGTCAGCCGAGGATGCAACTCAGGCTTGACCGAGCCGATATACGCCGACATTGATAAACCACGACCCAGAGACATTGCGGCCGTCCGGCTTAGCCTCGGAACCGCGTCCGGTATAACGCTGGAATAAGCGTCCGGTTAAAGATCGGAATTCCTGTCCGGTTTCATTGGAATACGCA
>CABHNZ010000080.1 GCA_902167985.1 Shinella sp. UYSO24
CCAAACGAAACGTCCTGACGACAGGGCGACGATTTTTCTATTCCTGCATCTTGTAAGGGCGAACATGAGAGCGGAAAGAGCGATTGCACGACCAGCCGGATGATCTCAAGCTTCTTTGAGGCGGGGTATCTCATTCTTCGTCGCCTCCATCCGCGATCATGCTTTTTTTGAGTAGACGGTTTTCCAGGGCAAGATCAGCCAGCGCCTCTTTCAGGTCACGGCTCTCCTTGAGCAATCGGCGCCATAGGCATGCTTTTCGAAGGCCCGCTTCAGCGACGACCCGAGGATCTTGTCGTCTTCAACAATCAGCAACCGCACCGCAAATATCTCTAGATCGCCATCGAGCGATACCTTGGCCGACAAGGTTACCGCGGCCATGGCCGAAAGCAATCGCAGAAAGCGGCGGTTTTAGGATCGACACCCTCGCCGGCTTCACAGGCAGGACAGGGCGGTGCGACCTCGTATAACCCACAACTTGCCGCCAGATCGCGATCATGCCTTTAAAATGCCGAGGTCGTCACACGTCGTGAGGCCGACGCACCATGATCGGGCCTGCCATGAAAGCCCGGCGAATGGCGCGTTCCCTGACCATGATTTTCTACCAATCCAAGGGCGTTTCACCTTTTGGATCAATGGAGGCCGGAACATGAGCGATGACGCCGTCAAAACTGATGACGTAAACGACCACAAAATCGTCGATTTCGATACCGGCAAGGGTGAAGCGGCGGCAGTACAACTGGAGGCCTATTCCGAAAGCCTCGAGCAGGCGAAGGCGAAGTCCGTCAAACTGGTCGACGCTGTCACGGGAGCGCAGCTGAAGCGCAAAGACGCCATCCGTATCGATGACCTGCGCCCGGCCTTGGTCGACTATCTCAGGAACCAGCATCCGAGCCTGCGTGCGGATGACTATGTCAACCGCAAGACCGTCGATGACCTTCGCGGCCGCTATATTTCTGAATTGCTGAAGGACGAGCGTGGCGAGCTCTCATCGCTCGAAAACGAAGTGGTCGAGAGCCTCAGGACGCATGACACGCTGGCCGAGAACGTCGAGGACGAATACGACGACCACCGCAGTTTCGGTGATCGCGTCGCCGATGGCGTCGCGGTCTTCGGCGGAAGCTGGACCTTCATCATCGGCTTCTTCGCCTTTCTCGCCGTCTGGATGGGGATCAACATCGTGCTGGGGCAGAGCGAGGCCTTCGATGCCTATCCGTTTATCCTGCTCAATCTCGTTCTCTCGACGATCGCAGCCTTTCAGGCACCCGTCATCATGATGAGCCAGCACCGTCAGGAGGCGAAAGATCGCCTGCGCGCCCTGAACGACTACAAGGTAAACCTCAAGGCAGAACTGGAAATCCGCCACCTGCACGAAAAGGTGGATCACCTGCTCAACCGTCAATGGGAGCGACTGACGGAAATCCAGCAGGTTCAAATAGAGATGATGAACGATCAGGCCAAGGCGGCCAAGCGCATGCTCAAAGCTGCCCGCCCCGTCGTAAAGGCGGCGCGCGCTGCCAAGGCCGATAAGCCGAAGCCTAGCAATGTCGCAAAATAAGGAACTAATTACGCTCTTGCGTAGACTGGAACCCTCGACCCGTTGACAGCCACATGCTGCGGATCAAGCCCGAAGTCTTGCTGCGTCTCTCGAAGGCGGCAGGCCAAACTGACGGGCGTACTCCCGGCTAAACTGTGTCGGACTTTCGTAGCCCACGCCAAACGCAACTGACGTCGCATTGCCTTCTCCGGCAATAAGAAGCGATCGCGCGTGTAGCAACCGCACGTGCTTCTGATACTGTAGCGGCTGAGCGCCGTAACCGCCTTGAAGTGGCGGTGAAAGGCGGAGACACTGAGTGCGGCCATCTCCGCCAAAGCATCGACGCGAAGCGGCTTGGCGAAATTCTCTCTGATCCACTGGATGGCGACGCCGATCCGGGACAGGGCAGTGTCAGGGGTTGCCACGTCCCGAAGCATCCAGCCGAGCGGCCCTTGCAGAACCCGGAAGAGAATTTCGCGCTCGTAGGCCGGAGCAAGAGCTGCAATCTCGTCTGGGCGCTCCATCAGGCGCAGCATGCGCAGCCAGGCATCGAGCAGTTCGGGTGTCACAGGCGCGACCGAGAAGCCAGAGCTGTAAAGTTCGCCCCCGGAAGGTTTGGGCAGATCTGCCAGTAGATTGGCGACGATTGCGGGCTCGAGTGTCAAACTGACTGCGAGATATGGATCTCCGTCGGCCGTCGTGTGCACGGACCCGACCGCCGGCAAATCCACCGACATGACGAAATAGGTGGCGGGATCGTACCGGAATGTGCGGTCGCCAACAGTCATCGTCTTCGACCCAGTCAGGATCAGATTGATCATGGGATCGTAGACGGCTGCGAGCTGATGTTCCGGGATCTCACCCTGAACCATGGCGACGCGCGGGATACCTGTTTCCGTCCGGCGGTTTTCCGCACGGGACGCTAATTGCCTGAGTTCCTGAAGTTGTGTCTCCAT
>CABHNZ010000081.1 GCA_902167985.1 Shinella sp. UYSO24
CGCTCACGATCCTGCGCGACAAGGCAACGATTGATCCTCGTGAACAGGCCGCTATCGCGCCATCGGCAAAAATAGCCGAACACTGTGCTTTTCGGCGGCAGGTCTTTCGGAATAAGCCGCCAAGGAATGCCGCCGCGCAGGACGTAGAATATCGCTTTGACGATTTCGCGCATGGGCCAGACAGGCTTGCGCCCGCGTCGGGCAGGTTCAGGCAGGAGCACCGAAAGCACCTCCCACTCCGCATCCGTCAGGTCGGTTTCATGTCGGGGCTGTAATGGCCCCCTAAATCCCCGGACACGATCTCCCACTTGTTAACTGTTAGGAGTAATGTGCCCATTATGACCAGTCACATACCTAAGATAGAAGTGCTGTCCGGCCCTGAGCGCCGCCGTCGCTGGTCGACAGCGGAGAAGCTCGCGATAGTCCAGGAGACCTACGAGCCTGACGTCACGGTCAGCATCGTTGCGCGACGGCATGGCATTCAGCCGAACCAGTTGTTCGCCTGGCGCAAATTAGCGGCACAAGGTGCGCTGACGGCGACGGCATCGCAGGAAGAGGTCGTCCCGGCATCCGAATACAGGGCACTTCAGAGCCAGGTGAAAGAGCTTCAGCGCCTCCTCGGCAAAAAGACGATGGAAGGCGAAATCCTCAAAGAAGCGCCTGAGATAGCATCAGGGTCAAAAAAACACCTGTTGCGCTCGCTCTCGTTGCCGAAGGACGGTTCGCGATGACGGCGGTGTGCGAGACCTTGGGTGTCGCCCGATCCAACATCGCGGAACGTGTGAAGCCACGTCCTTCCAGAACCCGAGGGCGGCCGCCGCTCGCCGATCAGGAACTGGTGGATGAGATCAAGTCGATCATCGACGACATGCCGACCTACGGGTATCGCCGGGTTCACGCGATCCTGCGCCGTAAAGCCCGCAACGAAAACCGCCTATGGCCGAATGCCAAGCGCGTCTACCGCGTGATGAAGGTTCACGGCATGCTCCTTCAGCGCCACACCGGTGCAATCGATACCCGCCGTCACGATGGTCGCGTGGCTGTGGAGCAATCGAACCTGCGATGGTGTTCAGATGGATTCGAAATTGGCTGCGACAACGAGGAGAAGGTGCGCGTTGCCCTTTGCTCTCGATTGCTGTGATCGCGAGGCTATCGCCCATGTCGCGACCACCGAGGGCATCAAGAGCGAGGACGTTCAGGACCTTGTCATCACGGCTGTTGAGAACCCCTTCGGTCTCGTCAACACCCTTCCAAAGCCAATCGAATGGTTGACGGACAACGGCTCCTGCTTCATTGCAAAAGACACCAGATCGCTGCTCATGGATATCGGGATGGAGCCGTGTTCAACGCCCGTCCGAAGCCCCAGTCCAACGGAATGGCCGAAGCCTTCGTCAAAACCTTCAAGCGCGATTATGTCTCGGTCAACCCATTGCCGGACGCCATAACCGTCATCGCGCAACTGCCTTCGTGGTTCGAACACTACAATGCCCTTCACCCACACAAGGCATTGGGGTATCGCTCGCCTCGTGAGTTCTTAAACCGCCAAACCGAAACCTGATCCTGTCCGGTTTTTAAGGTGCAACTCCAGGGCTGCTTGCGAGTATACTGCCGCCGGGTGGTCGGCTTCCACATGGCGCTTCCATTCAGGCTTCAGACACCCGATTGGAATCATCTGCGGCCCGATCACTCAACCCCAATTCTCGGACGGGCTCTAAGAATGAGGCATTTGGACAGTTCATTGGTGCGATGAAAGACCTATGCGAAATGTCATTACTCCAGAATGACCAATACGTCCCCTTTTCACTAGAGGAAATCCTGCGGACGAATACGAGTGCTATTCGAAAATGTTCAATCAAAACGGACCAATAAATTTAGATAGAACTGCGGTGATTGACTACGCGAAAGAGGCACCCCCGGCATTGCTCGAGGTCTGGAGCAAATTCGATTTCTTGCGCATCTGGGTATCAGAACAAGAGGCGCTAACGATGCGCAGTTGGATTTCCAGCCGAGAGAAGGTCGTTTATAGTGATTGGATAGTGGATAAGCCGGACAAAATGAAGGCTGATTTGGTACGGTTTGAAAACATTCAATGCAGGTATAACGTCGAGCAGCAAATTAGGTATTTTAAACGTGCTGATAAACAAGATGTTTCCGAGTTTAGAGATCTTGCGATTGAAGATAGTGGCTTCAAAACCGAAACAAAGAAGACTGTAAGACGCCAGTAGGAACAACACACTGGCAACAATTTCCGGCCGCGCTCATCGCTCGGAAACCAGACCCCGGCGGATTATGTCGGGATCATCGCCGCAACCGGCTCCAACACTACCCAACGTGGAAGCTTCGCGTTTCCGCCTATTACTCCCACTCCACCCCTGACATTTGGCTTTTCAAAGTAAACGCGATTTTTGGGTCACCTATGAATCGGGGGAGCGCTTAGGCAGGTTGTGTCCACAAGCAACGTAA
>CABHNZ010000082.1 GCA_902167985.1 Shinella sp. UYSO24
ACGATCCTTGCCGACAAGGCATATGACACCGATGCAATTCGTAACTTTGCCAAGCAACGCAAATGCTGGGCGAATATCCCTACAAAAGCCAATCGAAAGCAGACATTCAGCTTCAGCCGCTGGGTTTATCGTCAGCGCAATCTCGTGGAGCGCTTCTTCAACCGTATCAAGCAGATGCGCGGCCTCGCGACGCGATACGACCGGCGCGCTGATAATTACCTCGCAGCCCTCAAGCTTGCCGCAACCAGGATATGGATTGCATCAGATAATGAGTCCGTGTCCTAGCTGGATGGGCCTTCAGAAACTGGGCGATGTGCGGGATCTGCCCGATATGGCCGTCCCCCTCCCCATAGACGAAGCCGAAACGCAGGATGGACCAGTTGAGATCGCTTTCTCGTAGCAGTTTCTCCGCCGCGACCTTGCTGGCCGGATAGTCGCGCTGTGGAGTGACCTCGTCGCCTTCCTGAGCAGGACGGATGCCGTCATCATTATAGACGAGCCCCGTGCTCGCCATAATGAGGCGGGCGGAAGGCGCATACTCCTTTGCTGCCGCAATCAGATTGCGTGAGCCTTCAACATTGACGGTCCATATCTGCTCGGGCTCCGAGGTACGCAGGACGGCGGCGAGGTGCAGAATGGCATCGACGCCGTCCATTGCCGCCGCCAATGAAGACGCATGGAGAATGTCACCCTCGACCGCAGTCACACCTGCCGGGACGCTTTTTCCGGCACGGACAAGCGCGCGGCAATCGAAGCCCGCTTCAACCAAACGAGGCAACAGGCGGGTGCCGACAAGGCCTGTGCCGCCGGTAATGAGAATAGTCATGATTTCTTTCCTTTATTGATAAGCTGATGCAGCCGGTCCGTGCCCGTTGCAAGTACGCGGACAACAGTTTCGAGATCGTCTGCGGCCACGCCCTCGAAAGCGGTTTTCAAGATGAGGTCGACCGGGTCAGGCAGTTCTTGGCAGAGGTTGAGGCCCGAAGGCGTAATCGACAAAACCTTCCGGCGTTGATCGTGAGTATCGGTCACCTGCTCGATAAGCCCCTTGCGGACGAGCGCCGACACGACGCCGCTCAAGGTTGGTTTCTCAACTTGTAGGAACCTCAGAAGATCGTTTTGCGCCAGCGGCCCATCATGGATCAGGTGCCAGAGCACGTACCATTGCGTCGAACCAAGATCATAGGGACGTAGCGTCGCCTCAATGACCGAGCGGGCCGCCAGATGGTATTTCTTGGCCCATGCGCCGGCTGAGTTGTGTTTGGGGTTGGTCACGGCTTGGCCTCAATGGTTCGCTACCGAACTATATAGTTCGGTAGCGAACCATGTCAACTGGGCGCTGAGCACATGATCAAACACTTCTTTAGAACACGTTCCCGTCGAACGTCAGACATGGCTGCCTTTTGCCACCCAAATGTCTGCGAAACCCGCCAGTAGCCGCACGACACCAGGTATCATCCAGGCAAGTGCATGGTTATGACTATTTGATAGTTCACATCGTTGTCGGATGATGCCCGCTATCATCGCCGACTGTCGGCTATAGTGCGATATTGCCGCCGGTGACCAGCCGAGCATCGGGTGAGACAGCAAGCCGCAGTTTGTAAGCCGTAGCTACAGCGCACTACACCTTCATTGACCGCCATCCAGCAAGATAAGTCAAATCGTTTCGCCAACTGCCTCGCGCCTGCGTCTGTCGAGCTCTTCACTGTAGCGCCTCAGGGTATGCGCCTCACTGAGCTGTCCAACGACACGGCGTTCGATCAGATTGTTCACGACAACGAGTGCTTCGCTCTTGGTCTTATCAAAGATTGACGCTGCCTGCTTGGCATTCATTTGTGGGTGAAGGAAGTCGTTCCGATTTCGGATAAAGCTTTCCAGAGAAGACAACGCATTGCCGAGAGATTCCTGAGCATAGACCTCAGGCACGGATACGACCCCGACGTACCGGTCGTCGTCGTCGACCAGAAATGCGCGTTGAGCAGATCCAAGAGGGAACTCCTTGTGGAATTGTTCGAGCGAAATGCTCGCTTTGGCCTTCTTGACATCGGGGACTATCCTGAATTTTGTGCTCTGGCGTGGTAACTACCTTTCTAGGAGAACCACGTATGAGCATAGACAAAGACCTTTTGGACCGTCTGATGGCCGGTCGCGCACCTGGCGACCTTTTCGGCAAGGACGGCATTCTGTCTGAACTGACGAAGGCGTTGGCTGAGCGCGCACTGAGCACTGAA
>CABHNZ010000083.1 GCA_902167985.1 Shinella sp. UYSO24
CGCCTCTCAGCAGCTTCGCAACATGGCGACCGTTGGTGGCAATCTGCTGCAACGCACCCGTTGTCCCTATTTCAGGAACGGCGCAATTGGTGCCTACCCCTGCAACAAGCGAGCGCCCGGCTCCGGATGCGCAGCGATCGGCGGGCTTGATCGCGGGCAAGCCGTGCTCGGCATTAGTGACGCTTGCACAGCCGTGTCGCCTGGTGACTGGCCCGTCGCGTTGACCGCGATGGACGCGACAGTGGAGATCCAAGGTTTGGCGGGACCACGACCAGTTCCGATCGCTGAATTTTACCGATTGCCTGGTGATACTCCCCATCTCGAATTTGCGATCGAAGCCGGCGAGATCGTCACCGGGATATCAGTTCCGAAGACGGAGGCCGGCCGCAACTCGACCTATCTCAAAGTGCGCGATCGCGAGTCATATGCTTTTGCCCTCGCCTCGGCAGCCGTGGCGCTGGCGATGGACGGCGATCACGTACGGCAGGCGAATATTGCTCTCGGCGGCGTTGCCACCCGGCCTTGGCGGCACGCGAGGCAGAGGCGCTTTTAAACCGTCGAACGATCGAACCGGACATTGCGCTGGCTGCAGGCAGAGCGGCATTCGCCGATGCCCGAGCCGGCGAGCACAACGCATTCAAGATTGAACTTGGTGCTCGCACGCTTGCCGATGCCATCATGACAGCTGGAAGGAAGATGCAATGACACAGGAACGGACCGCTGACCGCCCTCGGGTCGATGCTTATGAAAAAGTGCTGGGTCGGGCACTATACGCGGCAGATCGGCCGATCGCCGGTCTGCTGCATGCGATGACCGTTCCGGCAACAATCGCGAGGGGACGGATCGAAGCGATCGACGCAACTGCCGCTGAAAATGTGCCAGGCGTCGTGCGTATTTTCACGCATGAAGATTTCTCGCAAATCAAGACGACACCTGCCGCTCGCGGTGCCTATGGTCAGCCCGGCAAAGGCCATCAGCCGATGACGAGCCCGATCGTGCGCCACCGGGGCGAACCGGTCGCCCTGGTGGTCGCCGAAACGTTGGAGGCCGCCATCGAGGGCGCGGAAGCCATCAAGGTCCGCTACGCCGAAGAGGCATTCAGCACTCACATGGAGGATGATATTGCCAGTCCGGAACCGGAGCCGGATCGCCAGCTGTCCTCCGGTGATGCGCAGGCAGGCTTTGCTGCTGCCGATCATCGCATTGATGTCGAGTACGTGCATCCCCAACAGCATCACAATCCAATCGAACTGATCTCGACGACCGCCGCATTCGAGGATGGAGAACTCCGGATCTATGAGGGCACCCAGGCGACGTCAGCTTTTGCCGGCGGCCTTGCAGGATGATGGGAATGGAGCCGACACGGCTGCGCGGCGTGAGCCCCTTCACAGGCGGTGGCTTCGGCCAGAAGAACGGCATTCAGGAGCAGAGCGTGCTTGTTGCAAGCGCCGCCATTCTACTGCGCCGTCCCGTGAAACTCGTGATGCCGCGCGGTCAGTTGTTTCACACGGCATCCTATCGCCCAAGAAGCCGTCACCGGATCCGGCTCGGGGCGGACAAACAAGGTCGCCTCCTGGCAGGCCTTTATGAAACGGTTCAGCAAAACAGTCGGTACGATGGGTTTGCCTGTGATCACGGCGCCAATCCCCCTCGCATGTACGAATATGGTGCCTGGGCAGGAAGCGATCGGATCATCCGGGTCGACACACAGACGCCCGGCCATCAGCGTGCCCCGCATGAGCATCCCTCTAGTTACGCCACCGAATGCGCATTTGATGAGTTGGCTGAGGCTGTCGGGATGGATCCCGTCGAGCTCCGCATCCACAACGACTCTCAAAAAGACCTGATTACTGGAAAGCCATTTTCGTCTCGTCATCTGGTTGATTGTCTAGACGCGGGGCGGACCTGATCGACTGGAGCCGACGAGCCCGCGAACCTGGCTCCTTGGGAGCAGAGAACGGAGACCGCATCGGCCTCGGTGTTGCCTGTGGCAGCTACAAAGGATCGATGACGGCAGCTGTTACGACACTTCGTCTGTCGGCAAGCGGCCGATGTGAGATCTCGACATCCGGCCACGAGATGGGACAGGGCATTCGTA
>CABHNZ010000084.1 GCA_902167985.1 Shinella sp. UYSO24
GACCCGGATTTAATCTCGAGAAGCTGGTCTTATGACCGGACGTGAAGTGGGCCGCTCGGCGTGGCCCTAAAGAAAGCGATCCGGTCGAAAAGAACACGTCGATGGCATCATGAGATGGCTGGGTTGTAAAAGGTAGCCCGGCTGTTTGATCCCTTTGGGATTGAACTAACTGATGAGCATTGGCAATGAGAACGATGAAGTGTCGTAAGGGCATTTGGTGGATGCCTTGGCATGCACAGGCGAAGAAGGACGTGATACGCTGCGAAAAGCCGTGGGGAGCTGCGAATAAGCTTTGATCCATGGATCTCCGAATGGGGCAACCCACCTTAAATGCTTGGAAAATCCAGTCTGTTCAGCGATGGACGGCCTGGGTTTCCAAGCATTGTGATAAGGTATCTTACCTTCGAATACATAGGGGTAAGAAGCGAACGCAGGGAACTGAAACATCTAAGTACCTGCAGGAAAGGACATCAACCGAGACTCCGCAAGTAGTGGCGAGCGAACGCGGACCAGGCCAGTGGCAATCAGGAATAAAGCTGAACGACTTGGAAAGGTCGACCGTAGTGGGTGATAGTCCCGTAAGCGTAGAACACTGATTGTCCTAGAGTAGGGCGGGACACGTGAAATCCTGTCTGAACATGGGGAGACCACTCTCCAAGCCTAAGTACTCGTGCATGACCGATAGCGAACAAGTACCGTGAGGGAAAGGTGAAAAGCACCCCGACAAGGGGAGTGAAATAGAACCTGAAACCGGATGCCTACAAGCAGTCGGAGGGCGCAAGCCTGACGGCGTACCTTTTGTATAATGGGTCAACGACTTAGTGTAACTAGCAAGCTTAAGCCGGTAGGTGTAGGCGCAGCGAAAGCGAGTCTGAACAGGGCGTTCAGTTAGTTGCATTAGACCCGAAACCGAGTGATCTAGCCATGAGCAGGCTGAAGGTTGGGTAACACCAACTGGAGGGCCGAACCCGCATCTGTTGCAATAGATTGGGATGACTTGTGGCTAGGGGTGAAAGGCCAATCAAACTCGGAGATAGCTGGTTCTCCGCGAAATCTATTTAGGTAGAGCGTCGACCGAATACCCCAGGGGGTAGAGCACTGGATGGGCTATGGGGACTCACCGTCTTACTGATCCTAACCAAACTCCGAATACCTGGGAGTACTAGTCGGCAGACACACGGCGGGTGCTAACGTCCGTCGTGAAGAGGGCAACAACCCTGACCTCCAGCTAAGGTCCCCAAGTCATGGCTAAGTGGGAAAGGATGTGAGGATCCCAAAACAACCAGGATGTTGGCTTAGAAGCAGCCATCATTTAAAGAAAGCGTAACAGCTCACTGGTCTAAATAAGGGTCTTTGCGCCGAAAATGTAACGGGGCTAAAGCCATGCACCGAAGCTGAGGATGTACACGCAAGTGTACGTGGTAGCGGAGCGTTCCGTAAGTCTGTGAAGGAGGACCCGTGAGGGCCTCTGGAGATATCGGAAGTGCGAATGTTGACATGAGTAACGACAAAGAGGGTGAGAGACCCTCTCGCCGAAAGACCAAGGGTTCCTGCTTAAAGTTAATCTGAGCAGGGTTAGCCGGCCCCTAAGGCGAGGCAGAAATGCGTAGTCGATGGGAACCACGTTAATATTCGTGGGCCTGGTGGTAGTGACGGATCACGTAGCTTGTATCTTCTTATTGGATTGAAGGTGCAGGGAAGTGGTTCCAGGAAATAGCTCCACCGTACAGACCGTACCCGAAACCGACACAGGTGGTCAGGTAGAGTATACCAAGGCGCTTGAGAGAACTATGTTGAAGGAACTCGGCAAATTGCACGCGTAACTTCGGAAGAAGCGTGACCCCTTTCTACGCAAGTGGATTGGGGTGGCACAGACCAGGGGGTAGCGACTGTTTATCAAAAACACAGGGCTCTGCGAAGTCGAAAGACGACGTATAGGGTCTGACGCCTGCCCGGTGCTGGAAGGTTAAGAGGAGGGGTGCAAGCTCTGAATCGAAGCCCCAGTAAACGGCGGCCGTAACTATAACGGTCCTAAGGTAGCGAAATTCCTTGTCGGGTAAGTTCCGACCTGCACGAATGGCGTAACG
>CABHNZ010000085.1 GCA_902167985.1 Shinella sp. UYSO24
GTCTATGCTCATACGTGGTTCTCCTAGAAAGGTAGTTACCACGCCAGAGCACAAAATTCAGGATAGTCCCCAGGACGATTGTATCCGGCGCATGCGCCAGAAGCACAGCTCCCCGTTCTCAAAGCCTTGAAGGAGTGCTAGACAACATGGCCCCCAGGGTCGTGCCCGACACCAAGCTCGGCGATGCAATCTCCTATACGCGAAACCAATGGGAATATCTGAAGCGCTACATCGAAGACGGCAGGATGCCGATCGACAACAATTTATTGGAACGCGATATCAGAGTATTTGCCACGGGCAGAAAGAGCTGGCTATTTTGCGACACCGTCAGTGGGGCGAACGCAAGCGCCGTCGTCTATAGCTTGATGTTGACCTGCCGTGCCTGTGGTGTCGAGCCCTTCGCTTGGTTGAGGCACATCTTCACCGAGCTGCCGCAGCGCCCTGATGGCGCCGATATCGACGATCTGCTCCCGTTTAACTTCGCCAAATCAACTCCCGTATAATCGGACAAGGGCGCCATAATCTAACGCGTCAACGCGCAGCGAATTGAGCGCTTACGTTCTTTTGACCTATTCGGGCTTCGTCCTTACATGAGGTTTCGTGTGTCAACATGAGGGCTGCATTTCTTCTCCTTTCAACTGCGCAAACATTGCGAGTTTGGGGCGGCGCTGTGCGGCAGCCGTGGCTGCGTAACCTTACATGCGGTCGAATTCAGCGTGGAACCGTAAGCGCCGTCTGCGACCCATTGATTTATCAGTTGCGGCGGCGGGTTAGTTTTGCGTGAGGTCCAGCTGTGAGCTCAAGTATCTGACGAGCTCATTGTGAGGCTTTGACACGGGCGGCATAGGCCCACGGCATCAGATCGTCGATATCTTTGGCAAGGTGGCCATTGGCGAGACGGGTGAAGAGATCACACAGATAAGCGTAGGGTTCCACGCCGTTCATTTTGCAAGTGCTGTGAACGGTCGTTGAGAAGTGCGGCTATTCGGTGCCGAGGCGGCAATGTAGGTTTTCGGCATTTACCGCGGTGTAGTCGTTCGATGGGACGCTGGCCTTGCTTGCCTGCGCGCAGGCAAGCCAAGGGCCAGCCGTTGAGACGTGTCGGAGGGGTTTCTGGTGGTTAGGTGGGGCTGGTAGAGACGGAGCGCTTGCCGTAATCTTCATGCAGATCGATGAAGGCAGGCACAGCGCCGACTGAACCGCTAAGTCTTTCCGGCGCCGCGCCTACACCGTGCGGAACACGAATGCCGGGATATTATGGCGCAGACGGGGCCTCTCGTCCATGTCATGCCGACTGCCATGAAGCAGATGGGCATGATACCGGGCGCTTCTTTCTTTGCGAGCGTTGTCGCTCGCAGGTGCTGATCTGCCGATGCTGCGATCGAGGCCAAATTTATTGCGCAGAGGGATGTGCCCGTACTTCCCGTGCCGAGCACCGTCGGGATGTCGCCAGGCGTTATCAGGCGAGCCGGAAGGGTCGCTTTGCACACGCGGCTCGTAGCCGCCGATATCGGGCCCGGCGCAAAATAGTGACGCACAATAGTTCACTCTCCAGTGGTGCTGATGTTGATGTCATCACGGCCTCGGTGACGACATCGAACGAGGCGTTCGACACTGCTGATACGCCGTCCTTGACCTGGTCTGCGGTCGATAATGGTTTGCGAACCGAGGGTCTGGGGCATCGTTGTCACTGGTGTGGCGGGACTATCCTGAATTTTGTGCTCTGGCGTGGTAACTACCTTTCTAGGAGAACCACGTATGAGCATAGACAAAGACCTTTTGGACCGTCTGATGGCCGGTCGCGCACCTGGCGACCTTTTCGGCAAGGACGGCATTCTGTCTGAACTGACGAAGGCGTTGGCTGAGCGCGCACTGAGCACTGAA
>CABHNZ010000086.1 GCA_902167985.1 Shinella sp. UYSO24
TCGAGGTTCTCGCCGATCATGCCGGCGGCTTGGCTGAGTGTGTAGATGTACCTCGAGCGCGCCATCAGACGGCCTCGCATCGAGCGTTTGCTGGCGTCCAGTTCCAGGGCAGCAGGTCTTCAATTCGATCCTTGGGATGATCCTGGATCCGAGCGAGGACATCTGTCAGATACACCTCCGGATTTTGGCCGTGCAATTTGACCGTTTCGATGATGGTCAGGATGTTGGCGATGCGCTCACCGCCCTTGTCCGAGCCGGCAAACAGCCAGTTTTTCCTTCCAATTCCAAGCGGTCTCATGGCTCGTTCAGCGATGTTGTTGTCGATTTCGACCCGACCATCATCGATGTAGACGCTCAAAGCCGCCCAACGAGACAAGGCGTATCGGATCGCCTCGGCCAGCCTCTGCTTCTGTGGCAAAGCTGAGAGTGTCGCCTCGATCCAGGCCTTGAGCTCGTGCAGAATAGGCCGGGCATGGTGTTGGCGCAGGGTGCGCCGCTCGTCAGCCGACATGCCTCGGATACGGTTCTCGATATCGTAGAGAGCGCCGATGCGCGACAGCGCTTCCTCAGCGATTGGAGATGACTTCAGCTTGATCACATCATGGAACTTGCGGCGCACATGCGCCATGCAGGCGGCCTCAATGATCTGGTTGCCGTAGAGCTTCTTGTAACCTCCGTAGCCGTCGGCATGCATGACGCCGCTGAAGTTTGCGAGGTGGTCAGCCGGATGCGCGCCTTTGCGGTCAGGACTGTAGTAATAGGCGATGGCTGCGGGAGTGGCGGATTGATAGCCACTGCCGTCGAAGACGTAGACCCAGACCCTGCCAGTTTTTGTTTTGCCCCGCCCAGGGTCGAGAACATCGACCGGGGTGTCGTCCGTATGTATTCGGTCGAGCGCGGCGATATGGGCCCTGATCAACAAGACGAGTGGTGTCAGCAAAGCGGATACGCGGCCGACCCAGTCGGCCATTACGGATCGAGAGATGTCTATCCCCAACCGGTCGTACATCTCTGACAGACGGTAGAGGGGAATGTGATCGTCGAATTTGGCGATCATGATATGGGCGAGCAGCCCCGGCCCGGGTTTGCCGCGCTCGATCGGCAGGGTCGGCATCTCGCCAGCCACCATCGTATCGCATTCCCTGCAGATCATGCGCTTCTCGACATGCCGGACAATCTTGACCGACGCCGGCACGTGCTCCAGCACCTGGACCACTCTGTCGGCCGCCTTCAGGAACGAAGTGCCGCCGCAGGTCGGGCAATTGCAGGGAGCCGCATAGACCAGTTCTTCGGTGGCGAGATCATCGGGTAGAGGCTTGCGCTTCGGCCTCTCGGATGCGTCGTCCAACTCCGGCAGAGGAGTTTTCCCTGAGCGGAGTTCACCCTCGGCCCGGGAGGCCTCGATCTCCTCCAGCATCAGCTCGAATTGCTCGATCTTCCGGTCGATCTTTTCCGAAGACGCGCCATGCTGCTGATGTCGGAGAAGCTCCAGTTGTGCGCGAAGAAGCCCGATTATGGAGTCTCGCTTGATGACCTCGGCTTCCTGGCTCTCAAGCTTCGCCGCCTGTTCCGCGACGAGTGCGCGCAAAGCAGTGAGCTCGTCCTGACTGTCCAGCGGCGCTGTTTCCATACCCGCGAAGCTAGCCGATTTGCCACTAACGCACCAGCGTTAAGCCTCGGATGCCCCTGCAAAATATGGCATTTATCCCGTTCGGCCGGGAGCGGACGTCCACGCCGGGCGTCGCCAATCAATCCCCTCAACGAGCATGGAAAGCTGCGCCCGCGTCAGGTGCGCTACACCCTCTTTCGCCGTCGGCCATGGAAAGTACCCGCGCTCCAAAATCTTGTAGAATAGGCAGAACCCTTGGCCGTCCCACCA
>CABHNZ010000087.1 GCA_902167985.1 Shinella sp. UYSO24
ATCAGGCTGGCAAACCTGGCCCAATTCCGCCCGCCCTCATCATGGCCCGCAAAGAGCGCATTGCGTCGGTTCATCGCGGGGCGACGGATGGCATTCTCGACCAGATTGGAGTCGATATCGACGCATCCATCCTCAAGGAACAGCCGAAAGCCATCTTGCCGTTTGAGCATGTACGCCAAGGCGACGCCGAGGTCGGATTTACGTGATACACGCGATGCCTGAGCCGTAATCCAAGTGAAGAACTCGTCCACCAACGGCAGAGATAGTGTCTGTCGGACGTCCCGACGGTGCTCGGGATCTGAGCCTCGAATGCTGTCTTCGATCTTGTAGAGCGCAGCGATGCGAATGAGCGCCTCTTCGACGATGGGCGAACCCGCCTTCGGTGTTGTAGCCTTAATCAGCTTTCGGCGGCCATGTGCCCAGCAAAATGCCAGGCGCAATGGTTTGCCACCCGTGCGATCTGGTGTCGCCAGATGCGAATAGCCACCGTATGCATCCACCTGGATCGTGCCATTGAAGCCATCAAGGATCTCGGCAGCATACTCGCCTTTCCGGCCGGGCCGATAGTGGAACACCACTCCTGACGGAGCCGAGCCATTCCAGCCGCGGTCGTCACGCAAAATCGCCCACAGATACCCTGTCTTCGTCTTGCCTCGTCCCGGATCAAGCACCGGCGCGGTCGTCTCGTCCACATAAAGCCTGGTGCTTTCACACAATAATCTATTGGCCATATGGTCGACGACCGGTTGGATTTGCCGACCCGTGCGCCCCATCCAGTCGGAAAGGACTGTGCGGTCGATTGGCACCCCGTGTCGCGCCATAACTTCGGCCTGCCGGTTGAGCGGCATGTGTTCGGAATGCTTGGAGACGGCAATTTCCGCCAGAAGGGCTTCGGTCGGCCAGCTCCCTTCAAGCAGATGAGCAGGCGCTTTGGCTTGGACGACACCCGTTCTCCCCTTCGCGCAGGCATATTTCGGGCGGATCGTGACAATCACCTGATAGCGGGCCGGGACACGGTCAAGCCGCTCTGTTCGGTCTTCACCAATCCGAACCATGTTGCCGCAGCCGCAGGGGCAAGCGATGCTGTCAGGCTCAATCACCTGCTCGACCCGCGGCAGGTGATCGGGCAGAGCACGAGCCTTTCGCTCCTTGCGAAGGGCCGCGTTTTCCTGATTACCGGATGCACTGACCTCGATCTCGTCCTTGACGGCGGCGATCCGCGCCTGCGTCTCGGCTATCGCGGTCTCGAGATCTTCCAGCGCCAATTCCATCTGCGCCGGATCGAGCTTTTCCGACTTCGGTCCGAACTTCGTGCGCCGATAGTCGTGAACCTGACCCTCGAGTTTCGTGACCAGCTCCTTCAGTTCGGCAATGAACGTGTCCTTTTCGGCCGCCACCGCCTGCTCATGCTGACGCGCTGCACGCTCCGCAGACAGCTCGAACTCCATCGCCGCAAAGGCCTTGACGACCTCGGGCGGAAGATCCGGAAACTGGCTGAGATCAACAGGTTGCGACATGCTTCCTTATAGCAGGACGGCGCAAAAATCCCAATAAAACAATGCCAAACTGGCTCTGATATTACCCTGCAGCAACCGGTGCGGCGACCCGCTGCGCCATGACCCGTCGCCAGTCCAGCCCCTCGAATAGAGCTTCGTACTGCGCCCTGGAAAGCCGCATCGTACCGTCCTGAACCTTGGGCCAGGCAAAGCCCCCTTGTTCCAGAACTTTATAAATCAGGACCATGCCGCTGCCATCCCACACAAGGATCTTCAGACGGTCTGCACGCTTCGACCGGAAGATCACCGTAACCCCCGAATGTGGGTCGAGCTGCAATTC
>CABHNZ010000088.1 GCA_902167985.1 Shinella sp. UYSO24
AACCCGCAAACCGAGCCGGAAACTCCATTCTTCCAAAGCCCAAAAAGTCTCAAATCATTCGACGACGGACAGTCGATCACACCCTGGCGTCCGGAGACCGCATTCGGATTGTGTTGCAGATATCGTGCGGTGAGATATTGATCCGCCTCATCCCAATGGTTGGCTTCAGGCAGGACTTTGAAGATCTTGTATGCTGCCTGCTTGTTGCGGTTCAAGACAGGGTTGGGGCTGGTGAAGAGAGCATCCGGGTCGCTTGCTCCGACTACGGCTTCTTGAGCTCTCGCAGGTGTCGTTGCGCCATAGACCAACGTTGTTGCGATGATTGCTGCTATTGCAAGGTGTTTCATTGGAATGCTCCGAGTTTCAGTCTGAACTGACAATTGGACCGAACTTCATCCCATCGGCAAGGCGGCACATTTTGCGCCCATAGGCACGCCGGTGTAACCGACCTCCAGCATCGCTACCGGCGACGACAATGCCGGCAAGCTGGGGATGTTTTAAGGGTAATCCGCGATCGAAGCACCGAGCCAACCGAAAGCAGCCCTATCCCGCTTTTGAGAATGGCGTCCTAGCCCGAGGCCGGATATTCCACGATCAACCTGCAAGAGGTCCGCTAGCCAGCTGCGGCCGCTTCGTCTTCGCCTTCGCGGTGATCGCGCCCGTCTATGGGCTTTTCAGGAGCCATCAGCGGGAATTGGCCCGCCCCCCGGATGCAGCCTCACACAATGTCGCACGATCTCTCCCTTGCCCAGTCACATGCTTACCAGCTTTGCCGGGACCTGATGGTGCCCATCACGCTCTTCAAATCCGGCGACGAATTCGGCGTCCTGCCGTCCGACGAACTCGACGACGAAGATGACGTTGAGATCATCTTCGAATTTGAGCCGCGCGGGTCTCATTAAGACCCGCATTCCTATGCCGCTGGCGACCTGTAGGCCGCAAGGGAGGCTCCGCCTCGGCCGACACCACAAAGTGCTACCTTGCCGACCCTCGCCCTTGCAGCCTTTGCTCTTCGCGGCTGCCGAAATGGCGCCCGCGAAATTGCGGAAAGGAAAGAGAGAGGCGATCGCGTCGCGATCGGGAAAATGATGAAGCGACATGAATTAGAAGCGCTCCGCGAGAAAGTCAGTTGCGAGGCCGTGCTGGAGCGGAACGGCTGGACAATCGACATGAAGGAAAGCACCCGCCGAGCGGTCAAATATCGGCACGGCGGTCAGATCATTATCGTCACCCATGAAGGCCGAGGGTGGTTCAACCCGCTTGGAGACGAGAAGGGTGACGTGTTCAGCCTTGCCATGTTCATCGAGAACCTGGCGTTTTCGGATGCCGCGGATGAAATCGCGTCGCTTGTCGGCACTTCGCTGTCACGTCCTCCATGGAAGCCTCAGCCTTCAGCCCCGCCGCAGCGAGCCTCGACGAGCGCTGGTCGGGTCGACGCACTCCATCAACCGGATCCGATGGCTGGCGATACCTGCATCATGATCGCTCTATCCCGGCCGACATAATTCGCGAGGCAGTCCGGCAAGGCGTCTTGCGTGAGGGGCCATTCGGCAGCATGTGGGCGGCCCATATGGACGAACCCGGCCGGATCGTGGGCTGGGAAGAGCGCGGGCCGGACTGGCGCGGTTTTGCAACCGGCGGCGCGAAGACCATTTTCAGGCTGTAGATTCCGATGATTCACCGGACGGGATTCCGATCAAAAACCGGACACTATTCCGAGAGTTAACCGGACGCGATTCCGATTTGATACCGGACAGTTTTTCAACGTAA
>CABHNZ010000089.1 GCA_902167985.1 Shinella sp. UYSO24
CAAGCCCGCGACATTTGCCAATGGCGGAACGATCGGCATCGGGGCTTCAAGCCCGGACCATGTTCTGGCCTAAATTGTCGAAGAGTTTGCCGAAGGCCGCATGCCGGTCAGGCACGTAGCATCTGACATATGAATATGCCGACGAGGGACTACGCCTCGTCGGCGGGAACCTGACATAAGAAGGAAGAGATATGACAAACTATCCGAAACCACCGTTCCAGACACCACGCCAGCAAATGCCGGGATCGACCAATGCGATGTCGCCCGCTCCCGATCATGGCGAGGACACATATCGCGGCTCCGGCCGCCTTGCGGGAAAGAAAGCCGTCATCACCGGCGGCGACAGTGGGATTGGCCGCGCTGTCGCGATCGCTTACGCGCGCGAGGGCGCGGACGTCCTTATTTCCTATCTGGATGAGGACAGCGATGCTGAGCAAACGAATCCTGGGTCGAAAAGGCTGGCCGCAAGGCCGTCCTCGTGCCCGGCGACATCCAGAACGCGGAGCACTGCCGGAGTATCGTCGACACGGCGATAGCTGAACTCGGTGGCATCGACATTCTCGTCAACAATGCCGCCCACCAGGCAAGCTTTTCGGACATCGGCGATATCAGCGACGAGGAATGGGAGCTTACCTTCCGGACGAACATTCATGCCATGTTCTATTTGACGAAGGCCGCTGTCGCGCACATGAAGCCCGGCAGTGCGATCATTAACACGGCCTCGATCAATGCCGACAGCCCCAGCCCCCATCTCCTCGCCTATGCGACTACCAAAGGAGCGATCCAGAACTTCACAGCCGGCCTTGCGCAGATGCTGGCGGACAAGGGCATTCGTGCCAATGCGGTTGCACCCGGTCCGATCTGAACGCCGCTGATCCCATCGACCATGCCGGATGAGAATGTGAAGAACTTCGGGAAGCAGGTTCCAATGCAGCGGCCGGGACAGCCAGCAGAGCTGGCAACGTCCTACGTGATGCTCGCCGACCCGCTGTCGAGCTATGTCTCCGGCGCGACGATCGCCGTAACCGGCGGCAAGCCGATCCTCTGAGCTCATATCAATCCTCTCCCGGCACGCCGCGGAGGGGATTTCTCACTATCTGAAAGAGGCCAGCCATGCTGATGAACATTTTGCAGCCGCCGCGGTATCAGGATCAGATTGGCCGCCTCCAGTTCGCCGATGGATCCATGCTGTGGAACGTCTACATCACCACGGGTGCCATCGAGAAGCTCTCGAATGCGGCGGCCGACGAGGCAAGTCTTGGGCAGATGGCGGATGCGCTACGGGAGATCGCCCGTGACAAGGTCAGGAGGGGGCAAACGCTTTCCGACACGATCTGGATCAGGTCGCTGGATATTCGAAATGCACATTCATGATGGACGGTAAGAGCAAGAAATTCGGCGAGACGCCCCTCCGAATGAGCCGGACTCGGTACTGGTGCCCGACGAGGGGGACGAAGCGAGTGGGGCCAGTCCTCGTTTTGGACAGCAGCACGTGATCGCGAGAGCTTTTGTGACCGCAACCGGGGCATTTCAAACGGTTTGAGGCGCGCATGGGGCTTCCCTCACTACCCGAACCACTCGTAGCTTATTGGCGGCAGGAGGAGTGAGCAGCGAATCTGCTCGGTTGTTCCAAGGGGCAGTTGGGGAGGCCACAAGGTCTCAGCTTGATTCAAGAGACTGTAAGGAATTTGTGCCCTAGCGATGTTTCAGGCCATCGGGAAACGATCTTCGAACATGATCGCG
>CABHNZ010000090.1 GCA_902167985.1 Shinella sp. UYSO24
GTGGTCGACGTGACCGATCGTGCCGATGTTGACGTGAGGCTTATTGCGCTCAAACTTGCTCTTTGCCATTGCAGGCTCTCCGTTCTGGTCCCCCTAAAGGGGGAAAACTTTTAAAAAATCGGGCGGGTTACTCCGGTCACTTCTGACCGGAGTACTTTGCCTGGATTTCGGTTGCGACGTTGTTCGGAACCGGTGCGTAGTGATCGAAGGTCATCGAGTACTGAGCGCGGCCCTGCGACATGGAGCGCAGGTTGTCGACGTACTTGAACATGTTCGCGAGCGGAACATGTGCGTTGATGACGATGGCGATGCCACGCTGTTCCTGGCCCTGGATCTGGCCACGACGCGAGTTGAGGTCGCCGATAACGTCGCCGACATAGTCTTCCGGCGTTACGACTTCGACCTTCATCATCGGCTCGAGCAGCTGTGCGCCAGCCTTCTTGGCTGCTTCACGGAAGCAGGCACGCGATGCGATTTCGAAGGCGAGAACCGACGAGTCGACGTCGTGGAAGGCGCCGTCGATGAGGGTAGCCTTGACACCGAGCATCGGGAAGCCAGCGAGCGGACCCGAAGACAGAACGCTTTCGATACCCTTCTGAACGCCGGGGATGTATTCCTTCGGAACAGCACCGCCGACGATCTTGGACTCGAACTTGAAGTCTTCGCCATCCGGGTTCGGTTCGAAGATGATCTTGACGCGCGCGAACTGGCCGGTACCACCGGACTGCTTCTTGTGCGTGTAGTCTTCTTCGTGCAGCTTCGTGATGGTTTCGCGGTAGGCAACCTGCGGAGCACCGACGTTGGCTTCAACCTTGAATTCGCGACGCATACGGTCAACGAGAATGTCGAGGTGAAGTTCGCCCATGCCGGCGATGATCGTCTGGCCGGATTCCTGGTCGGTCTTGACGCGGAACGACGGGTCTTCAGCAGCGAGGCGGTTGAGCGCGAGGCCCATCTTTTCCTGGTCGCCCTTGGACTTCGGCTCGATCGCGATCTGGATGACCGGCTCGGGGAATTCCATGCGCTCGAGGATAACCGGCTTCAGCGGATCGCAGAGCGTATCGCCAGTGGTGGTTTCCTTGAGGCCAGCCAGAGCAACGATGTCGCCAGCAAAGGCTTCTTCGATGTCTTCACGGCTGTTGGAATGCATCTGCAGCATACGGCCGACGCGCTCGCGCTTGTCCTTGACCGTGTTGATGACCGACGAACCCTTTTCGAGCTTGCCGGAGTAGATGCGAGCGAAGGTCAGCGAACCGACGAAGGGGTCGTTCATGATCTTGAACGCGAGCATCGAGAGCGGCTCGGCGTCGTCAGCGTGACGCTCGATTTCGGCTTCGGTCTTGAAGTCGATGCCCTTGATGGCCGGGATGTCGATCGGCGACGGCAGATAATCGACAACTGCGTCGAGAAGCGGCTGAACGCCCTTGTTCTTGAACGCGGTACCGCAGAACATCGGGTGGAACTTCACGTCGATGGTGCCGCGGCGAACGAGTT
>CABHNZ010000091.1 GCA_902167985.1 Shinella sp. UYSO24
AATCTCCTTTCAAGGAGATTGAATCATACACCGTCAACAAGATGAACCCCGTTTATGGGGACACGGCCTAGTCGGCTCAGCATGATCCACCACCGTGACATTGCCATCTTTTTCAAGATGGGATTGAGTGGCCTGCTGGACGGCAGGATCGTCAACACCGTGGACGACGCGCCGATGACCTTCGCCGAACTCAGCGAGATGGCAGGGGCGCCGATGGAGCCGAGCGCTGCTCCGCTTCCCAATCCCTGGTGGGGCGTGCTCGATGGATCTCTCGCACGCAGGCTGGGTTTCAAGCCGGAGGTTGCGACAACATGGCAGGCGGCGCGCGAAGGTGCGCTCTGAAACTTTCGTGAGTCATTGCGAAGAACGTTGAGGTTGGATGGGTGACCTAGCCATGTGGACTCAGGCAGACGACCGGCGAGCGCAGCGTAGAGCCGATGGTCAATTTCAACATAAGATTAGGATATTCGCTGCAAAGCTGCTGGTCATCGTGGCGATATTGATCGCAGTGCCCACAGCTGTCGACAATCGTGCCAATCGCAACGAGGTCTCCAAGGGCGTGTCGAGAGACCGCTGGACCGGCCTCGATCACGTGGCCGATTATTTCATGACCCTTTACCATCGGATAGCTTTCTGGAACGAGCGATGCCCACCCGTTGCGCAAGAGATGGAGATTGGTGTGGCAAATGCCGCAGTACAGGATCTGCGCCAACGCATCGTTTTCTCGAATGTCGCGACGATCGAAGGCGATCAGTGCAAGCGGGGGGGTAAATCGAAGGCTGAAAGCAAGAGGTGCGCATGCACTTGTCCTTCGGTTCCGGTTTTCCATGGCTAACGCAGGTTCGCCCGCGGAACTAAGGCTGATCCTGCCTGACCTTTCCCTAATCATGACGCTCTGGCGGCTTGCATATTGTGGCCCCTGCAGCCAATGCGGAAAGATCAGATGGATATCGATGCAGACGATGACGCCGCTCGTAGACGCGAGGCGGTCCGCGACAGGCGGGTCAAGTACATAGCCGCTCGCTTGATTGAGCAGGACGATCAGGCGATTAAGTGCCGAGACTCACGCAGGCGGTTCGGTGCTGATGCCCCCGTGGATCGCGCTCTGACCGCTACTGATTACCCATCCTCAAGTCCCTCCGCACGCAGTCCTCCGGAAAACCGGGTTACGGCCGCCAGTCTCCCCGAGTTCATTCCGGCATAGGGCGCAGCCTTGAAGCCGCGCAACGTGGTAACGACGAAGTCCGTCGGCTCTTCGGCATCGTTCGGGGATTGGCCGTAGATGGCGTAGCCGAGCGCGTCAACGTGGCAAAGTCGATCCTTTCCTGATCTGCGGATCACGGTGAAGCGCGTGAAAACATTGAGGTGCGGGCCACCG
>CABHNZ010000092.1 GCA_902167985.1 Shinella sp. UYSO24
ACACGAACGATACCTAAAGGCGGGTCACTTCTCGGCGCAAATCCCGGGTCAGCTCTCAGTGCAAATCAACACCGTCTATTACGGCGTTACCTTCAAGCTCGATGCACTGCTGGCGGCAATGCGTTTCACTGAAGTTTACGGCCTCCTCTTCAATCCGAGACTTCAGGCTCGCCTGTTTTCGGAACCCGCAGCGTTCGCGAAGATGCTCAGCCGACCAGGCCTTCCCGGTCTCCCGTCCTGCGCGATCACGTAAAGTCGATCGCCTCTGTTTCCACCGGCGGCAATCTAAATTGCCGGTCGGGTTGGAATGCCGGTTTTTCTCACTAAGTGAGCCTATCGCATTTTTTCCAAGGCTGCCTGATGTCCAAGACCGTTATCATCTACGCCCGCTACTCGACCGACCGTCAGGACGAGCAATCCATCGAAACGCAAGTAGCTCTAGCAAACGAGTTTGCGCATGGGCGTGGATGGACGGTTGAAGAGGTGTTTGATGACCGCGCTATCAGCGGCACAAAGCTTAAATCCCGCCCGGGTATTCAGGCCGTTCTACGCCGGATCAAGCGTGGTGGCCTGGACATTCTGCTCTGCATGTCTGTAGACCGCATCTCGCGCGATATGGAGCACAGCTCCGCAATTCTGAAGCAGCTTCGACATCATGGCGTAGAGCTCTGGACTGTTCAGAACGCCGCACCGGTCAATGATATGGAGTTGGGCCTTCGCTCGATCATCAGCCACGACATGATCGAACAGACCCGTTACAAAACCCGCGAAGGTATGAAGACCGCTGTTCGAAAGGGAAAGGCAGCGGGCGGGATCGCATACGGATACCGTGTGAAGCTTGAACACGATGACAAGTTCAACCGTATTGCCGGACTACGGGAGATCGACGAAGAAGAGGCCGAAATCGTCCGTTGGATTTTTGAACAGTACGCGCTGGGTCGTACGCCGCAGGACATGGCGATCGAACTGAATGCCCGTGATCCCTTCGTTCCCGGCCCACGAGGTGCGCTGTGGCGCGATACCGCCGTTCGCGGACACCGCAACCGTGGCAGTGGCATTCTTAACAACGAGACCTATGTCGGCCGCATCGTTTTCAATCGACGTAATTTTCGCAAGAACCCCGAGACAGAACAACGTGAAGCTCGTCCGAACGACCCTAGCGAATGGGTTGTCTCGGAGGTGCCAGAGTTGCGTATAGTCGATGACGAGCTATGGACCAAGGTGAAGAAGCGACAACTCGAGGTCGGCGCGAGCTTTGTCTGTAGATTCCGATGATTCACCGGACGGGATTCCGATCAAAAACCGGACACTATTCCGAGAGTTAACCGGACGCGATTCCGATTTGATACCGGACAGTTTTTCAACGTAA
>CABHNZ010000093.1 GCA_902167985.1 Shinella sp. UYSO24
GATCGTGTCCCATGGAGTGGTGTAGCTGGATTTCATAGCCATCGGTGATTTCCGGTAGGGTCGGGTTGCTTAGAGCCAACCTGAGGGACACCACCGATGACCGACGACATGATGAACCTGCGCTCACTCGTTGAGAAGAGCGCCGACGCCGATTTGCTGCGCGAGATGATCGGCTTTGCTGCCGAGAAGCTGATGGCGCTGGAGGTCGGCACGAAGACCGGTGCGGGCTATGGCGAGAAGAATGGCTTCCGACTGGCCCAGCGTAACGGCTATCGCGACCGGGATTGGGAGACACGGGCGGGCACCGTCGAGCTGCGTATTCCCAAGCTTCGTACTGGCAGCTATTTCCCGAGCTTCCTGGAGCCGCGCCGGATGGCGGAGAAGGCTCTGACGGCTGTCATTCAGGAGGCTTACATCCAGGGTGTTTCGACCCGCTCGGTTGACGACCTCGTTAAGGCCATGGGCATGTCGGGCATTTCCAAGAGCCAGGTCTCCCGGCTGTGCGAGGAGATCGACGAGAAGGTGAAGGCCTTTCTCGACCGGCCCATCGAAGGCGAATGGCCCTACCTCTGGATTGACGCGACGTATTTGAAGGTCCGGCGTGGCGGGCGCATCGTCTCTGTTGCAGTCATCATTGCCGTCGGCGTCAACACCGACGGCCGACGCGAAGTGCTCGGCATGGAGATCGGCACGTCCGAGGCCGAGGCGATCTGGACCGAGTTTCTTCGAAAGCTGACCAGGCGGGGTCTGCGTGGCGTCAAGCTCGCCGTCTCAGATGCGCATGAGGGCATCAAAGCCGCAGTATCGAAGGTGCTCTGCGCCACCTGGCAGCGCTGCAGGGTCCATTTCATGCGCAATGCCTTGGCCCATGCTGGAAAGAGCGGACGGCGGGTCGTCTCCGCCTTCATTGCCACGGCCTTTGCTCAAGACACGCCGGAGGCGGCAAGCACTCAGTGGCGCAACGTCGCCGACCAGATCAGGCCAAAGGTCCCGAAGCTCGCCAGTCTCATGGACAACGCTGAGCAAGACGTACTCGCCTACATGACCTTTCCCAAACAGCATTGGGCCAAACTTCACTCGACCAACCCCATCGAGCGATTGAACGGCGAGATCAAGCGGCGGACCGAGGTCGTCGGCATCTTCCCCAACGACGACGCTATCGTGCGCCTGGTCGGTGCGCTGCTGCTGGAACAGAACGATGAATGGGCCGTCCAGCGATCTCGCTACATGACCCTTGAGACAATCGCTACGATGAGCGATGATCCACTCATCAGCCTGCCAGCAGCAAGCTGACACTCATCCGGCCCTCTGGGATGAGCCGTGGCCGTCTAAGCTACACCACTCCCTGGGACACGATC
>CABHNZ010000094.1 GCA_902167985.1 Shinella sp. UYSO24
ATCGATTCCGGCGTCAGCGGTCTGGTCGATGCCGACATGGAAGCCGAATCGGCAAAGCTGTCTGCCCTGCAGACGCAGCAGCAGCTGGCCATCCAGTCGCTGTCGATCGCGAACTCCTCGTCGTCGAGCATCCTGTCGCTCTTCCGTTAATCGGAAAGATCTTTACGGGATGCCGGCACGGCCGCCATCTCCCGATCAGAAAAGCCGCCTGCAGCAATGCAGGCGGCTTTTTCCGTTTGCGACGTGGAAAAGCAATGAAGACCGGCTCGCTCACGACCCAGCGCTACCGCGTAAGCATGGTAAATAATTAATATTTTTTAATCGTGCGCCTTTGGAAATCTTTAACCTTAATGGTGTTTTATCGGCGGCAGCGAAACGGTAAGCCCGGCTCCCGGAAGGAGAGTAGGGCAGGCATGAAGCTGACTGCCGTTCCCGGTCGCTCCGGAATCTCCCTTCCCGTATAGTTGCTCAAGAGGGGCAGAACTTATGACCAGCATCCTGACAAACGTCTCCGCGAACTCCGCGCTGCAGACGCTCAGCACGATTAACAAGAGCCTGGAAGAGACCCAGAACCGCGTTTCCTCCGGCTACAAAGTCCAGAGGCCTCTGACAACGTTGCTTACTGGTCGATCTCGACCACGATGAATTCCGACAACAAGGCAATCAACGCCGCGACCGACGCTCTGAACGTCGGTGCCGCCAAGGTCGACGTTGCCTATGACGCGATGGACAGCGCCATCGACGTCGTTAACGAAATCAAGTCCAAGCTCGTTACCGCCAACGAAAGCTCGACCGACAAGGACCAGATCGCTCTCGAAGTCACGAAGCTTAAGGACCAGCTGTCCTCGATCGCACAGTCGGCATCGTTCAGCGGTGAAAACTGGGTTGTCGCTGCCGATGGCAGCTCGACTGCCTCGGTTGTTGACGGTTTCGTTCGCAACAGCGACGGCACGGTTCAGGTCACGACGGCTTCCTACACGACCGGCTCCTACGCCATGTTCAGCTCGATCAGCTCGGTCGGCACCGGTTCGGGCGGCGTACTCGGCAGCCTGATGGACATCAACCTGTCCAGCCTGTCGACCTCGGGCGACCTGACCAACTTCATGAACACCGTCGAAACGGCGCTGTCGAACCTGACGGACGGCGCTGCTGCCCTCGGCGCGCTCACCACCCGTATCGACCTGCAGACCACTTTCGGCTCCAAGCTGTCCGACGCCATCGATTCCGGCGTCAGCGGTCTGGTCGATGCCGACATGGAAGCCGAATCGGCAAAGCTGTCTGCCCTGCA
>CABHNZ010000095.1 GCA_902167985.1 Shinella sp. UYSO24
TTTGGTAGAGTCCGTCGTATCAAGGAGACGGACGGAATGAAGCATTCACGGTTCACGGACGAGCAGATCATCGGGATATTGAAAGAGCAGGAGAGCGGCATGCGGACGGCCGATGTCTGCCGCAAGCACGGGATATCTGAGGCGACCTTCTACAAATACAAGGCGAAGTTCGGCGGCATGGAGGTATCCGATGCCCGTAAGCTGAAGGCTCTGGAAGACGAGAACGCCAAGCTGAAGAAGCTGCTGGCCGAGACCATGCTGGACAATGCGATTCTGAAAGATGTCGCCTCAAAAAAGTGGTGACGCCCGATGTGAAGCGGGATGCTGTGGCTCATGTCTGCAAACAACATGGGGTGAGCCAGCGTCGGGCGTGTGAGGTTCTGTCCGTTGATCGGTCGAGTGTGCGATATCGTAGCATTCGCCCGGATGACGCTGATATCCGTGAGGCAATGAAGCTGGTGGCGTCCGAGCGCCGTCGTTTCGGCTATCGCCGCATCCACGTCATGCTGGGTCGGCAGGGCATCATCATGAACCTGAAGAAACTGCGGCGTCTCTATCGCGAAGAGAAGCTGACGGTGCGCAAACGTGGTGGACGCAAACGGGCTTTGGGGACGAGACGCCCACTGGCGCTGCCCTCGCGTGCCAACGAGCGATGGAGCTTGGATTTCGTCAGCGACGCTTTCACAGATGGTCGTCGCTTTCGGGTTCTGGCCGTCGTGGACGACTTCACCCGCGAATGCCTGGCGCTGGTCGCCGACACGTCGCTCTCAGGCCGGCGGCTTGCGCGGGAACTCGATGCTGTCATCGCCCGACGAGGCAAGCCGCGAACGATTGTCTCCGACAATGGCACGGAGATGACCAGCATGGCCGTTCTGGAATGGTGCCAAAACAGTCACGTCGAATGGCATTATATCGCACCGGGCAAACCGATGCAGAATGGCTTCGTTGAGAGCTTCAACGGCAGCTTCCGTGACGAATGCCTCAACGAAACACTGTTCTCATCATTGACGCAGGCGCGGAGCGAAATCGCGGCATGGAAGGAGGACTACAATCGAAGCAGACCGCACTCTTCACTGGGCAACATCACACCCAATGAATTTGCAATGAAAATGGCTATGGAAAAACAGGTCGCATAAGGCCAGATTGAAAACCTAAGACTCTCCTGAAAGATGGAGGGACGATGGGGCTCAGGTCA
>CABHNZ010000096.1 GCA_902167985.1 Shinella sp. UYSO24
ATGATCTGCTCGTCCGTGAACCGTGAATGCTTCATTCCGTCCGTCTCCTTGATACGACGGACTCTACCAAAATCTGGAGGAAGTTCAGGGGCTCAGGTCAACGGCTTCGACATCGGTGTCGCTAAGGTGGCGAGGCAGTCGTGTCCCGTGCCGAATTGCAACCCGGGGAACTACCTTCGCAAAGTTTGTCGTTGTTTTGCCAGTCTGAAAGAGGAAGCCGAAGAACGACCTCAGGTGAGTAGAAAGGGTCTTGTCGCGGAAGTCCGATCGGCGTCCCAAGACCTCGCTGAGGAAGTCCGAGATGTCGGTGGCGACGATTTCATCGGGTCTATCCAGGCCTTCACCAAATCGGAACGCAAGGAAACGCCTTGCCATGTAGGAAGCGTGCCGGGTTGTGCGCTCGCTCATGGCTCGTTGTGTTCTTAAATATGTCTCGAACTCAGATCGGAGGGCATTGCGAGAAAGTTCGGCCGCACTTGGGCCGACTGAGGGTGCAGCAAGGCCCCTCTCAACCAAGAAGCCGACGAAGATCTTTGCCCGGTAGCGCGCATTCTGTGATCGCAGTTTAACCAGTGCCATCGCCTCCTCCGGCGTCAGCTTCTGCCAGTCGATCCCAGCCTCTTCGACTGTTGCAACAAGGGCCTGAACAGCGTGCCGGTAGCCAGCGATCGTATCTTGCGAGTAGTTTGCACTGTGCAAACGCTCAAAAAAATCCTCAACAAGTGACAACGGCAGCTTCTGAGCTGAAGTATTTCGGATTTCGATCTTCATGTCGTGCTCCTTTGAAGGCACCCCTACATGGCACGTGATGGCCTAGGGGGCGGGAGCACCGTAGCAAATGGCTCTTACAATCGACGGTGATCGACGCTTGTCGCGAATCGCGCAACTGACTACAGATTAAGAAAGGCTAGACCCAAGCCTCCCCCCTCCTTTCGGGGAAGCATTTCAAATGCAGGGTGACCATATTTCATCGAACCATCTGTTCGAGCATCGCATTAGGAGGGGTTGCGGTTTGACTCGCAATGGAGGTCTTTGATGAAGCTTTCTGCGCCAATATTCCAGCTCAAGCGTCGGGCCAAGCTAATGGCTCGTAATGACAGTATCCCTGGGACTATCCTGAATTTTGTGCTCTGGCGTGGTAACTACCTTTCTAGGAGAACCACGTATGAGCATAGACA
>CABHNZ010000097.1 GCA_902167985.1 Shinella sp. UYSO24
CCACGCCGCAGCCGGGCGGCCGCAAGCCGCATCCGCCAGCCCACGACATAGTCTATCGGAGGTGTTCCGACGGTGGCTCGAAATCTTTCGGCAAATCCGGAGCGGGACTGGCCGGCGAGAGACGCTAATGCTTCTACCGTCCAGCGGTGCGAAGGATCGGCGTGGATCGCCCGCATTGCCGGCGCCAGGCGGGCATCCGCGAGGCCGGCGAGCCAGCCGGGATGCTGCGATGTCTGGCGCGCCATATAGGCACGAAGGACATGGATAAACACCAGCCGCAGCAGGTCGTTGCAGGCGATGCGAGCGCCCGGAGAGACACTGTTCCACTCCAGGTCCAGCTGTTCGAGCAGCCAGCCAATCGGTCCCGCCTCCTCGCGATCGACGACGACGATCGGCGGCAAGGCGTCAGTCAGGAGTGATCCGTCGACTGTGTCGAGGTTGACGCTGCCCCCGAGGAGAACGAAATCCCGGCCATCGCCCACTGAGACATCGAGATTGCCCCCGGCGAACACCTCTGCCGCCGCTATCGGCTTCACGTCGGGATTGCTGCAAAGCGTAAACGCCTTGCCGCTGACCACAAGACAGTCGCCGGCTTCAATGCGCAACGGTGCCTCTCCTTCCGAGATCAGCCAGGCACCGCCTTCACGGACTGCATTGAACTTGAGGTAGCCCGGTGGTGGAAAAGCAACAGACCACGCACCTCCGGCTGCAAAACGCACGGAGAACAGCGCCCGCGCATCGATGGCACTAAGCACGTCGGACAGGGGATCCTGGATGTTTTGGACGATCACGACAGAAATCCGGATCCTGCAGGCTGGGGGCTCCGATAATTTATCCGATATAGGGGAGGGACACCAGAGCCATAAATGAAGGACCAACGAGATGTCCGAACAAAAACCTATTGGATCTCGTTTCAGCGCATCCAGCACGGCGCGCGAGGTTACCGAGGGTATTGACCTTTCCGGCAAGACGGCGATTGTCACGGGCGGCTATTCCGGTCTCGGCGTCGAGACGACGCGGGCGCTCGCTGGTGCCGGCGCTCGTGTCATCGTACCGGCTCGCAATCGCGAAAAGGCCGAACGCACACTTGCCGGCATCGACACTGTTGTTATCGAAGCGATGGATCTTGCGGATCCCGCATCGGTTGCCGCCTTTGCCGGCAGGATC
>CABHNZ010000098.1 GCA_902167985.1 Shinella sp. UYSO24
CGTCGGGATGCCAACAATCTGGCAAGACTTCATCGCGCTGGAGAACTGAGCGCCGTTTGGATACCCGATACAGCCCATGAGGCGATGCGTGACCTGGTTCGGGCACGACTTGCCGCTGTGCGCAGCTTGCGGCAAGCGCGCCAACAGCTCAGCGGATTTCTGCTTCGTCATGGCTTTCACTACAACCGGCCGGCCTGGACGCAGATGCACCGTCGTTGGTTGGCCGGTATTTGCTTTGAGCAGCCAATCCACCAAATCGTTCTCCAGGATCACATCGCCACGATCGAGGCGGCAACTGAACGACGGGATCGGCTGACGAAGCAGATCGAGACCATGTTGAGCGACTGGTCAATGGCTCCGGTGGTCGTCGCGCTGCAATCGCTACGCGGCATGGCTCTGGTGACGGCGGCAACGATGATTGCTGAATTGGGAGATCTCAGCCGCTTCACAAACCCGCGCCAGTTAATGGCCTATCTTGGGCTGGTACCATCTGAGCGATCAAGCGGCGGAACTCGCCGGCAGGGCGGCATCACAAAGGCAGGCAATACAACGGCGCGTCGAATGCTGGTAGAAGCCGCTTGGAGTTATCGGTTCCCAGCGAGGATCAGCCGTGATCAGCTAATCCGTCAGGAGCAGCTCCCAAAAGCGATCCGCGACACGGCATGGAAAGCGCAGGAGCGGCTGTGCGGCCGCTATCGCAAACTCACGAAGGCCGGGAAACCGGCAACGACCGTAACCACGGCGATCGCTCGCGAATTATCCGGCTTCGTCTGGGCGATTGCATGCCAAGTCTCACCGCGTTGAACATAATTTAATCCTGAACTCAACCAAGGAGCGCAGAAGAGCCAAAATTCCATGTGCGCCTGGGCAAGGCTGGGGGCACGGTCACGGCAGGAGAACCCTCGCTACCACTATCAGCCGGTTTAATTCCGACGCTGCGAACTAGACAGAGGAAGCTCCGCGACGCATCAGGTCCGGCGGTAACCAACCCGCGTATCAGAGCATGTTCAACCGTCGTTATATGACCGTGCTTCCTGCTTTCCCCAGGATGCATCCACACCAAACGAAACGTCCTGACGACAGGGCGACGATTTTTCTATTCCTGCATCTTGTAAGGGCGAACATGAGAG
>CABHNZ010000100.1 GCA_902167985.1 Shinella sp. UYSO24
TGTCCGTCGTCGAATGATTTGAGACTTTTTGGGCTTTGGAAGAATGGAGTTTCCGGCTCGGTTTGCGGGTTGATTTAAGCCGCTTTGGCCTGGTGGTTCAAGTGGCGCTGTCTGATGGTTTCTCGTTTGATCCTTTCACGTTCGAGCAGGATTGTTTGGCCGCGCCCGAAGTAGACGTCGGCCGGAGTGAGATTGTCGAGGCTCTCGTGGTATCGCCGATGATTGTAATGCTCGACGAAAGCCGCGATCTGCGCTTCGAGGTCTTCCTGGAAGAAGTAGTTTTCGAGCAGGATGCGGTTCTTCAACGTCTGGTGCCAGCGCTCGATCTTGCCCTGCGTTTGGGGGTGGCCGGGAGCCCGTGAACCTGATCGATCTTGTATTTGTCCAGCCATTCGCCGAGATCTGAGGCGACGTAACACGGGCCGTTATCCGACAGCAGGCGCGGCCGGTGTTCGACCTTGACCTTGTCGCAGCCTGAGGCGGCCAGCGCCAGGTCGAGCGTGTCGGTGACATCGTCCACCTTCATGCTGGTGCACAGCTTCCAGGCGATGATGTAGCGGGAATAATCGTCGAGGATGGTTGACAGGTAGAACCATCCCCAGCCGATGACCTTCAGGTAGGTGAAGTCGGTTTGCCACATCTCGTTCGGGCGAGTGGTCTTGTCCTTGAACTCGTCATTGGCCTTGATGACGATATAGGCTGGCGAGGTGATCAGGTCATGGGCCTTGAGCAGGCGGTAGACCGAAGCCTCTGAGACGAAATAGCTTTCCATGTCGGTGAACTTCACCGCCAGCTCGCGTGGCGACAGATCGGCATGATCGAGCGCGAGTGTGATGATGCGATCCCTGATATCGTCGGGGATACGGTTCCACACCCGTGACGGCGCGGATGTCCGGTCTTCCAGCCCCTCAACACCGTGGGTCTGGAAGCGATCATACCAGCGATAGAAGGTTGGTCTTGGAATGCCGAGCTTGTCGAGGGTTTGCCTGGCTGGCAGATGAGACCCCTCGACAAGCCGGATGATCTCGAGCTTTTCGGTGGCGGGATATCTCATTCTTCGTCGCCCCCATCCGCGATCATGCTTTTTT
>CABHNZ010000101.1 GCA_902167985.1 Shinella sp. UYSO24
CATCGCTTCGCTGCTGTTTCTCTGATCATGTCTCTCCAGCGTCGACAGTTCAGATCACAGCCCGACCGTGCGATTCGTCGCGTCCGCGCCAAACCTGACGCTGTTTAGCGGCTCCTTAGATGCGACGTCGAGTACGGCTTTGAAAGGTTCATCAAACTCAACCGTATCTTAAGGCGGGATCCGAAACTCAGTTCTTGCATCTAAATCATGATGTGAGAAGGTTTATTTTCAGTACCTTAGCGAATCTACAGGTCGCGGTCCGTTATGGTCCAAGAGCACGCTCGAAAATCGGACCTATGGTAGAAGCTATCCGACACTCCTGGCTAGTCAACTCCAAGCAGGGAGATTCTTCCAATTGGCCGGGAAGCCCATCGCGGCCTTGTCTGCCAGCATGAATCCCACAGTCCTGCAATCTGTTCGCGCCATTGGTTGTTCGGTGCAACGATATCCATAAGATAGCCGAGCACTGCAATGGTATTGTAGACTCGCCCTTGTGCATTTCCATCCATAGCCAGCTTTAAGCTCGCGGGAGACATCGGCACAATCATCTTTACCGTCACCTGCTTGTTCCAAAGTGGGCCGTGATGGGCACAAATATTGCGGATGGATGTCAGGTGATGGGCGAACGATACCAAAACCGTTCATCCAACCCGTAAACCTTGGCGATCGCCTGTCGATCCGGCCGGTTCTTGAGATTATTATACCACATCGAGAGTTGCCCCAACGATATCACCTCGGTTGCCATCCAGATCGGTGGGTACTCTGGATCGTCGTATCTTTTCAGATCCTCGATCAATTTGGCGAAGGCTTGGGCATATCGATCGGGCCGGTGATAGAGACCAGGATCGAGATAGCCGGGTGGGCCGTATTTCATGGCAAGGTGATGTGCCCAGCTACCTCGCAAGGGGACTTCAATCCTTTCGATCGCATCCAACACGAGGAGGCGCAGCCGCCGATCGAAAATGTAGAGCTCCAGGACTTGGTCGAGGAGGTTCCAGCTTAAACCCATGCGCACCACTCTCATGTTCGCCCTTACAAGATGCAGGAATAGAAAAATCGTCGCCCTGTCGTCAGGACGTTTCGTTTGG
>CABHNZ010000102.1 GCA_902167985.1 Shinella sp. UYSO24
GTCCGGTATAACGCTGGAATAAGCGTCCGGTTAAAGATCGGAATTCCTGTCCGGTTTCATTGGAATACGCACTTTGTCCACACGGCGACAAATCGGCTCAATCGCTCTCACCGGCCAAAGTATCTGTTTAGCGGCTTGCTCGAATGTGGAGTTTGCGGTGGCCCCTACTCGGTTATCGCAAACGCCCGGTTCGGCTGCAAGAACAGGAGCAAGCACCTGCCCATCGAACATCTCGGACGAGAGGTCTGCCCGAATTCGCGGACCATCAGCAGAGCCGAACTAGAGCGTCGCGTCCTTGACGCAATCCCGGCCCGCCTTCTCTCCGTCGAAAGCACCGCGTCGATCCAGGATGAGATCAACAAGCAGCTGCAGGCGGCAGGCAAGGCCAGTCAACGTCAAAAGGAAAAGTTGGAAGCGGACCTGCGCGACGTTACCAAACGGCAGGATGTCGTGGCAGCGCAGGTGATGGAGCGTGTCATCAACGGGCAGCCGCAAATCGAGGCATTCAACAAAATGCTCGATGAATTGCAGAAACAGCGAGATACTATCCAGGCTGATCTTTCCAGATCAAAAAGCAAGCGCCGCGGTGCGCCCAAGACCTCATTATCAATCCATCTATGTACGCGCCGCGATCGCCGCAATGACCACCGTTGCGCGCTCAGGCAACACCGAGGACGATGCTGTCGCGCAGCATTTCAACTTCATCCGCGAATTGGTTCAGAAGGTCGTTATTGTGCCATCCGCCGATGGCAAGGCCGCCAAGCTGACGATCATCGGCCGACTGGCATCAATCCTGGCATCGATGCAGGCATTTCAGGAATACAGCGCAGGCATCCGCCAGAAGCACCACGACGAATTCGTAAGTCGGGTCAAGTCTGGCGGCTTCGCTAACCAGCAGGAAAAACTGGACTTTCACGCCCGCTGCAAGGCGGTTCTCGCCGAGGCGGAGGCTGAGTGGAAGATGTTACAAGTCTCAGTGGTTGCGGGGGCAGGATTTGAACCTGCGGCCTTCAGGTTATGAGCCTGACGAGCTACCGGGCTGCTCCACCCCGCGT
>CABHNZ010000103.1 GCA_902167985.1 Shinella sp. UYSO24
CTACAGCGTGCCGGCGTCCTTCGCCAATCGACCAGTGAGCCTTCGCGTTTATCCCGATCGTATCGCCGTCGCAGCAGAGGGGCAGATCGTCTGTGAACATCGCCGTATCATCGACCGCTCTCACGATCGGCCGGGACAGACGATCTACGACTGGCGGCACTATCTGGCGGTGGTGCAGCGCAAGCCCGGCGCTCTTCGCAATGGCGCACCGTTCGTCGAGCTTCCCGAGGCATTCCGGACATTGCAACAATATCTGCTCAAGAAGCCAGGTGGCGACCGCGAGATGGTCGATATCCTGGCACTCGTTCTTCAGCACGATGAACAGGCCGTGCTCTCGGCCGTCGACATGGCGCTGAAGTCTGGCGTTCCGACCAAGACACATGTGCTGAACCTGCTGCATCGCCTCGTCGACGGAAAAACCTTCACGCCGCCGACCCTCGACGCACCTCAGGCCCTGACGCTCACCAACGAGCCCAAGGCCAATGTCGAACGATACGATACCTTGAGAAAGACGGAGGTTCGCCATGCGTCATAACCCGGCAAGCGGCGCGATCGTCATCATGCTGCGGCAACTGAAGATGCACGGAATGGCCCACGCCGTCGGTGATCTGACCGAACAGGGATCGCCGGCGTTCGAGGCTGCCATTCCAATCCTGTCCCAGCTTCTCAAGGCGGAAACGGCCGAACGAGAGGTCCGATCGACCGCATATCAACTCAAGACGGCACGCTTCCCGGCCTATCGTGATCTGAATGGCTTCGACTTCGCCAGCAGCGAGATCAACGAGGCGCTGGTGCAGCAACTCCATGGCTGCGACTTCCTCAACGACGCCAACAACATCGTCCTGGTCGGCGGTCCCGGCACGGGCAAGACGCACATTGCTACGGCGATCGGTGTCCAGGCCATTGAGCACCACCATAAGCGGGTCCGGTTCTTCTCGACGGTCGAGCTGGTCAACGCGCTGGAACAGGAAA
>CABHNZ010000104.1 GCA_902167985.1 Shinella sp. UYSO24
AGCTACGATGAGCCGAAAATCCTCTCTTCTCAATTAAGCCAGTTCTGTCTCATGGGCGCTGATGTCGGACAGTGATCGACTATTTCACGAAGGTCCTGAAGCTGGCGCCGACACCCGTTCAGGAGAAAATGAAAACGAAGGTCGTTTCGGTTGTCGCCGAGGGCGATATCGTCACAGTAGCATATCCGAGGATTGTCAGAGATCCGAAGGATCCTTCCAAAACCGATACCACCACCTGGTTCGATAGCTGGCGCTTCATCGACGGCAAGGCTGACGAGCATTGGGATCCCGCCACGAAACCAGGCTCTGAGTGAATAGCCAGCCAGATGACCTCAACAGGAGGCCGCTCGAGCCTCGGGGGTAATGACATCAGGCTGTCAGCAAGTTGTGGAAATCGGACATATTCGTGCAGGTCAACTGCGCCTTTGCCGTGACATCGCCCAGCTCAGATGAGCAGGCTTCTGCGATCAACAACGAGGGCTCAGCCATGACCACAACAAATGAAATTGCTGATAAGATTGCAAATGAACAGGGTTTGACCAAGGCGCAGGGAAAAGCCATCGTTGAGGCGGTGTTTGCCGAAATCACCGCTTCGGCCATCTCGGGCGCGGAAACATCGATCCCGGGATTGGAAAGTTCAAGATAAAGGATACGCCCGAACGCGAAGCCCGCAACCCTTCGACGGGAGCGACCGTCAAGGTCGCCGCGGCAAAGAAGATCTCGTTTCAGGCCGCGAAGGCCTTGAAGGACGCGATGAACAAGTGATGTTTTGGCTCCGCAGCGGCTGCGGAGCAACTCTGCCACTCCCTTGCGAGTAGCGCGATTTCGCCTCAGACTTCAATCGCGGCGAGGGCTGGGATGTCAATTTAATGATTTAATATCAATTGTGGAGAAGCTAACCCAAGTGCACCATGCCTTCGCTTTAGGGTAGGGGATCACCCTCCTTCTTGTAAATGAG
>CABHNZ010000105.1 GCA_902167985.1 Shinella sp. UYSO24
TTTCGTCGTGCATGCGCCATGCAGCCATAATGGGTGGCGCCCTTGAGCGTTCGCCATGCCTCGTAACCGTCACTCATCAGCAGGCCACGATAATCGCCGAGGAAGGCTTGTGGATATTTCTGGCCGCGGCCAGGCTGGTAGTCGAACAGCACGATCGGTTCCTCGCTGTCCTGGCCGCTGCGGAATGCCCACATGTAAGAGGTGTCCTGCGCCTGGCGGCCTTCTTCCTTCAAGACCTGGACGAAGGTTTCGTCGCCGTGGATCAAGGGCTGCATGCGCAGCTTCTGTTGCAGGACATCGTAGATGCGCTGCAGATGCAACTCGCTCGACCGGATCACCCAGTTTGCGATCGCGCCGCGGCTGATGGACACGTTGGCGCGGCCAAGCGCCTGCGATAGCCGATAGAGCGGCGTGCCATCGACATATTTGTTGGCCAGCATCAGCGCCAGGGTCGCGGGCGTCGCCACGCTGCCTGGCAAAGGCTGGGCCGGCATGGGGGCGAGCACCATCGGCGTCTTGATGCCGGTGCGATCGCAATGCCTGCAGGCGTATTTGAACCGGACATTCTGCAGGACTTTCGCCTTGATTTCGATGTGCAGCTGTTCGCTCATCGCCTCGCCCATCCGGTGAAGCGGGTTTCGGCAGCACGGGCATAGTTTTCCATCTTCCGGCAGGTCGTATTCGACACGTTCGCGCGGCAGATCGGCTGGAAGAGGCCGGCGGCCTCGCTTGCTGCCCTCAGGCTTATCCAGCTCCGGGAGGCCTGTGTCGGGAAGATCGACGGTGTCGAGACCGGCAATGCCGGCGTCAAAATCGCTATCGATATCAGGGTCGGACCCGGCAGCCTGTTCAGCCTCGTTGAACAGGCGATCCATATGCTTTTCGCTGCTGGGACCAAAGCGATGCTGCTGCGCCAGCCGCAATTCTTCCTCCAGCGTGCTGACGCGTGCCTTCA
>CABHNZ010000106.1 GCA_902167985.1 Shinella sp. UYSO24
ACGCGGGGTGGAGCAGCCCGGTAGCTCGTCAGGCTCATAACCTGAAGGCCGCAGGTTCAAATCCTGCCCCCGCAACCACTGAGATTTGCAAATTCTCCCATTCGGGAGACTTCCTCAGAAGCTCCTCGGCGTAAGCCTCGAGGAGCTTTTCCTTTTTGGCCTCCGTGTCGATCTCGCCTGACGCAATGCGGGCCATCAGATCGTTCTGGGCGGCGGCGACGAACTGCTGCTGCATGACGTCGATCACATCCATCGAAGCCATGATGTTGGCGATATCGCCGTGGACCTGCAGGGATGCCGGCTGGTGCCCAGGCGTCTTGCCGATCACGACCGTCTGGATCAGGTCCCGCACGATCGGCATCAGCCGGCGCTTGGCCTGCTCGTCGGAATTGTTGCGTGCCAGGAAGATCAGCTTACGGATCGCGATCTCGGTATTCTCCGGATTGAACTGCGCCTTCAACTTCCCGATCTTCTCCTGAAAATCCTCCATCGGCTCTTCGGCAGTGGCGGCGAGTTCCTTGACCAGCTTCTCGCGCGTGATCTCCAGTTCGTCGAGCTGGTCGTCGAGAATGACAAGACGCGGCCGGCCTTCAGCATGCCGGTCCTGTTTCTGCTGCATGAGGCTCGTCTGCTTCGACTTGATCGCGGCTAGCTCGCCGGTTAACTGCTCCTTGAGGGACGGAGCGCCCTTCAGCTTGTTCACCTCATGAGCAACCATCGTCTGCGAAATCCGGTCGAAAATATCGAGAGAGTAGAAGGCTGTTGATTTGCACTGAGAGCTGACCCGGGATTGCGGGAAATTATCACTGAGATTTGACCCATGTTTCAATC
>CABHNZ010000107.1 GCA_902167985.1 Shinella sp. UYSO24
CAGTGATCCGGCTGCTCCTTTGATTGCTCTAATCGACCGTTCGGGAATTGAGGTTGAGTGATCGGACCGCAGATGGTTTCAAGAGGTGTCTGCAGCCTGAATGGAAACCACATGCGGAGCCCGGTTACCCGGAGGCAGTATCGTCGCAATCAGCCCCCGATGTGAAAGCGACCTGACGGATACGGAATGGGATGCTTGTCATTGTCGAAATCGTCTCAAACCCAAGGAGATCAGGTTGGCTTTGCGGTTCATGACACGCGATGGAGCGTCGAGCGCTTCGTCGCCCAGATCAGCAGAGACCGACCGCTTTGGAAAGACTCGGAGGCAACCAGAAAATCTGGCGAAGCCCTCCATGCCGCAGCAATCCGCTATGGCACTCTGAACCGCGCTGGCTTTAGCGGAGACCATCTGTCTTAGGTTATGTGGTGAATGCTGGTGCATCCAGCAAGTCAAATTATCGTTCTTTGGCCTCGGCTTGCTGACATCGACTGAGTTCGCTCAAAACTACAACTTGCGCGGTGATGTGGCGCTGCCAGTCGGAATGGCTCCACACTTCAACCCACCGCGACCGCCCCATATACAGCAACCTAAAACTGGATTGAGTTTGGGACAATGTTACAAGATTATTAGCCTTGGACTACCTTCGCAGGTAGAGCCTTTCGTTCCATAATTTAGCTTATCTGATTTTCTATATCTCATTGGTACATTCTATTTCCAAGTGCGACATGCCAGTAATTTCAATGGCTTCACTTTGGAGATTTTGGCATGTCC
>CABHNZ010000108.1 GCA_902167985.1 Shinella sp. UYSO24
CGACGAGCGAGCGCGGGCGATGTTTTTCGCGCGGCATCCATCGTCAAGCCGCGCATTGACGACCTGATCCTAGCGCTCGAGCGAATTTATGCAGACAAGCAGCTCTCGATCGACCAGACCTTGGATCCTTCGCTTTCGGTAAACTGCCCGGCCGAAGACTTCGATGAGATCTTCGGCAACATCCTAGACAACGCGTTCAAATGGGCCACGGGTAAGATCCAGATTTCGGCCGTGAGGAGAGGCCCGTCCGCCACGATCAGCATTCGTGACGATGGGCCAGGCATGCCGGATCCGGGCATTGAAGAAGCCTTCCTGCCGGGCCGTCGTCTCGACGAAACTGTCGCCGGCGACGGGTTCGGTTTGAGCATATCGAAAGAGCTTGCCGAACTCTATGGCGGTTCTATTCTCATGGTGGCCACGAAGCCGGGCATAGCCGTCAACGTTACGCTGCCGACTTCATCGCCGTCCGAAATGTAAAACGGAACTGGCTCCTGTCAGGTACGTGGCTGACGGATTGCTGTCTTAATAAAACTGGGGCTCGTGGGTCTGCTGCATTCCAAGGCAACGCTAAGCTCTTGATGCAAATCGGACCAGCGACCATGCTTTTGCTCCGCTAAGTGATTGAACGCCTTGTGTCATGGCGCGCGAAGGAATCAAATCGATGAGTTTCGGAAAGCAGCCAGTCTGCAAAAGCCT
>CABHNZ010000109.1 GCA_902167985.1 Shinella sp. UYSO24
TTTTGCTGATCGGGCAAATCAGGCGATGTTCTGGCATTAGAACCAGCATTAGTGCTGACATTAATACCAGAACAAAGAGGTTTCATGGCTCGCATAGAGATCATGTCCCGTACCGAGCGCAGACGACGTTGGTCGGACGAGGCGAAGCTGAGGATACTTGCGGAAGCTGATGAGCCCGGTGCTCGCATCGGGGATGTGGCGCGCCGGAACGACATTCATCCGGGCCAGATCCGCTTGTGGCGGCAATCATTCAGCTATGCCGATCGGCCAACGGTGTTCCTCCCGGTGGAAATCACCGAGGAAGTTGGCATAAGCCAGCCGTCTACCGCAGCAACGAGGCCGGCGATCGTCGAGATCTTGCTTAGAAACGGTCGGAGCTTGAAGGTTCCGGTTGACGTTGAGTTGAAACTGCTTGGCCTGCTCGTCGCTTGCGTGGAGGCGGCATGATCGGGCCATCGGGGAATGTGCGGGTCTACCTGGCCTGCGGAGTGACCGATATGCGGCGTGGCATCGATGGCCTTTCGGCACTGGTCGAAACAGTCGTGAAGGAGGCCCCGGGCTCGGGCGCGATCTTCGGCTTCCGCGGAAAGCGCGCTGACCGGATCAAACTCCTCTGGTGGGACGGCCAAGGGTTCTGCCTATTCTACAAGATTTTGGAGCGCGGGTACTTTCCATGGCCGACGGC
>CABHNZ010000111.1 GCA_902167985.1 Shinella sp. UYSO24
CTAGGCCGTGTCCCCATAAACGGGGTTCATCTTGTTGACGGTGTATGATTCAATCTCCTTGAAAGGAGATTGCCATGCGCCGTCACGAACTGAGCGACGAAGAATGGGACGTCATCGCACCACTTCTGCCGACCAATACTCGTGGAATTGAACGTGTTGACGATCGCCGAGTAATCAACGGCATCCTGTGGCGTTTCAGGACTGGTTCGGCTTGGCGAGATGTGCCGGAGCGTTATGGCCCGCGCACGACGCTTTACAATCGGTTCGCCCGCTGGCGCAAGGCGGGTGTATGGGATCGTCTCCTGGACGCCGTTTCAAAGCGTTACGATGGAGACATCGTGATGATCGACAGTTCCTGTGTTCGCGTTCACCAGCATGGTGCAAACGCAAAAAAGGGGGATCTGCCGATCCTTGCATGGGACGTTCCCGTGGCGGCCTGACGACAAAAATACACGCTCTTGTCGATGCTGATGGCTTGCCGGTCCGCCTGGAACTCACCGCAGGTCAGGCGGCCGATGCGCCAATGGCTGAAAAGCTGCTGAGCGACGTTCAGCCCGGAGCAACGATCCTTGCCGACAAGGCATATGACACCGATGCAATTCGTAACTTTGCCAAGCAACGCAAATGCTGGGC
>CABHNZ010000112.1 GCA_902167985.1 Shinella sp. UYSO24
GTAAGCGCGATTTTCAGGTCCTGCTGCGGAGATGGGTTGAGCAGGCTTGTGTCCATTACGGAGGTTATGGACACAAGCGTGGCGCGGCTATCGGCTCAGGGTGCGGCTTGAGCCTTTGCGAAGTTGAAGGGTAGTAGATCGGTAATGTCGGCCTGGGTCGGGCGCTGGGGCAGTTCGGTAAGAGCGTGGCTCAGCCAGACGTAAGGATCGATACCGCAGGCGCGGCAGGTCAGAACCAGGCTATAGACGACGGCGCTGGCCTTGGCGCCTGCGGGCGTATCGCTGAACAGCCAGCTGTTTCGACCGGTGCAAAACGGCCTGATGTCGCGCTCGAGCAGGTTGTTGTCGATCGGCGCGTGTCCGTTTTCGACATAGCGGATCAGATAGTCCCATTGATTGCGGGTATAGGAGATGGCCTTGCCGAGCTTGCCTTTTGGCAGCACCTTGGGTGCGATGTCGTCGAGCCATTTCCTGAAGGCTGCCAATACCGGAAGGCTGTGCGTCTGGCGCATTCGACGGGTGAGATCGGCTTGCGTTTCGCCGCCATCCGGGTTGGTTTCCCGCGCCAGTCTCTCGACCTTGTAGAGCGCCTCGAAGAA
>CABHNZ010000113.1 GCA_902167985.1 Shinella sp. UYSO24
GGTACATTCTATTTCCAAGTGCGACATGCCAGTAATTTCAATGGCTTCACTTTGGAGATTTTGGCATGTCCCGATGCTATACGCAGATCACCCTTGCCGATCGCCGCCGTCTTCATCATCTGGTGGCGGCAAAAGTTCCGGTCAACGAGATGGCGCGTCAGCTGGGCCGTCATCGATCGACCATTTACCGCGAGATCAAGCGCAACACGTTTCATGACCGTGAACTTCCAGACTATGACGGCTACTACAGCACGGTTGCTCACGACATCTCCAGAGACCGTCGACGCCGATTGAGAAAGCTGCGGCGCCATCCGGCTTTGCGCACCGAGATCATCAACCAGTTGGAGGCTCGCTGGTCTCCGGAACAGATTGCCGGACGTCTGCAGTCAGACGGCTTCGGTCGTATTCGCGTATGCAAGGAGACAATCTATCGCTTCATCTACAGCAAGGAAGATTACGCGCTTGGTCTCTATCAGTATCTGCCTGAGGCTCGCCGCAAACGTCGCCCAATGCGTTCGAGGAAGCCGCGCGACGGTGCGTTTCCCTCTACCCACAGAATATCCCAAAGACCTGATTTCATTGGAGATAGATCGACGTT
>CABHNZ010000114.1 GCA_902167985.1 Shinella sp. UYSO24
ACGTCGGTGCCGCCAAGGTCGACGTTGCCTATGACGCGATGGACAGCGCCATCGACGTCGTCAACGAGATCAAGGCCAAGCTCGTTACCGCCAACGAAAGCTCGACCGACAAGGACCAGATCGCTCTGGAAGTCGGCAAGCTCAAGGACCAGCTGTCGTCGATCGCCCAGTCGGCATCGTTCAGCGGCGAAAACTGGGTTGTCGCGGGAGATTCGTCGACCGCATCGGTTGTCGACGGCTTCGTTCGCAACAACGACGGCACGGTCCAGGTCACGACGGCTTCCTACTCGACCGGCTCCTACGCCATGTTCAGCGCAATGAGCTCGGTCGGTACCGGTTCGGGCGGCGTTCTCGGCAGCCTGATGGAAATCAACCTGTCCAGCACCTCGACCTCTGGCGATCTGAGCGACTTCATGGACACCGTCGAAACGGCGCTGTCGAACCTCACCACCGGTGCTGCCGCTCTCGGCGCGCTCACCACCCGTATCGACATGCAGTCGACCTTCGGCTCCAAGCTGTCCGACGCTATCGATTCCGGCGTCAGCGGTCTGGTCGATGCCGACATGGAAGCCGAATCGGCAAAGCTGTCTGCCCTGCA
>CABHNZ010000115.1 GCA_902167985.1 Shinella sp. UYSO24
GAGGGCATCGGCTTTCTCGAAGAGGAGACGATCTGGGAACGTATCGACTATTTCCTCGCCCGCGTCGTCCCCGTCGCCGAGGCTGCCAATGTCCGGCTTGCCTGCCATCCGCATGATCCCGCGACACCGCCCGGCTATATGGGCGTTACCCGCGTGCTCGGATCGGTCGAGGGGATGAAGCGGTTCGTTCAGATGCATGAAAGCCCGGTCCATGGCCTCAATTTCTGCATCGGCACGCTTGGCGAGATGGTGGAGGACGTGTCCGAAGTACCGGCGATCACCCGCTGGTTCGGCGAGCGCGGCAAGCTGATGAACATTCATTTCCGCAACATCTTCGGCAAGCGCTACTCGTTCCGGGAGAGCTTCCCCGAAGAGGGCGATATCGATATGCCGGCCGTGCTCGATGCGCTGCGCGACACCAATTACAAATACATGGTCATGCCCGATCATGCGCCGACGCTCTCGGGCGACAACCAGCAGCAGGTCGCCTTCGCCTTCTGCTACGGCTATATCGCCGCGCTCCTGCAGACCCGGACCTGACTGCGCGCCGGACCAATCATTGCG
>CABHNZ010000116.1 GCA_902167985.1 Shinella sp. UYSO24
GTGCTGTCCATTCCACGCGACCGGAACGGCACGTTTGACCCAGTGCTGATCGCCAAATACCAGCGCCGCTTCCCGATTTCGATCGCAAGATCATCTCGATGTATGCCCGCGGCATGACCACCCGTGAATCCAGGGTCATATCGAAGAAATCTATGGCGTCGAGGCGTCGCCCAGCCTGATTTCCGCGATCACCGATACCGTGATGGATGAGGTGACGGCGTGGCAGAACCGGCCGCTGGAGCCCTGCTATCCGATCGTCTTCATGGATGCGGTCCGCGTCAATATCCGCAGCGACGGAGCTGTCTCGAACAAGGCAGTCTTCGTCGCACTGGCTGTTCTGCCGGACGGTACGCGGGACGTTCTGGGCTTATGGTTCCAGGCGAATGAAGGTGCAAAGTTCTGGGCCAGTGTGCTCTCTGACCTGCGCAATCGCGGCGTTCAGGACATACTGATTGCCGTTGTCGACGGGCTGAAGGGCTTTCCCCAGGCCATCGAGGCAAGCTTCCCGAGAACCCAGGTTCAGACATGCATCGTCCATCTCCTGCGCCATTCCATGAA
>CABHNZ010000117.1 GCA_902167985.1 Shinella sp. UYSO24
CGCTGTTGACGGTTTGGAAAGTGGGATCTATAACCCCGCTCACTGACGAGGGCGGCGGCGCTGCAAGCGACGACGATGTTCGTTTTAAAACTCTCTGAGAAGTTGGCTGCGATGCTGATGAGCCGGATTTAACGGTTTGGCTCCTGGGGTTTTGACGTTGGGTCTTTTGTGGATCTGGGTGTCGGTTTTTGACAATTGAATATGAGAAGAAAGAGAACGTGGTCGGCGGCGTCTCGCGGATGGTTTAGGCCATTCACTAGAAGACAAATGACGGTCACGTTTTGATATGAGAACACCAGGTTGGTTGTCGCAGTGATGCGGTATGGCCAATCGAGTGAGTTCTCGTCGATTCAGAACATAGTGATCAGTCATGATTGAATTCTCAACTTGAGAGTTTGATCCTGGCTCAGAACGAACGCTGGCGGCAGGCTTAACACATGCAAGTCGAGCGCCCCGCAAGGGGAGCGGCAGACGGGTGAGTAACACGTGGGAACGTACCCATCTCTGCGGAACAACTCCGGGAAACTGGAGCTAATACCGCATACGCC
>CABHNZ010000118.1 GCA_902167985.1 Shinella sp. UYSO24
AGAGCTGCAACCTGGCCGCTGGTCAGGCCGCCGATCTGGGCAGCCGTCAGGCCGCCAGCCTGATCCGAGGTAAGGTTGGCCAGTTCAGCCGTTGCAAGACCTGCGATGTTCTTGGCGCTGATGGCTGCGATCTGCGAGGAGTCGAGGCTTGCAAAGGCGTCCGTTGCAAGCGCACCGAGCTGTGCTGCGCTGAAGGCTGCCATCTGGCTTGCCGACAGACCGTCGATCTGCGCCGAGTCGAGGCCGGCGACCTGCGAGGTCGAGAGACCGGCAAGAGCCTTGGTCGAGAGAGCCGCGATATCGGCAGAACCGAGCTGGTTGATCTGGTCGTCGGTCAGGCCCTTCACCTGCGTTGCCGTCAGGCCGGCAAGCTGTGCCGTCGAGAGAGCGTCAACCGCAGAGGTCGAGAGAGCTGCAACCTGGCCGCTGGTCAGGCCGCCGATCTGGGCAGCCGTCAGGCCGCCAGCCTGATCCGAGGTGAGGTTGGCCAGTTCAGCCGTCGCAAGACC
>CABHNZ010000119.1 GCA_902167985.1 Shinella sp. UYSO24
GGGACGACGCGGGCGAGGAAATAGTCGATACGTTCCCAGATCGTCTCCTCTTCGAGAAAGCCGATGCCCTCCGGTGCCGGCTCGGCCGGATTGGCGAGATCGAGCCGGAAGGCTTCCGACATATAGCCACCGCGACCGGGCTCCATCGGTGTTCGCGGAATGCCGATATAGTTGAAATTGTATCGGACAGCCGGAATGCCCGCCGCCGCGCAGTTCTCGATCAGCCGGCAGATACCATCGATCTGCTTGTCGCGATCGGGACCGGCCAGCATGATATCCTTGCAGGGGACATTACGATCGACGCGCGTCGAAGGCAGCGGCAGCTGGGTCATGTCGAGGGTGAGGCCGAAGCTTTCGATCTTCTCGCGAAATGCTTCCAGCAATGGGCGATCCCAGGTCGTCCAGTCACCATCAGGCGTGGCGGAGACGTGATTGACGCCGAGCTGCTTCATCACCCGGTAATCATCGTCGTGGCGGGCTGGGATCTGGGTTCCGAGATACAT
>CABHNZ010000120.1 GCA_902167985.1 Shinella sp. UYSO24
CAAACTTGATCCATTCGCGGATCGGCTGTCGGCTTGGCTGAAGACGGAGTCCAAGAAGGGTCGCAAGCAAAGCGCACCCTGAAGCAACTCCATGCCGACCTGGTGAGCCTTGGCTACGACGGTTCCTATTGCCGTGTTGCAGCCTTCGCACGGGAATGGAAGGCAGACCGACAGAGGGAATTCCAGACGACGGGGCGCGGCACATTTGTGCCTCTTGCATTCGAGCCTGGAGAAGCTTTCCAGTTCGACTGGTCGGAGGACTGGGCGATTATCGGCAATGAGCGCACGAAGCTGCAGGTCGCACATACGAAGCTGAGCTACAGCCGCGCCTTCATCGTCCGGGCCTATCTTCTGCAGACGCACGAGATGCTGTTCGATGCCCATAATCATGCATTCCGCGTGTTTGGCGGCATCCCCGGCCGTGGTATTTACGACAACATGCGCACGGCGATCGACAAGGTCGGCCGTGGCAAG
>CABHNZ010000121.1 GCA_902167985.1 Shinella sp. UYSO24
CAGTCGCTGACCCTACCGTGGTTAGCTGCCTCCTTGCGGTTAGCGCACTACCTTCGGGTAAAACCAACTCCATGGTGTGACGGGCGGTGTGTACAAGGCCCGGGAACGTATTCACCGCGGCGTGCTGATCCGCGATTACTAGCGATTCCAACTTCATGCACTCGAGTTGCAGAGTGCAATCCGAACTGAGATGGCTTTTGGAGATTAGCTCACACTCGCGTGCTCGCTGCCCACTGTCACCACCATTGTAGCACGTGTGTAGCCCAGCCCGTAAGGGCCATGAGGACTTGACGTCATCCCCACCTTCCTCTCGGCTTATCACCGGCAGTCCCCTTAGAGTGCCCAACCTAATGCTGGCAACTAAGGGCGAGGGTTGCGCTCGTTGCGGGACTTAACCCAACATCTCACGACACGAGCTGACGACAGCCATGCAGCACCTGTCTCTATGCCACCGAAGTGGAAG
>CABHNZ010000122.1 GCA_902167985.1 Shinella sp. UYSO24
TTGCGCCGGCACTGGCGTACTGCCGCAAAGGGTGTCGGGACACAGCTTCGATGTCGATGCCGTCGAGAAGCCAATGAAGCTGTTCGGTCGTCAGATGCGCCACGGCGTCACGGCGATTTGGCCAGTAAAACCGGTCCTCTTCCAGGCGACGCAGGATCAAGACGAAGCCCGACCGGTCAAAAAACAAAAGCTTTACCCGGTCCCGCCGACGATTGCAGAAAGCAAATACTGCCCGCTCGAACGGATTGAGACCCATCGACTGCTCGACCAGGATCGCCAGGCTGTCGATCCCGGCTCTGAAGTCGATGGGATCGCGATGAAGATAAACCTGAACATCAGCTGACAGACGGAACATGGCCCAAAGCTCCGATCATGGCAGCCATCATTGACGCGTCGGTCAGATCCACCGAAAGAGTGACACCGTTCGGCAACGTGACCTTAGCTCTCAGCCCTGATGCCGCGC
>CABHNZ010000123.1 GCA_902167985.1 Shinella sp. UYSO24
CTTCCACTTCGGTGGCATAGAGACAGGTGCTGCATGGCTGTCGTCAGCTCGTGTCGTGAGATGTTGGGTTAGTCCCGCAACGAGCGCAACCCTCGCCCTTAGTTGCCAGCATTAGGTTGGGCACTCTAAGGGGACTGCCGGTGATAAGCCGAGAGGAAGGTGGGGATGACGTCAAGTCTCATGGCCCTTACGGGCTGGGCTACACACGTGCTACAATGGTGGTGACAGTGGGCAGCGAGCACGCGAGTGTGAGCTAATCTCCAAAAGCCATCTCAGTTCGGATTGCACTCTGCAACTCGAGTGCATGAAGTTGGAATCGCTAGTAATCGCGGATCAGCACGCCGCGGTGAATACGTTCCCGGGCCTTGTACACACCGCCCGTCACACCATGGGAGTTGGTTTTACCCGAAGGTAGTGCGCTAACCGCAAGGAGGCAGCTAACCACGGTAGGGTCAGCGACTG
>CABHNZ010000124.1 GCA_902167985.1 Shinella sp. UYSO24
GGAGTTGGTTTTACCCGAAGGTAGTGCGCTAACCGCAAGGAGGCAGCTAACCACGGTAGGGTCAGCGACTGGGGTGAAGTCGTAACAAGGTAGCCGTAGGGGAACCTGCGGCTGGATCACCTCCTTTCTAAGGAAGTTTTGGAACTGGTGAGACGCCAGGCACGTATCTTCGGATATGGCCCTGGATGAACCTTCCTTTACTTTTTAGAACAAGATCGGACCAGTCAGGTCACGATCGCAACGTAATACGCCGGAACACTGCCTGCAGGTTCACGGTATGGCGAGGACCGCCGACTACGTTTCTCTTTCTTCAAGAAGACAATGCCGCAAGCTCGGTGTCCAATTGTGGGTTTGACCTGCAACGAGATGGGCCCGTAGCTCAGTTGGTTAGAGCACACGCTTGATAAGCGTGGGGTCGGAAGTTCAAGTCTTCCCGGGCCCACCATTTGCCGTT
>CABHNZ010000125.1 GCA_902167985.1 Shinella sp. UYSO24
GATGAACACTTCTCTGTCGATGGCACATTGATCGAAGCCTGGGCCAGCATGAAGAGCTTCAAGCCGAAGGACGGTTCCCAAGGTGACGATGGTGACGACAGCGGCCCGGCCTCTCGCTCGGACATGAAGCAGCCGGCGACGGCCACAGCACGGAACCCCGAGCGGGATTTCCACGGCGAGAAGCGAACCAACGCCACGCACGCATCGACCACCGACCCGGATGCCAGGCTCTACAAGAAGGCTCGCGGCCAGGCGGCCAAGCTTTGCCACATGGGCCATGTCACCATGGAAAATCGAAATGGCCTGGTCGTCGACGCGACCTTGACCCAAGCGAGTGGAACCGCAGAGCGTGAAGCAGCACTGGCTATGCTAAGCCGCATGGATGGTCATCATCGCATCACATTGGCCGCCGACAAGGCTTACGATGCCGCTGACTTCGT
>CABHNZ010000126.1 GCA_902167985.1 Shinella sp. UYSO24
ACGAAGTCAGCGGCATCGTAAGCCTTGTCGGCGGCCAATGTGATGCGATGATGACCATCCATGCGGCTTAGCATAGCCAGTGCTGCTTCACGCTCTGCGGTTCCACTCGCTTGGGTCAAGGTCGCGTCGACGACCAGGCCATTTCGATTTTCCATGGTGACATGGCCCATGTGGCAAAGCTTGGCCGCCTGGCCGCGAGCCTTCTTGTAGAGCCTGGCATCCGGTCGGTGGTCGATGCGTGCGTGGCGTTGGTTCGCTTCTCGCCGTGGAAATCCCGCTCGGGGTTCCGTGCTGTGGCCGTCGCCGGCTGCTTCATGTCCGAGCGAGAGGCCGGGCCGCTGTCGTCACCATCGTCACCTTGGGAACCGTCCTTCGGCTTGAAGCTCTTCATGCTGGCCCAGGCTTCGATCAATGTGCCATCGACAGAGAAGTGTTCATC
>CABHNZ010000127.1 GCA_902167985.1 Shinella sp. UYSO24
GATGAACACTTCTCTGTCGATGGCACATTGATCGAAGCCTGGGCCAGCATGAAGAGCTTCAAGCCGAAGGACGGTTCCCAAGGTGACGATGGTGACGACAGCGGCCCGGCCTCTCGCTCGGACATGAAGCAGCCGGCGACGGCCACAGCACGGAACCCCGAGCGGGATTCCACGGCGAGAAGCGAACCAACGCCACGCACGCATCGACCACCGACCCGGATGCCAGGCTCTACAAGAAGGCTCGCGGCCAGGCGGCCAAGCTTTGCCACATGGGCCATGTCACCATGGAAAATCGAAATGGCCTGGTCGTCGACGCGACCTTGACCCAAGCGAGTGGAACCGCAGAGCGTGAAGCAGCACTGGCTATGCTAAGCCGCATGGATGGTCATCATCGCATCACATTGGCCGCCGACAAGGCTTACGATGCCGCTGACTTCGT
>CABHNZ010000128.1 GCA_902167985.1 Shinella sp. UYSO24
ACGAAGTCAGCGGCATCGTAAGCCTTGTCGGCGGCCAATGTGATGCGATGATGACCATCCATGCGGCTTAGCATAGCCAGTGCTGCTTCACGCTCTGCGGTTCCACTCGCTTGGGTCAAGGTCGCGTCGACGACCAGGCCATTTCGATTTTCCATGGTGACATGGCCCATGTGGCAAAGCTTGGCCGCCTGGCCGCGAGCCTTCTTGTAGAGCCTGGCATCCGGTCGGTGGTCGATGCGTGCGTGGCGTTGGTTCGCTTCTCGCCGTGGAATCCCGCTCGGGGTTCCGTGCTGTGGCCGTCGCCGGCTGCTTCATGTCCGAGCGAGAGGCCGGGCCGCTGTCGTCACCATCGTCACCTTGGGAACCGTCCTTCGGCTTGAAGCTCTTCATGCTGGCCCAGGCTTCGATCAATGTGCCATCGACAGAGAAGTGTTCATC
>CABHNZ010000129.1 GCA_902167985.1 Shinella sp. UYSO24
GATGAACACTTCTCTGTCGATGGCACATTGATCGAAGCCTGGGCCAGCATGAAGAGCTTCAAGCCGAAGGATGAAGCCGATGGTGACGACAGCGGCCCGACCTCGCGCTCGAACATGAAGCAGCCGGCGCAGGCCACAGCACGGAACCCCGAGCGGGATTTCCACGGCGAGAAGCGAACCAACGCAACGCACGCATCGACCACCGACCCGGATGCCAGGCTTTACAAGAAGGCTCGCGGCCAGGCGGCCAAGCTTTGCCACATGGGCCATGTCACCATGGAAAATCGAAATGGCCTGGTCGTCGACGCGACCTTGACCCAAGCGAGTGGAACCGCAGAGCGTGAAGCAGCACTGGCTATGCTAGGCCGTGTCCCCATAAACGGGGTTCATCTTGTTGACGGTGTATGATTCAATCTCCTTGAAAGGAGATT
>CABHNZ010000130.1 GCA_902167985.1 Shinella sp. UYSO24
CGCTGTAGCGGTTGCGTTCCAGATGGACCAGGCAGGTCGGGGTGACCCGCTTCGTATACTCGACGAAGCCGTCGAACGGGCGTGTAACAGGCATCAATGCCAAAGCTTCCTCCGCCCAGATGTCGGCGATGGTGCCGCGCATCTGTCCATGCGGGGTCTTTGCCCAGAACTCCTTGCATCGAAGCTCCAGCCAATCGTTCAGGGCATTCAATGATGGAAAGCGCGGGATCGGTTGGAAGAAGCGGTGACGCGCATCCTGCACATTCTTCTCGACCTGTCCCTTCTCCCAGCCTGAAGCTGGATTGCAGAACTCGGGCTCGAACACATAATGGCTGGCCATCGCCAGGAAGCGAACATTGACGTCGCGCTCCTTGCCACGGCCGACCTTGTCGATCGCCGTGCGCATGTTGTCGTAAATACCACGGCCGGG
>CABHNZ010000131.1 GCA_902167985.1 Shinella sp. UYSO24
GCACGAGACGCTGATGCCTGTCTGTCATCCGGCGCTTCTCGACAAAGGCGCAGACGTGGTGTCGCTCGACCATCTGCCACGTCTGCATCGTCGCCAGAACTCGGATGCGTGGCAACGTTATGCGCAGGAGACAGGGATCACGCTCACCAATCCTGCGATCGGTCCATACTACGACCTCCATATTATGCTGATCGAGGCCGCACTGGCGGGACTTGGCGTTGCGCTGGTGCCGCGGCTATATGTCGAGACGGAGTTGGCGGAAGGGCGTCTAATCGCTCCTTGGCCCGAAAGCCAAGCCATTTCCAAGACGTTCAGCCTGATCCTCCCGGAGCCCATCCGGTTGAGTGACGCTCCAATACAGGCTTTTGCAGACTGGCTGCTTTCCGAAACTCATCGATTTGATTCCTTCGCGCGCCATGACACAAGGCGT
>CABHNZ010000132.1 GCA_902167985.1 Shinella sp. UYSO24
GCTAGGCCATCCATGGTTTCACAAGAACTGGGCTCGGACATGGGTAAAACCCACACCTGGAAGCTTCCAGATCAATCTTCTCTTCACGATATTTGCAGAACAGGCACAGGAGACGCAAAACGCTCCGTGCAAACTTTTATTTCTTCAGAAGACAACTCAAACCGAATGGAGCCAAACTCGACATTCGATCGGTGCGCCCATACAGGCCGTCGGCCATCGTTGGCCGGCCCGTCCGGAGCGTAGCGGCAAAGCCGCGACAGCGTCAGGAAACAAAAATGGTGGAGCTGAGCGGGATCGAACCGCTGACCCCCTGCTTGCAAAGCAGGTGCTCTCCCAGCTGAGCTACAGCCCCGATCTCTCGGGATAAGCTTCAACTGACTTGATCAGCACAAAGCCCGTCCATCATCACCATATCCGCAAA
>CABHNZ010000133.1 GCA_902167985.1 Shinella sp. UYSO24
CCTGGATTTCACGGGTGGTCATGCCGCGGGCATACATCGAGATGATCTTGCGATCGAAATCGGGAAAGCGGCGCTGGTATTTGGCGATCAGCACTGGGTCAAACGTGCCGTTCCGGTCGCGTGGAATGGACAGCACAACCTTGCCACTGTCGGTGGTCACCGTCTTGCTACTGCTGCCATTTCGACGGTTTGCAGGCTGGTTCTGCCCGTCGGGCGCATCGCCACTCCGCTCTTCGTCGAGATGAACGTCCATTTCAGTGCTCAGTGCGCGCTCAGCCAACGCCTTCGTCAGTTCAGACAGAATGCCGTCCTTGCCGAAAAGGTGTGAGCGTCCGGCGAACGCATTTTTCGGGTGTCGAGAGATGGAAGCTATAGGCCGCGTTTCATCTCATCGGCCATGATGCGGTCGATTATTT
>CABHNZ010000134.1 GCA_902167985.1 Shinella sp. UYSO24
GCAACCGGCAGGATGACTTCCTGGAACTTTTCCGAGGAACCCAGCGCACGGCCGCCCGAGATGATGATCTTGGCGGAGGTCAGTTCCGGACGTTCCGACGAGGCAATCGCATCGGATACGAAGGAGGAGACGCCCGGATCAGCTGCAGCCGAGACGCTCTCGACCGAAGCCGAGCCGCCTTCAGCCGTCGCGGCAAAGGATGCGGTGCGAACGGTGATGACCTTCTTGGCGTCGGTTGCCTGCACGGTCTGGATGGCATTGCCGGCATAGATCGGACGTTTGAACGTGTCGGCGGAAACAACTTCGGTGATTTCCGAAACCTGTGCCACATCAAGCAGCGCTGCAACGCGCGGCATGACGTTCTTGGCCGATGCCGTGGCCGGCGCGATGATGACGTCATAGCCTGGAGC
>CABHNZ010000135.1 GCA_902167985.1 Shinella sp. UYSO24
GTGGAACATCCGGATCCGGTCCTTGTAGATGTCGATATTGTCGAGATAGTCGAGGCATTGCAGCACATAGTGCGACGGGTCGTAGAGCATGTTGGCGCGGGGATGGTTCTTCACCCGCTCAAGGAACATCTCGAAGGTGACGCCGTCATGCAGGTCTTCGCCGGGATGGATCTCGTAGCAGATGTCGACGCCGCAGGCATCGGCATGGTCGAGGATCGGGTTCCAGCGGCGGGCAAGCTCGTCAAAGGCCGTCTCGACAAGACCTGCCGGGCGTTGCGGCCAAGGGTAGATATAGGGCCAGGCCAATGCACCTGAAAAGGTGGCATGGGCGTTGATGCGAGATGTTTCGAGGCGGTGAGCGCCATCTTCACCTGGTTGACGGCCCATTCCTGCCGGGCTTTCGGGTTG
>CABHNZ010000136.1 GCA_902167985.1 Shinella sp. UYSO24
TTCTTCCAGTCGTATCTGGAAGCTGAATAATGGATGATGGATTTGTTGGCCGCTATGAGGTTGTTGAGCCGCGTCGCGGCAACCGGCGTTGGCCGGATGATGTAAAGGCTCGCATTGTAGCGGAGAGCCTTGAGCCTGGTGTTCGAGTGGCGGATGTCGCGCGTCGTCACGGCGTTATCGCAAACCAGCTTTCCGATTGGCGGCGTCAGGCGCGTGAGGGCCTTCTGGTGCTACCGTTTTCCTCGACACCGGCATCATCGGAATGCATTGATGCAACGCCGGCCTTCGTGCCTGTAGCACTTGCTGTTGAGCCGACTGAGCCTTTAAATCCTCAGCCCAAACCAGCCTCCGACGGGCCGCGAGCCCAGGTTTTGACGGTCAGGATTGGCGCAGACGTCGTGATCCGT
>CABHNZ010000137.1 GCA_902167985.1 Shinella sp. UYSO24
TGTTGATTTGCACTGAGAGCTGACCCGGGATTTGCGCCGAGAAGTGACCCGCCTTTAGGTATCGTTCGTGTCGGTCGTGGTGGTCAAGTTCCTCCGCTTCTCCTTTGTCGTTTTGGGCTCATGGGCCGAGCTGTTTTTGAAGCGGAAGCTGTCGTTTCCGGTTTCGAGGATATGGCAATGATGGGTAAGCCGATCCAGCAGCGCGGTGGTCATCTTGGCGTCACCGAAGACGCTGGCCCATTCGCTGAAGCTGAGGTTTGTTGTGATGATGACGCTGGTTCGCTCGTAAAGCTTGCTCAGCAAATGGAAGAGCATAGCACCGCCTGACGCGCTGAACGGCAAGTATCCAAGCTCATCGAGGATTACGAGATCAGAGTGGACGAGGCGGTTG
>CABHNZ010000138.1 GCA_902167985.1 Shinella sp. UYSO24
TCAAGAGCTAGAAGGGTCTATCGTTTTCCTTCAACCGATGGCCATCATCAAACCCGGCGGCTCAGGCAGCGCTGGATTTTGTGCCCAGCATGGCGCGCATAATACGATCGATATTTCAAACTGTCGCTCTGTTTGCCAACCCACCACCCATGTTTCTTGTCCCAACTGCTCGAATGTTATCGGGAGACCGCCATCAGCGATTTTCCGTCACACAAACGCCGGCCCGATTAGGCCAGCCTTTATGTGAGGGTCAACGGACGAGGGAGTTCAACCGGCGCGACGCATCTGCTGAGCAACACCTTGCAACTCATTCGGCCTGGCATTTGTACGGAAGCCGCGGATGAGGTCCAGAAGATCGCCGGTATCGTTGGCCAGTACCTC
>CABHNZ010000139.1 GCA_902167985.1 Shinella sp. UYSO24
GGCGACCCGTCTCACAATATGCAGGTATCGAGGGTTGCGAGAGCGATGCCCTCGTAGAGCCTCATGCATAGGAGACGGGCCATGGACGAGACTATCACATATGTCGGCTTGGATGTTCATAAAGAGACGATCGCGGTGGCGCTCGCTGACGGCGGTGGGCGCGGTGACGCGCGCGCGTTCGGCCAGATCGCCAATACACCAACGGCCTTGACCCGCATGCTGGCCAAGCTTTCGCAGCCGGGTCGGACATTGAAGTTCTGCTATGAAGCAGGACCTTGCGGCTACGGCATTCAGCGGCAACTGTCTGCCGCAGGCCATGATTGCGTGGTAGTCGCGCCTTCGTTAATTCCGCGCAAACCAGGCGATCGCATCAAGACTGAC
>CABHNZ010000140.1 GCA_902167985.1 Shinella sp. UYSO24
TGTCCGACATCAGCGCCCATGAGACAGAACTGGCTTAATTGAGAAGAGAGGATTTTCGGCTCATCGTAGCTCTATCGAAGGAAGCGAAGATGAGACAGAAAACCGGGCCACAGACATCGTCGGCCGAAAAGACGATCAAGGATATTCGCCGCGCGACGCGCAAGCATCACTCGGCGGAGGACAAAATCCGCATCGTGTTGGAGGGGCTGCGCGGCGAAGACAGCATTGCCGCGATCTGCCGCCGCGAAGGGATCGCCGAGAGCCTGTATTATAGCTGGTCGAAGGAATTCCTCGAAGCGGGCAAGAAGCGGCTTGCCGGAGACACTGCCCGCTCGGCCACCAGCGATGAGGTCAAGGCGCTACGCCGTGAA
>CABHNZ010000141.1 GCA_902167985.1 Shinella sp. UYSO24
TTTGTCCCTTGATTTCGATGGGATGTATTCGACCATCGGCCGCCCATCGATCCCGCCAGAGAAGCTGCTGCGCGCACTGTTGTTGCAGGCCTTCTATACGATCCGCTCCGAGCGCCAGCTTATGGAGCAGATGGACTACAATCTCCTGTTTCGTTGGTTCGTCGGCCTGTCGATGGACGCGCCGATCTGGGATGTGACTGTCTTTACCAAGAACCGTGAGCGGCTTATGGCCGGCGATATCGCCGCCAAGTTCCTGGCTGCGTTGCTGAACCAACCGCGCGTCAAGGCTCTCCTGTCAGATGAACACTTCTCTGTCGATGGCACATTGATCGAAGCCTGGGCCAGCATGAAGAGCTTCAAGCCGAAGGA
>CABHNZ010000142.1 GCA_902167985.1 Shinella sp. UYSO24
CTAAGCCGCATGGATGGTCATCATCGCATCACATTGGCCGCCGACAAGGCTTACGATGCCGCTGACTTCGTTGCCGCCTTGCGAGACATCAACGTGACGCCTCACGTTGCCCAGAACACGGCGAACCGACGCTCGGCCATCGACGGTCGTACCACCCGTCACTCTGGCTACGGTGTCAGTCAGCGAATCCGCAAACGTATCGAAGAGGTGTTCGGCTGGGCCAAGACCAGCGGCGGACTACGCAAGACCCGCCACCGCGGGACAGATCGTGTCGGCTGGATGTTTACCATGACAGTCACCGCTTATAACCTTGTCAGGTTGCCAAAGCTGCTGGCGATGGTGTGATCACGCCCGCAATCCG
>CABHNZ010000143.1 GCA_902167985.1 Shinella sp. UYSO24
TGGAGAAGCTAACCCAAGTGCACCATGCCTTCGCTTTAGGGTAGGGGATCACCCTCCTTCTTGTAAATGAGCCATGAACATCTCGGCCGGCGTCATGTATCCGAGGCATTTTCGTGGTTGATCGTTGAGGTGGCGTGTGAGTTGGAGAAGGTCGCGTTGCGACACTGCTGCTAGATCTGTCGTGCCAGGCAAGTAGCGTCGAATACGCTTGTTTGCATTCTCGACAGTCCCTTTTGCCACGGCGCACTTGGGTCGCAAAACCAGCTCGTTGCACCAATCCCGTCTTCCAGAGCCCTGAACCCGGCAAACTCGGTACCCCGATCAAATGTGAAGCTCTGACGCGCAA
>CABHNZ010000144.1 GCA_902167985.1 Shinella sp. UYSO24
CGTCTGATGGCGCGCTCGAGGTACATCTACACACTCAGCCAAGCCGCCGGCATGATCGGCGAGAACCTCGAACTGATCGAAGAGGTGACCGCAAACTCGGACAACATCTCCGAGGGCGAACTGGTTTACGTTAGCGATGGCACTGAAGACGGCACGAAGGGTCTGACCGAGAGTGGCATCGAAGAACTTCAAAGCCTGCTCGCCGACATCAGAACGTGGGATGGCGGTATCCGCGAGTTCCTCATCGACACACAGTGCGATCCTGAAATAATCGACCGCATCATGGCCGATGAGATGAAACGCGGCCTATAGCTTCCATCTCTCGACACCCGAAAA
>CABHNZ010000145.1 GCA_902167985.1 Shinella sp. UYSO24
GTAAACGCGATTTTTGGGTCACCTATGAATCGGGGGAGCGCTTAGGCAGGTTGTGTCCACAAGCAACGTAATGGACACAATGAGATGGATGATGTGAACGAGACGCGGCTCTTGCGGGTATTGCATGCTGGTCGCGGCGGGAAACGCGAGTTTGATCCGGCGTCGAAAGCAATGTTGTTGGAAGCCTGCCTGACGCCTGGGGTTTCGATATCGAACTGGCGCTTGAGAACGGTATCAATGCGAATCTGCTACGGACGTGGATCCGCAAGCATCGCAAGTTGAAGGCGCCGGCTTTGGCCGCGCCCCCGCCATCGGCGGAAGTGCCGACGTT
>CABHNZ010000146.1 GCA_902167985.1 Shinella sp. UYSO24
TTACGTTGCTTGTGGACACAACCTGCCTAAGCGCTCCCCCGATTCATAGGTGACCCAAAAATCGCGTTTACTCTCGTGCAGCAACCGGTGCGTCCTCATTCCGGTCCATGCGGGATGCTCGTAATGGATGGCGGCGTCGAAACCGCTTCCGGCGAGCACGAATGGTTCCATTCGTTCGGCAAGATGCACGATGATGTTAGGGTGGCGCTCCTGAAATCGTCCAAGGCGGGGAATGAGCCATCGCGTGGCGAAAGTCGGATTGCGGGCGTGATCACACCATCGCCAGCAGCTTTGGCAACCTGACAAGGTTATAAGCGGTGACTGTC
>CABHNZ010000147.1 GCA_902167985.1 Shinella sp. UYSO24
TCTATGCTCATACGTGGTTCTCCTAGAAAGGTAGTTACCACGCCAGAGCACAAAATTCAGGATAGTCCCGGCTCAAAGCAGGCCGCGACGAGCCGCGCCTTGTCCTCATGTGTCCACCGCCGACGGCGCTCTACAGATGTGATCACCTCGATGGAATGCTTCGTCATATGACTACTCCTAGTGTTACCACTAGGACTGCCAGTCAGCAGACCATCATCGCAAGACGGCCCTCACCGTGGGCTTACTCACAGTGTCACAGATCAGGCCCCTCTCATGCAGCCGATTGGTCGTTCTCCAGTCAAACCCCTTCCACGCGCAGCGCT
>CABHNZ010000148.1 GCA_902167985.1 Shinella sp. UYSO24
GCTGCTGGGACCAAAGCGATGCTGCTGCGCCAGCCGCAATTCTTCCTCCAGCGTGCTGACGCGTGCCTTCAACGCGGCGATTTCGGCCGCGTTCGCCGCAAGCTGTGCCAGCAAGGCTTCGACATCAGGAGGGTTCGTACGAGTCATTCCAGTTTTGAATCGGAACACCTCATCGACGTCAACGATTTTTGACCGCGCTATCCCGAAGACCGCTCGGGCAGCATGGGCGTATCGAAGTGCGCCGGAACCTTTGCGCCGGCACTGGCGTACTGCCGCAAAGGGTGTCGGGACACAGCTTCGATGTCGATGCCGTCGAGAAGC
>CABHNZ010000149.1 GCA_902167985.1 Shinella sp. UYSO24
GCTTCTCGACGGCATCGACATCGAAGCTGTGTCCCGACACCCTTTGCGGCAGTACGCCAGTGCCGGCGCAAAGTTCCGGCGCACTTCGATACGCCCATGCTGCCCGAGCGGTCTTCGGGATAGCGCGGTCAAAAATCGTTGACGTCGATGAGGTGTTCCGATTCAAAACTGGAATGACTCGTACGAACCCTCCTGATGTCGAAGCCTTGCTGGCACAGCTTGCGGCGAACGCGGCCGAAATCGCCGCGTTGAAGGCACGCGTCAGCACGCTGGAGGAAGAATTGCGGCTGGCGCAGCAGCATCGCTTTGGTCCCAGCAGC
>CABHNZ010000150.1 GCA_902167985.1 Shinella sp. UYSO24
GCTGCTGGGACCAAAGCGATGCTGCTGCGCCAGCCGCAATTCTTCCTCCAGCGTGCTGACGCGTGCCTTCAACGCGGCGATTTCGGCCGCGTTCGCCGCAAGCTGTGCCAGCAAGGCTTCGACATCAGGAGGGTTCGTACGAGTCATTCCAGTTTTGAATCGGAACACCTCATCGACGTCAACGATTTTGACCGCGCTATCCCGAAGACCGCTCGGGCAGCATGGGCGTATCGAAGTGCGCCGGAACTTTGCGCCGGCACTGGCGTACTGCCGCAAAGGGTGTCGGGACACAGCTTCGATGTCGATGCCGTCGAGAAGC
>CABHNZ010000151.1 GCA_902167985.1 Shinella sp. UYSO24
CTCGCTATGCTCGGGCATTTCAAGGCTTAGATTTCCGACGAGGCAGCCATACCGCCAACCCGCCTCTTCCAACCATCGAGATATCTCGTCGAAATAGGCGCGGAGCCGATCGACCGCAGGCAGTTTCTCGTCGCGCAGCGTCTTATCCATGATGACCTGGGTACGCTGATGATACCGGTCGAGGACCACGCTCGCAAAAGCTTCCTTGGATCGGAAATGGTTGGTGAAACAGCCTTGTGGAACACCGGCATCGGCCGTGATTTCACGCACGCCCGCACCCGAATATCCACGCTCATGCAGCGTCTGCACGCCG
>CABHNZ010000152.1 GCA_902167985.1 Shinella sp. UYSO24
CGCGACGGTGCGTTTCCCTCTACCCACAGAATATCCCAAAGACCTGATTTCATTGGAGATAGATCGACGTTTGGACATTGGGAGGGAGACCTCCTCATCTTCGAACGTGAACTCGGTCATGCCAACATCACCTCAATCGTTGAGCGCACGAGCCGCTATGTCGTGCTGCTGAAGAACCCGAGCCGGCACTCGGGGCCAATCATGGATAAGATCATCAGAGCGTTTTCGCCGTTGCCGGCGTTTGCGCGTCAGAGCTTCACATTTGATCGGGGTACCGAGTTTGCCGGGTTCAGGGCTCTGGAAGACGGGATT
>CABHNZ010000153.1 GCA_902167985.1 Shinella sp. UYSO24
CGCGACGGTGCGTTTCCCTCTACCCACAGAATATCCCAAAGACCTGATTTCATTGGAGATAGATCGACGTTTGGACATTGGGAGGGAGACCTCCTCATCTTTGAACGCCCACTCGGCCATGCCAATGTCACCACGCTCGTGGAGCGCAAGAGCCGCTACACCGTTCTTATCAAGAACCCGAGCCGGCACTCGGGGCCAATCATGGATAAGATCATCAGAGCGTTTTCGCCGTTGCCGGCGTTTGCGCGTCAGAGCTTCACATTTGATCGGGGTACCGAGTTTGCCGGGTTCAGGGCTCTGGAAGACGGGATT
>CABHNZ010000154.1 GCA_902167985.1 Shinella sp. UYSO24
AATCCCGTCTTCCAGAGCCCTGAACCCGGCAAACTCGGTACCCCGATCAAATGTGAAGCTCTGACGCGCAACGCCGGCAACGGCGAAAACGCTCTGATGATCTTATCCATGATTGGCCCCGAGTGCGGCTCGGGTTCTTCAGCAGCACGACATAGCGGCTCGTGCGCTCAACGATTGAGGTGATGTTGGCATGACCGAGTTCACGTTCGAAGATGAGGAGGTCTCCCTCCCAATGTCCAACGTCGATCTATCTCCAATGAAATCAGGTCTTTGGGATATTCTGTGGGTAGAGGGAAACGCACCGTCGCG
>CABHNZ010000155.1 GCA_902167985.1 Shinella sp. UYSO24
AATCCCGTCTTCCAGAGCCCTGAACCCGGCAAACTCGGTACCCCGATCAAATGTGAAGCTCTGACGCGCAACGCCGGCAACGGCGAAAACGCTCTGATGATCTTATCCATGATTGGCCCCGAGTGCGGCTCGGGTTCTTGATAAGAACGGTGTAGCGGCTCTTGCGCTCCACGAGCGTGGTGACATTGGCATGGCCGAGTGGGCGTTCAAAGATGAGGAGGTCTCCCTCCCAATGTCCAACGTCGATCTATCTCCAATGAAATCAGGTCTTTGGGATATTCTGTGGGTAGAGGGAAACGCACCGTCGCG
>CABHNZ010000156.1 GCA_902167985.1 Shinella sp. UYSO24
CCAAACCAGCCTCCGACGGGCCGCGAGCCCAGGTTTTGACGGTCAGGATTGGCGCAGACGTCGTGATCCGTGTTCCTGGCGATGTGCCCGTCGAACGGATCGCAGCCTTGGTGCGCGCTGTGCGAGGTGCCTCATGATCGTGGCTGGTCAACGATTGCCGATCCTCATCGCAACGCGCCCAGTGGACTTCCGCTGCGGGCATCAGGCCTTGGCTCTGATGGTGCAGACGGAATTGCAGCTCGACCCACATTCGGGGGTTACGGTGATCTTCCGGTCGAAGCGTGCAGACCGTCTGAAGAT
>CABHNZ010000157.1 GCA_902167985.1 Shinella sp. UYSO24
CAGGCTGCGGAAAAAGGCGCTTGCTGGAGGGTGAGTACCGTGATTCCCTGCTCTTGTGATTGATTAGCGGGGGCATGAGATGCGCGGCAATGATATCGAGACGCAAGGCCTGTTTTCTTATGTGAGCTGCGAAGCACGGGTTCCAGCGACACCCTCTGAGGGCAATCCGCGCGATTGTGGACGAGGCGTTGGATGTTTTGTCCCTTGATTTCGATGGGATGTATTCGACCATCGGCCGCCCATCGATCCCGCCAGAGAAGCTGCTGC
>CABHNZ010000158.1 GCA_902167985.1 Shinella sp. UYSO24
CAGGCTGCGGAAAAAGGCGCTTGCTGGAGGGTGAGTACCGTGATTCCCTGCTCTTGTGATTGATTAGCGGGGGCATGAGATGCGCGGCAATGATATCGAGACGCAAGGCCTGTTTTCTTATGTGAGCTGCGAAGCACGGGTTCCAGCGACACCCTCTGAGGGCAATCCGCGCGATTGTGGACGAGGCGTTGGATGTTTGTCCCTTGATTTCGATGGGATGTATTCGACCATCGGCCGCCCATCGATCCCGCCAGAGAAGCTGCTGC
>CABHNZ010000159.1 GCA_902167985.1 Shinella sp. UYSO24
TTTAGGGCCACGCCGAGCGGCCCACTTCACGTCCGGTCATAAGACCAGCTTCTCGAGATTAAATCCGGGTCCGCGCGGTTAGCAAACGGACATCAATAAGTCGTCAGAACCAAAACCGAAGTTTTGGCAACAACGACCGACCAGAGTGACAAGCTTCCTTCCTACCTCCAGTCCCTCCACCATATCCGGCCGGCTAGGCCATCCATGGTTTCACAAGAACTGGGCTCGGACATGGGTAAAACCCACACCTGGAAGCTTCCAGA
>CABHNZ010000160.1 GCA_902167985.1 Shinella sp. UYSO24
TCTGGAAGCTTCCAGGTGTGGGTTTTACCCATGTCCGAGCCCAGTTCTTGTGAAACCATGGATGGCCTAGCCGGCCGGATATGGTGGAGGGACTGGAGGTAGGAAGGAAGCTTGTCACTCTGGTCGGTCGTTGTTGCCAAACTTCGGTTTTGGTTCTGACGACTTATTGATGTCCGTTTGCTAACCGCGCGGACCCGGATTTAATCTCGAGAAGCTGGTCTTATGACCGGACGTGAAGTGGGCCGCTCGGCGTGGCCCTAAA
>CABHNZ010000161.1 GCA_902167985.1 Shinella sp. UYSO24
AACTCTCTGAGAAGTTGGCTGCGATGCTGATGAGCCGGATTTAACGGTTTGGCTCCTGGGGTTTTGACGTTGGGTCTTTTGTGGATCTGGGTGTCGGTTTTTGACAATTGAATATGAGAAGAAAGAGAACGTGGTCGGCGGCGTCTCGCGGATGGTTAGGCCATTCACTAGAAGACAAATGACGGTCACGTTTGATATGAGAACACCAGGTTGGTTGTCGCAGTGATGCGGTATGGCCAATCGAGTGAGTTCTCGTCGATT
>CABHNZ010000162.1 GCA_902167985.1 Shinella sp. UYSO24
ATCCGCAAGCATCGCAAGTTGAAGGCGCCGGCTTTGGCCGCGCCCCCGCCATCGGCGGAAGTGCCGACGTTTATTCCGGTGGTAGAGGCACGGGCTGAGCGCATTGCCGATAGCGATCGCAAACCGAAAGGTTTGAGCGACCCACCGATGGAATGGCGGGGACGATCGTTTATTGCCGCCGCCGATGCGCGGCATCAGGGCTGAGAGCTAAGGTCACGTTGCCGAACGGTGTCACTCTTTCGGTGGATCTGACCGAC
>CABHNZ010000163.1 GCA_902167985.1 Shinella sp. UYSO24
GTCGGTCAGATCCACCGAAAGAGTGACACCGTTCGGCAACGTGACCTTAGCTCTCAGCCCTGATGCCGCGCATCGGCGGCGGCAATAAACGATCGTCCCCGCCATTCCATCGGTGGGTCGCTCAACCTTCGGTTTGCGATCGCTATCGGCAATGCGCTCAGCCCGTGCCTCTACCACCGGAATAAACGTCGGCACTTCCGCCGATGGCGGGGGCGCGGCCAAAGCCGGCGCCTTCAACTTGCGATGCTTGCGGAT
>CABHNZ010000164.1 GCA_902167985.1 Shinella sp. UYSO24
TGGATTAGCTAGTTGGTGGGGTAAAGGCCTACCAAGGCGACGATCCATAGCTGGTCTGAGAGGATGATCAGCCACATTGGGACTGAGACACGGCCCAAACTCCTACGGGAGGCAGCAGTGGGGAATATTGGACAATGGGCGCAAGCCTGATCCAGCCATGCCGCGTGAGTGATGAAGGCTTAGGGTTGTAAAGCTCTTTCAACGGTGAAGATAATGACGGTAACCGTAGAAGAAGCCCCGGCTAACTTC
>CABHNZ010000165.1 GCA_902167985.1 Shinella sp. UYSO24
ACTCGCGTGCTCGCTGCCCACTGTCACCACCATTGTAGCACGTGTGTAGCCCAGCCCGTAAGGGCCATGAGACTTGACGTCATCCCCACCTTCCTCTCGGCTTATCACCGCAGTCCCCTTAGAGTGCCCAACCTAATGCTGGCAACTAAGGGCGAGGGTTGCGCTCGTTGCGGGACTTAACCCAACATCTCACGACACGAGCTGACGACAGCCATGCAGCACCTGTCTCTATGCCACCGAAGTGGAAG
>CABHNZ010000166.1 GCA_902167985.1 Shinella sp. UYSO24
AATCGACGAGAACTCACTCGATTGGCCATACCGCATCACTGCGACAACCAACCTGGTGTTCTCATATCAAAACGTGACCGTCATTTGTCTTCTAGTGAATGGCCTAAACCATCCGCGAGACGCCGCCGACCACGTTTCTCTTTCTTCTCATATTCAATTGTCAAAAACCGACACCCAGATCCACAAAAGACCCAAACGTCAAAACCCCAGGAGCCAAACCGTTAAATCCGGCT
>CABHNZ010000167.1 GCA_902167985.1 Shinella sp. UYSO24
GGTCTTGCGACGGCTGAACTGGCCAACCTCACCTCGGATCAGGCTGGCGGCCTGACGGCTGCCCAGATCGGTGGCCTGACCAGCGGCCAGGTTGCGGTTCTCTCGACCTCTGCGGTTGACGCGCTCTCGACGGCACAGCTTGCCGGCCTGACGCAACCCAGGTGAAGGGCCTGACCGACGACCAGATCAACCAGCTTGGTTCCGCCGATATCGCGGCTCTTTC
>CABHNZ010000168.1 GCA_902167985.1 Shinella sp. UYSO24
TCTGGTATTAATGTCAGCACTAATGCTGGTTCTAATGCCAGAACATCGCCTGATTTGCCCGATCAGCAAAAACAGCTCACCGGACGCTCACGAAAAGGTCGCCAGGTGCGCGACCGGCCATCAGACGGTCCAAAAGGTCTTTGTCTATGCTCATACGTGGTTCTCCTAGAAAGGTAGTTACCACGCCAGAGCACAAAATTCAGGATAGTCCCGG
>CABHNZ010000169.1 GCA_902167985.1 Shinella sp. UYSO24
TCTGGTATTAATGTCAGCACTAATGCTGGTTCTAATGCCAGAACATCGCCTGATTTGCCCGATCAGCAAAACAGCTCACCGGACGCTCACGAAAAGGTCGCCAGGTGCGCGACCGGCCATCAGACGGTCCAAAAGGTCTTTGTCTATGCTCATACGTGGTTCTCCTAGAAAGGTAGTTACCACGCCAGAGCACAAAATTCAGGATAGTCC
>CABHNZ010000170.1 GCA_902167985.1 Shinella sp. UYSO24
AAGTTGATCTATCTGGCGCTCAATGCTACCTCGACTGAGTGGAAGCGTTCAGTGCGCGAATGGCATCTCGTCAAAAGCCAGCTCGCGATCATGTTCGAAGATCGTTTCCCGATGGCCTGAAACATCGCTAGGGCACAAAATTCCTTACAGTCTCTCGTCCTGCGTTTCGCCTTCATCCCGCTTTTCTTCTCGAGCTTGCCTTTCAATC
>CABHNZ010000171.1 GCA_902167985.1 Shinella sp. UYSO24
CTCGGTTGTTCCAAGGGGCAGTTGGGGAGGCCACAAGGTCTCAGCTTGATTCAAGAGACTGTAAGGAATTTTGTGCCCTAGCGATGTTTCAGGCCATCGGGAAACGATCTTCGAACATGATCGCGAGCTGGCTTTTGACGAGATGCCATTCGCGCACTGAACGCTTCCACTCAGTCGAGGTAGCATTGAGCGCCAGATAGATCAACTT
>CABHNZ010000172.1 GCA_902167985.1 Shinella sp. UYSO24
ACGTGTGTAGCCCAGCCCGTAAGGGCCATGAGACTTGACGTCATCCCCACCTTCCTCTCGGCTTATCACCGCAGTCCCCTTAGAGTGCCCAACCTAATGCTGGCAACTAAGGGCGAGGGTTGCGCTCGTTGCGGGACTAACCCAACATCTCACGACACGAGCTGACGACAGCCATGCAGCACCTGTCTCTATGCCACCGAAGTGGAAG
>CABHNZ010000173.1 GCA_902167985.1 Shinella sp. UYSO24
GCTTGCGTTTCGCCGCCATCCGGGTTGGTTTCCCGCGCCAGTCTCTCGACCTTGTAGAGCGCCTCGAAGAAAGCCAGCGCCTGCAGCGGCGGTCCGCCCGGCTTCTTCATCGCCTTGAGCGCGTCGGTAAATTTTCGTCGTGCATGCGCCATGCAGCCATAATGGGTGGCGCCCTTGAGCGTTCGCCATGCCTCGTAACCGTC
>CABHNZ010000174.1 GCA_902167985.1 Shinella sp. UYSO24
GCTTGCGTTTCGCCGCCATCCGGGTTGGTTTCCCGCGCCAGTCTCTCGACCTTGTAGAGCGCCTCGAAGAAAGCCAGCGCCTGCAGCGGCGGTCCGCCCGGCTTCTTCATCGCCTTGAGCGCGTCGGTAAATTTCGTCGTGCATGCGCCATGCAGCCATAATGGGTGGCGCCCTTGAGCGTTCGCCATGCCTCGTAACCGTC
>CABHNZ010000175.1 GCA_902167985.1 Shinella sp. UYSO24
GACGGTTACGAGGCATGGCGAACGCTCAAGGGCGCCACCCATTATGGCTGCATGGCGCATGCACGACGAAAATTTACCGACGCGCTCAAGGCGATGAAGAAGCCGGGCGGACCGCCGCTGCAGGCGCTGGCTTCTTCGAGGCGCTCTACAAGGTCGAGAGACTGGCGCGGGAAACCAACCCGGATGGCGGCGAAACGCAAGC
>CABHNZ010000176.1 GCA_902167985.1 Shinella sp. UYSO24
GTCGGTCAGATCCACCGAAAGAGTGACACCGTTCGGCAACGTGACCTTAGCTCTCAGCCCTGATGCCGCGCCATCGGCGGCGGCAATAAACGATCGTCCCCGCCATTCCATCGGTGGGTCGCTCAAACCTTTCGGTTTGCGATCGCTATCGGCAATGCGCTCAGCCCGTGCCTCTACCACCGGAATAACGTCGGCACTTCC
>CABHNZ010000177.1 GCA_902167985.1 Shinella sp. UYSO24
GACGGTTACGAGGCATGGCGAACGCTCAAGGGCGCCACCCATTATGGCTGCATGGCGCATGCACGACGAAATTTACCGACGCGCTCAAGGCGATGAAGAAGCCGGGCGGACCGCCGCTGCAGGCGCTGGCTTCTTCGAGGCGCTCTACAAGGTCGAGAGACTGGCGCGGGAAACCAACCCGGATGGCGGCGAAACGCAAGC
>CABHNZ010000178.1 GCA_902167985.1 Shinella sp. UYSO24
GGGGTGGCTGCACCCGTTCCCTTTCCGAACACGGCCGTGAAACACCCCTGCGCCAATGGTACTCCGTCTCAAGACGCGGGAGAGTAGGTCGCTGCCAGGTCTTATAAATGCAAGTTAATCTTCTCACACAAAACCACCACCACAACGCGGGGTGGAGCAGCCCGGTAGCTCGTCAGGCTCATAACCTGAAGGCCGCAGGTT
>CABHNZ010000179.1 GCA_902167985.1 Shinella sp. UYSO24
AGATCCGGCGTGCCGTCAGAACCCGCGGACACTTCCCCAGCGATGAGGCAGCGGCAAAGTTGATCTATCTGGCGCTCAATGCTACCTCGACTGAGTGGAAGCGTTCAGTGCGCGAATGGCATCTCGTCAAAAGCCAGCTCGCGATCATGTTCGAAGATCGTTTCCCGATGGCTGAAACATCGCTAGGGCACAAAATTCCT
>CABHNZ010000180.1 GCA_902167985.1 Shinella sp. UYSO24
GGGGTGGCTGCACCCGTTCCCTTTCCGAACACGGCCGTGAAACACCCCTGCGCCAATGGTACTCCGTCTCAAGACGCGGGAGAGTAGGTCGCTGCCAGGTCTTATAAATGCAAGTTAATCTTCTCACACAAACCACCACCACAACGCGGGGTGGAGCAGCCCGGTAGCTCGTCAGGCTCATAACCTGAAGGCCGCAGGTT
>CABHNZ010000181.1 GCA_902167985.1 Shinella sp. UYSO24
GGGGTGGCTGCACCCGTTCCCTTTCCGAACACGGCCGTGAAACACCCCTGCGCCAATGGTACTCCGTCTCAGACGCGGGAGAGTAGGTCGCTGCCAGGTCTTATAAATGCAAGTTAATCTTCTCACACAAAACCACCACCACACGCGGGGTGGAGCAGCCCGGTAGCTCGTCAGGCTCATAACCTGAAGGCCGCAGGTTC
>CABHNZ010000182.1 GCA_902167985.1 Shinella sp. UYSO24
GGGGTGGCTGCACCCGTTCCCTTTCCGAACACGGCCGTGAAACACCCCTGCGCCAATGGTACTCCGTCTCAGACGCGGGAGAGTAGGTCGCTGCCAGGTCTTATAAATGCAAGTTAATCTTCTCACACAAACCACCACCACACGCGGGGTGGAGCAGCCCGGTAGCTCGTCAGGCTCATAACCTGAAGGCCGCAGGTTC
>CABHNZ010000183.1 GCA_902167985.1 Shinella sp. UYSO24
AACCTTACCTCGGATCAGGCTGGCGGCCTGACGGCTGCCCAGATCGGCGGCCTGACCAGCGGCCAGGTTGCGGTTCTCTCGACCTCTGCTGTCGATGCACTCTCGACGGCACAGCTTGCCGGCCTGACGCAACCCAGGTGAAGGGCCTGACCGACGACCAGATCAACCAGCTGACCTCTACCGATATCGCGGCCCTTTC
>CABHNZ010000184.1 GCA_902167985.1 Shinella sp. UYSO24
AAACATCCAACGCCTCGTCCACAATCGCGCGGATTGCCCTCAGAGGGTGTCGCTGGAACCCGTGCTTCGCAGCTCACATAAGAAAACAGGCCTTGCGTCTCGATATCATTGCCGCGCATCTCATGCCCCCGCTAATCAATCACAAGAGCAGGGAATCACGGTACTCACCCTCCAGCAAGCGCCTTTTTCCGCAGCCTG
>CABHNZ010000185.1 GCA_902167985.1 Shinella sp. UYSO24
GTCGGTCAGATCCACCGAAAGAGTGACACCGTTCGGCAACGTGACCTTAGCTCTCAGCCCTGATGCCGCGCCATCGGCGGCGGCAATAACGATCGTCCCCGCCATTCCATCGGTGGGTCGCTCAACCTTCGGTTTGCGATCGCTATCGGCAATGCGCTCAGCCCGTGCCTCTACCACCGGAATAACGTCGGCACTTCC
>CABHNZ010000186.1 GCA_902167985.1 Shinella sp. UYSO24
GGAAGTGCCGACGTTATTCCGGTGGTAGAGGCACGGGCTGAGCGCATTGCCGATAGCGATCGCAAACCGAAAGGTTGAGCGACCCACCGATGGAATGGCGGGGACGATCGTTATTGCCGCCGCCGATGCGCGGCATCAGGGCTGAGAGCTAAGGTCACGTTGCCGAACGGTGTCACTCTTTCGGTGGATCTGACCGAC
>CABHNZ010000187.1 GCA_902167985.1 Shinella sp. UYSO24
CCGGCGACATCAGCAGCGCAATGGCGATGGCCACTCTCTGCCGCATTCCCCCGGAGAACTGATGCGGATAGGCGCTCAGCCTTTCCTCGGGGCTTGGAATGCCTACCATTCCTAGTGCATCGCGCGCCCTCTCGCGGGCTGCCTGCTTGCTGATCGTTTCATGAGCATGCACGACCTCCATCATTTGCGTATCGATAC
>CABHNZ010000188.1 GCA_902167985.1 Shinella sp. UYSO24
GTCGGTCAGATCCACCGAAAGAGTGACACCGTTCGGCAACGTGACCTTAGCTCTCAGCCCTGATGCCGCGCATCGGCGGCGGCAATAACGATCGTCCCCGCCATTCCATCGGTGGGTCGCTCAACCTTCGGTTTGCGATCGCTATCGGCAATGCGCTCAGCCCGTGCCTCTACCACCGGAATAACGTCGGCACTTCC
>CABHNZ010000189.1 GCA_902167985.1 Shinella sp. UYSO24
GTATCGATACGCAAATGATGGAGGTCGTGCATGCTCATGAAACGATCAGCAAGCAGGCAGCCCGCGAGAGGGCGCGCGATGCACTAGGAATGGTAGGCATTCCAAGCCCCGAGGAAAGGCTGAGCGCTATCCGCATCAGTTCTCCGGGGGAATGCGGCAGAGAGTGGCCATCGCCATTGCGCTGCTGATGTCGCCGG
>CABHNZ010000190.1 GCA_902167985.1 Shinella sp. UYSO24
GTATCGATACGCAAATGATGGAGGTCGTGCATGCTCATGAAACGATCAGCAAGCAGGCAGCCCGCGAGAGGCGCGCGATGCACTAGGAATGGTAGGCATTCCAAGCCCCGAGGAAAGGCTGAGCGCCTATCCGCATCAGTTCTCCGGGGGAATGCGGCAGAGAGTGGCCATCGCCATTGCGCTGCTGATGTCGCCGG
>CABHNZ010000191.1 GCA_902167985.1 Shinella sp. UYSO24
GCAAGAAGCGGCTTGCCGGAGACACTGCCCGCTCGGCCACCAGCGATGAGGTCAAGGCGCTACGCCGTGAAGCCGCGACCTGAAAGAGGCGCTGGCCGACCTCACCCTGAAAAACCGCCTGCTTAAAAAAAGCATGATCGCGGATGGGGGCGACGAAGAATGAGATATCCCGCCACCGAAAAGCTCGAGATCATCC
>CABHNZ010000192.1 GCA_902167985.1 Shinella sp. UYSO24
GTATCGATACGCAAATGATGGAGGTCGTGCATGCTCATGAAACGATCAGCAAGCAGGCAGCCCGCGAGAGGCGCGCGATGCACTAGGAATGGTAGGCATTCCAAGCCCCGAGGAAAGGCTGAGCGCTATCCGCATCAGTTCTCCGGGGGAATGCGGCAGAGAGTGGCCATCGCCATTGCGCTGCTGATGTCGCCGG
>CABHNZ010000193.1 GCA_902167985.1 Shinella sp. UYSO24
GGATGATCTCGAGCTTTTCGGTGGCGGGATATCTCATTCTTCGTCGCCCCCATCCGCGATCATGCTTTTTTTAAGCAGGCGGTTTTCAGGGTGAGGTCGGCCAGCGCCTCTTTCAGGTCGCGGCTTCACGGCGTAGCGCCTTGACCTCATCGCTGGTGGCCGAGCGGGCAGTGTCTCCGGCAAGCCGCTTCTTGC
>CABHNZ010000194.1 GCA_902167985.1 Shinella sp. UYSO24
GCGCATCAGGCAGGCTCGACGCATGGCTGACAGGCCGTCTTGAGGGTGAATTCTCCCGCAATCGCATCAAGCGCTCATCGAACAGGGCGCCGTTGCGCTGAACGGCAAGCCGGTGACGGAGCCGAAAAGAAGATCGCTGCCGGCGATATCATCGAGATCGAACTACCCGAACCGGAAGACGCCGAGCCGAAGGGC
>CABHNZ010000195.1 GCA_902167985.1 Shinella sp. UYSO24
CAAGCTGCGGAAATAGCCCTGCTTTTTCGATTGGCTCTCGATAGACGACGGGGAGACGAGCCTTTATGGGGCTTCATTGGCAGCCTTTTCGGCCACTTCTGTGCTGGTTCGCCCGCTTTGGGCGGATTGCGGGCGTGATCACACCATCGCCAGCAGCTTTGGCAACCTGACAAGGTTATAAGCGGTGACTGTC
>CABHNZ010000196.1 GCA_902167985.1 Shinella sp. UYSO24
CCCCGCAGCGGCGGGACCCAATCATTCATAACAGCAGAGGTAACGACATGTTCATTCGACCGATCACATTGGCTGTCGCCGTCAGCATTTCGTCGGCTGCCTTCGCGCAGACTGCCACCGAAAATCAGGTCGCAGGCACCTGGCGCATGATATCGGCGACGATCGACCCCGGCGGGGAAAATATCGCCGCCT
>CABHNZ010000197.1 GCA_902167985.1 Shinella sp. UYSO24
CCGGCCGGATATGGTGGAGGGACTGGAGGTAGGAAGGAAGCTTGTCACTCTGGTCGGTCGTTGTTGCCAAACTTCGGTTTTGGTTCTGACGACTTATTGATGTCCGTTTGCTAACCGCGCGACCCGGATTTAATCTCGAGAAGCTGGTCTTATGACCGGACGTGAAGTGGGCCGCTCGGCGTGGCCCTAAA
>CABHNZ010000198.1 GCA_902167985.1 Shinella sp. UYSO24
AGGCGGCGATATTTTCCCCGCCGGGGTCGATCGTCGCCGATATCATGCGCCAGGTGCCTGCGACCTGATTTCGGTGGCAGTCTGCGCGAAGGCAGCCGACGAAATGCTGACGGCGACAGCCAATGTGATCGGTCGAATGAACATGTCGTTACCTCTGCTGTTATGAATGATTGGGTCCCGCCGCTGCGGGG
>CABHNZ010000199.1 GCA_902167985.1 Shinella sp. UYSO24
CCCCGCAGCGGCGGGACCCAATCATTCATAACAGCAGAGGTAACGACATGTTCATTCGACCGATCACATTGCTGTCGCCGTCAGCATTTCGTCGCTGCCTTCGCGCAGACTGCCACCGAAAATCAGGTCGCAGGCACCTGGCGCATGATATCGGCGACGATCGACCCCGGCGGGGAAAATATCGCCGCCT
>CABHNZ010000200.1 GCA_902167985.1 Shinella sp. UYSO24
AGGCGGCGATATTTTCCCCGCCGGGGTCGATCGTCGCCGATATCATGCGCCAGGTGCCTGCGACCTGATTTCGGTGGCAGTCTGCGCGAAGGCAGCGACGAAATGCTGACGGCGACAGCAATGTGATCGGTCGAATGAACATGTCGTTACCTCTGCTGTTATGAATGATTGGGTCCCGCCGCTGCGGGG
>CABHNZ010000201.1 GCA_902167985.1 Shinella sp. UYSO24
TGCGCGGCAATGATATCGAGACGCAAGGCCTGTTTTCTTATGTGAGCTGCGAAGCACGGGTTCCAGCGAACACCCTCTGAGGGCAATCCGCGCGATTGTGGACGAGGCGTTGGATGTTTTGTCCCTTGATTTCGATGGGATGTATTCGACCATCGGCCGCCCATCGATCCCGCCAGAGAAGCTGCTGC
>CABHNZ010000202.1 GCA_902167985.1 Shinella sp. UYSO24
CCGATCTCTCGGGATAAGCTTCAACTGACTTGATCAGCACAAAGCCCGTCCATCATCACCATATCCGCAAAACCCATCTGTCAGATCAAATCCGTCACCGCATCCATCATCCGCCAAACGGCAAATGGTGGGCCCGGGAAGACTTGAACTTCCGACCCCACGCTTATCAAGCGTGTGCTCTAACCAA
>CABHNZ010000203.1 GCA_902167985.1 Shinella sp. UYSO24
CCGATCTCTCGGGATAAGCTTCAACTGACTTGATCAGCACAAAGCCCGTCCATCATCACCATATCCGCAAAACCCATCTGTCAGATCAAATCCGTCACCGCATCCATCATCCGCCAACGGCAAATGGTGGGCCCGGGAAGACTTGAACTTCCGACCCCACGCTTATCAAGCGTGTGCTCTAACCAA
>CABHNZ010000204.1 GCA_902167985.1 Shinella sp. UYSO24
TTGGTTAGAGCACACGCTTGATAAGCGTGGGGTCGGAAGTTCAAGTCTTCCCGGGCCCACCATTTGCCGTTTGGCGGATGATGGATGCGGTGACGGATTTGATCTGACAGATGGGTTTGCGGATATGGTGATGATGGACGGGCTTTGTGCTGATCAAGTCAGTTGAAGCTTATCCCGAGAGATCGG
>CABHNZ010000205.1 GCA_902167985.1 Shinella sp. UYSO24
TTGGTTAGAGCACACGCTTGATAAGCGTGGGGTCGGAAGTTCAAGTCTTCCCGGGCCCACCATTTGCCGTTGGCGGATGATGGATGCGGTGACGGATTTGATCTGACAGATGGGTTTGCGGATATGGTGATGATGGACGGGCTTTGTGCTGATCAAGTCAGTTGAAGCTTATCCCGAGAGATCGG
>CABHNZ010000206.1 GCA_902167985.1 Shinella sp. UYSO24
CTGATCATCCTCTCAGACCAGCTATGGATCGTCGCCTTGGTAGGCCTTTACCCCACCAACTAGCTAATCCAACGCGGGCCGATCCATCTCCGATAAATCTTTCCCCCTAAGCGTATGCGGTATTAGCTCCAGTTTCCCGGAGTTGTTCCGCAGAGATGGGTACGTTCCCACGTGTTACTCA
>CABHNZ010000207.1 GCA_902167985.1 Shinella sp. UYSO24
CGACGCATGGCTGACAGGCCGTCTTGAGGGTGAATTCTCCCGCAATCGCATCAAGGCGCTCATCGAACAGGGCGCCGTTGCGCTGAACGGCAAGCCGGTGACGGAGCCGAAAAGAAGATCGCTGCCGGCGATATCATCGAGATCGAACTACCCGAACCGGAAGACGCCGAGCCGAAGGGC
>CABHNZ010000208.1 GCA_902167985.1 Shinella sp. UYSO24
CTTCCACTTCGGTGGCATAGAGACAGGTGCTGCATGGCTGTCGTCAGCTCGTGTCGTGAGATGTTGGGTTAAGTCCCGCAACGAGCGCAACCCTCGCCCTTAGTTGCCAGCATTAGGTTGGGCACTCTAAGGGGACTGCCGGTGATAAGCCGAGAGGAAGGTGGGGATGACGTCAAGTC
>CABHNZ010000209.1 GCA_902167985.1 Shinella sp. UYSO24
TTCAGTGCTCAGTGCGCGCTCAGCCAACGCCTTCGTCAGTTCAGACAGAATGCCGTCCTTGCCGAAAAGGTCGCCAGGTGCGCGACCGGCCATCAGACGGTCCAAAAGGTCTTGTCTATGCTCATACGTGGTTCTCCTAGAAAGGTAGTTACCACGCCAGAGCACAAAATTCAGG
>CABHNZ010000210.1 GCA_902167985.1 Shinella sp. UYSO24
TTACGTTGCTTGTGGACACAACCTGCCTAAGCGCTCCCCCGATTCATAGGTGACCCAAAAATCGCGTTTACAAATGGTTTGCCGACTGGCGGATATCTTGCCCAGATCGTGTCCCATGGAGTGGTGTAGCTGGATTTCATAGCCATCGGTGATTTCCGGTAGGGTCGGGTTGCTT
>CABHNZ010000211.1 GCA_902167985.1 Shinella sp. UYSO24
CCTGAATTTTGTGCTCTGGCGTGGTAACTACCTTTCTAGGAGAACCACGTATGAGCATAGACAAGACCTTTGGACCGTCTGATGGCCGGTCGCGCACCTGGCGACCTTTTCGGCAAGGACGGCATTCTGTCTGAACTGACGAAGGCGTTGGCTGAGCGCGCACTGAGCACTGAA
>CABHNZ010000212.1 GCA_902167985.1 Shinella sp. UYSO24
CTGAATTTTGTGCTCTGGCGTGGTAACTACCTTTCTAGGAGAACCACGTATGAGCATAGACAAAGACCTTTGGACCGTCTGATGGCCGGTCGCGCACCTGGCGACCTTTTCGGCAAGGACGGCATTCTGTCTGAACTGACGAAGGCGTTGGCTGAGCGCGCACTGAGCACTGAA
>CABHNZ010000213.1 GCA_902167985.1 Shinella sp. UYSO24
ATGATCTGCTCGTCCGTGAACCGTGAATGCTTCATTCCGTCCGTCTCCTTGATACGACGGACTCTACCAAAATCTGGAGGAAGTTCAGGGGCTCAGGTCACCGGGCGACCCGTCTCACAATATGCAGGTATCGAGGGTTGCGAGAGCGATGCCCTCGTAGAGCCTCATGCATAG
>CABHNZ010000214.1 GCA_902167985.1 Shinella sp. UYSO24
CAGTCGCTGACCCTACCGTGGTTAGCTGCCTCCTTGCGGTTAGCGCACTACCTTCGGGTAAAACCAACTCCATGGTGTGACGGGCGGTGTGTACAAGGCCCGGAACGTATTCACCGCGGCGTGCTGATCCGCGATTACTAGCGATTCCAACTTCATGCACTCGAGTTGCAGA
>CABHNZ010000215.1 GCA_902167985.1 Shinella sp. UYSO24
CTATGCATGAGGCTCTACGAGGGCATCGCTCTCGCAACCCTCGATACCTGCATATTGTGAGACGGGTCGCCGGTGACCTGAGCCCCTGAACTTCCTCCAGATTTGGTAGAGTCCGTCGTATCAAGGAGACGGACGGAATGAAGCATTCACGGTTCACGGACGAGCAGATCAT
>CABHNZ010000216.1 GCA_902167985.1 Shinella sp. UYSO24
CATTGAGCACCACCATAAGCGGGTCCGGTTCTTCTCGACGGTCGAGCTGGTCAACGCGCTGGAACAGGAAAAGGCGCAAGGGCGCTCCGGCCAGATCGCCAACCGCCTCGTCCACTCTGATCTCGTAATCCTCGATGAGCTTGGATACTTGCCGTTCAGCGCGTCAGGCG
>CABHNZ010000217.1 GCA_902167985.1 Shinella sp. UYSO24
GCAACCCAGGTGAAGGGCCTGACCGACGACCAGATCAACCAGCTGACCTCTACCGATATCGCGGCCCTTTCGACCAAGGCACTCGCAGGTCTCTCGACATCGCAGGTCGCCGGCCTCGACTCGGCGCAGATCGACGGTCTGTCGGCAAGCCAGATGGCAGCCTTCAGCGC
>CABHNZ010000218.1 GCA_902167985.1 Shinella sp. UYSO24
CGCCTGACGCGCTGAACGGCAAGTATCCAAGCTCATCGAGGATTACGAGATCAGAGTGGACGAGGCGGTTGGCGATCTGGCCGGAGCGCCTTGCGCCTTTTCCTGTTCCAGCGCGTTGACCAGCTCGACCGTCGAGAAGAACCGGACCCGCTTATGGTGGTGCTCAATG
>CABHNZ010000219.1 GCA_902167985.1 Shinella sp. UYSO24
CGGTCTGCCTTCCATTCCCGTGCGAAGGCTGCAACACGGCAATAGGAACCGTCGTAGCCAAGGCTCACCAGTCGGCATGGAGTTGCTTCAGGGTGCGCTTTGCTTGCGACCCTTCTTGGACTCCGTCTTCAGCCAAGCCGACAGCCGATCCGCGAATGGATCAAGTTTG
>CABHNZ010000220.1 GCA_902167985.1 Shinella sp. UYSO24
CATTGAGCACCACCATAAGCGGGTCCGGTTCTTCTCGACGGTCGAGCTGGTCAACGCGCTGGAACAGGAAAGGCGCAAGGCGCTCCGGCCAGATCGCCAACCGCCTCGTCCACTCTGATCTCGTAATCCTCGATGAGCTTGGATACTTGCCGTTCAGCGCGTCAGGCG
>CABHNZ010000221.1 GCA_902167985.1 Shinella sp. UYSO24
CATTGAGCACCACCATAAGCGGGTCCGGTTCTTCTCGACGGTCGAGCTGGTCAACGCGCTGGAACAGGAAAAGGCGCAAGGCGCTCCGGCCAGATCGCAACCGCCTCGTCCACTCTGATCTCGTAATCCTCGATGAGCTTGGATACTTGCCGTTCAGCGCGTCAGGCG
>CABHNZ010000222.1 GCA_902167985.1 Shinella sp. UYSO24
AAATAATCGACCGCATCATGGCCGATGAGATGAAACGCGGCCTATAGCTTCCATCTCTCGACACCCGAAAAATGCGTTCGCCGGACGCTCACCCTTGGTATCCATCCGAGCTGAGCCGCGGGACATGTAATTTCGCGCGTGATATCCTGGCGGGATGGAGATCGATGA
>CABHNZ010000223.1 GCA_902167985.1 Shinella sp. UYSO24
CATTGAGCACCACCATAAGCGGGTCCGGTTCTTCTCGACGGTCGAGCTGGTCAACGCGCTGGAACAGGAAAGGCGCAAGGCGCTCCGGCCAGATCGCAACCGCCTCGTCCACTCTGATCTCGTAATCCTCGATGAGCTTGGATACTTGCCGTTCAGCGCGTCAGGCG
>CABHNZ010000224.1 GCA_902167985.1 Shinella sp. UYSO24
AAATAATCGACCGCATCATGGCCGATGAGATGAAACGCGGCCTATAGCTTCCATCTCTCGACACCCGAAAATGCGTTCGCCGGACGCTCACCCTTGGTATCCATCCGAGCTGAGCCGCGGGACATGTAATTTCGCGCGTGATATCCTGGCGGGATGGAGATCGATGA
>CABHNZ010000225.1 GCA_902167985.1 Shinella sp. UYSO24
TGATCGTGGCTGGTCAACGATTGCCGATCCTCATCGCAACGCGCCCAGTGGACTTCCGCTGCGGGCATCAGCCTTGGCTCTGATGGTGCAGACGGAATTGCAGCTCGACCCACATTCGGGGGTTACGGTGATCTTCCGGTCGAAGCGTGCAGACCGTCTGAAGAT
>CABHNZ010000226.1 GCA_902167985.1 Shinella sp. UYSO24
TTCGGCCTGGCATTTGTACGGAAGCCGCGGATGAGGTCCAGAAGATCGCCGGTATCGTTGGCCAGTACCTCGTGAGCGTCCGGCGAACGCATTTTTCGGGTGTCGAGAGATGGAAGCTATAGGCCGCGTTTCATCTCATCGGCCATGATGCGGTCGATTATTT
>CABHNZ010000227.1 GCA_902167985.1 Shinella sp. UYSO24
TTCGGCCTGGCATTTGTACGGAAGCCGCGGATGAGGTCCAGAAGATCGCCGGTATCGTTGGCCAGTACCTCGTGAGCGTCCGGCGAACGCATTTTCGGGTGTCGAGAGATGGAAGCTATAGGCCGCGTTTCATCTCATCGGCCATGATGCGGTCGATTATTT
>CABHNZ010000228.1 GCA_902167985.1 Shinella sp. UYSO24
GCGTTCAGTGCGCGAATGGCATCTCGTCAAAGCCAGCTCGCGATCATGTTCGAAGATCGTTTCCCGATGGCTGAAACATCGCTAGGGCACAAAATTCCTTACAGTCTCGTATCCCTCTAAACGAGGCACTCGACCTGATCGCACGCGAAGAGGGATTTGCAC
>CABHNZ010000229.1 GCA_902167985.1 Shinella sp. UYSO24
TCTGGTATTAATGTCAGCACTAATGCTGGTTCTAATGCCAGAACATCGCCTGATTTGCCCGATCAGCAAAAACAGCTCACCGGACGCTCACAGTACCTCCGCCGAAGCTGTCGTTTCTTCCGCCATGGCGGCATTCTGTTGCGTGGCAGTGTCGAGTTGGT
>CABHNZ010000230.1 GCA_902167985.1 Shinella sp. UYSO24
AAAACACCGCCGTCGTCGGCTCGATCCTTGCCATCTACGGGCTCGGCCTTCCGGGCTTCGTGCTGATCAAGGCGCTGCAGCCGGGCTTTATGCGCGCGAGGATACCAGGACGCCGATGCGCTTCACCATCGCCTCGGTCGTCGTCAATTCGGGCCTT
>CABHNZ010000231.1 GCA_902167985.1 Shinella sp. UYSO24
CGATGAGGTCAAGGCGCTACGCCGTGAAAGCCGCGACCTGAAAGAGGCGCTGGCCGACCTCACCCTGAAAAACCGCCTGCTTAAAAAAAGCATGATCGCGGATGGGGGCGACGAAGAATGAGATATCCCGCCACCGAAAAGCTCGAGATCATCC
>CABHNZ010000232.1 GCA_902167985.1 Shinella sp. UYSO24
GGATGATCTCGAGCTTTTCGGTGGCGGGATATCTCATTCTTCGTCGCCCCCATCCGCGATCATGCTTTTTTTAAGCAGGCGGTTTTCAGGGTGAGGTCGGCCAGCGCCTCTTTCAGGTCGCGGCTTTCACGGCGTAGCGCCTTGACCTCATCG
>CABHNZ010000233.1 GCA_902167985.1 Shinella sp. UYSO24
CGATGAGGTCAAGGCGCTACGCCGTGAAAGCCGCGACCTGAAAGAGGCGCTGGCCGACCTCACCCTGAAAAACCGCCTGCTTAAAAAAGCATGATCGCGGATGGGGGCGACGAAGAATGAGATATCCCGCCACCGAAAAGCTCGAGATCATCC
>CABHNZ010000234.1 GCA_902167985.1 Shinella sp. UYSO24
CATTTATCATTGCCATTCAATACGTACATATGTATTTATTGACAATGGCAAGACATTCTCTTCGGGAAAAAATTATCGAGTCCGGCGTGCAGACGCTGCATGAGCGTGGATATTCGGGTGCGGGCGTGCGTGAAATCACGGCCGATGCCGGTG
>CABHNZ010000235.1 GCA_902167985.1 Shinella sp. UYSO24
CATTTATCATTGCCATTCAATACGTACATATGTATTTATTGACAATGGCAAGACATTCTCTTCGGGAAAAAATTATCGAGTTCGGCGTGCAGACGCTGCATGAGCGTGGATATTCGGGTGCGGGCGTGCGTGAAATCACGGCCGATGCCGGTG
>CABHNZ010000236.1 GCA_902167985.1 Shinella sp. UYSO24
GGATGATCTCGAGCTTTTCGGTGGCGGGATATCTCATTCTTCGTCGCCCCCATCCGCGATCATGCTTTTTTAAGCAGGCGGTTTTCAGGGTGAGGTCGGCCAGCGCCTCTTTCAGGTCGCGGCTTTCACGGCGTAGCGCCTTGACCTCATCG
>CABHNZ010000237.1 GCA_902167985.1 Shinella sp. UYSO24
CACCGGCATCGGCCGTGATTTCACGCACGCCCGCACCCGAATATCCACGCTCATGCAGCGTCTGCACGCCGGACTCGATAATTTTTCCCGAAGAGAATGTCTTGCCATTGTCAATAAATACATATGTACGTATTGAATGGCAATGATAAATG
>CABHNZ010000238.1 GCA_902167985.1 Shinella sp. UYSO24
ACGTCGCGCTCCTTGCCACGGCCGACCTTGTCGATCGCCGTGCGCATGTTGTCGTAAATACCACGGCCGGGGATGCCGCCAACACGCGGAATGCATGATTATGGGCATCGAACAGCATCTCGTGCGTCTGCAGAAGATAGGCCCGGACGAT
>CABHNZ010000239.1 GCA_902167985.1 Shinella sp. UYSO24
GGCACACGCAGCAGATCAGGTCCGCATCCGCGGTACCGTCGAAAGCCTGAATGGCAGCACGCTGTCGGTGAGACCCGCGAGGCACCGAGGCGAAGATCATGCTGAAGGACGGCTGGAAAGTCTCGAGCGTCGCCAAGGCATCGCTTGATGA
>CABHNZ010000240.1 GCA_902167985.1 Shinella sp. UYSO24
GCGTTCCACAGCTTGGTGCCGAAATTGCGGTAACCGGCGATGCGGGCCGGGTCGAGCTTCACGTCGCGGCCTGCGCTGCCATGATGGCCAGCGTGAAGCGCAGCGCGTCCGCACCGTATTCGTCGATCAGATCGAGCGGATCGATGACGT
>CABHNZ010000241.1 GCA_902167985.1 Shinella sp. UYSO24
TCGGGCTTTTCCGTACCGGTGTCATCCGCGGTGAAGGCCGTGTAGAACGGATGGCCGAGGGCTTCTGAAAATACTCGAAGGCCCAGCGGCGAGCATTGGTCATGGCGATCAGACGATATTTCGTCGCAAGCTCGGCCATGGCCGCTGCG
>CABHNZ010000242.1 GCA_902167985.1 Shinella sp. UYSO24
GTAACTATAACGGTCCTAAGGTAGCGAAATTCCTTGTCGGGTAAGTTCCGACCTGCACGAATGGCGTAACGACTTCCCCGCTGTCTCCAACATAGACTCAGTGAAATTGAATTCCCCGTGAAGATGCGGGGTTCCTGCGGTTAGACG
>CABHNZ010000243.1 GCA_902167985.1 Shinella sp. UYSO24
CGTCTAACCGCAGGAACCCCGCATCTTCACGGGGAATTCAATTTCACTGAGTCTATGTTGGAGACAGCGGGAAGTCGTTACGCCATTCGTGCAGGTCGGAACTTACCCGACAAGGAATTTCGCTACCTTAGGACCGTTATAGTTAC
>CABHNZ010000244.1 GCA_902167985.1 Shinella sp. UYSO24
GTAACTATAACGGTCCTAAGGTAGCGAAATTCCTTGTCGGGTAAGTTCCGACCTGCACGAATGGCGTAACGCTTCCCCGCTGTCTCCAACATAGACTCAGTGAAATTGAATTCCCCGTGAAGATGCGGGGTTCCTGCGGTTAGACG
>CABHNZ010000245.1 GCA_902167985.1 Shinella sp. UYSO24
ACGGGAGGCAGCAGTGGGGAATATTGGACAATGGGCGCAAGCCTGATCCAGCCATGCCGCGTGAGTGATGAGGCCTTAGGGTTGTAAAGCTCTTTCAACGGTGAAGATAATGACGGTAACCGTAGAAGAAGCCCCGGCTAACTTC
>CABHNZ010000246.1 GCA_902167985.1 Shinella sp. UYSO24
CGTCTAACCGCAGGAACCCCGCATCTTCACGGGGAATTCAATTTCACTGAGTCTATGTTGGAGACAGCGGGAAGCGTTACGCCATTCGTGCAGGTCGGAACTTACCCGACAAGGAATTTCGCTACCTTAGGACCGTTATAGTTAC
>CABHNZ010000247.1 GCA_902167985.1 Shinella sp. UYSO24
ACGGGAGGCAGCAGTGGGGAATATTGGACAATGGGCGCAAGCCTGATCCAGCCATGCCGCGTGAGTGATGAGGCTTAGGGTTGTAAAGCTCTTTCAACGGTGAAGATAATGACGGTAACCGTAGAAGAAGCCCCGGCTAACTTC
>CABHNZ010000248.1 GCA_902167985.1 Shinella sp. UYSO24
AAGTTGATCTATCTGGCGCTCAATGCTACCTCGACTGAGTGGAAGCGTTCAGTGCGCGAATGGCATCTCGTCAAAGCCAGCTCGCGATCATGTTCGAAGATCGTTTCCCGATGGCCTGAAACATCGCTAGGGCACAAAATTCC
>CABHNZ010000249.1 GCA_902167985.1 Shinella sp. UYSO24
CCGATCCTCATCGCAACGCGCCCAGTGGACTTCCGCTGCGGGCATCAGGCCTTGGCTCTGATGGTGCAGACCGAATTGCAGCTCGACCCACATTCGGGGGTTACGGTGATCTTCCGGTCGAAGCGTGCAGACCGTCTGAAGAT
>CABHNZ010000250.1 GCA_902167985.1 Shinella sp. UYSO24
TTGCCATTCAATACGTACATATGTATTTATTGACAATGGCAAGACATTCTCTTCGGGAAAAATTATCGAGTTCGGCGTGCAGACGCTGCATGAGCGTGGATATTCGGGTGCGGGCGTGCGTGAAATCACGGCCGATGCCGGTG
>CABHNZ010000251.1 GCA_902167985.1 Shinella sp. UYSO24
ACTCGCGTGCTCGCTGCCCACTGTCACCACCATTGTAGCACGTGTGTAGCCCAGCCCGTAAGGGCCATGAGGACTTGACGTCATCCCCACCTTCCTCTCGGCTTATCACCGGCAGTCCCCTTAGAGTGCCCAACCTAATGCT
>CABHNZ010000252.1 GCA_902167985.1 Shinella sp. UYSO24
AACCCGCAAACCGAGCCGGAAACTCCATTCTTCCAAAGCCCAAAAAGTCTCAAATCATTCGACGACGGACAACTTCGTCTGTCGGCAAGCGGCCGATGTGAGATCTCGACATCCGGCCACGAGATGGGACAGGGCATTCGTA
>CABHNZ010000253.1 GCA_902167985.1 Shinella sp. UYSO24
GACCGGGTCGTCGTTCTTGCTGCCGGCCCCAAGAGCCGCGTCATCGAGAGCTTCCCTGTCGATCTCGAACGGCCCCGCAACGTCGCCGAAATCAAACTCGATTCGAAATTCATGACGCTCTATCGCGATATCTGGGCGTCCC
>CABHNZ010000254.1 GCA_902167985.1 Shinella sp. UYSO24
TTGCTTGGTCGCTCCGGAACCTTGAACTTCGGCTCTACGCCATCCAGGCGCAGATACTTGCGCACCGTATTTGCGTATTCCAATGAAACCGGACAGGAATTCCGATCTTTAACCGGACGCTTATTCCAGCGTTATACCGGAC
>CABHNZ010000255.1 GCA_902167985.1 Shinella sp. UYSO24
AGCTGACACTCATCCGGCCCTCTGGGATGAGCCGTGGCCGTCTAAGCTACACCACTCCCTGGGACACGATCATCGAGAGGGGATCGAACAGCAGATCAAAGAGACTATCCTGCAACAACTCGGCTTGGAGAACGAAGACGGT
>CABHNZ010000256.1 GCA_902167985.1 Shinella sp. UYSO24
GATCTCGTTGACGACGTCGATGGCGCTGTCCATCGCGTCATAGGCAACGTCGACCTTGGCGGCACCGACGTTCAGAGCGTCGGTAGCAGCGCCGAGCGCCTTGTTGTCCGACTTCATCGTGGTCGAGATCGACCAGTAAGCG
>CABHNZ010000257.1 GCA_902167985.1 Shinella sp. UYSO24
TGGAAGAGGCGGGTTGGCGGTATGGCTGCCTCGTCGGAAATCTAAGCCTTGAAATGCCCGAGCATAGCGAGGTGCTGCGCAGCCATCTGATTGAGGTGTGCCGGTCCCTCACGGATGCTTTCGCTGATGTCGTGCGGGTCGG
>CABHNZ010000258.1 GCA_902167985.1 Shinella sp. UYSO24
TCCATAACCTCCGTAATGGACACAAGCCTGCTCAACCCATCTCCGCAGCAGGACCTGAAAATCGCGCTTACGCACGAGACGCTGATGCCTGTCTGTCATCCGGCGCTTCTCGACAAAGGCGCAGACGTGGTGTCGCTCGACC
>CABHNZ010000259.1 GCA_902167985.1 Shinella sp. UYSO24
GATTTCGTTGACGACGTCGATGGCGCTGTCCATCGCGTCATAGGCAACGTCGACCTTGGCGGCACCGACGTTCAGAGCGTCGGTCGCGGCGTTGATGGCCTTGTTGTCGGAATTCATCGTGGTCGAGATCGACCAGTAGGCA
>CABHNZ010000260.1 GCA_902167985.1 Shinella sp. UYSO24
CAGGCCATGATTGCGTGGTAGTCGCGCCTTCGTTAATTCCGCGCAAACCAGGCGATCGCATCAAGACTGACCGTCGGGATGCCAACAATCTGGCAAGACTTCATCGCGCTGGAGAACTGAGCGCCGTTTGGATACCCGATAC
>CABHNZ010000261.1 GCA_902167985.1 Shinella sp. UYSO24
CGGCTTCGTCGAGTATACGAAGCGGGTCACCCCGACCTGCCTGGTCCATCTGGAACGCAACCGCTACAGCGGAGACTGTAAGGAATTTGTGCCCTAGCGATGTTTCAGGCCATCGGGAAACGATCTTCGAACATGATCGCGA
>CABHNZ010000262.1 GCA_902167985.1 Shinella sp. UYSO24
CAGGCCATGATTGCGTGGTGGTCGCGCCTTCCTTGATCCCGCGCAAACCAGGCGATCGCATCAAGACTGACCGTCGGGATGCCAACAATCTGGCAAGACTTCATCGCGCTGGAGAACTGAGCGCCGTTTGGATACCCGATAC
>CABHNZ010000263.1 GCA_902167985.1 Shinella sp. UYSO24
GCGGCCAGGTTGCGGTCCTCTCGACCTCTGCTGTCGATGCTCTCTCGACGGCACAGCTTGCCGGCCTGACGGCAACCCAGGTGAAGGGCCTGACCGACGACCAGATCAACCAGCTGACCTCTACCGATATCGCGGCCCTTTC
>CABHNZ010000264.1 GCA_902167985.1 Shinella sp. UYSO24
AAAACACCGCCGTCGTCGGCTCGATCCTTGCCATCTACGGGCTCGGCCTTCCGGGCTTCGTGCTGATCAAGGCGCTGCAGCCGGGCTTTTATGCGCGCGAGGATACCAGGACGCCGATGCGCTTCACCATCGCCTCGGTCGT
>CABHNZ010000265.1 GCA_902167985.1 Shinella sp. UYSO24
ACGTCATCGATCCGCTCGATCTGATCGACGAATACGGTGCGGACGCGCTGCGCTTCACGCTGGCCATCATGGCAGCGCAGGGCCGCGACGTGAAGCTCGACCCGGCCCGCATCGCCGGTTACCGCAATTTCGGCACCAAGCT
>CABHNZ010000266.1 GCA_902167985.1 Shinella sp. UYSO24
TTCCGTACCGGTGTCATCCGCGGTGAAGGCCGTGTAGAACGGATGGCCGAGGGCTTCTGAAAAATACTCGAAGGCCCAGCGGCGAGCATTGGTCATGGCGATCAGACGATATTTCGTCGCAAGCTCGGCCATGGCCGCTGCG
>CABHNZ010000267.1 GCA_902167985.1 Shinella sp. UYSO24
CAGACGTACGTAGCTGTACATCGATCGATGCTCAGACGTACGTAGCTGTACATCGATCGATGCTCAGACGTCGTAGCTGTACATCGATCGATGCTCAGACGTACGTAGCTGTACATCGATCGATGCTCAGACGTACGTAGCT
>CABHNZ010000268.1 GCA_902167985.1 Shinella sp. UYSO24
AGGCCTTTACCCCACCAACTAGCTAATCCAACGCGGGCCGATCCATCTCCGATAAATCTTTCCCCCTAAGGGCGTATGCGGTATTAGCTCCAGTTTCCCGGAGTTGTTCCGCAGAGATGGGTACGTTCCCACGTGTTACTC
>CABHNZ010000269.1 GCA_902167985.1 Shinella sp. UYSO24
TAGTAATCGCGGATCAGCACGCCGCGGTGAATACGTTCCGGGCCTTGTACACACCGCCCGTCACACCATGGGAGTTGGTTTTACCCGAAGGTAGTGCGCTAACCGCAAGGAGGCAGCTAACCACGGTAGGGTCAGCGACTG
>CABHNZ010000270.1 GCA_902167985.1 Shinella sp. UYSO24
AAGCAACCCGACCCTACCGGAAATCACCGATGGCTATGAAATCCAGCTACACCACTCCATGGGACACGATCCTCTCGATCCTTCTGGCTCATTGCAGCCAGCTTGTCTTCGCTCAGCTCGCGATCCTTCAGGAAGAAATAA
>CABHNZ010000271.1 GCA_902167985.1 Shinella sp. UYSO24
CGCCTCTCAGCAGCTTCGCAACATGGCGACCGTTGGTGGCAATCTGCTGCAACGCACCCGTTGTCCCTATTGTCCGACATCAGCGCCCATGAGACAGAACTGGCTTAATTGAGAAGAGAGGATTTTCGGCTCATCGTAGCT
>CABHNZ010000272.1 GCA_902167985.1 Shinella sp. UYSO24
GTCCGAGCCCAGTTCTTGTGAAACCATGGATGGCCTAGCGGCCGGATATGGTGGAGGGACTGGAGGTAGGAGGAAGCTTGTCACTCTGGTCGGTCGTTGTTGCCAAAACTTCGGTTTTGGTTCTGACGACTTATTGATGTC
>CABHNZ010000273.1 GCA_902167985.1 Shinella sp. UYSO24
ACACCGGCATCATCGGAATGCATTGATGCAACGCCGGCCTTCGTGCCTGTAGCACTTGCTGTTGAGCCGACCAAACCAGCCTCCGACGGGCCGCGAGCCCAGGTTTTGACGGTCAGGATTGGCGCAGACGTCGTGATCCGT
>CABHNZ010000274.1 GCA_902167985.1 Shinella sp. UYSO24
CAGGCCATGATTGCGTGGTAGTCGCGCCTTCGTTAATTCCGCGCAAACCAGGCGATCGCATCAAGACTGACGTCGGGATGCCAACAATCTGGCAAGACTTCATCGCGCTGGAGAACTGAGCGCCGTTTGGATACCCGATAC
>CABHNZ010000275.1 GCA_902167985.1 Shinella sp. UYSO24
GCCAGTCGTTCGGCGCATAGCCGGCATCGACGGCGGCACGCGAGGCGCCGACGGCGGCACCGAGCTTGTCGCAACCGGCAGGATGACTTCCTGGAACTTTTCCGAGGAACCCAGCGCACGGCCGCCCGAGATGATGATCTT
>CABHNZ010000276.1 GCA_902167985.1 Shinella sp. UYSO24
CGACGGCGATACGATCGGGATAAACGCGAAGGCTCACTGGTCGATTGGCGAAGGACGCCGGCACGCTGTAGGGGACTATCCTGAATTTTGTGCTCTGGCGTGGTAACTACCTTTCTAGGAGAACCACGTATGAGCATAGAC
>CABHNZ010000277.1 GCA_902167985.1 Shinella sp. UYSO24
TGGAAGAGGCGGGTTGGCGGTATGGCTGCCTCGTCGGAAATCTAAGCCTTGAAATGCCCGAGCATAGCGAGTGCTGCGCAGCCATCTGATTGAGGTGTGCCGGTCCCTCACGGATGCTTTCGCTGATGTCCTGCGGATTGG
>CABHNZ010000278.1 GCA_902167985.1 Shinella sp. UYSO24
GGGACGCCCAGATATCGCGATAGAGCGTCATGAATTTCGAATCGAGTTTGATTTCGGCGACGTTGCGGGGCGTTCGAGATCGACAGGGAAGCTCTCGATGACGCGGCTCTTGGGGCCGGCAGCAAGAACGACGACCCGGTC
>CABHNZ010000279.1 GCA_902167985.1 Shinella sp. UYSO24
GATGGTCTGCAGGCGCGTCATGCCGAGGCATTCGGCGGCTTCCACATGGCCGGCCGGGACGGCGGCGAAGCGCCGCGGAAGATCTCGCTGTAATAGGCGGCGGCATAGACGGTGAGGCCGATCAGGCCGCAGGGGATCGGA
>CABHNZ010000280.1 GCA_902167985.1 Shinella sp. UYSO24
GGGACGCCCATATATCGCGATAGAGCGTCATGAATTTCGAATCGAGTTTGATTTCGGCGACGTTGCGGGGCGTTCGAGATCGACAGCGAAGCTCTCGATGACGCGGCTCTTTGGGCCGGCAGCGAGAACGACGACACGGTC
>CABHNZ010000281.1 GCA_902167985.1 Shinella sp. UYSO24
CAGATAGATCAACTTTGCCGCTGCCTCATCGCTGGGGAAGTGTCCGCGGGTTCTGACGGCACGCCGGATCTCGAGTTGAGCGCCTCGATAGAATTCGTCGTATAGATCAGCCTGCGCACCTCGGGCGGGTAATCGAGGAAC
>CABHNZ010000282.1 GCA_902167985.1 Shinella sp. UYSO24
GATCCGGATAGAGCTTCTGGGCCATCCACAATTCGCCAAGTGCCATGGCTTCCGGCATGGGATAACCCCAGCTTGGCATATTCCGGCATGAGATAGATGCGGTTGTTTCGGACGGCGTCGATAGTCTGCCACGAGGCAGTC
>CABHNZ010000283.1 GCA_902167985.1 Shinella sp. UYSO24
AGGGTCTGCGCCCCACAGCTCTTGATGCAAATCGGACCAGCGACCATGCTTTCGCTCCGCTAAGTGATTGACGCCTTGTGTCATGGCGCGCGAAGGAATCAAATCGATGAGTTTCGGAAAGCAGCCAGTCTGCAAAAGCCT
>CABHNZ010000284.1 GCA_902167985.1 Shinella sp. UYSO24
GATTTCGTTAACGACGTCGATGGCGCTGTCCATCGCGTCATAGGCAACGTCGACCTTGGCGGCACCGACGTCAGAGCGTCGGTCGCGGCGTTGATTGCCTTGTTGTCGGAATTCATCGTGGTCGAGATCGACCAGTAAGCA
>CABHNZ010000285.1 GCA_902167985.1 Shinella sp. UYSO24
CCAGATAGATCAACTTGCCGCTGCCTCATCGCTGGGGAAGTGTCCGCGGGTTCTGACGGCACGCCGGATCTCGAGTTGAGCGCCTCGATAGAATTCGTCGTATAGATCAGCCTGCGCACCTCGGGCGGGTAATCGAGGAAC
>CABHNZ010000286.1 GCA_902167985.1 Shinella sp. UYSO24
TTCCAAGGCAACGCTAAGCTCTTGATGCAAATCGGACCAGCGACCATGCTTTTGCTCCGCTAAGTGATTGACGCCTTGTGTCATGGCGCGCGAAGGAATCAAATCGATGAGTTTCGGAAAGCAGCCAGTCTGCAAAAGCCT
>CABHNZ010000287.1 GCA_902167985.1 Shinella sp. UYSO24
ACGTTCGCTGTAGCGTCCGGCGAGAAAGGCCTCGTAGACAAGGGAAACACCGGTCTCAAGATCGATCGTCGCGCCCAGCCCATGCCGCGCAGACGATCCGCACTCATCAGCTTGCGCGGCGTGCCATCCGGCTTGGAGAGA
>CABHNZ010000288.1 GCA_902167985.1 Shinella sp. UYSO24
GCGAGAGAAGCGGGCGCGAATATGCACGACGTAAGCGAGTTGACCTGAGCCCCTGAACTTCCTCCAGATTTTGGTAGAGTCCGTCGTATCAAGGAGACGGACGGAATGAAGCATTCACGGTTCACGGACGAGCAGATCAT
>CABHNZ010000289.1 GCA_902167985.1 Shinella sp. UYSO24
GAGTAACACGTGGGAACGTACCCATCTCTGCGGAACAACTCCGGGAAACTGGAGCTAATACCGCATACGCCTTAGGGGGAAAGATTTATCGGAGATGGATCGGCCCGCGTTGGATTAGCTAGTTGGTGGGGTAAAGGCCT
>CABHNZ010000290.1 GCA_902167985.1 Shinella sp. UYSO24
TCGCGCGAATGGATTTATATTAGATAAACGAGAAAAGGGCCGCTCACGCGACCCTCTTCCAAACCGTACAAGACGAAGCACCGATCAGTGCAGAACCGGTGCCGGGCGGATCTCGTCGCCCTTGGTGCGGCTGGCGAAGA
>CABHNZ010000291.1 GCA_902167985.1 Shinella sp. UYSO24
CGCCATCTTCTCGGTTTGGCACAACATCTCCGGCGCGCTTCTGGCCAATGTCTTCGCCAGCCGCACCAAGGCGACGAGATCCGCCCGGCACCGGTTCTGCACTGATCGGTGCTTCGTCTTGTACGGTTTGGAAGAGGGTC
>CABHNZ010000292.1 GCA_902167985.1 Shinella sp. UYSO24
CGCCATCTTCTCGGTTTGGCACAACATCTCCGGCGCGCTTCTGGCCAATGTCTTCGCCAGCCGCACCAAGGCGACGAGATCCGCCCGGCACCGGTTCTGCACTGATCGGTGCTTCGTCTTTGTACGGTTTGGAAGAGGGT
>CABHNZ010000293.1 GCA_902167985.1 Shinella sp. UYSO24
ATGGCCTTTGCCATGTCGCCTTCCGAGATCGCAACGCCGTGGGCGTCGTAGGCTGAGCCGCCGACAAGGCCTCGTCCAGAACGAAATCCGCCTTCAGCTTGTCGTTCATATAGGCGATGATCTTGCGGACTTCGCCCATG
>CABHNZ010000294.1 GCA_902167985.1 Shinella sp. UYSO24
TCGCTGTAGCGTCCGGCGAGAAAGGCCTCGTAGACAAGGGAAACACCGGTCTCAAGATCGATCGTCGCGCCAGCCCATGCCGCGCAGACGATCCGCACTCATCAGCTTGCGCGGCGTGCCATCCGGCTTGGAGAGATCAT
>CABHNZ010000295.1 GCA_902167985.1 Shinella sp. UYSO24
AGATCAGGTCCGCATCCGCGGTACCGTCGAAAGCCTGAATGGCAGCACGCTGTCGGTGAAGACCCGCGAGGCACCGAGGCGAAGATCATGCTGAAGGACGGCTGGAAAGTCTCGAGCGTCGCCAAGGCATCGCTTGATGA
>CABHNZ010000296.1 GCA_902167985.1 Shinella sp. UYSO24
GACTGCCTCGTGGCAGACTATCGACGCCGTCCGAAACAACCGCATCTATCTCATGCCGGAATATGCCAAGCCTGGGGTTATCCCATGCCGGAAGCCATGGCACTTGGCGAATTGTGGATGGCCCAGAAGCTCTATCCGGA
>CABHNZ010000297.1 GCA_902167985.1 Shinella sp. UYSO24
TTTGCTTGCGACCCTTCTTGGACTCCGTCTTCAGCCAAGCCGACAGCCGATCCGCGAATGGATCAAGTTTGCTTGGTCGCTCCGGAACCTTGAACTTCGGCTCTACGCCATCCAGGCGCAGATACTTGCGCACCGTATT
>CABHNZ010000298.1 GCA_902167985.1 Shinella sp. UYSO24
AATCGACGAGAACTCACTCGATTGGCCATACCGCATCACTGCGACAACCAACCTGGTGTTCTCATATCAAACGTGACCGTCATTTGTCTTCTAGTGAATGGCCTAAACCATCCGCGAGACGCCGCCGACCACGTTTCTC
>CABHNZ010000299.1 GCA_902167985.1 Shinella sp. UYSO24
AATTACCTCGCAGCCCTCAAGCTTGCCGCAACCAGGATATGGATTGCATCAGATAATGAGTCCGTGTCCTAAGCCGCATGGATGGTCATCATCGCATCACATTGGCCGCCGACAAGGCTTACGATGCCGCTGACTTCGT
>CABHNZ010000300.1 GCA_902167985.1 Shinella sp. UYSO24
ACGTCGCGCTCCTTGCCACGGCCGACCTTGTCGATCGCCGTGCGCATGTTGTCGTAAATACCACGGCCGGGATGCCGCCAAACACGCGGAATGCATGATTATGGGCATCGAACAGCATCTCGTGCGTCTGCAGAAGATA
>CABHNZ010000301.1 GCA_902167985.1 Shinella sp. UYSO24
CGAAGCACGGGTTCCAGCGAACCACCCTCTGAGGGCAATCCGCGCGATTGTGGACGAGGCGTTGGATGTTTGTCCCTTGATTTCGATGGGATGTATTCGACCATCGGCCGCCCATCGATCCCGCCAGAGAAGCTGCTGC
>CABHNZ010000302.1 GCA_902167985.1 Shinella sp. UYSO24
CTTGGTTGCGAAGCTTCTAAGAATTGCAAGCTGTAAAGGGTAGCCCGACGGCGGCTTTTGCATATCGCAAATTCCCGAGTTCTTTTCGAGTTTCGCACCTGATTTTCGTGTCGTCGCAGAATATGGCAGACCGTGTCAA
>CABHNZ010000303.1 GCA_902167985.1 Shinella sp. UYSO24
ATGATCTGCTCGTCCGTGAACCGTGAATGCTTCATTCCGTCCGTCTCCTTGATACGACGGACTCTACCAAATCTGGAGGAAGTTCAGGGGCTCAGGTCAACGGCTTCGACATCGGTGTCGCTAAGGTGGCGAGGCAGTC
>CABHNZ010000304.1 GCA_902167985.1 Shinella sp. UYSO24
AAAGGGTAGCCCGACGGCGGCTTTTGCATATCGCAAATTCCCGAGTTCTTTTCGAGTTTCGCACCTGATTTCGTGTCGTCGCAGAATATGGCAGACCGTGTCAAAAGTCCCGGCCTGGCTGACTTCTTCCAAGCGCAAG
>CABHNZ010000305.1 GCA_902167985.1 Shinella sp. UYSO24
ACGTCGCGCTCCTTGCCACGGCCGACCTTGTCGATCGCCGTGCGCATGTTGTCGTAAATACCACGGCCGGGATGCCGCCAACACGCGGAATGCATGATTATGGGCATCGAACAGCATCTCGTGCGTCTGCAGAAGATAG
>CABHNZ010000306.1 GCA_902167985.1 Shinella sp. UYSO24
CTTGCGCTTGGAAGAAGTCAGCCAGGCCGGGACTTTTGACACGGTCTGCCATATTCTGCGACGACACGAAATCAGGTGCGAAACTCGAAAAGAACTCGGGAATTTTGCGATATGCAAAAGCCGCCGTCGGGCTACCCTT
>CABHNZ010000307.1 GCA_902167985.1 Shinella sp. UYSO24
TTAGCCGGGGCTTCTTCTACGGTTACCGTCATTATCTTCACCGTTGAAAGAGCTTTACAACCCTAAGGCCTTCATCACTCACGCGGCATGGCTGGATCAGGCTTGCGCCCATTGTCCAATATTCCCCACTGCTGCCTC
>CABHNZ010000308.1 GCA_902167985.1 Shinella sp. UYSO24
CGACAACTCGAGGTCGGCGCGAGCTTTGTCTGTAGATTCCGATGATTCACCGGACGGGATTCCGATCAAAACCGGACACTATTCCGAGAGTTAACCGGACGCGATTCCGATTTGATACCGGACAGTTTTTCAACGTAA
>CABHNZ010000309.1 GCA_902167985.1 Shinella sp. UYSO24
CAACCGGCGGCGCGAAGACCATTTTCAGGCTGTAGATTCCGATGATTCACCGGACGGGATTCCGATCAAAACCGGACACTATTCCGAGAGTTAACCGGACGCGATTCCGATTTGATACCGGACAGTTTTTCAACGTAA
>CABHNZ010000310.1 GCA_902167985.1 Shinella sp. UYSO24
GGTCCGGCGAGAAGCCCATGCCGTGGACAATGTAGATTCCGATGATTCACCGGACGGGATTCCGATCAAAACCGGACACTATTCCGAGAGTTAACCGGACGCGATTCCGATTTGATACCGGACAGTTTTTCAACGTAA
>CABHNZ010000311.1 GCA_902167985.1 Shinella sp. UYSO24
TGCGCGGCGGCATCCCTTGGCGGCTTATTCCGAAAGACCTGCCGCCGAAAAGCACAGTGTTCGGCTATTTTGCCGATGGCGCGATAGCGGCCTGTTCACGAGGATCAATCGTTGCCTTGTCGCGCAGGATCGTGAGCG
>CABHNZ010000312.1 GCA_902167985.1 Shinella sp. UYSO24
CGCTCACGATCCTGCGCGACAAGGCAACGATTGATCCTCGTGAACAGGCCGCTATCGCGCCATCGGCAAAATAGCCGAACACTGTGCTTTTCGGCGGCAGGTCTTTCGGAATAAGCCGCCAAGGAATGCCGCCGCGCA
>CABHNZ010000313.1 GCA_902167985.1 Shinella sp. UYSO24
GGGTTTTGACGTTGGGTCTTTTGTGGATCTGGGTGTCGGTTTTTGACAATTGAATATGAGAAGAAAGAGAAACGTGGTCGGCGGCGTCTCGCGGATGGTTTAGGCCATTCACTAGAAGACAAATGACGGTCACGTTT
>CABHNZ010000314.1 GCA_902167985.1 Shinella sp. UYSO24
AAAGCCAGCTCGCGATCATGTTCGAAGATCGTTTCCCGATGGCCTGAAACATCGCTAGGGCACAAAATTCCTTACAGTCTCTGACATCGGGGCGCATCAGCTTGTCCACGGTCAGATTGCGGATCCAACCGATGT
>CABHNZ010000315.1 GCA_902167985.1 Shinella sp. UYSO24
GGCGACGACGTAGGTGTTCACGGCGGACAAAAAGCGAGCAGCAGCGGCCACACCGAGACTGTAAGGAATTTTGTGCCCTAGCGATGTTTCAGGCCATCGGGAAACGATCTTCGAACATGATCGCGAGCTGGCTTT
>CABHNZ010000316.1 GCA_902167985.1 Shinella sp. UYSO24
GCTTCTCGACGGCATCGACATCGAAGCTGTGTCCCGACACCCTTTGCGGCAGTACGCCAGTGCCGGCGCAAGGTTCCGGCGCACTTCGATACGCCCATGCTGCCCGAGCGGTCTTCGGGATAGGCGCGGTCAAAA
>CABHNZ010000317.1 GCA_902167985.1 Shinella sp. UYSO24
CGGCTTCGTCGAGTATACGAAGCGGGTCACCCCGACCTGCCTGGTCCATCTGGAACGCAACCGCTACAGCGTGCCGGCGTCCTTCGCCAATCGACCAGTGAGCCTTCGCGTTTATCCCGATCGTATCGCCGTCG
>CABHNZ010000318.1 GCA_902167985.1 Shinella sp. UYSO24
AAAGCCAGCTCGCGATCATGTTCGAAGATCGTTTCCCGATGGCTGAAACATCGCTAGGGCACAAAATTCCTTACAGTCTCGTATCCCTCTAAACGAGGCACTCGACCTGATCGCACGCGAAGAGGGATTTGCAC
>CABHNZ010000319.1 GCA_902167985.1 Shinella sp. UYSO24
GTATCGGTGATCGCGGAAATCAGGCTGGGCGACGCCTCGACGCCATAGATTTCTTCGATATGACCTGGATTCACGGGTGGTCATGCCGCGGGCATACATCGAGATGATCTTGCGATCGAAATCGGGAAGCGGCG
>CABHNZ010000320.1 GCA_902167985.1 Shinella sp. UYSO24
TTATTTCTTCCTGAAGGATCGCGAGCTGAGCGAAGACAAGCTGGCTGCAATGAGCCAGAAGGATCGAGAGGGGATCGAACAGCAGATCAAAGAGACTATCCTGCAACAACTCGGCTTGGAGAACGAAGACGGT
>CABHNZ010000321.1 GCA_902167985.1 Shinella sp. UYSO24
TTCGGCCTGGCATTTGTACGGAAGCCGCGGATGAGGTCCAGAAGATCGCCGGTATCGTTGGCCAGTACCTCCGCCGAAGCTGTCGTTTCTTCCGCCATGGCGGCATTCTGTTGCGTGGCAGTGTCGAGTTGGT
>CABHNZ010000322.1 GCA_902167985.1 Shinella sp. UYSO24
CGATGTACAGCTACGTACGTCTGAGCATCGATCGATGTACAGCTACGTACGTCTGAGCATCACGATGTACAGCTACGTACGTCTGAGCATCGATCGATGTACAGCTACGTACGTCTGAGCATCACGATGTACA
>CABHNZ010000323.1 GCA_902167985.1 Shinella sp. UYSO24
TGCGGCCTGATCGGCCTCACCGTCTATGCCGCCGCCTATTACAGCGAGATCTTCCGCGGCGGCTTCGCCGCCGTCCCGGCCGGCCATGTGGAAGCCGCCGAATGCCTCGGCATGACGCGCCTGCAGACCATC
>CABHNZ010000324.1 GCA_902167985.1 Shinella sp. UYSO24
ATGGCCTTTGCCATGTCGCCTTCCGAGATCGCAACGCCGTGGGCGTCGTAGGCTGAGCCGCCGACAAGGCCCTCGTCCAGAACGAAATCCGCCTTCAGCTTGTCGTTCATATAGGCGATGATCTTGCGGACT
>CABHNZ010000325.1 GCA_902167985.1 Shinella sp. UYSO24
TATCGGTGATCGCGGAAATCAGGCTGGGCGACGCCTCGACGCCATAGATTTCTTCGATATGACCCTGGATTTCACGGGTGGTCATGCCGCGGGCATACATCGAGATGATCTTGCGATCGAAATCGGGAA
>CABHNZ010000326.1 GCA_902167985.1 Shinella sp. UYSO24
GTATCGGTGATCGCGGAAATCAGGCTGGGCGACGCCTCGACGCCATAGATTTCTTCGATATGACCTGGATTTCACGGGTGGTCATGCCGCGGGCATACATCGAGATGATCTTGCGATCGAAATCGGGAA
>CABHNZ010000327.1 GCA_902167985.1 Shinella sp. UYSO24
CGCTTACTGGTCGATCTCGACCACGATGAAGTCGGACAACAAGGCGCTCGGCGCTGCTACCGACGCTCTGAACGTCGGTGCCGCCAAGGTCGACGTTGCCTATGACGCGATGGACAGCGCCATCGACGT
>CABHNZ010000328.1 GCA_902167985.1 Shinella sp. UYSO24
TTCGGTTTGCGATCGCTATCGGCAATGCGCTCAGCCCGTGCCTCTACCACCGGAATAACGTCGGCACTTCCGCCGATGGCGGGGGCGCGGCCAAAGCCGGCGCCTTCAACTTGCGATGCTTGCGGAT
>CABHNZ010000329.1 GCA_902167985.1 Shinella sp. UYSO24
AGATCCGGCGTGCCGTCAGAACCCGCGGACACTTCCCCAGCGATGAGGCAGCGGCAAGTTGATCTATCTGGCGCTCAATGCTACCTCGACTGAGTGGAAGCGTTCAGTGCGCGAATGGCATCTCGT
>CABHNZ010000330.1 GCA_902167985.1 Shinella sp. UYSO24
GACCGTGTCGTCGTTCTCGCTGCCGGCCCAAAGAGCCGCGTCATCGAGAGCTTCGCTGTCGATCTCGAACGCCCCGCAACGTCGCCGAAATCAAACTCGATTCGAAATTCATGACGCTCTATCGCG
>CABHNZ010000331.1 GCA_902167985.1 Shinella sp. UYSO24
AAGGTTCCGGCGCACTTCGATACGCCCATGCTGCCCGAGCGGTCTTCGGGATAGGCGCGGTCAAAAATCGTTGACGTCGATGAGGTGTTCCGATTCAAAACTGGAATGACTCGTACGAACCCTCC
>CABHNZ010000332.1 GCA_902167985.1 Shinella sp. UYSO24
AGGAGGGTTCGTACGAGTCATTCCAGTTTTGAATCGGAACACCTCATCGACGTCAACGATTTTGACCGCGCCTATCCCGAAGACCGCTCGGGCAGCATGGGCGTATCGAAGTGCGCCGGAACCTT
>CABHNZ010000333.1 GCA_902167985.1 Shinella sp. UYSO24
CGAAGCGGGTCACCCCGACCTGCCTGGTCCATCTGGAACGCAACCGCTACAGCGGAGACTGTAAGGAATTTTGTGCCCTAGCGATGTTTCAGGCCATCGGGAAACGATCTTCGAACATGATCGCG
>CABHNZ010000334.1 GCA_902167985.1 Shinella sp. UYSO24
CTCGGGAAGCTTGCCTCGATGGCTGGGGAAAGCCCTTCAGCCCGTCGACAACGGCAATCAGTATGTCCTGACGCCGCGATTGCGCAGGTCAGAGAGCACACTGGCCCAGAACTTTGCACCTTCAT
>CABHNZ010000335.1 GCA_902167985.1 Shinella sp. UYSO24
GCCGCGATTGCGCAGGTCAGAGAGCACACTGGCCCAGAACTTTGCACCTTCATCGCCTGGAACCATAAGCCCAGAACGTCCCGCGTACCGTCCGGCAGAACAGCCAGTGCGACGAAGACTGCC
>CABHNZ010000336.1 GCA_902167985.1 Shinella sp. UYSO24
AGGCAGTCTTCGTCGCACTGGCTGTTCTGCCGGACGGTACGCGGGACGTTCTGGCTTATGGTTCCAGGCGATGAAGGTGCAAAGTTCTGGGCCAGTGTGCTCTCTGACCTGCGCAATCGCGGC
>CABHNZ010000337.1 GCA_902167985.1 Shinella sp. UYSO24
AGGCAGTCTTCGTCGCACTGGCTGTTCTGCCGGACGGTACGCGGGACGTTCTGGCTTATGGTTCCAGGCGAATGAAGGTGCAAAGTTCTGGGCCAGTGTGCTCTCTGACCTGCGCAATCGCGG
>CABHNZ010000338.1 GCA_902167985.1 Shinella sp. UYSO24
GGCGACGAGATCCGCCCGGCACCGGTTCTGCACTGATCGGTGCTTCGTCTTGTACGGTTTGGAAGAGGGTCGCGTGAGCGGCCCTTTTCTCGTTTATCTAATATAAATCCATTCGCGCGA
>CABHNZ010000339.1 GCA_902167985.1 Shinella sp. UYSO24
AAGACGAAGCACCGATCAGTGCAGAACCGGTGCCGGGCGGATCTCGTCGCCTTGGTGCGGCTGGCGAAGACATTGGCCAGAAGCGCGCCGGAGATGTTGTGCCAAACCGAGAAGATGGCG
>CABHNZ010000340.1 GCA_902167985.1 Shinella sp. UYSO24
TCAGGACATACTGATTGCCGTTGTCGACGGGCTGAAGGGCTTTCCCCAGCCATCGAGGCAAGCTTCCCGAGAACCCAGGTTCAGACATGCATCGTCCATCTCCTGCGCCATTCCATGAA
>CABHNZ010000341.1 GCA_902167985.1 Shinella sp. UYSO24
GCCGATCCTCATCGCAACGCGCCCAGTGGACTTCCGCTGCGGGCATCAGCCTTGGCTCTGATGGTGCAGACCGAATTGCAGCTCGACCCACATTCGGGGGTTACGGTGATCTTCCGGTC
>CABHNZ010000342.1 GCA_902167985.1 Shinella sp. UYSO24
TAATGCTGGTTCTAATGCCAGAACATCGCCTGATTTGCCCGATCAGCAAAAACAGCTCACCGGACGCTCACTACCAAGGAGCGAAAGGCTCATGCTCTGCCCGATCACCTGCGGCGGGT
>CABHNZ010000343.1 GCA_902167985.1 Shinella sp. UYSO24
CAACGCCTTCGTCAGTTCAGACAGAATGCCGTCCTTGCCGAAAAGGTGTGAGCGTCCGGCGAACGCATTTTCGGGTGTCGAGAGATGGAAGCTATAGGCCGCGTTTCATCTCATCGGC
>CABHNZ010000344.1 GCA_902167985.1 Shinella sp. UYSO24
GCCATCGGGAAACGATCTTCGAACATGATCGCGAGCTGGCTTTGACGAGATGCCATTCGCGCACTGAACGCTTCCACTCAGTCGAGGTAGCATTGAGCGCCAGATAGATCAACTT
>CABHNZ010000345.1 GCA_902167985.1 Shinella sp. UYSO24
AAATCGTTGACGTCGATGAGGTGTTCCGATTCAAAACTGGAATGACTCGTACGAACCCTCCTGATGTCGAACTTGCTGGCACAGCTTGCGGCGAACGCGGCCGAAATCGCCGCGT
>CABHNZ010000346.1 GCA_902167985.1 Shinella sp. UYSO24
TGGCAGCAGTAGCAAGACGGTGACCACCGACAGTGGCAAGGTTGTGCTGTCCATTCCACGCGACCGGAACGGCACGTTTGACCCAGTGCTGATCGCCAAATACCAGCGCCGCTT
>CABHNZ010000347.1 GCA_902167985.1 Shinella sp. UYSO24
GCAAGAAGCGGCTTGCCGGAGACACTGCCCGCTCGGCCACCAGCGATGAGGTCAAGGCGCTACGCCGTGAAAGCCGCGACCTGAAAGAGGCGCTGGCCGACCTCACCCTGAAAA
>CABHNZ010000348.1 GCA_902167985.1 Shinella sp. UYSO24
CGATCAGGTCGAGTGCCTCGTTTAGAGGGATACGAGACTGTAAGGAATTTTGTGCCCTAGCGATGTTTCAGGCCATCGGGAAACGATCTTCGAACATGATCGCGAGCTGGCTTT
>CABHNZ010000349.1 GCA_902167985.1 Shinella sp. UYSO24
GCTGCTGGGACCAAAGCGATGCTGCTGCGCCAGCCGCAATTCTTCCTCCAGCGTGCTGACGCGTGCCTTCACGCGGCGATTTCGGCCGCGTTCGCCGCAAGCTGTGCCAGCAAG
>CABHNZ010000350.1 GCA_902167985.1 Shinella sp. UYSO24
AAGCGGCGCTGGTATTTGGCGATCAGCACTGGGTCAAACGTGCGTTCCGGTCGCGTGGAATGGACAGCACAACCTTGCCACTGTCGGTGGTCACCGTCTTGCTACTGCTGCCA
>CABHNZ010000351.1 GCA_902167985.1 Shinella sp. UYSO24
CTGATCATCCTCTCAGACCAGCTATGGATCGTCGCCTTGGTAGGCCTTTACCCCACCAACTAGCTAATCCAACGCGGGCCGATCCATCTCCGATAAATCTTTCCCCCTAAGG
>CABHNZ010000352.1 GCA_902167985.1 Shinella sp. UYSO24
CGGCTTGGCTGAAGACGGAGTCCAAGAAGGGTCGCAAGCAAAAGCGCACCCTGAAGCAACTCCATGCCGACCTGGTGAGCCTTGGCTACGACGGTTCCTATTGCCGTGTTG
>CABHNZ010000353.1 GCA_902167985.1 Shinella sp. UYSO24
GCAACACGGCAATAGGAACCGTCGTAGCCAAGGCTCACCAGTCGGCATGGAGTTGCTTCAGGGTGCGCTTTTGCTTGCGACCCTTCTTGGACTCCGTCTTCAGCCAAGCCG
>CABHNZ010000354.1 GCA_902167985.1 Shinella sp. UYSO24
ACGCGGGCCGATCCATCTCCGATAAATCTTTCCCCCTAAGGCGTATGCGGTATTAGCTCCAGTTTCCCGGAGTTGTTCCGCAGAGATGGGTACGTTCCCACGTGTTACTC
>CABHNZ010000355.1 GCA_902167985.1 Shinella sp. UYSO24
CTTAGGGGGAAAGATTTATCGGAGATGGATCGGCCCGCGTGGATTAGCTAGTTGGTGGGGTAAAGGCCTACCAAGGCGACGATCCATAGCTGGTCTGAGAGGATGATCAG
>CABHNZ010000356.1 GCA_902167985.1 Shinella sp. UYSO24
GTCCGAGCCCAGTTCTTGTGAAACCATGGATGGCCTAGCGGCCGGATATGGTGGAGGGACTGGAGGTAGGAAGGAAGCTTGTCACTCTGGTCGGTCGTTGTTGCCAAAA
>CABHNZ010000357.1 GCA_902167985.1 Shinella sp. UYSO24
CGGGCGTTGCGGCCAAGGGTAGATATAGGGCCAGGCCAATGCACCTGAAAAGGTGGCATGGGCGTTGATGCCGAGATGTTTCGAGGCGGTGAGCGCCATCTTCACCTG
>CABHNZ010000358.1 GCA_902167985.1 Shinella sp. UYSO24
CAACCCGAAAGCCCGGCAGGAATGGGCGGTCAATCAGGTGAAGATGGCGCTCACCGCCTCGAAACATCTCGCATCAACGCCCATGCCACCTTTTCAGGTGCATTG
>CABHNZ010000359.1 GCA_902167985.1 Shinella sp. UYSO24
TCTGGAAGCTTCCAGGTGTGGGTTTTACCCATGTCCGAGCCCAGTTCTTGTGAAACCATGGATGGCCTAGCGGCCGGATATGGTGGAGGGACTGGAGGTAGGA
>CABHNZ010000360.1 GCA_902167985.1 Shinella sp. UYSO24
TCCGGGAAACTGGAGCTAATACCGCATACGCCTTAGGGGGAAAGATTTATCGGAGATGGATCGGCCCGCGTGGATTAGCTAGTTGGTGGGGTAAAGGCCTAC
>CABHNZ010000361.1 GCA_902167985.1 Shinella sp. UYSO24
GTAGGCCTTTACCCCACCAACTAGCTAATCCACGCGGGCCGATCCATCTCCGATAAATCTTTCCCCCTAAGCGTATGCGGTATTAGCTCCAGTTTCCCGGAG
>CABHNZ010000362.1 GCA_902167985.1 Shinella sp. UYSO24
CGTCCGGTTAACTCTCGGAATAGTGTCCGGTTTTGATCGGAATCCCGTCCGGTGAATCATCGGAATCTACACCGTATTCCGGGAAAGGCCGGTCCTACGGC
>CABHNZ010000363.1 GCA_902167985.1 Shinella sp. UYSO24
TCGAGATGATCTTGCGATCGAAATCGGGAAGCGGCGCTGGTATTTGGCGATCAGCACTGGGTCAAACGTGCGTTCCGGTCGCGTGGAATGGACAGCACA
>CABHNZ010000364.1 GCA_902167985.1 Shinella sp. UYSO24
TGTGCTGTCCATTCCACGCGACCGGAACGCACGTTTGACCCAGTGCTGATCGCCAAATACCAGCGCCGCTTTCCCGATTTCGATCGCAAGATCATCTCG
>CABHNZ010000365.1 GCA_902167985.1 Shinella sp. UYSO24
TCCTCCAGCGTGCTGACGCGTGCCTTCACGCGGCGATTTCGGCCGCGTTCGCCGCAAGCTGTGCCAGCAAGTTCGACATCAGGAGGGTTCGTACGAGT
>CABHNZ010000366.1 GCA_902167985.1 Shinella sp. UYSO24
CCTCCAGCGTGCTGACGCGTGCCTTCAACGCGGCGATTTCGGCCGCGTTCGCCGCAAGCTGTGCCAGCAAGTTCGACATCAGGAGGGTTCGTACGAGT
>CABHNZ010000367.1 GCA_902167985.1 Shinella sp. UYSO24
TCGTACGAACCCTCCTGATGTCGAAGCCTTGCTGGCACAGCTTGCGGCGAACGCGGCCGAAATCGCCGCGTGAAGGCACGCGTCAGCACGCTGGAGGA
>CABHNZ010000368.1 GCA_902167985.1 Shinella sp. UYSO24
GAGAAATTTTCACTTTCAGCCTACTCTGACTGTAGATTCCGATGATTCACCGGACGGGATTCCGATCAAAAACCGGACACTATTCCGAGAGTTAACC
>CABHNZ010000369.1 GCA_902167985.1 Shinella sp. UYSO24
ACGTCTGAGCATCGATCGATGTACAGCTACGTACGTCTGAGCATCGATCGATGTACAGCTACGTACGTCTGAGCATCGATCGATGTACAGCTACG
>CABHNZ010000370.1 GCA_902167985.1 Shinella sp. UYSO24
CTCGGGAAGCTTGCCTCGATGGCTGGGGAAAGCCCTTCAGCCCGTCGACAACGGCAATCAGTATGTCCTGAACGCCGCGATTGCGCAGGTCAG
>CABHNZ010000371.1 GCA_902167985.1 Shinella sp. UYSO24
TCGAGATTAAATCCGGGTCGCGCGGTTAGCAAACGGACATCAATAAGTCGTCAGAACCAAAACCGAAGTTTTGGCAACAACGACCGACC
>CABHNZ010000372.1 GCA_902167985.1 Shinella sp. UYSO24
TCGCCTGGAACCATAAGCCAGAACGTCCCGCGTACCGTCCGGCAGAACAGCCAGTGCGACGAAGACTGCCTTGTTCGAGACAGCTCCG
>CABHNZ010000373.1 GCA_902167985.1 Shinella sp. UYSO24
CTTATGGTTCCAGGCGATGAAGGTGCAAAGTTCTGGGCCAGTGTGCTCTCTGACCTGCGCAATCGCGGCGTTCAGGACATACTGATT
>CABHNZ010000374.1 GCA_902167985.1 Shinella sp. UYSO24
CAATCAGTATGTCCTGACGCCGCGATTGCGCAGGTCAGAGAGCACACTGGCCCAGAACTTTGCACCTTCATTCGCCTGGAACCATAA
>CABHNZ010000375.1 GCA_902167985.1 Shinella sp. UYSO24
CAATCAGTATGTCCTGACGCCGCGATTGCGCAGGTCAGAGAGCACACTGGCCCAGAACTTTGCACCTTCATCGCCTGGAACCATAAG
>CABHNZ010000376.1 GCA_902167985.1 Shinella sp. UYSO24
GGGGGCAGGATTTGAACCTGCGGCCTTCAGGTTATGAGCCTGACGAGCTACCGGGCTGCTCCACCCCGCGTTGTGGTGGTGGTTT
>CABHNZ010000377.1 GCA_902167985.1 Shinella sp. UYSO24
CCAGATAGATCAACTTGCCGCTGCCTCATCGCTGGGGAAGTGTCCGCGGGTTCTGACGGCACGCCGGATCTTCGAGTTGAGCGCC
>CABHNZ010000378.1 GCA_902167985.1 Shinella sp. UYSO24
AGCTCTGACGCGCAAACGCCGGCAACGGCGAAAACGCTCTGATGATCTTATCCATGATTGGCCCCGAGTGCGGCTCGGGTTCTTC
>CABHNZ010000379.1 GCA_902167985.1 Shinella sp. UYSO24
GGGGGCAGGATTTGAACCTGCGGCCTTCAGGTTATGAGCCTGACGAGCTACCGGGCTGCTCCACCCCGCGTGTGGTGGTGGTTT
>CABHNZ010000380.1 GCA_902167985.1 Shinella sp. UYSO24
ACGCCAGTGCCGGCGCAAAGGTTCCGGCGCACTTCGATACGCCCATGCTGCCCGAGCGGTCTTCGGGATAGGCGCGGTCAAAA
>CABHNZ010000381.1 GCA_902167985.1 Shinella sp. UYSO24
GGATGCGGCGGATGGTCTGCAGGCGCGTCATGCCGAGGCATTCGGCGGCTTCCACATGGCCGGCCGGGACGGCGGCGAAGC
>CABHNZ010000382.1 GCA_902167985.1 Shinella sp. UYSO24
GGCCTTGTCGGCGGCTCAGCCTACGACGCCCACGGCGTTGCGATCTCGGAAGGCGACATGGCAAAGGCCATGGCCGCCGAT
>CABHNZ010000383.1 GCA_902167985.1 Shinella sp. UYSO24
CAGACGTACGTAGCTGTACATCGATCGATGCTCAGACGTACGTAGCTGTACATCGATCGATGCTCAGACGTACGTAGCT
>CABHNZ010000384.1 GCA_902167985.1 Shinella sp. UYSO24
TACCAGCGCCGCTTCCCGATTTCGATCGCAAGATCATCTCGATGTATGCCCGCGGCATGACCACCCGTGAAATCCAGG
>CABHNZ010000385.1 GCA_902167985.1 Shinella sp. UYSO24
AAAGGTCTTGTCTATGCTCATACGTGGTTCTCCTAGAAAGGTAGTTACCACGCCAGAGCACAAAATTCAGGATAGTCC
>CABHNZ010000386.1 GCA_902167985.1 Shinella sp. UYSO24
AATCCAGGTCATATCGAAGAAATCTATGGCGTCGAGGCGTCGCCCAGCCTGATTTCCGCGATCACCGATACCGTGAT
>CABHNZ010000387.1 GCA_902167985.1 Shinella sp. UYSO24
CCGCTTTCCCGATTTCGATCGCAAGATCATCTCGATGTATGCCCGCGGCATGACCACCCGTGAAATCCAGGGTCAT
>CABHNZ010000388.1 GCA_902167985.1 Shinella sp. UYSO24
ATGACCCTGGATTTCACGGGTGGTCATGCCGCGGGCATACATCGAGATGATCTTGCGATCGAAATCGGGAAGCGGC
>CABHNZ010000389.1 GCA_902167985.1 Shinella sp. UYSO24
GCGCAAAGGTTCCGGCGCACTTCGATACGCCCATGCTGCCCGAGCGGTCTTCGGGATAGGCGCGGTCAAAAATCGT
>CABHNZ010000390.1 GCA_902167985.1 Shinella sp. UYSO24
AACGATTTTGACCGCGCCTATCCCGAAGACCGCTCGGGCAGCATGGGCGTATCGAAGTGCGCCGGAACCTTGCGCC
>CABHNZ010000391.1 GCA_902167985.1 Shinella sp. UYSO24
GCCGCTTCCCGATTTCGATCGCAAGATCATCTCGATGTATGCCCGCGGCATGACCACCCGTGAAATCCAGGTCATA
>CABHNZ010000392.1 GCA_902167985.1 Shinella sp. UYSO24
ACGATTTTTGACCGCGCCTATCCCGAAGACCGCTCGGGCAGCATGGGCGTATCGAAGTGCGCCGGAACCTTGCGCC
>CABHNZ010000393.1 GCA_902167985.1 Shinella sp. UYSO24
CCGCTTTCCCGATTTCGATCGCAAGATCATCTCGATGTATGCCCGCGGCATGACCACCCGTGAAATCCAGGTCATA
>CABHNZ010000394.1 GCA_902167985.1 Shinella sp. UYSO24
AACGATTTTGACCGCGCCTATCCCGAAGACCGCTCGGGCAGCATGGGCGTATCGAAGTGCGCCGGAACCTTTGCGC
>CABHNZ010000395.1 GCA_902167985.1 Shinella sp. UYSO24
CCGGGACTATCCTGAATTTTGTGCTCTGGCGTGGTAACTACCTTTCTAGGAGAACCACGTATGAGCATAGACAA
>CABHNZ010000396.1 GCA_902167985.1 Shinella sp. UYSO24
GGCTTATGGTTCCAGGCGATGAAGGTGCAAAGTTCTGGGCCAGTGTGCTCTCTGACCTGCGCAATCGCGGCGT
>CABHNZ010000397.1 GCA_902167985.1 Shinella sp. UYSO24
GGCGTATGCGGTATTAGCTCCAGTTTCCCGGAGTTGTTCCGCAGAGATGGGTACGTTCCCACGTGTTACTCA
>CABHNZ010000398.1 GCA_902167985.1 Shinella sp. UYSO24
AGACTGCCTCGTGGCAGACTATCGACGCCGTCCGAAACAACCGCATCTATCTCATGCCGGAATATGCCAAGC